>FOEZ01000005.1 GCA_900110595.1 Arthrobacter sp. OV608 | reverse complement strand
TTTGTGTTTGCTCTCGACAAGCACCACACAACACCCGGAGGTCCTCTTATTGCGTCAAATCAATCCCCGTGTCACTAACCTGCCGGGACAGTACATCTAGCCGCCGTACGTTGCCAGCGATGCCGCCAGCCAGTTTCGGGCCGCGTCCGCCAGGCCGGCCGGAGCCAGGATGCGGGCGGAGCCACCGTGCTGGGCCACGAACATCGGCAACCAGCCGGTGTTGCCGAAGCGGATTTCGGCCACCAGCCCGCCGTCGTCGAGCTCGGCTGTGCGCTCAGCATAATAGTCGTCCGCGAGCCCCCTCCCCTGCCGGGTGAGCTGGACGGTCACCACTGTATCGTCGTCACTGGGCGTGAAGAGCTTTGCCGGGACGCCCTCTGAAGGCTTGGTTGCGGCCGGGATGGGCAGGCCGTTGGGGTGGAGGTCATGGACCCGGTCCAGCCTGAAATTCCGCACGTCCTCCACTGAATGGCAGTAGGCCTCGAAGTACCAGATGTTGTCCAGCGAGTACAGTCGCAGCGGATCAACGTCCCGCTCAGACACCGTGTCCCTCTGCGGGGACAGGTACGTCAGGCGCAGCTGGGCCCGGGACTCGATGGCCTGCCTGACCATGGCATGCGTCGCTGCCTCCGCGGGCGCTACTTCCGGGCCTGCCACTGAAGCCGCCCGAAGCCCTTCCTCGCCCGCGGCCGCCAGCAGTTTGAGGGTCACCGATTCCAGGGCGCCGCCCTCGGCCGCCCCCGGCAGCCCGTTCAGTGATTCCAGCCCGGTCAGGAGGGCACAGGCTTCCTCCACCGTGAAGCGGACCGGCTTCTTCAGGTCCAGATCCTGGGTGATGTAGACGTGGTCGTTTTCCCACTGGATGTCGAGCAGATCGTCGGGGTAACCCTCCGGGAGCCCTGAACAGATGAGGATTTGCAGGTCATCCTCCAGCTCTTTCCGGCTGATGCCGAAATGCTCCGCAACGTCCTGGATGTGCAGGCCCTGGTGGTGCACCAGGAAGGGCACCAGCTCCAGCATGCGCTTGAGCTGGTCCTCGGAGGTGCGTACACGCACAGGCCGGGCCGGTGCGGCAGCAAACCGGAAGGCGGGAACCGGCGCGTTGCTGAAGTCAGCAGCTGCCCGGAGCCGGCGCCGGACGGCGTCGGCGAGTTCGGCTGGAGCCACCGCAAGGGCATCGGGCCCGTAGGAGGCAAGCTCTTCGGCCAGGCTCTCCGGATCCCTGTATTGCAGGCTGAGCCGCTCATAGCCTGGCTCAGGCCTGGGCAAGGGTCCGTATTCCTGGGGTGCTGCCTGTGCCGCATCCTCCATTGCCACACCCCGGCGCCGCAGTGCCAGGAGGCGTCCTGCGCGGACGTCCACGACGGCGGTGCGGAGCGGCAGTTCGGGCAGGCGTTCCAGTTCCTGGCGGATATTGAAGTCGCGCGGAGGGCTGAACTGCTCGCGTTCGAGGGTTGCCACCGCGCTGGTGAAACGGGAGAGCCGGAATTGGCGGGGCGCTTTCCTGGCGCGGTCATAACCCATCAGGTACCAGTGGCCGAAGCGGCTTCCCAGGCCCCAGGGCTCCACAGTCCGTTGTTCTTCGCTGCCCGTACTGCCCGCGAGGTAGGTGAACGCGACGGGATGCCTGGCGTGCATGGCTGCAAGGAGGTCGTCAAAAGCCTGGCCTGCGGGCTTGATCCTCGGCTGGACCCCAGGGGGCAGTTGGACGTCGGCGGCTGCACCGGACGCCTGCAGCTTCCGCAACGCGCTCTGGGCTGCGGTGCCAAGCGCCGCACGTTCCCAGAGCTGGGAAGCAAGGAGCAGGACGGTCCACTCTTCCGGGCCCAGTTCCACGTCCGGCAGGCGGTTGGACTCCTTGCCGATCCGGTAGCGGGTGGTTGCGGGATCATCCTCGCTCCAGCCCAGGTCCGTCAGGGTCTCCACGTCAAAGCCGAACTTGCGAAGATCGGCCTTGTCCCGCTCGAACATCCGGCCAAAGGACGCTTCATTGCCGGGAATGGTGCGGTAGACCGTGTCCCGCAGTTCGCTGCGGCGCAGGCCGTACTTGGTATTGAGCAGCGCGATCAGCAGGTTGAGGAGGCGTTCAGTACGGGATGCGGACACTCTGGTTACGTTACTAAACTCCGCGCCGGAACGCAGGAAGCGCGGCAGCAACAGGACACCTGGGTCCTGTTGCTGCCGCGCTTCGAGAAGTTCGGGGGAACCTGGGTCAGCGCACTGCCACCAGGTCAACCACGAAGATCAGGGCTTCATTGGGCTTGATGGCTCCACCGGCACCACGGGAACCGTAGGCAAGCTCGGAGGGGATTTCAAGGCGGCGGCGGCCGCCCACCTTCATGCCCAGCAGGCCCTGGTCCCAGCCCTGGATGACCTGGCCAACGCCTACCCGGAAGTCCAGCGGCGCGCCGCGGCCCCAGGATGCGTCGAATTCCTCGCCGGTGGACCAGGCGACGCCCACATAGTGGGTGGAGACGGTGTCCCCGGCTTGGGCTTCACGGCCGTCCCCCTCAATGAGGTCGGTGATAACGAGTTCCGTGGGGACATCGCCCTCGGGAAAATCGATCTCGGGCTTCTGGCGGTCAAAGTCCCGCTGTCCAAATGACATGGTTGCTCCTAGGTGTCTGGCAGATGGTGTGCTGCTGTGGGATGCCGCGGTGATGGCCGGGCCTGTTGCCATTGTTGCTACTTGGCTCCGAGGATGTCCACTACGAAGACAAGGTCGCCCTTGGCCTCGCCCTGGCCCGCTTCGCCGTATGCCAGGTCCTTGGGGATGACCAGCAGGACCCGGGAGCCCACTGTCTTGCCGGCCAGGCCCTGGGTCCAGCCCTTGATCACGCCGGTGAGCGGGAAAGTTGCCGGCTCGCCACGGTCGAAGCTTGAGTCGAACTTGGTTCCGCCTGCCAGGGTGACGCCGACGTAGTTTACGGTCAGGGTGTCGGTTTCCTTAACCGTGGCCCCGGTGCCCTTGATCAGGTCCTGGGAGACGAGGGCAGTGGGAGCAGCAACGCCTTCGACCGAGATCTCGGGGACGCCGTCCTTTTCAGTGACGGTGGGCAGGCCTGCGGGCGGGGTGACTGTTTCACCTTCGGGCTTCTCCAGCGCAGGGGTCACGTCTGTTGCAGAAAGGATTTTGATAATCAGCAGCTGGGTGGGCTGGGCTGCAGGAGACGGGGCAGGGCTGGCGCCGTCAGAGGGGCTGGGGGCAGCTGCACCCTGCTGGCCGGGCACAGCCAGTGCAAGGCTGGAGCCTACCTTCGCGCCAACGAACGCGTTGTAGATGACCTCGCTGCCGGTCTTCAGTTTCTCGTCCAGTTCGAGCGGTTCTGGCTCGCCGGCGAACGTATCTTCCAGCGTGGACCCGTCGCTGCCGTTCAGGGCCAGGATTGAGATGTTGGCGATCTGGTTGGCCTTCACTGGTTCGCCGCTGCCCTCGGTGACCACCTTGATAGTGGGGTCGGCCACTTCCAGCGGCTTGTCGAATTCCACGCCAGGGGCCTTTTTGTCCCCGTTGTCAGTCAGTTTGAGGGAGTCGAACTTCGCAGTCTCGCCAGCAGGCTTGCTGGTGGGTTCCGGCCCTGCCGAAGAACCGCCGCAGGCGGTGAGCAGCAGCAGAGCGGGAAGAAGGATTGCTAGTAGTCGGCGCACGTAAGAGAACTTTCGTCGGGGCAGGATGGAGGCGGCGATCCACGCCTGGGCGGGCAGCACCGCGGAAGGGCCCGATTAAAGGCCCTATCCAGAATAGCCTCCGAACCTGAGTGTCAGCCCATAGAGTCCAGAAGAGCGTCCACCCGGTCATCAACGCTGCGGAAGGGATCCTTGCACAGGATGGTCTGGTGGGCCCTGTCATTCAGTTTCAGGTGCACCCAGTCCACGGTGTAGTCCCGGCCCAGCTCCTGGGCCCGCCGGACGAAATCACCCCGAAGTTTCGCCCGCGTTGTTTGCGGGGGTGCGTCCACGGCGTCCTTGATGACGGTATCGTCCACGATCCGCCGCACTGCCCCGCGGGACTGCAGAAGGTAATACAGGCCCCGGCTGCGGGAAATGTCATGGTAGGTGAGGTCCAGCTGGGCTATGCGCGGGGCGTCCAGGCCCAGCCCGTGGCGTTCGCGGTAGTTGTCCATCAACTTCTTCTTGATGGCCCAGTCGATCTCCGTGTCAATGCCGCGGGTGTCACCGCTTTCGATGGCCTTCAGGGTCCGCTCCCACAGGTCAAGGATCAAGGGAACATGCGGGTTGTGCGCGCCGTGCTCTTTGACGAACGCCGTCACCTTGGTCAGGTATTCCTGCTGGATCTCCAATGCCGTCAGTTGGCGCCCGTTGGCAAGCCGGACCAATGCCCGGCCGCTGAGGTCGTGGGAGATTTCACGGATGCTGCGGATGGGGTTTTCCATCCGCATGTCCCGCATGATCACCCCGGCCTCGATCATGCGCAGGACCAGGTCCACGGTGCCCACTTTCATCAGGGCCGTGGCTTCGGACATGTTCGAGTCACCCACAATAACGTGCAGCCGCCGGTAGAACTCGGCGTCCGCGTGCGGCTCGTCCCTGGTGTTGATGATGGGCCGTGACCGGGTGGTGGCCGATGACACCCCTTCCCAGATGTGGTCTGCCCGCTGCGAGAAGGCGAAGGTGGCCCCGTGCGGGGTCTTGAGGATCTTCCCCGCCCCGGCAATAAGCTGACGGGTCACCAGGAAAGGAATCAGGATCTCGGCGAGCCTGGAGAATTCCCCGCGGCGGGGAATCAGGTAGTTCTCGTGGCTGCCGTAGGAGTTCCCGGCCGAGTCCGTGTTGTTCTTGAAAAGGTAGACCGTGCCGTTGAAGCCCTCCGCCGCGAGCCGTGCCTGGGCCTCGTCCACCAGGTCATCGAGGATCAGTTCTCCGGCACGGTCATGGGCGATCAACTGCGCGAGGTCGTCACACTCGGCTGTGGCATATTCGGGGTGCGACCCTACATCCAGGTACAGCCGTGAGCCGTTGGTGAGGAAGACGTTGGATGACCGGCCCCAGCTGACCACCTTGCGGAAGAGATACCGGGCCACCTCCTCGGGGGCAAGAGGCCTCGAGTCGGGGCTGGAATACGAAATCCCGAATTCCGTTTCGATACCGAAGATTCTCTTGTCCATGTTTCCTCCTAGGCCAGCAGTGCAGTGATATCCGCGTCGTCAAGCCGGCGGAAAGCGCGCCGTGAACCGCGTGAACTCTCCGACTGCCTGTCCAGGACGGCAACTTCAACCGCCGTGGCCGGCAATGCCTTCGGCTGGGCATCAGACTCGGTGGCCGGGACGAGCGCGGCCATGGCCAGCCGGAGGGCATCGGCGAAGCTGAGCGAACTGCGCCACCCCTCATCGATGGCCGAGGATACCTTGTCCGCCTGTCCGCCCATGACTACGAACTGGTGTTCGTCCGCGATGGAACCATCGAAAGTCAGCCGGTAGAGATGGTCCTCAGCCTGTGTGGGGCCCACCTCCGCTACTGCCAGTTCCACCTCGAAGGGCTTCTGTTCTGCGGTGAACACGGCGCCCAGGCTTTGTGCGTAAACACTCGCCAGCCCGCGGGCTGTGACGTCCTCGCGGTCGTAGGAGTAGCCACGGACATCGGCGTACCGCACCCCGGCCTGCCGGAGGCTTTCGAATTCGTTGTATTTTCCGACGGCGGCGAACGCGATCTTGTCGTAAATCTCGCCGATCTTGTGCAGGGACGGCGAGGGGTTCTCGGCTACCAGCGCGATGCCGTCCGCGCAGCTGATCACGGCGACAGACCGGCCGCGGGCAATGCCCTTCCGTGCGAAATCCGCACGGTCCTTCATCAGCTGCTCAGGTGATACATAAAATTGCTGTGTCATTGTCAGGCCTCCCGTCCAGCGTTGGTACGGGATTCGATGACGTTGGTCGCGGCGGCAGCGAGTTCGTTTTCAGCCACCCGCCGGGCACCAGTCCTGTCCACGGTGTAAATCACTGGCCACAACTTCCGGACGGTGTCCGGGCCGCCGGTCGCCGAATCGTCGTCGGCCGCGTCGTAGAGGGCTTCGACGGCGACGGAGACGGCTTCGGCCTCGTTCAGGTTGGGCCGCCACAGCTTCTTCAGGGCCCCCCGGGCAAAGACCGAACCCGAGCCCACCGTATGGTGCTCGTGTTCTTCGTACCGGCCGCCGGTGACGTCGTAGGAGAAAAGCCTCCCGACGCCGGCACTGGTGTCGAAGCCGGCAAAGAGCGGCACTACGGCGAGCCCTTGCAGTGCCAGGGGAAGGTTGCCGCGGATCATTGCCCCCAGCCGGTTGGCCTTGCCTTCCAGGCTGAGCAGCGTGCCTTCGATCTTCTCGTAGTGTTCGAGTTCCACCTGGAACAGGCGGGTGAGGTCTATGGCGATGCCGGCAGTACCGGCGATCCCCAGGACGGAGTAACGGTCCGCCGGAAAAACCTTTTCAATGTGCCTGCTGGCAATCACGTTGCCCATGGTGGCCCGCCGGTCCCCCGCCATCAGCACACCGCCGGCATAGCTCAACGCGACGATGGTGGTGGCATGCGGCACCTGCAGCGGAGCGGCGCCGGGCGCAGCCGACTGGAGTCCCCTGTTATAGGGCAGGAGCTCGGGCCGGTCCCGTTGCAGATGTTCGGTGAAGGACGAGGTGGCGTTGGCGGCTACCCGGTTGGCGGTTGATTCCTGCACTCATGCACTCCTTGAACGTAGTTCTTCAACGTCGGTACAGATTCCGGCCGGCCGCGGCTTCCGCCACCCTCCGGTCCGGGTTACTGGCCGCCTTTTTGGACGAAGGCGCGCACGAACTCCTCGGCGTTGGATTCCAGCACTCCATCGATTTCGTCGAGAAGGTCATCGACCCCTTCGGTGGCTGCTGATGCCTGTGCTTCGGGCGGCGCCGGGGGTGCCTCGGGGATGTCCTCGTCGACCTGGTCGTCGCGCGATTGTGGCTGCTGCTGCTCCTGGCCTGCCATTGTTACCTCTCCCTTTCCTGTCGTCAGATCCGGCGGATCTTCCGATATGCCCATCCTGCCACGAAGCGGTCCGTCCGGCGCGGTTTATGCCGCAGGCGGAGCGGTGCTGTGTCCCAGCAGCTCTCCAAGGAACGGGCCTGCTTCCCGGTAGCGTGCGAACAACGCGCCGGTCAACGCTTTGGTTCCTTTCAAGGGTTCCCGGGTGGGCACGCGCTGGAGCCTTCCGTAGCCCGGGACATCGAAGATCACCGAGTCCCAGCTGGCCCCCACCACGTCCTTGCCGAAGCTGCTGACGCACTTCCCCCGGAAGAACGCGCGGGTGTCCGACGGCGGCTCGGCCACCGCCGCTGCTATGGCGGCGTCGTCGACGACCCTGTCCATGCGGTTCCTGGCCAGGAGACGGTAGTAGAGGCCCTTCTCGGGCCTGATGTCCGCCCATTGGAGGTCGATCAGCCCCAGCCGGGCATCGTTCCACTGAAGTCCGTCCCGGTCGCGGTAACCCTCCAGGAGCGAGAGCTTGGCAACCCATTCCACGGAGCTGGCGGCCGCTGCCCGGTCGTTGTCCAGCTGGGTGAGCACCATGGCCCAGCGGTCCAAGACGTCATGCGTGTGCCCGTCACCGTCCAGGGCGTCGCCCACGCCGGTGTCCTGCGCCAGCTTGGCCGCTGCCTCGTGGTACATCCATTGCAGGTCCAGGGCCGTAACCCGCCTGCCGTCGGAGAGCCGGACGGTGGCGGTCAGGGAGGTATCGTGGCTGATTGCCTGCAGGGCGGAGACGGGTTCGTGGACCTCAACCTTCGGTGCAAGACCTGCCTCGATCAGGCTGAGGACCAGGGAGGTGGTCCCGAATTTCAGGTAGTTGGAGACCTGGCTGAGGTTGGCGTCGCCAATGATCACGTGCAGGCGCCGGTACTTGTCCGCCGTCGCGTGCGGCTCGTCCCTGGTGTTGATGATGGGACGCCGGATGGTGGTTTCCAGGCCCACTTCGGCTTCGAAGAAATCGGCCCGCTGGCTGATCTGGTAACCCGGGGCCGATGCGTCCTGGCCAATCCCTACCCGGCCGGATCCACAAAGGATCTGCCGGCTGACAAAAAAGGGCGTCAGGCCCCGGACGATGTCTCCAAAAGGTACCGACCGTGGCATGAGGTAGTTCTCGTGAGAGCCGTAGGACACGGATTTGTTGTCCGTGTTGTTTTTGTACAGGTTTACGGGCGGCAGGTCGGGGTCTGCCGCCAGCCGCCTTACCGTGGCCAGGGCAACGAGGTCTCCCGCCGCGTCCCAGGTGACTGCGTCCCGGGGGTTGGTCACCTCGGGGCTTGAGTACTCGGGGTGTGCGTGGTCCACGTACAGCCTGGCCCCGTTGCCGAGGACCATATTCATGAGGAGGGTGCCGGACTCGTCCTGCCCGTCGAGCTCCAGCTCCTCCCGGCCGTAGGCCAGTGCCACCGCTTCGGCATCCAGCACCGGTGGCTGGTCAGTGAGTTGGCTGGGGTGCGCCGAGCCCCTGTCCACGGTCCAGCCGCGGGCGTCGTGCAGGGGTTCTTCATCCGTATAGTCCCACCGGGTTTCCGCGCCGCCGGCGGCACGCTGGCGTGTTACCTGGGCATACGCCTGCACCACGCGGGCGCTCATCATGGTGGCGTTGGCGGACGGGGCGGACGGCGCATGGATGCCGTATTCGGTTTCTGCTCCCATGACACGCATGGCCCCGCCCACGGGGAGGGCGCCCCCGGCGGCGGGTTCCTGCGCTGCCGTCATAGATACTGCCCTGTGGTCGGCATTGTTTCGATCGACTTTCCTGGCTCCTGGCCCGCCTTGCCCTGGACGATGGTGCGGATGTACGTGATCCGCTCGCCCTTCTTGCCCGAGATACGTGCCCAGTCGTCCGGATTCGTGGTGTTGGGCATGTCTTCGTGCTCGCGGAATTCGTCCACCACGGCACGGAGCAGGTGCTCGATCCGAAGCCCCTTCTGGTGCGTGGTGAGGAGGTCCTTGATGGCGTACTTCTTGGCCCGGTCCACCACGTTCTGGACCACGGCGCCGGAGTTAAAGTCCTTGAAGTACAGCATCTCGGTATCACCGTTGGCGTAGGTGACTTCCAGGAATTCATTGGACTTGTCCGTGGAGTACATCGCTTCCACGGTGCGCTGGACCATGGCGTCCACCGTGGCCTGGACGTCGCCGTTGTGCTCGGCGAGGTCGGACTCGTGGAACGGCAGGTCCGTGGTGATGTACTTGTTGAAGATGTCTGCGGCCGCCTCGGCATCCGGGCGGTGGATCTTGACCTTGACGTCCAGCCGGCCGGGCCGGAGGATGGCGGGGTCGATCATGTCCTCGCGGTTGGACGCACCAATGACGATGACGTTGTCCAGCCGTTCAACGCCATCGATCTCGCTCAGCAGCTGGGGCACGATCGTTGTTTCGACGTCGGAGGAAATCCCCGTGCCGCGCGTGCGGAACAACGAATCCATCTCGTCGAAAAACACCACGACGGGGCTGCCGTCGGACGCCTTCTCCCGTGCGCGGGAAAAGATGAGGCGGATGTGCCGTTCGGTTTCGCCCACGTACTTGTCCAGGAGCTCGGGGCCCTTGATGTTCAGGAAGTAGCTTTTGAGGTCCACGTTTCCCGAGCGCTCTGCCGCGCGGGCGGCCAGCGAATTGGCCACCGCCTTGGCGATGAGGGTCTTGCCGCAGCCGGGAGGGCCGTAGAGCAGGATGCCCTTGGGCGCCTTCAGCCCGTGTTCCCGGTAAAGGTCGGGGTGCAGGAACGGCAGTTCAACGGCGTCGCGGATCTGCTCGATCTGCGGTCCGAGCCCGCCGATATCCTCATAGGTGATGTCCGGGACTTCTTCGAGGACGAGGTTCTCCACCTCGGACCGGGGCACTTTCTCCAGCGCGTACCCGGTCCTGGAGTCGATCGAGAGGGCATCGCCCACACGGAGCTTTTCGGCCAGGAGCGCTCCGGACAGCCGGACCACCCGCTCTTCGTCGGCCCGTCCCACCACGAGGACGCGGTCGGCGCCGAGCATTTCCTTCAGGGTGGCCAGTTCACCTGCGCGCTCATAGCCAAGCCCGGCCACAACGAGCAGTGCCTCGTTGAGGAGGACTTCCTGGCCCACCGCCAGCTGGTTGATGTTCACAAGGGGGCTGATGCCCACCCGCATCTTCCGGCCCGCATTAAAGATGTCCACCGATTCTTCAGTGGCTGCCTGCCCGCTGTTGCCCGGAGAGGGCTGGCGCCGCGGATTCAGCTGGAGAATGGTGCCAAAGCTGTAAGGAGGTTGTCCTTCCTGGTCCAACGCGTTCTTCAGCCGGAGAATCTCGGCCTTCGCGGCTTCAAGCATGGTGACCAGCTTGGTGTTGTTCTGCGTTGCCGCGGCCAACTGCCGGTCGATGTGCCTGAGCTTGTCCCGGAGGATGTTGACCTGGCGGTCGGCAACCGAGAGGTCGTTGGCGGCAGACTGCTCTGCCGGTGTACGTCCGGAGTCCTGGTTTGGCGTCTCCACGATGTATCAGCCCCTTCCTGCGCTTCTATTAAGACCTTAGCCCCAAGATGGCAGGTAGGGATGGAGACTCCCGAAATATGGACTAGATCTTGATCTAAGGCGTGTCCACGACGTTCGTCCCCGCAATCGCGTCCCTGGCAGCGCGCCGGAGCTTCTTGTCCGAGACCAGCCGCTCCCCTACTGCTCCGGGTGTCCAGGCGTTGACATCCTCTTCGTTGAAGTCCGTCTTCGAAGGGCGGCGCTTGACGGAGATGCCCGTGACGCCGTCGGCCAGCCGGCGTGTGACAAGCAGGAATCCGGTGTGCGCCACCATCCGGTGATCGGGGCGGACGGCGAGGCCCTCGAGGTGCCAGCCGCGAACCATGGACTCCCAGGCATCCGGTTCGGTGAACCGGCCATCGGCGCGGATGGCTTCGGCTGTCCGCGACAATTGGGTGACGGTGGCCACGTAGTTGATCCATACGCCGCCCGGCGCGAGGACCGTTGCCACGGCGTCAAGGCATTCCCAGGGAGCGAGCATATCCAGGACCACCCGGTCCACGGAGCCGGGCTCCTCTGTCCGGACAACTTCCTCCTGGAAGTCGCCCAGGGTGATCTGCCACGCCGGGTGCGGGCCGCCGAAGATGGTCTCGACGTTCCCGCGGGCGATGTCCGCGAATTCTTCACGCCGTTCGAAGGAGTGCAAGTAACCGCTGTCCCCCACCGCGCGAAGAAGGGAGATGGACAGGGCGCCGGACCCCACGCCCGCCTCCACTACCCGGGCGCCCGGGAAAATGTCCGCCATGGTGATGATCTGGCCGGCATCCTTGGGATAGACAACGGCAGCGCCGCGGGGCATGGAGAGGACGAAGTCCGAGAGCAGCGGGCGCAGCGTCTGGTACTGCTGGCCAACGTTGTTCACCACAACGGAGCCGTCCACCTTGCCGATGATGTCATCGTGGTTCAGGAAGCCGCGGTGGGTATGGAAGGCGCCTCCCCGTTCGAGCGTGACAGTGTTCATCCGGCCGCGCTCGTCCGTCAGCTGGACGCGTTCGCCTTCGCGGAAGGGTCCGCGGCGGCGGGCAGCTCCTACCGGCTGCGAGGCTCCGGGGCCAACACCGGGTTGGGCTGCCGCGGCGGCTTCGTTGACGGCAGTTTCGCTGCTCATGATTTTCCTCGCTCCTGTAAAACTGTTGCGCCCCCGCGCGAACGTCGCTGAAGACGTCAGGCTGTAGCGGCGGCAATGCACTGCCGGCAGGTAACTCTACCGGTTCCTGCCCTGCGGGCGCCCATCCGGCCGCGGACGCCTGCCGGTAATGGCGGCCAGTACCGCTTCCTGCGAGAGCAGCCCGGTCACCTTGCCGTTGTGGTCAACGACGGCGTAGTGCCGGCCTTCGAGCTGCGACAGGAAGTGCAGGAGTTCCTGCCCTTTCGACCATTCGGGCACGTAGGCTCCGGCGGCGAGGGCGTAGGACACCGCACTCAGAGGCGTGGTTCCGGCAGCTGCGGGCGGAACGGACTGCAGGGCGGCCGGATCCACAACGCCTTGCGGGCGCCCGTCCGCGGCGCAGACCACTACGGAGATAGACGACGACGCTCCCATCCGGAGTGCTTCCTGGACTGATGCGGTGGCTGGCAGTCCGACGGCCGGCGTCGACAATCCTGCCGCACTGACCAGGTGCAGCCGTCCCCGCAGGGTTCCCTGTTGGATGGCTGCGGAGGCACCCATCCACAGGAATCCGGCCACCAGGATGGTAATCATCAGGTTGCCGAAGTCAGGTGAACCGCCGGCCAACAGAGGGCGGAGGATGAACCAGTAGCCGAGCACGATCACGATCACGCGGCCACCCCAGCCTGCCGCCACCGTGCCCTTGGCCTGGCTGCCGGTGGCCTTCCACACAGCCGACTCCACCAGCCGCCCGCCGTCCAGGGGCAGTCCGGGAAGGACGTTGAAGACGCCGAGGACGAAGTTGGACCACATAAAGATGTTGAGGAGCATTTCAGCAACACTGCCCAGGCTGTCGGAGTCATGCACCAGCCAGGCGCCGGCGGCCAGGACAAAATTGGCGGCAGGTCCGGCCAATGCCACCAGGACGGAGCGTCCCGGAGTGGCCGTGAAGCTGTCGAACTGGGTGTGTCCGCCCCACAGATTGAGCACAATTTTTTGTGTTGGCCAGCCGGAGATTCTGGCCGTCAGGGCATGGGCGAGTTCGTGGACCAGGACTGAGATCAGCAGAAGCACCGAATAGGCGAACGCGATGACGTACGCACTCGCTCCGAGCGCCGGGTTGCTCCGGTCAAGGACCGGCCCGAAAACAATGACCGTGAACGCGGCGATGATGAACCAGGAATAGGCCAGGACAACCGGAACGCCCGCAATCCGCCCCAGCGGGATGCCCTCACGGCGGACCGGAGTGGCCGTCTCAGTCATGGACGGCCCCCGGAGCTCCGGCCCCTTCCAGTGTTGCCGGTTCATGCAGGGCAGGCTCGTACCCAGCGGATTCCTTCGGAAGGGAGCGGGCCAGGAGCAGGTCCTCCAGATCGGCCAGGGACCGGCCGGCCAGGGAATCCCAAAGAATGTAGCGTTCGCTTTCAGGCAGCGGGACTATGTGTGGAATGGCAACGGTGGCCACGCCGGAGGCCACCGCGGCCGCCACGCCCGGAGTTGAGTCTTCAAGTGCAACGCAGTGCTTCAGGGAAAGGTCCGGATCGGATTCCTGGAGCTGTTCCACTGCCTTCAGGTAGGCCTCGGGGTGTGGTTTGCCCTGCGCCACCGAGTCCCCGGTGACCACCACTTCGAAGTACGGGCGGGGAAGGCTGGCCACCACTTCACGGGCCAGGGGTCCCTCGGACATGGTGACAAGCGCGCACCTCACGCCCGCCTGGTGCAGGTTTTCCAACAGTTCCCGGGCGCCCGGCCGCCAGGGCACCTGCTGCCGGACGCTCGCCACCACTTCGGCGGTCAGCGTGTCGATAATTTGCCGTATGCCCAGATCCACTCCCGCCTGCTGGAGGAGACCGGCGGAGAATGTCAGCGACTGGCCCACCAGCTGCATGGCCTGTTCATGGGACCAGGTTCCGCCGTGGGCTTCAACCAGTGCGTGCTCGGCTGCGATCCAGTAGGGCTCGGTGTCCACTATGGTGCCGTCCATGTCCCACAGGACGGCTCTCAGCGGGGAAGGTGTGGCTGGCTGTCGCATCCACCCAGTCTACGGGGACAGCCTGAACGGGAGCTGGGGCTACGCCTTGGGCGGATACGGGACCCGTTGCTGCCGTATAAGGCGCGGACAGTGCATTTTTCGGCGCTTCATTCAATGCAACACCCTGCTCCTTGGACGTAGGGTGAAGAAATGAATAGCTTCGAGGGAGACACCACCGACCCGGGGGCAGGACCCGCCCGCGAACGGTTCCTGCAGCCTGTGCCTGAGGGACAGCGCGTGACAGTGATGCTTGCCGCCTTTGAAGGCTGGAATGATGCCGGCGAGGCCGCAAGCGACTCGCTGCGGTACCTCAACAAGCTGTGGGGCGGCAAGAAGGTGGCGTCCATCGACGCCGACGAGTACTACGATTTCCAGTTCACGCGCCCCACCATCCGCAGGAACGCTGCCGGCGAACGCAAGATCAAGTGGCCCTCCACGCGCATCTACAAAGCCAGCGCCCCCAATTCCAATGTGGACGTCATCTTTGTCCAGGGCACCGAGCCGTCCTATAAATGGCGCGCGTACACGGCCGAACTCCTGGTCCATGCCGAAGCCCTGAATGTTGATTACGTCATCCTGGTGGGCGCCCTGCTGGCGGACGTTCCCCACAGCCGGCCCATTCCCGTGAGTACCTCCTCCGACGACGGGCCGCTGCGCGAACGCATGAACCTGGAAGCGCCGCAGTATGAAGGGCCCGTGGGCATCGTGGGAGTCCTCTCCGAGGTTTCGCTGCTGGCCGGCATCCCCGCCGTCTCGCTGTGGGCGGCGGTTCCGCACTACGTTGCCCAAGCCCCTTCGCCCAAGGCGCAACTGGCTCTCCTCCACCGCATCGAGGAGCTCCTCCAGGCACCGCTGGACACACACGAGCTGGCGGAGGAAGCCGACGCGTGGGAACGGGGCGTGGACGAACTGGCCACCGAAGATCCCGAAATTGCAGCCTATGTCCGGCAGCTTGAAGAAGCGAAGGACACGGCCGATCTTCCCGAAGCAACGGGTGAGTCCATAGCCCGCGAGTTTGAACGCTACCTCAAACGCCGGGGCCAGGACCGGCCCTAGCTGGTACAGGCCCGCGGGAGCCCTGAGACTGCCTCCGGACCTGCCATTCGGGCAGGTCCGGAGGCAGCTCTTTAGAGGCGGATACCGAGGAGGGCGTCGACGGCGTCCCGCACCAATGCCTGGTCCTCGCCGCTGGCCGGGGTTGAGCCGGCGTTCGCCTGCTCAGCCCAATGGGAGACAGCGGCAACAGCCGCCGGAGCGTTGAGGTCGGCAGCCAGGGCTGCGCGCATCTCCGAAATCAGGGCGGATGCCGAGCCGGCGGGAGCGTGGGCCAGCGCCTGGCGCCACGCGGCAAGGTCTGCTTTCGCCGCCTCGAACCCTTCTTCAGTCCAGGACCAGTCCGAACGGTAGTGGTGGGCAAGGATGGCCAGGCGGATGGCGGCCGGGTCCTCGCCTGCGGCCCGCAGCTTGGAGACCAGCACCAGGTTGCCCTTGGACTTGCTCATCTTCTCGCCGTCCAGGCCCACCATTCCGGCGTGGGCGTAGTGCTTTGCGAGCGGAACACCGGCCAGGGAATAGGCGTGGCCCGCTCCCATCTCGTGGTGCGGGAATATGAGGTCGGAGCCGCCGCCCTGGACAGTGAAGGGCGAGGGCAGGTACTTTTGCGCGATCACCGTGCATTCGATGTGCCAGCCGGGCCGCCCTGCTCCGAGGCTGCCGCCGGGCCAGCTCGGCTCTCCTTCCCGCGCCACCCGCCACAGCAGCGGATCCAGCGCCTGCCGCTTGCCGGACCGGCCGGGATCTCCGCCGCGTTCGGCGAAAAGCTCCAGCATTTCGCTTTCGGCCAGCCCGGAGATGGAACCCAGCGCCCAGGCGTCCGGCGACACGGATTGCTTGCCGGCTGCTTCAACGTCGTAATAGACATCGCCGTCAGGCTCGCCGTTGGTGCCCTCCACCTTGTAAGCCAGCCCGAGGCTGACCAGGCGCTCTACTTCCGGAACGATCAGGGAGATGGACTCGACGGCGCCGACGTAGTGGTCCGGAGCGAGGACGTTCAGCGCCTCCATGTCCGTTTGGAAGAGTTCGATCTGGCTGGCCGCAAGGTCCCGCCAATCCACGCCGGTTGCCGTGGCGCGTTCCAGCAGCGGATCATCCACGTCCGTGACGTTCTGGACGTACGACACGGGATGGCCGGCGTCCCGCCAGGCCCGGTTCAGGAGATCGAAGGCGACGTAGCTGGCCGCATGCCCCATGTGCGTCGCGTCATAAGGGGTGATGCCGCAGACATACATGGACGGCTGCCCGTCCGGTTCCAGGGCTACCTCGCGCCCTAAGGCAGTGTCGAACAACCGGATGGCAGGCATGTTGCCGGGCACGTCAGGGACAGGGCGGGAAGTCCAGGATTTCACAGACCAAGCCTAGTGCTAGGCGCTGATGACACCGAAACCGAGAAGCAGGTACAGGGCGAGGCCCAGGAGGATCCGGTACCAGACAAACAGGCGGTAGCTGCGGGTGGAAACGAATTTGAGGAACCAGCCGATGATGACGTAGCCCACCACGAGGGCGATGACGGTGGCGAGGGCTGTTTCCGGCAGGCCGTAAGGGCCAGTGATGCCTTCCTTGGACAATGTTTTGTACAGCTGGAAGAGTCCGCTGCCAAAAACAGCCGGAATGGCCAGCAGGAAGGAGTAGCGCGCGGCGGCTTCACGGGTGTAGCCCATCAGGAGGCCGGCGGTGATGGTGCCGCCGGACCGGGACACTCCGGGGATCAGGGCCATGGCCTGCGCGAAACCAAAGAGGATGCCGTGCTTGTAGGTGAGATGGTTCAGGTCGCGTTTCTGCTTGCCCACCGCGTCTGCGACGGCCAGGATCAGGCCGAACACAATCAGCATGGTGGCGACGATCCACATGCTGCGAAGCACGGATTCGATCTGGTCCTGGAACAGCAGGCCCAGGACGATGATGGGAAGGCTGCCCAGGATGACCAGCCAGCCCATCCGGGCGTCCGGGTCCTGCCGGGATACTTTTCCGGTCAATGAACCTGCCCATGCCTTGACGATCCGGACAATGTCCCGCCAGAAGTAGATGAGCACCGCGGTTTCGGTTCCGAGCTGGGTGATGGCGGTGAAAGCTGCGCCGGGATCCTCGGCATTGGGCAGGAACTGCCCCACAATCCTCAGGTGCGCACTCGATGAAATAGGTAGAAATTCGGTCAGTCCCTGCACAAGGCCCAACAGGGCCGCCTCAAACCAGTTCACGCTAAGACCCTACGGCATGGCAGCGCCGGTTCTGCCCGTAAGCTTGCTGCTATGCAGCAGCGTTTCGTCGGCAACAGTGGATTGCGAGTTTCCGCCCTTTCCCTAGGCACCATGTCCTGGGCCGGCGAGACGGACGAACAGGACGCTTCGGAACTGCTCCGTAACTTCCTGAACGCGGGCGGCCGGCATGTGGACACGGCGGCGTCCTACGCCGACGGGCGCTCCGAGGCGATGATTGGTTCCCTGCTGGGCGACGTGGTGGCCCGCACCGAGATTTCCATCTCCACCAAAGCGGGAATGACGACGCCGGATGGCCGGCGTGGCGTGGACACCTCACGTAACGCGATGCTCAGCGGCCTTGAAGCCAGTCTGGCAAGGCTCGGCACGGACTACGTGGATATCTGGTTCGCGCAGGCGTGGGACAGCAATGTGCCGCTGGACGAGACGCTGTCCGCTTTGGAGTTCGCGGTGCGGACGGGCCGGGCCCGCTATGCCGGAGTTTCGAACTTCAACGGCTGGCAGACCGCCAAGGCAGCGGCCGTTGCGGGCTTTCCACTGGTGGCTGTCCAGGCGGAATATTCGTTCCTGGAGCGGAAGCCGGAGGCGGAGCTGATTCCCGCCGTCGAGGATGCCGGGCTGGGACTTATGGCGTGGGCGCCGCTGGGGCGCGGCGTACTCACCGGCAAGTACCGCGGCAGCATCCCGTCCGGTTCCCGCGGAGCGTCCGCGGCGGCGGCCGGCTACGTTGAGCCTTACCTCGACGGCAAGGCATCCAGGACAGTCGAAGCTGTGTGCATGGCAGCCAAAGGTCTGGGCCGGACACCGCAGGATGTTTCCCTTAGCTGGCTGTTGTCGCAGCACGGTGTGTCCACCGCGATTGTTGGGCCCCGCACACCTGCGCAGCTGAAGGAAATTCTGGATGCGCAGTTGACGCCGCTGCCGCCCGAAATTGCTTGCGCCCTGGAGGACGCTTCAGCAGTCAACTAGGGCTTCGGCCGGTCCGTGCGGCTTTTGGGTCAGAGGTTCCGGTCCTCGACGATTTCCAGGTCCTCGTCATCGATGGCGCTCTCTTCATCCTCTTCGTCCTCGTCATCAAAGACCTGCAGCGGGGTGACCTCGTTGTAGGCCTCGTAGAGGGCGTCCTCATAGACTTCGAAGGCATCGGCAACCGCAAAAAAAGCCGCCTCGACGGAGGGATCTCCATCTCCGCGGCGGTTCGATGCTGCTATAAGGTGTTCTTCCAAAGCGGTGGTCAAGGACTGAAGCGCGACACGCGGATCGATGCTCATGACTTCACGTTAGCCGGAAAAGGACGAAAATGGAGAGCAAATGAAGGAACAATTTCTCACCAGCTCGGTCCAGCGGGAACGGGACTATGCGAAGCAGTACGAGTACCTCGTACTGACGGTCAGCCCTGTGGATTCACTGCATGAGGCACGCCGCCGCCTGGTGGAGCACTCCGAATACGGCAAGTGGGAGCTCGAGCGCAGCAAACTGTATATGGGCGGAGGCAGGCGCTTCTGGCTCCGCCGCCGAGTCATGCAGGTCCAGCGGACCGTCTAGAGAACACTTGTCCAGCTCCTACTCTTCCAGCGGCCCCAGCCAGGCCGTGGCGACCGTGTTGTGGGCCGATTCGTCGTCGGACGGGTGGAACATTCCCGCCAGGACGTCCCGGTACAGCCGCTCGAGCTCGGAGCCGCGAAAGTAGCTTGACCCCCCGCTGACCCGGATGGCCAGGTCCACCACACGGCGTGCCGTTTCCGTCGCGTTGACCTTCAGGCCGACGAGCTTGGGGAACCACTGAGGGCCGTGGTCTGCGAGGTTGTCGACGTCGGCCGTCACCGTTGCCAGCTGCGGGTAGAGGTGGTCCATGGCCATCGCCGCTTCCGCGACCTTCCAGCGGATGTCCGGGTCCTGCGCGTAGCTTCGGCCGGCGTTCTTGAATGAGGTACGCCGTTTGGCAGCCTCCACCCCCACTGCCAGCGCACGCTCCCCCACGCCGGTGTAGACGGCGGCCAGCAGCGTCTCGAAGCACGCGAAGATGGCGAAGATCAGGGGATCCCGGTTGGGACCCACGGGGAGCTTGCGGAAGATCCGGTCTGCCGGGACTTCAACGCCTTCCAGGACCGTGGTATTGGACTGGCTGGCGCGCATCCCGAGTGTGTCCCAGTCGTCAAGGATCCGGTAGCCCGGCGTCTGCCGGGTGATAAAACCGTGGACGAGTTCGCCGTCGCCGTCCCTGCCGGACGGGTCCTTCCCGAAGATCCCCAGCCTGGTCCATGCGGGCGAGAGGCTGGTGAAGATCTTGGTTCCAGTGAACGCGTAGCCGCCGCCGGGCAATGGCTCCGCCGCCGTACGTGAGTCGAAGAGGACGGAATCGTTGCCCGCTTCGGAATTGCCGAAAGCGAAGATTTCGCCGGCGGCAGCCTCCTTGAGGACGAAGTCCAGCGAAGAGTCCCCGCGTGCGGCGAGGACCTGCGCGACGCCGGTCCACACCAGGTGCATGTTCACCGCCAGCGCGGTGGCGGGAGCAGCCGTTGCCAGTCTGCGCTGGCACTGCGCCGCCGCCGCGAGCCCAAGTCCTTTTCCGCCGTCGTCCGCGGGGACAAATAGCTTCAGGTAACCGGCCTCCACAAGCTCCTGCAGGTCCTCGTGGAAGAACGTGTTGTCCCGGTCGTATCCGGCGGCGCGGGCGCGGATGCGTTCCAGCAGCTCGTCCGGCAGGACGTCGTCCGGGGTCATGGCCGCCTGCTCAGTAGTTGGTGAGCAGGGTGTTGAGCACTCTGGCGCCGAACTTGAGCGAGTCCGCGGGGACGCGCTCGTCCACGCCGTGGAACATGCCGGTGAAATCCAGTTCGTCCGGCAGCATCAGGGGTGCGAAGCCGTAGCCGGTGATACCGAGCCTGCTGAGGGATTTGTTGTCCGTGCCGCCGGAGAGCGTGTACGGCAGCACCTTGGCGCCAGGGTCTTCCGAATGCAGGGCGTCGATCATGGAGTCCACCAGGTTGCCGGCGAACGGGACCTCAAGGGACACGTCGTTATGGACGTAGCTGACATCCACCCCGGTTCCCGCCAGTTCCCGCACGATTTCCAGGACATGCTCCTGCTGACCCGGCAGGGTGCGGCAGTCGATGAGCGCCTCAGCCGATTCCGGGATGACATTGTGCTTGTAGCCGCCCTTGAGCAGCGTGGGGTTGGTGGTGTTCTGCAGGGTGGCTCCCACAAAACGCGCCACCGTTCCCAGCTGGTCCAGCAGCAGGTCCGGATTGTCGGCGTCGAACTCCACACCCGTGAGTTCGGTCACGCCATCCAGGAACTGCCGGGTGGTGGGGGTCAGTTCGATGGGCCACTTGTATTCGCCGATCCGCGTTACCGCTGCCGCCAGGCGGGTGACGGCGTTGTCCGTGTTGATCTGGGAGCCGTGGCCGGCCCGGCCGTGCGCCACCAGGCGCAGCCAGGAGATTCCCTTTTCCGCGGTCTGGAGCAGGTAGGTGCGCTGGCCGCCGATGGTTGCCGAGAAGCCACCGACTTCGGAGATGGCTTCCGTGGCGCCCTCGAAGAGTTCCGGACGCTTGTCCACTGCGTACCGCGCGCCCAAAGCCCCGCCGGCTTCCTCGTCGGCGAAGAAGGCGAAGATGATGTCCCGCTTGGGCTTTTTGCCGGTCCTGGCGAAGCTTCGCAGGACCGAGAGGATCATGGCGTCCATGTCCTTCATATCGACGGCGCCGCGGCCCCAGATGAGCCCGTCCTTCAGTTCGGCCCCGAACGGGTCCACGGACCACTGGTCCCGGAGTGCGGGCACCACGTCGAGGTGGCCGTGCACCACGAGGGCGCTGGCGGAGGGGTCCTCGCCAGCCATCCGGGTCACCACATTCGCCCGCCCGGGAGCAGACTCAAAGATCTCGGCCTCCAGGCCGACCTCTTCGATGAGCCCGGCCGCATACTCGGCTGCGGCCCGCTCCCCCGGCCCGGACCCGTCCCCGTAGTTTGAGGTGTCTATCCGGATGAGCTCCTGGCAGATTCGGACAACTTCATCCTCGGGCAGGACATCAGGCATATGAAAGCTCCTCACTGGGAATGACGGGTGGGCATGCGCCGGTTCGCTGCCCTCAGCCTACCCATTTGGCCCGATTCGTTGTTCCCGGAAACTCGTGTTAGAGTTTTTCTCGCTGCTTCGGAGAGATGCGAAACGCTGAAAGGCGGAAACGGTTCCCGAAATACCACCTGCGCGGGTGGCGGAATGGCAGACGCGCTAGCTTGAGGTGCTAGTCCTCGAAAGGGGGTGGGGGTTCAAGTCCCCCTCCGCGCACAAACGGAAGCCCCGGAAAATCACTGATTTTCCGGGGCTTCTTTGTGTCTTAAACCCCCGTATTTGGCTCCGCACTGATGGCTGGAGTGACATCCACCACTCTTTTAACGCAAGTGACACCGTTCGGCAGTACGCCCCTTGGAGGCAGAGCCCCTTACAGGCAGAGCCGTACTGGACTGTCGGTGGCGGCACTTAGGCTGGGTGTGTGAACAGCATACCGTCGCCAGACGCGGTCCATGTCACTTTGGACAGCGGACCAGCAGAGTGGTGGCAGATCGTTGCCGCCCTGGGTCCGCTGGCCGTGGTGCTCGGTGCCCTGCTGGCCGCCTTTATTGGGTGGAATACCCTTCGGCAGCGGACCGTCGCGGACGATCGGGCCCTGCGGCAAAAAGCTGAAGCCGACAGCCGTGCCGAATGGTGGCGCAGGGCCCAGTGGGCCCTGGAAGCCTCCGTGGACAACAAGCCCGAGAAACAAGACATCGGCCTCGCCGTGCTGGAGCTGCTCAGCACCAGCAATCTTGCCGGGCCGGAAGAGGCCCAAATCATTGCCGAAGCCTGGACGCGTCCACTGGCCAACGGTGAGGCCACACTGGACCTGTTGCCTCCGTTGCCGGACAATGAAGTGGACGAGGACCTGAAGGAGGATCGATGAGTGCAGTAGCGGAAAAGAAAACGTCCGACGGCGAGCAGAAGCCTTACGTCTCCCCCGCACAGGAACGCGTCATCGTTCGGGCTGCCCGCCTTCGACTCTCAACTGATAAGAAGCAGGGCCTCGAGTCCCCCGCCTGGGTTAAGAAAATCGCCAAGCGCCCGCTGTGACGTACACAGCCTCCTGGCGGAGCCGACTCCGCCGGCTGTGTTCCTTGCCCTTCTTGAGCTTCTGCTATTCCGGTCGGCCCATTCCAGGGTGGACGCGCACAAAGTCGATCTTGTTCCCTGAGCCCGTTTTCTTCTGGGCTGACCGTTGGAAGCCTTTGGCATCCAGGTGGTTCTGGGCGCGGTATTCAGCCAACGCGTCGTCATAGGCACGGTTGAGCCGGCGGCCCGGGAACTCCTCCGTAGCGCCATCGGTGAAGATGACGGTGACAGTGAGGTTCTCGGGGAAGTGCCGGTTCATCCGGATGAAACCGTCGGCGTCCTGCTGGAGCTTGATCAAGGTGGTCCGCTTTCGTCGTGGTGACCTCCAGTCTCCCGCGTTTTCCCAATCCGGCAAGCACCCGGCCGGCGTCACAGCATTCGCCGACGCGCGCAAAGCGACGGCGGGAGCCGGCAGGCCAGCCGGTTCCCGCCGTCGAACTCCTTGTTGGCCGGGCCTGGAGAACCTACATCAGAAGCGCCCTGTAGGGCTCGCTCGGTAGGTCACCGGCCGACCACGGCGCTGTGGAGCGGACGTTGGGCGTGTGGCCCCGGCCGTCGGCCAACACCGTGCAGACGGTGGTTATGAGGACCCAGAGTACAAAGAGCAGCAGTCCGAGCAGTTCCATGATTACACCTCGTGTGAGTGGTGGATGTGGTGATGCCAGTGTGTGCGGCGGGCGTGTGAGTAAGCGTGTGACCGCTAAAGACGCCCGGGACGGGCGGCAGTAGCATGGGCCCTATGGCCGGGAAATGGATTCGGCTCCTCGGTCCTCCAGCGATCGAGTCCCTTGGCGCTACTCCACTCCAGCCCAGGGGCCGCAAGGCCTGGGCGGTGCTGGCCTACCTTGCGCTGCAGGACGAAGGCACCAGCAGACTCCGTATGGCATCGCTGCTTTTTCCCGATGCTGCCGATCCCCTGGGTGCCCTGCGCTGGAACCTGTCCGAGCTGCGGCGCGCCTTGGACGGAGTGACGGTGGGCGGCGATCCCCTGCGGCTGGTACTTGAGCCTCCGTGGCAGTGTGACGCCCTGGAAGTACTGGACTCGGCCGCCAACACCGGCATGGACCCCCGCGGCTTCACCGGACAGTTGCTGGAGGGGCTGTCCTTCGCTGACTGCCCTGTCTTCGACTCCTGGCTGGCGGACCAGCGCTACCGCTTCGACAACGTAGTCCAGTCCCTGCTGTATGAGGCAGCACTGGCTGCCCTGGCTGCGGGCACTCCCGGGCTGGCTGCGGAGCTCTCAACCCTCGCCCTTGAGCGGGATCCCTTCCATGCAGACTGCAACGCCGTCCTGGTCAAGGCTCTTGTGGCCATGGGCGAGCACCGCCGCGCCCGGCAGCATGTCACCAAGTGCGGGGACCTCTACCGGCAGGAGCTGGGCCTGCCGCTGCCCGCGGAGGTCCGGCAGGCATTGTCTGACGCGGCCCCGCAGAAGGACCCCTTGATGCCGGCCACGCCTGCGACGGTGCGTTCCTACCTGGATGCGGGCGGGGCATCGCTCTGGGCGGGTGCAGTGGACCGGGGGCTTGAGCAGCTGCGTCTGGCCGTGGTGCTGGCACGCGGCACGGGGAATGATCATCTGCTCGCAGAGTCCTTGGTGGCATTGTCCGGGGCGTTGATCCACCACGCGGGCGGCCGCGGCGCGGAGGTGGCGGACTTCCTGCACCGCGCGTTGCAGGCGGAAGGCCCCGTAGGCGCCTCACGCACCGCCGCTGCCGCCTACCGCGAGCTGGGCTACTTGTCCGTGCAGCGGGGTGTGCCGGACCGTGCCGCCGGCTGGCTGGACCGGGCGATGATTGCGGCCGAGGGATTCCTGGATGAACAGGCGCGGGTCCTTGCCATCCAAGGCATGTTGGCCTCCGACACCGCCCGGTACGACGCCGCCGTGACCGCGCTCGTGGAGTCCGGGCGGCTGGCTGAGGCTTTGGGAAGCCGGCGGCAGCAGGCGTTCAGTGCGGCGCTGCTGGGACGGGTCTTCCTGCTTCGTGGAGAGCTGAAGCAGGCGGCCGTGACCCTGGACCGTGCACAGGATTGGATCGCAGAGGAGCACTGGACCTCGTTCGAGCCGTTTGTGGCCGGGCTCCGGGGCGAGACGTACTTGGCAGCGGGCCAGCTCGAGGAGGCTGCGGCCCTGATCGACCGGTCGTGGGTGATGGCCGAGCTGGCCGGTGATCACTGCTACATGGCTTTGGCAGCCGGTGCCGAAGCGCGCCTGTTTATGGAGCACGGCGACCTGACTGCTGCGGCACACTGGATCGACCGGGGCCTCGGGCCCAAACCCTGGTATCTCTGGTACTCCGCCCGGCTCCTGGATGCAGCAGCAGAGGTTTCCATTGCCAGCCGGTCACCGCGCGCCTCCGCGTTCGTGGAGCGGCTGGCCGAGTTGGCGAGCCGGAGCGGGATGCGGGAATTCGTGGTGCGGGGGCAGTCCCACAGGGCTGTGCTCGGCGACGACGCGGCGGCGCAGGCAGTTCCCTGGCTGGCGCGCGATATCGATAACCCTGCGCTGGCGGCGTTCCTGGCTGCCCGGCACGGCGGACAGGCCGCCGCCACGCAGGTGGCCCATATCGAGTCAAGGGTGGAACATGGCAGCAATGAATAATGCGGACGGTCAGGGCCGGAAGCCGGGCCACGTGGTGCTGCTGGGCGATTCCATCTTCGACAACGGCGCCTACGTTGATGGCGGCCCGGACGTGGTCACCCAGCTGCGGCAGGAACTGCCGGGCTGGAAATGCTCACTTTTGGCGATCGACGGGGACGTCATCACCGGCGTCGCCCGCCAGCTTAGCCGCCTGCCTGCGGACGCGAGCCACCTCGTGGTGAGCGTCGGTGGAAACGACGCGCTGGGCTATGCGCCGCTGTTGCAGGAGCAACCCGCCTCAGTTGCCGCGGCGCTGCTGCTGCTGGCGGCGGCGAGAGACAGGTTCGACGCCGACTACCGGGCCATGCTGCCTGCGGTCCTGGCGCAGGGGTTGCCGGCAGCGGTATGCACCATCTACGACACACCTTCCTCGGAGCCGAACCAGAAGGTCATCAAGGCGGCGCTGGCCCTTTTCAACGACTCCATCACCAGGGCCGCCTTCTCGCATGGAGCAGCACTGATAGACCTGCGGCTCATCTGCAGCCAGGACGCGGACTATGCGAACCCCATCGAGCCGTCGGCCCAGGGCGGACGAAAGATAGCTCAGGCCATCGCCGGACTGGTCCGGCTTCCCCACCCGGGCCCGCATTCGCTTGTTGTAGCGCAATGACCGCTGCCGGCATCAGTGCGGGTGCAGGGTGCGCGATTGCTTGCCTCGGTGCGCAAGCCGGGACCCGCCAACCACCGGACGGTACCTGATCCTGCGCTTTTCGGCCCGGTCCGCTCTCCGTTCCTGGCGCCGGGCCTTCCGCTCCGGCCGGTCAATGCCGGACAGGATGGCGAAAGTGACCACGACCCAGAGCAGGGCGGTGAACAACACCAAGGCAATCCCGAACTCAATGCCCATAGCTTCATTTTAGGGGTCCACGGCCCCAAACAAGAGGGCCCGTACACACCAAGGTTGGCTTGGGCTTTCCTGCCCTACATCACGCCCAACCCGCGCGCCGCCGCCATGACGTCCTGGACAGTGACAGCCAGAAGTGCGGGGTCGGGTTGGTCTGCGAAGGTGTCGCCACGCCTCAGCTCAGCCCGGGTCAGGACGACGTGCGGCCCCGGGGGCGGGCCCCAGATCTCGGGTGGAGCCGGGCCAAACAGCACCACTGACGGGGTGCCATACGCGGATGCCAGGTGGGCCGCTCCGGTATCCGCCGAGATCACAAGCCGCGCAGCTGCGATGGTGGCCGCGAATTCGGCCAGCCCCAGCCGCCCCGCCAGCACCGTGTCCTCAGCAAAACCAGCCCGGCGGCAGACGTCCAGAGCACGGTCCCGTTCACCGCTCCCGCCCGTGAAGACGACGTTGTGCCCCGCCGCGGCAAGGGTGGAGGCAACTGCCGCGAAGCGCTCGGCCGGCCAGAGGCGGCTGCCGTAGGCCGCTCCCACGTGCAGGACGGTGGAACCGGGAACCGGGCTCGGCACATGGGGTCGGTTCAGGTGGATATCGAGGGGATCAGCTTCGATGCCGTGCCACTCCAGGAGCCTGACCCAGCGCTCCCTTTCGTGCAGTTCCGCGCGCCAGGGCGGCCCATCCCGGTACTGGCTCCGGTGCCCGATTGTCTGCCTGGCCTGCAGGGCCTCGATCCGGTCCTGGCTTTCCGGCCCGCTGCCGTGCAGGTTCACGGCCACGTCCACTACGCCGGGCTCGATGGCCAACGGCTCATCAAGGCCATGGGTGGGGAAAAGCTCATAACCGCCCACCAGGCCCAGTGCCTCGGACAACCATCCTTGGGCCGCATACCGCAGCCTGTGCTCCGGGAAGGTCCTCCGGAGGGCCTTGAGTGCCGGAACCGCAACGAGCAGGTCGCCTAGTTTGAGGGCCCGGAGGACCAGGAGCTCAGGCCTGCCATCCTGCACTCCATTGGGCGCCATGGCCGGTCCAGTTCCCGGGTTGCTCATACGCCCAGCCCGCCCAGGCCAGTTGCCGCCAGGCTGCGGACGTCCTCATGCACATCGCGGACGGCCACTCCGGCCACCACGGAATCGTCATGCGGGCAGCGTGGTGCCGTCCAGCCCACCTGTGTGACATCAATCCCACATGTCGGGCAGGCAGTGACCCAGGAGGCGTGGAGGCGATGGAGGCTCCTGCCCAGCGCCCCGGCGTTGATGACATTGCCAGCCCAGAAGATTCCCACGGTGGGCACACCAAGGGCCTGCGCCAGGTGCCGCGGGCCGCTGTCATTTCCCACCACCACCGCTGCCCTGGCAAGGAGCGCCACCAGACCTGCCATGTCCAGTTTTCCCGCCACGGACCGGACCTGTCCCGAATCGGCCAGTTCGACGATGCGCGCGCCTATCTCCTGCTCACTGCCGTCCCCCACAACGACCACCTGGAATCCGTCTGCGGCGCAGGCCGCCGCCAGTTCGGCGAACCGCTCTACAGGCCAACGACGGCGGGGATCGGTGGCGCCGGGATGTATCACCACCAAAGGCTGGGTGCCGTCGTCGGCTGGTCCGGAAAAGGCGCGCAGCCCCTCCGCCGGAGCGAGCCGGGCCTCAAGGTCAACGGGAAATGCCCCGGCGAAACCCGCAACTTCCAAAGCCCGCAGCGGTTCATGCTGGTAATAGAGGTAGGGGACCGTACGCTCCAGGCTCGCCGCATCGGCCGTGCGGGTTCCTACCGTATGCCGGGCTCCGAGGCGCAGCAGGAAGGGATTCGAGTACCGTCCCCCGCCGTGAAGCTGGACCGCGAGGTCGAAGCGGCGCGCACGCATCTCCTGGAAGAAACGGTCCAGTTCTTCCTCGTTTTCCTCGCCCGGCCGGACGCCTTCGGAAAAGGGCAGGACACAGACTTCGTCCACCGGGCTTTTCGTCGCCGCAATCAGTGCCTGGTGCGCCGGAGTGCCAAGAAGCGTTATGGAAGCCTCCGGATACGCCGCTTTCAGGGCGGCCATGGCAGGGATGGCAAAAATCAGGTCACCCAGTCCGCCGCCGCGCAGGACCGCAATCCTGTACACTTCATCGAACTTCTCAAGGACGGGGCCCACACCCATACCGGCCCGCCCGGCACCACCGAATTCTGCAGTCATCTGCTCCACATAAACCCCTTCGACTCAAGCCGGGGCCGCTTCTTTTCCTGCGGCCTCCCCTGCTCCTGCGGCCGGAACAGCACAGCGGATGCTGCGCCGGCCTTCCCCTGAACCTGTACCCAGGCGGCGGTCAATATACTCCGGCTATTGGGGAATACCCGGATGATGCTGTACGTTTCATACGCGACAGACGAACCAAAGAAAAGAGAAGCACCCAAAGTGGCAACCGATTATGATGAACTGCGTTCCGACGTCAAGGAATCGCAGGACAACTCACTCGAGCAGCTCCAGTCAGCCAATGCTCCCGACGCACGCAGCGTTGTGCTTGAGCTGGACGAAGCTGACGGCCTGGACGGTGCGGGCGTACCCGGCGGCGAATTCGTCGCCGAGGAGCTCGTGGTGCAGGTCATTCCGCAGGCGGACGACGAATTCACCTGCTACTCATGCTTCCTGGTCCGTCACCGCTCGCAGATTGCGCGCCAGAAGGACGGCCACAGCTACTGCACCGAGTGCGAGGGCTGACCAGGCGGTCATGTGGAGCGGCGGATTCAGCCATTCCCTCAACTGAGCAAGAGGCACGTCCCATTGGGAGACGTGCCTCTCGGCTTTAAGCGAGCTTCCGCCGCACGATCTGGCTGACTTCCTTGCCGTCGAAGCGCCCCGCCACCTCCGCCGTCACTGGTTTCATGACTTCGCCCATCTGCCGCCGTGTCAGTTCACGGCCCGCGTCGCGCAGCCCGGCCATGACCTCATCCACGATCGCTTCGACTTCTTCCTGCGACAGCGGTTGGGGCAGGTAGGACTCTATGACTTCCGCCTCGGCGATCTCCGCCGCGGCACGGTCCGGCTGGCCGGCTTCCGTGTAGATTCCCGCCGTTTCGCGGCGCTTCGCAGCTTCCTTCTGCAGCAGGGACGTTACCTGCAGGTCATCAAGCTGCACCGGAGTCTTACCCGACTTCTCCCGGGTCTCGATTTCGCCAAGGACGTTCCGGACGGTGGTGAGCGCCGTCTTGTTGCGCTCCTTCATGTGGATGACCACGTCGGCCTGCAGCCGTTCTTTCAGTGATGACACGGTTTTCCTCTGTTCCTTGTTTTATGTTGGCCCTTGTTCGCGGGGCGGCAGGGTACTGCGGCCGCACTCAGCCATCCCTAGTACCGTAGGGGCTTATGCCCGAAAAAGCCCACACCTCCCCGGACCACACCCCGTGAGCCTCCCCTATGACTTTTGGGCCCGGGTGCTCACCGCGTTCAGCCAGACGGATATCCCCACCATTACCAGCACTGAGTTGCTGCTGGTGGTATCCATCGCCACTGCGTTGGCCATCCCCCGCCGGTCCTGGAGGTATGTTGGCCTGCTCGCTACCGCAACCCACGAACTGGGACACGCCGTTGCCGCCGTAACGAGCGGACAGCGGCTCGCCGGAATCCGGCTCAGGCTTGACCATTCCGGAACCACCACCACCTACAGCCGGAGCAAGCTCGCCACCGTTTGGTCCTGCTTCTGGGGCTACCCCACGCCTGCCGTGATTGGTGCTGCCTTCGTATGGTCTGGTTTCAATGGCTGGGGGCCGGCCGCCGTCGCGGCCAGCGCCGTTGCCCTGGCCGCCACACTGGTCTTTCTTCGCAACGCTGCGGGCTTCCTCATCACCACCGGAGCCATCCTTGGCTGCATCGCGCTGATTGTCCTCGTTCCGGCAGCGTTCGTGGGCCATGTCGCCGTCATCGTGGGCCTGGTACTCCTGATTGGTGCGGTTCGGGACCTCGGCAAACTCACGCACGTCCACCTGCGCCGGAGGGACAGGCTTGCCACGTCCGATGCCTACCTGCTGTACCGTGCAACGGCAGTGCCTTCCGGCATCTGGATCCTCATGTTCGTGGTCCTTGTGGCCGGATCCTGGCTGGCGGCCTGGCAGCCGATCTCAACAATCCTGCCGCGGGGCGCATAGGCTTGTTTTATGAGCCAGGAAACGGAAAACGCCCAGCAAAGGGCAGGCGGCAGAACCACTGATTACAGCACGTGCGGCTCCTACGTCACGGGCGGAGCCGAGTTCAACCGCGACACCAACTACATCGAGGACCGGATCACCGCGGACGGCAGGCCGGGACCCAACGGGGAACCTGGCTGGCCGGTCGAGGCTGGACGGTACCGCCTCATCGCCGCGAGGGCCTGCCCCTGGGCCAACAGAACCGTGATTGTCCGCCGCCTCCTGGGACTGGAGGATGCGATCTCCCTCGGCCAGCCAGGCCCTACACACGATGCCCGGTCCTGGACCTTTGACCTTGACCCCGGCGGAGTGGACCCGGTATTGGGCATCGAACGCCTGCAGGAGGCCTTTTTCAAGCGGTTCCCGGGCTACCCGCGGGGTATCACCGTCCCCGCGATCGTCGACGTGGCCACTGGTGAAGTGGTGACCAACAACTTCCCGCAGATCACGCTGGACTTCTCCACCGAATGGACCAGGTTCCACCGTCCCGGCGCACCTGTGCTGTACCCCGAGCACCTCCGGGACGAGATCGACCAGGTTAATAAGAGGGTGTTTACAGAGGTCAACAACGGTGTCTACCGCTGCGGCTTCGCCGGCTCACAGCAAGCATACGACTCGGCCTATGAACGGCTCTGGGCCGCGATGGACTGGCTGGAGGACCGCCTGTCCGGCCAGCGCTACCTGGTGGGCGACACCATCACCGAAGCGGACGTGAGGCTGTTCACCACCCTGGCCCGGTTCGACGCCGTCTACCACGGCCACTTCAAGTGCAACCGTCAAAAACTCAGCGAGATGCCCGCATTGTGGGGATACGCCCGGGACCTTTTCCAGACGCCCGGATTTGGGGACACCATCGACTTTGTGCAGATCAAGCAGCACTACTACATCGTGCACGAGGACATCAATCCCACCCGGATCGTTCCCGCAGGTCCTGCCCTTGGCGGGTGGCTTGAGCCACACGGCCGCGAGCCCCTGGGCGGCAGGCCCTTTGGCGACGGAACACCGCCTGGCCCGGTGAAACCGGGTGAAGAAGTTGCGCCGGGCCACGGCGCGACGCTGTAGGGGAAAGCGCTTGCTCGCTTAGACTGGCAGGATGCAAACTTCTCAGGGTTTTGTAGCGCCCGGTTTCGAAAATGTCCTGGAGCTGTTCGAATCGTTCCTGGCCGGGGACCCGACCTACAGTGCACAGCTGGCCGCGTACCGGAACGGGTCGCAGGTGGTGCGGCTGGCCGGTGGCCCGGATATGGACCAGCAAACCATCACGGGCGCCTACTCCTGCTCCAAGGGAGTGGCGGCCATGGTGATCGCACTCCTGGTCCAGGACGGCCTGCTTGACCTCGACGCCCCCGTGACCAAGTACTGGCCCGAGTTTGGCGTCCACGGCAAGGACCGGCTCCTCGTGCGGCAGGCGTTGTCCCACCAGGCCGGCCTGATGGGTGTGGAGGGCGGGTTCGCCCTGGATGAGTTCACCACTGCCGATGCTGCTGCCCGGCTGGCGGCGGCGCGGCCCTCCTGGCAGCCTGGCCGGCAATTCGGCTATCACGCCCTGACCATCGGGATCATCATGGAGGAACTGTGCCGCCGGACGGCCGGAGAATCCCTGCAAAGCATCTACGAACGGCGGATCCGGACACCGCTGGGCATCGACTTCTTCCTTGGCCTGCCCGCGGAGCTGGAGCCCCGGTACCGGGACGTCCTCTATACCGCCGAGGCGGAAGGGCCATGGGTGGATCCGCTCAGCCTGGAAGGACTGAACAGCAACGCGCCGGTCAGCACCATCATGGAACTGCCCAATATCCGCAGCGTCCGGAGTGAAGGCATGTCTGCGGCCGGCGGGGTGGGATCGGCGGAGGGGCTGGCCCGGCTCTACGCCGCGGCCACCACCGGGATTGACGGCACCGGCGCTTTCCTCAGTCCGCAAACGCTGGACCTGATGTCCCAGGAGCAGGTGTGGGGCCTGGACCGCTCATCCGGCCTGGACAACGCCTTCGCCGTGGTGTTTATGAAACCGCATCCGTCCCGGGACTTCGGCAGCCACCGTGCCTTCGGCCATGAGGGCGCCAACGCCGCCCTCGGGTTCGCCGACCCCGCCTACGGCCTCGGTTTCGGTTACGTTCCCCGCCGCGCGGAGGACGGGCGGACGCCCGGAAAGGCGCACCAGCTGGCAGCTGCCGTACGCCGTTCGGCTGCTGTTTCCTCCTGAACGGGCCGCTCCAGCCGGTTTTCTGCGGCCCTGACCTGCGCCTTTGTGGTTGCGGACAAGGCGCCCTAGTGTGGGGCGGATGGTCAAAACTCAAGCACGACCGGCAATCCGGTGGGCCGGGGGGACCCGTTTCTTAAAGCAGGCGGTGGAAGGACTGTCCGCCGCGTTCGCTGCGCAGCGCCTGCAGCTGGCAGCAAAAGCGGCATTGGCCGCCGGGCTGGCATTCCTCATCGCCCCGCTGATGCCGGGCAGCGCGTCACACTATGCCTACTACGCGCCCCTGGGAGCCTTGGTGGCCATGTACCACAACGTGGCGGGCTCGGTCCGGCAGGGCGTGCAGGCCCTCACCGGACTGGCCGTGGGCATCGGGCTCGCCGTGGTCCTGGTGCACATTGCGGACCCGTCACCACTGACGGTGGCCATTTTTATGGGGATAGGCGTGCTGCTGGGCGGCTTGCCGGGCCTCGGTTCAGGCAGTGATTGGATTCCGACGGCGGCCCTGCTGGTCCTGCTGGTGGGCGGAAGCAATGCCGACGACTTTTCCTTCGGCTATCTGGTGCAGATGGGTGCCGGCGTCGCAGTGGGCATTGCCGTTAACTTCCTGGTCTTTCCGCCGCTCCACCTCAAAGCGGCCGCGGCCAGCCTGGACGACCTCCGCCTCGCGCTGGGCCGGCAGATGACGGATATGGGTTCCGCGCTCAAGGAAGAATGGCCGCCCGAGCACGAAGAATGGTCCCGCCGTACCGACGAGCTGGCATCGGCCACCCGGTCGGTCCGGCACCTCGTCAAGGAGGCGGACGCCAGCCGAAGGGCGAACCCCCGGCGCAAGCTCCACCCCCGTGACATCGACCGTGACTACCGCAACCTTCGCCAACTGGAAAGGGTCTCGTTCCACGTCCAGGACATGACGGACGTGCTGTCCGACGTGATCTGGGAAAGCGATGTGCCGTACACCGTCCCATTGGAGGACAACGTTCCGCTCGCCGACGCCATCACCGCCACCGGCGAACTGTTGTGTTCCTTCAGCACCGACGATGAGGACCGGCAGGCGGAGCGTTTCACGGCTGCCAAGTCGGCGGTGGAAGCGTGCATGGCAACCACCGCCGCCAGGGAGCTGGACCAGGGCGCCGTGCCTGCGTCCGAATCGATCCTCCTCAGCCTGCACCGGATCCTGCGTTCCGTCCGTCCGGGAACTGACGCCCCGGCGTCGTAAGACCAGGGTCTAGAGCAGGGCAACGGAGCCGCTGAAATGCCGGCGGCCCGACCGGGGGTTCCAGGCGGTGAATTCGGAACGCTCCCATGTCCCGGCACTTCCCTGAACGCTGCTGATATCCAGGGCCACCCGGCAGGGAAGGAAGACCGGCGCCTCAAAGTCCACCTCCCACGTAAAGGAATCCCCGCGGACAGCGCCGACGTCGGCGAGGGCCCTGGACGCCAGGTACATGCCATGGGCGATGGAGCGGCGCATCCCCAAAGCCTTTGCTGAAAGCACGCTGAGGTGGATGGGGTTGAAGTCGCCGGACACAGCTGCGTACGCCCGGCCGGTATCGACCCCCAGCTGCCACAGCGCCGTGGGATCGGGTGCCTTGAAGTCAGCACGCGCGGGCGCCGCCGAGGGTTTGTCGATTCCGGGCAGGAAGACCCCCTTGGCGAGGTAGGTTGAGACGCCCCGCCAGCAAGTGTCCGCGGAACCTGCCCGCCGCACTTCGCTGACCACATCCACCTGGGTGCCGGCGCGGTGCCCGCGCAGGTTCTCCACGTGGGCAGTGATGTCCATCAAATCCGTGAAAAGCAGCGGCGAACGTTGTTCCACGCTGTTCCGGAGGTGGATCATGCCCAACAGCGGAAGCGGAAAGTCGTCCCTGTTCATCAGACTTATGGCGAGGGGGAACGAGAGGGCGTGGATAAAGCCGGCCGGCAGGACGTCACTGGCCGACTCGCCAATAAGGTGCTGGTAGGCAGTGAGGTTGCCGACGTCCACCCGCACTCCGCGCACCTCATGGCTTTCGGCCGGCAGGTCAGAGCCATCGTGGGTCCCCAGCAGGCGCCGCCGTGCCGCCTGGGCTGCGGCGTTGACGTACAGCTTCGACAGCGACGGCATCTCCCCGAGGATGACTGGCTGTGGGGGCATCATGCCCCCACCAGGTTTTGTCCGCAGACCCGAAGCACCTCGCCGTTGATGCCGCCGGCGGCGTTGCTGGCCAGGAACGCGATGGTCTCCGCAACGTCAGTGGGCTGTCCACCCTGCTGCAGCGAGTTCAGGCGTCGGCCCATCTCCCGCAGGGCGAAGGGAATCCGGGCTGTCATCTCCGTTTCGATAAAGCCCGGGGCCGCGGCGTTGATGGTGCCCCCGTAGGCGGCGATCAATGGCGCAGTTGCCCGGACCATTCCCACCACGCCTGCCTTGGAGGCCGCGTAGTTTGTCTGGCCGCGGTTGCCGGCAATGCCGCTGGTGGATGCCACGGAGACTATCCGGGGTGACGAGCGGAAGCCTGCTGACGCGAGCAGGGCCTCGTTGATCCGGAGCTGCGCTGCGATATTGACCTCAATCACTGACCTCCAGCGGGACTCGTCCATGTTGGCAAGGAGCTTGTCCCTGGTGATGCCCGCATTGTGGACCATGATGTCGAGGCGCCCGTGCCGCTGCGAGGCATGCTCCAGGATCCGCTGCCCGGCGTCGTCCCTGCTGATGTCCAGCTGGAGGGCGGTGCCCTTGACCTCGTTGGCCACTTCGGCAAGATGGTCCCCGGCCGCGGGGATGTCCACCAGGACCAACGTGGCGCCATCGCGGTGCAGGGTCCTGGCGATGGCCGCACCGATGCCCCGGGCTGCTCCGGTGACGACGGCGATCCTTCCTTCCAGCGGCTTCTCAACGTTGCGGGGCGGTTCTCCCGCCGTAGTGGAGACCGTGAGGAACTGACCATCCACAAAAGCGGACCGGCCCGAGAGGAAGAACCTTATTGCCGCCAGCGTACTGGGGCTTGTTGTCTCCACCTCCGGCGCCAGGAGCAGGCCATTGCCGGTGGCGCCGGCGCGCAGTTCCTTGGCAAGGGAGCGCAGGAAGCCGTCCACCCCCTGCCGTGCGGCGGCCTGGGCTGGTGTGGCTGCGCCGGACGCGGGCCGGGATACGGTGATGGCCCTGCCACCGGGGCCAAGGTCCCGGAGGGACGCGGCGACGGTAAGGATGGGTTTCCCAAGGTCTTCGGGGCGGGCCACTTCGTCCAGGACCAGGATGATGGCCCCAAGCTTCTCGCGCGGAACAGCGTGCCTCCGGACGTCGAGGTCCCATGCCAGCAGTTCGGCGGCCAGTTTGTCGGCGCCGGGGGTGTCTCCCTGGACCAGGACTGGCCCGGTGATCAGCGGTTGTCCGGGCTCGTACCGGCGCAGGATGGCGGGCTGGGGCAGCCCCAGCCTCCTGGCAACGTTCCGGCCCAGGCCCTGGTTGACGAGTTGTGCATACGTGTCAGTCATCCGTGCCCCTACAGTGATTCCAGAATTGCGGCCACGCCAAGTCCACCGGCAGCGCATACCGAGACCAGGCCCCGGACGGGGCGGCCCTCGGCGTTGGCCTTGGCATGGAGCGTCTTGGCAAGGGAAGCGACAATCCTGCCGCCCGTCGCGGCGAACGGGTGGCCGGCGGCGAGCGAGGAACCATTGACGTTCAACCGTGACCGGTCAATCTTGCCGAAAGCGCCGTCCAGGCCCAGCCGGGTACGCCCGAATTCCTCGTCCTCCCATGCCGCGAGCATGCTGAGGACTGTGGAGGCGAAAGCTTCATGGATCTCGAAAAAGTCGATGTCCGCCGGGCTGAGTCCCTGCCGGGCGAGCAGCCTTGGCACGGCGAATACCGGTGCCATCAGCAGGCCGTCCTTGCCGTGGACAAAGTCGACGGCGGCCGCTTCGGCATCCACGACGGCAGCAAGCTTTGGCAGGTCCCGGGCGTCAGCCCATTCCTCGGAGGCCAGCAGCACGGTGGAGGCGCCATCGGTCAGCGGCGTGGAGTTGCCTGCCGTCATGGTCGCGTCGGCGCCGAGGTTCTTCCCGAAGACCGGCTTCAGTCCGGCGAGCTTGTCCAGCGAGGTGTCAGGACGCAGGTTCCCGTCGCGGGTCAGGCCCCGGTAAGGGGTGATGAGGTCATCGAAGAATCCGGCATCGTAGGCCGACCCGAGGTTCCGGTGGCTGTCGAGTGCCAGCTCGTCCTGGGCCTCACGGGAGATCTTCCACTGCGAGGTGGTGAGCGCCTGGTGCTCCCCCATGGAAAGACCTGTCCGCGGTTCGGACGTGCCGGGGGCCAGCGGGGCGAGGTCCTTGGGCCTGAGCCTGCTGAGGATCTGCAGCCGCTGCGGGACGCTTTTCGCCCGGCTGAGGTCGAGGATAACTTCGCGTAGCCCTTCGCTGACCACCACGGGCGCGTCCGATGCGGAGTCCACCCCGCCTGCGATTCCCGACTCGATCTGGCCCAGTTTGATCTTGTTGGAAAGGCCCACCACGGTTTCGAGCCCGGTTGCGCACGCCTGCTGGAGGTCGTAGGCCGGTGTTTCGGGCGATAAGGCGGAACCCAGCACTGCTTCCCGCGTGAGGTTGAAGTCCCGGGAGTGCTTCAGCACGGCCCCCGCTGCCACTTCCCCGATGCGCTCGTCCTGCAGGCCAAAGCGCGCAATCAGCCCGTCCAACGCCGCCGTCAGCATGTCCTGGTTTGAGGATTTGGCATAAGCGCCGCCGGCCCGGGCGAACGGGATCCTGTTGCCGCCAACGATGATTGCCCTGCGGAGCCGGGGTGCGGGGGCTTCGGCGGGAGTGCCGGACTCAGGTCCGGTAGTGGTCTGTCCGTCAATGGACATGGGTATCTCCTCGGGTCACGTGCGGTTACCGATACCCAGCGTACCTGATACGCTGGGTATCGTGAACTTCCAGCAAACCTCGACTTCCGCCACGCCTGCCGCCGCTCCCGGCGACGGCCGCTCATCGCGCTGGCAGAGCCACCGGGAGGAACGGCGACGGGAGCTGATCAAATCAGCGCGGCGGGCAGTGCACGCACTGGGCAGCGACGCATCGATGGAGGACATCGCAACGGCGGCCGGCACATCCAAGTCAGTGTTTTACCGCTATTTTGGCGACAAGGCGGGACTGCAGCAGGCCGTGGGTGAGGTTGTCCTCAGCCAGATGCAGCGCCGGATCCGGGAGGCGGCGCAGAGCGCTGATACCCCCAGGGAAGGTTTGCTGGCCATGGTTACTGCCTACCTGCAGATGGCCAGTACCAGTCCCAACGTCTACACCTTTGTGACCCGTCCGGCCGCCGACGCGGACAGCGCCCAGGACCCGGGAGCGGGATCCGCCGCCCTGGGCCACTTTTTTGACTCCGTGGCCGAAATGATTGCCGCCCCCATGCGCTCGCATCTGGGTGACGGCAAGGAAGCCGTCATCGGCTACTGGCCCAAAGCGGCCATCGGGATGGTCCGGAACGCGGGCGAGCAGTGGCTCACCACCCCTGCTTCCCCTGCCAAGCCCGGGCAGGAAGCGATGGCGCGGCAGATCACCGACTGGCTCTGCGTCGGCATCGCGCCGGAGCTGATTCCATCCACACGGACATAAGCATCCACTGCGGCTACACCACAGCAACAATCAGCACCACCACCCTCTGTCAGCACCAACGAAGGACTCGACATGACTGAATTAGTGGACCGTCCCGCCGGAAGAAAGCAGCGCCCCGCCGCGCGCGCAACCACCGCCAGGGCGGCAGCCGACGCCCGGCCCGCCGTCGACGTCGCCGGCCTGGGAGAACAGCTCCTGGGCAAGTGGGCCGAAACCCGGCGCCAGGCCAGGGATCTTGCCGCACGCCCTGAGCTGCACAAGATCGAGGGGCTAACGCACACCGAGCACCGCGCCCGGGTATCCGGGCAACTGAAGTACCTGGTGGAGAACGAGGCCGTGCATCGTGCCTTCCCGGAGTCGCTGGGCGGATCCGACGACCACGGCGGAAACATCGCCGGCTTCGAGGAACTGGTGGTGGCGGACCCGTCGCTGCAGATCAAGGCCGGTGTCCAATGGGGGCTCTTCGGTTCCGCGGTGATGCACCTGGGGACTGCAGAGCACCACGCGAAATGGCTTCCGGGCATCATGAGCCTGGAGATCCCGGGCTGCTTCGCCATGACCGAAACAGGGCATGGCTCGGATGTGGCCAGCATTGCCACCACCGCCACGTACGATCCCGCCACCGAAGAGTTCGTGGTCCACACGCCGTTCCGCGCCGCGTGGAAGGACTACATCGGCAACGCTGCCATTGACGGACTGGGCGCGGTGGTGTTCGCCCAGTTGGTCACCCGGGGCGTCAACCACGGTGTCCATGCGTTCTATGTGGACCTCCGGGACCCGGACACCCGGGAGTTCCTGCCCGGGATCGGCGGCGAGGACGACGGCATCAAGGGCGGACTGAACGGAATCGACAACGGCCGCCTGCACTTCACCAATGTCCGTATCCCGCGGACCAACCTGCTCAACCGCTACGGCAACGTCGACGCCGACGGGACCTACAGCTCCCCCATCGCCAGCCCCGGCCGCCGCTTCTTCACCATGCTGGGAACCCTGGTGCAGGGCCGGGTGTCCCTCGACGGCGCCGCCGTGGCAGCTTCCAAGGTGGCACTGAAGGCAGCCATCCAGTACGCCACCGAGCGCCGCCAGTTCAACGCCTCCTCCCATACGGAAGAGGAAGTCCTGCTGGACTACCAGCGTCACCAGAAACGCCTGTTCACCCGGCTTGCCACCACCTATGCGGCCGGTTTCGCCCACGAACAATTGCTGCAGAAGTTCGACGACGTCTTCTCCGGCGCGCACGATACCGACGAAGACCGCCAGGACCTGGAAACCCTTGCCGCCGCACTGAAGCCGCTCAGCACCTGGCATGCGCTGGACACGCTGCAGGAATGCCGGGAAGCCTGCGGCGGCGCCGGCTTCCTGATCGAGAACCGCTTCGCATCGCTGCGGGCGGACCTGGACGTCTACGCAACCTTCGAAGGCGACAACACAGTGCTGCTGCAACTCGTGGCCAAACGGCTCCTGGCCGACTATGCGAAGGAATTCCGCAGCGTCGACTTCGGCGTGCTGGCCCGGTACGTGGTGGGCCAGGCCACGGGGGCCGCCATTCACCGGACCGGCTTGCGGCAGGTGGCCCAGTTCGTCGCTGACACCGGATCAGTGCAGAAGGCGGCCATCGCCCTCCGCGATGAGGAAAGCCAGCGGGCGCTGCTTACCGACCGGGTGCAGGCCATTGTGGCTGAGGCCGCAACCGCGCTCAAGGGTACTGGCCGGATGTCGCAGGAGAAAGGCGCCGCGCTGTTCAACCGGCACCAGAACGAACTGATCGACGCCGCGCAGGCCCATGCCGAGCTGCTCCAGTGGGAGGCCTTCACCGAGGCCCTCAGGGACGTAAAGGACCCGGGCACCCGGACGGTCCTGACCTGGTTGCGGGACCTGTTCGGCCTGTCCCTGATTGAGAAGAATCTCTCCTGGTACCTCATGAATGGCCGGCTTTCCATGCAGCGGGGCCGGACGGTGGGTGAGTACATCAACCGTCTGCTGGTGAAAATCCGCCCGCACGCAGTGGACCTGGTAGACGCCTTCGGCTATGGCGAAGACCATGTGCGCGCCGCCATAGCCACTGGCGCCGAGAAGGAGCGGCAGGACCACGCACGGGCCTACCTCCGCGCCCAGCGGGCCAGCGGCCAGGCACCGGTGGACGAGAAGGTCCTGCTGGCGCGTACTGCCGGCCACCGGAACTAAGCGTCCCGCAACAGTAATGACGACGACGGCGCCGCCCACCTCGCAAGGTGGGCGGCGCCGTCGTCGTCAATGCGTTCGGAAACGTCAGCTCTGTGCCGGCAGCACGGACCGGTACACCTCGAGGGTGGTTTCCGTGATGGATTCCCAGGAGAAGTGTTCCTCGGCGCGTTTCCGGCCGGCCTGTCCCATGGCGCGGGCGCGGTCAGGGTCGGAGACAACCTCCGTGAGGGCGGCAGCAAATTCGGTGACGAACTTTTCCGGATCAAGGGGTGTGCCCGTGCCGTCGGTTACCTGTTCCAGGTCCACGAGCAGGCCGGTCTGGCCGTGCTCCACCACCTCGGGGATGCCGCCTGTGGCGCTGGCCACCACAGCGGCGCCACAGGCCATGGCCTCCAGGTTCACGATGCCCAGCGGCTCGTAGATGGACGGGCAGGCGAAGGCGGTGGCGTGGCTGAGCACCTGGATCAGTTCATGGCGGGGAAGCATGCGCTCGATGAGCACCACGCCGGTGCGTTCGCGCTGCAGGTCCTCGATCAAACGGGCCGTCTCTGCGGCAAGCTCCGGGGTGTCCGCTGCGCCCAGGCACAGGACCAGCTGGACGTCGGCGGGAAGCTTTGCTGCCGCCCGCAGGAGATAGGGGACGCCCTTCTGGCGGGTGTTCCTCCCCACAAAGACCACGCTGGGCTTGTCCGGATCGATGCCCAGGGCGCGGACGGCGTCGTCGTTCTCGTCACGGTGCCACATCTCAACGTCGATGCCGTTGTGGACCACGCGCACCTTGGCGGGATCCACGTTGGGGTAGCTGCGCAGGATGTCCTGCCGCATGCCCTCCGAGACGGCAATGATGGCCGCCGCGGCCTCGTAGGCGGTCTTTTCCACCCAGGAGGACAAGGCGTACCCGCCGCCGAGCTGCTCCGCTTTCCAGGGGCGCAGCGGTTCCAGGCTGTGGGCACTGAGCACGTGCGGAATGCCGTGGAGCAGGGACGCGAGGTGCCCGGCCATGTTGGCGTACCAGGTGTGCGAATGGACAAGGTCCGCGCCTTCGATGTCCGGAACGATCCGCAGGTCCACCCCCAGCGTCTGCACAGCGGCGTTGGCTGAGCCGAGGTCCTCGGGCACCGCGTAGGAGGTCACCGCCGCGCCATGATAGTCGGCGTCGCGGGGAGCTCCAAAAGCACGAACCTGCAGGTCAACGTGCTTACTAAGCACCCTGCTCAATTCGGCCACGTGGACACCCGCGCCACCGTAGATCTCCGGCGGAAACTCTTTAGTCACAATGTCTATTCGCACAAGACCCAAGGTAGTCCTTCACGCATAACTGTTCTAGTGTGAAGGAGTCCGGGCATGCCGGACTGTCTTGGGGAGATACGAAGGCGTACAGGAGCGACCATTATGCCGTTGAACAAAAGAGTCCTGGCCATTGTCCTCGCAGGCGGCGAGGGAAACAGGCTGATGCCACTGACGGCAGACCGCGCGAAGCCCGCGGTGCCCTTTGCGGGAAGCTACCGCCTGATCGATTTCGCCCTGTCCAACCTGGTGAATTCCCGCTACCTGCAGATCGTTGTCCTCACCCAGTACAAATCGCACAGCCTGGACCGGCACATCTCCGAGACCTGGCGTATGTCCACCCAACTGGGCAACTACGTTGCCTCCGTCCCGGCGCAACAGCGTGTGGGCAAGAGCTGGTTCCTGGGCAGCGCCAACGCCATCTACCAGTCACTGAACCTCATCCACGACGCAAACCCCGACATCGTCGTTGTGGTCGGCGCGGACCACGTCTACCGCATGGACTTCGCCCAGATGGTGGCCCAGCACGTCAACAGCGGTGCCAAGGCAACAGTCGCCGCCGTGCGGCAGCCCCTGCACATGGCCGATCAGTTCGGCGTCATCGAAGTGGACCAGAACGATCCCCAGAAGATCGCGGCCTTCGTCGAAAAGCCCGCCAGCACGCCCGGCCTGGCAGCGGACCCGTCCCAGTTCCTCGCCTCCATGGGCAACTACGTTTTCGACGCGGACGCGCTGGTCGCTGCGCTGCACGTGGACGCCGAGCGTCTGGACACCAAGCACGACATGGGCGGGGACATCATTCCCTACTTTGTGAACCAAGGCGAAGCCGGCGTCTACGACTTCACCCTCAACGACATCCCCGGCTCCACGGAGCGGGACCGCACCTACTGGCGCGACGTCGGCACCATCGACTCCTTCTACGACGCCCACATGGACCTCATCTCCCCGCTGCCGGTCTTCAATCTCTACAACTCCGAGTGGCCCATTTACACCCGGCAGAGCATCTCGCCGCCAGCTAAATTCGTCAGGGGCAAGAACGACACCGTGGGCACGGCCCTGGACTCGATCGTTTCCAGCGGCGTAGTAATTTCGGGCGGAGTCGTGGAAGGGTCAGTCCTTTCCAACGATGTCTTCGTGGGCACCAGCAGCCGGGTCATCGATTCTGTCCTGATGGACAAGGTCCACATCGGTGAAGGTGCGGTCATCAACCGTGCCATCATCGACAAGAACGTGAAGGTACCGGCCGGTGCGGCCATCGGACTAAACCCGGAGCTTGACCGTGCCCGTGGTTTCAAGGTCACGGATTCCGGGATAACGGTCCTTTCCAAGGGCCAGGAGGTTCCGGAGCCCGGTGACGATGAGCGTAAGCTCGCGGCGGACAACCTGCACCTCGTGCCGAACGCCATCAAGGCCGCTGTCGAGAAGTATCCGAGTGTGCGCGAATCTGTGGATAAGGTGGCCGAGAGGCACGCAGCGGCCTCAGCCGAGGCTGCACCGGGCGCACGTATTTCCTGAACCCTTCCGCGCGGGCACTCCCCCGGCGGCCCCCTGCGCAGTGGGGGCCGCGGGGAGTTCCAGGCTGTAAAATCAGTACAATGAGCTCCCCCGATCTGACGCCTGAGGAAATCCAGGCATGCCTCAAGGTCCTCAACACGATCCACGCCTATGACGAGGAGCACCCGGACTACGTCTCGGTGCGCCGCGCCACCGGCAAGATGTTCAAGGCCGTCAAAAGGCACCGCAGGGTCACCAAGCGGGACCTCATCTCCGAGGCCGACCGGGCAGTCATCGCCCTGACAGCCACCGCCGCGCCGGACCGGATCGACGACGAAACCCGCGGGAACAAACTGGCTCCGTCGACTACCGGCAAGGTGGCCGGGCACCTCATCAGGTCCCGCCCCTGCTATATCTGCAAGCAGCACTACACCCAGGTGGACGCGTTCTACCACCAGCTTTGCCCCGCGTGCGCCGTGTTCAACCACGCCAAGCGCGACGCCCGCACGGACCTGACCGGCCGCAGAGCCCTGCTCACCGGCGGACGCGCCAAGATCGGGATGTACATCGCGCTCCGGCTGCTCCGGGACGGCGCCCACACCACCATCACTACCCGCTTTCCCAAGGACGCCGCCCGCCGGTTTGCCGCCATGGAGGACAGCGGCGAGTGGCTGCACCGGCTCCGGATTGTGGGCATTGACCTCCGCGATCCCGCCCAGGTCATGGCCCTGACGGACTCACTGAATGAGGCCGGACCGTTGGACATCATTATCAACAACGCAGCCCAGACCGTGCGCCGGTCCGGGAACGCCTACAAACCCCTGGTGGACGCCGAGGACGAGCCGCTGCCGGCCGCCCTGGAACAGGCCAACGGGGGGCCCGAACTGGTGACGTTCGGCCACGCACACGACAAGCACCCCCTGGCCCTGGCCAGCAGCGTGACCGAGCATCCGGTGCTCGCCGGGGATGCCATCACCTCGCTGGCGCTGTCCACCGGATCGGCTTCGCTGGAACGGATCGCTTCGGGAACAGCGATCGACGCCGGGGGCCTGGTTCCGGACCTGGCCACCATCAACAGCTGGACCCAGGTGGTGGACGAAGTGGATCCGCTGGAGATGCTCGAGGTCCAGCTCTGCAACGTCACAGCCCCGTTCCTGCTGGTCAGCCGGCTGCGGCCGGCGATGAAACAGTCCACGGCGCGGCGGAAGTACATCGTGAATGTCTCCGCCATGGAAGGCCAGTTCTCCCGCGCCTATAAGGGACCCGGCCACCCGCACACGAACATGGCCAAGGCTGCCCTGAACATGATGACCCGGACCAGCGCCCAGGAGATGCTGGAAACCGACGGCATCCTGATGACCGCCGTGGACACCGGCTGGATCACGGACGAACGCCCCCACTTCACCAAGGTCCGGCTCATGGAAGAGGGCTTCCACGCGCCCCTGGACCTGGTGGACGGCGCCGCGCGCGTCTACGATCCGATCGTGATGGGCGAGAAGGGCGAGGACCAGTACGGGGTGTTCCTGAAGGACTACAAGCCCAGCCCCTGGTAGGCGTATGCTCGGCGGCATGAGCCACGAGACATCCCCTGACGTACAGAATCTGGAACACCACGAGTGCTGGGCCATGCTGCGGATGGTATCCGTGGGCAGGCTGGCGGTCCTGGCCGACGGGCGGCCGGATATTTTCCCCATCAACTACACCGTGGATGGCGGCACGCTCGTCTTCCGCACCGGTGAGGGCACCAAGCTGGCCGGCTCGTCAAAAGGTGCTGCCGTGGCCCTGGAGGCTGACGGCGTGGATCAGGAGACCGGACTGGCGTGGAGTGTTGTGGTGAAGGGCAGTGCCGACGTGATCACCGGAAATGAACACCTCATGGAGACTACGCAGCTCTACCTGTTCCCCTGGCAGGCGGGGAAGAAGGACGCGTTCGTCCGGATCACCCCGGACAGCGTCACCGGCCGCCGTTTCAGGGTCACCGAGCCGGTCACCTGGTGGACCCAGCTCAGCGGCGCCGCCAAGGCATCGCCGGAGTAACCTGCCGCAGCAGGCGCGCCCGTCAAGCGAGCTGCGTGATCTCCACGCTGACGCTCAACGCAGATCCTCCGCCACCGGACAGGATGCCCTTCAGCGGGGGAACGTCCCGGTAGTCCCTGCCCCGGGCCACGGTGACGTGGAAGTCGCCCGCCGGCTTGTGGTTGGTGGGGTCCCAGCTCCGCCAGTCGCCGTCCCACCACTCCAGCCACGCGTGCGACTGCCCGGCCACTGTTTCGCCGATGCCTGCGCTGGACCGCGGGTGGAGGTACCCAGAGACGTACCGGGCAGGAATGCCGCAACTGCGAAGCGCGCCGATGGCCAGGTGCGCGAGGTCCTGGCAGACGCCCTTGCGCTGGCCCCAGGCCTCCTCCGCGTTGGTGGTGACTGCGGTGGAGCCGGACATGTACGTCATCTCGCCGCGCATCCACTCGAACACGGCCATCGCTGCCTCATGCGGGTTCTTGCCGGCGACCACCCCGGGAATGATGCCAAGGACTTCGTCCCCGGGCCCGCTCAGCCGTGACTGCGGAAGCCAGTCGCTGAAGGTGTTGAGCGTCTCGGCTGAGGCCAGGACGTCCCAGCCCGCGATATCGGACTCGGAAGGGATCTTTCCGGCGCGGTGCACTTCCACGGTGATGTTGGAGACCACCTCGAGGTGCTCGTGCGGCATCTGCATGTCGAACGAGGTGACTCTGGTCCCCCAGTAGTCGCGGTAGGTGCTCACGGCCGCCTGGGACGGGGACACCTTGACCACTGATTCCAGCACCACCTGCTGGGAGTCGGTGAGCGGCGTCATCCGCGCCTCGTTATAGGACAGGGTGACGCGCTTGTTGTACTTGTAGGCCGTCTTGTGAACGATGCTCAGCCGGGTCATGAAACTTCTCCCACCCAGGCCAGTTCGTCCGCCTGATTGAAGTACTTACGGGATATGGCGTCTGAGGCCTGGGATACTGCCTTCTGCACCCGCTCCATGTGCTCGGGCAGCTCGGACATGAGGTCGTCCGTGCGGTGGAACTCGAGGAAGGTCCGGGCCTGGCCCACAATGCGGCGGGCGTCATTGATGAAGCCCACCCGCTGGGCAGAGGGATCAAGTTTTGCCAGGCATTCGTCGGCGTCGCGCAGGGCATACACGATGGACCGCGGGAAGAGCCGGTCCAGGAGCAGGAACTCGGCCGCGTGCTGGTCGCCGAAGGCGGCCCGCCGCGTGCGCAGGAAGGATTCGTACGCGCCGGCGCACCGGAGCATGTTCACCCAGGACATACCGGCGGACAGGACGTCGCGGGTGGAGAGCATGCGGGCGGTCATGTCGGCCCGCTCCAGCGAGCGTCCCAGAACGAGGAACAGCCAACTCTCGTCATGGCTCACCGTGGTGTCCGCGAGACCGCTCACCATGGCCGTGCGTTCCAGGGTCCAGTTGCAGAACCGGTAGGTTCCCACCACGTCCTTGCGGTGCTGGCTCAGCCCGTAATAAGTGGTGTTCAGGCTCTCCCACAGGCCGGACGAAACCGTCTCGCGGGCTCGGCGGGCGTTCTCCCGGGCAGCGCCGAGGGAGCCTGCGATGGAGGTGGCGCTGGTCTTGTCGTAGGCCAGGGCATGAAGCAGCTCAGGCAGGCCGAAGTCCTCGCTTTGCGGGCGCGCACCCATCACCGCCAGGAGCTCCTGGGCCACGCTCTTGCGTTCCTCCATGGGGAGGTGGTTGAGGCGCTCCAGGTGGACATCGAGGATCCGGGCGGTGCCATCGGCCCGCTCCACGTACCGGCCGATCCAGAAAAGGGACTCGGCAATTCGGCTAAGCATTCGCGGTTACCTCCTGCGGGCCCGAAACTGTCAAAGAAATTGGCCCGACGGCGGACGGGCTCACTGCTGCTGCTCCGACTGGCGGTCGCGCCAGTTGCTCTCCACGGGCCATACGGACACGCGTTCGCGGACAGAAATGGAGGGCCTCGGCACGGTTTCCACCGGCACCTGGGGCGAATCCGCCAGGACCCAGGTGTCCTTGGAACCGCCGCCCTGGCTGGAGTTCACGATCAGGGAGCCTTCCTTCAGCGCCACGCGGGTCAGGCCGCCGGGCAGCACCCACACGTTCTCGCCGTCGTTCACTGCAAAGGGGCGCAGGTCCACGTGGCGCGGCCCGAACTTGTCGCCGCTCAGGGTGGGCACGGTGGACAGCTGCAGGACCGGCTGCGCAATCCAGCCGCGGGGGTCGGCGATGACCCGTTGGCGCAGGGCGTCAAGTTCGTCCTTGGAGGCATCGGGTCCGATCACCAGGCCCTTGCCACCTGACCCGTCCACAGGCTTGACCACCAGTTCGGAGAGGTTGTCCAGGGTGTATTCCCGCGCTTCCTTTTCCTCGAGGCGGTAGGTGTCCACGTTGGCGATAATGGGCTCCTCGCTGAGGTAGTAGCGGATCAGGTCAGGGACGTAACTGTAAACCAGTTTGTCGTCGGCAACGCCATTGCCCACGGCATTGGCGATGGTCACACCGCCTGCCCGCGCCGCGTTGACGAGGCCGGGGCAACCGAGCATGGAGTCGGCCCGGAACTGCAGCGGGTCCAGGAAGTCGTCGTCGATCCGTTTGTAGATGACGTCCACGCGCTGCTCACCCGCTGTGGTGCGCATGTACACGCGGTTGCCGCGGCAGATAAGGTCACGGCCCTCCACCAGTTCCACACCCATGAGGCCGGCCAGAAGGGTGTGCTCGAAGTAGGCGCTGTTGAACACGCCGGGAGTGAGGACCACGACGGTGGGATCGTCCACGCCTGCGGGAGCGGTTTTTCGCAGGGCCGAGAGCAGCCGGCGGGGGTATTCCTCCACGGGCCGGATGAGCTGCTGGCCGAAGGCTTCGGGCAGGCCCTTGGCCATGGCGCGGCGGTTCTCCAGGACGTAGCTCACGCCGGAAGGCACGCGCACGTTGTCCTCAAGGACCCGGAACGTGCCGGCGGCGTCGCGGACCACGTCAATGCCCGAGATGTGCACGCGGACGCCGCCGGCGGGCTCGAAGCCGTGCACCTGGCGGTGGAAGTGCGCACTGGTGGTTACCAGCTGCCGCGGGATCACGCCGTCGGACACAACTGTCATCTTGTCGTACACGTCGTTGAGGAAGGCCTCGAGCGCCCGCACGCGCTGCGCGACGCCGCGTTCCAGCACATCCCATTCCGCCGCCGGGATGACGCGCGGGACGATGTCCAGCGGGAACGGGCGCTCTTCGCCGGCGAAATCAAAAGTGACACCACGGTCCAGGAAGGTGCGGGCCATTGAGTCGGCGCGTGCGCTGACGTCGGCGAGGGAGAGCTTGCGAAGGGCGTCCGCTACTTGCCCGTAGGAGCCCCGTGCCTGCTGCCCGGGGGCGAACATCTCGTCGTAGGCTCCGGTCCGGCCGGCGGCCACGGAGTAATCCTGGAATAGGTCTGACATGTCCACAAGCCAACCATCTTTTTGTTTCGAATTCATTACTGCCATCCATTCTGGCGTGTTGGCGCAAGCCGCCTGGTTCGTGGATTCCGGAACTTTTCCGGCACAGTAGGTGAGTGCCAGTCAGCAGAAGCCTCCCAGCCCCGGGTCCGGGCCTCCCCGAACGTGCTGACCGGCTGATCCCGGGCCTGGCCACGGCTGCCCTCGCGCTGGCTGTTGCCTTCCTCGTGCACCGCCTGGTTCCCGCGCTTCCGGCCATGACGCTGGCCGTGGTTTTGGGCGTCCTCGCAGCCAACCTGCCCGCGGCCGGAGTCTGGACCGCCGGAAGGGCCCGCCCCGGGCTGGACTTCGCCGGAAAACACCTGATGCGCGGCGGAATCGTCCTGTTGGGGCTGAAAGTGAGCGTCATGGACGTGCTGGGGCTGGGTTGGCTTGCCCTGGTCCTGATTGCCGGGGTTGTAGCCGCCAGTTTTGGCGGCACCTACCTGATCTCCCGGCTGTTCCGCCTTCCGCCCGTGACCGCGCTCCTGGTGGCGACCGGGTTTTCAATCTGCGGTGCTTCAGCCATCGGAGCCATGGCTGCAGTCCGCCGCATCCGGCACGTGGACACCGTCCTGCCGGTGGCGCTGGTGACGCTGTGCGGGACGCTTGCCATCGGCGTCCTGCCCTTGCTGGTCCATCCCCTGCAGCTTTCCGCGCCCGCGTTTGGAGCCTGGACGGGCGCGTCCGTTCACGACGTTGGCCAGGTGGTGGCCACGGCGCAAACTGCGGGAACGGCGGCACTGGGCATCGCCGTCGTGGTTAAACTCACCCGGGTGCTGCTGCTGGCGCCCGTGACCGCCATAGCCGGAGCGCACCACCGTCAGGCCATGCGTTCCGGCCCGGGCAACGATGCCCAGGCGAAGCTGCCGCCCGTGGTCCCACTGTTCGTCCTGGGCTTCATCGCCCTGGTGGGCCTGCGTTCCACAGAGTGGCTGGGCGCCGGGTGGCTGGAGGCAGGGGCTGCGCTGCAGGACATCCTGTTGGGTGCCGCGCTGTTCGGCCTGGGCTCGGCGGTGCGGATCCGCACCCTCCTGCTCACCGGCGGACCCGCGCTCCTGGCAGCCCTCGCATCCTGGCTCCTGATCGCCCTCCTGGGGCTGGCCGCCGCCCTGCTGATCACCGCGTGATTTTGGACACCAGCCCCGTGATTAGATAGCTGGGTGTCACATGAGAATCTGCAGCGCGATGAAGCTGCCGCCCGGTCAGCGCTGATCAGCACCACCAGCTACGACGTTTCGCTGGACGTGCGGCAGGCGCCGGACCCGGACGTGGCCGGCTATCCCACCCGCAGTGTGATCACCTTTACCGCCGAGGCCGGTGCTTCAACGTTCCTGGACTTCATTGGCAGCGAGGTGCACAGCGTGGTCCTGAACGGCAAGGGCCTTGGCGTGGATGAGGTGGTGGACGGCGCCAGGATCAGGCTGGACGACCTGCAGGCCGAGAACCAGGTCACCGTGACCGGAACGGCCCTCTACAGCCGCTCGGGCGAGGGAATGCACCGGTTCGTGGACCCCGCCGATGGGCAGTGCTACCTCTACACCCAGTACGAGCCGGCCGACGCCCGCCGGGTTTTCGCCAACTTTGAACAGCCCGACCTCAAAGCCACCTACACCTTCCATGTCGTGGCGCCCGCGGGCTGGCACGTCGCCTCCAATGGCGCGGAGGTCAACCGCACGCTGCTCGCGGACGATCCCGGCACGGCCCGCTGGGACTTCGCCGCCACAGAGCCCGTGTCCACCTACATCACCACAGTGCTGGCCGGGCCGTACTTCAAGGCGGAGGACCGCTGGCAGGCAACGCTCGACGACGGGACCTCCCTGGACGTCCCGCTCGCCCTGTACTGCCGCGCCTCCATGGCCGTTTCATTCGACACCGGCGAGCTGTTCCGGCTCACCAAAAAAGGCCTGGACTTCTTCAACCGGCTCTTCGACTACCCGTACCCCTGGGGCAAGTACGATCAGGCCTTTGTGCCCGAATACAACCTCGGCGCCATGGAGAACCCCGGCCTGGTGACCTTCACCGAAAGCTACGTCTTCACCTCCCGCGCCACGGACGCCCAGTACCAGGCGCGCGCCAACACCCTGTTGCACGAGATGGCACACATGTGGTTCGGCGACCTGGTGACCATGCAGTGGTGGGACGACCTGTGGCTCAAGGAATCGTTCGCCGACTACATGGGCACGCTGGGTGTTGACCGGGCAACCGGCTGGGACACCGCCTGGGTCAACTTCGCCAACAAGCGCAAGGCCTGGGCCTACGTCCAGGACCAGCTGCCCACCACCCATCCCATCGTGGCGGACATCCCGGACCTTGAGGCCGCCAAGCAGAACTTCGACGGCATCACCTACGCCAAGGGCGCCTCGGTGCTGAAGCAGCTGGTGGCCTACGTGGGCTTTGAAGCCTTCATCGCCGGCTCCCGTGAATACTTCCGCAAGCACGCCTACGGGAACACCTCGCTGGCCGATCTGCTGGCCGCACTGGGCACGGCTTCCGGGCGGGACCTCGCGGGCTGGGCACAGCAGTGGCTGCAGACCTCCGGCATCTCCACGCTGTCCCTGGACTTCGCGCCCAGTGACACCGCAACAGACGACGGCGGCGTGCTGGGCCGGGTGGCCATCGTCCAGGAAGCCGCGGATCCGGTGACGGGACGCGAAGAGTTGCGGCCGCACCGCCTGCGCGTGGGCTCCTACAATTTCGACGGCGACGGCGCACTGGTGCGCACCACGAGTTTCGAAACGGACGTGGCCGGTGCACGGACGGAACTCCCCCAGCTGGCCGGCCAGCCGCGGCCCGCCCTCCTGCTTGTCAACGATGACGACCTCACCTACGCCAAGATTCGGCTGGACCCTGCATCCGAAGCAACCGTGCGTGCATCGCTGGACCGGATTGCTGATCCCATGGCCCGGGCCCTCTGCTGGACGGCATTGTGGAACTCGGCCCGCGACGGCGAGAGCCCCGCTACAGGGTATGTGGACGCGGTCGCCGCATTCGGCCCGGCGGAAACGGGAATCGGGGTGCTGCTGAACATCCTCGAGAACGCAGGCACCGCCGTCGAACGCTACACCCCGGTCCGGGAACGCGATGCAGTGCGGGCGTCCTTCCTGGCCACCGTGGAGGATGAACTGGACCGGGCAACGCCGGGCTCGGACCAGCAGCTGGCCTGGGCGCGGACGCTCGCCACCTTCAGCAGGCATGACCGCTCCATGGTGCCCCGGCTCAGGGGCCTGTTGGATGGGACAGCGCCCGTGGAAGGCCTGTCAGTGGATGCTGAACTGCGCTGGCACATCTGGCATGCCTTGGCTGCAAACGGCCAGGCAACTGCGGCTGAGCTGGACGCCGAACTGGCCCGCGACATCACGGCATCAGGACGCGCCGGCCACGCCACGGCCCTCGCCGCCCGGCCCGATCCGGAGGTTAAAGCTGCGGCATGGAATGCGGCCGTGCACGGGAACGAACTCTCCAACCAGCTGCTGTCCGCCACCATCAGCGGCTTCACCACAGCCCCGGAAAACTTGCTGGAACGCTACGTGGAGCCGTACTTTGAGTCCCTGCGCAGCGTGTGGGACGGGCGGAGCATCGAGATCGCGAGCCGGATTGTCCGTGGCCTCTTCCCGCTGGCCCAGGACCTGGCGGAAGGCACGGAGCCGGTGGAGCATCCGGTCATCCGGCGGACGGACGAGTGGCTGGAATCCAACGCTGACGCGCCCCGTGCTCTGCGCAGGATCATCATCGAGCTGCGCAGCCACCTGCTGCGGGCCCTCACCGCACAGGCGGCCGGTTCACCTGCCCCGTAAGCTCATGGCACCCGGTGGAGCCACTCGTCGGTACCGAACTTCGTAGCCACCCGCTCGCGGGCAGTGGACAGCTCAGCCTCGGTCAGCTCCGAGGGCGTGGCGCCGTAGCGCTCGGCGAAGACTTCCATCATGGCCGCGATGATGTCGGCACGGGCAAGACCTGTCTGGCGGCGGAGCGGGTCCACCCGTTTCTTGGCGCTGCGGGTGCCCTTGTCCGAGAGCTTTTCCTTGCCGATGCGGAGCACTTCCACCATCTTGTCGGCGTCGATGTCGTAGCTCATGGTCACGTGGTGGAGCATGCCGCCGTTGGCGAGGCGTTTCTGGGCGGCCCCGCCGATCTTGCCCTGGTCCGTGGCGATGTCGTTCAACGGGACGTAGAACGCGGTGATGCCCAGTTTCTCCAGCGCGGCCATCACCCAGGTGTCCAGGAACGGGTAGGAGTCGGCGAAGCTCAGGCCGTCCACCAGGGTCTGCGGCAGGTACAGCGAGTACGTGATGCAGTTGCCCGCCTCCATAAACATCGCTCCCCCGCCGCTGATCCGGCGGACCACTTTGATGCCGTGCCTGGCCACTCCGTCCGGGTCCACCTCGTTGCGGTAGGACTGGAAGCTGCCGATCACCGTTGAGGGTTCCTGCCAGTCCCAGAAGCGGAGGGTGGGGTTGCGGCGGCCGGCGCCCACTTCTTCGGTGAGCACTTCGTCCAGGGCGACATTGATTTCGGTGGGCAGGACACTGGGCGCGATGAGGTTCCAGTGGTGGTCGGCCCAGGATGTGGCCTTGGCCAGTGCGCGGCGGACTGCAATGGCGACGGCGTCGGCAGAGAAGCCGAACAGGGCTGCGTCGGGTGGCAGCGAAGCCCTGACGACGGCGGCAAGCTCGGACGCCGTCGTACCTTCCGGCAGTCCCGTGAGGCCGCGGTTGATGTCCAGGAGTGCCTCGTCCGGCTCCAGGAAAAAATCACCGCTGACGGAAACGTTGGCCAGCAGGCCGTCCGCGACGTCCAGGTCCACCACCACCAGCTTGCCGCCGGGGACTTTGTACTCACGGTGGCGGTGGGAAGCGGAATCAGCTGCTGGGGTTGGCGTAGCGGTCATGGCTCCCATCCTGCTCCAGAAGGGCGGCCCGGCGCCAAGCCACTGCAGCCAAGCCGGCCGTTAACGCGAAAAGCCCGCACCGTTGCCGGTGCGGGCTTCCCTGGAAAGCTTGGGCGAAGTGAATTTACTTCTTGCCGCCGAAGCCCTTGAAGCGAGCGTTGAAGCGCTCGACGCGGCCTGCGGAGTCCATGATGCGCTGCTTGCCCGTGTAGAACGGGTGGGACTCGGAGGAGATTTCGACGTCGATGACCGGGTAGGTGTTGCCGTCTTCCCACTCGATGGTCTTCGATGAAGACACGGTGGACTTGGTCAGGAACTTGACGCCGGAAGCCAGGTCGTTGAAAACAACAGCTTCGTACTTCGGGTGGATATCAGACTTCATAATGGGACCTTTGTTCACACAACTGGATTTTGCCAGTTGTCAGGTATGAATGGGATGGCCGCGTTCCGCGCCGAAAGACTCGGGACGGCCAGCTATCAATAATAGCGGATAAGCACGGTGCCAGCGAACCGCGCCAGGCCTCGCGCCGGTGCTTAGTCCCGGAGCCCGTCGCGGGGGCGCAGCTCCCAGAACGCCACGGCTGAGGCGGCAGCCACGTTGAGCGAATCCACACCGTTCCGCATGGGAATTTTGACGGTGAGGTCGACGGCGGCAAGCGTCCCTGCGCTCATGCCTGCGCCTTCGGTGCCGAGCACCAGCGCCAGCCTCTCCGGATTCTGCGCGGCGACCTTGTCCACGTCCTGCGCATCGTCAGTCAGTTCCAGGGCGGCGACGGTGAAGCCGTGATCCTTGAGCAGGCGCAGGTCCTGCGGCCAGCTGTTGAGCCGTGCCCACGGCACCTGGAAGACGGTGCCCATGCTCACGCGGACACTTCTGCGGTAGAGCGGGTCGCCGCAGCGGGGTGAGACCAGGACTGCGTCGATGTCCAGGGCGGCGGCGGACCGGAAGATGGCCCCCACGTTGGTGTGGTCCACGATGTCCTCCAGAACGGCCACCCGGCGGGCGCCGGCGAGCAGTTCGGGCAGGGGCACCGGCGCAGGCCGCTGCATGGCCGCCATGGCACCGCGGTGGAGATGGAAGCCCGTGATCTCCTCCAGCAGGGCCGCACTGCCGATGAACGCGGGTACGTCCGGGTACGCCCCGAGGATGTCCTGGAGATCGTCCAGCCACTTCTCCGCCAGGAAGAACGAACGCGGCTGGTGCCCGGCGGCCAGCGCACGGCGCAGCACCCGGGAGGATTCTGCAATGTACATGCCCTCGGCGGGTTCCCGGAGCTTGCGCAGGTGCACGTCCGTGAGCTGGGTGTAGTCGGTCACGCGGGGATCCGCGGCGGACTCGAGATAGTGGATTGTCACCGGGAGATTATTTCAGCAGATTGGCGATCATGAATCCGAGGGCCACCAGCCCCAGGACGAAGATCACCCCGCGCAGCACTGTGGGGGAAAGCCTGCGGCCCACCTTGGCGCCCAGGAGGCCGCCGATGCTGGAGCTGACGGCAATCAGCAGCACCACGAGCCAGTTGATCCGGTCGAACGCGAACAGGAGGTAGGAGATGGCGGCCACCAGGTTCACGCCGAGCACCAGGATGTTCTTCATGGCATTGGCGTTCTGGATGGTGCCGGTGAGGAAGACGCCCAGAATGCCCACCAGGAGGATTCCCTGGGCAGCCACGAAGTAGCCGCCGTAAACGCCGGCAAGGTAGACCAGTACCACCAGGAGGACAGCGTGCCGCTTGTCCCGCACCGCGTGTTCCGGGTTCTCCTCGCGGTTGCGCACCCAGGCCTGCATGCGGGGCTGGAATACCACCATCAGCAGGGCCAGTACCAGCAGCACCGGGGCCACGTAGTGGAAGACCTTTTCCGGCAGGTGCAGGAGCAGCCAGGCGCCGGAGATGCCACCGAGCAGGGACGCCGGGAGCAGCCGCAGCAGCTGGCGGCCGCGGCCCTTCAATTCCCGTCGGTAACCGAACGCTCCGGCAGCCGTCCCGAAAACGAGGCCCATCGCATTGCTCATCGAAGCAACCACCGGGGTGACTCCCAGGGCGATGAGGACGGGGAACGTCACCAGGGTGCCGGAGCCCACTACGGCGTTGATGGTGCCGGCCCAGAGGCCGGCGATGGACACAAAAATACTGCTGAGGAGATCCAAGGTGCTGCGGTGCCGCTTTTAGCGGCGGGCGACGGCGGTGTAACGGCCGGCGTTCTCGGTCACGTCGAGGTCCAGACCGAAAGTCTCACTGAGGTTTTCGGCTGTCAGCACCTCAGTAATGGGCCCCGCGGCCACCACACCGCCGTCGCGCAGCAGCATGGCGTGCGTGAATCCCGGCGGGACTTCCTCCAGGTGGTGGGTCACCAGGACCATGGCGGGCGCGGCCTCATCCCTGGCCAGTTCCCCCAGTTTGTGGACGAGTTCCTCGCGGCCGCCGAGGTCCAGGCCGGCTGCCGGCTCATCCAGCAGCAACAGTTCAGGATCGGTCATCAGTGCGCGGGCAATCTGCACTCGCTTTCGCTCCCCCTCGGACAAGGTTGCGAAGGTCCGGTTCAGCAGGGGGCCCATCCCCCAGTCGTTCAGGAGGCGGAAGGCCCGCCGCTCGTCGTCGCGCTCGTATCCCTCGCGCCAGCGGCCCGTCACACCGTACGCGGCCGTGACCACCACGTTGAGGACGTTCTCGTGCTCGGGGATTTGGGTGGCGAGGGCGGCTGAGGAAAGCCCGATGCGGGGGCGGAGTTCAAAGACGTCAACCCGGCCCAGGATTTCATCAAGGATGCCTGCCGTGCCGCTGCTGGGGTGCATGCGGGCGGCAGCAATCTGGAGGAGCGTGGTCTTGCCGGCGCCGTTCGGGCCGAGGATCACCCAGCGTTCGCCGTCGTTGACCTGCCAGTCGACTTTGTCCAGCAGGGTCTTTTTACCTCGGACAACGCTGACGGAGTCCAGTTCCAGAACATCACTCATAGGAGTAGACACTAGGACAAAAAACATACCGACTGATAACTGGTGTGACCAGCCCGACAACGTAAATTCAAGCCCGCAAAACTGTGGGCGGTCCCGGGAGCCGCACCTAGAGTGTTGGCTATGGCTATCGCACGCTTTCCTGTCGTTGTTCTCGACTGCCCCGACCCGAAAATACTCGCAGAGTTCTATGCCGCCCTGCTCGACTGGAAGATCGAAGAGGGCGAGGACTGGTGGTCCGTCAAAGCCGATCACGGCGATGCCCTGAGTTTCCAGAAGGTGGACTCCTACAGGCCGCCGCAATGGCCGGGCCAGGAGGTACCGCAGCAGATGCACCTCGACGTTGTGGTGGACGACCTCGACACAGCCGAAACAGAGGTCCTCAAACTTGGCGCGACCAAGCACGAACACCAGCCGGGAACCACTTTCCGGGTGTTCCTTGACCCGGCCGGCCACCCATTCTGCCTCTGCCTGAGCTAGCGTCTTCACGTCCCGGCCGGACGCAATGAATTCAAGGGAGCGCACCCCCGCTCGCTAAGATTGCAGGCATGACTTCGAACGTGACTGCGGTCAGCTATGGCCTGAATGTGACCCCTACCGGGCTGGAGCAGCTGCGTTCCGTCCTCACCACCAGTGGCGCCAAGGTGCTCTCGGAAAACAGCTTCGGTGACGAGCGCTACCAGGTCAGCGTGGCCGAACTCGAGCTTCCCGACGCAACGGCGGCCGGCCTGGCCGGGCTGCGCCGTGCGGTGGCCGAAGCCTCGATCAGCGGATTCGATACCGCCCTGGTTCCGAACGGCCTCCGTACAGCTGAACGCAAGCTCCTGATCATGGACGTGGATTCCACCCTGATCCAGCAGGAGGTCATCGAACTCCTCGCCGCCTACGCCGGCAAGCGCGAGGAGGTGGCCGCTGTGACCGAAGCCGCCATGCGCGGGGAACTGGACTTCACCCAAAGCCTCCACGCCCGGGTGCAGGTGCTCGCCGGGCTGCCGGCCGACGTCGTCCAGTCCGTCCGTGAGGAAGTGAAACTCAGCGAAGGGGCAGCTGTGCTCGTGGCCGCCTTCAAGGCGGCAGGTCACGCGGTGGCCGTGGTGTCCGGCGGATTCAACCAGATCCTGGAACCCATTGCGGCAGAGCTGGGCCTGGACCACTGGCAGGCGAACGAGCTGGAGATCGTGGACGGAGCCCTGACAGGCAAAGTGCTCGGTGCCGTGGTGGACCGCGCAGCGAAGGAAAAGTACCTGCGCGAATGGGCGGCCGCCGAAGGCATCGCCCTGGAGCACACGGTGGCGGTCGGGGACGGCGCGAACGACCTGGACATGCTCGGCGCGGCCGGCATCGGCGTCGCGTTTAATGCCAAACCCGCAGTGCGCGCCGTGGCTGATGCTGCCATCAACATGCCGTACCTGGACGCAGTCCGGCACGTGGCCGGGGTCTAGCGACTCTTAACTCTTAAAGGGAAAGGGCCCACGGTCGCCGGAATTCCTTGCGGCGTGGGCCCTTCTCGTGTGCGGGGGAAGCCTAGCTTGCGGGCTGGGCGCCCTTGCCGAAGTAGTCGGCACCGCCGGCGTATTCGGTGTGGCCGGATTCGACATCGGCCGTCACCATGCTGGCTACTACCTCCGCGAACTCCTCTACCGAGTACAGCTTGCCGGCTTCAGCCCGCCGCGCCTCGATAGCGCCGGGGGTGGAGCGGTCCAGCAGCGTTGCGGTGACGGTGCCTTCGATCATGTCGCCGGACACCACCACCAGGGAAATGCCCTTTTCGGCCAAGTTCGGGATGAGATCGCGCAGGGCGTCCTCTCCGGCGCGCTTGCTGCGGGCAACGGGCTCGTAGGCCTCCATGGTGGGCACTGTGTTGATGAAGTGGGCTTGGTGGCTGGTGACGAACACCACGCGGGAGCCTTCCTTCATCAGCGGCACGGCGGCGTTGAGCATGTTGACCTGGGCATCGCGGTTCAGCTTGAGGGCGTAGTCCTCGCCCATGCCGGTTTCCATGCCGCCGGAGGCGTTGAGCACCAGGATGTCCAGGGATCCAAAGTTCTCCATGGCGGCGGAGGCCAGCGCCTGCACGCCTTCCTGGGTGGTGAGGTCCGCACCTACGGCAACGGCGCGTCCGCCGGCAGCTTCGATCCCCTGCACCACCTTGTTGGCGCGCGGAGCCTTCTGGCGGTAGTTGACCACCACGGCGGCACCCTGGCCGGCGAGGTTCTTGGCTACGTCAGCGCCGATGCCGCGTGATGATCCGGTGACGATGGCGGTCTTGTTGTCGAGCAGTCCCATACGAGCTCCCTTTGTTCGAAACGTCTAAATCGCTGATGGTCTGCTGTCCATCATGCCAGCGGGTGTTGGTGATTCGCTTGTTCGACCCCCACAAAGAAGCCGCTGACGGCTAGTGAGCGGACCCCGTGGCCGGCCCGGGGACCACGCAAAGGCACCCGACAACAGTGTCCGCCGTAAGCTCCCTCTTCGAAAGCAGGCGGAGGCCGGCACGGGTCTGATCGATTTAGGCAGATTGTCGAGCCGTCGTCCGGAATCCGGATGCACCACCTTGAGCTGTGAATCGCGGGCTACATGGCGTTCTTTTTACAGGGCTAAGTGGCACTTTTCGCGTAGAATGCCGCCCCATCGGTCCTTAGTGGGTTCACCTTTGAAGCTCGCGGTACACAGTCGTCCGTGACACCCCGAACAGTTCAGCCAGTTCGGCCTGTGTGTATTCGCCGGCGTCATGCAGTTTCAGAAGGTGACTCCGCTGCATCTTGGACAATTTTGGTTGCTTGCCTTTCAGCCGCCCCTTGGCTTTTGCGATGGCCATGCCCTCGCGGGTGCGCGCCCGGATCAGATCGGCCTCGAACTCGGCCACCATTCCCAGGACGTTGAACAGCAGCCGGCCTAGGGGGTCAGTAGGATCGTGGGTGCTGCCGCATGAGCAGATCCCAAAGATGGCCGCCCGCAACCCGTCCCGTTAGGCGATCCCCAGCGGGCAGCAGGGCGTCCGCTGGGTGTTGTTAGCGGGCGCGGTAACGCCCACTACAGCGGGGACACTATTTGACGCGATGGTCGCCTGCCCGCTTGGCCTTGGTCTGGTGATGGATGAATAGCCACTGATTGAATTCGTTCCCAAACTCTGATTGCCTTCGTATTCAAACCTGTTTAGGATTTCGGTTGCAGTGTGTTGAAAGTGGCAGACGCCATCGCCTAGCCGCGCCCGCGCAGTCTTGTGTCCATACAAACAGCTTCAGGTAGCTTTGACAGGTGGTCTCCCCATGACGCAGTATCCTCACGTTTTCAGTCCGATGATGCTCGGCGGCAAGCAGCTCAAGAACCGCCTCGTCGCCCTGCCGGCCGGTACGAGCCTCGTTATGGACGGTGTGCCGACCCCGGAAGACTCCGTTCATTTCGAGCGGCTCGCCGCCGGGGGTGTGGCGATGATCATCCAGGGTGCGACGATCGTGCACCCGTCTTCGGGGACGCGCAGCCGAAAAAACGTGGAAGCCTACCTCGATGAGGTTGTCCCGGCCATGGAACATAAGGCTGAAGTCGTCCATAGGCACGGTGCACTGCTGATCGGACAGCTCGCCCACGTTGGCCGCGAATTCATCGGCGGTGCATCGGAATACATTCCCCTAGCGCCGAGCATGATCAAGACTCCGCGCGACGCCTATCCTCCACGTGAGCTGACAAAGAGGGAGATTCTCGACATCGTCGAGGGGTATCGGGTTTCGACCGCTCATATGGTCCAGGCCGGACTGGACGGGATCGAGATCCACGCTGCCCATGGCTATCTGGTCGCCCAGTTCCTGTCGGAATCGACCAACCTGCGCACGGACGAGTTCGGAGGATCGCTCGAGAACCGGATGAGGTTCATGTACCTGGTGCTGGAATCGATTCGCAGCGAACTGCCACAGGGTGCGATTCTCGGGGTCCGCTTGAGTGGCGAGGAGGAGATTCCCGGCGGCATGACGATTGAGGACACGTGTCGCATCGCAGAGATGCTTGCTGTTACCGGGCAGGTCGACTACCTCAGCATTACCCACGGCGTCCGCGGCTCCTACGTCAAGGACTCCACAAATGAAGATGGGGTTGCGGTTCCTTCTGCCGCTCGTGTGCGCGCCGTCACCGGACTGCCGGTGCTCGTGGGCCAGCGCATCCGGGACGTAGACAGCGCCGAGAACGTGATCAAGAACGGATCGGCGGACATGGTCGGCATGGCCCGAGCTCTATTGGCGGACCCTGAGCTGCCCAACAAGTCCCGTGAGGGACGCTTGACCGAGATCAGGGGCTGCCTGGGGATCAACCAGGAATGCCGCGCCTTAGATCCGCACGTGCGCTGCGCGGTCAACGCAGAGATCGGTCGCGTGCGGCCTGATTCAGCGGACATCAGGGTCGACCGCCCTCGAGAGGTCACCATTATCGGCGGGGGGATAGCAGGTATGGAAGCCGCTCGGTTGGCGGCCGGCCGCGGGCACAACGTGACGATCTACGAGCGCGGAACTTCCTTGGGTGGCAGCGTGCGGATTGCCTCGAAGTCACCCCACCGGGGGAGCCTGGGTGATATCGTCGACTATCTCACCCGGGAAATGGGGCGGTTGCGAGTGACGGTGCACCTGGGCGTCGAGATCGGGAAAGGCGACCTGGCCGACATCAAGGGGATGAGCGACCACGTGATCATCGCGACTGGGTCACGTCCCACCCCACCGCCGGAGTATGGGCAAGTTCCTGTCCGCACCGTCGACGACGTGATCATGTCTCCTGCTGAACAGCTGCAGCCTGGCATGGCAGTGGTGTTTGATGAGGACGACGGATTCTGGCCCGCGTACAACGCCGCTGAACGGTTGGTACTTCTCGGTTGGAGAGTCTTCTTCGTCACCCGGCTGGGCGCCATAGCCTCACGTGTGCCGCATGAGAGTATCGGTCCGCTTCTCACTCGGCTGGGGGAAGGCGGCACACGGTACTGGCCTATGCATGACCTTTCCGCAGATGACAACGACGCCAGCAAGGTGCGCTTGACGCCGGTGTTCGGGGGCGAAGCCGAGGTGCTCCGACCTGACCTGATCGTTTGGCACCGTCATCGCATCCCGAACGCGGAACTGCCCCGTGCTGCGGAGGAACTCGATATGTCCTCGATCTCAGTCATCGGTGACTGCATTATCCCGCGGCGCATCGGCGATGCGATCTCCGAGGGATACCGCGTTGGGGCTGCAGTATGAGTCGGATGATGCCCGCTTTCCGGTTCCTGGGGAGTGGAACGCAGGCGGTAGCGTATCTTAGCCAACGTGCCAGTCCCTCAACCGCAGCCCGGTGAGGTGCTTACCGTGCAGGGTGTGTGTGCCTAGTAGTACTTTGTTAGGTTGGGGCTCGTTGTTGCCAGTGGGGGCAGTGTGGGGGCCATTCCCGGAAAAGCCGATTGACGATGTCAAAGCGACCAGTCGCGTAGACCCCGCATCTTTCCAAGTAGACGACTTCGCCCGCTTCGCTCAACTCGTTGTGCGCCCCTATATGGTCGCTCATGGACTCCGAATACGGGTCTAGGGACACGACACGATCACGAGGAATGGTGAACAAATTCAGCCTTACAGAAACTGAGATGCGGAATCTTCTGCGGGCTCCCGACACGCAGAAAGACTCCCAGTGATGCCAATCACGTCAGGGTATGGGCTCTTCACAATGGAGTCGTGGACCCGCTGGTCTGGCTTCTTTGATGGGCGTGGCGGCCTCGGCTCGCCGGACGCAGGATTGCGGGCAGATCAGAACAGGCCGTGTTACGTGGTCCGGAGGCCGGCCTGGACCATGAGGGGCAGGATGTCGTCTTCCATCTGCTGGAGGCCTTCGTCGTAGTTGACCCAGGAAATCGCGACACCATCAAGACCGGCATTGGAGAGCTCCAAGAGCCCGTCGACGACCTGCTCAGGGGAACCGACCAGGGTCAACGCACCACGCCCTGCAGCAACCCGCTCGATCGTCTGCCAATGCTCCTCAGGGATGCTATCCATGCTTGCGGAGTTTCCGCTCAACCCTGCTAGCAGCGTTTCGATCGCAGCGACATCGGCGTTATCGCGATGCACCCAACGGAAGTATTCCTGCGCTTCCTTCTCGGTCGGGCGGCACACGATGTGCACCCGCCCGAAGACCCGCACCTCACGACCATGCTTCTGCAACGCATCTTGCTTGATCTCGGCGATCTGACGCTGCGCGATCTCCATATTCTGCAGCGACGCGAAAATCAGATCGCTGTGCTTGCCGGCAAAATCACGGCCAGGACCGCTCGTACCAGCGTTCATCACCAACGGGTACGGATCTTGCAACGGGTGCGGATCCGAGAATGCGTCAATCGCCTGAAGGTACTCGCCATTGAAATCGAACCGGTCATCACGGGTCCACAACATCTTGAGTAACGTCGTCCACTCATCCGCGTAGGCGTAACGGTCGGCGTGCTCGCGCTGCTTGAGCCCGAACATCGCGAACTCCTCCGGGAACCAACCAGCCGTGATGTTCGCCCCCATACGACCCCCCGAGACGTGATCCGCCGTCACGATCATCTTGGCCGCCATCATCGGGTGGATCACGGGAACCTGAACAGTGGCGAACGACATGACCGCTTCGTCGATGCCAGCACCGCCGTGGCCCACGTGAACGGATCAAACGTACGGTCCGACAAGTTCCACTTACCACCGAACCCGCGCCACCGCATCACCGGAATCACCGCATCGAGTCCGATCCGGTCAGCATGCTGAGCCAACCGCAGGCTCTCCTCCCAGCTGGTCTGGACCTTGCCTTCGACATTCGCGAGCGTCACACTCCCGCGCATGTTGGTTGCGAACGTCGCCATCTTCAAACGATTCTCATCATTCAATAGCGGCGTCGACCACTTATCCACACGAACATCAACTGCTTCCGATGGCACGCTCGTCATCTCTTCCATCCTCCTCAACTCGTGCGCGGCTTCGAAGATAATCCCGATAGCCACGCCGCTCAAACTCACTATGAATACGATACCAATTAGCAGTGAATACGATATCAGTACTGCCGTCTACACCGCTACTTTTAGATTGAGTTCCATACCTTGCCGTCTGAATACGATTCCATCCGCGGCCGACGGTTGCGTGGCGATCGAGTCGGCTACGCGAAGACATGATTCGGAGGTCGACTGACTCCGCATCGCACGTTCCCGACGAAACTTCCGTTCTCGCTCAGAAAGGTCTCTAATGCGGTACTATCCTGACAGCGCCGACCCGGCCACCCGTCCCGGGCTCGAACACTGCGTCGAACGGGCGTTGCCCGCCGGCGACGATTCAGTGATGCTGGGTGTCTTCCTGCCCGGCCAAGCGTTCAGTGAGTGGCCCACGCTGGCGCCGAACTCGACGGAGTGGACGTACCAGTACATCCTCGAGACGGTCCTGGCCGCGGAGGAAATGGGATGAGCTTCGCGCTTGGCCGCCAACACCAGACGGCTATGAGAGCAGTCCCGGACTTACTGGCTGTGTCGAGGTGGCGGGACGAGCTTCTTATTCCTGTATCTGTGGGACGAACGGAGGATTACATTAAGGAGACACTCCGGAGTTGGAGCGGAGCAATGGTGGCGTGAGGCCGTCGACTCGAGTGCACCCGAGCCCAAGGAAGAAACACGGCGAACTGAACATCTAATCCTGCGGGAAGACTTAGGACCAGAAGGGCTAGCACGCTGGATCAAACTGCGCGATGACTTCGTACGAGCGATTGATCCAGCCGTATCCAGCATTTATCTGGAGGGTGTGACACTCGAAGTTCAGTTAACTCAAATATCCATCAGCCTGGAAGCGCTGGGCGATCTCATATTCCTGGGTAAGGATGCAAAGTCCGAGTCCGCCGCGGGTGGAATCTATTTCAAGCGTCGACTCGACCGCATAATTCAGGAGGTCCCCGGGCTTTTGCCTGTTATAGACGCAATGTGGCCGCACCGGATGGCAGATACTTACAACGCCGTGAAGCATGCTAACCGCGAGTTCCCTCAAATGGTTGATGTTGCTAACTGCTGGAGTGAGGTGCCCTACTCTTCAAGACCTGGATTGTCAACGAGCTAGGAGCTGATCGCGAAAAGCTCAGGGAAAGAATCGCCCGGGACCCGCAGATTCATCCCTACCTCGTCGCCGACGAATGAACCGCGACTCCCAGGTTCAGCTAAACGCGGCCTTCCTACCCCTGTCTAGCTCGCTCGCGTACCGTTGACGCTGTCAGACCGCCAGCCCGGCCTCGTGACCGTCTTTGAAAGCCTGCATGCCCAGGCGGGGAGCGACGGCGTCGCCGGCGACACGGTAGGGAATGCCCAGGCGCTTCAACACCGGCACGAGGGCGAGGTCAGGCTGCGGCGCCGCCACCACGACGAGCGAGTCGCACGGCAGCGTGTCGATATCTGCACCCTCCGGAGTCGCGATCAGCGCGTTGCCGTCCTCAATGAACCCGATGAGTCCGCGGACGATGACGCGGTTGACAACCCCGTAGAGCGTCTTGCCGTATTGCGCACGGTGCAGGTATCCACTATGCGGTCCTACCGTCTCCTCAGGAGTCACAAAGGTTACCTGGTGTCCCCGTTGAGCGAGTGCCTCAGCGACGAGCGGCCCCTCATTAGCACCCACTGTGTCGTAGAGAAGCACGCGGTGCCCGAGGTCGACTTTCAGTGCGTCCGAACTGTCGATCGCTCCAGCGGCCTGGGCTCCAACGAACGCTTGCTCGACATTGGAGCGGGTCCCGGTTGCCAGGATAACCTCGTCTGGCGCAATCTCTTGCAGCTCGACCTCACCGACGTTCTGCGAGATCAGCTTCACCCCCAGTTCGGCCAGCTCGGAGGTCAGGTAGTCGATCGAGCTCACCAGGGCCGAACCTGCCGTGTCGGCGGCGTGTCGCAGGCGACCACCGGGCCGACCGGCGCCGTCGTAGAGATGGACATCGTGTCCGCGGAGTGCAGCGACCTCGGCGGCCTTCAGGCCGGCAGGCCCGGCACCGATCACCAAGACCTTCCGCTTCTCGACCGCTGGGAGGACCGCAAGTTCCTGCTCACGCAGAACCTCTGGGTTGTGGAAACAACTGATTTCCGGATATCCGGACTGCACGCGGTTCACGCAGTCATTAGCACCCACGCACGGTCGCGCGCGGTGACCCTGGCCGGCGACGACCTTGAGCATCAGTTCAGGATCAGCAATGTGGGCCCGGGTCATGGCCACAAGCTCGCAGGCTCCGCTGGCGAGAACCGACTCCGCGACGCTCGCCGTCAGAATGCGCCCGGTTCCGATGATCGGAATTTTGACGTCGGCGGCCTCACGAAGACGCTTCACAGTTGGGATGTTGGGCGCATCGCCGTACCGGTAGTCCGGGATGGAGCGCGGGTAACTCGACCCACCTTGGCCGATGGTCGTGTTCAGCACGTCGACCTCGCCTGTGGCCAGGATCTCCTTCAGCAGCTGGGCGCCACGCTCAAAACCGATGCCGCCGTCCTCCGGGCTCCGCAGGTCGTCAGTGGTGGTGCGGTAACCCACGATGCGGTTCGGTCCGACCTCCTCACGCGCCGCCTGGATAATGCGGCGCGCGAACAGCGTAGGGTCAGTCCCCCAGCGGTCGGTTCGTGAGTTGAACTCCGGAGTGAGTGACTGCTGGATCAGGTAGCCGTGTCCACCGTGTGCTTCGACACCATCGAATCCAGCTTCGGCGGCGAGACGCGCCACCGAGCGGTAGCCTTCGATCATCATCGTGACCTCGGCATCGTCCATCTCGTGGGATGTCTCGCCTGCCGCAGACTGATTGACGCCGAATCCATACAAGGGCGACCCATGCAAATCCGGATCGCTTTTCCCGTACACACCCAGATGCACAATCTGGAGCATTATTTTTGCTCCCTCAGCATGCACTGCTTCGGCCAACTCACCATGTCGGTCAATGAGCCACTGAGGCTGCACAACGCCGAGCGACCAGAGCTGCGGCTGGGTGATGATCAACCCCGCGCTGGAGGCGCGTCTGCGCATGTACTCGATGTACGTTGCTGCTGGTAGCGCGGGGTTGAAGAACGACTGGCTCGCCGTGTGCGCGGTGATGACTGCACGGTTCCGCAACTCATGACCGCGGATATCCAACGTTGACAGAAGCATCGGGTAGTGCATCGGACTCCTCTAACTTCGAACGGCACTGCGTTTGCGATGGTCAAGATCCGGCGGCCACCCGTCGAATGAAATGCATGGTAATTACACTAATCCCACACCGTAGCGTGTGTGAATACGTGTCCACAAGGGCTGCCCGCCCCTCCAAAAGCTGATATCGTCCCAGGTGACCCGTCTTCGACGGACACGGAGCATCTCCGATCACCCTCGGTTTAGGGGCCGGCAACAGTCAGAGTGATCGAGCAGACCCTCGACGCCCAGACAATCGAGGCGCAGGGCTCCCTGTCCTGCCAGAACATCCTGGACGTGGTCTTGGGCGATGGCGCTCCACTCAAGGAGGACGTCCGTGTTCGAAGGCGCCGTGTTCCGCGCGTTCGAACACGGCGCTCGAGACCGCCGATAAAACGAGAGCGGCGGTCAGTGCCGGGATCAAGCAGAGCGCCCACCGTTGACGCGCACCGGCCCTCGAAGTCCGCCATGGTCGCCCGTGATGATCGTAAGCGTTTCTGTTCGTCACGCCGTCGGGCCTTAGTCGTGGAGACATGTTCAAGCGAACCCGACGGAGTCGACATCTCAGCGGTGCCCGAGACCGGCGGCACGCGATCGCCCGAGGTCAGCGCGATGCGCAGTGGGTGCGGTAACTCCAAGAGTGATCCTCTGCCATCGCCGTGTCCACTGGAATTGTGATGGCAGCCCGGGAGGTCACAGGCCGTCGGTTAGACGCAGCGTATGTCCAGCGTTTCAAGACAACAGGCAGGAGCCTACAGCTTTTCACCTCTGGCGCTCAAGCAAGCGACAGGACCAAAGGGCCGCCGCGAGTTGGAGGATGTACGGCATACCGCACATCCTCCAACTGCAATATGGGTCGGCTTCCACCAGCAGCTAAGGGATGTTTCTGTCCCGCTGAAAGGGTCAGTGGCCCATTCCGAGGCCGCCGTCAACGGGAATGACAGCGCCGGAGATGTAGGCTGCCTCGTCGCTGGAGATCCAGCGGACCACGTTGGCTACTTCACTGGCCTCGGCAAAACGGCCGGCGGGGATGCTGGACAGGTAGTCCTTCTGGGTGGCTTCGGGGAGCTCGGCGGTCATGTCCGTGTTGATGAAGCCGGGGGCCACCACATTGGCGGTGATGCCGCGCGAGCCCAGCTCGCGGGTCAGGGAACGGGCAATTCCCACCAGGCCCGCCTTGGAAGCGGAGTAGTTGATCTGCCCGGGGGCGCCGTACAGGCCGGACACGGAGGAGATCAGGACAACGCGGCCCTTGCGGAGGCGGATCATGCCCTTCGAAGCCCGCTTAATGACGCGGAAGGCGCCGGTGAGGTTGGTATCGATGACTGAGGTGAAGTCGTCTTCGCTCATGCGCAGCAGCAGGGTGTCCTTGGTGATGCCGGCGTTGGCCACCAGCACCTCCACGGGACCGTGGGCGGCTTCCACCTCTTTGAAGGCCGCGTCCACGGAGGCCTCATCGGTGACGTCGGCCTTGACGCCCAGGATCCCCTCCGGCAGCTTCGATTCGCTGCGGTAGGTCACGGCCACTTTGTCGCCATTGGCGAGAAACGCTTCGGCAATCGCAAGTCCAATGCCGCGGTTTCCGCCCGTGACAAGGACGCTGCGGGGGGCGGTGGCTGCTTCAGTCATGTAAAGGCTCCGGAATTCTGCGGCATGGTGCACCGCGGTGGAAGGGGGTGATTTGGCTGACTTTGATCTTAGCGCCCCGCCCCGGCAAGGGTTTGGGCGCCACTGCCGATGGTGAGAGAATTGATGCAAGCCTTTGGAGCGTGATCAGCCACCGTGACCCTTGAAAACCATGCGGGACAATCGGCGCCCGGAGAACCCGGGCGGTTCTCCGGCGATTCCGAAGTCCACAGCATCACCGAGGCCGCGGGCGCGCACTCCGAGGACATGCACCAGCGCATGGTCAAGTACGCGCTGGCTATGGGCATCCGCATGGTGTGCCTGATCATGATCTTCGTGGTGGATGGCTGGTTTAAGATTGTGATGGTTGCCGGAGCGGTCTTCCTGCCGTGGATTGCGGTGGTCATTGCGAACGGCAACGACAAGGCTGAGGGGCACAGCGACCTGCTGCTGGATTCCGCGCCGCTTGCCGAAATAGAAAGCCCGCCGGCGCCCACTGCCGAAGACGGGCATGGCAGCGAGGTACTGCAGGGCGAGCTCATTAACGACGACGACGAAACACCGACTGAGCAGGAGCGGAGGGCATCATGAGTATTTTCGACTTCGCTGCGGGAACCGATCCCACAATGGGTGAATCTGCCGCTGTCTGCTCCCGGAAGGCATGCCGGTCCCAGGCCTCGTGGCAGCTCCTGTGGAACAACCCGAAGATCCACACCCCCGAGCGCCGCAAGACCTGGCTTGCGTGTGGAGACCACCGCGAGTGGCTTCAGGATTACCTTCAAACACGCGGCCTGTGGAAGGAAACTGTGCCGCTCGAGGACGGCCGGGTATCCGGTGCCCTGGAGCAGGACAGCTGAATGTACCGGTTCCTCTTTTCCAGCAAATGGCTGGGTTATCTCCTGCTGGCCGCAATCTTCGCCTCCGCCTGTGTCTTCCTGGGCCGCTGGCAGATGGACCGCCGCGCCGAAACCCTGGCAGAAATCAACCGCGTGGTGACCAACTACTCGGCAACGCCTGTCCCCTTCACGGATGTCCGCGAAGAGTTCAGTCAGCTGGACCCTGCCCGGGAGTGGACGCAGGTTGAGCTGAAAGGCTCATACCTTGTGGACGGGCAGCGCATCGTCCGGAACCGGCCGTTGAACGGCCAGCCCGGCTACGAAGTGGTGGTCCCGTTCCGGCTGCGGACAGGCGAAACCGTGGTCATCGACCGCGGATGGCTCCCCATCGGCAACAACAATCCCGGCAGCCCCGATTCAGTGCCGGCACCTCCTGCAGGTGAGGTGACCGCCGTCGTGCGGTTGAAGCATCCTGAGCCTGAACTGCAGCGCGGCGCCCCGCAGGGGCAGCTGGCGTCCATTGATCTCGCGGCCTACTCCGCGCAGCTTGGCTATCCCCTGCTGACGGGTGCCTACGGGCAGCTCGCCTCCGAGACTCCCCCGGCGGCCGAGATGCCCATGGCGTTCCCGAAGCCTTCCACCGAGGAAGGCACGCATCTTTCCTACTCACTCCAGTGGTTCGCGTTCGGCGTGCTGATGTTCGTCGGGTTCGGTTACGCCGCCCGCCAGCAGGCGCGCAACGCCGCCATTGACGCCGAGGACGACGACGAGTCCCCCGAGGGTGCCCTGCACTCGGCTGCCGCGGCAGCCCGCCGTCGTCCGTCCCCGCCCCGGAAGCGGAAGAAGGCGACCGCCGAAGAAGAGGAAGACGCACTCCTGGACGCGCAGGGGTTCTGAGGCGCGGGTTCCGTACCTTGTTGGGTCCGGGTCCGAACCGCCACTGGAGCTAACCGCTCCACCTTGGTAGCTTCAACGCATGGCCATCAAACTTGAGAACGTCGGTATCGCGGTTCGCGACCTCGAAGCAGCCATCGCCTTTTTCACCGACCTGGGGCTCACCGTGGTGGGCCGCGACACGGTCAGCGGCGAGTGGACCGACACCGCCGTCGGACTGGATGGCAACCACGCCAGGATTGCGATGCTCCAGACCCCGGACGGCCATGGCCAGCTGGAGCTCTTCGAATACATCCATCCCCAGGCGATTGAAGTGGAGCCAACCCGTCCCAACGACATCGGCATGCACCGCGTGGCCTTCTCGGTTGACGACATCGACGACGCCCTTGAGATAGCCGCCAAGCATGGGTGCCATCCGCTGCGGGGCGTGGCCACCTACGGCGACATCTACAAACTCACATATCTCCGCGGTCCCAGCGGCATCCTGGTGATGCTCGCGGAGAACCTAAAGAAAGACTGATGCCCGCAGCGCCACGGCGGCCCGCAGGGCCTAGGCCAGCGTGATCAGGTCCAGGTAGTCTTCGTTCCAGTGGTCCTCGACGCCGTCGGGCAGCAGGACAACGCGCTCCGGGTTGAGTGCCTCCACCGCCCCTTCATCGTGGCTGACCAGGACGACGGCGCCGCTGTAGTTCTTGAGGGCGCCCAGGATCTCGGCACGGCTGGCTGGGTCCAGGTTGTTGGTGGGCTCGTCCAGGAGCAGCACGTTTGCGCTGGAAGCGACGATGGTGGCGAGGGCGAGGCGGGTCTTCTCACCGCCGGAGAGGACACCGGCGGGCTTGTCCACGTCGTCGCCGGAGAACAGGAACGAGCCCAGGATGCCGCGGACTTCGGCGTCCTTCATGTCCGGGGCCGCCGAACGCATGTTTTCCAGGACCGTACGGTCCACGTCGAGTGTCTCGTGTTCCTGGGCGTAGTAGCCCACCTTCAGGCCGTGCCCGGCAATGACGTCACCCGTGTCAGGTGTGTCCACGCCTGCCAGCATCCGCAGCAGGGTGGTCTTGCCGGCGCCGTTGAGGCCAAGGATAACCACCTTGGAGCCGCGGTCGATGGCGAGGTCCACATCGGTGAAGATCTCGAGCGAACCGTAGGACTTGCTGAGCCCTTCGGCAGTCAGCGGGGTCTTGCCGCACGGCGACGGATCCGGGAAGCGCAGTGCTGCCACGCGGTCCTGCTCGCGGACGGCTTCAAGACCGCTGAGGAGGCGCTCGGCACGCTTGGCCATGTTCTGTGCGGCGACTGCCTTGGTGGCCTTGGCACGCATCTTGTTGGCCTGGTCCATCAGTACCTGGGCCTTCTTTTCGGCGTTGGCACGTTCACGCTTGCGGGCGCGCTCGTCGGTTTCGCGCTGGGTGAGGTAGCGCTTCCAGTCCATGTTGTAGAAGTCGATCTGCGCGCGGTTGGCGTCAAGCAGGAAGACCTTGTTAACGGTGGCTTCGAGCAGTTCGGTGTCGTGGCTGATGACGATCAGTCCGCCCTGATGGTTTTTCAGGAAGTCACGCAGCCAGGCGATGGAATCGGCATCGAGGTGGTTGGTGGGCTCGTCCAGGAGCATGGTCTCGGCATCGGAGTACAGGATCCGGGCCAGCTCCACACGGCGGCGCTGGCCGCCGGACAGGGTTTTGAGGGGCTGGTTCAAGAGACGGTCCGGCAGCGCGAGGTTGGAGCAGATCGCGGCGGCCTCGGCCTCGGCGGCATATCCTCCGGCCGCCAGGAACTCGGACTCGAGCCGGTCGTAGCGGTTCATGGCCTTGCGCTGGACCGCTGCGTCCTCGCTGGCCATTTCATCGTGGGCCTGGCGGAGCTTTCCGACGGCGATGTCCAGGCCGCGGACTGACAGGATTCTGTCGCGGGCCAACTGTTCCATATCCGGTGTGCGCGGGTCCTGCGGCAGGTAGCCGATCTCACCGCTGCGGGTCACCTTGCCGGCAGCGGGCAGCCCCTCCCCTGCAAGAACCCGGGTGAGGGTGGTTTTGCCGGCCCCGTTGCGGCCCACCAGGCCGATCTTGTCTCCCTTGTCGATGCGGAAGCTCACCTGGTCCATCAGGAGCCGGGCGCCGGCACGCAGTTCAAGATCCTGGACAGTAATCACAGCAGGTAAAGCCTTTCACAGCAGGGATTAGCCGCAGCCCAAAGCATCTGTGGCGGGCGTGGGCGGCAATGGCCGACAGAACGGCCCATCCAAGTCTACCGGTGAACGGCCCATATACGGGTACTTGGAGACTGGCCTCACGAAAGGAACACCCAGGATCCGGAAGATGACCTTTGCCGCCTCGTGAAAGCGTCCGGACGCATGCAACGCTGGTTGCATGCATTTGGAGGTGTTGCCCACGCTCACGATTCCGGCGTCCGAACTCGGCTGGCGGTTTTCGCGTGCGTCCGGACCCGGCGGGCAACACGTCAACACCACAGACACCCGCGTCGAGCTCTCGTGGAACGTCAGCGCCTCGTTGGCGGTTTCCGAAAGCCAGCGGCTGATCCTGCTTTCGCGTCTCGGTCAACGCCTGGTGGACGGGGTGATCACGGTGACTGCGTCCGAGGAGCGCTCCCAGCTGCGCAATCGTGAGATTGCCATGGTGAAGCTTGCCGATGTTGTGGCAGGAGCCCTTGCTCCGGCTGCGCCCGAGCGCCGGGCAACCAAACCAACCCGTGGCTCGGCCCGCCGCCGCCTCTCAGCCAAGAAGCAGCGGTCAACAACGAAGCAGCAACGCCGGCGGCCAACCGCGGAGTAGGCGCCGGCTTGGCCTGATCGACAAATACCGGTACATCCACCCGGTGGTGCTGGGGCGTGGACGGCTGCTGCCTGCCGATTATGATGCTCAAATGGGGGAAAGTTCACGCAGGAAAAAGTCCGGGCGGCAGCGGCAGATATATGTTGAGATCCGAATTCGAGCTCCCTTGGAGCGGGTTTGGAAGCTGAGCCAGGACACATCCATGCATTCCGCCTGGGATTTGCGGTTTTCCCGGATCATTCCCGTATCGGAAAACGAGCAGGGAGTTCAGAATTTCCGGTATGAGTTCCGCCTTCCGTTCCATACTATTCACGGAACCGGAATATCTTTAGGGCACCGGTTCCGGCCGGACGGGCAAGCCACCTCGGCACTGAAATTCAATACTGCTGACGTGTTATCGCCGATTGGGCCCGGTTCCGGATATTGGCGGTATATCCCCAGTGAGGACGGACTCCGCTTCATCACGGGCTACAACTATTCGCCGGGGATGGGCCCAGCCGGAAAAGTGATGGATTCCTGGCTGTTCCGCCCTGCGTTGGGTTGGGCGACAGCCATGAGTTTTGACCGGTTGAGGATGTGGGCGGAAAGCGGGCTTCATCCCAGAGACTCCGGGACCCGGTGGTTCCTGGATGCCGCTGTCAGGGCAGTGGGTGCCGTCGCCGCCTGGTTGGTGCTGCGACGCGCGGTGGAACAGGGGCACGTAGCCGCCGCGTTCACAGGCGTGGCAGTTGCCGGTGCCGCCTGGCTCCTTCCGGCACACCCAACGGTGCCCAGGGCCGGGAGATGCCTGCGGAATCCTCCGGACCTGCCGTCCGGACGTGCCCCTTCCGCCCTCGCCGGCCTGGACGCGCCGCCGGTCGCGGATCCCAGCTTGTCAGGAAGAGGTTGCTGATGGCGTCGATATTTGAGCGGGCACTGGGGGAAGACTTCCATAGGCTGCACCCGATGCTGCAGAAGCGCTTCGGCGTCGACATTGCGGCGGGCTACGCCTGTGTAGGCCGCGGTGTGTTTTCTGACGTGCGCCGCGGGGCATGGTGGACCGTCCCGTTCCTGAAGTTGGGGGCCTACCGCAATATCTTGTTTCCGGACCAGGGCAACCACATCCCCTTCACGATCGAGAACTACCCGTATACGGATGGATTCGGCCGCCCCACCGTGACGTTCGTCAGGACACTGGAACTGCCCGGGTCCAAGAGGAGGCGGTTCGACGCCACCATGGTGCACAGCGAAGCCAGGGGTGGAGTCGTTGACTACCTGGGCACCCACCAGCACTTGGCAACTGACCTCGTCCTGGAGGTTCTGGCCGACGGTTCCCTCCACCTGCAAACAGGGGTTCAGCGATTCTACGAGGGCTTCGCCGCATTCGAGTTTCCTGCCGCACTCACTGGCACGGCCGACTTGTATGAGAACTTCGACGATTCCCGGGGCGTGTACACAATCCAGATGCAGGTGCGGAACCCGCTCCTTGGATTCCTTTTCGGATACCGCGGCGAGTTCACCTGCACCTTTCCCGCCCTCTGCGCCGGAGGAGCCCCCGAGCACCTGAAGCCAGTGCGGGAAGAAAGCCGTGAATAGGCCGTGGGCTTAACCGGGCCGGGCGACTTCAGTGGCTTGAAAGAATGTAGGCATGGAATTCAACCGGCTGCTGCAGATCCGGCGCATCTATGCGCAGCCTGCCGCGCTGGAGCTTCCCCGGGGCAAGGAGATCGTCGAACGCTGGCCTGACGCCGAGGTGGTGCCGGTTGAGAACCACTGGAACATCCCGGAGGTACATGGGGATGAAACGAACGTGCCACGGTGGTCCCGGATTAAAACTGAGGCGCTGGTCCTGGGGGTCAAGAAGGCGCTGAACGTCAAACCTAATGGCAGGTCCGCCGATTTTATTGCGCCCTCAACCGCGAACGGTTGCGCCATGGCTTGCGCCTACTGCTACGTCCCCCGCCACAAGGGCTACAGCAACCCTGTGACGGTGTTTGCGAACATCGACCAGATTGCCGGCACCCTTGAACGGCATGCCACCCGCCAGGGCATAAAGCTCGAGCCCAACCAGTGCGATCCTGAGCTCTGGGTCTATGACATCGGTGAAAACAGCGATTGCTCCGTGGACGCGCTTCTCAGTGACAATGTGCAGGATCTTGTCACGCTCTTCAGCGATCTGCCGACTGCCAAGTTGTCCTTTGCCACCAAGTACGTGAACCCGGCGATGCTGGACTGGGAGCACGGCGGGCACACCAGGATCCGTTTCTCCCTGATGCCCGCTGAGCTTGCGAAATCGATTGACGTCCGGACCTCTCCGGTGGCCGAACGTATGGCTGCCATCAATGATTTCGTTGATGCCGGCTATGAAGTGCATGTGAACTTCTCGCCCGTTGTCATTACCGACACCTGGCTCAAGGATTGGGAGGGGCTGCTGCGTCAGCTCGACGCCACCCTGACGCCCGCTGCGAAGGCCCAGCTCGCGGCAGAGGTGATCTTCCTGACGCACAACGAGCGCCTGCATGAGGTCAATCTGGGGTGGCACCGGCAGGCAGAGCAGGTGCTGTGGCGTCCGGAGCTGCAGGAATCCAAGGTCTCCTCCAACGGCTTCACCAATGTTCGTTACCGTTCAGGAACGAAAGCCCGTTACGTGCGGCAACTGACCGCCCTCATTGAGGAGATCGCCCCTTACTGCCGCGTCCGCTACGCCTTCTGAAACTCAGAGGTTAGCGGCGCCGTCGTGACGGCTTCACATGCAAGTTCATTCCAGCATGCGCGGAAGCAGGCGACGCCGACTGGCGGACGCTTGAAGGCGGTCCCGTTCGAGCCCTATCCTGCACGGGAGGCAGCAGGGTGTTCCGGCCTTGCCCTGGGGAGGATTTGGAATGAATCTACTGAGCCAGATTTTCGCAGGGATAACTGCCTTGGCCCTGATCGCCGTCGGCCCGCTGGAGATTTTCTTTCATGGCGATCGCCGCTTCTACAGGATTTTTTTGGTCAAACCTGAAGATGTCGCAGCCGTCCGCATGTGGGCCATGAACGTTGGCGCCTACAACATCGCCTTCGGGCTGGGCATCGTTACAGGTCTGTGGATGCTGAACTTTGCCGGCAATGCTGCTGGCGGGTCAGCAATCGTGATCTTCTGCTGCGCCAGCCACTTCCTCCTCGGCATCTGGCTGTGGATCACGGAGAAGCGCCTCCTGGCCAGCGCCATCGGGCAATCTCTTGGTCCCGGCCTGGGACTTCTGTTTTACGCTCTCTACCGGTGAAGCCAGGCCCCTGCCCTGGTGGCTCTGCCTAAAAATCTTTCCCGGGCAGTCCTGCACGCCGCGGTAAACTGGACCATCATGATCGGTGCCCGTACCCGTCTTCTGGCCTGGCTCGTTGTCCTGGCGGGCTTTATCGCGGGCTGCACACCCACTGTTGGCCTTGACGCCGCAGCGACGGAACAGCCGACGGCGGCCGCCCCGGCGACTGCCCCGGCGACTGCGCCAGCCACCGAAACCGCCGTCGCCCCTCAGCAGATCCCCACAGCCGACGCCCCGGCGCCGGTTGCCGCCCCGGTTGCCGTCCCCCAGCCGTTTGCCCTCAACCTCTACCAGGAGGGCGACTTCGTTCCGCAGTACACCTTCGACTGGTGTGTTGCAGCGAGCATCCAGATGGCGCATAACCTCGTCGACGACACAGGGGGTGGGAGCTGGACTGACTCCGGCCAGCAGGGTGAGCTGTGGGAGATGGCCCGGGCGCATTCATCCAACTCATTCAACGGAGCCAATCCGTTCGGTTGGGCGCAGGTCCTCACCGAGGTGGGGATGGGGCCATACTCCGTGGTCAGCATTCCCGACTACGGGGACGCCCTGCAGACCGCGGCGCGGGCGATGACCGAGACGGGCCGCCCCGTTGGGCTCGTTATGTGGAGCGGCCGCCACGCCTGGGTGATGAGTGGCTTCGAGTCGGTCGGCGATCCGGCCCAGTTCCCGGAGTTCTCGGTCACCGGCATCCACGTATTGGATCCCCTCTATCCATACGGCAGTGGACAGTGGGGCCCCTCCCCCGAACCCAACAGCCTGCTCACTCCCGAGCAGCTGGCCACGCAGTTTGTGGTCCGTGAGCCGCGGCGGTGGAGCAGCGAACTCCCGGCCGGCTACCTGCTGGTGCTGCCCCAGGCCCAGGGCTGAACTACCCTTTCGCAATCAAGGAAAGTCCGCTGTTCGACGTGCCGCCAGGCAGCTCTGGACGTCGGATGTTCAATGCTCTGGCCCGGGTATATCCTTCAACGCATGAACGAGCATGCGGTTCCGCACGAGGTTGGCGGCTATCTGTTTGAGTTCAGAGGAAAGCGGCCCCTGCGTGATACAGCGCGATGGGCAGCCGGTGTCTGTCTGTCCGGTGCCGGGGCGGCAATCGTGGTCATAGGGATCGCCTCCCAGTCTTTGCTGTCCGTGCCCCTGGGAATTGCGGCAGGGGTTCTCGGCGCCCTGGTGCTCTTAGTGCAGGCACTCAGCGTCAACAAAGTTAGGCGCTTCGGCGCTCCTGCCCATGTGGGAAAACACCGCGTTATGAAAGCAGACAAAGTGAGGGAGGAAGAATCGGTGGCGTCCCAGCTTGCCCTCATAGCAAACCTCTATTCGCAGGGTGCTCTTACCCGGGAAGAGTTTGTGGCGGCCAAACGCCGGACACTCGATATCTGAGCCAAGGCTCCCCGGCAGCTAGCTTTCCGGGTCGTACCCAAATTCGCGGAGTTCCTGGGAGCAACGGCAGGCGACGGCGATCTTCCGGGCCCATTCCACAGCGTCCTCTCGCGTGGGCAGCTCCAACACGCAGAATCCACCGTTGACCCTGGAGCCCGGATAGGTCCCGGTGCTCACCGACCCGTCAGCGGAGACCAGCACCGGATCGACTTCCTCGTTGATTCCGCCGCCGAATACGTAGACTCCGGCGTCCTTCGCCTCCTGAATCACAGCGTGGGAGTCAGCGGAGACAATTGGGAACTCTTCGTCGGTGAGGACCATGGCCTCACTTGGGAAGGAAATGAGGTATTTCATCATGTCGGGATACTGCCACGCGGCGCGCTGGCAGGGCAATGGTCCTGGGAACAGGAGTCGGCCGATGTCTAAAGGATTCGCTGATACATGCGGTGGTCCTGCCACAGGCCGGCTATTCGAAGGTAGGCATGGGCCGTGCCGTAGGCCTCGAAGCCGTTCTTCTCAAGCACCCTTTGGGAGGCGACATTATGGACCAGAGTTGCGGCTTCGAGCCGGTGCAGACCGAGGTGGTCCCTTGCGACCTTTATGGCACTGCCGACCGCCGCAGTCATGAGGCCGGCTCCTTGGGCCGATTGCGCGAGCCAGTAGCCTACGTGGGCGTTCTGGAAGGCACCACGCACGATCGAACTGAGGGTCAGCAGACCGACTATGCTGCCCTTCGCGGACAGAACCATGGGAAGTGCTGTCCCCGCATCAAGCTCGGCCCGGCGTCGTTCAATAACCTCTCGATGACCCTCAAATGTGTAGAACTCCTCGGGCCTGATCGGCTCCCAGGGAGCCAGGTAAGACCGGTTTGCTTGAACCGCCGCTGCCAGCTCCGCAGCATCCGACACCTGGACTGGGCGCAGCACAACCCCATCGGCAAGCTCACAGGAAAAGTCCACCCGCCCACACTACCGATCAATCGGAGTTCGCCGGCGGCGCCCGACAAGAGCGCGACGATCACGAACAAGGGAGGTGACCCCGGCTCGAGGATGCAATACTCTGACCATGGCTGTCTTCTTCGAGTGCATAACGCGGACAAATAGGCGGCAATCCGAGTTGTTCGACCTTGCCCGAAACATCGACGTCCACAAAAACTCGATGGCAAAGTCCCGTGAAGAAGCCGTCGCTGGCGTGACGAGCGGCCTGATCTCTTTGGATGAGGAAGTGACGTGGCGGGCCTGGCATTTTGGCCTGCCGCTGCAGATGACCAGCAGGATTACCGAGATGCACCCACCCGAATATTTTGTCGATGAACAGGTCAGAGGCCCGTTTCGCCGGTTCCGGCACGTTCATGAGTTCCGGCAGGATTCAGAAGGAACGCTGATGGTGGACCGGATTGAATTCTCGGCCCCATTCGGACTCCTGGGACGACTGGTGGAGAAACTGGTGTTGGCCCGATACCTTCAGAACTTAATCGAGACGCGCAATCAGCATCTTGCGGGTGAGCCGATTCCCGGGCAGTAACAGCGTGACGCACCGAAACGAGCGACTAGTGAGGTGCACGTCGTTGAGGCCACGGGTCACGCTGGAGACCCGTCACGTCTCACTTCCTGGTCATCCTCGGCGACGTCGGGCGCCAGCTGTTGCTGTGCTGCCAGGATGCCATCCCGTGTCGCCGCCCTGATGACCCCGTAAAGGATGTAAAAGAAGATGGCGGCAAACACCAAAGCCAGGACGATATTCATATTTCTTTTCCCCACATGCTCTCGTCCAAGAACGACGCTGCAAGCCTACGTCAGATCCAAGACCTACCAGGCGGTGGGGGAACCCGCCGCAGGGGCGGCAATGCCGGCCGGTTGTGCCCTGCCGTCAGCGGCCACCCCCAGCTTTAGTAGGCCCCCTACAAAATGGGGTCCATAGCACCCCGGTAACGTCAGCGGTACATTAGATTCCGCTTGTACAACCCCGACAGGACCTTCCCATGAGCAACACCAACACAGCCGTCTCAAACGCCCCCAAGGCCAGGCGCCGCTGGAACGCCACCGACCTCGGCCTGATTGCCGTCTTCGCCGCCCTCGTCGCCGGCGCAGCGCTCGTCCCAGGCCTCGCCGTTAACGGCTTCGGCGTCCCCATCACGTTCCAGACCCTCGCCGTGATGCTCACCGGCTTGGTCCTTGGCCCGGGAAGGGGTTTCGCCGCCGTCGGGCTGTACACCCTCCTGGGCCTCGCGGGCCTTCCCATCTTCAGCCAGGGCCGCAGCGGCCTGGGTATCCTCGCCGGACCGTCCGCCGGCTACATCATTGCCTTCCCCATCGCCGCACTGGTGGTCGGCTGGCTCGCCACCGTGGTGATCCGCCGGACCACCAAAACCCGCGCCCTGTGGCTCTTCCTGGCCGCAACAGTCACCAGCGTGGTGGTGGTGCACTCGCTCGGCGTCGCCGGCATCGCCCTGAACACCAAGGCCACCCTGGGCCAGGCTTTCCTCAGCGACCTGGTGTTCTACCCGGGCGACATCATCAAGAACATCCTCGCCGCGGTCATCGCCGTCGCCCTCCACCGCGCCTTCCCGGACATCCTGGTCCGCCGCGTCCGCCGCACCGCCGCCAAAGCCGCTACCAGCCAGACCACCAAGGCCTAGGATCTCCCCCATGCCCGCAGTGACCTTTGACCAGGTAACGGTCGCCGTCGAAACTGATGACTCGCCGGAGCCCAAAGTGCTCCTTGACGCCGTCGACCTCCGCCTGACGGAAAGGCGGGTCGGCGTCATCGGCGCCAACGGCTCCGGAAAATCCACCCTCCTGCGGCTGGTCAACGGCCTCGTCCAGCCAACCTCGGGCACTGTAGCGGTCGACGGCGACGATACAGTCGGTGCCGTCCGCAGGGTCCGCAGGAACGTGGGCTTCGTATTCACCGATCCCCTGTCCCAGCTGGTGATGCCCACCGGCCGGGAGGACGTGGAACTGTCCCTCCGCCGCTCGGTGAAGAACGGCACCGAACGGCGGAGCCAGGCTGAAGCGGCGCTGCGGCGCCTGGGGCTCCTGCACCTGGCGGACCAGAGTATCTACGAGCTTTCCGGCGGCGAACGGCAGCTGATGGCCCTCGCCGCCGTGCTGGCGGTCAGCCCCAAGGTCCTGGTACTCGACGAGCCCTCCACCCTCCTGGACCTCCGCAACCGCGAACTCCTTCGCAGGACATTGGCCGGGCTGGACCAGCAGATCATCATGTCCACCCACGACCTTGACCTGGCCCTGGAAATGGACCGTGTGCTGGTCATCGAACAAGGCAGGGTCGCCTTCGACGGCGCTCCCGCGGAGGCCGTGGCTACCTACCGCACCCTCTGCATGGACGGGCTGCACACCACGGAACCGAGCCCGCGGTGAGAGGACATGGCTTCCTCCTGGCCAACTACGTGCCCGGGAACTCGCTGATCCACCGTACACCGCTGGCCCTGAAGTTCCTCCTGGTCTTCGCTTGCGGCCTCGCGTCGTTCATCATCCAGGACTGGCGCATCTCGACGGCGGTACTCGCCGTACTCTGCGGCCTTTTCCTGCTCACCGGCGCCGGCCTGAAACGGCTCTGGCGCGCCGTCCGCCCGCTGGCCGCGGTGTTGCTGGTGATCGGGCTCTTCCAGTGGTGGCAGCTCGGCGCGCCCACTGCGGCGCGGATCGTCCTTAACATCCTGGTGTGCGTGGTGGCGGCATCGCTGCTCACCGCCACCACCCCCGTCCAAAAGCTCCTGGACGGTGTGGTCAAAGCAGCAAGCCCCTTCAAAAGATTCGGCGCGGACCCCGAGCGGTTTGCCCTGACCATCGGGATCATGCTGCGCAGCATCCCCTACATCGCGGGCACCTTCGCTGACGTCCGCGATTCCGCCCGGGCACGGGGACTGGAGCGCAACCCCCGGGCACTGATCCTGCCCGTGTTCATCACTTCCGTGGCCTTCGCCCGGCAGACTGGCGAAGCACTCGCCGCCCGCGGTTTGGGCGAAGCGGAGGACTGAAGCGCCGGAAGACGCGGCTAGAAGCGCTCGTACCGCAGCAATGCGGCGGTCCCCATGCCGCCCGCGATGCTGATCATGGCGAGTGCAAGGCTTCCCGGTGTTCCCTGCCTGCGCGCCTGGGCCAACAACCGCGTCACGAGGACAGCGCCCGATGCACCGTACGCGTGGCCCAAAGCCAAGGCGCCGCCGTCGCGGTTCACCCGGGCAGGATCAATCCCCAGTTCGTCGAGGCAGGCCAGCGTCTGCGACGCGAACGCCTCATTGAACTCCACCAGCTCCAGCTCATCCGCAGTCACTCCTGCAGCAGCCAGCACTTCCCGTGCCGCAGCGGCCGCACCAATGCCGAGCACGTCTGGTTCCACCCCGGCGGTGCCGGTGCCGAGCACCAGCAGACCGTCGGGCACCCCCAAGTCCCGGGCCCGCTGCAGGGAAGTGATGACGACGGCGGAGGCGGCATCGGCGTCGAAGCAGGAGTTTCCGGCGGTGACTGTTCCCCCGTCCACGAATGCGGCCGGGAACCGCGCCATCACCGCCGCGCCCAGCCCCCGGCGCGGGCCATCATCCACAGCAACGGTTCCCGCACCATTCACCAGCGGGACCAGTTCGTCGTCGAAGAATCCTGCCGCAGCTGCCGCGAGGGCCTTTTGGTGGCTCAGCAGCGCAAACCTATCCTGCCGGTCCCGGCTGATGCCGAACCTATGGGCCACAGTTTCTGCTGCGACACCCATGTCCGGGTCGCCAAAGGCCTCCGGCACAAACTGGGCCCGCGGGTAGAACTCCGGGCCGCCGTCGTCCCTTCGATGCGCCCGCAGCGGCGCGGTGCTGGTGCTCTCCACTCCACCGGCCAGGTACAGGGGATTGCCGCCGGCCGCCACCAGCCCGGAAGCAAGGACGATCGCGTCCAGGCCGGAACCGCACTGCCGGTCCACCGTAAGCCCGGGCACGCTGACCGGCAAACCTGCTTCCAGGAGGGCAAGCCGCGCCACATTTCCGCCGCCACCCACGGCGTTGCCGATCACCACGTCGCTAACATCACCCGGCTCGATCCCGGGGAAAGCCGCCAGCTCGCGCAGGACCGGGGCCAGCAGCTCGTGGGCGCGAAGCGTCCGCAACGCACCGTTGGTCCGGCAGACGGGAGTGCGCCGCGCCGCGATGATGACGGGCTGCCGATTGGGCGGCAGGAGTTCAGGCGCCAAGGGTGCGGATCCGGGAGTCACCGGCATTGATCCAGTCCAGCAGGACGTTTCGGCTGACTTTGCCGCGGTCCGTGGTGGGCAATTCGGTGACCGCATAGTACTGGAGGGGCCACTTGTCGCGGGCCAGGATGGTTTCCAGCCCCGCCTTCAACTGGGTGGCGGTAACAGCACCCGCAGACGGAACAATTGCGGCCACCACCCGCTGGCCCCGCAGGTCGTCCGGCATGCCGGCGGCCATCGCTGCAGCCACGCCGGGCACGGCCGCCAGCGCCAGTTCCACTTCATGCGGGTACACGTTCTTGCCAGCCGTGAGGATCATGTCCGCCCGGCGGCCCAGGATATGCAGTTCTCCCGCTTCGAGGTAGCCCTGGTCCCCCACCGTGAACCAGCCGCCTAAGGATCTGAGGGCCTGCCCGTCATCGCCCCACAGGTAGCCGTTGCTGACCATCCCGCTGCGCACGCTGATGTTGCCCGCGGCTCCGTCCGGAACCGGTTCGCCCGAATCGTTGAGGATCCTGACGTCCACCCCCGGGAAAGGCCGCCCAATGCCCGTCCCGCCCATGGCGGCCGTTTCCCCGGCGGGCAGGCCCGCGCCCGAGACAAAGCTCAGCTCGGAGGCGCCGTAGTACTCGTAAATAGTGGCGTTGGGCGCCCAGCGGCGGGCAGCTTCCAGGGTCCGGGCGTCGAGCTTGGACCCGGCACAGATGATGGTGCGCAGCCCGGAAGCGTCCACGCATCCGGTCAATCCACGTTCGCTGAGCATCCTCAGCATGGTGGGCACCAGCACCAGCCGGGTGACACGGTCGTAGGTGATGGCCGCATGGACGTCTCCGACGTCGAACGTCTCCAGTGTCTGGAATTCGGAACCTGCGTAGAGGCATTCTGACAGTGCGTACAGGTTCAGGCTCGCCGCCAGCGGGCCCGGCGCAAGCGTTACATCGTCCTGTACCAGCCCGAAGAACTCAATGGACGCTTTGAAGGACTCCTGCCAGGACCGCCGTGACCTCGTGAAGGCTTTGGGGACAGAAGTGGTGCCGGACGTGAGGCCAATCAGGAAGGTGGCCTCCGGCCCGCCGTCGGCCAGCTCATCCTCCGCGGACACGGCCGCCGGCCGGGCAGACGATTCTACCCGGCGGACAATATCCTCCTGCAGCGGTGCCGGCCAGGCGGGATCAAGGACGGCGCACTGGCGCCCGCCGGCAACCGCGGCGGCGAACCTGGCGACGAATCCGGCCGAGTTCGCCTCGCACAGTGACGTGACCGCTTTGGTCTCCGGAACCAGGGCGGCGGCGGCATCGCGGAGCTCCGCCCAGGTGAGGCGCTGACCGGCGACGACGACGGCGGTGTGGTGCGGCCGCTCTTCGGCCCAGCGCTGGATGTGGTTGAGGAAAGGCATCAGATCAACTTTACCGGCGGTCACCGGTTGAAGTCGGGGCCCGCGGGTATTGTGACTTTATGAGCTTCAACGACAATGTGCAGCTGGATCCATCACAAGTCCAGGACCGGCGCGGCGGTGGCCGTGGGGTGTTGGTTGGCGGTGGCATCGGCGGCGGGCTCCTCCTGCTCATCGCCACGCTCCTGGGCGTAAATCCCCAGCTGCTTGAGGGCCTGACCGGGGCGGGGCAGGAGCCGCAAAGCCAAGGTACGGCTCCTGCATGCGAAACCGGAGCCGACGCCGACGCCCGGGTGGACTGCCGTATCACGGGAACCGTGAACAGCCTGAACGCGTTCTGGCCCGGCTACCTGCAGCAGTACAACGTGCAGTACCCGCGGCCGGAGGCCGTGATCTTTACCGGGGGCACCAACACCGGTTGCGGTGCTGCCACCTCCGAAGTGGGCCCCTTCTACTGCCCCACCGACACCACGGCCTACTTCGATCCCGGCTTTTTCCAGGAACTGGTAGACCGGTTTGGTTCCTCCGGCGGCCCGCTGGCGCAGGAGTACGTGGTGGCCCACGAGTTCGGGCACCACATCCAGAACGTCCTCGGCAACCTGGACCGCGCACAACAGGATCCGCAGGGACCGGAATCCGGCGCTGTCCGCACCGAGCTGCAGGCTGACTGCTACGCCGGGCTCTGGGCCAAATACGCGTCAACCACCCCGAATCCCAAGACCGGCCAGCCCTACCTCGAACCGCTGACCCAGCAGGACATCAACGACGCCCTCTCGGCAGCGTCAGCCGTGGGCGATGACCGGATCCAGCAAGCCGCCACGGGTCGTGTCTCGCCGGAAGGCTGGACGCACGGGTCCAGCGAACAGCGGCAGCGGTGGTTTGCGCAGGGCTACCAAACGGGCGACATCAACCAGTGCGATACTTTCTCGGCTCCCAGCCTCTAATTCGGGAACGACGACGGCGGGTCACCTTTCCTGCGAAAGGTGACCCGCCGTCGTCGTACTTGGGCCCACGCCGCCGAGGGTTCCCTGGCCGAAGCGAAGCGAGGCCAGGGAGGCGGTGGGGACTAGATGTTGAAGCCGAGGGCCCGCATCTGGTCCTTGCCGTCGTCGGTGATCCGTTCCGGACCCCATGGCGGCATCCAGACCCAGTTCAGGCGCCAGTCATCAACCACGCCGTCCAGGGCCTTGCCCACCTGCTCCTCGAGGACATCGGTGAGCGGGCAGGCGGCCGTGGTCAGGGTCATGTCGATCAGCAGCGCGCCGTCGTCATCGGAGTACTTCAGCCCGTACAGCAGGCCGAGGTCCACCACGTTGACGCCGAGCTCAGGATCGATCACATCCTTGAGCGCTTCTTCAACGTCCTCCAGGCTGGTGCGGGACGCGTTGATTTCGGTCATGGCGAAGTCCTAACTAGGCCTGTGCAGCGGCAGGTGCGGCGGCGGCGCCGGCACCCTTGGCGTAGCGGTCGTAGCCTTCTTCTTCCAGGCGGTCGGCGAGCTCGGGGCCGCCTTCCTCAACAACCTGGCCGTCCACGAACACGTGCACGAAGTCAGGCTTGATGTAGCGCAGGATGCGTGTGTAGTGGGTGATGAGCAGCGTACCCATGTTGCCATCGGCGTGGGCGCGGTTGACACCTTCGGAGACAACCTTCAGCGCGTCAACGTCCAGGCCGGAGTCGGTCTCGTCCAGGACGGCGAACTTGGGCTTGAAGAGTTCGAGCTGGAGGATCTCCACACGCTTCTTCTCGCCGCCGGAGAAGCCTTCGTTGACGTTGCGCTGGGCGAAGTCAGCGTCGATCCGCAGCTGCTCCATGGCTGCCTTGACGTCCTTGGTCCAGGTGCGCAGCTTGGGGGCTTCGCCGTCGATGGCCGTCTTGGCGGTGCGCAGGAAGTTGGTCATGCTCACGCCGGGGACCTCCACCGGGTACTGCATGGCCAGGAAGACGCCGGCGCGGGCGCGCTCGTCGACGCTCATTTCCAGGACGTCTTCGCCGTCCAGGGTGATGGAACCGCTGGTGACGTTGTAGCGCGGGTGGCCTGCGATGGTGGAGGCCAGCGTGGACTTGCCGGAGCCGTTGGGGCCCATGATGGCGTGGGTTTCGCCGGTCCGGATGGTCAGGCTGACGCCCTTCAGGATTTCCTTGGTGCCCTGTTCCGTCTCAATGCTGACGTGCAGGTCCTTGATCTCAAGAGTAGACATATGTCTTGTTCTCCTCTGCACCGTGCCTGGCGGCGGCGGTGCGGTCTCTGTCTGGAAGTTGGTTCGTAATTCTGTGGTGCTAGCTGAAGTTGGGTGCTTCGGCGCCGTTGAGGACGCTGGTGAAGTCCACGTAGACCTCATCGCCCCTGATCTCGACGGCGAAGACGGGCACGGGATCATAGGCCGGCAGCTGCAGCGGTTCGCCGGTGCGCAGGTCGAACTGGGAGCCGTGGCCCCAGCACTCGATGGCACATCCCTCCACTTCGCCCTCGGACAGTGAAATGTCCGCGTGCGAGCAGGTGTCGCCGATGGCGTGGATCTCCCCCATGGAGTCCTTGACGATGGCCACAGGGTAGTCGTCGATCAGGATCCGCAACGCCTGCTTCAGCTGGATTTCATCCACCTTGCAGACAAGCTCGCCCTTTGGCTGGTCAGTCATCTGTAAACCCGTGCTCCGTGCCTTCTAGTTGTCCGTCAGTGCGAGTTCGTGTTCAACAGCGTCGGTCAGCCGCTCCTCAATGGAGGGGACCTTGATCTGCTGGATGATCTCGTTCAGGAAGCCGCGGACCACCAGGCGGCGGGCAACGTCCTCGGGGATGCCGCGGGCCATCAGGTAGAACAGGTGCTCGTCGTCCATGCGGCCGGTGGCGCTGGCGTGGCCTGCGCCCTCGATCAGGCCGGTCTCGATTTCGAGGTTGGGCACGGAGTCGGCGCGGGCGCCGTCGGTGAGCAGCAGGTTGCGGTTGGCCTCGTACGTATCGGTGCCTTCGGCTTCCTTGCGGATCAGGACGTCGCCAACCCAGACTGCATGGGCGTTGCGCCCCTGCAGTGCGCCCTTATAGAGCACGTTGGACTTGCAGTTGGCTACTGCGTGGTCCACGAAGAGGCGCTGCTCAAGGTGCTGGCCGGCGTCGGCGAAGTACAGGCCGAACATTTCAGCCTCGCCGCCGGGGGCGGTGAAGCGGGCCGACGGCGTGACGCGGACCAGGTCGCCGCCCAGGCTCACCATAACGTGCTTGAGCTTGGCGTCGCGGCCGATCTTTGCCTGCTGGGAGGAGGCGTGGACGGCGTCGTCGTTCCATTCCTGGAGCGTGATGACCGTCAGGCTGGCGCCGTCCTCGACGATGATCTCCACGTTCTCCGAGACCACGGCGGAACCCTTGTGGTTCAGGACCACAACTGCCTTGGAGAACTTCTCGGCGACAATCACCAGGTGCTGGGCGGCGGCCTCCAGGGAGGTGCCTTCGATGTCGACGCTGATCTCCGTCGTCGCCTCAAACTCGGACGGGATGGTCACCACGGTGGCCCCGGCGAAGTTCTCCCACGCATTGGCGGACACGCGGTCCTCGGGGATGCCGGCGGTACCGATGCGCTTGTCATCGCGGCCGACGCTTTCAACGGTGACCTGCTCGGGGCCGTTAACCACCACGGTGGGTGCGGCGCCGGAGAGGACCTCGGAGTGCAGCCCGCGGAGACGCTTGAGCGGGGTGAAGCGCCAGTCTTCCTCCAGGCCGGTGAGCGGCTTGAAGTCGGCCAGCTTGTAGGACGTGAGGCGTCCGGCGCGGGAGCTGTCCGGGATACCGACGCCGCCGCCGTGGGAGTGGCTCTTGGCTGAATCCCCGGCAAGCGGTGCCTTGGTGCCCGCGTTGATGGGTGAGAGGCTCTCGCCTTCTTCGGTGAAGCCGTTAATAAACGGCTGGGCTGAGGGCGCGCCGATACGTGCCTTTTCAGTAGTGATTTCAGTCATCGTTATCCGACGGACCCTTCCATCTGCAGTTCAATCAGGCGGTTCAGCTCAAGTGCGTACTCCATGGGGAGCTCGCGGGCAATCGGTTCGATGAAGCCGCGGACGATCATCGCCATGGCTTCGTCTTCGCGCATGCCGCGGGACATCAAGTAGAAGAGCTGCTCTTCGCTGACCCGGGAAACAGTTGCCTCGTGGCCCATCACGACGTCGTCCTCGCGGATGTCGATGTAGGGGTAGGTATCCGAACGGCTGATGGTGTCCACCAGCAGCGCGTCGCAACGGACCGTGTTGGCGGAGTGCTTGGCGCCTTCGCGGACCTGGACCAGGCCGCGGTAGGCTGCACGGCCGCCGCCGCGGGCCACCGACTTGGAAATGATGGAGCTCTTGGTGTTCGGCGCGATGTGGACCATCTTGGAGCCGGTGTCCTGGTGCTGGCCTTCGCCGGCGAACGCGATGGACAGGGTCTCGCCCTTGGCGTGCTCACCCACGAGGTACACGGCCGGGTACTTCATGGTGACCTTGGAACCGATGTTGCCATCGACCCATTCCATGGTGGCGCCCTCTTCGCAGATGGCACGCTTGGTCACCAGGTTGTACACGTTGTTGGACCAGTTCTGGATGGTGGTGTAGCGGACGCGGGCGCCCTTCTTCACGATGATTTCCACAACTGCCGAGTGCAGGGAGTCCGAGGTGTAGATGGGCGCGGTGCAGCCTTCGATGTAGTGGACGTAGGAGTCCTCGTCGGCGATGATCAGCGTGCGCTCGAACTGGCCCATGTTTTCCGTGTTGATGCGGAAGTATGCCTGCAGCGGGATATCCACGTGGACGCCCTTGGGCACGTACACGAACGATCCGCCGGACCATACGGCCGTGTTCAGCGAGGCGAACTTGTTGTCGCCCACCGGGATGATGGTGCCGAAGTACTCCTGGAAGATCTCCGGGTGTTCCTTCAGGGCGGTGTCGGTGTCCAGGAAGATGACACCCTGCCTCTCAAGGTCCTCACGCAGCTGGTGGTAGACAACCTCGGACTCGTACTGGGCGGCGACACCGGAAACCAGGCGCTGCTTTTCGGCTTCGGGGATGCCCAGCTTGTCGTAGGTGTTCTTGATGTCCTCGGGGAGGTCCTCCCACGTGGCTGCCTGCTTCTCGGTGGAGCGGACAAAGTACTTGATGTTGTCGAAGTCGATGCCGGACAGGTCCGCGCCCCAGGTGGGCATGGGCTTGCGGTCGAAGTACTTCAGGCCCTTGAGGCGAAGGTCGAGCATCCATTCCGGTTCGCTCTTCTTCGCCGAAATGTCCCGGACTACCTCTTCGTTGAGCCCACGGCGTGCGTTGGCGCCGGCGTCGTTCTTGTCGGCCCATCCGTACTCGTAGGTGCCGATGCCGTGGAGCTCGGGATTCTTTTCCAGAATCTCCGAGATCACAGTGTTTTCGGCGACTGCTTTCTCTGATAGTTGGTCCGTCATCACGGCCTTTCTTGCTGATGGTTGTTTACTTCATTCAGGCTGGCGGGGGCTGCCGGGAGCCTTGTGGGCACCCGGGCAGACAGCCTGCCTGTAGGAATATGGGTGGTGCAGACGTGCCCGCCGCGGGCCAGCGTGGAGAGCCGGCGGACGTCCACGCCCACGAGCCTGGAAAAGACCTCGGTCTCCACGTCGCAAAACACCGGGAACCGGGCAGCGAGCTGCTGGATGGGGCAGTGCCCCTGGCACAGCTGAACACTGGAAAGGGCGGCCGGGAGCGGCGCCTTGGCTTCGATGGAGGCTGCGGAGGCAACGAAATTATCGCGGCTCAGGGCCTCGGCCAGCGCTTTCGCGCGGTCTGCAATGTCCGGTCCGGCTTTGTCGATCTCCGGCGCGTAGCGGCGCTCCATGTCAGCGAAGCGCTCGACGGCGAAGGCCCGCACGGCGTCCGGGCCCGCCATTTTCTGGAGCTGCTGGAGGGCAAGTGCGGCGATATCGAGGTAGTCGTTGCCCAGGCTCGACTGACCTTGCGAGCTGAGGACATAACGGCGTGCGGGACGGCCTGCCCCTGCGCCGGCCCTGGCCACACGCTTGACTTCGATCACACCAGCACGGGACAAATGGTCCAGGTGCCGCCGCACGGCCGCAGGCGTGAAGCCCAGCAGGTCCCCGAGCTCGGCGGCGCTGACAGGTCCGTGCTCCAGGACGGCGGACAGGACCCGGTCCCTGGTGCGCTCATCGGCGTCAGCCACCGGACCGGTGGCCGGCCGGCCACGGTCTGCGGGAGCCTCGGAAGCCCCCTGCCCGGCAAAGGGCACAGCAGTAGCATTGCTCATGGAATACACAACACAATGTTGTCGTAATTTAGTCCCGCAATCCAGTAAGGACAGGCTGACCTGAGTGGGGCACCGGAGGCCGACGGTAAATACTACATCCCGTAGAATACTCGGGTGCGATCCCCCCAATCCCCCGTTCTGTCCATCAGCGGGCTCATTAAGGATGTTGGCCCGCTTGCCAGCCTGGACGGAAAAATGCTCCGGGTGGTCAGCGAGGTCTCCCTCGTCGCCGAGCGCGGCCAGGTGACAGCACTGCTTGGCGCCAACGGCGCCGGAAAAACCACCACGCTCGAGTGTGCCCAGGGCCTCCAGAAGCGCAGCGGCGGCACCATTTCGCTCCTGGGGCAGGACCCTGCCTCGGCCGGGGCTGAGCTTCGCTCCCGCGTAGGTGTGATGCTCCAGGACGGCGGGCTGCCGCCGTCGTCCAGGCCCATTCCGCTGCTGCGGCATATCGCGGGACTCTACGAAACACCGTGGCCCGTGGACGACCTCATCCGGCGTCTGGCCATCGATAGCTTCAGCCGCACCACCGTCCGGCGCCTGTCCGGGGGGCAGAAGCAGCGCCTCGCCCTGGCCGCCGCACTGATCGGCAGGCCGGAAGTACTGTTCCTTGACGAACCGAGCGCAGGCCTGGACCCGCAGTCCCGCCAGCTGGTGTTTGACCTGATCGGTGAACTCCGGGACGCGGGGATGGGGATCATCCTTACCACCCACCTCATGGACGACGCCCAGCGCCTGGCCGACTACGTCTACATCATTGATGGCGGCCGGAACGTCGCCGAGGGGACCGTCCAGGAACTGCTCCAGCGCAATCCCGGAGTGGAGGCCGGCGCGGAACACATCCGTACCCTGGAGTTCGAGGCAGCCCCGGGTTTGGATTTCGACGGCGTCCTCCCGGCCGGCATTGCCGTGTCCGAGGCCCGTGCAGGAAGCTACTCCGTCACAGGAAGCCTTACCCCGGCCCACCTCGCAGCCCTGGCCCGATGGTGGGAAGCGCATAACATCATGCCTGCTTCGATGAGCCTGCAGGCGCGTAGCCTTGAAGACGTCTTTCTGGATATCTCGGGAAAGGACATCCGATGAATGGGACCGCGTCCGGCGCTGCCGGTGCCGGCGCCGGTGCAAGCAATGCACCCATCGCCGCTTTGGGCGGAGTGGCAGGATCCCAGCGGCCTGCATCGTTGCTGCGGCGGGTGCTGCTGCAGGGCAAATACGAGGCCCTTGCCATGCTCCGCAACGGCGAGCAACTGATCCTGGCGGTAGTGTTGCCGCTCCTTGCATTGGTTGGCCTGACGGTGACGCCGTTCCTCGACGGGATGGGCGGCAGCCGCATAGATGTTGCCGTACCGGGCATCCTGGCGCTGTGCGCCATGTCCACCGCCTTTACCGGCCAGGGCATCGCCACCGGGTTCGACCGCCGCTACGGCGTCCTCCGTTTCCTGTCCACCACGCCATTGGGCCGCGGTGGACTGATCGCCGGCAAGGCACTTTCAGTCCTGGCTGTGCTCTGCCTCCAGGTCGCCGTCGTCAGTGCAGTGGCTTTTGCGCTGGGCTGGCGGCCCGAGGCAGCCGGGTGGCTGCCCGGCCTGCTTCTCCTGGCCCTGGGTGCCGCTGCTTTCACCGCGCTCGGCCTGCTGGTGGCCGGGACGGTCCGGCCCGAAGCGACACTGGCCATCACCAACCTGCTGTGGATCCTCCTGGGCGCCTTGGGCGGAATTGTCATCCCGGCCGAACGGCTGCCCGCCGGCCCGCAGTCAGTGGTGCACTTCCTGCCCTCTGGCGCCCTGGGTGAGTCCCTGCGTGAAGCTTTCCTCGGTGGCACGCTCAACGGCGCCGCCGCCCTTATCCTGCTGCTTTGGACGGTCATCGCCGGGGCAGCTGCCATCCGTTGGTTCAAGTGGAATTGAGATATCCGTGAGCACGGCGTCACGCCTCCCCCAGTTCGTTAACCGCCTGTCATCCCGGCTGCCGCGCACCGTGGACGTCAGGGTGCGGCGCCTTGCCGTTGCCTCGCTCATTGGGCAGACCCTCCTGGTGGTAACCGGCGGCGCGGTCCGCTTGACGGCGTCCGGCCTGGGCTGCCCCACGTGGCCGCGCTGTACCGATAACTCCCTGCTGAACACTCCGGAAATGGGGATCCACGGGTTCATCGAATTCGGTAACCGGCTCCTGACCTTCGCCCTGGCGGCAGTGGCGGCCCTGATGCTGGTGTACCTGTGGAACCTCCGCAAGGAGCGGCGCGACCTCTTCCTGCTGGCCCTGGGCCTCCTGGCCAGTATCCCGGCGCAGGCCATCATCGGCGGCATCACGGTGCTCACGAACCTCAATCCCTGGGTGGTGGGCCTGCACTTCCTGGTGTCCATGGCGCTGGTGGTGTTCGCCACGCTGCTGGTCAACCGCGCTTTCGGCCGGACCGGACGTTTTGTGGCTGCCCGGCACCCGGCCCTGCCCGGGATCATGCGGCCGGTGACGGCCGCCGTCGCACTTTTTTCCGCCATGGCCGTGATGCTTGGCGTGGTGGTCACCGGAGCGGGCCCGCACGCCGGCGACGCCGATGCTCCCCGCAACGGCCTGGACTGGGACCTGTTCTCCCACATCCATGCCGTGCCCGCGTACCTGGTGACAGCGGGAACCGTTGTGGCACTTGCGCTCGTGTTCCTGCGCCGGATCCGGGGCCCCTTCCGCACCGCCGTGATCGGGCTCCTCGGTGTGACCATCCTCCAGGCCATCATCGGCTTCACCCAGTACTACAACGGCATCCCGGCCCCCCTGGTGGCCGCCCACATGCTCGGCGCCGCGCTGCTGATGGTGGCCTCAACCAACGCCTGGGATCTCGCTAAAGCGAGCCCCGTGAAGTAGCTTCGCGCCGCAAAAGCAGTGCCCCCGGTTCGGTTCAAACCGGGGGCACTGCTGCGCTAACCGCAGATGTAAACCTTGCCTGTCACCGCATAAGCGTCGGGGCAGCAGCTTTTGCGGCCTGGGCGGGATCGAGGAACCGGATGCCGCCCCGCTCCACCAGCAGCACACGGGCTGTGGCGATGTCATAGAACAGGCCGGTCGCCTGCACCCTGCCGGCGGCGAGTTCAGGGCCAACCACAGGATGGCACTCCAGCTTGTGCAACTGGACGGCGACGTTCACCATGGCCAACTGGTCCACCTGGTTGTAGCCGGCAGCCTCCGCGGCCAGCGCCACCGGATGGTGGGCGAGTTCGCGGTAGCTGGGCCGCGCGTGGTTGAGCCAGGCATCGAAGCCTGCGCCGAGCGGAGCGTTGCCGTTCCCCGTGGCGTCCTCGATCACTGCTTTCATCGCACCGCAGTTGGAATGCCCGCCGATGACGATCGAATGCACGTTGAGGCCCTTGACGGCGAAGGACAGGGCCGAGTCGATCGAGGCATCCTGGCCTTCGTGGCACACCACGTTGCCGATGTTCCGCAGGGTCAGGAGATCGCCCGGGCCGCTGCTGGTGATCAGGTTGGGGTTCACCCGGGAATCGACGCAGGCAACGAACAACGTGTCCGGGTCCTGGCCGTCCGCCAGGTCCTGGACCAGGGGCTTGACCTGGTCGGCGAAGCGCCGGTGGTACTTGTTGATCCCCGCCAGGAGGGATCCGAGCTGGCTGTGCTGTCCGCCGGCTGCATCGCCGGCTCCATTCCCTGAGGGCCCGGCGGACTGCCATGAGGTCCTGGGCGGAAGCGGGAGTTCCCGGGCTTCCTGCCGCTGCGGGGTCCGGTGTGCCGCGTCCTGGAAGAGGGTGTTTCCGTGTTCTTCAAGGCGGACGGTGCCGCCGGCCGCTTCGTGTTGCTTCTGCCACGCGATCAGGGCTTCGCGGAAGGCGTGGTCTACGTAGTCTGCGTTCAGCTCCACGACAACGGCCGTTCCCGCGGGCACTGAGTGGAGCACGCGGTTCAGCCGCGGCAAGGCGAAGAAGCTGCAGGACCCGGCGATGGTGACCCGCCAGGGGTCCGACGGCGAGACGGGCTGGTGTGCGTGGATTGCCGCCCGGAGCACGCGCCACAGCACGCTGGCCGCGGCCAGCGCCAGCCCGATCATGACGCCTTCGAGGAGGTTCAGGAACACCACGCAAAGGAGGGTCACCACATAGATCAGGAGGTCGCCCGTGCGCAGGCTGGTGCGGATGTCGGCAACCTTGATGAGGCGGGCACCAATGACCACCAGCAGGCCGGCCAGGACAGACAGTGGGATCAGCTGGATCAGTCCGGCGAAGATGGCTGAGAACGCGAGGACCCAGATGCCGTGGAGGACGGCAGACGCACGGGTGGCGGCGCCGGCCTCGACGTTTGTGGCACTTCGGACAATCACGCCGGTCACCGGCAGGCCGCCCAGGGAACCGGAAACGATATTGGCCGCTCCCTGGCCCACGAGCTCGCGGTTGAGGTTGGTGCGCGCCCCGGTGTGCATCTTGTCGACGGCAACCGCGGAAAGCAGCGATTCGATGCTGGCGATCAGGGCCATGGAGATGACGGCGAAGGCGACGGCACGCCAGTTGCCCTCGGGCAGCTGCGGCAACGCAACGGCGTCGAAAATGGAGCCTTCAAAGGAGATGCGCTGGACCGCCGGGGCGAAAGCAACGGAAAGCGCGGTGCCGGCAGCGACGGCGGCCAGTGGCCCGGGAACGCGGCGGACTGCGGCGGGAAGGTACTTCCAGCCCAGCAGGATGCCCACAACGGTGAGCCCCAGCAGGGCTGCGTGCAGTTCGACATTGGTAATGGCCGCAGGCAGCGCGGCCAGGTTTTCCAGCGCTGAGCCGGCCGGTTCGGCGCCCAGCAGGACCTGGATCTGCTGCAGGATGATGGTGATGCCGATGCCGGCGAGCATCGCCTTCACCACCACGGGCGAGACGGCCAGCGCTGCACGTCCCACGCGGCTGATGCCCAGCAGCAGCTGGACGACGCCGGCTGCAGCGGTGATGGCGCAGGTCACCTGCCAGCCGAACTCCTGGACCAGTCCGGCCACAACGACGGTGAGCCCGGCGGCGGGTCCGCTGACCTGGAGCGGGGATCCGCCCAGGCTGCCGGCAATGATGCCGCCGATGGCGGCTGCGATCAGCCCCGCCATGATGGGCGCCCCGGATGCTGCGGCTATGCCGAGGGAAAGTGGAAGGGCAACAAGGAACACCACCAAAGAGGCCGGGATATCGTTGCCGAGATGCTTGAGGAAGCCGGGCCGCCGGAATCTGCTGGTGCCCCTTCCTGCGGCTGGCGGGCTGTGGACCGCAGTGGGGACGGTGGATGGATCGGGCGCCTGTGCCATGGATTTTCCTTTGCTCGCGGGCAGGATCCATCCAAGGGTAAGCACGGAGTCACGCTGACTGACAGGAAACGTGACGGATATGACAAGTCAGTCACATCATGGTCTTAGCTGCGGAACCTTTTCTCGGCCGCGCCCGTTATTAGCCCGCCAGCCGGTAGACGGACACATGGCTGCGGGAGTCGGCTGTGAATTCGCTCCGGTCCCAGTCGGCCCACCGGGATTCCAGCTCGAGTCCCGCCAGCCGTGCCATCAGGTCGAGCTCTGCGGGCCAGATATAGCGGTGGGGTGTCCGGTCGATTCGCGCAATACGCCCGGCCTCCAGTTCAGGGCCGAACTGCACGTGGTGGGATGTCACGTGCTGCCGGAGCACGTCATAGGTGTCCACCAGCAAATAGCCTGGCTGGCTCACCTCGACAGTCCCGCCGTGCCCGGGCGGAAGCGACCGCAGTTGGGGCACCCAGAGCTCAATGACAAAGCGTCCGCCAGGTGCGAGGTGAAGTGCGGCGTTGCGGAAACACTGGACCTGCTCGTCCTGGGTCAGGAGGTTGGAGATGGTGTTGAACACCAGGAACACCAGCGAAAAGTTGTTCCCGGCCGATGCGTCGGTCATGTCACCCTGAACCACCGGAATGCGGCGCTCATCCGCCTTCCCGCGGAGGCCGGCGATCATTGCATGCGACAGTTCGATGCCGGTGACCTGGACCCCTGCCTCGGACAGGGGGATGGCAACCCGACCCGTGCCGATGGCGAATTCGAGGGCAGGACCGGAACCGGCAAGCTGTGACAGGACCTCCACCGTGGGGCCCAGTACCTCCGGGGAGAACATTCCCACTCCGGGCGTATCGTACCGGGCGGCAGCGTCGGCATCCCAAAGTTCTTGTTGGTTGATCACCCCGCCACTATTGCACCTGGCACGCCGGCCCACCAGCGGCAACGCGGCCGGTGTGCAGGGGGACAGCGGCAGTGCCGAGTGACGCGGACTAGCCGGCCATGACCGCCTGGCCGATAAACGGGTCGACCGCCAAGGCGATGAAGAGCAGGGTGAGGTAGCTGATGGAACCGTGGAAGACCTTCATGGCGCGCTTATCCGAGATGTCCTCGCGCTGGGCCCGGTTATAGAGGGAGTGTGATTCGTACAGGAACCAGGCGCCGGCCAGGACAGCCGTGACGGTGTAGACCCAGCCCGCCCCGCCGGCGGGAACCATGAGCAGCGAGCATGCAACCATGGCCCATGCGTAGAGGACCACCTGGACCGAGACCACCTTGGCGCCGGCGATGGCGCCAAGCATGGGGACGTTGGCGTTGCGGTAGTCCTCGCCGTAACGCATGGACAGCGGCCAGTAATGCGGCGGTGTCCAGAGGAAGATCACCATAAAGAGGATCACGGCGGGCCATTCCACCGAGTTGGTGACAGCGGCCCAGGCGATCAGGACGGGGAAGCAGCCGGCGGCGCCGCCCCACACGATGTTCTGCGCGGTGCGCCGCTTGAGGATGATCGTGTAGATCACCACGTAGAAGAAGATGGCGCCCAGTCCGAGCCAGGCGGACAGCGGGTTGGCCCCGAACCACAGGATGGCGATGGCGGCCGCGCCGAGGAGCCACGAGAAGACCAAGGCTTCACGGGGAGTGACTTCACCAGTAACCAGCGGCCGGTTCTCGGTGCGGTGCATCAGTTTGTCGATGTCGCGGTCAATGTAGCAGTTGAAGGCTCCGGCGCTGCCTGCGGCGAAAGCACCGCCCACCAGGGTGGCCAGTATCAGCCCGATGGAGGGAAAGCCGCGTTCGGCGTAGATCATGGTGGGCAGCGTGCTGACAAGCAGCAGCTCAATCACGCGGGGCTTGGTGAGGGCGAGATACGCCTTTGCTTTACGGGCAATCCCGGCGCTTGTCCGGGATGCGTTCAGCGGCGTATCTGTTGTGCTCACGGTGGCAGTCACCCGTTCTGTTGGCAGTTCTGTCTGGCTGTCCAGCTGTGTCATGCGGCCCTGCCCGTCCGGGCGCCGGCGGAACCATCATCAGGTGATCCGCGCGCCGGGGCCGGGAGTCCCCGGGCGGCCACAAAGGTCTGCAACCCGGCGCTGGCCTCCAAATATCATACCGTGCCGCTCCCCTCCCAACGGTCCGTCATGCAGCCGCGGCAATCGTCCCGGAATTGGTGCTGGTGATTGCGCGCGCACCGATTCGAGCAGATTAACTCAACCTCACTTCAGGGGGGTTCAAATAAGCGGAAATTGCGTCCACAACGTGAGATTTGGGCCGCCCGGAGAATGGAATGGAGCTAAGCTGTCAAACAGATCAGCACGCAGCAGGAAGCGGTGGAAAACGCATTCCCGGCTGGCCAGTGGCTGAGTGAAAGATCAACGTTTCGATGGTGAACGGCTGGTACACACCGCAGCGGGCGCCACGCGGCGCGCGTTCAAACGGACCCGGTGTGCCGCCTGCCATCAGCACAGAGAGGGGCCCGGTTTTCGTGCCACATTTGGAAGAGCAAGAACTGTCTTGGACCAACCTGGACCAGCGCGCGGTGGACACCATCCGCGTCCTGGCTGCGGATGCGGTGGAGAAGGTGGGCAACGGACACCCCGGAACGGCCATGAGCCTGGCGCCGGCCGCATACCTTCTCTTCCAGAAGCTGATGCGCCACGATCCCCGCAACCCCGAGTGGCTGGGCCGTGACCGTTTCGTCCTGTCACCCGGCCACACCTCACTCACCCTTTACATCCAGCTGTTCCTTTCCGGTTACGGCCTGGAACTGAAGGACCTTGAGGCGCTCCGTACCTGGGGTTCACTGACCCCGGGCCACCCGGAGTACAAGCACACCGCCGGTGTGGAAATCACCACCGGCCCGCTGGGCCAGGGCCTTGCGTCCTCTGTTGGCTTCGCTTACTCCCAGCGCCGCCAGCGCGGCCTGTTCGACGCCGACGCCGCCCCGGGGACCAGCCCGTTCGACCACACCATCTGGGTGATCGCTTCCGACGGCGACCTGCAGGAAGGCGTCACGTCCGAGGCGTCCTCGCTGGCCGGCCACCAGGAACTGGGCAACCTCGTTGTTGTCTACGACGAGAACCACATCTCCATCGAGGACGATACCGACATCGCCTTCACCGAAGATGTCCTGAAGCGCTACGAGGCCTACGGCTGGCACGTCCAGCGCGTGGACTGGACCAAGACCGGCGAATACAAGGAAGACGTGCAGGAGCTCTACTCCGCGCTCCTGGCCGCCAAGGCTGAAACCTCCAAGCCCTCCATCGTCTCGCTGCGCACCATCATCGGCTACCCGGCCCCCAAGAAGCAGAACACCGGCAAGATCCACGGCTCTGCCCTCGGTGCGGAGGAAGTCGCAGCGCTCAAAGATGTCCTGGGCTTCGATCCGGCCAAGTCCTTCGACGTGGACCAGGACGTCCTGGCCCACGCCCGCGCCGTGGTGGACCGCGGTGCCGCCGCCCGCAAGGAATGGGAAGAGTCCTTCAACGCCTGGCAGGCAGCCAACCCCGAAGGCGCTGCCCTGCTGCAGCGCATCGAGGCCAAGGAACTTCCCGAAGAACTGGACGCCGCCCTGCCGGTGTTCCCCGCCGGCAAGGACGTCTCCACCCGCGCCGCGTCAGGCAAGGTCCTGAACGCACTGGGCCCGGTCCTGCCCGAACTGTGGGGCGGTTCCGCGGACCTCGCGGAGTCGAACAACACCACGATCGAGGGTTCGCCGTCGTTCGTTCCCGCCTCGAAGCAGACGGACGCCTGGAAGGGCAACCCCTACGGCCGGGTCCTTCACTTCGGCATCCGTGAGCACGCCGCGGCGTCGATCGTGAACGGCATCAGCCTGCATGGCCGCACCCGCGCCTTCTCGGGCACGTTCCTGATCTTCAGTGACTACCAGCGCCCGGCCATCCGCCTTGGCGCCCTGATGGGTGTTCCGTCCCTGTATGTCTGGACGCACGACTCCATCGGCCTGGGCGAAGACGGCCCCACCCACCAGCCGGTGGAACAGCTCGCCTCGCTGCGCGCCATCGTGGGCCTGGACGTGGTCCGCCCCGGCGACGCCAACGAAGTGGCTGTTGCCTGGAAGACCATGCTGGAAAACCACAGCAACCCCGCCGGCATCGTGCTGACCCGCCAGAACATCCCCACCTGGGAGCGCGGCGAAGGCGCAGCCGACGGCGACACGTTCGGTTCCGTTGCCGGCGTCGCCAAGGGCGGTTACGTCCTGGCCGAAGCGGCCAAGGACGGCGCCACCGTCCCGGCCGACGTGATCCTGATCGCCACCGGCTCCGAGGTCCAGCTGGCCGTCCGGGCCCGCGAAGCCCTGCAGGCCGAGGGGATCGCCGCCCGCGTCGTGTCCATGCCGTGCGTGGAATGGTTCAACAAGCAGGACGCCGCCTACCGCGAGTCCGTGCTGCCCGCCGCCGTCAAGGCCCGCGTGTCCGTTGAAGCAGGACTGGCCCTGGGCTGGAAGGAATTCGTCGGTGACGCCGGCCGTTCCGTTAGCCTCGAGCACTACGGCGCTTCCGCCGACTACAAGCGCCTCTTCCAGGAGTTCGGCATCACCGCGGAGGCAGTTGCCGCCGCTGCCAAGGACTCCCTCGCAGGCCTGCAGGCCTAACAACCAATTTCTGAGGAGAAAAACATCATGACTACTCCCACACAGCAGCTCTCCGAAGCCGGAGTTTCCATCTGGCTCGATGACCTTTCCCGCGGACGCCTCGAAACCGGCACCCTGCGCAAGCTCATCGAAGAGAAGAACGTGGTTGGCGTGACCACCAACCCGTCCATCTTCCACGCCGCCATCACCGCCGGCACGGACTACGACGCCACCATCGCCGCCCAGGCAGCAGCCGGGGCCAGCGTCGAGGACACCATCTTCGAGATCACCACGACCGACGTCGCCGACGCCTGCGACCTGTTCGCCCCCGTGGCAGCAGCCACCAAGGGTGTTGACGGCCGCGTGTCCATCGAAGTTGACCCGCGCCTGGCCTGGGACACCGCCGGCACCATCGCCGAAGCCAAGCACCTGTACAAGAAGGTCAACAAGGACAACGTCCACATCAAGATCCCGGCCACGCTGGAGGGCCTTGAGGCAATCACCGCAACCCTGGCCGAAGGCATCAGCGTCAACGTGACACTGATCTTCTCGCTGGAGCGCTACCGCGCCGTCATCAACGCCTTCCAGGCCGGCCTGGAGCAGGCCAAGGAAAACGGCCACGATCTCTCGAAGATCCACTCCGTGGCGTCCTTCTTCGTCTCCCGCGTGGACACCGAGATCGACAAGCGCCTTGACGCCATCGGCACCGATGAAGCCAAGGCCCTCAAGGGCAAGGCCGGCGTGGCCAACGCCCGCCTCGCCTACCAGGTCTACGAAGAACTCTTCTCCACCGAACGCTGGGCCCTGCTGGCCGAAGCCGGCGCGCTCCCCCAGCGCCCGCTATGGGCCTCCACCGGTGTCAAGGACCCGGCCTACCCGGACACCCTCTACGTCACCGAGCTCGTTGCTCCCGGCGTGGTGAACACCATGCCCGAGAAGACGCTGGACGCCACCTTCGACCACGGCGTGGTCACCGGTGATACCGTCACTGGCACCTACGACGAAGCCAACGCAACCCTCGACGCGCTCGAGAAGCTCGGCATCTCCTACAACGACGTCGTCGCAATCCTCGAATCCGAAGGCCTGGACAAGTTCGTGGCCAGCTGGAAGGAACTGCTCGGCGACGTCGAGGGCGCCCTCGCCTCTGCACGGAAGGCCTCCTAACCAACAATGAGCACACTCAGCTACGAAGCCACCGGTGCCGCACAGCAGGCACTCGAACAGCACCTTCCCGCCCTGGTGGAGGACCGGATCGCCACCCGGATTTTCGCGAAGGACCATACCCTGTGGGGGCCCGACGCCGAATCCGAGTCGGCCATCCGCCTCGGCTGGGTTGAGGCGGCCAGCGTCTCGCAGCCGCTGGTGAACGAGATCCTGGAACTGCGTGACGCCCTCCGGGCCGAGGGGGTGACCCGCATTGTGCTTTGCGGCATGGGCGGATCGTCGCTGGCTCCGGAGGTCATCGCCGGCACCGCCGGCGTGGAGCTGACTGTGCTGGACAGCACGGACCCGGACCAGGTCCGTGCTGCCCTGGCGGACCGGCTGGAAGAGACCGCCATAGTGGTCTCCTCCAAGTCCGGTTCCACCGTCGAGACTGATTCCCAGCGGAGGGTCTTCGAGAAGGCGTTCAGCGACGCCGGCATCGATGCCGCGAGCCGGATCATCATCGTCACCGATCCGGGCTCCCCGCTGGACAAGGCCTCCCGCGAGGCCGGCTACCGGGCCGTCTTCAACGCCGACCCCAACGTGGGCGGGCGCTTTTCCGCACTGACCGCGTTCGGCCTGGTGCCTTCGGGCCTGGCCGGCGTGGACATCCAGGCTTTCCTGGACGAGGCCGAGGAAGCAGCAGAGGTCCTCAACGAGGATGCTCCTGAGAACATCGGCCTGGCACTGGGGACCGCACTGGGCGGGACCAGCCCGCTGCGCAACAAGATCGTCATCGCCGAGGACGGTTCGGGCATAGTGGGCTTCGCCGACTGGGCCGAGCAGCTGATCGCCGAGTCCACGGGCAAGCTTGGCACCGGTGTCCTGCCGGTGGTGGCTGGTCCCAACTCGCCGGAGGTGACCACCGGCGCCGACGACGTGCTGGTGGTGCGCCTGGTGGCCGCGGATGCCGACGTCGAACTCGGTGAGAACCAGGTTGCCATCGCCGGCGGGCTCGCCGCCCAGATGATGGTCTGGGAGTTTGCCACGGCCGTGGCCGGGCGCCTGCTGGGGATCAACCCGTTCGACCAGCCGGACGTGGAGGCCGCCAAGGTAGCCGCCCGCGGCCTGCTGGACGCGCAGCCGGAGCCCACGCCGGCAGCTTTCGTTGACGGTGCCATCGAGGTTCGTGGCGGCGAGTGGCTCGGCAATGCTTCCACTGCGGAGGGTGCCGTCAAGGCGCTGCTGGATACACTCGAGGCGGACAGCTACCTCAGTGTCCAGGCCTACTTTGACCGTCTGGCATTCGCGGAGCTGGAAGGTGTACGCGACGAACTCGCTGCCGTCACTGGACGTCCCGTGACGTTCGGCTGGGGCCCCCGGTTCCTGCACTCCACCGGCCAGTTCCACAAAGGCGGCCCGGCGATCGGTGTATTCCTGCAGGTCACCGCTGCTGCGGCGGAGGACCTTGCCATCCCGGAACGTCCCTTTACCTTCGGGGAACTGATTGCCGCGCAGGCCGCGGGCGATGCGCAGGTCCTCAGCGAGCACGGGCGCCCCGTGCTTCGCCTGCACCTGACGAACCGGGCAGCCGGTGTGGCACAGTTGCAGGACATCATTTCTGCGCTGTCCGCCAGGTCAGCCTCCGTCACCGAAAGCTAAGGCACAAAGCAACATGCCAGAAACTGAATACGGCAGGTCGCCCGGGACGCGTCCCGGCAAAACGCTGCGTAATCCGCTCCGGGATCCCCGTGACCGCCGTTTGAACCGGATTGCCGGCCCGTCCTCGCTGGTGCTCTTCGGAGTTACCGGTGACCTTGCCCGCAAGAAGCTCATGCCGGCCGTGTACGACCTGGCCAACCGCGGGCTGCTGCCGCCGAGCTTTGCGCTGGTGGGTTTTGGGCGCCGTGAGTGGACTGATGAGGATTTCGCCAGCCAGGTGAAGGCCTCCGTCCAGTCCTACGCACGCACGCCTTTTGATGAGGCGGTATGGAACCAGCTGTCCGAAGGCATCCGTTTTGTCCAGGGCGAGTTCGACGACGACGGAGCCTTTGAGCGTCTCGGTGAGACCATCAAGGAACTCGACGACGTCCGCGGTACCCGCGGGAACCACGCGTTCTATTTGTCGATCCCGCCGAAGGCGTTCGAGCAGGTCTGCCGCCAGCTGTCCAAGCACGGCCTGGCGCAGGCCGAGGGTGACAAGTGGCGGCGTGTGGTGATCGAGAAGCCCTTCGGGCACGACCTTGAGTCGGCCCGGAAGCTGAACGACATCGTGGAGTCAGTGTTCCCCGCGGATGCCGTATTCAGGATCGACCACTACCTGGGTAAGGAAACGGTCCAGAACATCCTGGCGCTGCGGTTCGCGAACCAGCTGTTCGAGCCTTTGTGGAACGCGAACTACGTGGACCACGTCCAGATCACCATGGCCGAGGACATCGGCACCGGCGGCCGGGCAGGGTATTACGACGGCGTGGGTGCGGCCCGGGACGTGATCCAGAACCACCTGCTCCAGCTGCTGGCGCTGACCGCGATGGAGGAGCCCATCTCCTTCAACGCCGATGACCTGCGCGCGGAGAAGGAAAAGGTCCTCGCGGCGGTCAAGCTTCCCGATGACCTGTCCACGCACTCGGCGCGGGGGCAGTTCACCGGCGGCTGGCAGGGCGGCGAGCAGGTCCAGGGCTACCTGGAGGAAGAGGGCATCCCTGCCGATTCCAGCACCGAAACGTTCGCCGCGATCAGGGTGGACATCCACACCCGCCGCTGGTCCGGGGTGCCGTTCTACCTGCGGGCGGGCAAGCGCCTGGGCCGGCGCGTGACCGAGATCGCGGTGGTCTTCAAGCGCGCACCCAACCTGTTGTTCCGTGACCACGGGGAGGATGACTTCGGCCAGAACGCCGTAGTGATCCGGGTCCAGCCCGATGAAGGTGTGACCATCCGCTTCGGCTCCAAGGTGCCGGGCACGCAGATGGAAGTCCGCGACGTGACCATGGACTTCGGCTACGGCCACTCGTTCACCGAATCGTCCCCGGAGGCCTATGAGCGGTTGATCCTGGACGTGCTCCTGGGCGAGCCGCCGTTGTTCCCGCGGCATGAGGAAGTGGAGCTGTCCTGGAAGATCCTTGACCCGTTCGAGGACTACTGGGCCACCCTGGACGAACAGCCCGAACCCTACGCCCCCGGTTCCTGGGGCCCGGCCAGCGCTGATGAGCTGCTGGCTCGTGACGGACGAACCTGGAGAAGGCCATGATTGTAGACCTGCCGGACACCACCACCTCCAACGTTTCCAAGAAGCTGATGGCGCTGCGCGAGCAGGGCGGCGTGATCGCCCTGGGCCGGGTGCTCACCCTTGTGGTGGTCACCAAGTCCGGCCTTGAGGAAGAAGCCATCGAGGCGGCCAACGATGCCAGCCGGGAACACCCCTGCCGGATCATCGTTCTGGCCGACGCCGGAACCGACGCCGAGGACCGGCTGGACGCCCAGATCCGGGTGGGCGGTGACGCCGGCGCGTCCGAGGTGATCGTGCTGCGCGGCTACGGCCAGCTCTCCCACGAGTCCGAGTCCCTGGTGGCGGCACTGCTGCTCCCGGACGCGCCGATCGTGGCCTGGTGGCCGCACGGCGCCCCGGAAAACGCCTGCGAAACCTCCATCGGGCGGATCGCGCACCGCCGGATCACCGACTCCGCCAACGAACCCGACCCGCAGGCGGCACTCGCCCGGATCCACAAAACCTACCGCGCCGGTGATACGGACCTGGCCTGGACCCGCCTGACCAACTGGCGCATCCAGCTCGCGGCGGCCCTGGATGAAGTGGACTCCTCGCCGGTGACCGCGGTCGCCGTCGAGGGTGCTTCGGACTCCCCGTCCACCATCCTCCTCGCGGCGTGGCTCACCCTTGCCCTGGAGGCGCCGGTGACCATCGTGGCGGACCCCGCCGGAACCGGTATCCGCCGGGTCCGGCTCTCCCGCCCCGGCGGCGACGTCCAGCTCTTCCGACCGGGACTGTCCGTGGCCGAGCTGACCCAGCCTGGCCAGCCCGCCCAGCGGATCTCGCTGCCGCGCCGCAGCCTCCGCGACTGCCTGGCCGAGGAGCTGCGACGCCTGGACCCGGACGAAGTCTTCGGCGAAGTGATTACTATGGGACTGCCACGAACCAATCTAAGGAGCGTCCGACCCAGTGAGCGTTGAGCCAAGAGTAAGCATCCATCCTGATTCGTCGGTGCTGATGGCGGCCATTGCGGCCCGCCTGATTACCAAGCTTGTTGATGTTCAGGACAAGTACGGTGAAGCCACCGTGGTGCTGACCGGCGGCACGGTGGGCATCGGCACGCTGAAGGCTGTTGCTGACTCTCCGGCTGCTCCCGCAGTCAACTGGTCGAAGGTCAATTTCTGGTGGGGAGATGAGCGGTTCGTCGCCTCGGATGATGCGGACCGGAACACCAAACAGGCGTACGACGCGCTGCTCTCGCACATCCCGGTGGACCCTGACCGTGTCCACGAGCCCGGTTCAGCCGACCAGTTCGGCAGCGCGGAGGAGGCAGCGGAGGACTATGCGCGCCGTTTGCGCGAGGCCGCGGCTGAAGAGCACGCGGCCGACATGTCTGATGACCGGCCGGAGGAGCCTTCCGCGCTCCCCCGCCTGGACGTTGTCCTGCTGGGCGTGGGACCGGACGCGCACATCGCGTCACTCTTCCCCGAGCAGGGCGGCATCCGGGAGAAAACCCGCACTGTGGTGGGCGTCCGCAATTCGCCCAAACCCCCTCCGCTGCGTGTGTCCCTGACACTGCCGGCCATCAATACGGCTGCCGAAGTATGGATGGTGGTGGCCGGTGAGGACAAGGCCGGCGCTGTGGGGCTGGCCCTGGCCGGCGCCAATCCCGTCCAGGTTCCCGCTGCCGGTCCGCGTGGCACATCACGAACCCTGTGGCTGATCGACGAAAACGCCGCCTCACGCGTCCCGCATCAGCTCGTCCGGAAGGACGCTGCGGGCGCGTAGCTTTTCCAGCGCTCCAGCCAGGAGGTCTTCGGCGTCCTGGCTGGAGCGCCGCTCTTTAACGTATTCCAGGTGGCTCTTGTAGCCGTCCTCCAGGATGTCCGTGTCAGCAAGAGCCACGCCGTCCCGGGCTGCAGCCGTCCCGCAGTGCCGGCAGTCCCACACGGCCGGGATCTGGTCCTCGGGGAGTTTGAGGAAGACGAGCTGCGTTTCGTGTCCTTTGGCGCACAGGTACGAGATCCGGATTCGGGGAAGGTCGTTCCCGTGGGCTCCGGTCTCCAGGCTGGTCCCTGTTCCCGCCGTTGCGCCCGCCCGGGTGCCCCGGAAACCTGATGTTGGATGAATCATCGAGACTCCTGCCTGTGTTAAACAGAACTGTGGCTGCCGGAGAACCGACAGCCACAGTTTAGTTCGCGGACCGGCGCCGCGGCAGTGCCCGCGCCGAACCTTTTAGGCGGGAATCAGGAGTCGCCGCTGCCGGTGAAGCGCATGATCAGTCCCAGGGCGATGATCACGATGCCCCACGTGACGCCGAGGATGATGGTGAACCGGTTCAGGTTGCGCTCTGCCACGCCTGAGGAGCTCAAGCCAGAGCTCATGCCGCCACCGAACATGTCGGACAGTCCGCCGCCCCGTCCCTTGTGGAGGAGGATCAGCAACGTCAGCAGGAGGCTGGTGATGCCAAGGAGGATCTGCAGAATGACATGAAGAACGTCCACGACGGCCTTTCAGAAAGTTGGAATGACGGGAGTGTGCGCGCTGGGACGGACTAGTCCGTCACCAGGTGACTCTCGAACCTGACAATATTAGCAAACTCGGCCGGATCGAGGCTCGCGCCACCCACCAGCAGGCCGTCCACGTCGCGTTCCTTCAGGATGGCGGCGGCGTTGTTGGCCTTGACCGAACCGCCGTACAGGAGACGCGTCTTGGCAGCAGTTGCGGCATCGAACAGGGACTCAAGCTCGGCGCGGATGGCGGCACACATTTCCTGTGCATCTGCCGGCCCGGCAACTTCGCCCGTTCCGATGGCCCAGACGGGCTCGTAGGCCACCACAAGCTCGGCGGCCTGCTCGGGGCTCAGCCCGGCGACGCCGGCGCGGAGCTGGGCAAGGGTGTGCTCGACGTGCGTGCCTGCCTGTCGGATCTCCAGGCCTTCGCCCACGCAGAGCACGGGAACGAGGTTGTGCTTGAAGGCAGCCTTGACCTTGGCATTGAGGACGTCGTCAGATTCTTCGTGGATGGTCCGCCGCTCACTGTGGCCCACCAGGACGTACTTGCAGCCCAGCTTGTTCAGGAACTGGCCGGAGATGTCGCCGGTGTAGGCGCCCGTGTCGAACTGGGAAAGGTCCTGGCCGCCGTAGGCGACATCCAGGTCGTCGCCCTGGACCAGGGTCTGCACGCCGCGGAGATCGGTGAACGGGGGGAAGACGGCAACCTCCACCCGGCTGTAGTCGTGCTTGGCATCCGAGAGGGTCCAGGCAAGCTTCTGCAGGAGGGTGATGCCCTGGACGTGGTCCATGTTCATTTTCCAGTTGCCCGCGATGAAGGGCTTGCGGTCAAAAGCGCCGTTCGTTGACGATGTCACGTGTTCTCCAAAAAAGTCAGAATAAGTGTGCGGCCGGCAGGCTGCCGCGGGGCAACCTGCCGGCCGGAGGACGAAAGAGCAGTGACGCTCTACCGATCCAGGACGCTGAGCCCCGGGAGTTCCTTGCCTTCGAGGTATTCCAGGCTGGCGCCGCCACCGGTGGAAATGTGGCCGAACTGGTCATCGGCGAACCCGAGGGTGCGGACTGCGGCGGCTGAGTCGCCACCGCCCACAACCGTGAAAGCTCCGGTTTCGGTGAGGGCCTGCGCGATGGCGCGGGTACCGGCGGAGAACGCCTCGAATTCGAACACACCCATGGGGCCGTTCCAGAAGACGGTCTTGGCACCCTTGATCCGGTCGGCGAAAGCGGCTGCCGAGTCGGGTCCGATGTCCAGGCCGATGCCCTGCTCACCGAAGCTGCTGCCCTCGATGGCGTCGGCGGCGACGGTCTCGTGGGCGGCGTTGGCGGCGAACTTCTCCGCCACCACCACGTCCGTGGGCACCACAAATTCGGTGCCGGCATCCGCTGCCCGCTTCAGGTAGTCCTGGACCACGGGGATCTGGTCTTCTTCGAGGAGGCTGGAGCCAACCTTGTGCCCGGCCGCGGCAAGGAACGTGAACAGCATGCCGCCGCCCACCAGGATGGTGTCTGCCTTGCCGAGCAGGTTGTCGATGACAGCCAGCTTGTCCGAGACCTTGGACCCGCCGAGCACCACCACGTAGGGGCGCTGGGTGTCCGCGGTGAGCTTGCGCAGAACCTCCACCTCGGTGTGCACGAGGTCGCCGAGGTAGGACGGCAGCCGGGTGGCGACGTCGTAGACGCTGGCGTGCTTGCGGTGCACGGCCCCGAAGGCGTCGTCCACGTAGGCTCCGTTATCGCCCGTCAGGGCCACCAGCTCGTCAGCGAAGGCGCCGCGCTCGGCGTCGTCCTTGCTGGTTTCGCGGGCATCGAAGCGCACGTTCTCCAGGACCAGCACTTCACCGTCCTGGAGGGAGGCGGCAGCTTCCTTGGCGGAGCTGCCCACGGTATCCCCGGCCAGCGTGACCTTGAAGCCGGCCAGTTCGGCCAGGCGGGAGGCCGCAGGCTTGAGGGAGTACTTTTCCTCCGGGGCGCCCTTGGGGCGGCCGAGGTGGGCTGTTACCAGCACGCGGGCACCGGCGTCCGTGAGCTTTCGCAGGACTGGCAGTGAGGCCTTGATCCGGCCGTCGTCAGTCACTGTAGAGCCGTCGAGCGGCACATTCAGGTCACTTCGAACCAGAATGTACCGCCCGCGGACACCTTCAGCGATCAGTTCGTTGAGGGTGTGAGATGTCATGTGTCTAACCCTAGCCCAGCTTGGACGCGACAAGCTCCGTAAGGTCAACGAGCCGGTTGGAGTAGCCCCATTCGTTGTCGTACCAGGAAACAACCTTGACCTGGTTGCCGATCACCTTGGTGAGGCCGGAGTCGAAGATGGACGAGGCGGGGTCGCCGACAATGTCGGAGGAGACGATGGGCTCGTCCGTGTAGGTCAGGAAGCCCTGCAGTTCCTCGGATTCAGCGGCACGCTTGAGGGCGGCGTTGACTTCCTCCACGGTGGTCTCGCGGGAGACGGTGACGGTGAGGTCGGTGGCGGAGCCGGTGGGGACGGGAACGCGGATGGCGTAGCCGTCCAGCTTGCCCTTGAGCTCGGGGAGGACCAGGCCGATGGCCTTGGCTGCACCGGTGGACGTGGGCACCATGTTGACGGCTGCGGCGCGTGCACGGCGCAGGTCCTTGTGCGGGCCGTCCTGCAGGTTCTGGTCTGCGGTGTAGGCGTGGACGGTGGTCATCAGGCCACGCTCGATGCCGAACTCGTCGTTGACCACCTTGGCCAGCGGGCCAAGGCAGTTGGTGGTGCAGGACGCGTTGGAGATGATGTGGTGCGTCGCGTTGTCGTACAGGTTGTGGTTGACACCCATCACGATGGTGATGTCCTCATCCGATGCCGGGGCGGAGATCAGGACCTTCTTGGCGCCGGCGTCGATGTGCTTCTGCGCATCGGCGGCCTTGGTGAAGAAGCCGGTGGATTCGATCACGATGTCCACGCCCAGCTCGCCCCACGGGAGGTTGGCCGGATCGCGCTCTGCCAGGACCTTGACGACGTTGCCGTTGACGACGATGTTGCCGTCCTTGACCTCGATGGTTTCCTTCAGGCGGCCGCCCACGGAGTCGTACTTGAACAGGTGGGCGAGGGCCTCGGGGCTGGTGAGGTCGTTGACTGCAACGATCTCCAGGTCCGCGCCCTGTGCCAGGGCTGCGCGGAAGTAGTTGCGGCCAATACGGCCAAAGCCGTTGATACCAATACGGGTCGTCACTTTTTCAGTCTCCTTGGTGCTTTGAGAAGCACAACTAGTTGAGCGGGCGTTCAAGCCAACTAACAGATCCCGCACGCCATTGGGCAGAGATGATTTACAGACGGAGGGCGACCAGCCTCATTGCTGAAGGCTAACCGCCTTCCGTGACCTATCTTACGTTTAACTGGGTCCGCCCCCGCAAGTGCGGGGGCGGACGGTCCACATTGCGGTTGGTTTAAGTCCGAATGTGAAGTTTGTTACAGGCGCGTGTAGCGCTGATCACTACGGGAGGGTGATGAGTCCCGTGGCGTTGGTGCGTGCAGCCTCGAAGCGCTTGGCGACGTCGGCCCAGTTCACGATGTTCCAGAACGCCTTGACGTAGTCGGCCTTGACGTTGACGTAGTCCAGGTAGAAGGCGTGCTCCCACATGTCCAGCATCAGCAGCGGGATGGTGCCCAGTGCCGTGTTGCCCTGCTGGTCGTACAGCTGCTCGATGACCAGGTTTCCACCGATGGGCTCGTAGGCCAGGAAGCCCCAGCCGGAACCCTGCAGGCCGAGGGCGGCCGCGGAGAACTGGGCACGGAATGCGTCGAAGGAACCGAAAGCGTCGTCGATGGCCGCAGCGAGCTCACCTTCGGGCTTGTCGCCGCCGTCCGGGGAGAGGTTGTTCCAGAAGACGGAGTGGTTGACGTGTCCGCCGGTGTGGAACGCGAGGTCCTTCGAGAGCCGGTTGATGTTCGCGAAGTCGCCCTTCTCGCGGGCTTCGGCCAGCTGGGCCAGGGCGTTGTTGGCGCCGGCCACGTAAGCGGCGTGGTGCTTGCTGTGGTGCAGCTCCATGATCCGCGCAGAAATGTGCGGCTCCAGGGCGGCGTAGTCGTAGCTGAGTTCAGGCAGTACGTACTCGGTCACAAAATCCTCCATCATCGTGGACACTCGGTCCGGTTGGTACATCTCGGATTGTGCATCCGGGCATCTGGCACCCGGAATCTTTTTGATTCTATGGGCCTGTTACTCGTCCAGCATTTCAGGCGTCACATTGGCGTCCGTTCCAGGGATGCCCAGGTCAAGGGCACGTTTGTCCGCCATGGCAAGCAGCCGGCGGATCCTGCCCGCGATGGCGTCCTTGGTCATCACCGGATCCGCCAGGCGGCCCAGTTCGTCGAGGCTGGCCTGCTTATGGGCGACCCGCAGTTCGCCGGCGTACTTCAGGTGCTCGGGGACGTCGTCGCCGAGGATTTCCAGCGCCCTGTCCACCCGCGCGCCGGCGGCCACGGCAGCCTGGGCTGAGCGGCGCAGGTTGGCGTCGTCGAAGTTGGCGAGCCGGTTGGCCGTTGCCCGGACTTCCTTGCGCATCCGGCGCTCCTCCCACACCATCAGGGCGTCGTGGGCGCCCATGCGGGTAAGGAGGGCTGCGATGGTGTCGCCGTCCCGGATGACCACGCGGTCCACTCCCCTGACCTCGCGCGCCTTCGCCTGGATGTCCAGCCGGCGGGCCGCGCCCACCAGTGCCAGCGCCGACTCCGGGCCGGGGCAGGTGACCTCCAGCGAAGAGGACCGCCCGGGCTCCGTGAGCGAGCCGTGGGCCAGGAACGCGCCGCGCCACACCGCTTCGGCATCGGCTGCGGAGCCGTTGACGACGGCGGAGGGCAGCCCCCGCACCGGCCGGCCGCGGCCGTCGAGGAGGCCCGTCTGCCGGGCCAGCGCCTCGCCGTCGCGCACCACCCGGACCACGTAGCGGCTGGCGCGCCGCAGACCCCCGGCTGAGACAACGATAATTTCGCTTTGGTGTCCGTAGACTTCGGCGATGGCCGCGCGAAGGCGGCGGGCTGTGGAGGCCAGGTCCACTTCGGCTTCGATCACGATCCGGCCGGAGATGATGTGGAGTCCGCCTGCGAAGCGCAGCATGGCTGAGACTTCCGCCTTCCGGACTGATGACTTTTTGATGTCCAGACGGGAAAGTTCTTCCTTGACTGATGCTGTCAGTGCCATGGCACCTTCCTAACTGTTCCCGAAAATGTCGTGGTACGCCGTTGCCAGACGGAGGGGGTCATGGACGGGTCGGCGGCCCGACGCCCCTACTTTACCCAAGACCACCTCGGCTCCGATCATCGCGGCGGCCTTCTCGAACTCCGGCAGGTCGGGAACCGAGGCGGGGTCGGCCAGGACAACATCAATGCTGAAATCGGGAGCGTAGCGCCGCAGGACGTGGAGGTGGTCGGCGGCCGTCATGCCGGAGGTTTCCTTAGTGTCCGTGGCCAGGTTCATGGTCAGGAGGCGTTTGGCCGGGGTGTGGCACAGCGCCTGGCGCATCTCGGGGAGCAGCAGGTGCGGCAGGACCGACGTGTACCAGGAGCCGGGGCCAAGGATCACCCAGTCCGCCAGTTCGATGGCCGAAAGTGCTTCAACGCAGGCGGGGGCCGCTTCGGGCAGCAGCCGCACCGCTTCCAGGGACCCGGCAACGGCGCAGCGCGCCTGGCCGTGGATCGTCTGGAGCTGCGAGGTGCCGTCCGCCGCGGTGACCCGGACATCGCCTTCGATGGTCAACGGCTCGGTGGACATGGGCAGGACCTGGCCGCGGGCACCGAGCAGCGCCCCCGCCCACCGCAGCCCCGCAACTGCGTCGCCGAGCAGTTCCCACAGGGTGACAATCAGCAGGTTGCCGGTTGCGTGGTCGTCCAGGGAGCCGCCCGGTCCCTTGCCGGGACGGAAGCGGTGCTGCATCACGTCCCGCCACGTGCGGCCCCAGTCCGTGTCATCACACAGGGCGGACAAGGCCATGCGCAGATCCCCGGGCGGGAGGACGCCGTACTCGTCGCGCAGACGCCCGGAAGATCCGCCGTCGTCCGCTACCGTGACGATGGCGGTGAGCTCGCTGGTGAGCAGGCGCAGCGCCGAGAGCGAGGCCGACAGCCCGTGGCCGCCGCCGAGTGCAACAACATTGCGCCCTTTGTCCTGCTGGTTGGCCGCCGTTCCGGCAGGCGGAACCAGCGGCAGGGCCCCGGTGAACAGCGACATTACTCCCGGCCCAGGTCCCGGTGTGTGGTGGTCACGGTGACGCGCGGGAACTGGGCCAGCTTCTTGGACAGTTCGACGGCGACAGCCACCGAGCGGTGTTTGCCGCCGGTGCAGCCTACGGCGATGGTGGCGTAGTGCTTGTTCTCGCGGCGGTAGCCGTCCAGGACCGGTTCCAGCGCCATCACGTAGCGGTCCACGAAGTTCTTGACACCTTCAGCTTCGAGGACGTAGTCGCTGACGTCCTTGTCCAGGCCGGTGTGCGGGCGAAGCTGGGGCACCCAGTGCGGGTTGGGAATGAACCTGACGTCCGCCACATAGTTGGCGTCGACGGGCAGCCCGTACTTGAAGCCGAAGCTCATGATGTTCAGCCGCAGGGCCACGGGGCCGGTCTCGCTGAAGAGCTCGGTGATGGCGGTGGCCAGGCCGTGGACGTTGTAGCCCGACGTGTCCAGCACGACGTCGGAGATGTCGCGGAGTTCCTGCAACAGCTCCCGTTCGGCAGCAATGCCGTCGAGGATCCGGCCGCCGCCCTGGAGCGGATGGGGCCGGCGGCCCTGCTCGAAGCGGCGGACCAGCACGTTGTCGCTGGCGTCGAGGAAGAGGACGCGGAAGGTGACCCCGCTGGCCGCCAGTGCTCCCAGCGCCGCCCGGATGTCTGCGAAAAGACCCTTGCTGCGGACGTCGATGACCACGGCCAGCCGCGGGATGGACTGCGGGGCGTGCGAGACGAGTTCGGCGAGCGTGCCCAGCATCTGGGGCGGCAGGTTTTCCACGACATACCAGCCGTGGTCCTCCAGCGCGTCAGCAGCCGTGCTCCGCCCCGCTCCGGACATCCCGGTGACCACCAGCAGTTCCGCTTCGAGCGGCTTGACGGGCTGCATCCCGTCTTCGCCTGCTCCGGATTCCGCCGTTGTGTCTGCCATTAAGTCCGCCCCGTTTCTTCAGTTGCCTGGTGGGGACGGCCCGCGTTGGCCCGCACCCCTCCCCAACCCTAGCTAAGAATCGGTGGAGTCCGCCAAGTTTCCGCAGACGCGGCCGGATTTTGGTTGATCCTCGTGAGTTTTGCGCATTCCGGCGTGCCGGTGTCCTCCGTCAGCCTTCGAGGACTTCACCGGTGGTCATGTTGATGGCCGGCACCGGCGACGCTTCCGGTCCGCTCCCCGAGAAGTGGTTCACGATGGCGCTGGCCAGGGCAGGGCCGATGCCCTTCGCTTCCGACAGTTCGGCCGCCGACGCTGCCTTGACGCCTTTGACCGAGCCGAAGTGCGCGAGGAGGGCCTTGCGTTTGGAGGCGCCCAGTCCCGGAACGCCGTCCAGTGCGGAAACCGTCATGGCCTTTCCACGCTTTTGCCGGTGGAAGGAAATGGCGAACCGGTGGGCCTCGTCGCGGATCCGCTGCAGCAGGTACAGCCCCTGGGACGTCCGGGGCAGGATCACCGGAAAGTCGCTGTCCGGCAGCCAGACTTCCTCCAGCCGTTTGGCCAGGCCCACCACGTACACGTCATCAATGCCGAGGTCTTCGAGTGCGCGTGCCGCTGCATTGACCTGGGGCTTGCCGCCGTCCACCACCACGAGGTTGGGCGGATAAGCGAACTTGGCCCGGGGCGCCGGCGTGGTGGTGTCCAGCAGGGCGCTGTCCTCGGGGACGGCTGCCAGGCGGGGTTCTGCCTTGGCCCGTTCTGTGTGGCCGGGCTCTGCCTGGACCAGTTCCGCCCCTGCCGCGTCTGCGTCGTCAGTTGCCTCGCCCGCGTTGAGTACGGATTCGTCCACCTGCGCCGACTTGTCCTTCAGGTAGTGCCGGAACCGCCGGGTCAGGACGTCATGCATGGCTGCGGTGTCATCGGACGCCGCGGGACCGGTGATGGAAAACTTCCGGTAGTCGGACTTCTTGGGCAGCCCGTCCTCCACCACCACCATGGAGGCCACCACGTTGGTGCCCTGCACGTGCGAAACGTCAAAGCATTCGATGCGCAGCAACGGCACGGGCAGGTCCAGGGCCTCCTGGAGTTCCTGCAGCGCCTGGGACCTGACAGTGAGGTCACCGGCGCGGCGGGTCTTGTGGAGCTTGAGGGCATGTTCGGCGTTTTCACGGACTGTGGACATCAGCGCGGCTTTGTCCCCGCGTTGCGGCACCCGGATGTCCACCTTGGCGCCGCGCATTCCGCTGAGCCATACCGTGAGCTCCGCCTCATTGCTGGGCGCTACTGGCACCAGCACTTCCCGTGGCAGCCTCCCATGGCTCTGGTCCTCATCGCCGTACACCTGCTGCAGGAGGTGCTCCACCAGGTCAGGAGTGGTGGAATCCTCCACCTTCTCCACCACCCAGCCACGCTGGCCGCGGATCCGGCCGCCCCGGACATGGAATACCTGGACTGCGGCTTCCAGTTCGTCCTCGTGGAGGGCAAAGACGTCGGCGTCGGTGTCTTCGGCGAGGACCACCGCGTTGCGTTCGAAAACCTTGCGAAGTGCGGTGATGTCATCACGCAGCCGTGCCGCCCGCTCGTAGTTCAGCTCGGACACGGCTTCGGCCATCTGCTTTTCCAGTTTGCTGATAAAGCGTTTGGCTTCGCCGCCCATAAAGGCGCAGAAATCCTCCGCGAGAGCCCGGTGGTCATCGGGCGAAATCCTGCTGACGCAGGGCGCGGCGCACTTGTCGATGTAGCCCAGCAGGCAGGGCCGGCCGCTGGCCTCGGCGCGCTTGAACACGCCGGCACTGCAGCTGCGGACCGGAAAGACGCGGAGGAGGGTGTCCATGGTTTCCCGGATGGCCCCCGCGGTGTACGGGCCGAAGTAGCGCGTGCCCTTTTTCTTATCTCCGCGCATCACCTGCACCCGCGGATACTTTTCGCCCATAGTCACGGCAAGGTAGGGGTAGGTCTTGTCGTCCCGGAAGACAACGTTGAACCGGGGCTTGAATTCCTTGATCCACGTATATTCGAGCTGCAGCGACTCCAGCTCGCTGCCCACCACTGTCCACTCCACGCTGCTCGCCGCATGGACCATGGCATAGGTCTTGGGCAGGAGCCCGGCGGGGTTGGCGAAGTACGAGTTCAACCGGGACCGGAGGCTTTTGGCCTTGCCCACGTAGATGACCCGTCCGTTCGGGTCACGGAACCGGTACACCCCCGGATTGGTCGGGATTTCGCCCGTCTGGGGCCGGTAACTTGCTGGATTTGCCACCTATCCAGTCTACTGAGGCGCACAGGGTGCAATGGTCCTCAGGGACGGGAGGATCTGCGGGCCAGCACCTCCGGAGGCCCGCTACTCGGCGATTTTGCTTTGGTTGTAGCTGCCGGAGCGTTCCTGGCCGCTGAGTTCGGCGATGGCGTCCATGATGCGGTCCGTGACTTCCCTCCGGGCAGGAAGCGAATGGTCCGGTCCGGTCTTGTCGAAGTACAGGGGCTCCCCCACCTTCATGGTGAAATGCTGCGGCCTGACCCCCTTCTCACCGGCGCGCTGCAGGTTTTCAGTCCCGATCAGGCCCACCGGGATCACAGGGGCTCCGGTGGTCAGTGCCAGCCAGCCCACGCCAGTGCGGCCGCGGTAAAGGATGCCGTCCCGGGATCGGGTGCCTTCGGGGTAGATTCCGATTCCCCGGCCGGATTCGAGGATGTCCATCAGGGTTTTGAGTGCCTGGACGCTGGCGGCCTGTTCACCGCGCTCCACCGGGATTGAACCCACGGATTCGAAGAAGGCCTTCATGACCTTGCCTTTGACGCCGCCAGTGGTGAAGTACTCGGCTTTGGCGAAGAATGCCACGGGACGGGGCATCAGCGCCTGGACGATGACGCTGTCAAAGAACGACAGGTGGTTGGGAGCCACGATGAAGGGCCCGTCGGCGGGCACGTTCTCGATGCCGACGACGGTGGGCCGGCAGGTGCCGGCAATCAGGCTCCGCGTGGTCCAGCGGACTGCTTCAAACATTTCCATCGTTGGTCACCTCGCTCATGGCGGCCGCGTGGACGGACTCAAGACGGTCGATAGTGGTCACCAGCTCGTCCGTGGTGGCCACCACTGCAACGGCTCCGGCATTTTCCAGTTCGTTGTCCGGGGCAAAACCCCAGACCACGCCAATGCAGTCCAGGCCGTTGGCAACGGCACCCGCAACATCCTGTGCCCGGTCCCCCACCATCAAGGCATGCTGCGTGCCAAGGTCCTTCAGCGCGGCGGCGATGATCCCGGTCTTGCCGACCGGAACCTCGTCAACTGCGGACTCGTCGTCCGCTGAGCCGTGGATGGCCTGGAAAAGTCCATCGATTCCGTGGTGCCCCAGGACCGTCCGGGCCAGGCCCTGGGGTTTCTGCGTGGCAACGGCCACAGGCCGGCCCGCCGCCGCAAATGACTCGAGGACTTCGCGGATACCCGGGTACAGGCGGCTCTGGCCGATGCCGGTGGCCACGTAGTACTCGCGGTAGCGGCGGATTACTTCGTCGAGCAGATCCGCGGGGACCTTGGCCACGTTCAGCAGCGAGTCGCTCAGCTTCGGGCCGATCATCGCTTTGAGCAGGTCCTGGCCGGGAACCGGAAGCCCCAGCGCCTGAAGGGCTGAAGCAATTCCATCGGTTATTCCGCCGGCCGGATCGACAAGAGTGCCGTCCAGGTCAAAGATCACGGGCACTGTTGTTTGAGTCACCGGGTTAGTTTCTCACGACAGCACTGATGCCTGAAACTCGCATTCCCGACACGGAATATTTCCGCTGCCAGGGTGGCTGCCTACGGCAGGATCTCTGCGAGGAAGGCCGCCGTGTGGCTGGTGGTCGACTTGGAGATCTGCTCCGGCGTGCCGGCTGCAACAATCTGGCCGCCGCCCGAACCGCCGTCCGGCCCGAGATCCACAATCCAGTCGGCACTCTTGATGACATCCAGGTTGTGCTCGATGGTGATCACGGTGTTGCCCTTGTCCACCAGGCCCTGCAGCACCATCAGCAGCTTGCGGATGTCCTCGAAGTGCAGGCCCGTGGTGGGCTCATCCAGGACGTAGACGCTGCGGCCGTTGGACCGCTTTTGCAGTTCGGCGGCCAGTTTGACGCGCTGGGCCTCGCCACCGGACAACGTGGTGGCGGGTTGGCCCAGCCGAACATACCCAAGTCCCACGTCCACGAGGGTGTTCAGGTGGCGGGCGATCGGAGAGAACGCCGCAAAGAACTCGGCGCCCTCCTCGATGGGCATGTTCAGGACATCCGCGATGGTTTTGCCCTTGTAGTGGACTTCCAGCGTTTCGCGGTTGTAGCGCGCTCCGTGGCACACCTCGCAGGGCACGTAAACGTCCGGCAGGAAGTTCATTTCGATCTTCAGCGTGCCGTCACCGGAACATGCCTCGCACCGCCCGCCCTTGACGTTGAAGGAGAAGCGTCCGGGAAGGTATCCGCGGACCTTCGCTTCGGTGGTTTCTGCGAAGAGCTTGCGGATGTTGTCAAAGACGCCGGTATAGGTGGCCGGGTTTGAGCGCGGAGTACGGCCGATGGGGCTCTGGTCAACGTGCACCACCTTGTCCAGGTGTTCCAGGCCCTGGACCGTTTTGTGCCGGCCGGCAACCTGCTTGGCGCCATTGAGCTTGTTGGCCAGCACCTTGTAGAGGATTTCGTTGACCAGGGTGGACTTCCCTGACCCGCTGACGCCGGTGACGGCGGTGAAGAGACCGAGCGGGAAGGCGGCGTCGACGTTCACGAGGTTGTTTTCCCGGGCGCCGATGACCTTCAGTTCACGTTTCTTGTCGTATTTCCGGCGTTTCTTGGGGACCTCGATCTTCTTGCGGCCGGACAGGTAATCCCCGGTCAGTGAAGCGGTGTTCTCGAGCAGCTCTTTGTAGGACCCGGAGTGGACCACCTGGCCGCCGTGTTCGCCGGCGCCTGGTCCGATGTCCACCACCCAGTCGGCCACGTGGATGGTGTCTTCGTCGTGTTCCACCACAATGAGCGTGTTGCCCATGTCGCGCAGCCTGGTCAGGGTGTCGATCAGGCGGCGGTTGTCCCGCTGGTGCAGTCCGATGGACGGTTCATCCAGCACGTACAGGACACCTACCAGCCCGGAACCGATCTGGGTGGCCAGCCGGATACGCTGGGCCTCGCCGCCGGACAGCGTGGCGGACGGCCGCTCGAGGTTCAGGTATTCCAGCCCGACGTCCAGGAGGAAGGTCAGCCGCGCCTGGATCTCCTTCAGCACCTGGTGCGCGATCTGCGCTTCGCGGCCCGTGAGCACCAGGTTGTTCAGGAAGTCGGCACAGTCCCGCATGGGGAGGGCGGCGACGTCGGCAATTGACTTCCCGTTGATGAGCACCGACAGGGAGGCCGGGTTGAGGCGGGCGCCGTTGCAGGCAGGGCAGGGGATCTGCCGCATGTACTCTTCGTAGCGGTCGCGGGCCCACTCGGAGTCGGTCTCGCCGTGCTTGCGGTGGACGTATTGGATGGCACCTTCGAAGCCGGTGCTGTATTTCCGTTCGCGGCCGAACCGGTTCTTGTACTGCACCACCACTTTGTGGTCCTTGCCGTGCAGCACTGTCTGCCGGACATCACTGCCCAGCTTTTCCCACGGCGTATCCATGGAGAACCCGAGTTCCTTCGCCAGGCCTTCGAGGAGCCGGTTCCAGTATTCCGTGGTGGCCGTGCCCAGGGACCAAGGAGCGATGGCGCCCTCCGACAGCGAAAGCTCGGGGTTGGGGACAATCAGTTCTTCGTCCACCTCAAGCTTGGTGCCAATGCCGCTGCAGGCCGCGCAGGCGCCGAAGGGGTTATTGAAGGAAAAGGACCTGGGCTCGATTTCGTCAATGGCCAACGGATGTTCATTGGGGCACGCCAGGTTCTCGGAGAAGGCCCGGAGCCGGTGGGGATCGTCGGCTTCCAGGTCCACGAATTCGGCGAGGACCCTGCCCTCGGCCAGGCCCAGGGCTGTTTCGATGGAGTCGGTGAGCCGCTGGCTGATGCCCTCCTTGACCACCAGCCGGTCCACCACCACCTCGATGGTGTGCTTGAACTGCTTTCCCAGCTTGGGTGGATCGTTGAGCTGGACCAGGTTGCCGTCCACCCGGGCACGGGAGTAGCCCTTGGCGGTGAGTTCCTTGAAGAGGTCAACAAACTCCCCCTTCCGGCCGCGCACCACGGGGGCCAGGACCTGGAAACGGGTGCCCTCGTCCAGTTCCAGCAACTGGTCCACAATCTGCTGCGGCGTCTGCTTGGCTACCGGCTCACCGCAGACAGGGCAGTGCGGCCGGCCTACGCGGGCCCACAGCAGGCGCATGTAGTCGTAGATCTCGGTGATGGTTCCCACTGTGGAGCGGGGGTTCTTGCTGGTGGACTTCTGGTCGATGGAGACGGCCGGGGAGAGTCCCTCGATGAAGTCGACATCCGGCTTGTCCACCTGCCCCAGGAACTGGCGGGCGTACGCGGAGAGCGATTCCACGTAGCGGCGCTGGCCTTCGGCGAAGATGGTGTCGAAGGCGAGGGATGATTTGCCGGAGCCGGACAGCCCGGTGAAGACGATCATGGCGTCGCGCGGCAGGTCCAGGTCAACGTTGCGCAGGTTGTGCTCCCGCGCCCCCTTCACCACAAGGCGGGACAGGTCCGGACGCTTGGGCGCTGCGGATGGGGCGAGCGAAACTTCAACGGATTGGAGGTCAGATTCTTCAGCTACGGCTTTAGGCACCCACTAATGCTAATCGAAAACTTCTTCGAACACCCACGCGGTGATCCTCACGTGCCGTCGTAGGCTGCAGCGAGCAGCTGCACGGCTTCCGCAAAGGAGGCGCCTTGGGCTTTCGCGGCTGCAGCATACGTGGCAGCCGCGGCCGACAGGCCGCCGAGCCGTTCGTCCCTGGCGCACACAACGGTGCCGTTCCTCCCCCGGGTGGCCACGACGCCGGCCGCCTCCAGTTCCTTATACGCCCTCGCCACCGTATGGGGTGCCACATCGAGCTGCTCCGCCAGCGCCCTGACCGCAGGCAGCCGGGTTCCGGGCGGCAGCTTCCCGCCGTCGGCCAGATGGATCACCTGGAGCCGCAACTGCTCGAACAGCGGCACCGAACTGGCTGCATTCGGCTTCCACGTCCCCGGGAAGCCCGCGGCTGTCAAAGTCCGGCCTCGAGCGCGCTGCTGCGTCCCGCCTGCAGGGCGAACTGTGCGTTGTAGAGGCGTGTGTAGTAGCTGTTCGCAACGAGCAGCTCCTGGTGGGTGCCTTGCTCGACGATCCGTCCGTGGTCCATGACCAGAATTAGATCAGCGTCCCGCACTGTGGACAAACGGTGGGCTATCACGAAGCTGGTGCGGCCACGGCGCAGCCGGTTCATCGCCTGGCGGATCAGCAACTCCGTCCGGGAGTCCACCGAACTTGTTGCCTCATCGAGGATTTGGATGGAACGGCCCGCCAGCTGTGCCCGGGCGATGGTGATCAGCTGCCGCTGGCCCTGGCTGAGCCCGTCACCGCCGTTTTCCAGGACGGTGTCATACCCCTGAGGCAGCGACCTGACGAAGCGGTCCACATAGCTGGCCTCGGCGGCGGCCAGGATGTCCGCCTCCGTAGCCCCAGGCCTGCCGTAGGCGAGGTTTTCCCGGATGGTCCCGGCAAAGAGCCACGCATCCTGGAGTACCACGCCGAAACGCTCCCGCAGGCGGTCTCGGGGAACAGCGGCGATATCCGTTCCGTCGATGGTGATCCGGCCGGAATCCGGTTCACAAAAACGCAGGAGGAGGTTGATCACGGTGCTTTTGCCCGCCCCCGTGTGCCCAACAATCGCTACCGTCCGGCCCGGGTCCACGCTGAAGGACAGATTACGCACCGCCGGTGCTGCTCCGGGGTACCCGAACGTCACATTGTCAAAGACGATGCGGCCTTCATGATCCCGGACATCTGGAGCAACAGGCGCACCTGCGGCCGGGGACGGCGCGTCCCGCGGCTCCTCGGAGGTATCGAGCAGGGCGAAGACCCGGGCTGCGGAAGCAGCGCAGGATTGCATGAGGTTGAGCATTCCGCCTATCTGGCCAACGGGCTGGGTGAAGAGCCTGCTGAACTGGATAAAAGCCTGGATGCCGCCGATGGTCATGGCGCCGGCGATCACCTGGAGGGCACCCACCACCGCAACAGCGATGTAGCTGAGGTTGGACATCAAGGCCATCAGGGGCTGAACAACCCCCGCCGAATACTGCGCCCGGGTAGCTGCCCGGGCCAGCCGTTCATTGCTCCGGGCCACCACGTCTGCCGCCTGCGCCTGCCGCCCGAAGGCTTTGATGACCTCATGGCCCGTAATAAATTCCTCCATGTGCGCATTCAGCTGGCCCGTTTCCATCCATTGCTTCTCGAACTGGGCCTGGGATTTCCGGGCCACTTGCACAGTGATCAGGGCGGACAGCGGTACGGTGGCAATCGCAATGGCGGCCAGCAGTGGCGAGATCCACAGCATCATGGCCAGCGAGCCGCACAGCATCAGGACGGACATGATGAGCTGGGTGAGGAGCTGGTTCAAGGCCTGGGTGATGTTGTCGATGTCGTTGGTGGCGCGGCTGAGGACATCGCCCCTGGACCGCTCCCCGAAGTAAGTGGCCGGGAGCCGATGCAGTTTTCCCTCCACCGCCTCCCGGAGTCCATACATCAAGCCCTGTACCGAGCGGGCGGAGAGTGCCCCCTGGATCCAGTTGAACAGCGAGGCGCCGACGTACATAAGTGCCACGGTTCCCAGGATGAGCGCCAGCGCCTCCTGGTCCAGGTTCGCTTGGAGTACGCCGTCCACTACAAGGTCGGTGGCGTCGCCCAGGTATTTCGGAGCAGCCACGTTCAGCCCGGCGAATGCGCAGGTGGCAGCCACAGCGCCCAGCATGTGGCGCCGGAAAGGCCGGAGCAGCCGCAGGAGCCTGCGGGCGGTGGGCCAGAACCTCACCGCCGGTGCCCCGGCTTCCGCAGTCACTGCCGGCCATCCAGGGCAAGCTGAGACTCCGCTATTTCCCGGTAAGTTTCGGATGTCTCCAGCAACTCCTGGTGCGTTCCCTGCGCTACCACCCGCCCGCCGTCGAGCACCAGGATGAGCCCGGCGCCTTCCACAGCGGAAATCCTTTCCGCTACAACAATCACTGTGGCCGATGCCAACGTTGACTGGAGTGCCTGCCTGAGCCGGGTATCGGTGTCGTAGTCCAGTGCTGAGAAGCTGTCATCGAACAGGTACAGCGGAGCTTTGCGCAGGAGCGCACGGGCAATGCACAACCGCTGCCTCTGGCCGCCGGAAAGGTTGGTGCCGCCCTGGCCCAACGGAGTTGCAAGCCCCAGCGGCAGGTCCCGCATAAAACGCATGGTCTGGGCGGTCTCCAGGACTTCCCAGAGTTCCGCGTCCGTGGCGTCCGGTTTCGCCATTCGAAGGTTGTCGCCGATAGTGCCCGTGAAGAGGTGGGACCGCTGTGGAACAACCGCCATGGATTCCCGCAGGCTGTCCAGCGACATCGCCTTGATGTCCACCCCGCCCAGGCTGATGCGTCCCGCAGTGGAATCAAGGAAGCGCGGAATGAGGTTGAGGAGGGTGGACTTTCCGCTGCCGGTTGAACCCACGATCGCCGTTATGGTGCCCGGACGGGCGGCAAAGCTGATGTCGGTCAGGACGGGAGCCTCGGCTCCCGGGTAGGAGAAGCCAACCTGGCTGAACTCCAGTGTGGCCGGCCGCAGCGGGTCCCTCGACATGGGAAGCGGCTGCGGGGAAAGGGACTCGGGGTTCTCTGGTTGGCGTACTGATGGCTCCGTATCCAGGACCGCACTGATCCGCTCGGCACTGACAGACGCGCGGGGGGCAGTCATCAGGACGTACATGGACATCATGATGGCGAGCAGGATCTGCAGGATGTAGGCGATGAAGGCAGTAAGGGCGCCGATATTCATCTCGCCCGCCTGGATTCTGTGCCCGCCGAACCACACCACGGCCACTGAAGAGATATTCACCACGAGCATGACCAGCGGGAGCATGCCTGCAACCAGCAGCGCAGATGAGAGGTTGTTGGCGGTGAGGCTGCTGTTGACCCGGGCGAAGCGCCGGATTTCATGGTCCTGGCGGACAAAGGAGCGGATCACGGCGGCGCCGATGATCTGCTCCCGAAGGATGCCGCCCGCGCGGTCCAGCAGTTCCTGGCCGTCGCGGTACAGCGGGATCAGCCGCCGGACAACGAGATACATGATCAGCAGGAGCAGGGGCACGATAACGATCACCACTGATGACAACGCCACATCCTGTTGCAGCGCCATGGCCACTCCGCCAACCCCCATCGCCGGCCCGGCCACCAGCATGGTGAACACCAGTACAGCGAAGGCCTGGATCTGCTGGGTGTCGTTGGTGGCGCGGGTAGTCAGGCTCTGGGTTCCGAAGACGGCAACATCCTGGGAGGACAGCGACTGGATTTTGGCAAAAATCTCGCCGCGGAGCTGTTGGCCCATCTTCATGGCGACAAGAGCAGCCAGGTAGCCGGCTGCTATGGCCGCCGCCGCCTGCAGGACGGCGATCACCGCCATCACCATTCCCAGGCGCGAAATGACTGCGGTGTTGCCTGCCACGATGCCGTCATCGACGATTGCCGCATTTACTGTTGGCAGCAGGAGGTTGGCCGCGGCCTGGACCAGTTGCAGGAGAACGATAGCCGCGATCCGGGCTCTATACCCGTCCAGCAGCCGCCTCATCAGAGCGATCAGCACCACGCCTCCACGGTGATCGGGATGCCTGCCAGGGCGGCTGGCGGCCACCCCAATTCAGCCAACCCCGCAATTGTAAGGCATATCACTTACTTTCTCTGTCATGCCACGTGACTAGCCTGTGGAGAACGTCCAGCGAATGGACTTTCACCCGCTATACCTTGCGCCCTACCGCGAAGATCCGGCGGAAGGGAAACACTGTGCCGTGGACACCAGGCGGATAGGCTTCGCGTAGCAGTGCGGCGTATTCTGCTTCGAATTCTGCGCCGTCTTCGGGTGGCAGGACTGCCAGGACAGGCCGAAGCGCGGTGCCCCGCGCCCACTCCAGCACAGGATCCGGGCCCGCAAGGACCTGCTGGTAGGTGGTCTCCCACGCATCGGCCGTGAACCCGGCGTCGAGCAGGATCCCCAGGTACTCCGCAGGCTCTGCCACGGACTCGCCTCCCCGCAGCACTCCCCGCAGCTTTGGTTCCCAGCGGGGTGAGCCGGCCAGCCCGCGCATCAATGCATGTGAAGGGGCGTTGAAGTTGCCGGGAACCTGCATGGCAAACCAGGAACCCGGATGAAGGGCGGCCAGCCACTTCCGCATCATGTCCTGGTGGCCGGGTACCCATTGCAGGGCAGCGTTGCTCACCACCACGTCCGCTTGGTCCGATGGAATCCAGTCGGCGATATCCATCAGCTCAAAGCGCAGGGACGGGGTGCTGTCGGCAACCGCCGCGGCTTTGGCCAGCATCTCGGCCGAGGAGTCCAGGCCTACGACGTCGGCCGCGGGCCAGCGCTCGGCGAGTGTGGCGGTGAGGTTTCCCGGTCCGCATCCCAGATCCACCACCTGCACCGGCCGGTCTGCGTGGACCCTGCCGGTCAGGTCAAAGAATGGGCGGTCCCGGTAGTCGCCGAACTGCACGTACTTTGCCGGATCCCATTTCATGCTTTCCTCCACTTTCGGGTGCCGCAGGTACCGGGAAGCCTAACCCGATCGGGACGGATTTCCGGGCGCGCCGGGGCACTAAGCTTGAAAACAATGAAACTCGTTGACCAGCTGCCCGAAGTCTCCGCCCGGGACCTGCCCGGGTCCGCCGTCGACCCTGATGCCCTGTACTCCCTGTTCCTGGAATGGACGCAGAGCCGGGGGCTGGACCTCTACCCCGCGCAGGACGAGGCCATTATGGAGCTGGCTACCGGCGCGAACGTAATCCTTGCTACCCCAACAGGCTCCGGAAAGTCGCTGGTGGCCATCGCCGCACACTTCCAGGCGATGGCCCAGGGCCGGCGCAGCTACTACACCGCGCCCATCAAGGCGCTTGTCTCGGAAAAGTTCTTTGCGCTGTGCGAGATTTTCGGGGCCGAAAATGTGGGGATGATTACCGGCGATTCGGGTGTCAACCAGGACGCGCCCATCATCTGCTGCACTGCCGAGATCCTGGCCAACACCGCCCTCCGGGAAGGCGCGGCCGCGGAACTGGGATCCGTGGTCATGGACGAGTTCCACTTCTACTCGGACCCGCAGCGCGGCTGGGCCTGGCAGGTACCCCTGCTGGAGCTCCCCCAAGCCCAGTTCCTCCTGATGTCCGCCACGCTGGGCGACGTCAGCCGGTTCGAAAAAGGCCTGACGGACCTGACCGGGCGTCCCACCACCACGGTGAGCTCGGCGGAACGGCCCATCCCGCTGCATTACTACTACCACGAGACTCCCGTGCACGAGACGCTGGAAGAGCTGCTCTCCACCCGGCAGGTTCCCGTTTACGTAGTGCACTTCAGCCAGATCGAGGCGATAGACCGCGCACAGACGCTGATGAGCATCAACGTGTGCACGCGCGAAGAGAAGGACAAAATCGCTGAGCTGATCGCCAACTTCCGCTTCGCCGCCGGTTTCGGCAAGACCCTCAACCGGCTGGTCCGCCATGGGATTGGCGTGCACCACGCCGGAATGCTTCCCAAGTACCGCCGCCTGGTGGAGCAGCTGGCCCAGGCCGGACTGCTGAAAGTCATCTGCGGCACGGACACCCTGGGCGTGGGCATTAATGTGCCCATCCGCACCGTGGTCCTGACCGCCCTGAGCAAGTACGACGGCGTCCGCACCCGGCTGCTGAACCCCCGTGAGTTCCACCAGATCGCCGGCCGGGCCGGGCGGGCGGGCTACGACACCGCTGGCACCGTGGTAGTGCAGGCTCCCGAACACGTCATCGAGAACGTAAAAGCGATGGCCAAGGCCACCGCCAAGTTCGGCGACGACCAGCGGAAGCTGCGTCAGGTGGTGAAAAAGAAGCCGCCGGAAGGTTTTGTTTCCTGGGGCGAACCCACGTTCAAGCGGCTGGTTGAATCGGTACCGGATCCGTTGACCTCCAGCTTCACCGTGACACATGCCATGCTGATGAACCTGATGGAACGGCCCGGTGACCCGTTCGCCGCGGCCCGGCGGCTCCTGACAGAAAACCACGAAACCAGGTCCTCCCAGCTGCAGCTGATGAAGAAGGCCCTGGGGATCTACCGCGAGCTGCTGGCCGCCGAAGTGGTGGAGCGGATTCCGGCCGGGCAGCAGGGGCCGGACGGCCGCACCGTCCGCCTCACCGTCCACCTGCAACCCAACTTTGCCCTCAACCAGCCCCTGTCCCCCTTCGCACTCGCCGCGCTGGAGCTCCTTGATCCGGAGTCGCCGTCGTACGCCCTGGACGTGGTGTCCGTGATCGAGGCAACCCTCGAAAAGCCGCGGCAGATCCTCTCGGCGCAGCAGAAGAAAGCCCGCGGCGAGGCCATCGCGGCCATGAAGGCAGACGGCATCGAGTACGACCAGCGGATGGCGATGCTCGACGAGGTAACGTATCCGCAGCCGCTGGCTGAAATTTTGGGCGAAGCGTTCGAGGTGTACCGCAAAGCGGCCCCGTGGGTGGGTGACTTCGAACTGGCGCCCAAGTCCGTGGTGCGGGACATGTATGAACGTGCCATGAACTTTGGCGAGTTCGTACAGTTCTACGGGCTGGCCCGTTCGGAAGGGATTGTGCTGCGGTATCTCGCGGACGCCTTCAAGGCGCTGCGGCAGACGGTCCCGCAGGACATGCTGCGCGATGACCTGGAAGATCTCATTGCCTGGCTCGGCGAGCTGGTCCGGCAAGTCGATTCGAGCCTGCTGGACGAGTGGGAGGAACTGACCTCTGGCGCAGCTCCCACCCCGCACGATGCACCGCCGCCTCCCCCGCCGTCGCTCACGTCCAATATCCGCGCCTTCCGGGTCATGGTGCGCAACGAAATGTTCCGTCGGGTGGAGCTCTTCGCGGACGAAGAGGCCGCGGCGCTGGGCGAGCTCGACGGCGCTGCCGGCTGGGATGCGGACCGCTGGGAGGACGTCCTGGACGACTACTTCGACGAGCACAACGACATCGGCACCGGCCCTGACGCCCGCGGGCCCGGGCTGCTCATCATCACCGAGGAGCCCGGCGTCTGGAAGGTCCGGCAGATCTTCGATGATCCGGCGGGCAACCACGACTGGGGCATTTCCGCGGAAGTGGACCTGGACGAATCGAACGGTACCGGGACAGCGGTGATCCGGGTGACGGACGTCAACCGGCTCTGACCGCCCATGGTGTGCGGCCGGCACTGCTCCTGACTGCACCGGCACGGGGGCGGCGGTAAGCTCGAACAATGAGTGTAATCCGCCCTGCAACCCCGCACGACGTCCCCGCGATCCTCCGCATGATCCACGAACTGGCGCACTACGAGAAGGAACCGGACGCAGTCCGGAACACTCCGGAGATGCTGCAAGAGGTTCTCTTCGGCGACAACCCGAGGGTCTTCGCCGCGATGGCGGAAAATGACAACGGGGACGTGCGCGGTTTCGCCCTGTGGTTCCTGAACTACTCCACCTGGGAAGGTGTGCACGGGATCTACCTGGAGGACCTCTACGTCAGCCCGGAGGCCCGCGGCGAGGGGCACGGCAAGGCGCTGCTGCAGCACCTGGCCGGCATCGCCGTCGAGAACGGCTACGCAAGGGTGGAGTGGAGCGTCCTGGACTGGAACGAGCCCTCCATCAACTTCTACCGGCGGTTGGGTGCCCGACCCATGGATGGCTGGTCCACCTTCCGGCTCACCGGCGAGGCGCTGGAACAGTTCGGCAGCGCTGTTCCCGCCACCGCCAACGGCTAGCGGCCATGACTGAGGCACGCGTGGCAGGACGCCTCGCCTTCGGACATTTGAGCTCCGGGACCAGTAACGTCCGGCACGAGATCAGGGCCCGGCACGAGTTCCGCGGCCTGCGCACCGTCGAGCACTACTTCACCGTGCCCCTGGACCATTTCGGCTCCTCCGGCAGCTCGGAAACGATTACCGTCTTCGCCCGTGAGTACGTTTCGGCTGCCCACACCGTGGAAGAAGCAGCGCGCCTGCCGTGGCTGTTGTTCCTGCAGGGCGGTCCGGGCGGCCGCGGCAACAGGTTCGGTTCCCTGGGCGGCTGGAGCAAGGCCGCCGGCAAGGACTTCCGCATCCTGATGCTGGACCAGCGGGGCACCGGGCTGTCCACTCCCCTGGACCGGAACACGCTGCCGCTCCGGGGCTCCGCGCTGGAACAGGCCGCCTACCTGGAACATTTCCGCGCGGACTCGATTGTTGCCGACGCCGAACTGATCCGCGCTGCCCTGGGCTCACCGCCCTGGACCGTCTATGGGCAGAGCTACGGCGGCTTTTGCGCGCTCACCTACCTCTCCTTTGCCCCGGAGGGGCTGCAGCAGGCATTGATCACCGGCGGGCTCGCGCCGCTCGCGGGTCCGGCTGACGATGTGTACCGGGCGACGTTCAAGCGGGTGGCGGCCCGGAACGCGGAGTACTTCACGTGGTACCCGGAGGACCGGGCCACGGTTGACAGGATTGCGCAGCACTTGCGGACCGTCCAGGAACTCCTGCCCGACGGCAGCACGCTCACCGTAGAGCGCTTCCAGATGGTGGGCGCCTTCCTGGGCGGCAACACCCGGGTGGACAGCCTCCACTACCTGCTGGAGGATGCGTTCGCAGGCTCTTCCGGCGGAGCCCGGCTAACGGATTCTTTCCTGGAGCAGGTACAGGGCATCGTCTCGCGCCGCTCCAACCCGCTCTATGCCCTCATGCACGAGTCCATCTACGGGCAGGGCGAAGCCACGCACTGGTCGGCGTGGCGGATACTGCGCGAGTTCCCGGAATTCCGGCCGGATGCGGACCCGCTGCTGCTCACCGGCGAAATGGTCTATCCGTGGTACTTCGAGCAGGATCCTGCCCTGCGCCCGCTGCGCGAAGTCGCTGAACTGCTGGCAGCGAAGCCGGACTGGAAGCCGCTGTACGATGCCCGCCGGCTTGCAGCCAATACCGTGCCTGTCGCGGCCGCCGTCTACTCGGACGACATCTATGTGGACCGCAACCTCTCCCTAAATACTGCCGCGGCGGTCCGCGGGCTGCACGTCTGGGAAACGCCGGACTTCCACCATGATGGGATAGCCGACGACGGTGAGGGCATCTTCAACCGATTGGTGGGAATGGTGCGCGGAGTCCGGGGCTGAGCCGCCGCGGGCCGGTGAGCGCGTTAGGGAGTCGCTGACCCCCGCTGCCGCGCCGCCCGTGTCAGGATGGCCGCGCCGAGCACCATGGCTCCTATTGCCGCACCTGCCATGTTCAGCCCCAGGTAGCCGGCCTGGCTGAGGACCAGGCCTGACGCGGCACCGCCCACCGCACCTGCGGCCCCCATCAGCATGTCGGAAACACCCTGTACCACCACACGTGACTCCTGGCCAACGCTCTCGGCAAGCAGGGTTGACCCGGAAATGGTGGACGCGGACCAACCCACGCCCAACAGGACCAGCCCCACCGCCACCGCCGTGGTGGAGTCCTGGCCGAATCCAGCAACGGCGACGGCCGTGATCATTGTCGCGAAGCCGATCATGATGGTCTCAGGCCTGCCGGCCTTGTCTGTCAGCCACCCCATCACGGGCGACAGCGCGAACATCCCGGCAATATGCAGGGAAATGGTGAAGCCGATGATCACCAGGACGTCGCCCGTGGCAGCATGGCCGGAGTGGCCAGGGCCGGCCAGGAGTTCCTGCAGATGAAGCGGCGTCATGGACATCACGCCCACCATCACCCCGTGCGCTCCCACCAGGGCGGCCAGCGCCAGCAGGGCTGCCCGGGATGCGCGGATGGCCCGCATCCCGCGGACCAGTGACCCGGGTGCCCGGGCCTGCAGGGCTGCCGGCTGGTTGACGGGGCGGCCGGCGGGGTTGGCTGCCGGCTGGCCGGCGGACTGGTTCAGTGATGGCACGGCGGCGAGTTCCCGGGCCAGCAGCAGGGGGTCAGGCCGAAGGCCAAAAAAGAGCAGGACGACGGCGAGCAGGAGTCCGGCGGCCGAGATCACAAAGGGACCCGCGACGGGCGGGAGGCCAAGGGCCTGGCCCACCACGGCCCCGGGCTGGATCAGGTTGGGTCCGGTGACGGCTCCGACGGTTACGGCCCACACGACGGCGGACAGTGCCCGGCCGCGGTGTTCGGCGTCCGCGAGGTCGACGGCGGCGAAGCGCGCCTGCAGGCTCGCAGCGGTGCCTATCCCGATCCCGGCTGCCCCCAGGATGAGCAGGACGAAGAGGCCAGTGACCACCGACAGGACCATCAGCAGCGCGCCGGCCATGGCGGCCGACAGTCCCGCCACCTGGCCGATGCGGCGTCCCCGCCGGTCAGCCAGCGCGGCCAGCGGCAAGGCAGCCAGTGCGGCGCCGAGGGTCATGACGGTAGCGACGGCGCCAGCCCACGCACTGGATCCGGAGAGTTCGACGGCAAGGATGGACCCGATGGACACAGTGGCCCCAGTCCCGATCCCGCCAAACACCTGGGCTGCACTCAGCAGCACCACGGTGCGCCGCTGCACCTGGCGCACTCCGCTTTCGGTCATCAAAGTGCCGGCCATGATCCGAGCATAGACCTCGGCGCGTGCGTCTTGGAGTGTTTTTTAAGCACGTAATCCCGGCCGCGGGGCGGCCGGGATTACGTGTCCTTGCAGTTGCAGAGTGGAACTAGTCGACGTCGCTGTGGCTCTTCCGGGCGTCTTCCTCGAGCCGCGGATCCATGTGGGCTTCCTTGGCCTTGGAGCTGAGGAGGCTGGCCACCACGGCGATCAGGATGGTACCAACGATGACTGCCAGGGACACGAAAGTGGGGATCTCAGGAGCCCACTCGATGTGCTTGCCACCGTTGATGAACGGAAGCTCGTTCACGTGCATCGCGTGCAGCACCAGCTTGACGCCAATGAACGCCAGGATGAAGGACAGCGCGTGCTTCAGGTAGATCAGGCGGTTCATGAGGCCGCCCAGCAGGAAGTACAGCTGACGCAGGCCCATCAGCGCGAAGAGGTTTGCCGTGAACACAATGAAGGGGCTCTGGGTAAGTCCGAAGATGGCAGGGATGGAGTCGACGGCGAAGAGCAGGTCGGTCATGCCGATCGTGATGAACACGATAAGCATGGGGGTGAAGACCTTCTTGCCGTTCACCACGCTGCGGAGCTTGCCGCCGTCGTACTTCTCCGACATCGGAATGATCTTGCGGATCTTCGCGATGAGCGGGTTTTCCCGGTCCTCTTCGTCTTCGCCTTCATCCTGGGCCTGCTTCCAGGCGGTCCAGAGGAGGAAGGCGCCGAAGATGTAGAACACCCAGCTGAACTGTTCGATCACGATGGCGCCGAGCAGGATGAAGATGCCGCGCAGGATCAGGGCGATGATGATGCCCACCATCAGCACTTCCTGCTGGTACTTCCGGGGCACCGAGAACCTGGCCATGATGATGATGAAGACAAACAGGTTGTCGATGCTGAGGCTGTATTCAGTGACCCAGCCGGCGACGAACTGGCCGCCGTATTCCGGGCCGGTGAACGCGAACATGGCGCCGGCGAACACCAGGGCCAGCGTGACGTAGAACGCTACCCACAAACCGGCTTCCTTCATGGAGGGTTCGTGCGGGCGGCGGACCACCAGGAGGAGGTCGGTCAGGAGGATCAGGCCGAGGACGACAAAGGAGCCGACCTCAAACCAAATGGGCAAATCGAGCACAGGGTAGCCTTTCGCAGGGTACAGAGATGCGTTGTAAGTCTCTCCGGCCTGCCTGTGCACTTGGTGCTGAAGTGGCGGCCCGCTACGCCCGGCGGGGCAACCATGCCCTGCGTGTTGACGATCGTAGCGCCTGGGATACTCCCCTACGTGACGTTAACTGTACCCCAGGCCGCTGCCGGCCGCTCCCGCGCCCGTGTTTGCGTCAGGCGTGTCCGGCGGCCTGCATCTGGCGCAGTTCCTTCTTCAGCTCGCTGACTTCGTCCCGGATCCGTGCGGCCACCTCAAACTGCAGCTCTGCTGCCGCCCCGTGCATCTGCTCGGTGAGTTGCTCGATGAGGCCCACGAGGTCCTCGGCGGGAGCCGCGGCGAGGCCGTCGGAACGCACCTGGGCGGCACCCTTGGCTGCGGCCTTGCGCTTGCCGCCCTTGGCCAGGCGGTTGTTGTTGAGCAGTTCCTGGGTGTCCGCGTCCTCCCGGGCCAGCTGGTCGGTGATGTCGGCGATCTTTTTCCGCAGCGGCTGCGGGTCCACGCCGTTCTCTTTGTTGTAGGCCACCTGGATGGCGCGGCGCCGGTTGGTTTCGTCAATGGCGTTGGCCATGGAATCGGTGATCCGGTCGGCGTACATGTGGACCTGGCCGGACACGTTGCGGGCCGCGCGGCCGATGGTCTGGATCAGGGACGTGGAGGACCGGAGGAACCCTTCCTTGTCCGCGTCCAGGATGCTGACCAGCGAGACTTCAGGCAGGTCAAGGCCTTCACGGAGCAGGTTGATGCCCACGAGCACGTCGAAGCTGCCCAGCCGCAGTTCACGCAGCAGCTCCACCCGCCGCAGCGTATCGACGTCGGAGTGCAGGTATTCCACCTTGATGCCGTGGCCCAGGAGGTAATCCGTGAGGTCCTCGGCCATGCGCTTGGTCAGCGTGGTGACCAGGACCCGTTCGTCCTTGTCCACCCTGGTCCTGATTTCGCCCAGAAGATCGTCGATCTGGCCCTTGGTGGGTTTGACGATGACCTCGGGATCGATCAGGCCTGTGGGGCGGATGATCTGCTGGACGTAGCCGTCGGCCTTGCCCAGTTCGTACTTGCCCGGAGTGGCGGAAAGGTAGACCGTCTGGCCGATGCGCTCCAGGAACTCGTCCCATTTCAGCGGCCGGTTGTCCATGGCTGAAGGCAGCCGGAAGCCGTGGTCCACCAGGGTGCGCTTGCGGGACATATCCCCTTCGTACATGGCCCCGATCTGCGGGATGGTCACGTGGGATTCGTCCACCACCAGCAGGAAGTCGTCCGGGAAATAGTCGATGAGGCAGTGGGGGGCCGTGCCGCCGGCCCGCCCGTCGATGTGCCGGGAGTAGTTCTCGATGCCGTTGCAGAAGCCCATCTGCTGCATCATTTCCAGGTCATACGTGGTGCGCATACGCAGGCGCTGCGCCTCCACGAGCTTGTTCTGCCCCTCCAGCACTGCCAGCCGGCTGGCCAGTTCGTCCTCGATGGACTTGATGGCGCGGGTCATCCGCTCGGGTCCGGCCACATAGTGCGAGGCGGGGAAGACGTACATCTCGGTCTCTTCGCGGATGACCTCGCCCGTGACGGGGTGCAGGGTGTAGATGTTCTCCACTTCGTCGCCGAAGAACTCTATCCGCAGGGCCAGTTCCTCGTACATGGGGATGATCTCGACGGTGTCCCCGCGCACCCGGAACGTACCGCGGTGGAAGTCCATGTCGTTGCGGGCGTATTGCATGGACACGAACTTGCGCAGCAGCGCGTCCCGGTTCATTTCCTGCCCCCTGCGGAGGGTCACCATCCCCGCGATGTACTCTTCGGGCGTGCCGAGGCCATAGATGCAGGACACCGTGGCCACCACAATGACATCGCGGCGGGTCAGGAGGGCGTTCGTCGCTGAGTGGCGAAGCCGCTCCACTTCCTCATTGATGGAGGAGTCCTTCTCGATGAAGGTGTCCGTCTGCGGAACGTAGGCTTCGGGCTGGTAGTAGTCGTAGTAGGAGACGAAATACTCCACCGCGTTGTTGGGCAGCAGCTCCCGGAACTCGTTGGCCAGCTGAGCGGCGAGGGTCTTGTTCTGCACCATCACCAGGGTGGGCCGCTGGACCTGCTCGATCAGCCAGGCTGTGGTGGCGCTCTTGCCGGTACCGGTGGCGCCAAGCAGCACCACGTCCTTCTCACCGTTATTGATGCGCTCCGTCAGCTCCGCGATGGCGGCGGGCTGGTCGCCGGCAGGCTTGAATTCGCTGATGACTTCAAAGGGCGCTACAACTCGGTTGATCTCCTGCGCAAGGCTCATGGATCTAATCTACAACCGGGCACCGACACTGGAAGGGCCAGTCCGTTACGGGCGAACAAGCGCCGGTTTGCAGGCCGGCCTCAGGACGTGTACGACGGCGGGCGGGTACGGTTCCAGGCAGGCTAGGAGCCGGACGACGGCGGCTGCCAGCGGGAGCTTTCGGCCCACCGTTCCAGGGTTTCTTCGACCGAGTTGAACCACTCTTCCTTTGCCTCGGCGTAGCCTGCTGTGGACCGGTCACCGGAGTGGGCGGCCGCCAGCGTACGCTTCACCGCCAGGTATTCCGCGGCGGCTGCCGGCTCGGCGCGGAGCCAGTCCCGGAAGCACAGGGCAAAGCGCCAGCCGGCGGAGCCTTCGGCCCGAATGTGGAGGTTCACGTCCCGCCCGGGGTCGGCATTGGCGTGGAAGCGCTTTTGCCAGTCTTCCCGGTGCGGGTGGCTGGCTTTCGGGGTGTCGGCATTGATGCCGCGAACCACGGGGAACCCTGCGGCCGCCAGCTCAGAAGCAAGGGCGTCGGCGGCATGAATGTCCGGCACGGTCAGTTGCAGATCGATGACGTCCTTGGCGTCCAGGCCGGGAACCGAGGTGGACCCGATGTGATCCAGCCGCGCCGCGTCCCGCTGCTCCACGGGAAGGGCCTTGGCGATCCTGTCCATCAGCCGCTGCGCCTGCTGCGGCCACAGCGGGTCCGCGGGCACCAGGACTGGTCCTCCGTGCCGTTTCGCGCGCACTCCTTCGGCAAGGTTCCGGGCGAACGGCTCCAGCCGGGAGTCCCAGAGCCGGTCCACCTGATCCAGGAGGCCCTGCACGCTGCCGGAGTTATGCAGGACCACGTCGGCAGCGGCCAACCTGTCCTCCCGGGTTGCCTGGGCTGCAATGCGCGACCGGGCGGCCTCCGTGGTCATGCCCCGGTGTTCAAGCATCCGCTGCAGCCTGACGTCCTCGGGTGCGTCCACCACCACCACGAGGTGGAAGTCGCTGCCCTGCCCGGTCTCCACTAGGAGCGGAATGTCCTGCACCACCACTGAGCCCTCCTCCGCCGCGGCCACGATGGCCGCCGCACGTGACCGGACCAGCGGGTGCACGATTCCGTTCAGGAGAGCCAGGCGCTCCGGGTTGCCGAACACCGCCTCGCCGAGCCTGGCCCGGTTGAGCCGCCCGCCGCCGTCGAGCATCCCGACGCCGAACTCGGCGACAATGCGTTCGAGGCCTTCGGTGCCGGGCTCCACGACTTCCCTCGCCAGCGCATCAGCATCCACCAGCACTGCCCCCCGCTCCCTAAGACGCGATGCGGCCACTGACTTCCCGGATGCGATTCCGCCTGTCAACCCGATTTTCAGCACCCTCCCACCCTAGACGGACTGCACCGCAATGGACGGTAGGGTGAAGTCATGACTGCAGGGGGTGCGGCCAGGGAGCCGCTGGTTCATATCGAAGATTTCCGGATGGATTTTGGTGACCATACTGTCATCAAGGACCTGTCCTTCGATGTCCGCGCCGGTGAGACCTTCGGGTTCCTTGGCAGCAACGGGTCGGGGAAGACCACCACACTGCGGGCTCTGCTGGGGATTTACCAGCCCACCGCCGGGACCCTGCACATTGGCGGGAAGTCCTTTGAACCGACGGACGGCGCACGGCTGGGCTACCTGCCGGAGGAACGCGGCCTCTATAAAAAGGAACCGGTCCTGGACGTGATGGTCTACTTCGGCCGGCTCAAGGGCCTGGGCAAGGCACAGGCGCGGGCGTGGTCGCTCGACTACCTGGAACGCGTCCAGCTCGCTGACAAGGCAACATCGAACCTGGATAAACTCTCCGGCGGGCAGCAGCAGAAGATCCAGCTCGGCGTCACCATCATGAACGATCCCGAGCTGCTCATCCTGGATGAGCCCACCAAGGGTTTCGACCCCGTGAACCGGCGGCTGCTGATGGACATCATCGAAGAACAGAAGCTCGCCGGCGCCACCGTCATTATGGTGACGCACCAAATGGAGGAAGTGGAACGGCTCTGCGACCGGGTGATCCTGCTTAAGGACGGAACGTCGCGCGCCTACGGCACGGTGACCGATGTGCAGGAACAGTTCGGCGGCACGGTCTACCGCGTGGGGTACGACGGCGTCCTGCCGCGGTCGGCCCTGTACGACGTGGTGCGGAACACCGGCGGGTACGCTGAACTCGCTCCGCGCCCGGGCGCAGACCAGGCCGCCGTACTGCGGGAGCTCGTCACCAGCGGCACCGCCATCACCAGCTTCACCACTGCCCGCGTTTCCCTGGAAGAGATCTTCATCCGGGTTTACGGTGAACAGCACCAGACCGTGGAGGCCTGACCATGGGCACAGCACCTGCACAACGTTCCCCGCTCCGCTGGCACAACCTTGGCACCGTGGTGGGCTTTGAGTTCTTCCGGACCACCAAGAAACCGCGCTTCTGGATCGCCACACTCGCCATTCCCCTGGTCACGGCCATCGTCTTCGCCCTGATTTTCGTCAGCAACAGCTCCACCAGCGCCAGCGCCGACGCCCAGAAGAACGCCGCCCTGGCGTTTGTGTACACGGACGGCTCGGGCATCATCCCCGAAGCGGCGGCGCAGGCGGCAGGTGGAGCCAGGGCGGCAGATCCGGCCCAGGCCGTGGCGGACGTGAAGTCAGGCCGGGTTGACGCGTACTTCGCCTATCCCGCCGACCCTGCCGCGGAGTCGGTAAAGGTCTACGGCGCGGATCGCGGCGTGTTCGCCAACGGAACGTACGAAGCCGTGGCAAAGCAACTGCTGATGGTCGCCGCGCAGGCGGACATCGGCTCGCCACAGCTCACAGCGGCCGCAAGCGGGAACGTCCGGGTGGATACCGAGACCTACCGGGGCGGCGCGGCGTCGGGAGGCTTTGGCGCTGCCGTCCCGCCGCTGATGTTCCTGGTCCTCTTCTATGTCATGGTCATCCTGCTCTCCAACCAGATGCTGAACAGCACCCTTGAGGAGAAGGAAAACCGGGTCACGGAGATGATCCTCACCACCCTGAACCCGACCACACTCATCATGGGCAAGATCATCTCCCTGCTCCTGGTGGGGCTCGTGCAGATTTCGGTGTTCCTGGCGCCCATCATCATCGGCTTTGTGTTCTTCCGGGACCGGCTCTCCCTGCCCGATGTGGACCTCTCCGATGTGGTCTTCGAACCCGGACCGCTGCTGGTGGGAGCCCTGCTGCTGTTGGGCGGCTTCCTGCTGTTCACGGCCGTGCTGGGCGCCATCGGCGCTGTGATGCCCAACGCCAAGGAAGCCGGCGTGGTCTTCGGCCCGCTGATGGCCCTGATCTTTGTGCCGTTCTACGCGATCAGCCTGATCCTGAGCGACCCCACCTCCCCCATCGTCCAGGCCTTCACATACTTTCCGTTGTCGGCTCCGGTCACCGCGATGCTCCGCAACGGTTTTGGCACCTTGGGTCCAGTCGAGTCGGTCATAGTCATCGCCGAACTGTTCATCGTCGGAATCCTGATGCTGCGTTTTTCCGTCCACCTGTTCCGTTACGGCTCCATCCAGTACACCGGCAAGCTGTCCCTGACGAAGACGCTCCGGCGCGGCCGCCGTGAAATGGCTGGCTCGTAACCCCGGCTGACCGGCCCGCGCCCGGGACTAGACTGGGGCGGTGGCAGAAGCAGTGGATACCGGGCTGAGCAGGGCTGCGGCCTACACCACACTGGCTCCGGGCCCGGATTTCCGCCACGAGATCGAGATCAAACGGTCCCGGTTCATCACTGTCCTGCGCCGGGCCGCCACAGAAGAAGCAGCACGGGACCTGGTGGCCGGCCTCCGCCGCGAATTCCACGATGCCCGGCACCACTGCTCGGCCTTCATTATTGGCCCGGACCGGGATATCCAACGTTCCAATGACGACGGAGAGCCGTCGGGGACGGCAGGCATCCCCATGCTTGAGGCGCTGGCCAAAAGGGAAACGGCACCCGGGGTGGCCGACCTCAGCGACGTCAGTGCCGTCGTCGTACGCTACTTCGGCGGAGTGCTGCTGGGGGCGGGCGGCCTGGTCCGCGCATACTCGGAGTCGGTTTCCTCGGCGCTGTCGCTGGTGCCCATGGTGCGCCGGAGCCGGCTGCGGATCTGCGCAGCCGAGGTGCCGCACACTGCTGCCGGCCGGCTGGAAAACGACCTCCGCGCCGCCGGCTTTGTGATGGCCGAAACAAGCTACGCGGCCCGGCACACGGTCCTGCGCGTGGCCGTTCCGGATGACGCAGGAACCATCGCCGGCGCCGCGGAACGCCTGCAATTGTTGACCGCCGGCAGCGCCATCCTCATCCCGGAGGGAACGGAGTGGGTGGATGTCCCGCTCTCCTGACGTGTCCCTGGCGGACGTGGACGAAGTGGTCTTGGACCAACTCTTGGACCTGGCCAAGCGCGACGCCTCCCCGGACGAGGTGGCTCCCCCGCTGGGCGGACCGGGCTGGAACCTGGAAAGGACAGCATGGTTCTTCAGCTACCACCGGGCCGCCACACAGGGCCTGGACGGGGAAGCCGGCGAAAAGACCTGGGCAATCCTCGCCGGCGGCAGCCCCGCCGGTTCCATCCGGCTTAAACGCTTGGATACCGGCAACGGCCGCAAAAGCGCGGAAACGGGGATCTGGCTCGGCAGGAGCTTCCGGTCCCGTGGCATCGGAAGTGCAGCACTCCGCCTGGTCCTGGCCGAAGCGCGCCGGGCGGGTTTGGCGGAAGTGACCGCCCGCACCCTGGCCGGAAACGTTGGCGCGCAGCGTCTCCTGGCGGCGGCGGGGGCAACGCTGACTCCGGACGACGACGGAACAGTACGCGCCGTCGTCGTGCTCTAGGGAAACGGGCCGACCGAATTTATTCGCCCGGCCTGGCGGCGAACCCCATAACGGCAGGTGCCACCACAGCCGCGACAAGCAAAAGTTACGCATTTGGGTTGCATATGCCGGCGAAGAAACTGGTTAAAACAACAGACCCCCTGCCCGAAGGCAGGGGGTCTGTTGTTTACAGCCCGGAAAGGGCCGGTGGCAATTAGTTGCCGGTCAGCTTCTCGCGGAGAGCAGCAAGAGCCTCGTCCGAAGCCAGGGTGCCGGCACCGGTGTCGGTGGCAGCAGGCTCGGAGGAGTAGCTGGTGGTGCCGGAATCGCTGTCACCGGACGTTGCAGCTGCAGCGTCGTCGGCAGCATGCTGGGCAACCTGCTTCTTGTGTGCTTCCCAGCGGGTCTGGGCGTCAGCGTACTGCTGCTCCCAGGCGGCGCGCTGTGCTTCGTAGCCCTCGAGCCATTCGTTGGACTCGGGGTCGAAGCCCTCGGGGTACTTGTAGTTGCCCTCTTCGTCGTACTCTGCGGCCATGCCGTACAGAGCCGGATCGAATTCGGTGCTGTCGGCGTCGACGCCCTCGTTGGCCTGCTTGAGGGACAGCGAGATGCGGCGGCGCTCGAGGTCGATGTCGATGACCTTGACGAACAGTTCATCGCCAACGGAGACAACCTGCTCTGCCAGCTCCACGTGGCGGACAGCCAGCTCGGAGATGTGGACCAGGCCTTCGATGCCGTCTTCGACGCGAACGAACGCACCGAACGGAACGAGCTTGGTGACCTTACCCGGAACAACCTGGCCAAGGGCGTGGGTGCGGGCGAAGGTCTGCCACGGGTCTTCCTGCGTAGCCTTGAGCGACAGGGAAACACGCTCGCGGTCCAGGTCGACTTCGAGAACCTCGACGGTGACTTCCTGGCCAACTTCGACAACCTCGGACGGGTGGTCGATGTGCTTCCAGGACAGCTCGGAAACGTGGACGAGACCGTCTACGCCGCCCAGGTCCACGAAGGCACCGAAGTTGACGATGGAGGAAACGACGCCGGGACGGACCTGGCCCTTTTCCAGCTTGTTGAGGAACGTGGAGCGGACCTCGGACTGGGTCTGCTCGAGCCATGCACGGCGGGACAGGACCACGTTGTTGCGGTTCTTGTCCAGCTCGATGATCTTGGCTTCGATCTGCTGGCCGATGTACGGAGCCAGGTCGCGCACACGGCGCATCTCGACGAGGGATGCGGGCAGGAAGCCGCGCAGGCCGATGTCGAGGATAAGACCACCCTTGACGACCTCGATGACGGTACCGGTGACAACACCGTCTTCTTCCTTGACCTTCTCGATGTCGCCCCAGGCACGCTCGTACTGAGCGCGCTTCTTGGAGAGGATCAGGCGGCCTTCTTTGTCTTCCTTGGTGAGCACCAGGGCTTCGACCTGATCGCCAACGGAGACAACGTCTCCGGGATCAACGTCGTGCTTGATGGAAAGCTCGCGGGAGGGGATGACACCTTCGGTCTTGTAACCGATGTCGAGCAGAACTTCGTCGCGGTCGACCTTGACGACGGTACCTTCGACGAGATCTCCGTCGTTGAAGTACTTGATGGTCGCGTCGACTGCTGCGAGGAAGTCCTCAGCGGTACCGATGTCGTTAATGGCGACTACGGGGGTACCGGGCTTCTCGGTGGAGGTGATGGTCATGTAGTAGGGGCTCCGTTGTGGATAGTTAGTCGGTCAGGTGACCACCACTTCCGGGTACTGACCTGGAGGCGGAGCGCGGCGGATTGCCGGGTCATCCTGATTGCGTGGCGTTCAAATGCGAACCTAAGCGATGCACACGTAACACACGCCCGTTTATTCTAGTCGCTGCCCGCAACACGGGTCAAAAGCGGCCGTTTCTGTGTCCAGAGTGGAGTCAGAAGTGTGTCAGGCAGTGCATGGACCGCTCAACGGCGAACATCTGCCGGGCCTTCAGCGCCGAGCCGGGCGTGTTCTCCCCTATCCGTCCCGCCGCCGTCAGGGTGACCGGACAGACGGCGCCCAGGTAGATCGAGGACAGGGCGGAGATGTCCAGGGACAGGTCGGCCGCGGCACCTTCCGGGAGGCGTTCGACGGCGGCCTGGCCGCCGGCGGCGTCGAAGGCGAACGTTCCCGCCGTGAGGCCGAGGGGGTCGTTGACTTCGAGGACCAGGCGGCCGTCTGCCGGGTAGTGCCTGGCTTCCAGCGCCTGGACGGTGTCCAGGATGCGAAGCCACAGCATGTCCCGGCTGTCCGGGGAATCGATGCAACGGGGGTCGGTCAGTGCCCAGGCCAGCGGGTCATCCATGGGCGCTTCGGCCCAGGAGACCCGTTCCACGAGGTCGATGGCGCCGAGGAACTGCCAGAGTTCGAGGTAGGCACTGTTTCCGGCGGCCACGAGGTCCACCACTTCCACAGTGTAGGGCTCGGTCTCCCAGCCCAGGAATTTGTAGGACACGTAGCCGTCGGGAATTCCGTCAGCTGAATAGTGCAGGGCCACCTTAATGGCAGGATCCTCCTTGCCATCCCTGCCGAGGGACCCCGATGCCAGCTGCCGGTACCAGTCCTGGCGGCTGATGGAGCCGGGCGTGAGCCGATGGACGCGAGTGAAGATTTCCGGCGCAAGTTCCAGCAGTACCTTGGGATCTGCGATCTCAACACTGCCCACCGGCTGGTGCCGCACGCTGAACCGGGCCGTGGTGTCCACGTGGACGTTGCGTTCGAAGCTGGCCACGCCGTACCCGAAGCGGCCGTAGATGGTTCCTTCCGAGGCGGTCAGGGCGGCCATCGCAACGCCGTCCTCCTTGGCCAGGCGCAGGTCCTCACTCATCATCCGGCGCAGCAGGCCGCGCCGCCGGTGCGAGGTACGGACGGTCACTGCCGTGACGAGCTGGCTTTCGAGCATGCGGCCGAAGCCGATGTTGAGGCTTTTCCGAAAGGTGGCAAAGGTGGCCACCGGAACGTCCGCCGGCAGCGACGATTGCGCCACTTCTCCGGTCTGGTAGGCCCCGGTCAGGACCCGGCCGTCGGCTTCGTAGGTGGCCAGGGACCTCGCCACGTGTTCCGGTGTACGGGTGGATTCGTGGAACCCGAAGGCCACGGCCCGGAGCCAGGTGGATGCTTCCGCATAGCCGTCCTTGCCCTCGGATACCGCAGGGAAGCGCCGGATCTCGTAGTTACCGCTCAGTTCAGCCACCCGCCCGAGCCTAGCCAATAACGCCCCGGGGCCGCCAGCAGCGACACGCGTCCGCAGGCAGTTGCGCTGGCGGCCGCCGGTGGCGCAGGAAGATCCGCGGTATTCCTGCGCCACCGGTCGGCGGGACTTCTAGTGCCCGGCGTCGTACCAGCTGGGGCCAACACCGATCTGGACCTCGAGCGGAACGCTGAGGTCCGCGGCGGCGGCCATCTGATCGGTGACCAGCTTCTCCACCGCTTCCCGCTCCCCCGCGGCCACTTCCAGGACCAGTTCGTCGTGGACCTGCAGCAGCATCCTGGACTTCAGGCCCTGCGACTGGAGTTCCGCATGCACGCCAAGCATGGCCCGTTTGATGATGTCCGCGGCCGAGCCCTGGATGGGGCTGTTCAGCGCGATCCGTTCGGCATTTTCGCGGAGCTGGCGGTCAGTGCTGGTGAGGTCGGGCAGGTACCGGCGGCGCCCCTCGATGGTTGCCGTGTAGCCGTCCACGCGGGCCTGGTCCACCACGCCCCGCAGGTAGTCGCGGACCGCACCGAACCGGTCGAAGTAGTCCTTCATCAGGGTGCGGGCCTCGTCCACCGAAATCTCCAGCTGCTTGGACAGGCCGAACGAGGTCAGCCCATAGGCCAGGCCGTAGGACATGGCCTTGACCTTGGAGCGCATGGCGCTGGTGACTTCCTCCGTGGGCACGTGGAAGATGTTCGAGCCCACGAACCGGTGCAGGTCCTCACCGTCCTTGTACGCCTGGATCAGGCCCGCATCGCCGGAGAGATGGGCCATGATGCGCATCTCGATCTGGGAGTAATCCGCGGAGAGCAGGCACTCGTAGCCGTCGCTGACCACAAAGATCCCGCGGACACGGCGGCCTTCCTCGCTGCGGATGGGGATGTTCTGAAGGTTGGGGTTGTTGGACGAGATCCGCCCCGTTGCCGCGACGTTTTGGGCGTAGGTGGTGTGGATCCGGCCGTCCTCGGCCACCGACTTCTTCAACGACTCCAGCATCTGCCGCAGCTTGGCGGCCTCCCGGTGGGCCATGAGCTGGACCAGGAACTCGTGGCCGGTTTTCTCCAGGAGGTTTTTCAGGGAGGCGGCATCGGTGGTGTAGCCGGACTTGATCTTTTTGGTCTTGGGCAGCTGGAGTTCCTCGAACAGCACGGTCTGCAGCTGCTTGGGCGAGCCGAGGTTTACCTCGTGGCCGATCGCCGCGAACGCCTGCTCCTGGGCGTTGTCGATGACCCTGGCAAGGTCTGCAATCTGCTCGTCCATCCGGGCCATATCGATCCCGATGCCCGCCAGCTCCATATCGGCCAGCACACGGCTGACCGGGAGTTCGAGCGTGGAAAGCAGTTCCTCCGCGCGGCGCTCCTTCAGTTCTGCCTCAAAGAATCTGCTCAGTTCAAGGACGACGGCGGCGGCCTGCACCAGCGCACCGGCGGCGGCCTCGTCGTCGCCGTCGAAGGACAGCTCCAGCTGGCCCGCCTTGGCGGTGGCGGCCGGGATGCCGACGTTGAGGTGGTGCTGGGCGAGTTCGGCGAGCTCGTAGGTGCGCCGGTCCGGCTCGATGAGGTAGCCGGAGATGGAGGTATCGTCCACGACGCCTTCGAGCTCGAGGCCCCGTGAGGACAGTGCTTTGAGCGCGGCCTTGAACCCGTGCATCACTTTGGGCGCTTCGGGGTCGCGCAGCCAGCCGGCAAGGACGTTTTCGGCGTCGGCGTCCTGGCCGGCGAGGTCGATGTAGGCGGCGCCGCCGTCGCGGACGATGGCCAGCCCGGCGGCGTCCTCGCCGATCCTTCCGGGAACCAGGTCCACGGCGAGGGCGGACCGCTGGCCGGCGCCCGCCGCCAGGAAAGCGGTCAGTTCCGCAGCGCCCGACGGCGTGATGAAGTCAGGCGTTTCGATGCTGGCGCGCTCGGGGGCGGGGGTGTCGTCGTCGCCATAGAGGGCGAAGAGGCGGCCGCGGATCGCTTTGAATTCGAGCTGGTCGAACAGATCCTCAAGGGCTGCCTGGTCGGGGCGCGGCTGGTACAGGTCATCCAGGGTGACGGGAAGTTCCAGATCATCGTGGAGCCGGTTCAGCCGGCGGTTGCGCTTGACGGACTCAACGTTCTCGCGCAGGGCGTCTCCCACCTTCCCGCCGATGGAATCGAGGTTTTCCAGTACGCCTTCGAGCCCGCCGTAGAGGTTGATCCACTTGGCGGCGGTCTTGGGTCCCACGCCGGGCACGCCCGGAAGGTTGTCCGCCGTCTCCCCCACCAGCGCCGCTAGATCGGAGTAGCGGGCCGGGCTGACGAAGTACTTCGCCTCAATGGCGGCGGCATCCATTTTGGGGATGTCGCTGACGCCCTTCTTCGGATAGAGGACGAACACGTTGTCCGTGATCAGCTGGAAGGCGTCCCGGTCGCCGGTAACCAGCAGGACTTCGAAGCCGGCCTGGTCGCCCATGGCGGCAAGGGTTGCCAGGATGTCGTCTGCCTCGTAGCCGGGCATCTTGATCGTCTTGATGCCCCAGGCCTCCATGACCTGGCCGATGAGGTCGATCTGGTTGTTCATCTCGCGGGGCGTCTCGTTGCGGCCGCCCTTGTAGTCGCTGTAGTCGGCCTTGCGGTGGGTGGTCTCATCCGAGACGTCGAAGGCAACGGCGATGTGCGTGGGCTGCTGTTCCTTGATCAGGTTGATCAGCATGGACGTGAAGCCGTGGATAGCGTTGGTGTGCTGCCCGTTGGCGGTGGAGAACTTGTCCGCGGGCAGGGCAAAGAAGGCGCGGAAAGCCATGGAGTGCCCGTCCAGCACCAGCAGCCGCGGCTGGCCCGTCATGGGAACCACGGGGACGGCAGTTGCTGACACCGATCCGCCGGCCTCTGCCGGGTCCTTCTCCTGAACTGCATCGTCCTTAATGGCAATGTCCTGGAGGGCGGTTGAGCCCTGCGGGGCGTTGTGGTCCTGGCGGACGTTGGACGGGAAGGGGGCCGGTTTGGTTGTTTCACTCACAGGTGCCAGCCTAGTTGCCATGATGGACAATTTCACGCCCGGCCCCTACGCGGGGGAGCTTGCTGCCGCTGGAGTCCCGGAGCACCTGCACCGCTGGCTTGGCCAATTCGGGATTGGCGCACTGGTGGTGAAAATGGGCATCCATTTTCTCGAGATGGGCCCTGAGCGGACAGTGGCCACCATGCCGGTGGAGGGCAACACCCAGGTGGCCGGAATACTTCACGGCGGCGCGCACGTGGTGTTGGCGGAGACCCTCGGATCGTTTTCGGCTGCTATGCACGCAGGCCCCGGCCGCCATGCGGTTGGCATCGAGGTCAGTGCCACCCACCACCGTTCCATCTCGGGCGGCACGGTGACCGGTACCTGTACAGCGATCCACCTGGGCCGGACGCTTGCCACGCACGAGATCGTTATGACGGATGAGCAGGGCCGGCGGGTGTCCACGGCCCGTATCACCAACATGATCCGGGACAACGCCGGCCCCGCGCAGGGTTAGGCCTGGCGCCGGGAGGCACGACGGCGTCACGCAGGGCAGCCTTTGGCCGGCCTCCGGTGCCACTAACGCTAAACGGTGCGGTCCCGCCGTCGGGCAGGCCCGAAAACCATGCCCTGCGTGACGCAAGACGGACGTAAGGGGCGGCGCGTCCTAGCGGCCGTCTGCCTTGCCGTTGCCGTTGAGCAGGTACCGCAGCTCAATGATGCCGCTCCCCATGGCGCGGGATCCAGTCAATTCAAGCGGCGCCGTGGGGCCTGCCAACGGCAAGAGGCGCTTGCCATTACCCAGCACTACAGGGATCACCGAGAGGATGAGTTCATCCAGCAGGCCGGCCTCGGCAAACTGGGCAGCGAGGTCTCCGCCGCCCACCAGCCAGATGTTCCGGCTTCCGGCGTCCGCCGTGAAATCCGCCATGAACTCGCTGACGTCCCCGCGAACGAACGTGATGTCCGCGCCCGCAGGTGCTGTGTGCTCATGCCGGGTGAAGACGTAGCAGGGTGTGCCCGGGTACGGCCAGTTGCCCGACTCGTGCTTCATGAGCCAGGCGTAGGTGCCGCCGCCCATAACGATGCAGCCCACGCCCGCCATAAAGGCCTCGTAGCTTTCCATGCCGCCTTCGAAGCCGTCGAACTGCAGGAGCCAGCCAAGGTCGTCGGCGGGAGTGGCAATGAATCCATCAAGGGACGCGGCTACAAAATACTGGATCCGTGACATGCCACAAGCCTAGCGAGCGGCCCCGTACTGGCCAATGGCTGGCGGGCGGGTCCCTGACGCTACCGGGAGAAGTAGGGAATGATCAGGTAGAGCCCGAAGAGCACAGCAAGCCCGCACAGGCCAAAGCACGCGTAGGCAAGGGACCTTTTGAAGCCCGGCGAGGCCTGCTGGGCGTCGCCGGCAATGGCGGTGAGCCGAACGCCGAGCGAGTAGAGCACCACCACAGTTACTGCGGCCGCCAGGGTGGCACCGGCCACCGTCAGCAGTTCCAACCACTTCATCGCTGGGCATCCTTCGTTGTGGTGGCTTCGGCCTCTGCCTCAGCCGGAGATTCTGTAGGGGTCGAAGCTTCCGCCTCGGCCTTCAACTTGGCCTTCGCTTTGGCCTTCGCCTTGGCATCTGCACGGGCACGGGCCATTGCCTTCTTCTTCGCGAAGCGGACGGCCTGGCCGGCTTCCTCAACCTCGACGGCGTTGTGGTGGCCCACAGCGGACTTCCGTGAGTAGAAGAACATAAAGAGCACCGCTGCCGTGCCGGCGATGGCGGCAATCAGGACGCCCACCACCCCGGTCTTGACGAGCAGCGCTGTGAGCGCGCCCACGATCCCGGCAGCAGGAAGGGTAAACAGCCAGCCCAGGGCGATCTTGCCTACCATGTTCCAGCGCACCGTGGTTCCCCGGCGGCCCATGCCGGAGCCGATCACGGAGCCGGACGCAACCTGCGTGGTGGAAAGGGCGAAACCGAGGTGCGAGGACGCGAGGATGGCCGAAGCGGTGCTGGTTTCTGCGGCGAAGCCCTGCGCGGGCTTGACCTCAGTGAGGCCCGAACCCATGGTCCGGATGATGCGCCAACCGCCGGCGTAGGTGCCGATGGCGATGGCAAGGGCGCAGGCTGCGATCACCCAGACCTGGGGGCCCGAGCCGGGAGTCTGGGTGCCGGCGGCAATGAGCACCAGCGTGATGATACCCATCGTCTTCTGGGCATCATTCGTGCCATGGGCCAGGGCCACCAGGCTGGAGGTGAAGATCTGGCCCGTCCGGAAGCCACCGCGCTTCTGCGTCAGCTTGGACCCCGTTTCGGGATCCTGGCGGGCCGTCAATGCGTAGGCCAGGCGGGTGCAGACGTAGGCAACAACTCCTGCGATGACCGGAGCAAAGATTGCCGGCAGGATCACTTTCTGCAGCAGGGTCTCAAGATTGATGGAGTTGAACCCGATGCCGGCGATGGCCGCGCCGATCAGGCCGCCAAACAGCGCATGGGATGAACTGGACGGCAGGCCCTTCAGCCAGGTGATCATGTTCCACAGGATGGCCCCCATCAGGCCCGCGAAGATGATGTCCGGCGTGATCTGCACGCCATCGGAGCCTTCACGGATGATTCCGCCGGAGACCGTTTTCGCTACCTCTGTGGACAGGAAGGCTCCCACCAGGTTCAGGATCGCTGCGAGGGTCACGGCTGTCTTCGGCTTGATCGCACCGGTTGCGATGGGGGTGGCCATGGCATTCGCGGTGTCGTGGAAACCGTTCGTGAAGTCGAAAAATAGTGCCAGTGCGATGACCAGCGCCACCATGAAGGTGATATCCACCTGTTGCCCAATCTGCAGAGTCGACGTTCAGCAGTTTCTTTCCCCGGCTGCCTTGCACAGCATAATTCACCAGCTGTTCGCTTGGAATGACCTGCGGCGTTAACTCAGCCGGCGTGAAACCTTATCGATCGTACGCGTCCGGGGCAGGAGGTCAAAACAACGGTTGCCTGAGGAAGGAGCGCACCGCTTCCAGTTCCGACGGCGAAATCCCCTGCCTGGGATCCGGCGAGACAACCAGCAGCCGATGGCCCATAATCCGGGCCCAGGCCTGGGCTTCGGCCTCGTAGGCGAGCTGGTCGTCCACCCAGGCGACGGCGTCGGGCGATGTCCGTTCCACATCGTCCTGGATGGCATCGAGCTTCCACCAGCCGGGACCGCTTCCCGCTCCCTCGGCCGTCAGGTGCGGCCACCGGGCGCCGTCCAGGCCAATCGCCGGACAGAGGTATTGGGGCGCGAGCTCCTCCCAGCTGGTCAGCCAGACGCACCGGAGTTCCGCCGTCGCCGCCAAGCTGTTCAGTCCGGCCACGAGTTCGGGCGCGAAGGCCACCGGCAGGAGGCCCGCATCTGCATACCGCCACGCCGTTCCCCACCCGTTGCTCCCTGCCGCACCAAACGGACAGAGGACGCCGTCGACGTCGAGGTACAACGTGCGGAGGGCCATTGTTCCTCTCCGGGATCTCAGCGGTGCTGCGGGTCCGAGGGCTGCACGCCGGGCTCGAGCATGGGCGAGATCTTTTCCTCCAGCGCCGCCAGGGTGACGTCCGGCAGCACAATGAGCCCGTCCAGTTCACGGCGCGCCCGCTTGTATGCGGCCTGCCGTTCAGCCGGGGTTGCCGCCTGGTCCCCGGCGATCTTCAGCAGCTGCCGGGCAGTGGCCAGCCGCTCACGTTCCGGCCCCGTGAACTTGCTGTCCCTGAGGCGCCTGGCCTCCCGCTCGGCGACGTCCAGGGCCACACTGAAACCGTCAACGGCCTTCCGGTACGCCTCCACGCGGGAAGGAGCAGTCATTTCCGTCGGGGATGAGGGCCTGAGGCCGTCGGCTTCCCGTTTGGCGCGCAGGAACGCCACGGTCAGCGGCTCACGGACATCGGTCATCAGTGGAAAATCGATGAGCTTGCCCACATCGAGCTCGTACTCCAGCCAGCGTTTGTTGGTGGCATCATGGGCGGCCATCAGCGATTCGACGTCAGCCACGGAGGCTTTCTCCGCCGCATACGCCTGGTTCCGGAGCTTATACAGCTCCACTTTCCGCTGGTGGCGCCGGTCACCGGCCTTCCGCCACGTATTTGCCCAGTGGCCGGCGAGGGCGCTCATGGGGAAAACAAGCCACCACTTATCCGAAAGAAAATCAAGGAGGAACTCCACGCGTCCATCGTCGCACTGCGTGGCGTCCCTCCTCAAGGAAACACGGCCGGGCCCTGCCCGGCCGCCAGGTTACGAGGCCCCAGCTGCCTGCTGGTTGTTGACGTTCACCAGCCAGGACACCCCGTACTTGTCGGTGCACATGCCGAAAATGTCACCCCAGGGAGCCTGCTCCATGGGAACTGTCACGGTGCCGCCCCCGCCGCTGAGCTTGTCGTAGTAACCACGCAGTTCGGTCTCATCTTCACCGCTGAGGGAGATGGAGATGGACGAGCCCGAACTGAACTGCATGCTGTTCGGGGTGTCGGCACCCATCAGCACCAGGCCCTGGGTGGTGGTCAGCATCCCGTGCATGATCTTTTCGGCCTCAGCCGGGTCCTCGCTGGCTTGAAACTCTCCAAAGGTGCTGAGTGTCAGCTCACCGCCGAAAACCGACTGGTAGAAGTTCATGGCCTCCCGTGCGTTGTCGCGGAAGCTGAGGTAGGGGTTGAGTGTGGTGGGCATAGCTGGATCTCCTTGAGTTTGAACTGAAAGGAATGGAACCAGACAACATCCTGCCCCACCAGGCAGGCCTCTGGGTAGGGGCAGGACAGCGCCGTTTGGCCGAATTCTAGGGAACGAAGCGGTATCCGATTCCGGGTTCGGTCAGCAGGTGGCGGGGATTGCCGGGGTCGGCTTCGAGTTTCCTGCGCAGCTGCGCCATGTAAACCCGCAGATAGTTGGCTTCCTTCTGGTAGGCAGGCCCCCAGGCGTGCGCCAGCAGTTGCTGCTGCGTGACGAGGCTTTTCGGATTCCGCACCAGGATTTCGAGGATGTTCCACTCAGTGGGCGTGAGCCGCACAGCGGTTCCGTCGCGAAGCACCTGCCGGTGGACGAGGTCCACTGAAAATCCGGACGATGCCACCACGGGGGCTGACTCCGGACCCGGAATCCGCCGCATGAGGGCCCGAAGCCGTGCCAGGAGCTCGTCCAGTCCGAACGGCTTGGTGATGTAGTCGTCGGCACCGGCGTCCAGGGCTCCCACCTTGTCCGATGAGCCGTGCCGCGCCGACAGGACCAGCACCGGGACGGAACTCCACCGGCGAAGATTGCCTAGGACCTCTGCGCCGTCCATGTCCGGCAGTCCGAGGTCCAGGACCACAACATCCGGAACGTTCCGGCCGGCAGCGGCGAGGGCAGACGCGCCGTCCTCCGCGACAGCAACGTCATAGCCATGCGCCGCCAGGGTGATGCGCAGCGCCTTCAGCAGGTGGGGGTCGTCATCCACCACGAGGATTTTCGCACCCTGCGGCGCGGCCTCCTGAACGATGGGCTCATGCCGGACGGCCTTCTGGAGTCCGGCCTTTTGCGGCCCTTCCTTCTGGTGTCCTGGTCCTGCCTGGGATTGTCCGGTCACGTCAGCACCGTCCCGCTGCCCGGAACAATGTCCGCATTCGCGGCAATACTGCCGGCGCCACCGGGGCTTCCAGTGGAGAGCGGCAACCGGATGATCATCGTCAGCCCTCCCCCTGGGGTCCCCTCGGCGCTCAGGGTTCCCCGCATGGCCTGGACGAAGCCCTGGGCGACGGCCAGTCCCAGGCCCAGGCCGCTGGCCTGGGGCAGGTCATCAACCCGCTGGAACGGCCTGAACATGTCCAGCACCTTCCGCTCGGGGACGCCGGGACCATGATCGACGATGCGCAGTTCGCCGCACGGGTGTCCCTCAGGAGTCACACCGCCCAGCCCGTCCGCCGTCGTGGTCACCGACACTCCCGAGCCCGGGGCATGTTTGAGTGCGTTCTCAAGGATGTTGGCAATGACCCGTTCCAGCAGCCCGCGGTCCGCTTCCACCGGCGGCAGGTTGGCCGGCAGCGCCACCGCAACGGCACCGTCCGGAAGCCCGCGCAACGCCGCATCAATTGCCTCGCTCCACCTCACCGGGCCCAGCAGCGGCTCCACCGAACGGGCGGTGATCCGGGACATGTCCAGCAGGTTCCCCACCAGAGAATCGAGCCGGTCACTGCACGCGTCAATGGTCTCCAGCAGCTCCCGCTGCTCAGCCGGCGTATAGGCAACACCATTTTGCAGGAGCCCGCCGGCCGCGAGCTTGATTCCGGCCAGCGGGGTACGCAGGTCGTGGGAGACGGCCTGCAGGATGGCCGTGCGCATGGTGTTGCCTTCTGCAAGGCGCAGGATCTCGTGCCGGCTGGACTCCAACTGCCGGCGCTCCAGTTGGGCTTTGACATGCACCGCGAAGGCGCCGAGCAGCCTCCGCCCCGCCGGCGGCACCTCCCTGCCGAACAGGACCAGCCACGTCACCGGGTCCACCTGGACGGTAGTGGCGCCCGGAAGGCCGCGGAGGTCCCGGGCTCCGTCCTGCCAGCCGGAAATATCACCGGCTCCCGCCAGCAGGAGCGGCGTGCGCCCTGTTCCCTGACCCTTCGGATCCCGATGCCCGGCGGCCGGGAGGTTGCTGACGACGGCGGCCCCGGAGGCACCGAAGGCATCGAGGGCTTCAGCGAGCAGGCCGTGGAGGGTGTCCTCGGACCGGGACGCGCCCAAGGCAAGATCACCCAGGGTGGCGGCTTCGGCCTGTGCCCGGGACGCTTCCTTGGAACGCCGGGCAGATCCATCCACCACGCCGGCCACCGCCACCGAAACGCCGACAAATACCGCCAGTGAGAGCAGGTCCTGGGGGTCGTGAATGGCGAGGTCGCCGAGGGGCGGAGTGGAAAAGTAGTTCACCAGCAGGCTGCTCCAGAGGGCACCCGAAACCGCCGGCCACAATCCGCCCACCAGTGCTACGGCCACGGCGCCGGTGAGCTGAATCAGCACCGCGGTGGCCACACTGTGATCGAACATGGCCAGGAGGAGCTGCAACAAAGGCGGAAGAACCGCGGCGAGGGCAAACCCGAACCCCGTCCGCGCCCGGCCCAGTTCCGGCCGCCTCCCCCGGCCGCCGGAGTACCGGACCAGTGGCACCACCTGGACGTCAATGTCCGCCGCCTCCCGCACCACTTTGGTGTCCACGCCCAGGCTGAAGGGGGCCGTGATCCTGCGGCGGCGGGACTGGCCTACCAGGATGTGGGAGGCCGCTGCCGAGCGGGCGAACTCCACGAGGGCGGCGGCGGCGTCGGAGGCCGATACCGTGTGATAGCTGCCGCCGACGTCTGCGACCAGGCGGCGCTGGGCTTCGAGTGCCTGCGGGGACTCCGCCCGGGTCCCGGCCGGGGTGCGCACATGGACGGCGAGCAGTTCGCCGCCAACGCCCCGGTGGAGAAGCCTCGCGGCGCGGCGCACCAGGAGTTCCCCGTCGTCGTCGCCCTGGAGGCCCACGACGATCCGTTCCATAGCCATGAGCCACATTCTGCCACCCAGTCCGGCCCCCGCCTGCCGTGCGCTCCGCCCGCATCACATGCGGCGGGCGCTTCAATGGTGCGGCGGCGCGGCGCGGGAACGTAGGCTCGGGTACATGGCCAGATACTTTGACGTTCATCCGCAGGATCCGCAGCCCCGTGCCATTGCCCAGGCAGTACGCATGGTGCTCGACGGCGGACTGATCGCCTATCCCACAGACTCCTGCTATGCGTTGGGCGCCCAGCTGGGCAACAAGGACGCCCTGGACCGGATCAGGAGCATCCGCAGCCTGGACGACAAGCACCATTTCACCCTGGTCTGCAAGGATTTCGCCCAGCTGGGGCAGTTCGTGAACATAGGCAACGACGTCTTCCGCAGCATCAAATCCGTGACCCCCGGAAGCTACACCTTTATCCTGCCTGCCACAAAAGAGGTTCCGCGGCGGCTCCTGCACCCCAAAAAGAAGACGGTAGGGGTCAGGATCCCCGACAACAGGGTGGTGCAGGCGCTGCTGGCAGAACTCGGTGAGCCCCTGCTCTCCAGCACGCTGCTGCTGCCGGACGAGGATGACCCGCTGACCCAGGGCTGGGAGATCAAGGAGCGCCTGGACCACCTGGTGGACGCGGTGATCGATGCCGGCGACTGCGGGGCGGAGCCCACCACCGTAGTGGATTTCTCCAGCGGAGTGGCTGAGGTGGTCCGGCGCGGTACCGGAGACCCGGCACGCTTCGAATAGTCCGTCAGTCCTGCTTTCGTGCGCGGCTGGGCTGCACCCGGGGCGACTCGCCGGGCATTTTGGGGTAGTCCGGCGGGAATGGCATCTCCTCGAGGCCGGCCTTAAGGTCCCGCTCCCACCACTTTAGAAGCGTGTCGATGGTGCCCGATGTGCTGTGCATGTCCGCCCACGGGTCGCCCACTGTTTTGAGCCGGTCCGGCACGGTCAGGATGGTGAAGTCCTTCGGGTCGGCAGTCTCCAGCTCGTCCCAGGTGATCGGGCAGGAGACCGAAGCATGCGGCAGCGCACGCGGGCTGTAGGCGCCGGCGATGGTCCGGTCGCGGTTGGCCTGGTTGAAGTCCAGGAATACCCGCTTCCCCCGTTCTTCCTTCCACCACGCGGTAGTGACCTGCTCCGGCATCCGCCGCTCCACTTCACGGGCGGCGGCAATGACGGCATGCCGCACGTCGAGGAACTCCCGCGTGGGCTCGATGGGGGCGTAGACGTGCAGCCCGCGGTTGCCGGAGGTCTTGATGAAGCAGGTCAGCCCGGCCTCGGCCAGGACCTCCTTCATCACCAGCGCCGCGGGGACGGCATCCCCAAAGTCGGTGCCCGGCTGCGGATCCAGGTCGATGCGCAGCTGGTCCGGGTTGTCGGTGTCAGCGCTGCGTGAGGGCCACGGATGGAAGACCACCGTGTTCATCTGGACAGCCCACACGGCAGCAGCGGGCTCATCCAGGATCAGCATCGGATGCGTGCGGGCGCTGGGAAAAACCACCTTCTGCGTCCGGATGAAGTCCGGCGTCCCCTTGGGCGGGTTCTTTGAGAAGAACATCTCGCCATTGACGTTGTCCGAGTACCTTTGAAGGGCCACCGGCCGGTCCCCGTTGGCCGCGATGAAGGCTTCTCCCACGTCGCAGATGTAACGTGCCAGGTCCAGTTTGGTGAGCCCCAGGTCCGGCCAAAGGACGCGGTTGGGGCTGGAAATGCGCATCTCACGGCCGCCGTCGGGGCCCGGAACCATAATGGTGGTCTGTTCGCTCGCCATGGGGACAACGTACACCCCGGCTCCGGAAACCGGACAGATTTCCGCCTCCCGGTCCGGCATGATGGAGGGATGCCATCCCCGGAAGTTCCCCTGACCATCACGGTGGGCGACGTGACCGTCACCGCAGCTTATGCCCGCCCTGACAATCCTTCCGCCACGTTGGTGGTTGCCCACGGCGCCGGCGCCGGGATGGAGCATCCGTTCCTCACGGGGTTCACGGCGGCACTGAACGGGCTGGGCGTGGCGACGCTGCGCTTCAATTTTCCCTACCGCGAAGCCGGAAGGAAGTTTCCGGACCGCCCGCCTGTGGCCATCGCGGCATGGCGTGCTGCCATGGCTATCGCTGCCGAGCAGGCAGGGAAGCATCAGGACACGGGCCCGCTCTGGGCGGCCGGTAAATCCTTTGGCGGCCGGATGGCGTCCATGGCTGTGGCGGATGGTATGGACGCTGCCGGGCTCGTCTACCTGGGGTATCCCCTGCATCCGCCGGGCAAGCCCGAGAAGCTGCGGGACGAACATCTGTACGGGCTGTCCGCTCCCATGCTGTTCCTGCAGGGCAGCCGGGACACATTCGCCACTCCGGAACTCCTGGCCGACGTGGTGTCGCGCATCGGCCCCAATGCTGTCCTTCAGTGGGTGGAGGGCGGCGACCACTCGTTCGCTGTCGCCGGCACCAGGCGCCCCGCCGCTGAGGTGGGCGCCTCCCTGGCCGGGCCGGTGGCAGCGTTCATCAAGGACAAGTCCCCATAATGCTGTCCTGATTTAGCAGTGGTGAAACTGCCCTCAGGCCGCCGCAGAGGTGCTACGCGGCTGCGTCCTCGTGCCACCAGCCTTCCCAGGCGGCGGAGGTGAGGCGGCCTTCGGGGAACTCGCTGGTTCCGCCGGCGCCGTTTTGGGACCGGCCGTCCTCGAAGCGGCGGCCGTCGAGCAAAAGGTTAAGGCTGTTCAAGAGAAACATCTTTACGTCCTTCCATGTCTGATGTGGACCACTCTGTCCAGGTAGGAACGAGCCTAACCGGAGCATGTTTCAGCCCATCGACGGGACGTTTCGGGTGTGTATCTTAGTTCTCACAGGGCCAGGACCAGGCTGCAAGGCGTGCCCGGAATGCAGCTAATGACGGGGTTTGACGCGTGCGGTGGCGGTGGCCGCCCAGGGATCCTCGGGCCAGGGGTGCCTGGGGTAGCGCCCGCGCATTTCAGCCCGGACCTGGGCGTAGGGGCCCGACCAGAAGGACGTGAGATCGTCGGTCACGGCCAGGGGGCGCCGCGCGGGCGACAGCAGGTGGAACAGGACCGGCACGCGGCCGCCCAGGAGCCGGGGTGTCTCTGCCCACCCGAAGCATTCCTGCAGCTTGACGGCCACCACCGGGCGGCCCGTGTGATCCGCAGCCTCCGGGTACCCGATCCTGATCCGCGACCCGCTGGGCACCTCGAGCCATTCCGGCGCGAGGTCATCCAGTCGTGCGGCCTCCGGCCAGGGCAGCAGCCGCCGGAGCGGGCCGGCCAGGTCAACCGAACGTGCGGCTGCTCCGCCGGCGAGGGCTTCCAGCTCCGGGCCCAGCCACTCCTCGAGCCGCACCAACAGGGCCTGGTCCGAGACATCCGGCCAGGAACCATCCAGTCCGTGGTGCAGGAAGGCGAGCCGGCGGCGGAGCGCCTCTGCCGCCGTCGACCATTCCAGGGCGCCGAGTCCTTCCTTTTTCAAGGCCCTCGCGACGGCGGCGCTCCCCTCGGCCCGTGACGGCCGGACAGGGGTGGACGACAGGACGATCGCCCCGAGGCGCCAGACTTTCCGGGCGGACACGCGGCCGCCCACAAATTGCGCTTCGACGGCGTCCGTCAGGAGGTGCCCGGCCGCGGCTTCGGCGAGGTCAGGGGTCAGCGGTGCGGCGGAGCGGATCACGGCGCCCGTGCCGGCGGCATCCCTGCCGTCGGCACGGGTTACTTCCGCCACGGCAAGCCATTCGTGGCCGGACGGGGAACTGCCGGCGGGCAGCCCGGCGCGGGTTCCGGAGGACAGGAGGTAGCGGTTGGGCGGGTCGCCGTCCACGCGGCGTGCCACCCGGTCGGGGAAGGCAAGGGCGACGACGGCTCCCACCACTGCGCTGCCGGTCACCGGCGATGGCAGGACGGGCGAAGCGGAGAGCGCACCGCGCTGCGCCAGGGCGGCAAGCCGGCGGGTGTCCTCCGCCCAGCGCCGGGCAGCTGCGCCCTTTTCATCACGGAGCTGGGACAGGAGGCGGGTGAGGTCTGCGCCCGGAGCCCGGTGGTCAGCCGAGACCAGAGCCACTGCCTCCGCGGCGGCCAGCTGCCCGACGGCGGCCGCTCCGTCCAGCAGCGCCCGTCCCAGCCGCGGATCGGCAGGGATGCTGGCAAGAAGCCGACCCGCGCCGGTGATGGAGCCGTCAGGCGCCACGGCGCCCAGTTCGCGGAGCACCTCCATCGCGTCGTCCATGGCCTGCCCCGGCGGCTGGTCCGGCAGCGCGAGGCCTTCGCCGCGGGGAGAACCCCAGGCAGAGAGCAGCAGCGCGGCGCCGGTGAGGTCCGCCACCCTGATTTCCGGCGTGACGTGGGCAGGGGCTGCGCCATAGGCCTGCTGGTCGTAGCAGCGCACCACGCGCCCCGGTCCCTGGCGGGCAGCACGTCCAGCCCGTTGATCGGCCGAGGCCCGGGAGCAGGAAACCGTGACCAGCCCGCTCATGCCCCGCCCGGCGTCGCGGCGCTGCTCGCGGGTCAGGCCGGAGTCAATGACCAGCCGGACACCGGGAACCGTAAGGGAGGACTCGGCCAGGTCGGTTGAGACAATCATCCGTGCCTTGCCGCCGGGCAACCGCCCGGAAACCGCCAGATCCTGTTCAGCGGCTGTCACTTGGCCATGGAGTTCCAGGACGTCAACGGTGCTGCCCAGCTGCCGCCGAAGGTCGGCCGCGACCCGCGAAACCTCCCTCGCGCCGGGGAGGAAAACGAGCGCGTCACTGGAGGTGTCGCCCCTAAGAACCCGGGTGAACTCCTCCGCGGCCGTCCGGGCCACGTGCTCCAGGAAGGCGGGCGTCACTCCCCTGCCGTCCAGCCGTGGCCCGGGCGCGGGCCGCCAGTCGTTGTGAAGGGTGTGAAGCACTGAGGCGCAGTCCACTACGGGAGCCGGCGCCCCGTCGTCGTCAGCACTGCCGCCGCTGTTGGAAAAAAGTGCAGCAAACCGCGGAGCGTCCAGGGTCGCGGACATGGCGACGACGGTCAGGTCGCCCCGCAGCTCCCGGACCTCGGCGAGCATGCCCACCAGCAGGTCCGTTTCCATCCCGCGTTCGTGGACCTCGTCGAGGACCACCGCTGCCGTGCCTTCGAGGCCGGGGTCGGCCAGCAAGCGGCGCAACAGGATTCCGGGCGTGACGAATTCGACGATGGTTCCCTGGCTTGCCTTCCGCTCGCCGCGCACGGAGTAGCCAACGCGGCCGCCCAGAGCGCTGCCGTCCAGCACAGTGAGGCGCCTGGCGGCCGCCCGGGCAGCAACGCGGCGGGGCTGGGTGACCACAATGCGTCCGCTGCCGTGTGCCACGAGGTTTGCCAGGAGCGGCGGGACGAGCGTGGTCTTGCCGGTCCCGGGCGGCGCCTGTACAACTGCCGCCGGTCCTGCCCCGCCACCGAGCGCCCGGGTGAGGGCAGGCAACGATTCCGCAAAGGCCAAACCGACACCAATGGTCCCAAGATCAAAGGGTTTGGCCGCCAACGGCTGCTGCTGCCTGCCCGAAGAAGTCATTCGTCCATTGTGCCCGGAACCGGGGCTAGGGTTTCCCCTTGCCTTTGCCCTTTGACTCCTTGGCCGGACCCGGCACCACCGGTTGCGGCTGGACCGGAGCCGGTGCCGGAACCAAGGCCGGCTGTTCGGGCTGGGTTTGGGGTGCCGGTTCCGCAGGCTCAGCCGGTGTAGTCGGCTCGGATAATGCCGGAGCCGGGACTACTGGTGCGGAAGCCGACGCTGCCGCAAGCTGGCCATTGATGTCCGCCCGCACGTCCTCCACGGCGGCTTCGATTCCGCGGTAACGGGACAAGGAAATCAGGCCCTGGCCGGCGGCATCGTTCAAGTCCTTCTCCAGGGCCTCAAGTGCGGCGAGGGCGCCGTCCATCCTGTTCTCTGCCGCCGCCTGGCTGATGTTCAGGACCCTGACCTGCAGGCCCCGAAGTGTCCCGGCATCAGAATCCCGGGGCCGCAGGAGCGGTGCGGCGTTATACAGAACCACGGCAAGGCAGGCGGCACCAGCCAGTGCAGCGGCTGCACGCCACAGCCAGGAGTTTTTTCGGCCGGAACGGCCATCACTGCCCGTGGCCAATACCGGAGCCTCAGGCGGCATGCCGGCCCCGCAGCGGAACCATCGCCGCAGGCCGCGCCGGAAGCACACTTACTGGAGCCATCGATTCACGGGCAGCGGTTGCATGGGAATCCGGTGTTGGGAAAGCGGATGTGTGGGCGATTGCTGCCGGGGCCAGCGCCGCCGGCCGGGCCGGCAGGACACTGACCGGCGCCGTGTATACAGGAGCCTCAGCAACACTGGCGGCGGCCCGCCGTGCGAGCAGCCGCTTGACCGCCACGCGCAGCAGGATGGCGATCGACTGCCCGAGGCCCAGCCCGAGGAGCACGTGTCCTGCAAGATACTGGCCCCCGTGGCCGGCAGCACCAAAGGGAGCGCTGAGGGCCGCGGCTGCACCGGCTGCGGCAACCACCAATGCCGAAGCGGCGGCGAAAACTGTACCCATGGCCTCTTCCTGTCTCAATTAATCAGCAGGCTTACTAGTATTGGTCAGCAAGCTTACTACCTGATTGCGGCGAAGCAAGCATTGATCTCGAGGAGACCGGAGCCCGCCGAACGGTCCAAACTCCGGCCCTGGGCAGTCATACTCCACCTCTGGACACTAATAATCAGCAGGCTTAGCATTTTTGTCATCAGCTGGTTCAGCGGGCCGCCCATCAAGAGCAAGGTCCCGAAGGGCCACCCGAAGAGGCCGTCGACGCGGCACCACATCAGGAAGGAGCGATCATGGCAACGGCACGGGAGATCATGACCGGGGGCGCGGAGTGCGTGGGTGAAAACGAAACCCTGGAAGCGGCCGCACGGAAGATGAAGGAACTTGATGTGGGCTCACTGCCCATCTGCGGTGAGGACAACCGGCTCAAGGGCATGCTGACGGACCGGGACATCGTGGTTAAGTGCCTGGCGGAGGGCGGGGATCCGCGGACCGCGACTGCGGGTCAGTTCGGTGAAGGCAAACCCGTGACCATCGGAGCCGACGACTCCATCGAGGAGGCCATCAGGACCATGCAGGACCACCAGGTCCGGAGGTTGCCGGTCATTGACGGCCATGACCTGGTGGGCGTCCTCAGCCAGGGCGACATTGCGAAAAACTACCCGGAGGACCGGGTGGGCGAACTGGTGGCATTCATTTCCTATTGATTCCGGCGTTGCAGGACCGGCGTTGCAGGAGCAGTACCCGAAACGGCTCCGGGCGCCGGGTCAGATGCCCAGGCTGGCGAGGGTGCGCTGCAGCGTTTCCGCTGAACGCTGCAGCGCCTCGGGTCCGGACCCGTCCATGGGGCTTTTCTTCTGCTGCCGATCCCCCGATCAGCGGCCCGCCGCGGCCAGGTTGCCCGGCAGGGGATCATGCCGGAGGTAGTGCCGGCTGAACGTTCCGGTGCCCGCAGTCAAAGCACGCAGCTCCACCGCGTATTTCAGCAGTTCCTGGTCCGGCACTTCCGCCGTGATCTCGGTCCGGTCCCCGCCGGATGACGACGTCCCGGTGAGCCTGCCCCGACGGCCGGAGAGATCGCTCATGACTGTCCCGACATGCTCGTCTGGAACGCTGAGCACCACTGACGAGACAGGCTCGAGCAGCTGGATGCTTCCCGCGGCGGCGGCCTCCCTCAAGGCCAGGGCGCCGGCCGCCTGGAACGCTGCGTCCGAGGAATCAACACTGTGCGCCTTGCCGCCTACCAGGGTCACCCGAAGGTCCACCACAGGAAACCCGGAGGCAACGCCTCGTTGCATCTGCGCCCGGACACCCTTTTCCACTGACGAAATGAACGTCCCGGGGATGACCCCGCCCACAGTCTTGTCAACGAACTCGAAACCTGCGCCCCTGGCCAGCGGTTCCACCTCGATGTCGCACACGGCGTACTGGCCGTGGCCGCCGGACTGCTTGACGTGCCGGCCGTGCCCGGCTGCCGGGGCCGAAAAGGTTTCCCGCAACGGCGTCACCACGTCCACAGTGTGCAGCTTCACGCCCTGGTCGCGGAGCCTGTCCAGCACCACTTCGGCGTGCGCCTCCCCCATGCACCAAAGGATCAGCTGGTGGGTTTCGGCGTTCCGTTCCACCCTCAGCGTCGGGTCTCCGGCGGCCACCTTCCCCAGGCTGCGGGCGAGGGCGTCCTCGTCACTGTGCGAATCGGCTTCGACGGCCACCGGCATCAGCGGCTCCGGCATCTCCCATGTGGCCAGCAGCAGCGGCTGGTCCTTCGCGGAGATGGTGTCCCCGGTCTCCGCGGTGCCCAGCTTGGCCACGGCCGCGATGTCACCGGCGATGCAAAAAGGGACGGGCCGGAGGGTGGATCCCAGCGGTGAGTAAAGGTGCGTGAGCCGTTCGTCGGTGTCATGGTCCTGGTGGCCCCGGTCCCCCAGCCCGTGCCCGCTGACATGCACGGGCGTGTCCCCGCTCAGGGTGCCGGAGAAGACCCGGACCAGGCAGACGCGGCCCAGGAAAGCATCAACCGTGGTGCGGACAACCTCTGCCGCGAGCGGCCCGGCAGGGTCGCAGGCGAGGGCGCGCACCGGGGAACCTGACAGGTCGGTGGCCCGGGGCAGGCTGCGCTCCGGTGGAGATGGGAACGCTTTCGTGAGGAGCTCCAGCAGTTCGGCGGTTCCCAGCCCGGTCATCGCCGAGGCGGGCACGGCCGGGAAGAAGGACCCGCGGGCGACGGCGGTTTCCAGGTCAGGGATAAGGACGCCGGCATCGATGTCCTCCCCGCCAAGGTAGCGGTCCATCAGTGTCTCGTCTTCGCTTTCGGCGATGATTCCCTCGATCAGCTCAGCCCGGGAAGACTCCGCGTCCGCCAGTTCCCGGGGGTCCGCCGCCCGCGGCGCCGGGCCGGAACCCTCCGCTGGATACTCGAAGACCGTCCCGGTCAGCAGGCCATGCAGGCCAGTGACTTCCCCGCCGGCCCGGACCGGAACGTACAACGGCAGCACAGTGTCGCCGAACGCTTCGCGGCAGGCGGCCAGGACGCCGTCGTAATCAGCGCGGGGATGGTCCAGCCGGGTGATGACCACCGCGCGGGGCATGCCCAGGTACTGGCACTCCTGCCAGATTGCGGTGGTGCCTGCATCCACCCCGTCCACGGCGGAGACGGCGAACAGGACGGCGTCCGCGGCGCGCAGGCCCGCGCGGAGTTCGCCGATGAAGTCCGGATAACCGGGCGTGTCGAGGAGGTTGACCTTGATGCCCGCGACGGGCAGCGGCACCACTGACAGCGCCACGGAGCGCTGCTGGTGGATGGCGGCGGGATCGGAGTCGCTCACGGTGGTCCCGTCGACCACAGAGCCTTTCCGGGTGATCATCCCGTTGGCTTCCAGCAGCGCCTCGATGAGGGTGGTTTTGCCGGCGCCGGACCGGCCCACGAGCGCCACGTTCCGGACCAGGGCAGGATCCCTGGGCGTGATGCCGGCGGAGCCGTTGCCCTGGCGTCCTTCCGGCCCGCCCCGGCCTGCTGCGTCCTTGCCCTTCACCGACATCGGAACCTCCTGGCGTCCTTGCCTGGTTGTACTGGCTGCTGCTCTTACTTGCCGCGCGCCTTGCGGGTTGCGGCGTCATTCGCCTTTTGCAGCGCTTTGACGAGTTCTTCTTTGTCCATGCTGGAGCGGCCGCTGATGTCCAGTTCCCGGGCCCGCTCCATCAGGTGCTTCTTGGAGGCATTGGCGTCCACGCCGCCCGCAGTGGGCTCTTTCGAGCCAAGTCCCTTTTCCGCCCGCTCGTCCGAAGGCCCGCGCTTCTCCTTGGGCTCCCAATGGTCGCCGACCTTTTCGTAGCTGTGCTTCAGGGAAGCGTAGGCGGCACGCGCTGCGCGGCTTTCGTCGTTGTCATAGGACTCCATGGCGGAATCGTAGGTTTTCGCGAATGTATCCTGCGCCTTCTGGTCCGATCGTTGCAGGGTCGAGGGAAGCTCATCCTTGCGGGCGTGATCGTTCTTCCCGGTCTTCGGCATGGCACTCACCTAACTTTCGTCAGCAGGACTGATCATGCGGAACACACCCAGCTTAGCCACGCCCTGCTTTGCTTGTCTGCTGCCCGGTCCGCCCGCAACCTGTGACCGGGAAAAGTCCGTCAACGGGGCTCCGGCCATTGGTCCGGGTCATAACCGTAAAGCCGCGGCGGGCGGGGTACCTGCCCGGGGTCAGCAGGTGCTTCCTCCCGGCCGGCAGCTTCGGATTCCTCCTGCTGCGGCGCCTCGGCATCCCCTGCCTCGTCCGGGCCGCGTTTCTTCCCGCCGTCATTTCTGCCAGTACCGCGCCTGTGCGGGCTGTCAGCCATAGCCACTCCAATCCCCCGTTGAAGAGGTCCGGCTGCTTGAACCATTGAAGCCACCCTAGCGGCAGGGTATCCACCCTGGGATGTCACTTTTGCTCAAGAAATAGGCAGTTTTCCGCACTCCAGCCAGGCAGGCATCCAGGGCCGCGGGGAGGGATTCAGGACGGGTGGGTGCGGTCCAGTGCGTCGAGGAGGCGCCGGACAGAGCCGCCCAGGTTCCAGTCCACGGCGAGGCGTTCCAGCTCGGCGCGGGCTTCGCCGGTAGCGGGGTGCAGCCGGGCGCCTGCCTCTTCCAGGCTGGGCAGCTCGAGGTCACGGACAAGGCGTACGACGGCGGGCGCTGCCTTCAAGTAGTCCTCGGCGGCTTCCAGCTTGGCCCGGACCGGTGACGAGAGGCCGCTGCCGGCGTCCGCAGCCGCCTCGAGCAGGTTTTCAAGGGTTCCGTACGTCAACAACAGCGACGCCGCCGTCTTTTCACCGATCCCCGCGACCCCGGGCAGTCCGTCGGAGGCGTCACCGCGGAGGGTGGCGTAGTCGGCATATTGCTGGGGCAGCACGCGGTACTTCCCCACCACCACCTGTTCGGTCATCACATCCAGGTTGCGCATCCCGCGGGCGGTGTAGATGACCCGCACCTGCCGGCCGTCGTCGCAGACCTGGAAAAGGTCGCGGTCCCCCGTGACCACGTCCACCGGGATGCCGGCATGGCTGGCGTAGGTGCCCACCACGTCGTCGGCCTCGTGGTCCGGCGCCCCGACAATCGCGATGCCGGCCAGGCCCAGTACCCTGCGGATCATGGGCAGCTGGGCCTCAAGCGCGTCCGGCACCACCTCAATGTCCGGAGCGCCGGCGTTCACTTCTGCCACCCGGTGGGCCTTATAGGTGGGGAGCAGGTCCACCCGCCATTGCGGCCGCCAGTCGTCATCCCAGCAGGCGATGAGGTGGGTGGCGCCGTAGTCCGTGGTGAGCCGGGCAATCATGTCCAGCAGGCCCCGGACCGCGTTGACGGGTGTCCCGTCCGGGCGGCGGATGGAATCGGGCAGGCCGTAGAAGGCACGGAAGTACAGCGAGGCGGTGTCCAGCAGCATCAGGCGGTCAGGCATACCCTGATCCTGACACGGAAAACGGCCTCCCGGGGCAGCATGCGCCGGCCGCCACGCCGCCGGCCCGCCCTTGCGCGGCTGGGAACATCGGGCACAATGTGCTTCATGGGGCGTTGGAGCGAGGACAGGGTGGCCGGCGCCGCGCCCGATGCAGCTTCCCTGGCCGCCGCCCGCAAACTCGCCCGCCCGGGGCCCTGGTCCGAGACGGGCAGCAACGACGTGCTGGTGTGGGGCAAATGCCAGGGCAGCGGAAAGACCCCCTACCAGGTGAGCGTTGACCTCGCCGCCCCGGCCTACCGGTGCTCCTGCCCCAGCCGGAAGTTTCCGTGCAAGCATGCGCTCGCCCTCCTCCTGCTGTGGTCCCGGGGTGAAGCGGCCGACGCCGGAACAGAGGCTGCGGATTTCGCCCGGGAGTGGGCGGAACAGCGCGCCGGCCGGGCAACCGTGCGGGAACGGCGCCAGTCCGAACAGCCGGCCGATCCGGCGGCACAGGCAAAACGGCTTGCCGACCGGCTGGCACTCATGGACGCCGGCATCGCGGACTTCTCCCGGTGGCTGGCAGACCTGGTACGGACGGGCATGGCCTCCGCCAGGTCCCAACCCTATTCGTGGTGGGACGGCGTGGCCGCCCGCCTGGTGGATGCCCAGCTCCCGGGCCTGGCCGAACAGGTACGCACCATGGGTTCGGACATCCACGCCCGCAGCGATTGGACCGATCACCTCCTCCACCGGGCAGGCAGGTGGTGGGCGCTCACCAAAGCCTGGCGGATCCGGGACCACCTGACCCCCGACGAACTTGCCGACCTCCGGGTTGCCGTCGGCTGGTCCGTTCCTGCCTCGGAGGTCGAGGGCGTGGAGGCCTTGCCGGGCCCCTGGCTGGTCCTCGGCGACCACCGCAGCGACGACGGACGGCTCCAGCAGCAGCGTACGTGGCTGCGCGGCCCGGACGGAACGGTAGTGGTCCTCCTGGATTTCGCTGCCCGGAGCGAGCCACTCGCAACACCCCAACTCGCCGGCGCACTGTTGGAGGCCACAGTGGCCCGGTACCCGGGATCAGCGCCCCGGCGGGCGCTGTTCACCGGTGGTGTGGGCACGGCAGGGACGGCCCGGACTCTGGGCGGGGGAAGCAGTATCCGCCAGGCACTCGATGCCGAATCAGCCGCTGTCGCCTCGTCCCCGTGGCGGGAGCGCCATCCGGTGCTGCTGGCCGGAGTGCGCCTCTCCACTGGCGGCTCCGGGTGGCTTCGGGATGAAGCCGGTGATGCGCTTCCGCTGGTCGATGCGCCCCTGGACTCCCTGCTCGCCCTCACCGGCGGCCACCCGGTGGACATTTTTGGTGAGCTGGAGGAGGGCCGCCTGCGGCCGCTGTCCGCCGTCATCGGCAACGCGGTGGTGACGCCATGACCTGGCTGGCCGAACTCCGTGCTGCCGCCCTGGTGGGAACAGCCCGGCACCCTGCGCCTTCCCCGCCCGCAGAGCTGGGCGCCCGCCCGCCGGAAGTTCACACCGCCGAAGAATCGCTCCTGGACCAGGCCGCGCTCGCCGACGCCGTCATCCGCGCCGCCCGGCAACCCCGCCGCCTGGATGATGCCGGCCTGGCCAGGCCAGCGCCACCGGACCACTGTCCGCAGGCGAGCGGTGAGGCCGCCCGGCTGCTGGACCTCCTGCTCACGCAGCCGCCGGTGGGGCCGGAGCTGCGCACCCTGCTGGTGGCGGACTGGCTGCGGCTGGCCGCAGCTTCAGGAGTGCGGGTTCCACACAAGCTCCTGCCGCCCCTCCTCGCCGCGGCCGGCACCAGAGCATCGGTTGCGGAGCACTTGCACCCGGCCATCGGAACGCGCGGCCGGTGGCTGCAGGGCCTGCTTGAGAGCGACCACGGGACCAGCGATTCCGGGGCCGGACATCAGCAAGGCGCTGCAGCGCGTGACTGGGCAGAGCTGGCGGGTACGGACGCCACCGCAGAAGTGGAACGGCTCCGCCGCACTGATCCGGCCGCCGCCCGCACGCTGCTTGGCGGGCACTGGGACAACCTCGCCGCCCGGGAACGTGCTGCCCACCTCGCCACATTCACCGCCAACCTCGGACCGGACGATGAGGAACTGCTGGAGCGGGCCCTGGATGACAAAGCCAAAAGCGTACGCGACACCGCGGCGGCGCTGCTCGACCGGCTGCCGGACAGCGCCCGCGCAGCGCGCATGGCCGACCGGCTCCGCCCCCTGCTCCGGCTCAACGGCGTGCTGCGCAAGCGCCTCGAGATCGGGCTGCCGCCGGAACCTGACGCTGCCGCACTCCGGGACGGAGTTCCTGCGCAGCCGCGCAGCGGCGAACCGGACCGGCTGGCCCGGCTCGACACTATTATCCGGGGTGCCCCGCTCGATACCTGGACCTCGGCAACCGGCCGCGGCCCGGCGCCGGCCATTGCCTTGCTTAAGGGCGAGACGCGGGTGCTGGAAGCCATCGCGTCCACCGCTGCCCGGCGGGCCGACCTAGAGTGGGTGCGTGCATTGCTGGAGGACCGCTTTGAGCCGCGCCTGCTGGCCTGCCTGCCAGCGGTTGAACGCGAGGAGAGGCTGGTGCGGCAGCTCCGGAGCAGCGCGGCACCGCCCTTCGCATTGGTCGAACCCCTGCGGGACCTGCCCCGGCCCTGGGGACCCGCACTCGCTGCCGAAGTGTTGGAGCAGATCACGGCCAAAAACGGCGGCCAGCTGGCGGTCATGCTGGCAGGGATCCTGCCCGCAGCACTCCCGCCCGAAGCCGCCGGGCAGTGCCGGCAACTCCTGGAGCGTTCCGACGACGACGCCGCACGGCGCCGCGTGCTTCGCGACGCCGTGCAATACCAATCGTTCCGACAATCCCTGACGGAGGCTTTTTCATGACCGATACCCAGCCCGCCCAGGACGTTCTCCGCGCCCACGCCGAAACCGCCTACGCGGAGGAACTCGCGGCCTTGGCCGCCGCCGACGACCGGCCCCGGCCGCCCAGCTGGCGGCTGTCCCCCTGGGCCGTCACCACCTACATCCTGGGTGGAACCCTGCCCAACGGCGTGGTGGTCACGCCCAAGTACCTGGGGTCGGAGCGGCTCGTGGAAATCGCAGTGGCGTCCCTGGCCACGGACCGGGCCCTGCTCCTGCTCGGGGTGCCGGGCACGGCCAAGACCTGGCTGGGCGAACATCTGGCGGCGGCCATCTCGGGAACTTCCACCCTGGTGGTGCAGGGGACGGCGGGCACGCCGGAAGAGGCACTGCGCTATGGCTGGAACTATGCCCGGCTGCTCGCCGACGGGCCGTCCCGGGCGGCACTGGTCCCGGGGCCGGTGATGCGGGCCATGGAAACCGGAAGCCTGGTCCGGGTGGAGGAACTGACCAGGATCCCGTCCGACGTCCAGGACTCACTCATCACCATCCTCAGCGAAAAGAGCCTGCCCATTCCGGAACTCAATGAAGAGGTGCAGGCCCGCAAGGGGTTCAACGTCATCGCCACGGCAAACAACAGGGACAAAGGCGTCAACGACCTCTCCTCCGCGCTGCGGCGGCGCTTCAACACCGTGGTGCTGCCACTCCCGGACAGCATGGAGCAGGAGGTGGAGATCGTCACCACCCGCGTCCGCAGCCTGGGGGCGTCCTTGGAACTGCCGGCCGATCTGGCAGCGCTCTCCGAAGTCCGGCGCGTGGTGACGGTGATGCGCGAGCTCCGGGCCGGCGTCACCCAGGACCAGCGCACCACCATCAAGTCGCCCTCGGCAACGCTGTCCACCGCTGAAGCCATCTCGGTGATGACCAACGGCCTCTCCCTGGCCGCCCACTTCGGCGACGGGACCGTCCGGGCGCAGGACGTGGCCGCCAGCCTGGTGGGCGCCGTGGTCAAGGACCCCGTGCAGGACCGGGTGATCTGGCAGGAATACCTGGAGACCGTGGTCCGGAACCGGCCGGAGTGGAAGGACCTTTACCGGGCCTGCCGCGACCTCGAAGCCTCCAACTGAACCCGGCTCCTGCAACCATGACAGAAGTCCACGTCCTCGGAATCCGGCACCACGGACCCGGCTCGGCGCACTCCGTTGCCGAGGCGCTCGCCGCCCTCCGGCCGGACCTTGTGCTGGTGGAGGGACCGCCGGAACTGGACCAGGTGATTCCCCTTCTCAGCGACTCGGAGATGGTCCCGCCGGTAGCCGGACTGATTTATGTTCCGGATGAGCCGCGGCTGGCTTCGTTCTACCCGATGGCCAGCTTTTCCCCGGAGTGGGTGGCCATCCGCTGGGCGCTGTCCACGGGCGCGCAGGTGCGCGCCATCGACCTGCCCGCGGCGCATACGTTCGCGCTGCGGGAGGCGGGTGACGTCCCGCCGTCGGACGAGGCGCCTTCGGAGGAGGCGCCGGCAGAGGCGGAACCGCTAGTGGCGGACGACGGCGGCTCCTCCTCCGCGGGTTCCCGCCCCTACCGGCCGGACGCCATCGGGATCCTCGCCCGCGCGGCCGGGTACAGCGATGCCGAGCGCTGGTGGGAGGACGCCGTGGAGCACCGCCACAGCGACCCGGTGGAGCGGTTCGAGGCGCTGACTGAAGCGATTGCCGAGATCCGGGCTGCCGATGACAGGCCGGCCCACCATGCTGATGTGCTGGAAAACAACAGGCGGGAAGCGTCGATGCGGCGGCTGCTCCGGGCCGCCCTCCGCGAGGGGCACGCCCGCATTGCCGTGGTGTGCGGCGCCTACCATGCACCGGCACTGGTGCCCGCCCACTTTCCGCCGGCCGCCGCCGACCATAAGGTCCTGGCCGGCCTGCCCAAAACGAAGATCGCCGTGACGTGGGTGCCCTGGACCTCGGGCCGGCTCAGCCTGGCCAGCGGGTACGGCGCCGGCGTCACCGCACCCGGCTGGTACCAGCATCTGTTCACCCACTCGATGGGGAAAGACCCGGGCGCGGACGTCTCCACCACCTGGCTGGTCCGGGTGGCGCGCGCGTTGCGCGGCGAGAGCCTGGACGCGTCAACGGCATCAGTGGTGGAGGCAACAAGGATGGCGGACGCGCTCGCCGCTGTCCGCGGACGGCCCAGTCCGGGACTGGCAGAACTTGACGATGCCGCCCAGGCGGTGCTGTGCGACGGATCGCCGCTGCCGCTGGCCCAGGTGCACCGGGAGCTGACCGTGGGACTCGAGCTGGGAACCGTGCCTGATTCCGCACCCACCGTCCCCCTCGCCGCAGATCTTGCCGCCACCCAGCGCAGGCTGCGGTGGAAGCCAAGCGCCATGGAGGAGGTCCTGGCCCTGGACCTGCGCAAGCCCGCACAGCTGGCCCGCTCCGTGCTGCTGCACCGGCTGGCGCTGCTCGGGGTGGCCTGGGGAATTCCGGCCGAAACGGGCCGGACCCTGGGCACATTCAAGGAAGCGTGGACCCTGCAGTGGAGGCCGGAGCTGGCCATCGCCGTGGTGGAGGCCGGCCGGTACGGCACCACCGTGGCCGCGGCCGCCTCGGCCTATGTTGCTGAGCGCGCCCGGGAAGACGCCAACTTGGGAAGCCTGAGCGGATTACTCGCGAACTGCCTCCTCGCCGACCTCCCGGAGGGAATCGGTGCCGTGGTCTCGGTCCTCGCCGAGCGGACTGCCCTGCAGCAGGACGTCGCCCCGCTTCTGGAAACAGTCGCGCCCCTGGCCCGCACCTGCCGGTACGGCAATGTGCGCGGTGTGGACGTGACGGGGGTGCGGAAGATCCTGGACACTACAGTGGTGCGCGCCTGCGTAGGCCTGCCGACGGCGTGCGCCGGCCTGGATGATGAAGCCGCGGACGTGATGCGGCGCGCCATCGACTCCGCACAGCACGGGCTGTCCCTGGTGCCGGACCTTCCCCTGGATGACTGGCACAGGGCCCTGTCCGCCGTCGCGGGCTCGGACCTGATCCATGGAGCGGTGGCGGGACGGGCCACCCGGCTGCTGCTGGATGCGGGACTGGTTGAACCGGACCAGGTTGCCGCACGGCTCAGCCGCCGGCTCTCCGTTGCCACCCCCGCGAGGGAAGCCGCGGCCTGGCTTGATGGCGTGGTCTCCGGCGACGCAACGCTGCTGATCTACGATCCGCGGCTCCTGCAGCTGGTGGACCGCTGGGTGGCCGGCGTGGAGGACGAGACCTTCGACGACGTCCTGCCGCTCCTGCGCAGGACGTTTTCGGCGTTCAGCGAGCCTGAACGGCGGGAGATCGGCGAGCAAGTGACACGGATTGGCGGCAGCGTCCAGGCCGGAAACGAAGATCTGCCGGACCTGGCGGCGGCGGGCCCCGCGGTCCGGACAATGGCCCGGTACCTCGGATGGGAGGTGGTGGCGTGACGGAGCGCGATGACAGCAGCCGCGGACGCCTGGCCCGCTGGCGGCTGGTGCTTGGCGGGCACGGGGCCGATGGCATCAGGGACGGCCAAGGCGACAAGGTGGAGCTTTCGGCCGCCGATGCCCGGCGCGACCACGCCCTGGAGGAGTTATACGGGGAGGACCAGCGCCGCCGCGGCGGCCTCGGGGCCTCCAGCCCCCGCGTGTCGCGCTGGCTGGGCGACATCCGCGGGTACTTCCCGTCCAGCGTGGTGCAGGTGATGCAGGCGGACGCCATGGAACGGCTGGGCCTGCGGCAGCTGCTCCTCGAGCCGGAGATGCTCCGGACTGTACAGCCCGACGTCGGCCTTGTCAGTACGCTGATCAGCCTGGGCCGGGTGATTCCCGAGCATTCCCGCGAGACGGCCAGGGCGGTGGTCCGCCAGGTGACCAATGAGTTGGAGGAGCGGCTGCGTGCCAGGACCATCCAGGCGGTCACCGGTGCGCTGAACCGGGCCGCACGGACCAGGCGGCCGCGGCACCAGGACATCGACTGGAACAGGACCATCGCGGCCAACCTCAAGCACTACCAGCCCGAATACAGGACCATCGTGCCCGAGCGGCTGGTGGGGCATGCCCGGCGCAGCACCCAGATCCAGCGTGAGATCATCCTGTGCATCGACCAGTCCGGCTCCATGGCCGAGTCGGTGGTGTACTCCAGTGTGTTCGGGGCAGTGCTCAGCTCCCTGCGCTCGGTGCGCACCCGGCTGGTGGCCTTCGACACCGAAGTGGTGGACCTGACCGATGAACTGGACGATCCGGTGGATGTGCTGTTCGGGGTGCAGCTGGGCGGCGGTACGGACATCAACCGTGCCCTGGCGTATTGCCAGGACCGGATCACCCAGCCCACCGAGACCATCCTGGTGCTCATCAGCGACCTCTACGAAGGCGGCATCGCCGAGGAGATGCTGCGCCGGGCCGCCAGCATCGTCGGGTCCGGCACCACCATGATCGCGCTGCTGGCCCTCAGTGACAGCGGCCACCCGTCCTTCGATGCCAACCACGCGGCAGCCCTCGCCGGAATCGGGGTCCCGGCCTTCGCCTGCACCCCCGACCTGTTCCCCGACCTGATGGCAGCGGCCATCGAACGGCGGGATGTGGGTGAATGGGCTACATCGCACGACATCCCCGCGACGCACGAACCGTGACTTTCGGAGAGCCTCCCTGATGACCGCCTGTGGCACCACAGCACCGCCAGGGCCGGGTCCTGGCACCAGCTCTGGCATAGCGGGCGGATCGGGACGAGAATGGCCTCGTGTTCCGTGCTATCCGCAGCCGGGACAGCGAACCCATGAACGCTGCCGCCCGAAAGATCCAGCGCATCTACCTGACGTTGACGCTGGGCAATACCCTTGCCGCCTCCTTCATCTGGGGCGTCAACACGCTGTTCCTGCTGGACGCGGGCCTCAGCAACTTCGAGGCTTTCGCCGCCAACGCATTCTTCACCGCAGGGATGGTGATTTTCGAGGTTCCCACGGGGGTTGTCGCTGACGGCTGGGGCCGCCGGGCGTCGTTCCTGCTGGGCACCGTAACCCTGGCCGGCTCCACCTACCTCTACTACCTGCTGTGGCAGTTTTCCGCCCCGTTTCCGCTGTGGGCCGTGGTGTCGGTGCTGTTGGGGCTGGGCTTCACCTTCTTCTCGGGCGCCGTTGAGGCGTGGCTCGTCGACGCGCTGCGCTACTCCGGTTACGAGGGCGGCCTGGAGCCGGTGTTCGGGCGGGGGCAGATGGTCTCGGGTATGGCGATGCTCGCCGGTTCGGTAGCCGGCGGCGTGATCGCCCAGGCCACCAGCCTCGGCGTGCCGTTCCTGGTGCGGGTGGGCGTGCTGCTGGCCATGTTCGCTGTGGCCTTCGGCCTGATGCACGACGTCGGATTCACACCCGAGCGCTCCACGCACCCCCTCAAGGCGACGCGCGCTGTCCTGACGGCCTCCATCGATAACGGCCTGAAAATCCCGCCCGTGCGTTACGTAATGCTGGCCTCCCCGTTCAGTGCCGGCGTCGGGATCTATGTCTTCTATGCGCTGCAGCCGTTCCTGCTGGAACTCTACGGCGACCCGCGCGCCTACTCAGTGGCTGGCCTCGCGGCGGCCATCGTGGCCGGTGCCCAAGTGGTGGGCGGCTGGCTGGCGCCCTACGCCAGGAGGCTGTTCCACAAACGGACGTCGGTGCTGATCCTGAGCGGCAGCATCAGTGCGGTGCTCCTGCTGGTGCTCGGCTTCACCCGGGTCTTCTGGCCGGCCCTGGTCCTGCTGACCCTCTGGGCAGTCGTCGACTCGGCCGCCATGCCCGTGCGGCAGGCGTACGTGAACGACATGATCCCGTCGAAGCAGCGGGCCACGGTGCTCAGCTTCGCCTCCCTGATGGGGTCCAGCGGCGGCGTGGTGGTGCAGCCGCTGCTTGGCCGGAGCGCAGACCTCTACGGCTATCCGGCGTCACTGGCCCTGGCCGGAATCTTCCAGAGCCTTGCAGTTCCCTTCCTGGTGGCCAGCAGGCGGCAGGGTGCTCCGGCGGACCGGGCCAATGCACCGGCAGCGCCCTCAGACCAGGGGCCGGCCCAGGACTCCCGCGCCTGACCCGGTGGGTATAGTTGTTGGTCTCCAGACGAGGAAGGCCGCCGCATGATCGAGATCCTGACCCCCGCCGAAGTGATCCGGGCAAGGGAAACAGGAGCCCTCGTCGCCGACATCCTGCAGGCCATCAAGAGCCGCGCCACGGTGGGTACCAACCTCCTGGACATCAACCGGTGGGCCGGGGAAATGATCATCGGCGCCGGGGCGTCATCCTGCTACATCGACTACGAGCCGTCCTTTGGCCGCGGGCCGTTCGGCCACTACATCTGCACAGCGGTCAACGATGCCGTGCTGCACGGAAAGCCCTACAACTACACCCTGGCCGACGGCGACCTGCTCACCCTTGACCTCGCCGTCGTCAAGGGCGGGGTGGCAGCGGACTCCGCCATCAGTTTCATCGTCGGCAGCTCACAGCCGATGGAAAGCATCGCCATGATCGATGCCACTGAACGCGCTTTATATGCCGGCATCGCCGCTGCCGGTCCCGGCGCGCGCATCGGCGATATCTCCCATGCCATCGGTTCGGTCCTCAGCGAGGCCGGCTACCCGATCAACACGCAGTTCGGCGGCCACGGCATCGGCTCAACCATGCACCAGGACCCCCACGTCCCCAACACCGGGCGGCCGGGCCGCGGGTACACGCTGCGACCAGGCCTGCTGCTGGCGCTGGAGCCCTGGGTGATGGCGGACACCGCCGAACTCGTCACCGACGCTGACGGGTGGACCCTCCGCAGCGCCACCGGCTGCCTGACAGCGCACAGCGAGCACACCATCGCGATCACCGGGGACGGTGCCGAGATCCTCACCCTGCCCACGCCGGCGCAACAGTAGGACGGTCAGCGGTCCCAGGACGTCCAGTCGGCGTCGTCGAACGCCTGTCCGCGGAAGTGCGCCCGCAGGTACTCCCCCACCACCGCAGCCCCCAGCCCGCCGACGTCGGGCGCCACCACCCTGGCCCCCACCCGCCGGGCCATGCGCTGCACGAACCGCTCCAGGCTGGGATCATTGCCGAGCCGGAAGAACGTGGTTTGGGTGCCGCCGCGGCCCAGCCGGTCGAGCTCCGCCACCGTGACCCGGATGGTTTCCGGATCCGAGGGCCAGCAGAACCACGGCTCGCCATCGGGCAGCAGGTGGGCGGTGGGTTCGCCGTCGGTCACCAGCAGCAGGACGTGCTGCATTGACGGGTGCCGGCGGAAGAAACGGCCGGCCAGCAGCAGGCCGTGGTGCAGGTTGGTGCCCTGTTCCCGCCGCGACGGCAGTGCCGTCAGCTCGGCGATGTCCATGGACCGGGCATAGCGCCCGAACGTGATCAGCTCCAGCCGGTCGCCGCGGAAGCGCGTGGAGATGAGGTGGTGCAGGGCCAGGGCGGTGCGCTTCATCGGCACCCAGCGCCCCTCGGCAGCCATGGAGAAGGAGACGTCAACCAGCAGGACGACGGCGGCCTGGGTGCGTGCCTCGGTTTCGCTGACTTCGATGTCGGCGGCGGTGAGCCGCAGTCCCTGGGCCGGCGTGCCGCCGTCGGCCACCGTGCGGTGGATCGCGTTGGTCATGGTGCGGGTGACGTCCCAGGGCTCGGCGTCCCCGAACTCCCAGGGCCGGCTGGAACCGGTCTGCTCTCCGGCTGCGCCGGCTGTGCGCGTGTCCCGGCGCCCCTGCCGGCCGGACAGCTGCTTCGCGGTGTCCCGCAACAGGGACCTGCCCAGTTGCCGCATGGCCTGCGGGGAGAGCCGCAGGTCGCCGTCACTTCCCTTGCGCAGGTAGCCGCCGTCCTGCATGGCCCGTTCAATCCCGGCCAGGGTGCGGGCCGTGACGGCAGCGTTCTGCCCGAGCTGGCGGGCCAGGGCATCGAGGTCCAGGTCGTCCAGGTTGGATCCGTTGTAGGACTGGGACAGCTGGTCGGCGAGTCCGTCCAGTTCGGCGATGTCCTGGAGTACTCCTGTGCCGTCGCCCAGTCCCAGGCCCTCCTGGCCCTCGAACCGCTCGGATCCGTTCCAGTCCTCACCCGGCCGCAGGGCGCGGAGGCTGTCATCGAGCTGGTCCAGCTGCGCCATCAGTTCCGGCGAGCCGAAAGCCTGGGCCGAAAGCCGCATCAGCTCCTCGCGCTGCTCGGGAGACATCGACTGCAGGAGGCGCTGGGCGGCGGCGGCGCGCCTGGCGAGGGCGTCGATCAGTTCCTCGACCGATTGCGGGTTCTCCGGGAAGAAGTCGCCGTGCTTTGCCATAAAGTCCTGGAAGTCCTGGTCCGTGTCCTCGCCGCGCCGGTGTTTGTCCAGCAGCCCGTTGAGGTCCCGCAGCATCTCTGCCACGGCTGCCTTGTCCTCGTCCGTGGCGTTTTCGAGTGCCTGCTTCATGCCGGCGAACCGCTGGTCGAGGACCTCGCGGCCCAGCAGGTCCTTGATCCGCTCGTAGGCTTCCCGGGCGGTCCCGGACTGCCAGTCATAGGAGGCCAGTTCGTTCACCGCCGCCGCCGTGGACTGCGGCAGGTTCTGCAACTGCATCTCACGGAAGGCCCGGTCGGTGTCATCCATCATCGCGTCGCGGGCGAGCTGCTTGCGTTCCTCCAGCACCGCCGTCTCAAGGAGCTTCTGGACCTCGTTGAGTGTTCCGTCCAGCCGGTGCCGGCCCAGCAGTTCGCTGCGGCGCTGCTGCACACGCCGGGCGAGGTCATCCAGGCCTTCCCGGTCCCGCCCGCCGCGGCGCAGGAACTCCTCCAGCGCATGCCGCGGCGAGTACCCGGCCATCACGTCCTCGGCGACGGCGTCGAGCGCCTCGGCAAGGTCAACCGGCGGCGCGAGCGGATCGGGCCCGCCCGTGTACCGGCCGTACCTGGCGGAGTGGTTGTGGCTGGCCATGACGCCTCCTCTGCTGTGCTCCCGGCTGTACGGCTTCCAGCCCGGCTAGCCGTAGATGGTTTCCTCGTCGTCGGATTCCTTGGAGATCCGGCGGGCGAGGTACAAGCCTTCCAGGGCAAGTTCGATGGCGGCGGCGCGCTGTCCCTGGTTCTTCGCTCCCAGGCGTCCGCTGATCTGGTCGTATAGTCCCGAGCCGTTCAGGGACGGCAGGTTGGCCAGGAACTCATCCGCCGTGACATGGTCCCCGGTGGTGACTGTCCGGTGGCCGTCCAGCGCGGCCACCAGCGGGCCCATGTCGATGCCCTGGAAGTGCGCCCGCACCGCTTCGGCAGTGGCCGTGCGCAGGAGGTGATCGAGGACTGCCTGTTCCCGGCCCTCCTCTCCTGATTCAAATTCGATCTTGCCCGTGAGGACGTCCACCGCGGTGCCGAGGTCCACGATCCTCGCCACGGCTTCGCCTTCCCCGCGCACGCTTGCACGGCGCAGTGCAGCCGCCGCCACCGTTTCAGCGCCGGCGATCGCGAACCGCGCTGAAACGCCGGAGGTCTGGTTGATCGCCGGTGACTGCCGCAGCGCCCGGGTGTAGCGGGCCAGGATTTCGAGGATGACCGGCGGCACGTCGGCCACCAGTTGCCCCTCCTGCCGGATCACCGAGACCTCGTCGTCCAGCTCAAGGGGGTAGTGCGTGCGGATTTCGGCGCCGAAGCGGTCCTTCAACGGGGTGATGATCCGGCCGCGGTTGGTGTAGTCCTCGGGGTTGGCGGAGGCGACAACCAGGACATCCAGTGGCAGCCGCAGCACGTAGCCGCGGATCTGGATGTCACGTTCCTCCATCACGTTGAGCATCGACACCTGGATCCGCTCGGCGAGGTCCGGCAGTTCGTTGATAGCGATGATCCCCCGGTTGGAGCGCGGCACCAGGCCGTAGTGGATGGTTTCAGGATCGCCCAGGCGGCGGCCTTCGGCGACGCGCATCGGGTCCACGTCTCCGATCAGGTCCGCGACTGAGGTGTCCGGGGTGGCCAGCTTCTCCACGTACCGCTCCGAGCGGTGTCGCCATGCCACCCGCATCCGGTCCCCTTCGGTGAGGGCGCGGGCCCGGGACTGCACGGTGATCGGCTCGTAGGGATGCTCGTTCAGCTCCGAATCCTCGATCACAGGAGACCATTCGTCCAGCAACCCCGCGAGCGTGCGCAGGAGCCGCGTCTTGCCCTGCCCGCGCTCTCCGAGCAGGACCACATCGTGGCCGGCGATCAGGGCGCGCTCCAGCTGGGGAATGACCGTGCGGCTGAAGCCGTACAGCCCGGGCCACGGATCGCGGCCTTCGGCGAGCGCGGCGAGCAGGTTGTCGCGGATTTCGTGGCGCAGGTCTTTCTGGACATGCCCGGCTGCACGCAATTCACCAACAGTGAAGATTTCGGGTCGATCAGTCACCACTCCACGGTAGCCCCAGGCCTGCCGGGAATCGAGGAAATTCCGGGAATCATCGCACGCGGTCCCGCCGGCCCATCTACTCTTGTGGTGATGACTGCCCAGCGCACCCTGATTCTCCTGATCCGGCATGGGGAGACGCCAAGCACCGGGAAGGTGCTGCCGGGCCGCGCGCCGGGACTGCACCTGTCCGAGCGGGGCCGGGCCCAGGCCCAACGGGTGTCGGAGCGGCTCGCGGGCTTGCCCGTCGCCGCCATCTACTCCTCGCCCCTGGAACGGACCAGCGAGACGGCGGCTCCCTCCGCCACCAGCGCCGGCTTGCCGCTGAATCACGACGACGGGCTGATCGAATGCGATTTCGGGGACTGGACGGGCGCGCCGCTCGCCGAACTCGCTGCCCTGCCACAGTGGCAGGGAGTGCAGCACAGTCCCTCAACGTTCCGTTTTCCCAACGGGGAAAGCTTCACCCAGATGCAGGCGCGGATGGTTGGCGCACTCGAGGCGCTGCGGGCGGCCCACCCGGGCGCCGTCGTCGTATGTTTCTCCCATGCCGATCCCATCAAAGCGGCCGTGGCGCACGCAATGGGCACACACCTGGACCTGTTCCAGCGGATCATGATCAGCCCGGGATCGGTGTCTGCCATCGAGTATGAGGACGGCCGCCCCGCCGGCAGTGCTGATGGTGAATTCAACGTCGGAGCCGCTGAGCGGGCTGAGGGCGCCGTGATCACCGGGGGTACAAAGCGAGGGGACGGCCGGTGTCCGGGCGGGAACTGATGCTGCTGGCGGAAGGGCGGGTTGACCTCATCGCACGCATCCCCCGCAGCAGCAACGCCACCTTCCTGGTCCGGGTTTCCTGGAACGGGGAGTCCGCCCATGCGGTGTACAAACCGGAGTCCGGGGAACGGCCTTTGTCCGACTTCGAGCCCGGGCTGTACCGGCGCGAGCGCGCGGCGTACCTCCTGAGCGAATACCTGCAGTGGGGCCTGGTGCCACCCACGGTGATCCGCGATGACCCGCCCCTGGGCGTCGGCTCGCTGCAGTGGTTTGTGGCCTGTGACTACCGGGAGCACTATTTCACGTTGTACGGGGATGAGCCGCAAACCCACGGCGACCTGGCCCGGATTGCGCTGTTTGATGTCATCAGCAACAACACCGACCGCAAAAGCGGACATGTGCTGCGGGGCCACGACGGCCGCGTGTGGGGCATCGACCACGGGCTGTGCTTTTCGGCGGACTTCAAACTGCGCACCGTCATCTGGGACTTTGCCGGGAACCCGGTCCCGGACGCCCTGCTGGTGGACATCGCGCCGCTCGCTGAGGAAGTTCCGTCCAACGTGGAGGAACTGCTTTACCCTGCCGAAGTCCGTGCGCTGCGGCGCCGGGTTCAGCGCATATTGAGCAGTGGCGTCCTGCCGGCTGACCCCACCGGCATGCGCTACCCGTGGCCGCTGGTGTAGGTCGGTTCAGCCATGCACTCCACAGCCAGGAACTGGCAGCCCGCAGATCATCTGTCCGAGCCGGCCCCCGGTGTCCATCACGTCCAGGGCCCTGCGTCGAACTGGGTGGTGGTCCGCGACCTGACGGGATTTATGCTCATCGACACCGGCTACCCCTCGGACCGGGAACTGGTCCTGGCGTCCATCCGCCACCTGGGACTGGAGCCCGGCGACGCCCGGGCCGTACTCATCACCCACGGGCACGTGGACCACACCGGCTCCGCAGCCTACTTCGCCAGCACCTACGGGACGCCGGTCCTCTGTGCAGCGGAAGAGCTGGCCCATGTCCAGGGCAAGGAAAAGCACCAGGTCACGTTCGGCCAGGTTATGGTCCGTGCCTGGCGCCCGCGCGTTTTCCGCTGGCTGCTCCACGTCATCCGGTCCGGGGCCCTGAAGGCACAGCCGGCAACGCAGGCCAGTGCCTGGGACGGGGAGACGCTCCGGAACCTGCCAGGCCGGCCCGAAGCCATCCCGGTGCCGGGACACACACCCGGGAACTCCGCGATCCACCTCACGATGGCGGGCGCCGTGGCCGTCGGGGACTGCTTCGTCAGTGGCCATCCGCTGAGCCGGGAGACCGGACCGCAGATGCTCCACCCCATGTACCACTCGGACCCGGCGGCGGCCCTCGAATCTACGCACCGCCTGGCCCGCGTCGACGCGTCCGTGATCCTTCCCGGCCACGGTCCGGCACTGCACATGCCTTTGGCGGACGCCGTCGCGGCCCTCCGCCGCTAGGGTGGTTCCCTACTGCCCCGGAGGCATCACCGGCGGGACGAATTCGAACGTCATCCCCAGGAGCCAGACCAGCAGGAGCACCACCGGCAGGTGGAACACAAACTGCAGGAACGTGAAGCCCACCAGGTCGCGGGCCCGCAGCCTGAGGACCGCCAGCAGCGGCAGCATAAAGAACGGGTTGATGAGGTTCGGCAGCGCCTCGGCGATGTTGTAGATCTGCACCGTCCAGCCAAGGTTCATCTGCACGTCGGTGGCGGACTGCATCACGTACGGCGCCTCCACCAGCCATTTTCCGCCGCCGGACGGTACCAGCAGCCCCAGGACGGCCGTGTAGAGGGCAATCACGACGGCGAACGCACCGTTTCCGCCGATGTCCGAGAAGAACCCGGCCAGGTGGGAGGAGATGGTCATGCCGCCGTGGCCCGTGGCCTTGGTCAGGATTGCTGCCATGGCCGCGTACAGCGGGAACTGGACCAGGATCCCGGCTGTGGCCGGGACAGCCTTGGTGACGGCCTGCAGGAAGTTCCGCGGCGTCCCGTGCAACACCAGGCCCAGGATCAGGAACACCAGCAGGTAGCCGTTCAGGCTGCTCACCACGGTGAGGAACGGTTTGGTCAGGAACTGGGAGACCAGCCAGCCGAGAGTCAGGATGCCGGCAAGGATGGGCAGGATCCGGCTGTATTCGAGCCATTCGCCGGGGCGGGAGCGCGGAGCAGGTTCGCTGGGTTCGTCGTCGAGGTCGACGCCGAGATCCTCCGCCGTGCGGATGGCGCCGCCGCGGGGTGCCGAGAAATGGGCGATCACCGTGGTCAGTGCCATCAGGATGACGAGGGTGAGCAGGGACTGCCAGGTGAAGATGGTTGTGCCGAAGTCGAGGATTCCAGTGATCTTCAGCAGGGCCGGAGGCAGCGAGGCGGCGGTGGCCTGCAGCTGGGCGGCTGAAGAAGACAGGCCCAGTGCCCAGACGGCGCCAAGGCCCATAAACGCGGCCGCGCCGAGCGCCCGGTAGTCCACCGTAAGGTCCTTGCGCCGTGCAATCGCCCTGGCCAGCAGCCCGCCGAAGATCAGGCTCAGGCCCCAGTTCAGGAACGATACGGACATGGACATCAGTGCCACGAAGCTCACTGCCGTGCGGGCCGTAACCGGGATCAGTGCCAGCCGGTTGATGAGCCTCGCCACCGGAGGGGACGTCGCCACCACGTAACCGGTGAGGACCACCATGGCCATCTGCAATGTGAAGGCGGTCAGGTCCCAGAAGCCGTTGCCGAAGGAATCGGCGATGGACTGCGGTGAGGCCCCAATGGCCAGGGCCGCGACGGCAATGATCACCACGCCGGCCAGGGCGAAGATGTAGGCATCCGGGAACCACTTTTCGGTCCAGGCCGCCATCCGCTGGGCAACCCGGGCCAGGGCCTGTTCTTCAGTTGCGCCTTCCGTCAAGACTGTGTTTCCCACAGGAACTACCTCTCCATCGAGTGCCACGTTGTTACCCGAGGGAGCTTAGTGCGGATCAGCACGGAAACCGGTTAATCAGCACTAACCCAGCGTGCCGCGGGTACGCTACACAGCGTCCTGAACGGCGTCCGTGTCGGTGGGCGCGGCGCGGTGGTCCACGCTCGCCGTCAGTTCGTCTATGCGTTCGACTGCCGAGTTGAGCTGCTGGACCGTTGCCCACAGAACGGGCTGCCCGTCACGGATCTCTTCGAGTGTGGCGCCGGCGGACCGCAGGGTGGCGAGGTCGAAACTGACGTTGGTGCGGGCCCCCGTCACTGCTGCCCGCAGGGCGCCGAACGCGACCACTACATCGGCAATGAGGGCCGGGTTCCCGTTGGCGGCAAGCCAGCCGAGGTCTTCAATGGCTTTGACGGCGTGGTCGCCCAGCACTGCCGATGCCTGGGCGGCGTTCACCGACGCCTGCCGGATGGCATCGTCACGTTGCGGCCCCGGTTCGAGGCGGAACGCGGCGCCAAACGCTTCGGAAGCGGCAGCATCGCCGTCGGCAAGTTCAAGCGCGGTCCGGCGCAACGTGCACGCCCGCGCGTGGATGTCCGCCAATTCCTTCCGCTGCTCTTCGCCGGGTTCGGTGTAGCCAGCCACCATGGAGGTCAGCGACGCGGCGATGGCAAGCATCACCCCGGTCCCGGCCCCTCCTCCCGGCGAGCCCTTCGACTCCGCAAGGGCCTGGGTCCATGCTTCAACGGTCGAATCGTGGGTTGTCACCGCTTCAGTTTCAGCCATGGAACCTATTGTCCCCACATGTCTGGCCGATCCCGGGCAACCCGCTCAACCCTTCCGTTCGGCCCGGTAGGCCCGCGGGCTGATGCCATGCAGCCGCCGGAACTGCCGGGAGAAGTAGAACTGGTCAGCCACGCCCACCTCTCGCCCCACCGCCGCAACCGTCAGGTCCGTGGTGTCCAGCAGGAGCCGTGCCCGCGCCATCTTCAGCGCTGTATGGTGGGCCAGCACTCCCCCGCCCGTCGCTTCCCGGAAAATCTTGCTCAGCTGTGAGGACGATACACCCACCAGCGCCGCCAGATCGGACAGCCGGACTGTGCCGTCCACCCTGTCCTCAAGGAACTTCATGGCTTGCTGCAGCGGTGTGCCCTGCCCGGGGACGCGGCGATCCACGGCCAGGGTGGCCAGCAGCTTCCACGCCATCCCGGCCGTGGCCACCAGCCGGGCCGGCGACTGGTCCTGCTCCAGGGCCGAGATGATCTCGTCCAGCATGGCCGTCAGCCTGTCCACGGCCACCAGCGGAATAACGGGACGGTCCGGACGGACGCCCGACTCGGCGACGAGTTCGGCAGCGTCGGAGCCGCGGACGTGGCACCACCAGATAGTCCAGGGGTCGTCCCTGGAGGCACCGTATGCATGTGCCTCCCCCGTACCGCCGGGAAGCACGACGGCGGTGCCCTTCCCGACGTCGAACCGGGCACCTTGTGTTTCCACCCAACCGGTTCCCGCGACGCAGAGGATGACGATGGTTTCCTGCGCGCCCTCGGGACGGTACCGGCCATGGGCCTCAGCGACGGGGAAGACTCCGGCGTCGGTGACCAGCAGCCGGCGCGTGACGGGACGGGCGAGTGCTTCGCGGACCAGCGGCCGCGGCACCACCACCAGCCGCTGGTTCCGGAACCCCGTTGCCCGTTCCACACCCGCTCCTTCCGTCACCAAACGTCCATACTATGGCGGACAGGATCACTCAGGCAGGCTCCTCCTGCCACGCGGCCCAGTGGATCAGTTCCACGCTGTCCAGGGCCGCCAGGTCGCCGTCGGCATCATCGCGCCTGCGCTGGGCCGCCTGAGGCAACCACACCTTCGCGCCCTTCGGCAGGGGAAGGACCTGAAGCAGGACCTCAGCGCCGGGGCCGATTCCGGCGTCGTGCGTTTCAATGATCCAGGGGGAACCGTCCCAGAAGCGGTCGGCAACCACTGTGCCGTCAACGAGCAGTCTGGCGACGTCTCCTGCCCAGGCGATCTCCAGCTCCGCGTGCCCCTCGCCCGCCGGGAAGGGCGCCGTCGACTCAAGCCGGTAGACCTCTGCACGTTCGTCCATGTCCCTGTCAGTGGGAGCGGCCGCCCGGCCGGCAAGGGAGCCGAAGGAAACGGGGACGGGCGCCGCGGCCCGGATGCGTTCGGCAGTAAGGGTTTGGCGCGTTGTTTCCGGGTCGGCCGCGGAGGTCCGCACATCCTCGAACCGGCGGGACTCTGCGGAGTACCGCCGGACCGACGGTGATCCCGGCGACCTTCCGGCCAGGAGTCCGTCCCCGCCGGTCCAGAGCGGATCGGCCGACAGGACCAGCTGCCTTCCGCGCCTTGTATCCAGGACCCAGGCCTGATCCGCCAGTTCAGCCGGCAGGACCAGGATCTTTAGCTCACTGCCCGAGGACCGGGCAGTGAGCGTGGCTGGCCTCGTGGGATCGGTGGCGTAGGCGTTGCCGCCCAGGGCGGCAGCCGGCCCCTCAAGGACTGTTCCTTCAGGGAAACAAAGCTGCGGTTCGATGCCTGCTTCGGCTGCCAGGACCAATGTCGGTGCCGATTCGGGCCCGAGCAGGGTGAGCGGCGATGCCGTGGCCCAGCTTAGGCGGACTCCGGCAGTGTCGAGGTTGACCGGCCACGCGGCGATGGTGCCGGCGGGGATGGTGACAGGCTGTTGGGGAAAAGTCACCCTTACCGCCTCCAGTGACAGGCTGAACTGCGCGCCGCCGTGATCCGGCAGCGGGACGTGGGGCTGGTGCCAGGTGATGAACACGAACCCGGCCGCCCCATCCGAGCGCAGCGCCCAGCGGAGCGTCTCGGAGTCCTCCACACCGGTGGGCACCTGGTCGGGCAGTGTGGACGCCATAGGGGCGAGCCGGTGGCCGAACGCAGCCAGGAACGCGTGCTGCCTGCGCAGCAGTGCAAAGCTGGGTGCGAGCCTGCCGGCGGCGCCAATCGGTGCGTGGAAATCGTAGTCGAACACCGGAAGATCGTTCGGGTAGCCGGTGGCCTGGGATTCCTGCAGGCCGCCGGGAGGGTTGGTTCCGCCCGTGAACATGTAGTATCCCTGCCAGCCGGAGCCGCTGCCGATTTTGTTGTTGGCTACGGCGGCCACGTCCTTGCCCGTGGGCCACGGCCGGCGCTGGTAGGCGGTGGCCATGCCGCCGGTCAGCTCGCAGGTGGCGGGCGGGTAGAGGGCCGACGGCGACCGGGGCGGCTCTGCCCCACTGCCGGAGAAATGCTCGCGGAGGTCGGCGCCGATGCCGGGGTCATCCCACTGGTGGCTGAAGAAGTAGTGCTGCCGGAAGGTGGGATCCCAGGGCGCGTCGGCGTCCACCCAGAAGCCGTCGCCGTAGCCGCCAAAGACCGGCAGGACCTCCTCCTCCGGGATGTCCGCCCCACCCCAGGCTGTGGCGGTCCAGATTGGCGCGCTCAATCCAGCTGCCCGGGCCAGTTTCTTCAGCTCAATAATGTGTCCGGCCTGGTCGTACAGTTCATTCTCCAGCTGGATACCGATGACGTTGCTCTCCGGCCCGGTCAGCCCCGCCAGCTCCGTGCCGAGGCGGTTGAACCAGCGTTCCACCAGGGCCAGGTAGGCGGGATCGTTCGTGCGGTGTTCGACGGCGGCTCCCTGGACCCAGTCCGGGAAGCCGCCGTTGCGGGCCTCGCCGTGCGCCCAGGGCCCAATGCGCAGGACCACGTCCAGCTCCAGGTCCGCGCACAGCCGGACGAAGGCGGCAACATCCAGGTTGCCGTCGAAACGGGCCCTACCTTCGGTCTGCTCATGGTGGATCCAGAAAATGTAGCAGGCCACTACGGTGATGCCGCCCGCTTTCATCAGCCGCAGCCGGTCTTCCCAACGGCCGCGGGGCAGCCTGCTGAAATGGATTTCGCCCGACACTGGTACGGCTGGACTGCCGCCGCATTCGATGTACTGGGTGGTGAGCCGCCATCTGCTGTGGCGGTCCTGGGTGTTGCTCATGGGCGGCAGCTGCAGGGCACGTCCGTGCGGCCGGTGAGTGGCCGTGAGGAGTTCGAGGGTGGTTTGTTCAGGAGGCATGGGGCTCTTTCTGCTCACGGGGCGGTCAGGATAACGTTGTTCATGCGGCGCTGCCACCCGTCGTCGGCCCACAAGGGGTGGTGCGGGGCAGCGTTTGAGCACAGGACCATGCCCCAGATTCCGTGCTGCAGTGCCGTGCGGATGCCGCGTTCGGCCAGGTCCTTGCCGATGGGGCCTTCCTCGAAGGTGCCGTGGAGCGGTGTGTAGCCGATCCAGCCCTCGCCCACCACGGCCGGCACGTCCTTCCAGCGTGCCCACGCTGCGACGGCGATGACCCGCGACTCGATTTCCCGCCGCATCACCTCGCGGTAGGGCCCGTACTCGTTGCAGAGCCAGGTGTCCCACGCCTCCGGATCAATCCAGTCGTAGCCGTAGAACATCTGGTCTGTCACCACGGTGGCGCGGTACTTCCAGTCGGCCAGGCGTCCGTACTCTTCAATCGACGGCGCATCGGGGCGCAGCAGGGCACGCAGGGCCGGGTTGGGAAAGTCCGCCGTGCCTTCGGAACGGATGTCGATCTGCTGCTGCAGCGCATCCAGCACACCGTAGCTGTAGACATGGAATTGCGCCGCGCCGAGCCCGTCAGGGACGGTGTGCATGGCCAGGTGCGGTGGTTTGCCGTAGCTGGCGGTGACCAGGAGGTCCGGATGCAGTGACCGCAGCCGGTGCAGCTGCCCGCTGCCGCCGTCGGCCAGCGCGGGCAGGATGGAGAAATCCACCTCGTTATGCAGTTCCACCATGGCGATGCGGTTCCGGTGCCCGGCCGCGGTGAGCGCGTTGATGAGCCGGTCCCAGGCGTCCGCCAGCATGCGGTACCTGTCAGCGAGGGGGACGGAATCGATGGCGTCGAACCACTCCGGGGACCGGGCGAACACCGTGGACTGCTGGTACTCCCAGCTGGCCAGGATGACCACGAGTCCATGCCGGGCTGCGGCGTCGAAAAGTTCCAGCAGGCGCTCCCGGAGGTTCAGGCGGTACCCACCCGGCACGTCATACCAGCGCGTGCCCCGTCCGTAGATGCCGCCGTCCGGAGCCTGTCCAAGGCCCTCGATCTCAAGGTCAGTGGCCAGGTGATCCAGCCCCAGGCCGCCGAAGAGCAGCAGCGGGGCGGAGCAGATGCGGATGGTGTTGTAGCCCAGCTTTGCTGCTTGAGCGCAGGCAGCGTCCAGGTCCGCGTACGGGCCGCCGTCCTCGGCGCGGGTGTACCAGGAGAAGTCCCAAAGGGTGATGGTCAGGCGGGATGGAAGGTGCGACGGCGGTGTTCCCGTCAGGGCGCTCGGGCCGGCTTCGAGCGTTCCGGAGCCGAGGTACCGAGACGCTTCGGTCACAGGCTTGCCCCTTCCTTGTGGTGCGGGCCTTGGTGCGGGCTTCCCGATAAGGCCCGGCCCTCCGCGGCGAGCAGGCGGAGTGATTGGGCCGTTGTGGTCCGGGCGGCGGCTGTATCAGTATTGAACAGCAGCAGTTCGGGCAGGGACGTCGCAAAATAGTCGGGCGCGGCCGGGGCGGCCGCCAGCTCATCAGCCCGGTCTTCGAGGCACTGCCAGGCAGCTTCCGCTTCCGCCTCCCGGCCCAGCCGGGTGAGGGCGACGCCCCGCCAGTAGTCGGTGGGGCCGGCGGGTGCGGGGTCCACAGCTAACGGGCTGCTTTTCCGGCAGGCCAGATTCCACCCGCCGGTTGCTGCCCCTGAATCTCCGGCCAGTTCGAGCGCGTCCCCCAGCGCCACCAGGCGTTCGGCCATGGTGTCCGCCGGATGCCGTCCCTCGCCCAGGTTCGCCGGGGCCTCGACGCCGGCGCGCAGCAAGGCGATTGCCGCCGTCGGGTCCTGCTCCATCAGCGCCCTGGCCTGCCGGACCGCCGCGCGGTCGTAGGCTGCGAGCGCCTTCCCTTCACCGCCTTCGAAGGGCTGGAAGGTGCGGGTGGACATGATCTCCAGGGCCTCCTCGACGCGTCCTGCATCAATCAGCAGGTTGACGTGGAGCAGCACCAGGTCATCGCGGTCCAGGACCGAACGGGAGTGCTGTTCGATGGCGGCGATCCGTTCCTCGATCGGCGCCGCGCGGAGCCCGGCCAGGACGGAGCGTTCAAAAACCAGCCGTGCATCATCGGGGCTCAGTTTAAGAGCATGGTCGAAGTACCGGTCGGCGGCGTCGGGATCACCGCCGGTATTGACGGTGGCAATGGCCGCATTCCGCCAGACCACCGGATCCGCAGAACCGAGCAGCATGGACTTTTCCAGGTGGGCCAGGGCGTCGCCGGTGCGCCCGGCGTCCAGCAGCCAGCATCCCAGGAGTCCGTGTGCCACCTCGTCCCTGGGATCCGCCTCAAGGGCCCGGTGCAGCGCGTCGTATTCGTCCAGTCCATAGGGGAAGGCATAGGCGGTATCGCTGCGCCTTGCCGCCATACGTTCTGCCGCAGCCGCCTCCGGGTCCAACAGATCCTCGAACCAGGCGGCACGGAGGTAGTGCCGCAGGGGCTCGGGGTTGCCGAAGACTTTGTTGGCACCAGCGGCTTGCGCCTGTCCGGTGAGGTCCAGTGCACGCTGCCACTGCCCTGCCCGCGCCAGCCAGCAGGCCACTGTCAGGGAGGTCTTGGGATCCTCGGCGTCCAGGGAGCCATCCAGTGCCAGTGCCACGGGGTCCAGCGGATCCGACACGAGGATGTCCTGCAGCAGGCGGGCGCTTTCGTCCAGGCGTCCGGAGCCTGCCAGGGCAAGGAACAGCAGGTGCTTCGCCTCCGGGCTGGCCGGATCCAGCCGCAGTGCGGCGTCCGCGCGCCGGTGTGCTTCAGCGGGCTGTCCTGACCTCAGGGCCAGGCGGGCAAGTGCCAGGTGTGCCGGATGGGCCCAGGCCCTGTCCCACGCTGCCTTCCCGAACCGCTCCTGCGCTTCATCCAGGTGGCCCGCACGCTCCAGGACGAGGCCGAGCCGGTAGCTGGCCTCCCCGCTGGGCGGGTTCAGGTTGCGCCGGGTCAGCCGCACCAGCGCACTTTCCAGTAGCTTCCGGGCCTGTGCGTAGTGGCCGGCCCGGTACTTGGCGGCTGCCAGGGCTGTCGACGCGCGGGAGTCCTGCGGGTCCCGGCGGAGCATCTCCTCCAGGTACGGCAGGGGCGAGCGCGTGGGATGCCGGTTCTGCGCCAGGTGCGTTGCTGTCACGAAGAGCTCGTCCGGGCAATCGACGTCCGACGGCGGTGGCGGCTCAGCCGCTATCCAGGGTTCAACAGGAGTGTCCTCGTGCTGGCGCGGGGTCCATGAGATCAGTTCCCGGTCCCCGTCCAGGACCAGCAGGGAAAGGTCGGTTTCGCATACGGGCCCGGGCAGTTCGGCTGTCCCGGTGAAAGGGTGGGCCGGTGAGATCGGGGCAGTCCATGCGTGGACAGCAACATCGCGGTGTTTGAGCACCACGGTGGCATTTTCCCGGTGGGCCGTGGCGGACACGCCGGCGGTAACCGTGCGGCCGTCCTCATTCACCCGGAGTGCCACGGCCACGTCCAGGTTCGCCTGGTGCGCCGGGCCCAGCTTCCGGATCGGATACCAGAACTCGCTGAAGGTGCGGGTCTCGCCCGGAACCAGGTAGCTGAAGTCGGGCTGGTTGTCTGTAAACACGCCGGACATCAGCTCAACGTAAGGCCCGTCGTCGTCCGTCAAGTGGGCATCCCATGCCGCGCCCACGGCGCCGTTCCCCCACGTCCACTGCTTTTTGCCCGGGGAAATGCTGCGGTCGGCCCAGTGGACAAAGCCGGCACCGGCGTCATGGTCGTAGCCGCCGAAGAAGCTGTCCTTGGTGTCCGTGATCATGTAGGAGGTGGGGACCGGGATGTTGGTGTAGAAATCGATGCGGTCCGCGTCCTCCCGGCCGTGCTGTCCGGCCAGCGCGGGGTAGTCCACGCCGTAGTAGGGCCGGTCGGCGCGCGGGAAGGCGGTCACCGCGCGCCGGGCGTGGTCGGCGACGTACCGGACATCGGTGGGGAAGAAGGACTGGTATTCATCGTGGACGCGGGCCGCAGCGTTTGCCCACCAGAGGAAGGTCTGGGGTTCATCGGTCCTGTTGTATAGCCGCGCCTCGACCTCGATCAGGGAGCTGCCGGGGCGCAGCCGGACACCGTGGCTGCCCCGCATCCGTTGCAGCGGGTCGAGGTCGCTGTGCCACACGGTGACCTGGCCCTCGTCTCCCCGCTCCACCGAGGTTTCTACGGGGAGGAACGTCCCGGGGCGGTGGTGCTGTGGCCAGTTGAACTCGACACCGCCGGAGATCCACGGCCCTGCCAGCCCCACCAGGCCGGGCTTGATCACGTTGTTCCGGTAGAAGAAGTCGTAGCCGGCCGTTTTGTCGAAGCCGATGTGGATGCGGCCCCCAACCTCCGGGAGCAGCATCAGGCGCACATATTCGTTTTCCAGGTGGATAGCCTGCCAGAGCCGGGGCTCCTTGGTGGCCGAGATGCTGTCGATGAACGGCAGGGGGTACACCTTGCCGCTGGACCCCTGGTACACGCGCCGGTCCAGGAACAGCGGGTAGCGGTCCGGCTCGCCGGGAGCGTACGTGTCGATGGTGACCGGCTCGGACCAGCAGGCAACACCGCCTGCATCCAGGACGGCCTGTTGGTCAGGCGGCGCGGCAGGCAGGATGATGCGGCTTTTGTTCTGATCCATCACGAATCAAAGCCTATGGACTTCGCGTGGCCTTTCCCATGGCATATCCACGCGCATACATGGACGATCGTTTACAGCAGGGGCGTGCCCTGGGTGCGGAGAGCTGTTGCGAAGCGGACACTGTGTAGAGCTGTACTGGATGCAGGGCTCGCGCCTGGCGTTTTTCCTGGAGGAAGCGGACACCGCTTCCGCTGTACGCGTTGGAGTGACTGCGCGGCAATCCCGGGTACGTCGTTGAACCAGCCACAACGGGGGTGCTCTGGCTGTGCTCCAGCCTGTCGAATCCCAGCAGAAGTCAAACCGAAGCTGGTTTTTCCGGTTCCGCTCCGGCAGGACGGCCGCCCGGCGGCCCCGTGAGCACGGTGGGGACGTATTCGAGCAGTTGAAGCCGGCCGTCGAAGGTCCGGCTCTGCACCATCTCCAACAAGACGTCGGGGTAGCCGTCGTAAATCCGTTCGCTGCCTGTCCGGCCCGTAATCACCGGGAAGACCACCAGCCGGAACCTGTCCACGAGGCCGGCCGCCAGCAGGGAGCGGCACAGGCTCAGGCTGCCGAGGGTGCTCATCGGCCCGGTCCCAGTCCGTTTCATCTCCGCGACTGCCTCCACCGCGTCTCCAGCCAGCAACTGCGAGTTCGGCCAGGTTAACGGGGCCTTCAACGTGGAGGAGAAGATGACCTTGGGGACGGCAGCCAGGCCGCTGAGGCTGGCCCCCTCGTTCTCGGAAAATCCGGAGTCCCCCGCCGCGGCTTCCTCAGACATGCCGGACATCAGACGGTAGGTGTTGGCGCCCATCAGGAAGGTGTAGTTCTTTTTCCCTTCCTCCTTGAGCCAAGCCAGGTATTCCGGGCCCTCCAGGCCCCACCAGCCGGGCCATCCCTCGGCAGAGGCATAACCGTCCAGTGAAATGATCAGGTCCACCATCAGGTTTGCTGCCGGCGTTTTTGTCGTTTCCTGGCTCATAGCCGTCTCCTCGTCGAATCGGCGGATCCCGGAGCGGCAGCCGCGCCTTCCGGGCAGCAGGTTCCGGTGCGGGTCATGCTATCCCCGGGATGCCGCCGGGTCTACCCGTCCGCCGGCCTGCGTGAGAGCATACGGGCATGCCAGCCATCCAGCGCATCCGTCCCGAAGGGCTCGTTGCAAGCCCTGCCTTCAGCCATGTTGCTGTCGTCCCGCCGGGCGCCACCACCATTTATGTGGGCGGCCAGAACTCCGTGGACGCCCAGGGGGCGCTCGTTGGCGGGAGCGACGTCGCAGCACAGTCCGCCCGCGCGCTCGAGAACGCGAAGACCGCCCTCGCTGCCGCCGGCGCAAGCATCGGCGATGTTGTGCAGTGGACCGTGCTGTTCGTCAACGGCGCCGACATCGCCGTGGGATACCGGGCCATCGCAGCAGAACTGGCGTCTGACGAGCCGGCACTGGTGACCGCTGCCCTCGTGGCCGGGCTGGGTGTTCCCGGCGCACTGGTGGAGATCAGCGCCGTCGCTGCCGTGCTCCCGGACACGGCGCCCTAGCAGGGCGGGGAACCTGGTCTGAAGAAATGGCTGCGCCTACTCGAAGCGAACGGGGTCCCACTCCAGGATCCGCGGAACGGCGAGGCCTTCCAGAACGAACGGATCGTCGGCGATGAACCGCTCGGCATCCCCGCGCGAGGTGAAAAGCCCCATGGAAGAGCCGGCCGGATCCGGTGTCAGGAACGGGCCCAGAGCCAGCAGGCCGCCACCATTGGCGCGGAACGCTTCGAAGTACGCCTGGTGGCGGGGGTATGTTTCGAGGACGCGTGCCCGGTCGGTGCCATCACTGAGGCTGTAAATAACGATGGATTCCATGCCGCAGATCCTACCCGCCGCTTGCCCAAGGGGCGCCGGGAGCAATCCCTTCCAGCCGCCGTCGGACGCCACTAGCATGGCCGTTAGCCCCTCCCCGTCCTGACCACCACAGCCACTATCCAAGGGAAGTAATGAGTACCGTCACCTGCGATCTCACCGTATCCGTCGACGGCTTCCTCGCCGGCCCCAACCAGACTCCGGAGAATCCTCTGGGCGAGGGTGGAGAGGAGTTGCACCGGTGGCAGTTCGAGGAGCCCGCTGCCAACGCCAAAGAGCTGGAGGGCATCCTCTCCGCGGGGGCCTACATCATGGGCCGCAACATGTTCGCCGGCCCCGGGACCGGTCCGTGGGATACGGACTGGCGCGGCTGGTGGGGCGAAGAACCGCCCTATCACGCGCCGGTTTTTGTGCTCACGCATCATCCGCGGGCGCCCCTGAAAATGGAGGGCGGCACAACGTTCTATTTCGTGGAGGACGGGATCGAACCGGCACTGGCACAGGCACGGGACGCCGCGGCAGGCAAGGACGCGGCCATAGCCGGCGGCGCGCAAACCGCCCGCCAATATCTGCAGGCCGGGCTGATCGACGAGTTGCGGCTCCATATCTCACCGCTCCTCCTCGGAGCCGGCGAGCGGCTCCTGGACGGCGTCCGGAACCTCAAGCTTGAGCCAACGGAAGTCAGCGGCACACCCCTCGTGACGCACATCCGCTACCGGTGCGGATTAGGTAGCTGAAGAGTGCCTGCGGCTCTTGACCCGCATGGGGCCCAGGCGTATACCGAGAGGGTCATAGCGCTGGCCCTCGCTGGGACTCGAGACGGAGCTGGCTGCCCTGTGGTCTCTGAGAGAATCTGGAATTGCCATGGGTAGCGATCGATTTGACGTACTCCGCGAACAGGTCCGCGGGCAGGTCATTGAAGAGGGCGATGCCGACTACGAGTCGGCCCGTCTCGTGTACAACGGCATGATCGACCGCCGCCCCTCGGCGGTGCTGCGGGTGTCCCAGGTGGCGGACGTGATGGCCGCCGTCCGCTTTGCGCGCGGTCTTGATATTGAGGTTGCCTTGCGCGGCGGCGGACACAGCGCGCCCGGCTTTGGAACGGTCGACGGCGGCCTGGTCCTCGATTTCTCGGCCCACCGCGGGGTCCGGGTGGACCCTGCCGCGAGGACTGCGAGAGTGGAGCCGGGCGCCACGTGGGCTGATTACAACCACGCGACTCATGCGTTTGGCCTCGCCAGTACGGGCGGCATCGTCGGCTCAACCGGCGTAGCAGGTCTCACGCTGGGCGGCGGCATAGGATATCTTTCCCGCAAGTACGGCCTTGCCTGCGACAACCTGTCCTCGGCGGACGTGGTGCTTGCGGACGGAACGTTCGTGACGGCCAGCGAAGCGGAAAACGTGGATCTGTTCTGGGCCCTGCGTGGCGGCAGCGGCAACTTCGGTGTAGTCACGTCCATGGAGTTCCGCCTGCACCCAGTAGACATGGTCCATGTGGGGATCATGTTTTTTGATGCTGCCACAGGAGCTGACATCGGCGCGGCATACCGCGAATGGATTGCCGCCGAACCGGAGGAGATGGGCGCTTTCCTGGGATTCCACCAGGGCCCGCCGGTTCCCTTCCTTCCTGAGGAATGGCACGGGCGGCCGGTTGTTGTTGTTGCCGGCATGTGGACGGGGGATCTTGACGCCGGACCTGCACACTGGCAGACCATGCTGGACGCGGGGCCCGCACTGGGCAGCTTCTTTGCGCCGATGCCTTACCCGGCACTGAACATCATGTTCGACGGGCTCAGCGCCGTCCCTGGGCTCCAGGGTTACTGGAAGGCAGATTTCCTTCGGACCCTCAGCGACGATGCGCTGCGCACCGCCGTCGAATTCTCCCCCGGGATCCCCACGGTCCACTCGGCCAACCACTTCTATCCCATCGACGGGGCCGTGAATCGGGTCGCGCCTGAGGCCACCGCTTTCGCCTACCGTGATGTGAAGTTCGCTCCGGTTATCGCTGGGCAATGGCCTGACGCAGCTGACAACGCGGCGAACATCGCCTGGGTCCGGGCCTATTGGAATGCGCTGCACGAGTATTCGGAGCCAGGCGGCTACATCAACTTCCAGGACGCCGATGACCAGTCCAGGATCGAGGACACCCTCGGGTCGAATTATGCACGGCTCGCAGAGCTCAAAGCGAAGTACGATCCGGACAATTTCTTCCACGTCAACCAGAACATCAAGCCGGCCCAGGCCGCCAACGCGGTCCCGTCCCAGCCGCCTGCGGCACTTCAGGCAGCACCAGCGGAACCGCGTCCGGCCGAAGCGGCACTGCCGGAGGCCACGCCGCCTGAAGCAGCACCGACCGCATGAACGAAGCGGCCGCCGGGCCCTCATCGGAGGGTCCGGCGAGGTACCGCTGATGCAGCCGCTGTCCACGTCATTGGTTCTGATCGCGTTGCTGGCTGTTGCGGCGCCCCTTGCCGCCCGTTTCCTGGACCGGGTGCTCAAAGTGCCCGTCGTAGTGTTCGAAATTATCCTCGGAATCGTGCTGGGCCCCAGTCTGCTGGGTTGGATACAGTCCACGCAGTTCACTGACACCCTGGCGGATTTCGGGCTAGCCATGCTCTTCTTCGTCGCGGGCAACGAGATCGATTTCACCGCAATCCGTGGCCGGCCCGCCAACCGTGCGGCGGCGGGCTGGACCATCTCATTGGCGGCCGGCATCGGTGCCGGCCTTGTCCTGGCGCCCGGCCCGGAGGCTGCCGTGATCATCGGCGTGGCGTTGTGTTCCACCGCCCTCGGCACGCTTCTGCCGATCCTGCGCGACGCCGGCGAGTCAAAGTCCCCGATGGGTGTCACGGTGGCGGCGTTGGGTGCAGTCGGCGAATTCGGTCCTCTGGTGGCAGTCTCGCTGTTTTTCAGCGGGCGGGAACTGGGACCGGCCACAGCAGTTCTGCTCGGATTCGTCCTGTTGACCGGCCTGGCGATATTCCTGGCCTCCCGCGCACGGCATTCCCTGCTCCACTCCCAGGTCACCAGGACGCTGCACACCAGCGGCCAGTTCGCCGTCCGGTCCATCATGTTCATTCTGAGTGTGCTGGTTGTCCTCAGTATGGTTCTGGGGCTGGACATGCTGCTGGGTGCCTTCGCCGCGGGCGTCCTGTGGAAGGTTGCGATCGCCCGGGCTCCCGAACACGACCGGCACATCATCGAGATGAAGATCGACGCCATTGCCTTCGGATTCCTGGTGCCGATCTTCTTCATCGATACCGGCATCGACTTCGAGCTGAACGCGCTGACCAGCAGCCCGGCAACCCTTGCCCTGGTCCCCCTGTTCCTTGTACTCCTGCTCATCATCCGCGGGCTCCCGTCCCTGCTGGCCGCTCCCCCGAAATCCAGTCCCGGCGACAAACGGGCCATCGTCCTGTTCGCGGCAACAGGCCTGCCGATCATTGTTGCCGTGACCGGCATTGGCCGGGACGAAGGGCTGATCACCAGCGGAACCGCCTCCGCCCTGGTGGGGGCAGGCATGCTGTCGGTCCTCCTGTTTCCCCTGCTGGCACTCCGGCAGCACCAGCGAAGCCAGCCAGGAACCCATCGGCCGCCGGTACCGACGCGCTGATCCAAGATGCCTCCTGACCGCGGCTCTTCCGCGGCTGACGGCACGGCACAACCAGAACTATGGTCTGCTCATCCCTGCGTGCCCGCCCCTGCCCTTGACAGGCATTACTGAGTGGACTCATAATTGAGCAGGATCAAAAATAGAAAGGCCAGTCATGAAAGCTTTTGTCGTTACCAAGTACGGAGAGCCGCTGCGCGAAGCGGACGTCCCCGAGCCGGCTACGGGGGAACGGGACGTGCTCGTCCAGGTGCAGGCCGCGGGCTTGAACCAGCTGGATGAGAAGATCCGCCTGGGTGAGTTCAAGCAGATCCTCCCCTACAAGCTCCAGCTGATCCTCGGCAATGACGTGGCCGGCACGGTCATCCGCGTCGGGGCACAGGTCACCGGGTTCAAACCGGGTGATGAGGTTTACGGCCGGCCCGACAAGGACCGCATCGGCACGTTCGCGGAGCGCATCGCCGTGGCCGAGGAGGACCTGGCCCTCAAGCCCGTATCGGCAAGCATGGCGGAGGCCGGCTCGCTGCCGCTGGTGGCGCTCACCGCATGGCAGGCCCTCATTGAGCAGGGCAATGTGCTGCCCGGGCAGAAGGTCCTCATCCACGCCGGTGCAGGCGGGGTTGGCTCGATCGCTATCCAGCTCGCCAAGCACCTGGGCGCGATTGTTGCCACCACGGGCAGCGGCTCGAACGCTGCCTTCCTCCGGGAGCTCGGGGCCGACGTTGTTATTGACTACCGCAGCGAGGATTTTGAGGAACACCTCAGCGGGTATGACCTGGTTCTCGACAGCCTCGGCGGGGAAAACCTCGAAAAGTCCCTGCGCGTCCTCAAGCCAGGCGGGAAGGCAATTGGGATCTCCGGTCCGCCGGATCCGGAGTTCGCCCGCAATGCCGGCCTGAATCCTGTCCTGCGCCTGGCGATCACAGCACTGAGCCGCAAAGTCAGGCGGCAGGCCAGGAAGCTCGGAGTCAGCTATGAGTTTCTGTTTATGCGTGCCAGCGTGGACCAACTGAGCAAGATCGCCGCATTGGTCGACGACGGGACGCTGCGCCCCGTCGTCGGAAAGGTCTTCGATTTCGCCCAAACTCCAGAGGCGTTGCAGTCACTGGCCGACGGCGGCATCCGCGGCAAAGCGGTGCTCACCCTCAACCACTGAACCGCCACTGATTCACCAGGACATGTTGCCAGACCACATAGGAGAAAAATCGTTCATGAGCACCACCGATCCAGCAAGTGAATCTGCAGTCACCTCGTACGCGGAAGCACCTACCCGCACTATCACCGCAGGAGGTGTCACCTACGCCTACCGCGAGCTGGGGCCCAAAGGCGGCATCCCCGTTGTCTTCTTCGTGCACCTCGCCGCTACCTTGGACAACTGGGACCCCCGCATCGTCGACCCCATCGCGAAAAACCGGCACGTCATCACTTTCAACCAACGTGGCGTAGGCGCCTCCACCGGGAAAGTTCCCGGCACCATCGAGGAGATGGCCGATGACGCTTACACCTTCATCAAGGCCCTGGGATTCGACAAGATCGACGTCTTCTCCTTCTCCATGGGCGGCATGATCGCCCAGGACCTCGCCCTCAAGCACCCCGGACTAATCCGCAGGCTTGTCCTGACCGGAACCGGGCCGCGTGGAGGCAAGGACATGGACAAGGTGGTCGGCGTTACTTACTGGGACATTTTCCGCGCCGCCATAACACGTTCCGACCCCAAGGAGTTCCTGTTCTTTAACCGCAACGCTGCGGGAAAGCCCGCCGCCAAGGCATTCATCAAGCGCCTCCAGGAACGGGCGAACCACCGGGACAAGCCAATCAGCACCAAAGCATTCCAAACGCAACTAAAGGCAATCCAGAAGTTTGGCCGGGCCGTTCCCTCGGACCTGTCGAAGCTCACCGTCCCCACCCTCATCGCCAACGGAGACCATGACCGCATGGTGCCTTCGGTCCTCTCGGAGGATCTGCACCGGCGGATCAAAGGATCCGAACTGGTGATGTACCCCGATTCCGGCCATGGCGGCATCTTCCAGTACCATGCCCAGTTCGGCCCGGTGGCAGCTGAGTTCCTGGCTGCGGAGACGGGCCGGTTGACTGACGAGGGGGCGTTATACTCATAATTGAGCCCAGTCAGTATCCGGAAGGAAGCCCTCATGCCTGTTGCGTCCCAGCCACTCGGACGGCGTGAGCGGAACAAGCAGCAAAAACTTGAGCGCATCACAGCAGCCGCCAGCGAGTTGTTCGCCGAGCATGGCGTCGAGGATGTCACGACGCAACAGATCGCCGACAAGGCTGACATTGGCACCGGGACTTTGTTTCTCTACGCCAAAACCAAAGGAGAACTCCTCCTGCTCGTGCAGAACGCCCACTACGCCGAGGCCCTTGAGCGCGGCAGGGCCGATGCTGAACCCATCCCGGAGGCACTGGACGCAGTCATGGCCATCGTGCGGCCGATCGTGGAATGCAACCGCGTCCAGGTGGGCAACGGGCGGATCTACCTCCGCGAGATGGTGTTCGGCGACCCCTCCGAGCCGCACCACGGCCAGGCCCTGTCCATCGTGGTCCAAACCGAGGAAGCCATCGCCGCCGTCCTGACCAAGCGCCATGTGGTCAGTGACGGCGACGCCGTAAAGCTGGCGCACATCGTCAGCGCGGTCATGTTCCTCAGCATGGCGGCGACTGTGAACGCCGGTCTAAGCGTCGAGGAGATCGTCCAGGACATCCGCGCCCAAGTCAGTCTGCTGATTTCCCGCTGAGCCAGGAAAATCAGGGTCCGCCATCGAGTGCCCAGTGACCTTGGACCGCACCTTTCGGATTATTCAGGGAACCGGGACGAACCCGAGGCTTTTGTCCACGACGTTGTGCAGCGGATCGCCGTTGCGGTAGCGCTTCAGGTTTGCCACGAACAGCTCCCCCAGATCATCGAGGTAATTTTCTGTGTCGCCGCTCATGTGAGGGGTCAGGATGACGTTCTCCATGCGCCACAACGGGTGTTCCCCGGGCAACGGTTCGGGGTGGACCACATCGAGGGCCGCGCCGGCAATGGATCCGGAGGTCAGAGCTTCCACCAGCGCGTCCGTCTGGACCAGTTCACCGCGTCCAACGTTGATGAGGTGCGCGCCGGGTTTCATTGATGCCAGGACATCAGCGCCCACCAGCCCCCTGGTGTCTTCCGTCAGCGGAGCCGCCAGCACCAGGTAGTCAAAGGGATGAACGATGGTGGCCAGATCCTTTGACGAACTGATTTCGTCGAAATGCCCGTCTCCCGGACGGCTGCTGCGGCCGGCGCCGCTGACCTGCAGGCCCGCGGCGCGGAACAGGGCTGCTATTTCACGGCCAATGGAACCCGTACCCACCACCAGGGCGCGCTGGCCCTGGATTTTCCGGGTTACCCGGTGCTGCCACCGCCGCTGTTGTTGAAGTGTCAGTGAGCCCCGCGAGTCCTTGGCGATGTCCAGGACAAAGCCCAGCGCAAATTCAGCGATAGCGCGGCTGAGGACACCCCGCGAATTTGTATAGAGCACGTCGCTGCGGATCAGCTCATCGAACAACAACTGGCTGATGCCGGCTGCTGAAACGTGAACCCACTTCAGCGACCCCGCTGCAGCCCAGCTCTCCCGCAACGCCGGGGAAAACGAATGCCACTGGTAGAGGACATCCGCCCCGTCCAGGACCCTGGCCAGCCCGTCTGCCTTGGTCAGGCGGACCTCCGCCAGCTCCTCGATCTCTGCCAGGCGGGGCGGCAGCGCCTCACGGTACAGGACGACGACGACGGGCCGTCGGGTTTGACCGGGCATAGTCACTACGGCGCTGCTGCCGCCGCCGGCGCAGCTGGCGTGCCGGAGACGAACTGGACAGCCTCGGAGGATGGCTCGATGGCGTCTATCGCGGCCAGAACCGCGGCGGTGAACTCCGAGGTCGATGATGGTCCTCCCACATCACGGGTGCCACGGCCCTCCCGGAGGGCGGACTCGAAGGCCGCCTGGAGGTGGTTGGCAGCCCCCGGGAAGCCCAGGTGCTCGAGCATCATCGCTCCGGACCACATCTGGCCCACCGGGTTTGCCAGTCCTTTACCCGCAATGTCCGGGGCGGATCCATGGACCGGTTCGAAGAGGGAGGGATAATCTCCTTCCGGATTCAAGTTCGCGCTGGGAGCCACACCGATGGAGCCGGTGACGGCGCTGCCCAGGTCCGAAAGGATGTCACCGAGCAGGTTGGAGGCCACAATGACATCGAAGGTCCAGGGCTTGAGGACGAGGTGCGCAGCTAATGCGTCCACGAGTTCACTGCTAAGCGTCACCCCAGGGTAGAGCCGGGTAGTCTTCTCCATCACCTCGTCCCAAAACGGCATGGTATGGATGATGCCGTTGCTCTTGGTGGCGGAGGTCAGGCGGCCCTTCCGGTTGGCTGCCAGCGAGGCGGCAAAATGGGCGGCCCGGGACACTCCCAGGCGGGTGAAGATGGTTTCCTGGACCGCAGCTTCGTGCGGCAGGCCGCGGTACACCCGGCCACCCACCTCCGAGTATTCACCTTCGTTGTTCTCACGAACAATGAGGATGTCGATCGGCTCCGTCGACAGCAGGGGCGACTTCACGCCGTCGAGCGTTTTTACAGGACGGAGGTTGATGTACTGCCGGAATTCACGCCGGATGGGGATCAGGAGGCCCCAAAGAGATTCAGCATCGGGCACATCCGGCGAGCCTACGGCGCCGAGGAAGATGGCGTCGTGCAGCGCCAGCTGCTCCAACCCGTCCAGGGGCATCATCCGCCCATGGCGGGAGTAGTAGTCCGATCCCCAGCCGAAATAGGTGAACTCCAGGCTCAAGGAGTGGATTTCAGCGATCCGCTCAAGGCATTCGATGGCGGCCGGGACTACTTCCTGTCCAATGCCGTCGCCCGCGATCACCGCGATCTTGTGGGTGGTCATGATGTATTCCGTTCTGAAGTGCGCGTCAGTCGCTGCCAGCCGGTGGCCGGCGCGGCCAGTTTGATGATGGTGCTTTTCGGTTCGGTCATCTCACGAACGGCGTGCTTCACGCCCTCACGCCCCACCCCGGACTTCTTAAAGCCGCCAAAGGGCATCGAGTCGATCCGGACGTCGCTGGTTTCGTTGATCACCACGGCCCCCACGTGCAGTTTGTCGGCTATTGCCAACGCCGTGTCGATGGATTCGGTGAAGACGCCGGCCTGGAGTCCGTACTCAGAGTCGTTGGCGGCATGTATTGCGTCGGAGACCTGAATGAAAGGCGTGATGCTGACCACTGGCCCAAACACTTCTTCGCGGATGATCCGGGCGTCTGCCGGCACGTCCGTGAGGACGGTGGGCTGGTAGTACGCGTTCCGGCGCTGCCCGCCCACATGGACCCTGGCCCCGGCTTTCCAGGCCTCGTCCACCCACTCCTCCACCCGGCGCGCCTCAGCTTCGCTGATGAGGGGACCCACGTCGGTGGAACGGTCGAACTTCGCGCCGGTGCGGAGCGCCCGGGTCCCCGACACCACCTTTTCGAGAACGTGTTCGAACAGGGAAATGTGGACGTAGACACGTTGGACTGAGAGGCAGTTTTGGCCGGCCACTCCGAATGCCCCCGCCACGATCGCCGCAGCCGCCTTGCCAGGTTCGGCGTCGGCGCACACGATCGTTGCGTTGTTGCCGCCCAGCTCCGAGAGGACCTTCTTGGCTCCGGCGGCGGCAGCGATACGGTCCGCGGTCCGGGGTCCCCCAGTGAACGAGATGAGGTCCACCTGCGGGTCCGATACGATCGCCCCGGATACCCCCGGGCCCGAGACTATGGCGGCCAGGCGGCCGGCAGGGACGCCTGCTTCCAGCAGCAGCTCAATGAACGCAAGCCCGGTCAGCGGCGTCCGGCCTGACGGTTTAAGGACGACGCCGTTGCCTCCAATGAGTGCCGGGCCCAGCTTGTGCGCCACGAGATTGAGCGGATCGTTGAAGGGCGTGATGGCCGCGATGATTCCCACCGGTTTGCGGGTGTACCAGCCGATCTTGTCCGCTCCTGCCATGCTGTCCTCAAAGGAGAGGGTCTCACCGGCAAGTTCGCTTGAGGCAGCGGCGGAAAGACGGAGGGTTTCAATGCACCGGAGTACCTCGCGTTCGGCCTCCCTGATGGTTTTGCTGCTTTCCGCGGCGATGATTTCCGAAAACCGTACGGACTGTTCCGAAAGGAGACCCGCAGCCCGTTCCAGGGCTTCCCGGCGCTCCCGAAGCGGCCAGGCCTCCTCCTGGAGGCTGCGGTGCAGGTAGGCAACGGCCCGGCGCACATCCTGTGCGGAGGAAGAGCACACCGTACCGAGGAGCACACCGTCCTCGGGATCCCGGATTTCCAGGTTCCTGTCCGTTGTTTGCCAGCGGCCCTCAAAAAACGCTCCCCCGGGGAGTTTGGCAGCTTTTGCCCGCCTGAACGCGGTTTCCTGCCCGGTATCCGGGCAGGCTCCAGCCACGTTTGTTACTGAGCTCATGGGAACCTTTTCCTTGGTCAGCTGAACCGGTCGATGATTTTTGCGGCCGCGCCGATGAAGGGCAGGAACCATGGCGGGCCGAAGTGGCCGGGCACCGGCGGGTTCTTGAGGTCTTCCCACACGTTCGCCTGCTTGTCTCCGGCCATGTAGTGCGCCATCTTCTTGCCCATGTGCGCTGCCATCTGGACGCCGTGGCCGCTGTAACACAGGGAATAAAACAAACCATCATGCAGCCCTGCATGCACCATTTGGTCCATGGAGAGGTCAACCAGGCCGCCCCAGATATAGTCCACCTTCACGTTGGCAAGGTAGGGGAAAAGTTGAGTCATTGCCTTATGCAGGATTTCTGCACTCTTGACGTCCGAATCCGGGCTGGACAAGGCGAATCGGGCCCGGCCACCGAACAGCAGCCTGTTGTCCGGGGTGATCCGGAAGTAGTAGGTCAGCATCTTGCTGTCCGAGGCCTGGCGCCTGTTGGGGAGGATGCGGTTGACAACCTCCTCCGGTAAAGGCTCGGTGCAGATGATGAAGCTGCCCACCGGGATCACCCGGCGCTGGAGCCACGGGGTGAGGTTGCCCGTGTAACCGCTGGTGGCCACCAGGACCTGCTTGGCACGGGTAATACCGCGTGTGGTGTGCACGTCGTGAACGGTCCCCGCGACCTTCTTCAACTCGGTGACCGCTGCGTTCTCACAGATATCGGCTCCGTTGTCTGCAGCCGCCTTGGCCAGCCCGTGGACGAACTTCCCCACGTGGAGCCCGGCACCCAGCGGATCCATCATTGCCCCCTGGTAAAAGTCCGTTCCAATTTCAGAGTGGATCTCGGACTTGGGGATGACTTTTACGTGGTGATCCACGAGGTTCGCGAGCATCTCCTGGGACTTCAGGAAACCGTCATAGTGGGACGAGTGAAAAGCCAGCGAGAGCTTGCCGAACCGTTTGAAGTCGCAGTCGATGCCGTTATCGTGCACCAGCTTCTCAATGGTTTCGATGGCGTCGTTATATTCACGGAACATCTCGACGGCGCGGGGCGCCCCGTACCGCTTGACCGCGGTGCTGAAGCCGATGGCCAGCCCGGTGGTTGCCATACCCCCGTTGCGACCTGATGCACCCCAGCCCACGGTGTGACGCTCGAAGACGGCAACGCTGGCACCTTGCTTGGCGAACTCTACTGCTGCGGAGAGCCCGGTAAAGCCGGCACCGATAATCGCAACATCGACGTTTTCCGGAACTGGAGTGCGCCGGTAGTCGCCGGAAGGTTCGGCAGTGTCCAGCCAATAGGGGACAAGTTTCATGGTGTGTGACCTTTCGCCTCGAAGTCTTCTAGAGACCCAGGTGCTTGTTGATCTCGTCCAGGGACTTAACAGTGTTGTAGTCATAGCCCCCGGTAATGGGGTCGTAGCCGCGGTCCAGCAGCCAAAGGTTACGGAAGCCCATGTCGTGCATCGGATGCATGTCGTACCGGGTGTGCGAGGAAATGTGCAGGAACTCCTCCGGCTTGGCATTCAGGGTGTCCAGCATGTACTCGAAGGCCTGGTAGCGCGGCTTGTAGGCCTGGGCCTGCTCAGCGGTGTAGACGGCGTGGAAGTCTGCACCGAGCTTGGGAATGCTGATATCCAGGAAGCTGGTGTCAGCGTTGGACAGAGCCACCAGCTTGTAGTTGTCCCCCATGAGCTTCAGTGGGGCCGGCACGTCGTCGTGTGCAACCCAGCCGCGCACAGCGTCAGCAAACTCTGCGCCCGCACCAGGGGTCGGACCGATGCCCCACCGCTTGCATACCCGGTCAAAGGAATCCTGAAGGATCTGCTCGTAGGGCTTGTAGTCGCCGAGGACCTCGTCGAACCGGTACCCGCGGAACTGCTTTTTGAAGGCAGGCCACTGCTCTTCAGGCAGGCGCCCGTCGAGCAGGCGCCGGGTGGTGGGATCGATGTCGAAGTTGATCAGCGTGCCGTAGACATCGAAGGAGATGTACTTCGGACGGAAGTGGCTCTCTGCCATGGGGTATCCGTTCTTTTTCAGGGGATGGAGGATGGTCGCTGCGCCTGCGTTTGGAAATTCGGGCAAGCGCGCCGTGAGTTGGAAGTCGCTGCCGGCACGCGGGTAGGTGCCTGTCAATACACCGACTCTAGGTGGCCAAATTGTAAATTGTCAACAGTTTCAAGGTTGCGTTTCCGCGTGCATCCGGAGTGAAAGCCGGCGACAAAAAAGATTTCGTCAATTGTTGACAATCTACGCTTTTGGGGGTTGCATTGCCTTAGATGACGGAGAGATCCGGATCACATTCCAACCCAAAAACTCCTCCCTCCCGGCGAACTCGCCAGTTGACAACCCCTCGAAGGGAAGCACAATGAAGACTTTGAAAAAGGCCCAGACTGCCGCCGCAGGCCTTGCCGTATTGCTCACGCTCAGTGCGTGCGGTGGAACAGCCAGCAGCTCGTCCACGGATGCAGGCAAAACCTCCAACACGGCCGACATTTCTGAGGGTGTCCAGCCCGACCAGGCCGCCGTGGCGCTGCTGCCCCAGTCCGTTAAGGACAAGGGTGAGCTGTCGGTGGCTATGGACCTTCACTACCCGCCCACAACCTTCCTCGCCGAGGACAACACCACCGCGATCGGACTGAACCCGGATATCGCCCGGCTGGTTGCGAAGAAGCTGGGCCTGAAGGTGACGTTCGTGGACACGAAGTTCGACACCATCATTCCCGGCCTCGACGGCGGCCGCTTCGACTTCACCGCCACCACCATGTCCAAGACCGACGAGCGGCTCCAGGTTCTGGACATGATCGACTACTTCAAGGCCGGCAACTCCGTGGCCGTGGCGGCGGGAAACCCGCTGAAGCTCACCGTTGAGACCTTGTGCGGGAAGAGTATTGCCGTCACCCAGGGCTCAACAGGACAGCTCAAGCGCCTTCCGGCCCTGAGTGAGCAGACCTGCACCTCCAAAGGCCAGCCGGAGATCAACGCCGTGACGCTGCCGAATGTCCAGGAGGCCCTGACACAGCTGCATTCCAAGCGGATCGACGGGGTCCTGTATGACACCACCGCACTCGGCTGGGCGGCAAAGCAGCAGCCGGATTCCTTCACCCTGCTGGGCCGTGTCAATGTGGGCTCCAGCGACCTGACCGCCGTCGGCCTGAAGAAGGGCTCGGCCCTGACCCCTGCCCTTCAGGCAGCGGTCCAGTCCGTTCTTGAGTCCCCCGAATACAAGGAGTCCCTCGAGACCTGGGGCCTTGATTCCGGTGCCATCACCGACGCCAAGCTCAACTAGTGGGTTCACAAATGAAGCCAGCAATTATTGAAAGAAGCGAACCGGCAATGAATGGGATCGATTCAGCGCTCAAGCCTCGGCTTCGTCGGAGAAGCACATTTGAGTATGTGGCGTGGGTGGTATGCATCCTGCTTGGCTTGGGAATCCTGGTTTCCGTGTCGACGAATCCGAACTTCAAGTGGGGCGTGGTGGCGAAGTACTTCACCCACGAGTCGATTCTCCGTGGCCTGATGCTTACGCTCTTCCTCACGGTTGCGAGCATGCTCCTGGGCACGCTGCTGGGTCTTGTCATGGCCATCATGCGGGCCTCGAGCATCAAGCCGATCGCTGCGACAGCCGGGGTGTACATTACGTTGTTCCGCGGCACCCCGGTCCTGGTCCAGTTGATCTTCTGGTTCAACATCGCCGCCCTCTACCCGAACCTGACCATCGGGATCCCCTTCACGGACATCAGCACCGCGATCGATGTGAACGCCCTGATGGCACCGATCACCGCGGCATTGATCGGGTTGACCCTGAACGAGGCCGCCTATATGGCCGAGATCATCCGCGGCGGGTTCTCCGCGGTGGGCAAGGGCCAGCTCGAGGCAGCCGACTCGCTGGGCATGAGCGGGGCGATGAAGATGCGCAAAGTCATCATTCCCCAAGCGATGCCCTCGATCATTCCCGCCACCGGCAACCAGGTCATCGGCATGTTCAAGGAAACCTCGCTGGTCTCCGTCCTGGGCGTTGCCGAGCTGCTCCAAAGCGCCCAGCTGATCTATGCCCGCACCTACGAGACCATCCCGCTGCTGATTGTTGCCAGTCTCTGGTACCTGGTGATGACCCTGGTCCTGAGCTACCCGCAGTCCCAGCTTGAGAAGAAGTATTCGCATACATCCGCCCGGGTCCCCCGCAAGGCCAGGAAGGTTGTCTTGACCGCACCGGAAGGAATCGCACGATGAGCAACGACGGCACCATCCATGCCCGGCGGATCCGGAAATCCTTCGGACCCAAAACCGTTCTCCACGACATCGACCTCGATATTGCCAGCGGCGAGATCTGCTGCATCATCGGCCCCAGCGGCTCCGGCAAATCCACCGTCCTGCGCTGCATCAACGGCCTGGAAACCGTCGACTCCGGGGTCCTGAAAGTCAACGGCGATGATTTCGGTTACTACGAAACCGACAACGCCTACCACGCCCTGCCGCCCAAAAAGCTCGCCGAACAGCGCACCAAGGTGGGCATGGTCTTCCAGCAGTTCAACCTCTTCCCCAACATGACTGCGCGCGAAAACGTCATGGCCGGCCCCGTCCTGGTCAAACGCGCGGACAAAAAACAAGCGACTAAACGCGCGGATGAACTGCTCGCCAGCGTCGGGCTTGGCAACTTCGGGGACTACTACCCCGCCCAGCTCTCCGGCGGACAACAACAGCGCGTCGCGATCGCCCGCTCCCTGGCCATGGACCCCGAAATCATCCTCTTCGACGAACCCACCTCCGCCCTGGACCCCGAAAAAGTTGGCGAAGTCCTCGCCGTCATGCAGGACCTGGCCAAGAAGGGCATGACCATGGTGGTGGTCACCCACGAAATGGGCTTCGCCCGCGAAGTAGCCGACTCCCTGATCTTCATGGACGACGGCTACGTCGTCGAACGCGGGGACGCCCGCGAAGTCCTCGCCAACCCGCAGGAACCCCGCACCCAGGCCTTCCTGAAACAGGTCCTCTAAACCATGGACGGAAAACTCGCCGTCATCGGGCTGGGCAGCATCGGATCCATGGCCCTCTGGCAAGGCTCGCGCCTGACCGACTCCGTCACCGGATTCGAAGCCTGCTCCCCCGCCCACGCCAGGAGCGCCGTCGGCGGCGACACCCGGCTGTTCCGCATGATCTACCGCGGCAACCCCGGCTACTACCCCATCCTGGAACGCTCCGCCGGTCTCTGGGCCGAACTCGAAGCCGAAACCGGCCAGGACATCCTCACCCGCTGCGGCGGACTGTCCATCGGCACCCAGGACGGCGCCTACCTCAGCGCCCTGCTCGAAACCACCCGAACCAACAACGCCGAGCATCACATCCTCACCCACAAAGACATGACCGAGCGCTACCCCCAGCACAACCTCCGGGCCAACGACATCGCCGTCTACGACCCCAATGCCGGCGCCCTGCGCACTGACCGCGCCGTCACAGCCGCCATCACCGCGGCCCAAGGGAACGGCGCAACCGTCCACACGAACACCCCCATCACCAGCATCGAAGAAACCAACGATGGCGTAACCATCACCTCCGGCGACAAGTCCTGGACCTTCGAAAACATCATCATCGCCTCGGGCGGCTGGTCCCAACGCCTTATGCCCGACAGCCTCAAAACCCACGTCCACACACGGCGTATCTTCCTCACCTGGTTCCTCGCCCGCGACCCGGCACAATTCACCCCGGACAGGTTTCCCGTCTTCAGCAGGATTTATGAGGACAGATCCATGTACGGCGCCCCCGCCGTCGACGGAACCACCGTCAAAGCAACCCTCGACGGACGCGGTGCACCGACCCCCGACGCCGCCAACGTGCCCAGGGAACTCACCGACGCGGAAATCAGTGAAACCACCGAAACCGTCACAGAGTTCTTCCCCGGACTCCACCCATCCATCGTCCGCTCGGACGCCTTCCCGGACCTCTTCACCTCCGACACCCAACCCCTGCTCGGCTTCCTTAACCACTCCCGCAGGATCTACTCGGCCACTGGATTCTCCGGCGGCGGATTCAAAATGGCCTCAGGCTATGGGGAAATCGCCGCACACGAAGCTCTCGGCAAACGGTGGATCGACGGCTTGGACTTCGTCCGGCCCCAGAGGTTTCAGGACTAGGCGCTCCTAACTTCTCCAACCCAACATCCAATAGTACATTGTTGACAATCTACAGTTATCAGGAAAGTATAAAGCCATGGCAACACTCAGCCCCATCCTGAAGCAGGCGACGCCCGTGGTGGTCGATCACGCGTCCGGCAGCTGGATCCACGGCACCGACGGCAAGAAGTATCTGGATTTCACCACCGGGATTGGGGTCACCAGCACCGGCCACTGCCACCCGGATGTGGTGGCCGCAGCCCGTGAGCAGGTGGGCAAGATTATCCACGCCCAGTACACCACCGTGATGCACAAGCCGTTGCTGGAACTCACCGAACTCCTGGGCGGGGTACTGCCGCAAGGATTGGACAGTGTCTTCTACGCCACTTCGGGCTCAGAAGCCGTCGAGGCGTCCATCCGGCTGGCCCGGATGGCCACCGGCCGGCCGAACATCATCTCCTTCCATGGTGGATTCCACGGCCGCACCGTCGCTGCGGCTTCATTAACCACCGCGGGCAGCAAGTTCCGCTCCGGGTTCTCCCCCCTGATGGGCGGGGTGCACGTAGCCCCATACCCGCACTGGTACCGCTACGGCTGGGATGAAGCAACCGCCGTCGAATTCGCCCTGAAAGAACTCGATCACCTCCTTCTCACCATCAGCACCCCGGCCGATACCGCCGGGTTCATCATCGAGCCCGTCCTGGGCGACGGCGGATACATCCCCACCCCTGTCGCTTTCCTTCAGGGCCTGCGCGAGCGCGCAGACAAGCACGGAATCGTACTCATCCTCGATGAAGTGCAGGCCGGCGTTGGCCGCACCGGCAAGTTCTGGGGCCACAACTGGGCAGGGATCCGTCCCGACGTGCTGATCACGGCCAAGGGCCTTGCCAGTGGCTTCCCAGTCTCAGCGATCGCCGCCTCCGCCGACCTGATGGGCAAGGCGTGGCCCGGTTCCCAAGGCGGCACTTATGGCGGGAACGCTGTTGCCGCAGCAGCCGGAGTCGCCACCCTCGGTGTTATCGAGCGCGAAAACCTCGTAGAAAACGCACTGCTGCGCGGCGACGAACTGCGCACCGGCCTCGATGCCCTGCAGGCAGAATTCGCCGGGATCGGCAACGTCCGCGGACGGGGCCTCATGCAGGGTGTCGAATTCACCGCGGCGGACAACACCCCGGATGCGGCTACGGCACTGGCGGTCCAACAGGCTGCAGTCAAGGAAGAACTCCTGCTCCTTACCTGCGGCCCGCACGGCAACGTCATCCGCCTTATCCCCGCCCTGAACGTTACCTCCGACGAAATCCAGTCAGGCATCACCAGATTCACCCAGGCACTCAAAGCGGCAACCTCCTAGCCCCCTGATTCTTGAAAGAGCGACCATGACCCCCACCTTTGATCCCAGCACTCTCCAGACGGATTTGTTCATCGACGGCGTCTGGCAAAAAGCCGCGAGTTCAGCCACTTTCCCGGTCGAAAACCCGGCTACCCACGAAATCATTGCCCACGTTGCGGACGGGGGCCCCGAAGACGCCGCACGGGCCATCGAGGCCGCGGGCCGTGCCCAGGCGGCATGGGGCAAGTCCACTCCCCGGGAACGGGCCGACATCCTGCGGCGCGCTTTCGACCTGGTGATCGCCAATACCGACCGGCTCGCGGCCATCATGACCGCCGAAATGGGCAAGCCCCTTGCAGAAGCAAAAGGCGAGGTGGCCTACGGCGCCGACATGCTCCGGTGGTTCGCCGAAGAAGCGGTCCGTGTCGGCGGCGACAGCACAACATCGGTGGACGGCAATACCCGCATCCTCATCACCAAGGAACCGGTGGGCCCCGCAGTGCTGGTCACCCCCTGGAACTTCCCGCTCGCCATGGGCGCCCGCAAAATCGCCCCGGCCGTGGCAGCCGGCTGCACCATGGTGTTCAAACCGGCGGAACTCACGCCGTTGACGTCCCTGGCCCTGGTCGCAATTTTCAAGGAAGCCGGACTTCCCGACGGCGTATTGAACGTTGTGACCACGTCGAGCGCTTCCAGCGTGGTGCGGACGTGGACGGACAGCGGCATCGCCCGCAAAATCAGCTTTACCGGCTCCACGGAAGTGGGCAAAGTCCTCCTTCGGCAGGCTGCCGACAACGTCATGCGGTCCTCGATGGAGCTTGGCGGGAACGCGCCGTTCATCGTGCTTGCCGATGCGGACGTTGAGAAGGCCGTGGACGGGGCCATGAAAGCGAAAATGCGGAACATGGGCGAAGCCTGCACAGCCGCAAACCGCTTCTTCGTCCACCGTTCCGTCGTGGCTGAATTCGGTGAGAAGTTCGCCAAAAAGATGTCAGAATTGCAGACAGGCAATGGCGCCGTGGCCGGCACCGACGTTGGGCCACTGATCGAGCAGAAGGGGCTGGACAAGGTCGAAAGCCTGGTTGCCGATGCTGTCTCCAAAGGTGCACGGGTACTGACGGGCGGAAGCCGTCCGGAAGGCCCCGGCTACTTCTACTCCCCCACCGTCCTGGTGGACGTGGCACCGGAATCCGAGCTGATGAGCACCGAAATCTTCGGCCCGGTGGCCGCCATCACGGCCTTCGACAGCGAGGACGAAGTCCTCCGCCTGGCCAACGATACCGTCTGGGGCCTCGTGGGCTACGTGTTCACCGAGAGCCTGGATAAAGCGATGCGGTTCTCGCGGGACCTGGAAGTCGGAATGGTCGGACTGAACACCGGCCTGGTTTCCAACCCGGCAGCTCCGTTTGGCGGCGTCAAGCAATCCGGGCTCGGACGCGAAGGCGGAAAAATAGGGATTGAAGAATTCCTGGAGTATAAATACACCGCACTGGCGGTCTGACAGTTTCAAATTGCCGAAGCATGAAATGAGGGGATGTCAATGGCGGCACCGGAGGGAATGTTCGTACTGGAGGGCCGGCCCACGGCGCAGCTGATCGCTGATCAGTTGCGTGAGCTTATTGTCCAAGGCGCGTTCAGGCCTGGACAGCAGGTCAACGAATCTGCGTTGGCCAGCCAGCTCAGCACGTCACGGGGTCCACTCCGTGAGGCACTGCAGCGGCTGTGCCAGGAGGGCATCCTGGTGAGCAAACGCAACCGCGGGGTCTTTGTACTAGAGCTTTCCGGCGAAGATGTCAAAGAGATCTATGCGGTGCGTGAGGCAGTAGAACTGGCCGCGGCCAATACCCTCCTGGACTCGGCGCCGGAGCAGGTCACGGATACCTGCCGGGAGCTCAAGGGCATCATCAGAAACATGGCTAAACAGGTTGCGGCATCGGACTGGCAGGCGATTGCCCGTCTCGACATGCAATTCCATACCGCCTTTGTTTCAGGCACCGGAAATACCCGCCTGATCCGCATCTATCAGACCCTTGCAGCGGAATCCAGAATGTGTATCTTGAGCCTTGAGGTCGCCTATCCCCGCATTGATGTGCTGGTGCAGGAACACCAGACGCTCCTGGACTTGCTGGAGGCCCGCGACCGGAGCGGTCTCCAACAGGCCATCAAACGCCATATGCAAAAGGCCGTAGAGGACCTGACTTCCCCACCGGAAGCATCCGGGATTACGGCCTAGACACGGCGGCTCCTCCAATATGGGGAATCGCCAGCGCAGGGAGGGCCCGGTTCAATCCGAACTGGGCCCTTCTACGTATCAGACCGCATCGGGGAGCGGCGGCTTTTCCGTATCGATGACGGCTTCTTTGTTGCATCGCAGGGTGGCGAGTCCCGAACCGCTAGTCCCGGCAGGCCTGCAAGAGTAGCGTCAGTGTGACGATGCAGCGGGACACAGGCCCGGAACCATGTCCAGGGCCGGCCGTGCTCGTCTTGGGAGTGGTCACATGGCTGGATGGAACGCTGATACGGCGGCCGGTCCCCTCGGCGCCGGGACAGTCACTCTGGTGGAAGGAACTTCCTTCTGCATCTCGTTGCCCAACGGGGATATTCATCCCGACCAGCCGCACGGAATGTTCTTCCAGGACACCCGGATACTGTCCGACTGGGCCCTCTCCGTCAACGGCCAACCAGTGGAGCCCTTGACCGCGCAGACGAAAGAGCCGTACCGGGCCGTCTTCGCCGGCCGGATCACGAGGTCCGATGGATACGCGGATACTCCACTGATCGTGGAACGGATGCGGGAAGTAGGCATTGGAATGGTGGAGCACGTCACCGTGCGCAACTACTCAATGGAACCCGTGGAATGCACAGTAGCCATGGATGTCGGGTCAGATTTCGCTGATGTCTTTGAGGTCAAGGAAGCACGGGTCCAAAGGCAATGGGAAGAGTCCCGGGAAGTGACACCGAACGCCTTGACCATCCGGGGCCGATGGCAGGATATCCGGAAGTCCGTCGTCGTAAGTTCTGATGCTGCCGAAGCAACTGCCCGTGGCTTTGCCTGCCGGACCACCATCCCGGCACGTGGCCAGTGGAGTGTGGTCCTTACCGTGGCGTCCGGCAGTGAGGCGGCGGCGCCTGTGGTGCGTCCCGCCGCCGGCGAATTGTCCCGCAGCGACCGCCGGCGCCAGGAATGGGTGGCCAGGATTCCTGTACTGCAGATGGGCAACCGCTCCATCGAAAAGACGCTTCGGCGCAGCTATGACGATCTTGGCGCGCTCCGCATCGAGGATCCCGCCCACCCTGACAGGGTTGTGGTGGCAGCCGGCGCGCCCTGGTTCATGGCGTTGTTCGGGCGTGACTCGTTGTGGGCATCAGAGATGGCTATGCCCGTTGATCCGTCACTGGCCCTGGGCACGCTGCAAACGCTGGCCGACCGGCAGGGCAGGGTGGTTGATCCGGTGAGCGAGGAGGAACCGGGAAAAATCCTTCATGAGGTCAGGCTGGACGTCTCCAGTGGCCTGGCTCTGGGTGGCAAATCCGTCTACTACGGGAGCATCGACGCTACTCCCCTGTTCGTGGTGGTCCTGGGTTCGGTCAGCCGCTGGGGTTTTGCCCAGGACACCATCGCGGCCCTGCTGCCCAACGCCGACCGGGCGCTTGATTGGATCCGGGACTATGGGGACAGGGACGGTGACGGGTTCGTCGAGTATGAGCGCCTCAACGACCGCGGGTTAATCAACCAGGGCTGGAAGGACTCGTGGGACGGGATTAACTTTGCCGACGGCAGGCTGGCAGAGCCGCCGATCGCGCTTTGTGAGGTACAGGCCTACGTTTATGACGCCTACATGGCCCGAGCCTGGATGGCGTACGACGCCGGTGACGCACCTTTAGCGTCCGAACTCGCCGACCGGGCGGCGCAGTTAAAAGCCCGGTTCAACGAGCAGTTCTGAATGCCCGACCGGGGGTATTACGCCATTGCCCTGGACGGCAAAAAACGGCAGGTGGACGCATGCGCCTCCAACATGGGCCACTGCCTGTGGGTAGGGCTCGTAGACGACGACAAAGCGCCGCTGGTAGCCGAGCGGCTGATGTCCCCGGAGATGTTCAGCGGCTGGGGCGTCCGCACCCTGGGTACTGACATGGGTGCCTACAACCCGGCCAGCTACCACAACGGTTCCGTTTGGCCCCACGATAATGCCGTCATCGCAGCGGGCCTGATGCGGTACGGGTTCGTGGCGGAAGCCCAAAGGATTTCCACGGCACTTCTTGAGGCTGCCGACTACTCCGAAGGCCGGCTCCCCGAACTGTTCTGCGGTTTCGGCCGGGAGCAGTACAGCGAGCCGGTCCCCTATCCCACCGCTTGCTCGCCACAGGCCTGGGCCGCGGCCTCCCCCATTCAGCTTGTCACGAGCCTGATGAGGTACGACGCCCATGTGTCGCGCGGCGGGTTCTGGATGGATCCAGCCCTGCCGCCCTCCTACGGCGACCTGCACATTACCAACGCGCCCATGGCGGGCGGCCGGGTAACCATCGACATCGCCAATTCCGTGCCCGTCGTAAAGGGACTTCCGGAGGGGATGGTGTTCCATCAAGGACACCGGCCGTGGCTGACGGAGCTGGTGCAACAGGCAGGACTGCGGAAAGAGAACTGACCCTGAACGGACGTAGGGACCCAGCGGAGGTCCGGCCCTGAGGGAGCCTGCCAGTACCGGCAGGCTGCTTTTGCCTTTCGCCTCCCCAGTGGTTGTTTTTACTCCGCGGGCTTGCCCACCATTAAAGGGTGGGAATGAAGTACGGGCGGCACCGGCTCGCGTTCGCTGTGTGCCTGCTGATCCCCCTGGGCGGAACGGCGGGCTGCACCTATGAATACCCCGAGCCCTCCCAGACACAGGCATCCGACGCGGAGCGAGTGCATGAGCCAACAGTCGAGCCTGCATCGGACACGGGTGCCCCGAAACCATACAGCGATCCCCACGTACTCGAGCAGGAGGCCGTGAACTACGCCCAGCTGGACCGGCTCCTGGGAGCATCGCCGGAGCCAGACCTGCTTTCGGAGGTGGGCCCCTCGGACGGCCCACTCAGGGGATTTGGCAATACCGGAAAGGTGCCGGCGACCGGGCGGTACACCGTCACCGCGGCCTGCGTTGGTGCTTCCGGGGCCAAGGTGTCCGTGGGGCAGGAGCACCCGGGCGCCCCCTTCCGTCCGCTGGAGCTCGCCCTTGATTGCGCCGGTGCCACATCTCAGGTCATTGCACTTGAGCAGGGGTACGTATTCGCACATCTGTCCCTGCCCGCCCCCGGCGATACGCCATGGACGGGTGCGGTTGGTGGTGTCCGTGTGGGCGCTGCCCCTACGGATTGACAGTCAGGGGTTCGGTCCTGGCCGCGCACGAGGCCCGTTGCAAACCTGACGGGTGCGCCATCCGGTTGTTCCGGCCCGTATCGTCGCACCAGTCCAGGGCATAGGGAACAGCTTCAACCGATGCCTCCCCTGCGGACGCCCGTTGCGGGAGGACGAAGCGGAAACTGAATCCGCCGGCGTCGTTCATCGGGGCAGTTTCCCTGATGACAATCTGGCCGGCTGCATCGGTCACGGTGACCTGAACGAGGGCATCCTGGCCGTAGCGGGGATTGCAGCGCGCGTCCTCGGCATGAACCGTGATGCTGTCGCCGGGCTTTGCGGATAACGGGCTTACGGCGTAGTCGGGCGGCAAACACGGCGGCTCGTCCTGCCAGGAAGAACGGCAAGCGGAGGAAGCCGCAACGAGAAAAACACCAGTTGCCGCTACCAGGGTTGCCCTCTGACAAATCTGGGCCGCCCCATCCGTTAGGAGTCCCATGGGCCCATTATGGAGGGCACTGACGGCAGGTAGTCCTGTCGCCGGGGAATTTTCCATGGCTTTATTGAGGGAATAGATTCTGAGCGTGGTCAGTTATGAGGATAATCACCAGAACAACCTCCGCATCGATCCTGCCGCGCACCTGACAACAAAGAAAGAACTCAAAATGCCTTCACTCACTGGAGCAGTCGTCCTCGTCACCGGAGCAAACGGCGGCATCGGAACCAACTTCGTCCACCACGCGCTCGCCCGCGGCACCAGCAAGGTTTACGCCACAGCCCGAAATCCCCGGACCTGGGATGACGAGCGCATTGTGCCGCTCACCCTCGATGTCACAGATCCCGCCTCAATCCAGGCAGCAGCCGCGGCCGCCGGGGACGTCACGGTGTTGATCAACAACGCAGGAGCGTCTGTGGCCAGCGCGGGGATCCTCACCCACACCGCTGACGAAATCCGGACCAACGTCGAGACAAACTTCCTCGGCCCGCTGTTCCTCGCCCGAGCGTTCGCACCGATCCTGTCAGCGAAGGACGAATCGGTCATTATCGACATCCACTCGGCCATGAGCTGGTACGCCGTGGGTGGCATTTACAGCGCCACCAAAGCCGCACTCTGGTCGGCCACCAACTCCTTGCGCCTGGAACTCGCTCCCGCAGGGGTCCACGTGGTGGGCGTTCACGTCGGTTATGTCGACACGGCCATGGCTGCCAAAGCCACCGACCCCAAGATGGAACCGGCCGATCTTGTCCGCAGGGTTTTGGATGCGGTCGAAGTCGGCGAGTACGAGGTACTCGCCGACGAGACATCCGTCCAGCTCAAGGCCGGACTCAGCGCCCCCATTGAGGCCATGTACCCACAGCTCGCAGCAAAGAATGTGTAGAAATGCCCGGTCGCCGTACCAGCGTCTCTTCCTAGCCGGCGGGCACGCCATCACATGCTAGGCTGCCCGGAACCCCACGCGGCTGTATATAGGCTGCAACCACCCAGGAGGTTCGCGGTGCCGGATACTACCTGCCATATGTCAATCTCGCTGGACGGCTTTGTGGCCGGACCGGACCAGAGCCTCGAGAACCCCTTGGGAAGGCGGGGTCTGGAGCTGCACGGCTGGCACATCGGCGACCCTCGGGCCAACGATGCGGACAGGGTCGCGAACGAGTGGCTCATGCGTCCACGTGGAGCGTACGTGATGGGGCGGAATATGTTCGGCCCCATCCGCGGGGACTGGGACGAGGAATGGAGCGGCTGGTGGGGCGCCGAACCGCCGTATCATGCACCGGTTTTCGTGCTGACCAATCACCCGCATGATCCCATCCAGATGAACGGCGGGACGACCTTCCACTTCGTGACCGAGGGGTTCGATGCCGCCTACGCAGCAGCGTGCGAGGCTGCCGGGGACAACGGCGTAGATATCGCCGGTGGAGCCTCGACCGTCCGGCAGGCACTGATCGCCGGCGTCGTGGACGAACTCACCCTCGACATCGCCCCGGTCCTGCTCGGTTCAGGCGAGCGCATATTCGACGGGGTGGAATCCTTCGACTACGTGCCCACCGAGGTGCTTCACTCACCGCTGGCCACCCACATCCGCTATCGGCGGGTCGGCTGACCGCATAGTCGGAAACGGTATCCTGACAGTCTCCAGGCGGCGGGAAATGCCCGGTTCATGGAACGGCCCGCGGGTCCAGGGGCTACCGGGCAAAGAGGGCGGTTCCTCCGCAGTGCCAATGGATTCAACCATGGCCAGGATTGCCCAGGTCCAGCAAGTCGCACTCCAGGGCGGTAGGGAGCAAGCGACGGCGGGCTTTCTTGGCTTGTGGGACCAGATCGGCACCGACGGCCTGCCGCTGCACCGCGTTACCATCGCGCACTACCTCGCAGATTTGCAAAACGACCTGGCGGAAGAACTGCTATGGAATGAACGGGCACTTGCAGCTGCCGACGCAGCGCAGTCCAAAGAAGAAGCAGACGCCGTACGCCCCTTGCTTGCATCTCTCAATTTGAACACCGCCCAGACGCTGTTTCGGCTCGGCCGACGCTCCGAGGCGCTCCGCCACTTGAGCAAGGCAGAGCAGGCGCAGACGCACCTGCACCATGACGGCTACGGGGAAATGCTTCGAATTGAGATTGCTGCATTTCGCGCGAAGATTGATCCCCAGCCTGAGCTCCCGCTGTAGCCGGTGGCGGGGCACCCCGCGCCTGTCGAAGCGCTACGGCATGGGCACCTTCGCCGGCGGCCGGCTCTCGGGGCGGTGGCGGAAGGACTCCGTGTCCCGGCCCATCTCCGGCGCCCGCCCCAGCACGTGGTTCGGCATGACCAAGCCGCGAACCAGCGCAAGCCCGACATCGTGGAGGAACTGGCCCAGGTAGCCCAATGGGCCAGCGTCGCGCTCATCGAGCCTGCCATCGCGTTCGTCATCAATCACCGGGCATCACCTCAGCCTCGTGTGACCGCACCGTGGAACAGCAGGAGTGACGGTTCCGCTCCCAACGGCAACGCGTGATGAGCCAGGTCCTCCTGGCCTCACACGAGTTAGGTATGCTGATTCGAAAGGCAAGGGGATCGGGATGGGCAAACGTAAAGCGACGGCACTGGACGTGGCGCAACGGGCGGGGGTGTCCCGCAGTGCGGTCTCGCTGGTGCTGAACGGCAGGGCGGACGGCAACGTCACCGCCGAACGCCAGGAGCGCGTGCTCCGCGCCGCGGCGGAACTGGATTACACGCCCAACTCCGTTGCCCTCAGCCTGCGCAACCAGCAGACATCAACGATCGGCATCATTACCGATGACATCGTCACCAGCCCCTTCGCCGGCCGGCTGATCAGCGGCGCCTCACGTACCGCCCTGGCCCGCGGGTACATGGTCCTGGTGGTCGATTCAGAACATGACACGTCCCGCGAGAGCGCCGCGGCACAGCAACTTGTGCACCGGCAGGTGGACGGGATCATGTACGCCACCGGCAGCCTGCGCGAAATTACCTCCCCGCCGGCGATGCTCACCCTGCCGGCCATTCTGGCCAATTGCACTGATGCCGGCTCCCAGCTCCAGTCGGTGATACCGGCAGAGGTGGACGGCGGGCGATCAGCGGCACAGCTGCTGCTTGACCTGGGCCACCGCCGTATCACCCTCTTGACCGGAACTCTCAGCTCGCCCGCCGCCCCGCAACGCGAACAGGGTTACCGCGCGGCGATGGAGGAGGCGGGGCTGGGCCTTGAACAACAGCACGTCCACATGACCGGATGGGACATCGACGAGGGTTACCGGGCCGCTTCCGCTGTCCTGGCCGGCAAAGACCGGCCGACGGCGATCATTTGCTCCAACGACAGGGTCGCCACCGGGGTTCTGCTGTATGCCGCTGCCGCAGGACTGCGCGTACCGCAGGACCTCTCCGTGGTGGGCTACGACGACCAGCAGAACCTCGCCGCCAACCTGGTTCCCGCGCTGACCACGGTGGCACTTCCGCACGCCGAAATCGGAGCAGCGGCCATGTCCCTGCTGCTGGATGCGGTAGAAGGAAAAGCCCCGGCAGCCGGGAAATCGGAAACGCTCCACATGCCCTGCCGGATCATCCCGCGGGCCTCCACCGCAAGGGTCCCGGCCGGCTAAACCAGGCGGGACGCGCCCCCGGCCACCTGGCGGCGGAAACCTACGGCACAGATGATGTGTCCCAGCTGCGGCGGAAGACCGCTGCCCGCACGTCGTCCACAGGCCTAACAAATTGCAGCCCGCCGAACGTCCAACAAGCGCCACTTGACACGTGTTAGGCCTGCTCACTAACGTACTTAACACGTGTTAGGAGGAGACGACAATGACGTCTGAAAAGACACCGGGGCAGGCAAGTCCCCCGGATGGCCTGCGGTCCGGCAGCGGACTTTCGCAGCTCACGCGGCGTTCCATGCTGGGCCTTACCGGGCTCGCTGTTGCGGGAGCCACGGTGGGCGCCTGGCCCCGCCTGACCGGAAGTGACATTCCCGGACGCGGGAGCAAAGCCCTGAACATCGCCATCCTCGGAACGGCAGCGGATGCGTTCGCCCGCCAGGGTCTGGTGAACGCCTTTACCGCCGCCCACCCTGATATTCCGGTCCGCTTGCAGGCCATTCAGGGCGCGGACTGGAAGGATTTCTTTTCCAAGATCCTCACCATGGCCGCCGCCGGCACACCGCCGGACGTTGTCTACGTAGCCACCGAGGGCGCCCAGCTGTTCGCCGACAAGCTTGCCGAGCCGCTGGATGACTATGTCCGCCGGGATGCTGCGGACATGGGCGACTACTTCGATGACGTTCATCCGAGCCTGCTGGAAGCCTTCATGTACCAAGGCAACCTGTACCAGCTTCCGCTGGACTGGAACGCGGCGAACATGTACCTGAATACCACCACCTTCGCCCAGGCCGGGCTGGACCGGCCCAAGGACGATTGGACACAGGACGACTTCAGCGCAACGCTCCGCGCCCTGCGGAAAGCACGCCCGGCCGACTTCACCCCGTACTACTGGACCAACCGGCTTTTCGGCGGAGTAGTACCGTGGCTCTACGCCAACGACACCAGCTTCCTGACCGAAACCAAGGCCTCCGGCGGGGACTGGCTTTGGGACCGTTTCTACCCGAACGATCCCGCCCGGGCCACCCGCGGGGGCGGCTACCAATGGCTGGCTCCGAATGCCGAAGACGGGCGGGTTATCGAAACCTTTGACTACCTGCGCGAACTCGTCGCCGAAGGACTTGGCGTGCGTCCCGAATCCGGGGGCGGCAACGCCCTGGTTGGCCTGTTCGGCAACAACCGCATCGGCACCACGCCTGCAGGGGGCTACTGGGCGCAGGGCCTGCACGACGCCGGAATGACCGCCAGCCAGTTCGACGTCCAGTTCTTCCCGCGTTGGCGGACGCAGCGGCATCAATTCGGCGCCGCCGGCTACGCGATCATGCGCACTGCCAAAGACAAGGACGCCGCGTGGGAATGGGTTAAGTTCTGCTCCAGCCGCGAAGCAATGCAGTTGGCCATTCCCAAGCCGAACACTACGCCCACCCGCCGTTCGATGGTCAACGAGTCCTTTTATGCGGCCACCGGCCCCAGGCACTGGAAAGTCTTCTACGACACCCTGGACAGGTTCCCCACCTCCGGCCCCATTCCCGCTCCGCCCCAGCAGGCCGCCGTCGAAACTGCCCTGATGAAAAACGTTTCCACCGCCGTCAGCGGCAGCTCCGCTGATGTAAAGGCCGCAATGGGCACCCTGCAGCGCGATCTCGAGCTGGCCCTGAGGAGGAACTCATGACCACCACTTCCACCGTTCCACACCACACCGTGCAACCAGCTGACGCGCGCCGCTCGTTCGTCGAGCGGTGGCTGGCCATGATCTTCCTTGCCCCAACAGTGCTCGGCATGGCCCTGTTCACCTTTCTGCCGATCATCGGCTCACTGGTGCTGGCCTTTTTCCGCTGGGACATCATTTCGGCACCCCAGTTCGTCGGTTTCGCCAACTTCGCCTCGCTGGCAGAGGATCCCACTGTCCGGGTGTCCTTCCTGAACACCATCGTGTTCGTCATTGTCGCAGTGCTGCTTCAACTGGGCATCGCCCTGGGTCTGGCTTCCATGCTGCAAGCCAGGATGCCTTCCTGGCTGAGGGTGTTCCTTCGCTCCACCTTCTTCTTCCCCTTGGTCCTTTCCGCCGCGTCGGTATCCATCTTCATGCGGTACATGTTCAACGAACAGTTCGGCGTAGTGAACTGGCTCCTGTCCCTGATCGGCATTCCCGCAGTGCCATGGCTGACCAGTCCCGTGGCATCCGCAGCCGTGGTGGTCCTGGTCTACGTATGGCAGAACTTCGGATTCTCCTTCCTGCTCTTCCTCGGCGCCTTGACCAACATCCCCAAGGAACTGCACGAGGCCGCGAACCTGGACGGCGCCACAGGCTGGAAACAATTCAGCAATGTCACCCTTCCGCTGATCAGTCCCACGGTGCTCGTTGCCTCCGTCATGGCCATCATCAGTGCCCTGCAGGTCTTCGACCAGCCCTACGTCCTGACCAACGGCGGACCCGGCGATTCCACCCGCACCGCCGTCATGGTGATCTTCGAATCGGCCTTCCAGCAGCTGGAGTTCGGCGAAGCATCGGCCATAGGCCTGATCCTCACCGTACTCATCCTTGCCGTCACTGCACTGCAATTCCGCCTCAGCCGCCGCTTCGTCTTCTACCAGTGAGGTCCCCCATGTCCAGCCAGACCCTGCACACCGGGACCGAAAAGCATTCCGGTTCCACCACCGGCACACCAACCACGCCCAAGGGCTACCGCAAGCGCCGCCTGTCGGCTGCCGGAACCGTCGGCACGTACACCGCTCTGGCCGTAGCGGCCGCGCTGACCCTTGGGCCAGTCCTGTGGACCCTGTCCACTTCCCTGCGGACGCCGTCGGAATCCTTCAACCTGCCACCGTCCTTCCTGCCCATCAACCCGGACTTCACCGCTTACCAAGACGTGTTCAAGCAGATCAACGTGGGCCTCCTGGTCCTGAACAGCGCGCTGGTGACGGGACTGATCGCACTTGGCCAGATGGCGTCGGCCACCCTGGCCGGCTACGCCTTCGCCCGTCTGGACTTCCGCGGCAAAAAGGCCATCTTCTCGCTGGTCCTGGCCACCATGATGGTCCCGGTGCAGGTCACAATCGTCCCGGTGTTTATGCTCATTCGAGGGATGGGTCTGTCAGACACCCTGCTGGCCCTGATCCTGCCGGCCATCCCCACAGCCTTCGGCACCTTCCTGATGCGCCAATACTTCCTGGGCCTGCCAAACGACTTCGCAGAAGCGGCCGCCCTGGACGGCGCCGGACCATGGCGGATCTTCCGTTCTGTCTACGTCCCGCTGGCGGTCCCCGGCATGGCCATCGTCGGCATCCTGGCCTTCAATTTCCACTGGAACGAATTCTTCCGGCCGCTGATCCTCACCATCAGCGAACAGAACTTCACCCTCCCCCTCGGCCTGGTCACACTCCAGGGCAACCTCGGCACCGGGAGCATATCCGTGGTCCTCGCCGGCGTGATCCTGTCCATGCTGCCCGCACTTGTGGTCTTTATCTTCGGCCAGCGCACTCTCCGCGAAGGCCTCACGGCCGGCGCGAGCAAATAGCACAAACCCTCAAAAGGAACCTCGTGGATACACTTACTCCGACTCACACGGCAGCCACAGCAGGCAGCTACCGCCCGGCCCTGCACTACACCGCACAAGACACGTGGCTCAACGATCCAAACGGCCTGATTTTTCATGAAGGCGTCTATCACCTCTACTACCAGAACAACCCGCTGGGTAACGTGTGGGGAAACATGTCCTGGGGCCACGCCACCTCTACCGACCTGCTGACCTGGACCGAGCACCCCGTCGCCATCGCCTGCGACGAGAACGAAGACATCTTTTCCGGCAGCATCGTCTACGACCGTCACAACACCAGCGGATTTGGCACCGGGTCCGTTGCCCCGCTCGTGGCGATCTACACCAGTGCCTTCAAACCGGGCTCCGCGCATGAGGGCATCCAGGCCCAATCGCTGGCCTACAGCCTGGACGGGGGCTACACCTGGACAAAACACAACGGCAACCCGGTACTGAACCGCGGGTCCGCCGAGTTCCGCGACCCCAAAGTCTTCCGGTACGACGGCGACGCGGGCAGTTACTGGGTGATGGTCGCCGTCGAAGCCACAGAATTCCAGGTGGTCCTCTACAAGTCCGAGGACCTGAAGGATTGGGAGCTGCTGAGCACCTTTGGCCCCGCAAACGCCACCGGCGGGGTCTGGGAATGCCCCGACCTCTTCCCCCTGCCCGTGGACGGCGATCCGGAAAACCTCAAGTGGGTCCTTACCGTCAACCTCAATCCCGGCGGGCCCAACAACGGCTCAGCCGGCCAATACTTCATCGGCGACTTCGACGGAACCACATTCGCCTCCGCCAGCACGGTAACCGAAGGCACCCAGGATCCCGACCGACTGGCCGAATACCTGTGGCTGGACTGGGGCCGGGACTACTACGCCGCTGTCTCCTTCAGCGACGCCCCGGACAACCGCCGCCTCATGATCGGCTGGATGAACAACTGGGAGTACGCCAACCACATCCCCACCACACCCTGGCGCAGTCCCATGAGCCTCGCCCGGGAAATTTCACTGCAGACAAGGGACGGAAAACTGTGCCTGGTCCAGCAGCCGGCGGGTGACTGGGCTACGCTGGCCGGTCAGGAGCCATTCTCCCTTTCTGGAGCCACAATCCACGAGGGCGTGCAGGTCCTGGCCGGCGCGGCCGGCACGGTCCAGCGCATTGACGTCAGCTTCACCCCCGGAAGCGCAGAGGAATTCGGCCTCGTCCTGCGCGGGGACGGCGCCAACGGAACCCGAGTGGGAATCCGCCCCGATGACGGAACCATGCTCGTGGACCGGCGGGAATCCGGGCGGACTGATTTCCACGCAGCGTTCGCCTCCATCGACACCGCTCCCGTCCCGGCCAAGCACGGGACCTACGACCTCACCATCTTCGTGGACCGCTGCTCGGCTGAAGTCTTTGCCCATGGCGGCCAGGTGACCATGACCGAACTGATCTTCCCTGCCGGGAGTAGCACCGACCTCTCCGTTTACGCCGTCGGCGGCACGGCAACCATCAGCAGCATCCAGGTCACGCAGCTCGCCTAGGCGGCACTTAAGGCAAGGAAAAAGACATGCATACCAGCGGCAAGCCGAGACCTCCGCAGCAGTCGTTGGACGTCGTGGTTATCGGGGAAGCCCTGATCGACGTCGTCACCACACCAAGGGGCACCATCGAATACCCGGGCGGGTCGCCGGCCAATGTGGCCTACGGCCTGGGCCGGCTGGGCGTTGGCACCGGGCTGCTCACTTCCCTGGGCGCCGACCGCCGCGGTGATGCACTCGAGGAGCACCTCACCGGCGCCGGGGTGACGCTCTTGCCCGGCTCCCGCTCACTGGAGAAAACGTCGACGGCGACCGCCACCATCGCCAGTGACGGCTCGGCGGGCTACGCCTTCGACATCGCCTGGGATGTGGAACCGCCGGACCTTGCGCACACCCCGCCCAAGGTCCTTCACACCGGGTCGATCGCAAGTTTCCTCTCACCGGGCGCCGGCAAGGTCAAGGCCATCCTCCAGCAACTCCAGGATGCATGCACCATCACCTACGACCCCAACATCAGGCCGGCCCTGCTCGGAACCCACGCCCAAGCACGGGGCACTTTCGAGGAACTGGTGCACCTCACCAACGTCGTAAAACTCAGCGACGACGACGCTGCATGGCTCTACCCGGAAAAGACCCTGGAGGAAACCGCATCGCACCTCCTGGATCTGGGCGCGGATCTGGCGGTCATCACCAGGGGCTCATCAGGCTCGTTGCTCGCAACCCCCTCCGCCTCCCTCAGCATTCCTGCCGCTAAGACCTCAGTTGCTGACACCATCGGCGCCGGCGATTCTTACATGTCCGCCCTGATACTGGGACTCCTTACCCGCGGAGCCGGCGGCCTGGCGCCTTCTGTCCTTGACCAGCTGGGGCGCACGGCGGCCGCTGCGGCCGCGATCACCGTATCCCGCGCCGGCGCCCGGCCCCCCACTGAAGACGAACTCCGCGCAAAACTCCAGCAGCCTGCACACGCGTAGCACGCGCCCTCCACGTGACAGCGTGGAGGTAACGTCGCGTCGGTCTCGGAGCCGGCAAGTTTTCCTCTTGACAGCCATTGAGTAACGCGCGTAACCTAAATCACAAGTAACGCGCGTTACCCTCCACCGCAGCATCACTCACACCACCGGAGCATTCAATGGCGAAGACCACCACCTCGAACCCTGCCGGGGCTGCACGGCAGCGGGGTGTCACCATGAATGATGTCGCCAAACACGCCGGCGTTTCCCGGACCGCCGTCTCGTTCGTGCTGAGCAACCGCGAAAATGCCAGCATCTCCGAGGAGACCCGCGCCCGGATCAACGAGGCTGTCCAGGCCTTGGGCTACCGCCCGAATGCCGGGGCACGGGCGCTGGCATCCCAGCGCAGTGACTGGTACGGGATCGTCACCGAGATCGTGACGGCACCGTTCGCCGTCGACATCATCAAAGGCGCCCAGGACCAGGCCTGGCTGGACCGCAAGTTCCTGCTCATCGCGCCCTCCGACCAGGCCGATGCTGTAGGACCCAACCAGGGCCTGGAAGATGCCGCCATTGAGAAGCTGCTGGAACAACGCGTGGAAGGGCTGCTCTACGCAGCCACGTACCACCGGGGCGTGCACGTTCCCGACAGCGCCAGTGAAGTACCCACCGTCCTGATCAACTGCTTCGATGCGGACGGGAGGCTGCCCTCGATCGTCCCCGACGAGCGTGCGGGCGGCCGCGTCGCCGTCGAACGACTGCTCCAGGCCGGCCACCGCCGGATCGGAGTGATCAACCTGGACCCGGATATTCCGGCAGCTGTCGGCCGTTTGGCGGGTGCCCGCGAAGCACTTGCCGAGGCCGGGCTGAAGCTGGACCCGCAGCTCGTGGTGCCCGGGCATGCAACCGCGGACGGCGGGTACGAGGCCGCGTGCCAAATCCTGGACCGCTACACGGAAAAGGACAGGCCAACCGCGCTGTTCTGCCTCAACGACCGCATGGCGATGGGCGCTTACGACGCCATCAAGGAACGGGGCCTGACCATCCCCGGAGACATCGCCGTGATTGGCTTCGACAACCAGGAACTGATTGCGGCCTACCTCAGGCCCAAGCTGACCACGGTTGCGTTGCCGTTCGAAAAAATGGGCGCCCTGGGAGTCCAGACGCTCGCAGCTCTGACAGCGGGACAGCCGATAATTGCCGACCAGCAATTAGTCGGCTGTCCGCTGCTAGAACGCTCTTCGGTCTGACCGCGAAATCAATAGCGAAGAGCAACCCCTCCCCCACCCCTTCACCTTGCTGATGAAGATAGGAAAGAGATAACCATCATGACACAACCCCGATTCCTGAGGGCTGCCCGCGTGACGGCAGCCGGACTGGCGGTTGGCGCACTGCTGCTGACCGGCTGTGCAGCCAACAAGCCTGCCGGCACCGACGCCGCAGCGAACGCCAGCGCATTTCTCACCATTCCGCGCGAGGACATGGGCACGTTCGTCCAGAACTTCAACCCGTTCGCGCCCACCGTCAGCCCGATGGTCCAGCAGTCCATCTACGAGTCGCTGCTGGTCTTCAACCCGGCCAAGGGAGACACCGTGCCGTGGCTCGCCACAGAGTGGAAGGCCGCCGACGACGGCAAGTCCATCACCTTCACCCTCCGGGACGGCGTGAAGTGGTCTGACGGCCAGCCCCTCGTGGCCGAGGATGTCGCCTACACCTTCGAGCTCCAGAAGAAGATTAAGGGTGGTTACGACTACCTGGACAACGTTGCCGCCGAAGGGACCAACAAGGTCACCTTCAACTTCAACAAGCCATGGTCCCCGGCCCTCCACGACGTCGGACAAGTCAGCATCCTGCCCAAGCACATCTGGTCCGCCCTCGCCGATCCGGAAAAGGACGCCAACGCCAAGCCCGTCGGCACCGGCCCGTACACCGAGGTTGACAGTTTCCAGGCCCAGTCCTTCGTGCTGAAGAAGAACCCCAACTACTGGCAGCCGGAAAAGCAAAAGATCGCAGGCATCAAGATGCTCGCGTTTGCCGGGAACGACGGCGCCAACCTCGCCGCCGCGAACGGCGACGTGGACTGGGCCCCGCAGTACATCCCGAACATCGAAAAGACGTTCATCTCCAAGGACAAGGACCACCGCCACTATTGGTTCCCGGCCACGGGCTCCATGATCAACTGGCAGCTCAACACCACCAAGGCCCCCTTCAACGATGTTGACGTCCGCAAGGCCCTGAGCATGGCTGTTGACCGGGAGCAGGTCACCAAGATCGGCATGAGCGGCTACGCCAAGCCCGCAGACTGCACCGGACTCTCCGGCAACTACGAGACCTGGAAGAACAACGCAGTCAAGGGCAACTGCACCTGGACCAAGCTGGACGTCCAAAAAGCCAACGAGCTGCTGGACAAGGCGGGCTACCCGAAGGGTGCTGACGGCAAGCGCACGCTCAAGGACGGCAAGCCCTTCGAATTCAAGATCTCCGTGGGCGCGACTTCTTCTGACTGGCTGTCCGTAGCCAACGTGGTTGCGCAGAACCTGGCAGAGGTGGGCGTCACCGTCAAGGTGGAGTCCCCGGACTGGGCTGCTGTGGTTGCCGGCTACGAAACCGGTGACTTCGACTCCGGAATCGTCTGGAGCGCCAACGACCCCAGCCCGTACAAGTACTTCAGCACCTCCATGGGCACCGCCACCGTGAAGCCTGTCGGCACCAAGACGTTCGACAACTACCACCGCTTCGGCGATCCCCAAGCCGACGCCCTGCTGGCAGAGTTCGCCGCAGAGGCGGACGAGTCCAAGCAGAAGGACATCGCCAACAAGCTGCAGGAAGAGTACAACGACGCCGCACCGCTGGTGCCGCTCTTCTCCGGCCCGGAATGGGGCGCCTTCAACGACACCCGCTTCACCGGCTGGCCCACCGAGGACAACCCTTACGCCACCCTCTCGGTGAAGTCGCCCACCACGGTGCTGGTGCTGACCACGCTGGAACCGCGCAAGTAAACGCGGCGGGCCGCCCCGGGCGGACCCCCACACTGCACGCCCGGCGGGCGGCCAACCCCCGCCGGGCGTGCCCCAAATTCGCCGCAATTCCCGAAATGGAGGGAAACCGTGCGCTTCATCCTGCGCCGCCTGGGTTTCTACCTGATCGCCTTCTGGGCATCCATCACCCTGAATTTCCTGCTCCCGCGCTTCATGCCCGGGGACCCCGTCTCCCGCATGTTCGCCCGCTCCCAAGACAGAATGCAGCCCGAACAGATCGAGGCCCTGCGCAAGTTGCTCGGCGTTGACGACCGGCCTCTCTGGGAGCAATACGTTGACTACCTTCACAACATCTTCACCGGGCAAATGGGCGTCTCCATCTCACGTTTCCCCACCCCGGTGACCGAGGTCATTTCGTCCCAGATCGGCTGGACCCTCCTGCTCGGTGGAACCGCACTGGTGATTGCCGCCGTCGTAGGTAACCTGCTGGGCATCCTGGCCGCCTGGCGGCGAGGCGGCGCGGTCGACTCCGCACTCCCCCCGCTGCTCGTGTTCATCGGCTCGTTCCCGTACTTCTGGCTGGCGATGGGTGCCCTGTACCTGTTCGGCGTGGTATTGAACTGGTTCCCCATCCGCCACGCCTTCACTGATGGGTTGGAGCCCGGGTTTACGTGGGAGTTCATCGGCGACGTCGGCGCCCACCTGGTGCTTCCGGCGCTGACCATCGTGCTGGTTTCCGTCGGCGGCTGGATGCTGGGCATGCGGAACACCATGATCGCCACCAACTCCGAGGACTACATCACCATGGCCGAAGCCAAGGGACTCCGCCCGGGCCGCATCATGCTCCGCTACGCAGCACGGAACGCCATGCTGCCATCGGTTACGAGCTTCGGCATGGGCCTGGGATTCGTAGTGGGCGGTGCGCTGCTCACCGAGGTGGTGTTCGCCTACCCCGGCGTGGGCTATCAACTCCTCAACGCCGTCCAGGGCCTCGACTACCCCCTCATGCAGGGCCTGTTCCTGACCATTACCGCCGCCGTGCTGCTGGCCAACTTCCTGGTGGACATCCTCTACGTCCGCCTCGACCCGCGCGTGCGCAGCAACTAGAGGAACCGATCATGACAACCGCACTTCTGAAGCAGCCAACTCAAACCCCGGCTGTCCGCAAGCCCAACCGCAGCTTCGTCCACGGCCTCCTCAGCAACAAAAAAGCCGTGACGGGCATGGCTGTGATGCTCGTCTTCATCGCACTGGCCCTGCTGGCACCGGTGCTTTTCCCCGGCGACCCGTCGCGGATCACCGCCATGGCCTCCCTGGAACCATCAGCCGAGCACTGGCTGGGAACTACGGCCAAGGGACAGGACGTCCTCGCACTGACCGTCCACGGCTCCCGGAGTTCCCTGTTCGTCGGGCTGACAGTGGGCTTCGCGTCCACCTTCATCGGCATCCTGGTGGGCCTTGCCTCAGCGTACTTCGGCAGGTTCATCGACGAAGCACTGTCCCTGGCAACCAACGTTTTCCTGCTCCTTCCGGGCCTGCCGCTGCTGGTCATCCTGGCCGCATTCCTGCCTCCGGGCCTGGGCACCGTCATTCTGGTCCTCGTGGTCACCGGCTGGGCAGGCTCAGCACGCGTCCTGCGCTCACAGGCCCTGTCCATCCGCTCCAAAGACTTTGTGGCCGCCGCGGTGGTGTCCGGCGAACGGGCCGGCCGGATCATGTTCCGCGAAATCCTGCCCAACATGGCCTCGATCGTGATGGGCACCCTGCTGGCCTGCGTCATCTACGGCATCGGCGCACAAGCTGGCCTGGAGTTCCTGGGCCTGGGCGATGTCAGCACGGTCTCCTGGGGCAACAACCTTTTCTGGGCCGGCAACGAAGGCGCCCTGCTCACCGGCAGCTGGTGGGTTTTCATCCCCTCAGGTGTCTGCATCGCGCTCGTCGCCTTCGCGCTCGCGCTGATCAACTACGCCGTGGACGAGGTCACCAACCCGCGGCTCCGGAAGATCAAAACCCCGAAAAATACCGAAAGGAGCGCCTCCTAATGACCATCTCCCAAGTCTCCTTCGGCTCCCACGAGCCCGTCCTGGACGTCAAGAACCTCACCGTCAAGTACATCGGCGACACCCGCTCAACCACCGCCGTCGACCGCGTTTCCTTCAGCATCGGCACCGGCGAGGTGTTCGGCCTTGCGGGAGAGTCCGGCTGCGGGAAGTCCACCATCGCCAACTCGATCATGCGGCTCCTGAAGGATCCCGCGAAGATCGCAGGCGGCAGCATTTCCTTCGGCGGCAAGGACGTCCTGGCCATGAGCGCGGAGGAGCTGCGGCGCTTCCGCTGGCAGGACGTGGCCATGGTGTTCCAGTCAGCAATGAACTCGCTCAACCCGGTGTTGACCATCGGCGAACAGATCGTGGACATCTTCACCACCCACGCCGGCTACTCGCGCAAGGAATCCCTGCGGCGGGCCGGCGAACTGCTCGAACTCGTGAGGATCGACCCCGCGCGCCTCAAGTCCTACCCGCACCAGCTCTCGGGCGGGATGCGCCAACGGGCTGTCATAGCCATGGCCGTGGCGCTGAAGCCGTCCCTGCTGATCCTGGACGAACCCACCACCGCGCTGGACGTGGTGGTTCAGCAGGAGATCATGGCGCAGATCAAGGAACTCCAGCGCGAGCTCGGGTTCTCGGTCCTCTTCATCACGCACGATATGTCCCTCATGGTGGAACTCTCCCACCGCATGGCCGTGATGTACGGCGGCAGGATCGTGGAGACCGCGAAGGCACAGGACGTATACGCCACTCCCCGCCACCCCTACACCCAGGCACTGATGGGTGCGTTCCCGCCGCTCACCGGCCCGCGTATTCCGCTCACGGGGCTGCCCGACGGCGTGAAGTTCCGCAATATCCCGGACCTCAGCGAGGCGGCTCCCGGCCACTTCGTGGCTCCGGTTGGTGCCGACGCTTCAGTGATCGATTCCGCAAACCTGGCAGGAGCCGCACGATGAGCCACTCCCTGACGTCCCCCGCGGCCGGCTCCACCGCCAGCGCCCCCGCCCTTGAGATTCGTGGCCTGGGCAAATCCTTCCCGATTGGCGGGCTGTTCTCCCGCGGATCGGTCCGCGCCCTGCACGGTGTGGACCTGACTCTTGGCCGCGGCGAGATCGTGGCGCTCGTGGGCGAATCCGGTTCCGGCAAGAGCACCCTGGCCCGCTGTGTTGCCCGGCTCGAGAAGCCGAGCTCCGGCGCGATCCTGATCGAAGGCGTCGACATCCTCAAGCGCGACCGTTTCCAAGCCTCCCGGGCGTTCCGCTCGCAACTGCAGATGGTCTTCCAGGACCCCTTCGGTTCCCTGAACCCGGCCCACAGGATCGAGCACTTCCTGCGTCGTTCGTTGGCGATCCACGGTAAGGGCGGCGGTTCCGGGGAGGAGGCCCAGCGGCGGCTCGAAGAACTGATGACCACTGTTGGCCTGCAGGCTGACATGCTGAATTCATATCCGCACGAGCTCTCCGGTGGCCAGCGCCAGCGCGTTGCGATTGCCCGGGCCCTCGCTGTTGAACCGCAGGTCATCCTGGCCGACGAACCCACCTCCATGCTTGATGTTTCCGTCCGGATCGGCGTGCTGAACCTGATGCGCAAACTCCGCGACGAGCAGGGCATCTCCATGCTCTACATCACCCACGACCTCGCTTCCGCCCGCTACCTGGCCGACCGGACGGCGGTCATGTTTGCCGGGGAACTCGTTGAGGAAGGCGAGTCCCTGGACCTGCTGTCAAACCCAGCGCACCCCTACACCCAACTGCTGGTTTCGGCTGTGCCGGACCCAGCCCGGGCAGGCTCGTACGATCCCGTGCGCCGCGCGGAACTGCGGCAAGCGGTGATGGCTTCGACGCAATGCGCTTACGACGGCGACCCGAACCAGGCGTGTTCGGCCCAAGAACCCGTGCGCCATCAGGTGGGAGACCCCGAAAACCGCCATTGGGTGCGCTGCCACCTCTACCAGCCGTGGGCTGGTGCCGACGGCCATGCCCTGGCGGGCGAACCGGCGCAACCCAACCTCCCGGCGTCGAACGCCAAAGAAAAGGCCTCCGCATGACTGAACTGACGCACCCGCTCGCCACCGTTCCCCAGGATGAGTTGGTTGCCCGCGCCGAGGCCGATCCCCTCCGGCCACGCTTCCACTTCGTGTCGCCAGCCGGCTGGCTCAACGATCCCAACGGCGTCAGCCAATGGAACGGCACGTACCACCTCTTCTACCAGTACAACCCGGAGGGCGCTTTCCACCACCGCATCCAGTGGGGCCACGCCACCAGCATTGACCTCGTCACCTGGACGGACCAGCCCGTTGCCTTGGAACCGTCCGAAGGACCGGACGCCGAGGGCTGCTGGTCCGGGGTACTGGTGGACGACGGCGGCACGCCCACCCTGGTGTATTCGGGGCGGTTCGAGGGCAAGGAGCTGCCCTGCGTCGCCGTAGGATCCCCGGACCTTTTGAGCTGGACGAAGGACCCGGGAAATCCCGTGATCGCAGCGCCCCCGGCTGGAGTAGACATCACGGCTTACCGCGATCACTGCGTCTGGCGTGAAGGAACGAAGTGGCGGCAGTTGGTGGGATCGGGCATTCGTCAGTACGGCGGTACGGCGTTTTTGTACGAGTCCTCCGATCTGCGGCAATGGGACTATATCGGGCCGTTGTTCATCGGCGATGCCTCACAAGGCGATCCTGCAGATACTGACTGGACGGGGACCATGTGGGAATGCGTGGACCTGTTCCGGGCGGGGCAGGGTTCGCTGGGGTCTGCCCCTTCTGACGGCGCGCCTGACGTACTGGTCTTCTCCGCCTGGGACGACGGCGAGACCCGCCACCCGCTGTACTGGACCGGCCGGTACTCCGGGGACAGCTTCGAGCCCGCGGCGCTGCACCGCCTCGACTACGGAGGCCGTTTCTTCTACGCACCGCAGTCGTTCCAGGATGAGTCCGGCCGGCGGGTCATGTTCGGCTGGATGCAGGAAGGCCGAACCGACGCCGCGATGGTGGAGGCCGGCTGGTCAGGGGTCATGAGCCTGCCGCGAATCGTCACGGCGGCGGAGGACGGGACTCTCCGCTTCGCGCCCGTACCTGAAATCAAAAAGCTGCGCCGTGAGCACACCAGTTTCCCCGGACAGGTGCTGACCGGCACGTCAGGGCCCTTGGAAACCGGCGTGTCCGGCAAGCAACTCGACCTCGAACTGGGCTTCCAACTGGCACCGGGCGCTCTGCTGCGGCTTGGCGTCCTGGGCTCCACGGAGCCGGGCATCTTCGGCAGCCCCCGCGAGGAAACAATCATCGAGCTGCGCAGGGCGGCTGACGAAAACAACGGTGGCACGCTCCGTCTGCACCGCAAGGCAAGCACCCTGGATCCAACTGTTGATGTGGAAGACAAGTCCGGCCCCGTTCCCATGCCCGAGGGACGGGTGCACCTGCGGGTCATCCTGGACCGGTCCGCCGTCGAAATCTTTGCCAACGGAGTCCCGCTCACAGCCCGCGTCTACCCCACCTTGGGCGGGGATCAGGTCAGCCTTGCCGCCGAAAGCACGGTACAGATACTCTCCCTCGACGCCTGGACCATGGCCAACATCCATGAAGGTACGCGGACCCTCTTCCCCTGACGCGCGGGACCAGCACATCAAAACCCACCGACACAGCAGCATCGAGGCTGCCCAAAAACACGAAGGAACTCATGGCAGATTCACCCACGGTCTCTCGTCGTTCACTCCTTGCCGGAAGCGGGGCGGCGGCACTCGGCGGATCGCTCGCACTGTCAGCAGCGTTCGCCGGACCCGCCGCGGCCGTACCAGCAAGGACACCTGACCCCGGATCAGCAGGCTCAATGTCAAAAGGATCACGCCGGATGCGCCCGGCCTATCACTTCAGCGTCCCCGACAACTGGAAGAACGACCCCCAGCGCCCTATCTACCTGGACGGGGAATATCACTACTACTACCTGTACAACGCTGACTACCTGCAGGGCGGCGGAGGCACGTCATGGCGCCGCGCGACGACCACCGACCACGTGGTGTTCACTGACCGCGGCGTAGCCATCCCTAAGTTCAGCGACGGCAACGGCGACTGCTGGTCAGGGTCCCTTGTGGTCGACGAGCAGAACACCGCCGGATATGGCGAGGGCGCGGTGATCGCCCTCGTGACGCAGGCCCCCGAAGGCCGCCAGGCCCAGTACCTCTGGTACTCGACCGACCGCGGACGCTCGTTCCAGGCCGGCGGTTCAGCCCCGGTACTCCCGAACCCCGGAGTGCAGGACTTCCGCGATCCCAAGGTGATCTGGGACGCTGACCGCCAGCAATGGTTCATGGTGAACGCCGAGGGGCAAAAACTCGGCTTCTACACCTCCGCCGACCTGCGCTCCTGGCGTCGGGTCGGCGAGTTCTTGCGTACTGATCTCGGGGTGCTGGAATGCCCCGATATCTTCCGCATGACGGCTGACGACGGCAGCTCGCACTGGATCCTCGGCACGAGCGCCAACGGCAAGGGACGCGGCCTGCCCGCAACGTACGCGTACTGGACGGGTGCTTTCGATGGGGCATCGTTCACGCCTGATCGGCCCGAGCCCGAGTGGCTCGACTACGGCTTCGACTTTTATGGGGCAGTCACCTATCCACATCACGACGCGTCGGGTGCGGAAGATGAGACCCTCCGCCGGGCTATCGGGTGGGCGAACTTCTGGGACTACCCCCACAACACGCCGACGCTTGAGACGGATGCCTACAACGGCGATGACATGATGGTGCGCGATCTCCGCCTCAAACAGGGGGACGGCGGGTACCACCTCGTCTCCGCCCCCACGTCCGCGCTTGAAAATCATGTGAAGCGCACCCACGTGTTGGGCGACATAGTTGTCAGCGGCACCCGCGACCTCGACGTCCGCGCCGCCGCCTACGACCTGACCTGCGAGCTCATGTGGGACCCTGCTTCCGCGCCAGCCAACCTGGGTTTGGAGCTGTGCCGCGCAGAGGGCGGCGGCAGGCACGTCGCCGCCGGCGCTTTCCTGCGGGGCCCCTTCGCCTACCTCAACAGGCGGCCAACGATCAACCCCACCGGCGGCGAAACCCAGACCCCGATCGACCCTTCGGCAGGACGGCTCACCCTCCGCATCCTCGTGGACCTCACGAGCGTGGAAATGTTTGTCGGAGACGGGCGGGTAGTGCAGTCACACCGGGTATTCCCGCTGGAGGGCGACAACGGAATCCGCCTTTACTCCCATGAAGGGGCCGCGACTTTCCGGAACCTGACCATTCGCGAAATCAAGGCAACGCATTAGTCCACGCGCCAACGGTCCGGCAGGGCCTGCAATTGCCAACGTACCTGCCGGTTCCGTTGCCGCAGGCAAATATCACGCCTGCTCTGGACTCTTTGGCCGGGCGCAACCAGACTGTCTACAACAGCTGGCCCGGCGGGCCGGAGTTAGGGCTTTTGACCTCCAACGTTGGACGGCTGGGTTATTCGACGCTTTACGCGATGCCTGTTCCATTCCTTGAAAGGATCTGGTCATGCCGGACTTCTCAGCGTTCTTTCCGCTTCTCGCCACGATTCTGGGGGTGCTGTTCGCCATCGCCGTCATTTGGGTGGCGACAAAGCTGATGTGGAAGGTGGCTGAGCCCAACGAAGCCCTGATCATTTCCGGGCTGACCCGCGGAACCCTTGAAACCCGGGCGGGAATGGATTTCAAGATTGTCACGGGCAAGGGTGCCCTGGTGCTTCCGGGGCTTCAGACGGTGCGGGCCCTGTCCCTCACGCTGAATGAAACTGAGCTAAAGGTTTCCTGTGTTACCTCACAGGGCATCCAGGTGATCGTGGAGGGCGTGGTCATATACAAGATTGGCGACGCACCGCCGTTTATCGCCAATGCGGCCCGGCGGTTCCTCGGCCAGCAGCCCAAGATGGAAAGCCAGGTGTACAACGTGTTTGAGGGCCACCTGCGCTCCATCATTGGCAGCATGACGATGGAGGAAATTATTCGGGAACGGGACAAGCTCGGTTCCCAGGTCCGGAGCGCCAGCGGTGTGGAGATGGAAAAACTTGGTCTTGTGGTGGACTCGCTGCAGATCAAGGACCTGCAGGATCCCACCGGGTACATCGAGAACATCGCAAAGCCGCATATTGCCCAGGTGAAGATGGAGGCACGCATTGCCGAGGCCACCCGCAACCGGGAGGCCGCAGAGAAGGAAGCGGAAGCGGCGGCCCTGATCGCGGACGCGCAAAGTGTGTCAGCCATCAGGCAGGCGGTAGCCCAGGCCAACGCGGAGCGCGCCAAGGCGAATGCCGCCCAGGCCGGCCCGCTGGCCGATGCCACCGCGAGGCAACAAGTGGTGGTCCAGGAAACCGAAGTGGCCAAGCTCGAGGCGGACCGCGAAGAGCAGAAGCTCCAGACAATCGTGAGGAAACCGGCGGATGCGAAAGCCTATGCCACGCGAACCGAAGCGGAAGGCAAGAAGGCGGCGGACATCAGCGCTGCGGAGGCACTGGCACGGCGTACCGAGCTTGAAGCCCAGGCAAACGCCCGCCGGACGGAACTCCTGGCCCAGGCAAACGCCACCGCAGCGGCTGCCACTGCCGGAGCCACCAAGGTCACCGGCGAAGCGGAAGCCGCGGCAACCAAGGCCAAAGGTGATGCTGCGGCTTCTGCTATCAAAGCAAAGGCGCTGGCCGAGGCAGACGGCATCAAGGCGCGGGCTGAGGCCTTGGGGACCAACCAGGACGCCGTGATTTCACAGCAGCTCGCCGAGAACATGCCGGCCATTATCGCCGCAGCCGCCGAGCCGTTCTCCCACGTGGGCCAGATGACCGTCCTGAACGGCGGCGACGGCGTCAACAAAATGCTCGGCGGGATCCTCGCACAGGCGGGCGACTACCTTCCCGCCCTGGCCTCCGCCCTCAAGAACGGCAAGGACCCCAAGCGGACGCCGCCGGCTCCGGGCGCCTAGGGACACTGGATGCACCGCGAGGTTGACCGGAGCCTGACCGGGAAGGTCGGGCGGGTAACCGGACGCATCGGGCCCGGCACCATCGGCGAAGTCATGTTGCCGTACCTGGGCGGCACCATGGCTTTCCACGCCCACCCATTCGACAAGACCAGCGTCTTCGCCGTGGGTGATGAGGTGCTGGTGATCTATTTCGAGCCGCCGCAGACGGTGTACGTGGACGAACTGCCTGACGTGCTGAGGCATGGGGAATGAACGCTGCGGGGCTCGAACCGCACGCTTTTCCCCTGCGGGAGGGCACAGCTGGCGGTTTCGGCCGCGGCTTTCACGTCGGCCTTCTTAGTGTTGTACAGGGCGTCCGCCGCTAGTGGACGGCGGGCACCCTGGCTGGATCGATTACGTCAGCTGCTACATTCCCGGGATTTGCTGGGCCTCGTGGACTTCGATTTCACAGCCTCCGGGCATGTTAAGGTGCGGGTGGACTTTGGCCAGCTGCACGGCGGCTTCCAGGTTGTCCGCCTCGATGATGCTGTAGCCGGCCACTTCACGCTGGCCTGGCGCCGTGGAGCCGTCAGCCGCCACGCGGACTCCATTGGCGAGCGGCGTGCCAAAGTCCACCAGGCCATTGCCCACCTTGCCTGCCCAGGCGTTCCACTCCCCCATCACTGCTGCCATGTCCTCAGGCGCCGGAGGTGCTGCTTCCGCCGGGGTCATGGGTGCGTGATAAACAAAAACATACTTGGACATGATGGTCCTTCTTTTCTTGATTGTTGGGTTCAGAGGGTGACATTGCGGCCGGTGAACGCCAGCAGCCGCTCGAGGCTGCTTGCCGTCTCGGCGGTCGGCTGCGCCGGCGCGAAACTGCCGCTCGAACGCACCTGTTCGGAAATGGTCTGCTGCGCCAGTTCCGTCACGAAATCGCTGACGACGTCGGACACCGCCACGTGCTGTCCGGTCGCCGTCGCAAAGTCCCAGGCATGAACCAAAAGCTCCAGGTTCAGGATCCCGGCAACCATCGTTGCGGGGAGTTCCGCAAATCCCATATCCACGTTTCCTTCGACGCCACGCTGCGTGAAGGCCTCCACGGTGGGTTGCGCGAGTTCGGCGATGCGGATTTCGGGGGCGGCCTCCTTGAGGTCCACCGGGTCCGCGCCGAGCGCCCGGCCAATGTTCTGCAAGGATCCAGCGAGGTGGTCCAGCAACTGGGCGACGTTGAAGTCCTCACAGGGAGTGGCCTTGTCCGAGTCGGCTGCGGTGACGTTGCGCAGCACGCCCAGGAGGATGGCCAACGCTGCATCGGCAGAGCTCAGGTAGTCGATGGGGTCCGGCGCCCAGGCCCAGTCGTCGGGCCCCGCCCCGCCGTCGGACGTGGTTTCAGCCACGAGGCGGTCCAGATAGTGGTTCCATCCCATGGCATGCGATGCGGCCTGCTCCTCGGTGAGTCCCTCGTGCACCAGCCGCAGGGATGTTCCATTGGCCTCAGGTTCCAGGGTGATGGTCACCGTGGACGCCCCCGGCGGAAGATCGCCGCCGCCTTCCCAGCCCCAGGTGAAGACGACCCGCTTGCCCGGCTCAATCTCCTTGAACGTTCCGGCTGCGTTGTGTCCAGGGGTGACTGTCCAGCGGAAATCACCGGCGATCCGGAGATCCACCCTGGCGGCAACCGTCTGCCAGCGCCTCAGCCGCTCCGGCTCCGTCACCAGCGCGAACGCTTCATCGGCCGTGACCGGCAGGTGGATGGTTTTGTCGAAACTCATGTGCGTCCTCGCCTAAGAAAAATTGTTAGTGATCGGGCTGTTCGTGTTGGGCATTACCCCGCCGGTCGGCGAGGGCTGCGGCGTCGGAGGACAGCAGGTCCAGTTCATCGGTCCAGAACTGGGCGACAAGTGATCGGAGGCGGCCCATCCCCTGGGGGTTAAGCCTGTAGTACCTGTTCCTCCCTTCCCTGCGCGCCGTTACCAGGCCTGCCTTCTCCAGCAAAAGCAGGTGCTGGGAGATGGCGGAGCGGCTGACGTCGAAATGTGCAGCCAAGTCGCTCACCGCCTGCTCCTTGCCGGCCAGGAGATGCAGCAGCCGACGCCGATTGGGCTCAGCTGCTATCTCCAAGGCGTCCAACACAATTAATACGTTAGTGGTCACTAACGTATTAAGCAAGGATGGGCATGACCGGGAAGGTCGGGCGGGTAACGGGACGCATCGGGTCTGGCACCGTCACCGAAGTAATGCTGCGCTACCTCGGCGGCACCATGGCTTTCCACGCGCACCCATTCGACAAGGCGAGTGTCTTCGCCGTGGGTGATGAAGTGCTGGTAATCTACTTCGAGCCCACGCAGACGGTGTACGTGGACGAACTGCCCGACGTGCCGAGGCATAGGGAATAAGGCGGGCGCAGGGCGAACCCACACGCTTTTCCCATTGCGGGAAATGAAGAGTCAGGAATGCATCGCTTCGTGGATCTGGAGCGCCAGCCACAGCTGCGCGAGCGTGGACGTTTCACTCATGTCCAGGCCCGTCAGGTCGCCGACTTTACGGATCCGGTAAATGATGGTTTGGCGGTGGGTGAACAAGGCGGCGGCCGTTTTTTGCCAGGAGCGCTGCAGGTCCAGATAGGCCTTCAATGTGACCATCAAGTCGCCGTCCTGGCTTTGCTCATAGTCGAAAATTGGGCCCAGGAGGCGGCGCACCAAAGCAGCTCCCTCCTCGACTCCGGTCAAACCCAGCCAGCTTGGGCCTTCCGCGTACCGGGCCAGCCGGAGCTTGTTCGCCCTGGCCGACCCCAGGGCCCACAGCGACTCCTGCAGGGCATGATGCAGGCCTGCAACCGTTGCCGCCGAACTGATCCCCATGGTGGTTTCCGGGCTGGCACAGTGCATCAGCAGATCGTCCGCCACATCGGCGGCGACCACCACGTGCAGGCGGTTGTTCCGGCGCAAGGAGGCCGCAGAAACTCCGTGCCGCCACAGTTCGATATGGACGTTCGCCAGCCCGTCGCCGTCGTCCGCTGACAGTGAGGCGACCACAAAATCCTGAGCCGGAACCTCGAAGGCCGCCAGCCGCCGTTCCATTTCAGCGCTTCCCAGCCGGCCGTCGAGGGCCTGCAGCAGGAACTCACCGGCCAGCCGGTGCCTGCCCTCCAGCGAAAGGACAACGCGGGCCAGCTGAAGCCCCACCACGGTTGCGGCGTGAAGAAGTACGACGGCGTCAGGGTGCGGTTCGCTGAGGGGAAGCACCACCATGAGCGCATTGGCGTGCGTGGGAATGTCCATGGTCAGGACATGCCTGCCCCTGACCCTGTGCCACTGGAAATTCTTGCCCGCAACAGACACCTGGCCAGGGTGCGGGGACCACTCTTCCGCCAGGAATCCCGGGAGGGGCTTCCCGTCAGGGTGCCAGGAGTGGAGGCACCGGCGGTCCACCACAAACAGCTCCGCATCCAACTCCGTGGCAAGCCTCAGGACGAGGCTCTGCCAGTGGTCCTCGGACGCGCCCGCGGTGCGGAGAAGGTCGTAGACCCGCGCCGTCTGGCGCAGCCGGCGCGATTCCTCCAGCAGCGACGACTCGGCTACCGACCGGGCAATGGCAATGAACGGAAGGGGGTAGGGAATGCTGATCAGGGGCAGTGGAAGTTTGTTGCACGCCTCGATGAATTCGGCCCTCAGCGGCGGCGCGTGCATCTTCTCGCCGATCGCCAAGGCGCTTGCCCCGGAATCCACCAGGGCTTCGGCGAGGGCAACCTGGCCCGCTGCATCCGCTGGGATGGAGAGCCCGTTGGTCATCATGAGCTCACCGCCCGTGACCCATTCCCAGAGCCTGGGCAGATCCGAGGTGTGGGCCCACGTGATCCGGTTGTTTGTCCCGTCAGCCCCGGCGAGGAGTGTCAGGCCGAGCTGCGGTTCGGCCACGAGTTCGGCGACGGTGATAGCCATCCCTGTGTTTCCTTGCCTTGGGGGCTTCTGAACCTTTTAGACGTTCGTCTAAGCGTCTCGGCCATTTGTAGTCAATGTACCGCTATCCGGGGTGATCCGGGTCACCAAGAATTGAGGTATGCACTTCCCGCTCAACGGCGAGCACCCAGCTACCGAAGGATCCAGCCATGACTACGCACCAGCCCATTGGCCCCGTGGACGCAACCAAAGTACCCCGCTACGCGGGCTTGGGAACCTTCGCCAGGCTCCCCCAAATCGACCGTGTCCCGGACTATGACATCGCCATTGTCGGCGTGCCGTTCGACGGCGGAACGTCCTTCCGGCCAGGGGCCCGTTTCGGTCCTGCCGCAGTCCGCGAAGCCTCCCGGCTGCTCCGCCCCGGCTACCACCCTGAACTGGATGTTGAGCCCGTGTACGAGGCCCAGGTAGTGGACGCCGGCGACATCGCCTGCACACCGTACGACATCGCCCGGGCCGTCCGCGAAATTGAGGAACAGGCACTTCCCCTGATCAGCGCGGACAAGCGGCTGATCTCGATCGGGGGCGACCACACCATCGCCCTTCCCATGCTGCGGGCGTTGAACAAAGTCCACGGGCCGGTGGCCTTGCTGCACTTCGACGCCCACCTGGATACATGGGACACGTACTTCGACCAGCCCATCACCCACGGCACCATCTTCCGCCGCGCCTTCGAGGAAGGCTTGCTGGTGGAGGACAAGTCCGTGCACGTGGGTATCCGCGGTCCGGTGTACGACCGCAACGATTTCCTCCGGGACCACGAGTTCGGGTTCCAGATCATCCGTTGCTCAGACCTGGACGTCATAGGTGTTCCGGCGGCCATCGCCCAAGTGAAGGAGCGGCTCGGCGACACCCCGGTGTACGTCTCCATCGACATCGACGTTTTGGATCCCGCCTACGCGCCAGGCACCGGCACGCCGGAGATGGGCGGGCTCCACTCCCGCGAACTCCTGGCCCTGCTCCGCGGACTGGACGGCATCAACATTGTGGGCGCCGACGTCGTGGAGGTAGCCCCGGCCTACGACCATGCGGATATCACCACGGTGGCCGCGGCCACCCTGGTCTTCGACCTGCTGGCATTGATGGTTAACCGCAGCAAGGCCACCGGGGTACGCGAACTCGAGTCAGCTGCCCGGAGCGCGTCATGAGCACGCCGATTGCCGAAGTTCCCCGGCTGGAAGACAAGACCATCCAGCCCATCCCGGCCAACGAACGCCACGGCAAGGCACGGGACCTGTTTACCATCTGGTTCGGCTCCAACATCATGATCATGACCATCGTGACCGGCGGCCTCGCCACCACGGTGTTCGGACTGGGCTTTGTACCCTCGGTCGTGGGCATCATCATCGGCAACGTGGTGGGCGGCATCTTCATGGCGCTGCACTCTGCCCAGGGCCCGCAACTGGGCGTGGCACAGATGATCCAGACGCGCGGCCAGTTCGGCTCCTTCGGGGCGCTACTGATCGTGGTGATTGTGGTCGTCATGTACGTCGGCTTCTTCGCGGCAAACCTGGTCTTTGGCGGCGAAGCAATGGCCGCCGTCAGCCCCGGTCTCAGTGTGGACGCAGGCATCATCATCATTGGCGTGGTCAGCGTTATCGCGACAATTTTTGGCTACCGCCTCATTCACGCTTATGCCCGTGTCCTCAGCGTCGCGGCCGGCCTGGCGCTGCTCCTGGCATTCGGCTGGATCCTGGTGGTCCACGGACTGCCCGGCAATTTCCTGGAGACGGGTGACTTCAACTGGGTCGGCTTCATGGGGACCATCTCCGTCTCGGCCCTGTGGCAGCTGGCCTACGCACCCTACGTCTCCGATTACTCGCGCTACATGCCGCAGGGCACGGGTTCTGCTCCGGCGTTCTGGGCTTCCTACTCAGGCTGCGTCCTGGGAACTCTGTTCCCCATGATCCTGGGCGCCCTCGTGGGCACGCTCGCCGTCGCCGTGAGCACCGGCGACGTCGAAATCGTCGGCAGCCTGGGCGCATTACTCCAGCCCTGGACCCTGATCATCGTGGGCATCTTCTGCCTGGGCGTGGCTGCCTCGAACGCCATGAACCTGTACTGCGGCGTCCTGTGCACCCTCACCATCGGCCAGACCTTCAGGCCCTCCTGGCTGCCACGCGCCAAGACCCGCAGCATCGCGGCAGTCATCCTCTTCGTGGTCGCCGTCTCCATCGCCCTCTTTGCCCGCGACAACTTCATCCTCTTCTATACGAACTTCCTGTCCTTCCTGATGTACGTCCTGGTCCCGTGGACGGCCATCAACCTGGTGGACTACTACCTCCTGCGGCACGGCGAGTACCGGGTCGAAGACTTCTTCAAGCGCGATGGCGGCGTGTACGGGCGGTTCAATTGGGTCGCCATCGGCTCCTACCTGGCAGGCGCCCTGATCCAGGTTCCCTTCTCGGCAACCGCACTCTACACAGGCCCGCTGGCCGCTGCCCTGGGCGGTGTGGACATCTCCTGGATTGTCGGGCTCGTGATTGTTGCCCCGCTCTACTACGTGGCGGCCCGTGTCTTCCGGAAGAAGACCGAAGCCGCATCATTTCCCGCCGCTGCACTCACCCCAGACCTTATCTGAAAGCGAATCATCATGACTGCCACCCAGACTGAACACTTCACCGTCCGGCGCTCCCCCGCTGACGCGCGCACCCTGCCCCTGCAACTGCCGCTGCCTCCGGCGGGGCACTTCATCAACGGATCCTTCGTCCCGGGCTCCTCAGGAGAGTCCATAGAGGTCGTGGATCCCACCACCGAAGCCATCATCACTTCCGTGCAGGCCGGCACGGCCGATGACGTGGACGTCGCTGTTGCCGCCGCCGTCGCAGCCCAAAAGACCTGGGGTGCCACCACCCCGAAGGAACGCGCGGATGTCCTGAACCTCATCGCGAACATCATCGAGGAGAACCGGGAAGCGTTCGAGGCCATCGAGTCCGCCAACACGGGCAAGCCGCAGGCCGTGTCCGAGGACGATGTCTCCAGCACCATCGACACCTTCCGCTTCATGGCCGGCGCGTCACGCACCCTGACCTCCATGGCCGGCGGTGACTACGCCACGGACCACACATCCGTGATTCTCCGCGAACCCGTGGGGGTTGTCGGCGTCATTACTCCGTGGAACTACCCGCTGCTGATGGCGGCGTGGAAGATCGCCCCCATCCTCGCCGCCGGCAACAGCATCGTCATCAAGCCCTCCGAGCAAACCCCGTTGTCCACGCTGAAGCTGGCGGAAGTTCTGGCCGGACGCATTCCGGACGGCATCCTCAATGTGGTCACCGGCCGTGGCCGGACCGTCGGGCAGCGGCTTTCCGAGCATCCTGACATCGCCCTGATCGCCCTCACCGGCAGTGTTGTCAGCGGCCAGGCGGTGGCCGAAACTGCAGCACGGTCTGTGAAGCGCGTCCACCTGGAGCTTGGTGGCAAGGCCCCTGTGCTGGTCTTCCCCGACGCCGACCTCCGCGCCGCCGCCGTCGGTGTGCGGAACGCCGGCTTCTGGAACGCCGGGCAGGACTGCGGTGCCGCCTGCCGCGTGCTGGTGCACGAGTCGGTGGCCGAAGAATTTACCGAGCACCTGGTGCGTGAGGTCAGCACGCTGGTCATCGGGGCACCGGATGCCGGCGACGACGTGGAAATCGGCCCCATGATCTCCCGCCCCCACTTCGAGCGCGTCAAGGAATCCCTCGAAGAGGCCAAAGCGGCCGGCCTGACCATGGCCGTTGGCGGTTCCGTACTGCAAGGCACGGGATACTTCATTGAACCGACCGTCATCACCAACGTTCCATCCGGGGCACCCATTGCTACCCATGAGATTTTCGGGCCGGTGGTCACCGTGGAGACGTTCGCCAGCACGGAAGAAGCAGTGAGGCGTGCCAACGAAAGCCCCTACGGCCTTTCCGCCTCGGTGTGGACCCGCGATTCCAGCCGCTCTCTGCGGATACCCAAGCAGCTCGAGTTTGGCACGGTCTGGGTCAATGCACACCTGGTCCTGGCCTGCGAGGTACCGTGGGGCGGATTCAAGGGATCCGGTTACGGCCGCGACCTATCGCTCTATGCCCTGGATGATTACTCGCGCACCAAGCACGTCATGATCAACCACGGCGCATAACCACCGGATAAGCAACGGAGCTATCACCATGACCACGCACCTCCCCGCAGCGGGAATACCGGCCGCAGCCACCCCCACAGCACCTTTCAGCACGGACGCCACCTGGACCAACTGGGGCGGTAACCAAAGCGCCACCCCGGCCTTCACCGTGCGGCCGCGGAATGAACAAGAAGCGCTCGACGCCGTCCGCTTCGCCATCCGCGAGGGGCTGCCTGTCCGGGCGGTCGGGTCGGGGCACTCGTCTTCTCCGCTGGTCCAAACGGGCGGAGTGCTGATGGACATGTCCGGCCTGTCGGCGATCACCGGCACCGACCCGGCGGGGCGTCGTGCAAGGGCCTTGGCCGGAACCACCATCAACGCCTTCGGTGACGCCCTGTGGGAACAGGGACTGGCCTTGGGTAACCAGGGGGACATCGACAAGCAGCAGATCGCCGGAGCACTGGCCACCAGTACCCACGGCTCGGGGAAGAACCTCGGCAGCTTTTCGTCCAGTCTCCGCTGGGTGAAGCTGATCAACGGTTACGGCGACATTGTGGAAATCGGCGAAGGCCAACTCCGCGAACTTCGCGCCGCACAGGTGTCCCTGGGCACCCTGGGCATCTTCCTTGAGGTCGAACTGGCGGTCGAGGACAGCTACTACCTGCAGGAGGAGATCACCTATCCCACCTGGGCTGAGACCGCCGGAACCTGGCAGTCCGACATTGACTCGAACCGGCACTATTCGTTCCTCTGGTGCCCGGATAATGACTCGTGCGGGCTTCTGGATCTGCCGGGTTCGCCGGATTACGGCATGGGAGGCCGGAGCTACACCAAGAAGTACAACATCGTGGACGTCCAGGACGAACGCCGGATTTCAGGCATTGAAGGTGCCCGGCTGGACCGCTCGTACCGGATCTATCCCGGCGGCTTCACCACCCAGTTCCACGAACTTGAGTACTTCGTCCGCAGCGAGGACGGCCTGGCCGCCGTCGAGGCCGTTCAAGACCTGATCCGGACCAAACATCCGAGTCAGAAGTACCCCGTGGAGGTCCGCTGGGTGAAAGCTGACGACGCCTACATGTCCCAGTTCCAGGGACGCGACAGCACAGTGGTCACCCTGACCACCGAGCCCGGCACCGACTACTGGCAGTTCTTTCGTGATGCCGACGCTGTCCTGCAGGAGTTCGAACCTCGGGCACACTGGGGGAAAATCCACTTCATGACCAGGAGCCGGCTGGAGCGCCTCTACCCCGGGCTGGATACCTTCATCCAGGTCCGGCGCGAGTTCGATCCGCGGGGCATGTTCCTCAACGACCACACCCGCGCTTTGCTGGCCTGACGCTCCCGCAGCCTGTGCCGGCATGCCCGCCTTTCACTGCGAGCGGGTAAATTCCCAATCCCGACGTCGGCGCCCACCCCGGGTGCCGACGTCGGGATTGCGGTGCCGAAGTGACACTCGAAATCCGTGCGCCTCCAAACGTGAGGTGCAGGAAAGGGTCAGGCGGCAGCATCAGGTTCTGCGAACGGAAAAGTTGGCGTGAGACTAGGCGGTCCTGTTCAGGGTCGGCGCCTGATCGTTCTCACGGTCTTCCAAGGCTCCCGTCGCTGCAGCTGTGAGGCTGTGGGCGATGTGAACCCTGGCAAGTTCAGCTGCGCGCGCCCCGTCCTGGGCAACGATGAGTTCAAGGATCTGGTGGTGCTGGTTCAGGTCAATCGTCCGGGGCTCATCGCCGGACGGCAGCTCGAGCCCGATCCGCCGGTAGCGGTCGGACTTGTCCCACAGGTCATCAAGGAGCTTGATCATCGTGGTGTTGTGGGACGCGGTGTAGACGGCGCGGTGGAAGTCGCGGTGGGCCGTGATGGCGTCCTCGCCCCAGACCCGGGTGACCGGCAACAGCTTTTCCGCAGCTATCCGGATGGCCTCAATGTCAGCGTCGGTCCGGCGGTACGCGGCCAGTTCGGTCGCTGACGGCTCCAGCGACAGACGGACCTCCAGCAGTTCGCGGGCCTCGGCGGCGCTCATGTCAGCCACGCGGGAGTCGCGGTGGGTGTCCATGATGATCAGGCCCTCACTGGAGAGCCGGCGGATCGCTTCGCGCAGGGGCGTGATGCTCATTTGCATGTTGTCAGCGAGTTCGTATTGGGAGATGCGCGACCCCGGGGCCAGGCTCCCGGAAAGGATCAGTTGGCGAAGTTCGCTGTACGCCAGACTGCCTTTACTCGAAAAGACGTTGGTGGTGTCCATCGCTGCTCCGCTTCTCTCATGGGGAAGTGGCGTCCCACTTCCTCGCGTGCAACATCTTATAAGAAATCCGGGCTGACAGCTTGTGCTGCCCGTCACTGATCCTCTACGCTTGAGCCAAGGTCTTATAAGATATTCGCTCAGCGCCACTCCCTCCTTTAAGAGGAACAACGTTTAGCCCTCAGTCTTATAAGAAATAAGATCCCAGTGAAGAGAGATTCAAAGATGAAAATCGTTTCCGCCCATGTAGGCACCATTCCCATCAGCTCGTCGATCCGCAATGCCTTCATCGACTTCACCAAGATGGACTGCACCATCATTGCGCTGGTCAGCGATGTTTTCGTCGACGGAAAGCCCCTGGTCGGCTATGGATTCAACTCCAACGGCCGCTACAACGCGACTGCCATCCTGGAAGAGCGCATTCTCCCCCGCCTGCTCGACGCACCGTCGGAGGACCTTCTTGATGACGACGGCGGCCTCTCGCCGGAGAAGGCGTGGGACCTGATGATGTCCAACGAAAAGCCCGGCGGCCACGGTGAACGCTCGGTCGCCGTCGGCGTTGCCGACATGGCCCTGCACGATCTCGCCGCCAAAATCGCCGGCGTGCCGCTCTACCGCTGGATTTCGGACCACTACGGCGACGGCAACCCGGACAAGGACGTCTTCGTCTACGCCGCCGGCGGTTACTACGCGCCAGGCAAGAGCCTCGAGGACCTGCAGAACGAAATGCGGGGCTTCCTGGCCAAGGGCTATGACGTTGTCAAGATGAAGATTGGCGGCGCCGACCTCGCCGAAGACCTCCGCCGCATCGAAGCTGTCCTCGAGGTCCTCGACGGCGACGGCTCCCGCCTCATGGTCGACGTCAACGGCAAGTTCGACCTGGAAACAGCCCTTGAATACGGCAAGGCGATCGACCAGTACGGGCTGTTCTGGTACGAGGAAGTCGGCGACCCGCTGGACTACGCCCTGAACGCCACCCTCTCCGAGCACTACCGGAACCCGATCGCCACCGGAGAGAACCTGTTCTCCCTCCAGGACGCCCGGAACCTGATCCGCTACGGCGGCATGCGCCCGGACCGCGACTTCATTCAGGTCGACCCAGCCCTCAGTTACGGCCTTACCGAATACCGCCGGATCCAGGACATGCTCGCCCAGCACGGCTGGTCCTCGCGCCGCTGCATCCCGCACGGCGGACACCAGTTCTCCCTGCACATTGCCGCCGCCCTCAAACTCGGCGGCAACGAGTCCTACCCCGGTGAGTTCCAGCCCACCGGCGGCTTCACCGACGACGCTGTCATCGTCAACAGCCGCGTAGCCCCCGGCGACCTTCCCGGTATCGGCCTGGAAGGCAAGGCCGAGTTCTACAAGGTCCTGCGCGGGCTGCACGAGTAAGACCAGCTGTTCGTGCCCGGTCCCGGGCAGCACCACTGCCCGGGACCGCACCCTTCTTCCCACCCAAGTCTGACGTGCAAAGGAGCACCCTAGATGTCGTCCCACACTGTTAAGAACCCGCAGCATTCCTCCCCGCCGCGGCAGCGCTCCAGGTTCGGGCGCCTGCTGCGTGAACTCTGGTTCCAAGTCGTCCTGGGCGCCGTCCTGGGCATCGCCGTCGGCTTCCTCCTGCCCTCGGTCGGCAAGCAGCTCACACCGCTCAGCGACTGGTTCATCGCCCTGGTGAAGATGATCGTCATCCCTGTGGTGTTCTGCGTCGTTTCCCTGGGAATCGCATCCATGGACAGCCTGCGCAAGGCCGGCCGCATCGGAGTGAAGGCGCTGGGCTACTTCATCGTCCTGTCACTGGTATCCATGCTCATCGGCCTGGTGGTCGCCAACGTCTTCAAACCGGGCGCGGGCATGAACATCGACCCGGACAAGCTGGACGCCAGCAAGGTCCCCGCTGCCGCCGGCAAGGGTTTCGACGGCCTCGAATTCGTCAACAACATCATCCCCGAATCGCTGTTCGGTGCGCTGACCGGCCACACCATCATCGCCGCCCTCATGGTCTCCATCCTGTTCGGCGCCGCGATGAACGTCTCCGGAGAATCCGGTAAATTCCTCACCAAAGGCATCCAGGCCCTCTCCGTGGTGATCTTCAAGATCGTCGGCTGGGTCATGCGCCTCGCCCCTATCGGCACCTTCGGTGCCCTGGCCGCCGTCGTGGCGAACTACGGCACCCAAAGCCTGCAGCAACTGGGCATCCTCGTCCTGCTGTTCACCGCCACCTGCATCGTCTATGTCCTCGTTGTCCTCGGCACGATCGCCCGTGCCTGCGGAATGAACATTTTCACGGTCATGCGCTACTTCAAGGCCGAACTCCTGATCGCGCTGAGCACCTGCTCCAGCGAGGCCGTCCTGCCGCAGCTGATCAAGAAACTCGAAAACATGGGCGTGGGCAAGTCCACCGTCGGCATCGTCATCCCCTCCGGGTTCTCCTTTAACCTTGATGGATCCGCCGTCTACCTCACCATGGCCTCAGTGTTCCTGGCCCAGGCCGTCGGCATGGACCTCTCCTGGGAACAGCAACTGGTCATGGTCGGCGTCATGATGCTCACCAGCAAGGGCACGGCCGGTATCGCCGGCGGCGCGTTCATTGTCCTGGCCAGCACCCTCAGCTCCGTCGGCGGCATCCCGCTCGCAGCCCTCGCCCTCATCGTCGGCATCGACCGCCTCCTGAACGAAGGCCGGGTGTTCATCAACGTCCTCGGAAACGCGATGGCCGCCGTCGTCATCGGTAAATGGGAAAAGGACTTCGACCCCGAGCAGGCCCGGAAGGCCCTGCATGCCGCAGGAAATAAGAAGAACGAAAATCAGGTCCGCACTCCGGAACCCGTGGAAGCCGACAAAGTCGACGCCCACTAACAACCGTCAGGGCCGCTGCGCAATCCGCGGCGGCCCTGACCCGCGTGGACCACCGTCCGCAAAAACTACCCGCATCCCACCTGACGAGGAACAACACCATGGCCCTCCGCATACTGATCACCACTGATTACCTCCACGAAGGAGATGCCGTGGACCAGTTACTGCGCGACCATGGTCTGGAACCGGTCTACTCACCCTCGCAGGGGCCACGGACTCCGGAGGAACGCCGCGCACTGTTCGACGGCGTCTCCGGCGCCATCCTCGCCAGCGAACCGGTCACTGCCGACATGCTCGCACATGCCGCGACGCTCAAAGTCATCGCCCGCAGCGGGGTCGGGTACGACTCCATCGACATCCAGGCCGCGACCGCACAGGAAATCCGGGTCTGCAACGCTCCCGGGACCAACCACCACTCAGTCGCCGAATTCACCATCGGACTGATCATCATGGCGGCGCGCCGCCTCTCCGAGGTCACCACCGCCGTTCGCCAAGGGGACTGGCCCCGCGAAGCCGGCCACGAACTGCGGGGCTCCACCCTCGGCATCATCGGCTACGGCCCGAGCGGGCGCGCTACCGCAAACCTGGGTGTCGCACTGGGCATGAATGTCCTGGTCAGCACCCGCCACCCCGACCCCGACAACACCGCCATACAGTTCGCCGATCTCGACACCGTCATCCGCGGCGCTGACTACCTCTCCTTGCACACGCGGGCAGGCCAGCACACCGGCCCGCTCATCGACGCCACCCGGCTGGAAGCGATGAAGCCCACCGCCGTCCTCATCAACACGGCCCGGGGCTCACTCGTGGACGAGAGTGCCTTGGCCAAGGCACTTCGGGACGGCACCATCGCCGGGGCTGCGCTGGACGTGCTCCAAAGCGAACCCCTCCCCAGCGACAGCCCGCTTCGAGGCCTGGACAACATACTCATCACCTCCCACCTCGCCGGACAAACCATTCAGGCTCGGACCCGGGCCGGCCTGGCAGCCGCGCAGGCGGTCATAGATGTCCTCGAAAACCGCGCACCGGCACATCCGGCCGACCGCTGACCCGAAAACCGCGAACAGATAAAGAAGGATCTCTGATGTCGAAATCCCACCGCATCGCAGTCATTCCCGGCGACGGAATCGGCACCGAAGTCGTGCCCGAAGGACTGCGCGTCCTGGACGCCGCAGCCTCAGCCTTTGACCTCAACCTCAAATACGAGAACTTCGACTACGCCTCCGCGGACTACTACACCCGGCACGGCAAAATGCTCCCCGACGGATGGTTCGACCAGTTGAACCAGTTCGACTCCATCTTCTTCGGCGCAGTCGGGTGGCCTGACGTCGTCCCCGACCACATCTCGTTGTGGGGCAGTCTCCTGCAGTTCCGCCGTCACTTTGACCAGTACGTCAGCCTCCGCCCGGTCAAACTCCTCCCCGGCGTGCCCAGCCCCCTGGCCGGCCGTGCCCCGGGCGACGTCGACTTCTACGTCGTGCGCGAAAACACCGAAGGCGAATACTCCAGCATTGGCGGGAAAATCTTCGAAGGCACCGACCGCGAAACCGTGGTCCAGGAAACCGTCATGACCCGCACCGGCGTGGACCGCATCCTCAAATACGCCTTCGACCTGGCGCAAAGCCGCCCCAGGAAGCACCTGACCTCAGCCACCAAGAGCAACGGCATCTCCATCACCATGCCCTACTGGGACGAACGCGTGCAGGCCATGTCCGCTGCCTACCCCGAGGTCGATGTGGACAAGTACCACATCGATATCCTCGCGGCGAACTTCGTTATGCACCCGGACTGGTTCGACGTCGTCGTGGCCAGCAACCTCTTTGGTGACATCCTCTCCGACCTCGGACCAGCTTGCACCGGAACCATCGGCATCGCCCCCAGCGGCAATATCAATCCCGAACGAAAGTTCCCCAGCCTTTTCGAACCGGTCCACGGCTCCGCCCCCGATATCGCCGGCAAAGGAATCGCCAACCCCATCGGGCAAATCTGGTGCGCCGCGATGATGCTGGATCACCTGGGCGAAGCCGAAGCAGCCGCCGCCATCACCACCGCCATGGAGGCAGTGCTCGCCCGCGGACCCGAAACCCTCACACCCGACATGGGAGGCAACGCCACCACCGAAGAACTGGGCAAAGCGGTGGCCTCGGCGCTTACCGCACCGTGATTTCGCCTGTCATCGCAGCATATTCCGTGGCCTGGTCACGAACTTGTTGAATGTAGGCGTCAGATTGGTTGTAGGCATAGATCGCCGCGGTCCACCCTTCCGCGGTTGTGAGGTCACCGCCGCGGGCACACAGATAGGTCGCCGCGCTGAGGGCCGCATCGTCGATATTAAAGGGATCCGCCGTTCCGTCCCCGTTCCCGTCCCGCCCTACGAGCTGCCAGGTGGAAGGAATGAACTGCATCGGCCCCACAGCACGGTCCCAGCTGGCATCCCCGTCCAGGGCACCCGCGTCCGTGTCCGCGATCGCGGCGAATCCGGCACCGTCAAGAGCCGGTCCCACCACCGGACGACTCACCTGCCCCGCAGCGTTCAGGCCGCCGCCACCGTACGTCCCATGTGCTGTCTCAACGAAACCGAGGGCCGCCACGGTGTTCCAACCGATCCCGCACATCGGAGCAGCAGCATCTACTGTCTCCGCCGCGGCAACGTACGCCCGCAGCGCGCGTTCGGGGATCCCGGTTTGCCCTGCAGCGCGGACAACCCAACCGGCATCCGGATTTCTGGTGACGTTCACGGCCGTGGTCATGCCGGAGGAAAGCATTTCGAGCTCAGCGCCGGCTCGCGGTGGTGGAGACATGACATGGCGTGTGTCCGCTCCACGCTGCCCAAGCAACCAGAACAAGGCGGCGCTAGTGACACAAACCGCAAACAGGACAAGAACCACGAGGCGTCTGAGACCGAGCACCGACTAATCAAACCATTCAAACGACCCCCACCGTTGACACCAGGTTTAGCGGGCCCCTCGCGGTTACTACCTGCGTTTTCGGATCGTGGTGCAAAGCGGGCCTTCCGGCCACGATCACTGCAGCCCGCTCCCATGGCCGGTCTTCAAGTAGGAAGGGAATTTCTTCTTCTTCCCACTCCCTGTGCAGCTCTTCCTCTTCCTGCCCATCTCGAGCCCTGAGGCGCCGTCGGGCTTCAAGATTGTCACACTGCACCCGGATAGAAGCGTCGATGAGGTGGGACAGCGCTCGGCGTGATGATCCGCTCCCCTCCACCCACACCACCGAACGCCCGGCGGGCACAGCTATGGCACCCGGACGTTCTCGGGCCACCCAGCCCGGCGGACGATAATGGACTGCCTCACCTTTAACCAGAGGTTCGAGGACGCCGTCACGGAGTTCATCAGCCCAGTCAAAAAACGCGAGATGCCACGCTACATCGTCCGTGTGGACGGCGGCTGAATCCGGAACTTGAGCCAGAAGGCGCTCAACCAGGGTGGTCTTGCCTGACCCGCTCCGTCCATCTACCGCCACAATCCAGGGCCGGTTCGGACGGTGCCGTGCTGCCGGCAACAGTCTCCGCACCAAGCCCTCCAGCGACTCGGCTTGCCAAGGTCCCGCCTCGGGTTCGCCGGCTTCCGGTTCAATATCCATTGATAACTCAACCCCCAATATTGGATGCGCCCAAAGCTGCCTGGTCTCGAGTTTCGAGAATCGCCCTGCTTAGCGCAACATCTTTTCGGGACGGCGGCTCCTTTGTCAGCCGCGGCGGTATGCCTGCAGACATAGGCCTCTTGTGGGGGTGTCTGATGGACACTGCCACCGGCTGGCCTGGGTGCGTAGCGTGATGGTTGTGGACAGAAAAGACGACATCCGTGAATTCCTGATCTCGCGCCGCGCGAAGATCAGTCCGGACCAGGCCGGCATCCCCAGCTATGGGGAACTGCGCCGGGTTCCGGGCCTGCGGCGTGAGGAAGTGGCGCAACTGGCCGGGGTGAGCACCGACTACTACACCAGGCTGGAACGCGGCAGCCTCCGCGGCGCCTCCGACTCAGTCCTCGAAGCCGTGTCCTCGGCCCTTCAGCTGGACGAGGCCGAGCACGCCCACCTGATGGACCTGGCCCGGACCGCCAACTCCCCCACCCGCCGGACCCCGCGGAAACCAGCCCAGCAACGGGTACGCTCCGGGGTGCTGCGCCTGCTGGACTGCATGACCGGGGTGGCAGCGCTGGTGCAGAACGGCCGCTCGGACGTGCTCGCACCAACCTGCTGGGCCGGGCACTGTACGCGGACGTTTTCACCTCCACCGTGTCCTTCGGCCCGGGCCTTCCAGGCAGGCTGCCGAACCAAGCGCGCTACCTCTTCCTCGATCCGGGCGCCGGCGACCTGTACCCCGACTGGAACGCGGTGGCCGCCACCACGGTAGCCATGCTCCGCTCGGAATCAGGCCGGAACCCGCACGACCGGGCACTGAACGAACTGATCGGCGAGCTCACCACCGGCAGTGGACAGTTCGCCGCCCTCTGGGCCGGTCACGACGTCCGGATCCACACCACGGGCACCAAGCGCTTCCACCACAAGGTGGCAGGGGACCTTTCCCTGCAGTTCGAGACGCTCCACCTGCTCGGCGATGAAGGCCAGACCCTGTTCACCTTCACCGCCGAGCCCGGCTCCGCCTCCGCCTCCGCGCTGGCATTCCTCGCCAGCTGGGCGGCACCGTCCAGCACTACGGACGCAGAAGAGGAAGCCGCCAAAGCGCCCGCTCCCAGGCACAGCCCCTCCATCCAGGCCTTGGAAAAGGCCGAACAGGAACCTGACTAAAAATGCCAGCGCCTTCGCCATAAGAGCAACTACAAACCCCGCAAGCCAGGCAACCCACGTTGTACGGGCTCTGCTGACGCCTGCCCAAATCCAGCCAAAACCCCAATGAAAAGAGAGCAACCAATGACAGCAAAACTGATCGGAACTGTTGCCCTGGTAACCGGTGCGAGCAGCGGCATCGGTGACGCCACGGCCCGTGCCCTCGCCGAGCAGGGGGCGTCGGTCGCCGTCGTCGCCCGCCGGAAGGACCGCCTGGACACACTCGTGGCCGAGATCGAGGCTGCCGGCGGCACCGCCTACGCCGTTCCGGCCGACATCACGGACCGAAGCCAGGCCGAACAGGCCGTTGCGGAGGTGGTAAACCAGTTCGGCCGGCTGGACATCCTGATCAATAACGCCGGGCTGATGCTGCTCGGAACGGTCGTTGATCAGGAGGTCGACGAGTGGGAGCGGATGATGGCCGTCAACCAGAACGGTCTGCTCTATATGACGAAGGCGGCGCTGCCGCACCTGCTCGCTGCAGCGGACGACGAACTGCGCGGCGTCGCGGACATCGTCAACATCTCCTCGATCGCCGGCCGGCAGGCGTGGGCGAACTTCGCCACGTACAACATGACGAAGTTCGGGGTGAACGGCTTCACCGAAGCGCTCCGCCAGGAGATCACGAAGAAGCACGTCCGGGTCGGCCTACTCGAGCCCGGCGCCGTCGAAACAGAACTGATCTCACACAACAACGACACCATCAAAAGCGACCTCGCCGTCTCCGACGCGAAGAACATCCCCGAGAAGCTGCAACCCGAGGATATCGCCGAGAGCGTCGCGTACATGGTGACCCGTCACCGCCGCTCCTCCATCGCCGAACTGTGGGCTATGCCCACCTCCCAAGCCTGAGAATTTACCGAAGGGAAATACAGCATGAAAAACGCACGCCTCCGGGATCTGGAAGTCTCCCGCATCGGCCTCGGCGCCATGACCATGGCCGGAATTTATACCAGCGAAGGCGCCCTGGATAACACCGAATCGATCCGCACCATCCACCGTGCACTCGAACTCGGTGTCACCCACATCGACACAGCGGAGATCTATGGGCCATTCCTGAGCGAGGAAATCGTGGGCCAGGCAATCAAGGGACGCCGTGACCACGTGAAGATCGCCACGAAGTTCGGCCTCGTCTCCCACTCAGGCGGAGGACCCGGCGTGATCGACAGCAGCGCAGCGAACATCCGCACCGCCGTCGAGGGGTCCCTGAAACGACTGGGCACCGACCATATCGACCTCTACTACCAGCACCGGGTCGACCGGAACACCCCCATCGAAGAGACCGCCGGGGCCGTCGCGGACCTGATCACCGAAGGTAAGGTACTGCACTTCGGCCTGTCCGAAGCCTCCCCGGACACCATCCGCCGGGCCCACGCCGTGCAGCCCGTCACGGCCCTGCAAACCGAGTACTCCCTGTGGACCCGCGACGTCGAAGACGATATCCTGCCGCTGCTGCGCGAACTGGGCATCGGCTTCGTCCCCTACTCCCCCCTCGGGCACGGACTGCTCACCGGGCAGATCCGCACAGTGGAGGACTTCGCCGACGACGACTGGCGCAAAACCAACCCCCGCTTCACCGGTGACAACTTCGCCCGCAACCTGCGCATCGTCGACGAAGTCCAGAGCATCGGCGCGGAAATCGGTGCCACCCCAGCCCAAACCGCCCTCGCCTGGCTACTGACCCGCGGCGAGGACATCGCCCCCATCCCCGGCACCCGCCGCGTCTCCCGTGTGGAGGAAAATACAGCAGCCGACGGCGTCGAACTCACCGCAGACCAACTCGAACGCCTCAACGCACTCCAACCCGCAGCCGGAGCCCGGCACGACGACGCCAACATGGCCTCGATTGACGCCTGACCCTTCAGACAGGACACGGTAGCCACCCGCTACCCCTGAACCTCGTCGACGCACACCGCCATCCCAATCTCACTCCAACACGAAAACCGTAGGCAGCTGTCGCTATTGCCTCCTACCGTCCAAAGGCCTGCAGGCGTAGCGTCGTTTGCATTGGAGTAAGGCAGCGGTCGACGGCGGGCCCAGAGTCGGAGGGCACCGCCCCTGCCTTTGGCCGTCAAAAAGGAGACCGGGATGGCTGGATGGAATGCCGATACGGCTGCCGGGCCGGTGGGGGCCGGCACGGTCACTTTGGTGGAGGGGCCTTCCTTCTGCATTTCGTCCGCGAATGGAGACATCCACCCGGAGCATCCGCACGGCGTTTTCCATGAGGACACCCGCATCCTGTCGCGCTGGAACCTGGCAGTCAACGGGCAGGTCCTGGAGCCGTTGACAGCATCAACTCAGGAACCCTACCGGGCCCTGTTCATTGGCCGCGTTCCCCGTTCGGACGGTTACGCGGACAGTCCCATGATTGTGGAAAGACTGAGGGAGGTTGGTGCCGGCATCCGTGAGGAAATCACCATCCGGAACTACTCTTCGGAGGCCGCTGACTGCAGAGTCTCGCTCACTGTCGAATCGGACTTTGCGGATCTTTTTGAAGTGAAAGAGGCGCGCGTCGAACGGCACTGGGCACAATCCCGCCGCCTGGAGGGTGACTCCCTGACCATCAGGGGCGCGTGGCAGGACGTCCGGAAGGCCGTCGTCGTCAACGCTGGCGGCGCCGAGGTGACCACCGAGGGCGTGACGTACCGGGCGGTCATCCCAGCGCACGGTCAGTGGAGCACCCTTCTGACGGTGGTGCCGACCACGAACGGCGCGCGACCGGCGTCGTTCGTCCGTCCGCTGAGCGGTGAGCTGTCCCCCAGCGACCGCCGCCGCCAGGAATGGGTGGCAAAGATTCCCAAACTGCATATCGGAAACCGCTCCATCGAGCGGACCCTCCGGCGCAGCTACGACGACCTCGGCGCGCTTCGCATCGAGGATCCTGCACATCCGGAGCGGATTGTCGTGGCCGCCGGAGCGCCGTGGTTCATGACCCTTTTCGGCCGGGACGCGCTGTGGGCATCCGAAATGGCGCTGCCCGTGGACCCTTCCCTGGCTCTTGGCACTTTGCAGACGCTGGCCGACCGCCAAGGCACGGTGGTGGATCCGATGAGCGAGGAGGAACCCGGGAAAATCCTGCACGAGGTCAGGCTCGGCGTGTCCGGCGGGCTGGCATTGGGTGGAAAATCCGCCTATTACGGCAGCGTCGACGCCACTCCCCAGTTCGTGATGGCCGTGGCCTCAGTGAGCCGTTGGGGCTTTGCCAAGGACACCATCGCCGCGCTGCTGCCCCACGCAGACCGTGCACTGGACTGGATCAGGTCATATGGCGACAAAGACGGCGACGGGTTCGTCGAATACAAGCGACTCAACGATTCCGGCCTTATCAACCAGGGCTGGAAGGACTCCTGGGACGGCATCAACTTCGCGGACGGCCGGCTTGCCGAACCCCCCATCGCCCTCTGCGAAGCCCAGGCACTGGCCTACAGCGCTTTTTTGTCGCGGGCCTGGATGGCGTTCGACGCCGGGGACGAGGCCTTGGCTGCCCAGCTCACGGGTGAAGCAGCCCAGTTGAAGAAGAGGTTCAACGAAGAGTTCTGGATGCCTGAGCGCGGCTACTACGCCATCGCCCTCGACGGCGAAAAACGGCAGGTCGACGCGTGCGCATCGAACATGGGACAGTGCCTGTGGCACGGCATCGTGGACGAGGACAAGGTACCGCAGGTAGCGGAACGGCTGATGTCCCCCGAGATGTTCAGCGGCTGGGGCGTTCGAACCCTCTCCAGCGACATGGGGGCCTACAATCCCGCCAGCTACCACAACGGCTCGGTCTGGCCGCACGACAACGCCATCATTGCCGCCGGGCTCATGCGCTACGGCTTTGTGGAGGAGGCGCAGCGGATCGCCACCGCCCTGTTCGAGGCGGCCGACTACACCGATGGCCGCCTCCCCGAACTCTTCTGCGGGTTCAGCCGTGACCAGGTCGCCGAGCCCGTCCCCTATCCCACTGCCTGCTCGCCACAGGCCTGGGCAGCGACCACCCCGATCATGCTCGTGACGAGCCTGATGAGGTACGACGCCCATATCTCCCGCGGCGGCCTCTGGATGGATCCGGCACTTCCCGAATCATACGGCGACCTCCACATCACCAATGCGCCCATGGCCGGAGGCCGGATCACCATCGATATCAAAGGGTCCGAACCCTCCGTGCAGGGGCTGCCCGAAGGCATAGCATTCCATCGCGACCACCGCCCCTGGCTGACAGAGCTGATCAAACAGGCCGGGCTGTAAACATCTACAAGCCACCTTTGGGTGCTGCAACGAACGACGACGGCGGTCGAGTCCGCGCCGACGTCACCGTAGATTCACTCGCGGAGGAAGCTGGGTTATCGTGCCGCTGCTCCCTGTCCGACGGCGGGACGCCCGGTTCCGACTCCACGTAGACGCGCCTTTAAAACTGGGACTTGGGGGATTAATGATTGAGAACAAGCACACGTGTGCCATGTGCGGGCGGGCTACAACTGCGCACGACAGGGACGTCCGCTTCCAGCTCCCGGACCCGGTCCTGAATAGCCCCGAACAACACCGCGCCGGGGACAGCTGGCTGAGCGACCCGGACCCCAACCAGGCCACACTTATGCAGATCCCCTACATCAGCCCGTTCGTCCGGGCTCTGCTCCCCGTCAAGCTTGAGGGCGGGCACGAACTACGCTTCGGAGTCTGGATCGCGATTCACCCCGAAGACCTCCAGAATGCTTGCAGGGTTTGGAATGCGCCCGAGTACAGCGACCTGAAGCTGACCGGCTACCTTGCGAACAAAATTGAGCCCTGGGGCCTCTACAAGGTCCCCGTGAACCTCGCCGTGCTAAACCCGGACCACACCCCCTACTGCGTCTCCAGCTCGGATCAGGAGCTGAACGACGTGCTCACCCTGGAGTGGCCGCACGACATCCTCGCTTCCCCGCCGTGAGACATCAGCTGACTTCTAAATCTATATAGCTAGATTTAGCACATGGAGAACTTAGGGCGTGTCACGCCCGCCACCGCGCTGGTCCTGGATGCCCTGCTGTCAGCCGACACTGTGTGGGGGCTGCAGATCGTGAAGGACGTCGGCAAGAAACCCGGCACTGTCTACCCGATTTTGGATCGACTCGAAGTTGCCGGGTGGATCCAGGGTGAATGGGACTCCACCCAGGATCGCAAGGGGCCGCGCCGGCGCTACTACCGGCTGCTGGCTGAAGCCCGCCCACTGGCACAGGTCTACGTGAACACGCATCGGGCCAAGGTCCGGACGACTGCGGCCAAGCCCTCGCCCGCAACGCTCGAGGGCAAGTGGCAAGGGGCATGAGGTTCACTGAAACGGTCCTCGCTGTGTCCGTGGCCTTGACCCCGGTTCGGTTCAGAGAAGTTCGCGAGGAACAGTGGCGGGCCGACCTGCGTGACGGGCCGGTCATTGGCATCTCCGCGGGTTCGCTGCTTTTCGGAGCTCTGTGCTCATCGGCAACGGCAAGGACCTACGAGTGGCTTCATCGCGGCGGCATGCTGCTGTCGCACATCAAAAAGGGGGAAAACATGAAACGAGTACTGGGCATGGCCGGTGCGGCTGCGATCCTGGCCGGCGGCGCCGTCGTCGGCCTTCAAACTGGCTACTCCAATGAGACGCCGGTGGCTCGAACGCCTGTGGCAGATCGTCCAATAGGCGGCTACGAAGGTTGGTGGAACTCCACCCCTGTTCACGGAAGCGCAGAAGGCCTTCCGGAAGAAACGGTGACCGTGAACACCCGTACCGGCAAAATTGTTGATGCTTTCAACAGGGCGAAGAACAGCACGCTCATTTCGGATGCTGACTACAACCTCGTCCCCGACCCGGGTTGGCCAGCCAACTCCATCGTTATCATCGACACCACGACTGGCATGGTCATCGAGGACTTCCTGGTCGACGAGCGGGGCGTACCCCTTGATGAAGGCGGGCGGCCTCTCGACGCCGCAGGGTAGGGGTCTCCCGATGTGCCAGGACTGCTCCCCGTGGACGTTCGCCGATCTCCCCGGCTGACTCTCGGCCACGGGACGGTCGCCTACGTCCCCTGGCATGCTTTTACCCGGGTACTCGGGGCTTGCCAATTCAATCCTAAGCATGCTTATTATGGATGCAGTCGGATGGGGATTTGGCTGCGAGGGGAATCGAAAAGGGTGCGCTCAGCGAACGGGGCGCACCTTTTTCGTGCCCTCACGCCTTTCCACCAGCATTGGTCCCTGCTTGGGCAAATTCCGGCTCTGATGATGCGAGTTGTGTCCGGGAATCAAAGCGGCACGGTCCTAGACTTTCGGCATGCACCCCTTAGTAGCAATCGGCCTGGTGTTCCTCGCCGCGATTGCCTGGACGGTTACTATCCTGACAATGCTGATTGTTCTGGTCAAAGCCCGAAGCCGTCCGCCAGCCGAAGTCAGACGCGCAGTCCAGAGTGTGGAGGTCCAGAGCTCGGATGAAAGGGCGGCTTAGACATAACTGGGTGCCATCTGGTCCAGGCCTGGTCATCATCGGGCAGGCCCCGTTTCTCGAGCAGGACCTATAGAAGACTCCAGGCGAGATCCAGGAGCCGTCATCCCTCCATGCCGTTCCCGGGCGCTGACAGGATCGCGGCGAGGGAGTGCGTGCCCTGGCCTAGGGCCAGGAGGGAGTTGATACTGGTGAGGCCAACCCCACCCCGGGCTGGGAATCGAGTACTACAGTGGATGCATGGCTCCCAGCCGTCATCCGCTCGATGACCTGCGCGAAACAATCGGACACCTGGCCGATCAGCTCAAGCTGCCCACATCGGAGCGTGTCGACGACCTGGTCGGCGATCTCATCGGCGCGCGGCCCGGGCCGGCCCGGCCGCTGTCCGAAGTGCAGGCCGACCTCGATGCGCTGGTCGGACTGGAGACCGTGAAGGAACAGGTGCGGGCCCTCGTTGCACTGCTCCAGGTCCAGGCCCGCCGTAAGGCGCACGGCCTGCCTGAGGTGGCCACATCACAGCATCTGGTGTTCCTCGGAAACCCGGGCACGGGCAAGACCACCGTGGCGCGGCTCCTGGCCGAGATGTACCGCGCGGTTGGTCTGCTGCAGAAAGGCCATCTGGTCGAAGTCGACCGCTCGGGCCTGGTGGGGCAGTACGTCGGAGCGACCGCCATCAAGACGGACCGGGTGATCCGGCGAGCGCTGGACGGCGTCCTGTTCATCGACGAGGCCTACGCGCTGTCCCCGGAGGACGGCCGGATGGACTTCGGCCCCGAGGCGATCGAGGTTCTGCTCAAGCGGATGGAGGACCACCGTCACCGCCTGGTCGTGATCGTGGCCGGGTACCCGCGGCTGATGGAGTCCTTCTTGCTTTCGAACCCCGGGCTGCGCTCCCGGTTCGCCCGCGAGATTACATTCCCCGACTACTCCGTCGACGCACTCCAGACGATCTTCCAGCAGATGCTGGCTCAGCACGAGTACATACTGGAGCCGGGTGCCGACCAGGTGCTGCGCCGCATCTTCACCGGTCTCCACGCAGGCGAGGACTCCGGCAACGCACGGTTCGCGCGCACGCTGTTCGAGCAGGCGCTCAACCGCCAGGCGCTGCGGCTGTCCCTCGACAAGGACCAAAGTCTCGATGCGCTCGATCGTGAGGCCGTCATGACGCTCACCGCCGACGACATTGTCGAGGCGGCGCTGGCCTTGGGCGAGGAGCCGGAACCAGAACCGACGCCGGAACCGGAGCAGCCACGCTGGTGGCGCTGGCTGGTCTGACGGATCCGCGGCGGCTGTCAGGCGAATGGTGGCGGAGTACCTCGCCCCACGCCTATGTCAGCGCACGGCGTCCTGACCTCCAACCCCCTTGGTCATCAATGAAGACCTGGACTGCCACGACATGCGCCTCCACCAGCCCCTGGTCAGGGCTCGGCTTCTCCAGAAGGACTGGCTTGGCGTAGTTGTGGGCCCATTCGTGCACGTCCGGCCCGAGGACGTCGTCAATCCATACGACCGCGTCCCAGTCGGCCTCCCCCGCGGCGTCCATCCGGTCCAGCCACCGTGCGACGGACCGGAGCTTCGGAGTTGGCTCGTCAACGTCACTCTCCTTCATCGCCAGGGGCACGCGCAGCGGCTCCACTTCGAGCTGCAGCTGCTCCTCCAGCCCGGCCACGACATCAGTGGGTGAGGTCGATACCCAGGCGAGCCGGCCCTTGGTAGCGAGCCGCCGCACGAGCGCCACTTTCCCATCCGACAGTTGCGGGCCCCGGCTGTCGCTGTCACTGGGGCGGACCTTCGGGTTCAGCACTCCGTCGATGTCGAGAAGGATGATCGGCTTCATACGAGCAAGCTACATGGTCGGCATACTGCTGACTACACACACCCGTGCCCGCCCCGCCGCTACAGTGTCAGCGTGACCAAAGCTGCACTTCTCCTGGCCGGCACCGCCGCGGCAGTCATCGTTTCTGCTGCAGCGGGCGCTTCCCTCCATATCGCACGCGCTCTCATCACCCCTGCAGGTGAACGGCCCGAGCGGATCCGCATCCTGGCAGCAGACGACGCAACAGTGACCTTGCACGCAGACGAGGACACCCTCTCCCCCGGCGTTTTCAGCCTCTACTGGGAGAACCGGGCAGGCCATGCGAGGATCGGCCGCATCCTCTCCCGTCAACCGGCGGCAGGCACGGTCACCCGTGCTCTGGAGAAGGTCTACTCCGGTGTTCTGGAGCCAGGCACCTCAGGTTACTGGTCCGGGTACACGTACCCGACACCTGAGGAGGCAGGATTGCCCAGCAGTGAAGTTTGGCTACCGGGGCCGGCGCCGGCATGGCTTGTCCCTGGCGATGACTCGCGGCGATGGGTCATCCACATCCATGGTCTGGGCGGCCGACGCGCCACCGGCGTTCGGACCGCCCCGCTATTCCACCGACTCGGATACACCCAACTGCTGATCTCCTTTGCCGGTGACGGTGATGCTCCGGCCACTACCGACGGCAAACACCACCTCGGTCACACTGAGGTCGACGACGTCCATGCAGCCATCGACTACGCCGCCAGTCACGGAGCGGACTCCATCATCCTTTCCGGCTGGTCAATGGGGGCCGCCATGGCCCTGGCTGCGGCGCACACGTCACCGCAGAAGGATCGCATCGACGGACTTGTCCTCACCGCTCCCGTCCTGGACTGGAACAGCACTCTGTCCTTCAACACGGCGGCGGCACGACTTCCCGTATTTCTGTCCGGAACGGCATTGTGGATCCTCCGCGGCCCCCTGTACTGGCTGGCCGGGCTGAACCAACCCCTGAAACTCAATGACCTCGACTTCACCTCCATGAAGCCCGAAGTCCCGGTTCTCGTCCTGCACAGCAACGCCGACACGAGCACACCGATCAGCGTCAGCGCCAAGTACGCCGCACTCCACCCGGACAACGTGACACTTGTCCGGTTCCCTGCCGGCCGGCACACCCAGGAATGGAACACCGACCCCGGACTGTGGGAGAGGTCAGTGGAGCACTGGCTGCAACAGTGCGGCCAGCGCCGTGCGTATAAACCGGTTTAGGCGGCTGGGAGTGCCGGCAGCAATCAATCGCAGCCCTGCAGTATTGTCGCGATGGCGTCGTGCTCGGCTTGAGTGACCCATAGACCGTATTTGGCCTTAACGGCAGTTTGGCGGGCGACGTATTCGCATCGGAATGCTTTGTTCGGCGGAAGCCACGTTGCCGCGTCTTTATCGCCTTTGGCGCTGTTGGTGGGGCCGTCGGCGGCCATGAGATTCAGCGGGTCGTTGGCGAGTTCCTTGCGCTGGTCAGTGTTGAGCTGCTGGGCGCCCTTTTGCCAGGCATCGCTAAGGGCGACGATGTGGTCGATCTGGACGTCTGAGCTGGTGTCCTGCCCGCGCGTGAAGGTAATCGTGGTGCCGGTGTACTTATCGGCCAGGGTTCCAGTCATGACTACGCAGTTGTTGGTGCCGGGCTTGAACGTCTCGTCGGTCAAGTCTCGGGTGAGGATGTCGTTGCGGGTGTCGCAGCCGTTGCGGTCCGTGTCTGCCCAAGCCGGTCCAAACTCATCGCGCGTGTAACCGGTCTTTGGCGCGCGACCCTTAACCGGAATGCTGTTGAGCTGGCCGAGGGCGTTGGCGGCAGTTGCCGGATCTACCGTGCTCGAGGCGCCGATGCCTGGAGCACGGTCGATATCCTCAAGGGCGTTAGCTGCGGCGTCGCAACCTACTAATGACCCCGCCAGCATCATCGCGGTGGCAACGGTCAGGAATTTGGCGGGAGAACAGGTGGTCTTCATGGTCCTTCTGGTTATAGGGCGTTGTTCCACGCTAGCTTCGACCACCACCTGCCATAGGTAACTCAGTACGTGGTGCCTGCCACACGTCCGCGTCCTTTTAGTACTCTGCGGAAGGCCGCGTAGGTGCCATTGGCTGCTCACTGTTCAAACCATGGCCCTCACGGGAAACGCCACGCTTACTCAACGCGCCGTAGCCAATCTGACTTTGGGCCCAGTACCGATGAGTTTTTCCCTCGTCATGGGACCAATACTGGAGAGCGAGGAACACTACTGCCGGGAAACTGCAAGTAGCCCTGCGCCTATCTGTCCCTTGGGTTTCGACACTGTGCTTGCACCATCGGCTGTTACAAAGCCAGAGCTGGGTAGAGTGAAGATGTGACATCCTACGTAACTGCTTCGATTGCAGCCGCCGACCCTTCTATTGAGCGGGTCCTGGCCGTCCGGGGATATGCAGGGTACCGGCAGTACCGCATCCCGGCCCTGGCGGTTACCGGTCGGGGTACGCTGTTGGCGGCATACGATGGCCGGCCGAACCTCGACGACCTGCCCAGCCCCATCGATCTGCTGGTGCGCCGGAGCCTCGACAACGGGAAGACCTGGGGCGCGCAGCAAGTGGTGCGGACTGGGTCCGGGTTGGACGGTTACGGGGATCCAAGCCTGCTGGTGGATGCAGAAACGGGCCGGATCTTCCTCTTCCACGCCGCGGGGACACGGGCCGGCTTCTTTGAATCAACTACCGGGCTGGACCCGGACGACGACTTCATCCAGCACTGCGACCTCAGCTTTTCCGACGACGACGGCGCGACCTGGCAGCACCGGCGGATCACGGCCCAATTGAAGGGCAGCAGGTCGGCCGCCCGGGAGATTACGGAATTTTCGCAGCCGCCGGGCAGGGTATCCAGATCCACACGGGACCCTACCGGGGCCGCCTGGTCCAGCAGTTCGTTGTGCTCCGCGGCGGCAGGATCATGGCGGCTTCGGCCTACAGTCATGACCACGGGGACAACTGGACCCTGGGAGAACTTATTGATGCGGCGCCCGGCGGCGCCGCGCCCAACGAGAACAAAGTGGCCGCGCTGGCTGACGGGCGCCTGCTCCTGCACAGCCGCGCCACTCCGCGGCGGCTCGCCGCCTTCTCGAACGACGGCGGGCACAGCTGGAGCTCACTGGTTCCCGTCGAGGACCTGCCGGACCCCAGCGACAACGGCTCCCTTGCCCGGTTCGACGGACTGCCCTCCGTCCCGCAGCTGGCCACGCCTGCCACAGATACGTGGCTCCTGGCCACGAACAACCACGACACCAATCTGCGGCGGAACACGGTGCTGAGCCTCTCCCCCGACAATGGGGCGACGTGGCCGGCGAAGCTGGTCCTGTGCCCGGACAGTTCCGCGTATTCGACCGCCACGCGCCTGCCGGACGGCAACATTGGCGTCCTTTACGAGCGGCAGGGATACCGGGAGATCGTTTTTGTCTCCGTCCCTGCTGGCCAGCTGAGCGATCAGCTTGCCGTGCGGACACCGGCGGCAGGTGACGGTGGGGCGCATCCGGTGGCTCCGGCGGGGCACGGTCTTGCCTTTGACATGGAGATCCGGTCGATAACGCCGGGCCTGCCCGAAGTGTGGCAGGACGCCGGCGAGTCCCATGTCCTGGCCGCGGACGGGAGCGGCTGGGGCGCCGGGACCTGGAAGGAGATTGGCCAGGGCTACTCAGCGGACAAAGTCCAGGTCCTTGGCACCCGCGAGGCCCAGGACCTGAATTACGGCCCAGTCCTGGCAGGCTACAAAGCCGGGGACATCATTGCTTTCACCGGACGGGCACGGAACGACGGGGCCAATCCTGTTTCCGGGGTACGGCTTACCGGCCCAGGCGCCGGCGCCTTCCCCGCAACCGACCTTTCCCCGGGTGCGCAGGCCCTTTACTTCACGCCCGCCTACACAGTTACCGAAGAGGACGCAGAGCGAACCGTATTCGACGTCACCTACACCGTCGAGGCAAGGCAGAACGGGTCCTTCCACCAATGGTCCCGGGTCTTCAGCTTCGACGTCGCCACGGGAGCGGTCAGCGTCCAGGACGCGTCCTCACCATAAATGGCCGAGGGATGGCCGAAACCGGCTGCTGCGACAGAGCCTTGGCAGGCCGGGCGCCAGTGCCTACTCGATCAGGCCGCACATCTGCTGCAGCCGGGCGACACGCTCCTCGGCAGAGAGCCCGTGCCGGGATAGCCCAATCTTGAAGCCGGTCAGGGAAACCGGGCCAGCGGCGTGGAGGCAGCGTTGGATTTCGCCGACGTTCAGCAGTGAGCTCGGTGGGGCTCCGGCCACCTCAGTGGCGGGAAGGTGGGCGTCGATCCATGGGTACCCAAACTCGGTGTCCGTGGGTGAGCAGCCGGAGAACATCAATCCGGCCAGGACGCCGGCGTCCCGGGCCTGGCACAGGTGGTCAACCGCGGTGTCCGGGTTCCGCGTTTCAATGACGGACCGGGCCCAGTTCACAATGATTCCGGTCTGTTCCCACCCCTGCTCCCGGACGGAACGGATAACATCCACTTCCTCGGTGAAGGTCAGGAATCCCTTCTCGGGTTTGCTTCCCGGGCGGGGAGCATCGCAATGCTCGATCAGCAGAGGGGTACCGCCCCAATCCCAGTCGAGCAGTTCCTTGAAGGACTCCTCGAGGGCCTTGGCGGAGGCGCTCCCGTGCGGGGCGGAGTGCAGTTCCACCGCCTCCACAGGGTGCCCCTCCCCCGCCAGTTGAAGGACGTAATCGCGCAGTCCTGAGACAAAGTTCAGCGCCCTCCACCGGCCCTGGCTGTCGGTGGAAGCAAGGCCGAACGTCTTGTCCTGGTTGAGGCGCTGCATGGTTCCAGGAATGGCGGTCACCACCGCGGACCAGTCTTCCGGGGCGCCGGCGGGCCAGGCACTGCCGCCGGACTGCCCGTAAGGGAGTTCCAGGCCCCGGATGGAGGCGATGCGCCCGAGCCCTGCGTAAAACTGCTGTTGCTGCGGCGCTTCCGGCACGGCGGGATACGCACCCACGATCAGGGACATTGTTGAACTCCTTTGAAGACGGCCGGCTGCGATACCGGGCGCACGAAGGCGGCGCCGGGAGAAAAGCGAGGGCGCTTTCTTCAATAGCCGCGGCATGTGATGCACCGGCACTTGACCCCCGGCTGTGATGGCACTTACAGTTTTATCACGAGCTCGGATGTCCTACATCCGATAAACCTTCTGGAATGGCGAGGCTTTTATGAACATCTCCTCCAAGAACCTGCCGCTGGTCAAAGACGCCAGCCGCCGGAACTTCCTCAAACTGACCGGCGCCATGGGTGTCGCCGCAGCCTTCACCACCACCCTTGCTGCCTGCGGCGGGCCGGCCACCACCACTACGGGCGCCACCACCAACACCTCGCCGATCAACAAGGACCTCACCATTGAGGCCGGAATCTCCTACGCCCTCTCCACCGGCTTCGACCCCATCTCCTCCTCCGGCGCCACTCCGATGGCAGCGAACCTGCACATCTTCGAGGGCCTGATCGAGCTCCACCCGGCAACCCGGGAGCCGTACAACGCGCTGGCCGCCGCCGACCCCAAGATGGTCAACGAGACCACCTACCAGGTGGCCATCCGCGACGGCGCGGTCTTCCATGACGGCACGCCGGTTACCGCCGAAGACGTGGTGTTCTCCTTCACCCGCGTGATGGATCCGGCCAACAAGTCGCTGTTCTCGCAGTTCATACCGTTCATCCAGGAGGTCAAGGCACTCGATGCCAAGACCGTGCAATTCAGCCTCAAATACGCGTTCCCCGGTTTCGGGCCCCGTATTTCCGTGGTGAAGATCGTCCCCAAGGCGCTCACCAACTTCCCCGCCGGCTCCGAGCAGCTGAAGTCCTTCGACGCCAAGCCTGTGGGTACCGGACCCTACAAGCTCATCTCCGCGGCCAAGGACGACAAGATCGTCTTCGAGGCCAACCAGGCCTACAACGGCCCCATGCCCGCCCTGGCCAAGGGGATGACCTGGCTGCTGCTCTCCGATGCCGCGGCCCGCGTCACCGCCATGCAGTCCGGCCGCGTCCAGGCCATCGAGGACGTCCCCTACCTGGACATGGAAGGCCTGAAGTCCAAGGCCACCGTTGAATCCGTCCAGTCCTTCGGGCTGCTCTTCATGATGTTCAACTGCAACGCAGCACCCTTCAACAACAAGCTCGTCCGCCAGGCCCTCCACTACGGCCTGGACAAGGACTCCATCATCAAGAAGGCACTTTTCGGCAACGCCAAACCGGCCAGTTCCTACTTCCAGGAGGGCCACCCGGACTATGTCAAGGCCAAGAACGTCTACGGCTACGACGCGAAGAAGGCCGAGGAACTGCTCAAGGAAGCCGGCGTCACCAGCCTCGAATTCGAACTGCTCACCACAGACACCGCCTGGGTCAAGGACGTGGCACCGCTGATGCTGGAATCCTGGAATAAGATCCCGGGCGTCAAGGTCACCCTGAAGAACCTCCAGTCCGGCGCCCTGTACACGGACCGCGTTGCCAAGGGTGACTACACCGTGGTCGCAGCGCCCGGCGACCCCTCAGTTTTCGGCAACGACGCGGACCTGCTGCTGAGCTGGTTCTACGCCGGCGATACCTGGATGAAGAACCGTGCCTTCTGGGGCGATGCCCCCGAACGCGCCCAGCTCGTGAACCTGATGTCCAAGGCCGGCCAGGCCTCCAAGGAAGACGCCAAGAAACTCACCGGCGAAATCGTGGACCTGGTCTCCGATGAGGTCCCGCTCTACCCGCTGTTCCACCGCCAGCTTCCCAGCGCCTGGGATGCAAAAAAGCTCAGCGGCTTCAAGCCCCTTCCCACCACCGGAGTTTCCTTCGTTGGTGTGGGCCGCACCGCCTAGCCCAAACCGGAGAATACATTGACCACGATATTGCGCCTGCTCGGCCGAAGGCTCGCGGCCCTGCCGCTGATGGTCCTGGGCATCACCCTGCTGGTGTTCCTCGTCCTGCAGGCCGCGCCCGGCGACCAGGCCAGCAGCGCCCTGGGCGAAGGGGCAAGCGAGGAAGCCAAAGAGCAGTACCGCCAGGCCAACGGCCTGAACGATCCACTGCTGCTGCAGTACGTCCACTTCCTCGCCAAGCTCCTGCAGTTCGACCTGGGGGTCACCACTCCCCCGGCGAAATCCGTGGCGAGCATGATCGGCTCAGCGTTCCCCCTGACGCTGCAGCTGACCTTCCTGGGCGTGATCATCGCCGTCGTGGTCTCCCTGGTCTTCGGCATCATCGGTGCCCTGTACCGGGACAAGTGGCAGGACCAACTGGTACGCGTCTTCTCCATCGCCGCGGTGGCAACACCGTCGTTCTGGCTGGGCATCCTGCTGATCCAGTGGTTCGCCCTGGGGCCGGCGCCGATGTTCCCGTCCGGCGGCATCGCCACCCCGGAGTCCGGCTTGGGCGGCTGGCTCAACTCCATGGCCCTGCCCGCACTGGCCCTGGGCATCCCGGTATCGGCTTCCCTCATCAGGGTCGTGCGCACCTCCATGGTGGAGGAGCTGGACCGGGACTACGTCCGGACCGCCATCGGCAACGGAGTCCCCTACCGGGAAGTCGTGTCCAAAAACGTGCTCCGCAACGCACTGGTCACGCCGGTGACCGTGCTGGGACTGCGGGTCGGCTACCTGCTGGGCGGCGCCGTCGTCATTGAAATGATCTTCGCGCTGCCCGGCATGGGCCAGCTGATCCTCAACGGCATCACCAACCTGGACGTCAACCTGGTACAGGGCGTGGTCCTTACCATCTCCGTCACCTTCGTCCTGGTGAACATCGCCGTGGACCTTCTCTACCTGCTCATCAACCCCCGAATCAGGACCGTGTGACCCATGCGCAGCAAACTCGCTGAACGTCTGAGCGCCCCCGGACTCCGCTTCAAGGCCCTGCCCTGGAGCTCCCGACTGGCCCTGGCCTTCCTGGTGGTGATTGTCCTCGCCGCCATCTTCGCCCCGGTCCTGGCACCGCACGACCCGCTGGAAACCTTCTTCCCGGCAACGCCACCCGGCGCCGAGCACTTCTTCGGCACCGACCGGCTGGGCCGCGACATCTTCTCCCGCCTGCTCTACGGCTCGCAGTCCTCGCTGATGATCGGCCTCGGCGCGGTGGGCCTGGCCGTGTTGGCGGGCGCCCTGCTGGGCTCGCTCGCTGCCACGTCCAGCAAGGCCGTCAACGAGCTCATCATGCGCCTCATGGACATCCTGATGGCCTTCCCCGGCATCGCTTTGGCCGCGGTGCTGCTGGCAGCCTTCGGCAATTCGGTGCCAACCATCATCGTTGCCATCGCCATCATCTACACCCCGCAGCTGGCCAGGGTGGTCCGCGCCAACGTTCTGGCCCAGTACGGTGAGGACTACGTCCGGGCAGAGCGGGTCATCGGCGCCGGCCGCTTCTACATCCTCCTCAAGCACATCGTCCGCAATACCGCGGCCCCGGTGCTGGTGTTCGCCACCGTGATGGTCGCCGACGCCATCATCCTCGAAGCGTCCCTGTCCTTCCTGGGCGCCGGCGTCCAGGACCCCGCCCCGTCCTGGGGCAACGTGATCTCCTACGGCCGAAACCTGGTCCTGTCCGGCGGCTGGTGGGCCACCACCTTCGCCGGCGTGACCATCCTGCTCACGGTGCTGGCACTGAATATCCTCGCCGAAGGTCTGACCGACGCCATGGTGAACCCCAGGCTGCGCAAGGCGCCCGCTGTAAAGGACGACGACGGGTCGGCAGCCGTAGTTGCCGGCGCTGCCGTGGACACTGAGGTTGCCACCTCTGTGGCGCAGCCATCCGTCGTGGAGGAGCACGAGCTCGACGGCGTCCGTACCGCTTCCGGAGGAATCGTCGACGAGGAGATCTACAACAGGTCAGCGGTCCTCACCGATGTGAAGGTGGCAGCGGCCAATCCGCACCTCCTGCTCGACCGCGAACTGGAACTGCTGGCTGCCGTTGAAGCCACGCGGACGGACCGTTTGCCGCAGGTCCCTGCAGACGCCCGCACGGTCCTGGAGGTGAAAAACCTTTCCATTCGGTTCCCCGGCAGGTTCGGTGACACCGCCATCGTGGACAACGTCTCCTTCAGTGTTCGCGAGGGCGAAACCATGGGCCTGGTGGGCGAATCCGGCTGCGGCAAGTCCATCACCTCCCTCGCCGTGATGGGCCTGTTGCCCAAGACGGCACGGATCAGCGGCTCCATAAAGTTCGACGGCAAGGAACTGCTGGACCCACAGACCAGTCACAGCGACCCCAAGGCCTACCAGGGACTCCGGGGGGAACAGATCGCCATGGTTTACCAGGACGCGCTCAGCTCGCTGAACCCGTCCATGAAGATCAAGGACCAGATGAGCCAGCTGACCCGGCGCGGCGGGCGAAAGACCCCGGCCGAGCTGCTGGAAATGGTCAAACTCGACCCGGTACGGACCCTTGCCAGTTACCCGCATGAGCTCTCCGGCGGGCAACGCCAGCGCGTGCTGATCGCCATGGCGCTCTCGCGTTCCCCCAAGATCGTGGTGGCAGATGAGCCAACCACGGCCCTCGATGTGACCGTCCAGAAACAGGTGGTGGACCTCCTCAACGAGCTCCGTGAACAGCTTGGTTTCGCCATGGTGTTCGTCAGCCACGACCTTGCTCTGGTCGCCTCCTTGGCCCACCGGATCACCGTGATGTACGCCGGCCAGGTGGTTGAATCCGCCCAGGCGTCCGAGCTGCTGCAAAACCCCAGGCACGAATACACCCGCGGGCTCCTGGGCGCCGTGCTCTCCATCGAAGCCGACGCCGCCCGCCTGCACCAGATCCCCGGCACCGTGCCCTCACCCCAGGACTTCGCCCCCGGCGACCGCTTCGCACCCCGCTCCCTGCGCCGTGACGCCGATCCGAACCAGCAGCTGGTCCTCACCGCCGTGGGCGGGGATTCGGACCACTACTGGGCCAGCCACCGAAAGGAGGACGCAAAATGAGCCTGTCCACCGGCAAACCCGTTATTGAACTCAAAGACGTCAAGGTCCACCACCGGGCACGGAGCGGCGGCCTGTTCCGCCCCAACATCGTCAAAGCCGTCAACGGCGTGGACTTCACCATCAGCCGCGGCGAAACAGTGGGCATCGTGGGAGAATCCGGCTGCGGCAAATCGACCCTGGCCTCCGTCCTGGTGGGCCTCCAAACACCGACATCCGGGCAGGTCCTCTTCCACGGCAAACCCGCCATCAAACGGAACGCGGCCATGCGCAAGGAATTCGGCCGGGCCGTCTCGGTAGTATTCCAGGACCCGGCAACGGCGCTGAATCCGCGCATGACCATCCAGGACATCCTCACCGACCCCCTCCAAATACACGGAATCGGCAACGCCGCGTCCCGTGCGGCCAAGGTCAAGGAACTCCTCGCCCTGGTAGGCCTGCCAGCCTCCGCGGCCGAAGTCACGCCATCGCAGGTCTCCGGCGGCCAGCGCCAGCGCGTAGCCATCGCCAGGGCACTGGCACTGGACCCGGACATCATCGTCGCCGACGAACCAACATCGGCCCTGGACGTCTCGGTCCGGGCGCAGGTCCTGAACCTGCTCTCGGACCTGAAGACCCAGCTGAATCTGGGCATGGTCTTCATCTCCCACGACATCCAGACCGTCCGCTACGTCTCCGACCGGATCTGCGTCATGTACTTCGGCGAAATCGTCGAGGAAGGGCCCGCCGCCCAGGTCTTCGACAACCCCCGGAACGACTACACCAAAAAGCTCCTCGGAGCAGCCCCCAGCCTGCTGCACACCTAGATCCTCAAACCCCACCTCTACAACCACCATTGGAGTTTTTCCGTGTCTTCCCAGTTCTCCGGCGTCATCCCGCCCCTCGTCACTCCCCGCCATGCTGACGGCAGCATCGACACCGCCTCTTTGCAGAACCTCACCAAGCACCTGCTCGACGGCGGCGTCTCCGGACTTTTCGTGCTGGGCTCCTCCGCGGAGGTCCCGTACATGACCAACGCCGAGCGCGAACTCGTGGTCAGCACCATCGCCACGGCCAACGCGGGGGCCGTGCCCCTGATCGTGGGGGCCAACGAACAGACCACCAACCGCGTCATCGAAGAAGCCAAACGCGTCATCGACCTCGGGGCTGACGCCATCGTGGTCACCTCCATGTACTACGCCATCGGCAACGCAGACGAAACAGAGACCCACTTCCGCAGCATCCACGCCGCCGTCGACACGCCGATCTTCGCCTACGACGTCCCGGTCCGTACCCACTTCAAGCTCCCCACGGACCTGCTGGTCCGGCTGGGCCGCGACGGCGTCATCGCCGGCGTCAAAGACTCCTCCGGCGACGACGTCGCCTTCCGCCAGCTCCTGCTCGCGGCCCGGGAAATCGAGAACTTCGACATCTTCACCGGCCACGAAGTAGTGGTCGACGGCGCCCTGCTCGGCGGCGCGCAGGGCGTAGTGCCGGGCCTTGGCAACGTGGATCCCCGCGGCTACCGCAACCTCGTCGACGCCGCCGTTGCCGGGGACTGGGCTAAAGCCGCCGCCGAGCAGGACCGGCTGGCCGACCTCTTCGAGATCGTCTACACCCCCAACGGGCGCGTCTCCGGCGGGGCAGCGGGCCTGGGCGCCTTCAAGACGGCGCTGCAAATCATGGGCATCATCGAATCCAACACCATGAGCATCCCGATGCCCGCGCTGAACGAAGAGGAAACCACTGCGATCAAGGTCATCCTCGAACGCAACAGCCTGGTCTAGGGACGGGTCCCGAAGCTGATGTACGCCGTTGGTGTTGACCTCGGTGGCACTAAAACTGCTGCCGGGGTGGTCTCAGGCACGGGTGAAGTGCTGTTTTCCGAGACCATTCCCACCCTTAACCGTGATGGCGGTGAGGCAATCCTCGACGCCACTGCCAGCCTGGTCGCGGGGCTCATTGGACGCGCCGCTGCTGATGGAATCATTGTCGGTCATGTCGGCGTCGGTTCGGCCGGTGCTATTGATGCCCGTAAAGGCGAAGTGGTTTCAGCAACCGATGCGATCCTCGGGTGGGCCGGTACTGCCATCAGCGCCGGCCTGGCAGCGCGGCTGCACCTGCCGCAAGCCTCCATCCGGGTGGTGAACGATGTCCACGCCCACGCCCTTGGCGAGGCCTGGACCGGTGCCGCCGCAGGGACCGCCAGTTCACTCCTGGTGGCCTTCGGCACCGGCGTCGGCGGCAGTTACGTTCTTGACGGCACACCGGTCCTGGGGCATCGCTACGTGGGCGGACACGTCGGCCACTTCGCCTCCCCCTACGCCTACCAGGACGGCCAGCCACTGCCCTGTGTCTGCGGCGGAGCAGGCCATGTTGAAGCCATTGCCTCCGGACCTGCCATCGCCGAAGCCTACCAGCGGCTGGGTGGGAAGGCCGGTTCACCGGATGCCCGCGGTGTCTTCTCCCTCGCCGCGCATGGTGATGCCATCGCCATCAAGACCATCGGCGGCGCCGCCGCTGCGGCCGGGCAGGCCGTGGGCGGGCTGGCCAACATCCTGGACCCGGAGGTCGTCGTCGTCTCAGGCGGGCTCTCGGATGCAGGAGCACCGTGGTGGCGGCCGATGGAACGGGCCGTCCGGGCCGAACTCCTCCCGGCCCTGGCAAACATTCCCGTGCTGCCCGCCTCGCTGGGCAACGCTGCAGCCATCATTGGTGCAGCGAAGCTGGTGTTCACCGATTCGCTCACTTTCCAAAGGAACTGACCATGATCCTGTCCCCCGACCGGCTTGAATCCTTGCGGGGCAGGCTCATCGTCTCCTGCCAGGCCTATCCCGGTGAGCCCATGCGCGATCCCCGCACCACCGCCCAATTCGCCGCGTCAGCAGTCGCCGGCGGCGCCGCAGCAGTCCGTGTACAGGGCCTGGCGGACGTCCAACACACCCGGGCCGCCGTTGAGGTCCCAGTCATCGGGCTCTGGAAAGACGGGCGCGACGGCGTCTTCATCACCCCCACCCTTCGGCATGCCCTCGCGGTAACGAACGCCGGCGCCCACATCGTGGCCGTCGACGGCACCCGGCGCGCCCGCCCGGACAACCTGACCCTCGCGCAGACAATTACCGGAATCCACACCGGATCCCCTGCGCTGGTCATGGCCGACTGCGGGTCCCTCCAGGACGCAGCGGCCGCCGTCGAAGCCGGCGCAGACCTGATCGGCACAACACTTGCCGGCTACTCCGGCGAACGCCCCAAAACCCAAGGCCCCGACCTTGAACTGCTGGAACAGATCGCGGCGGCCGGATTTGGAGTGCCCCTTATCGCAGAGGGCCGGCTGCACACCCCTGCCCAGGCGAGGCAGGCACTTGATGCCGGGGCCTTCGCCGTGGTGGTGGGAACTGCCATCACGCACCCGGCCACCATCACGGGCTGGTTTGCGGACGCCCTGAAATGACCACCCGGATGCCGCCCGCCTTCCTGCTGCCCGGCACCATCGTCACCGACGGAACTGTCGTTGAGGACGCGGTGGTCGCCGTTTCCGGTGAACGCATAACGTATGCCGGCCCCAGGACAGGCTTCGATACCCGTTCCCTTCCAGGGCTGGAGGAAGTGGGACTGCCGCCAGGAACCCTGCTCCTGCCCGGCCTGGTGGACCTGCACTGCCATGGGGCGGCAGGCGGGGACTTCCCCGGCGGGCATCTACCGTCAGCCCGCTCCGCGGTGGACTTCCTCCACGCCAGCGGCACCACCACACTCCTGGCAAGCCTGGTCACTGCTTCCCGCGAGGACCTGCTGCGCGGCGCCGAGGCCCTGGGCCCCCTTTCGAAGGAGGGGCTGATCGCGGGAATCCATGCCGAAGGACCGTTCCTTTCCCACGCGCGCTGCGGAGCCCAGGATCCGCGGTTCCTCCTGGAACCTGACCTGCACCTGCTCAGAGACCTCGTGGAGAGCTCGGGCGCGTACCTGCGCACCATGACCTATGCTCCCGAACTGCCCGGAGCCGTAGCTTTGGTGCAGGCGATGGTTGATCTCGGCGTGACCCCGTCCCTGGGACACACCAACGCCGATGCCCCAACGACGGCGGCCTCCCTCACCCAAGCAGCGACCCTGCTAGCCTCCGCGCAGGGCAGCACCGCCCGGCCCACGGTCACCCACCTGTTTAACGGCATGCCGCCGCTGCATCACCGCGATCCCGGGCCCGTAGCGGCCTGTCTGCGACTTGCAGCAGCGGGCACGATTGCGGTGGAGCTTGTTGCCGACGGCGTCCACCTGCACCCGGACACCGTCCGAATGGTCTTCGCGCTCGTTGGCGGGGACAACGTCATTCTGGTGACCGACTCGATGGCCGCGACGGGACTGCCGGACGGCGACTACGACCTTGGCCCGCAAGGGGTGCGCGTTAGCGACGGCGAGGCCAGGCTGCGAAGCGATGGTGCCCTCGCGGGCGGAACGGCGACGCTGCTGGACGTTGTACGGCGGACGGTCGAGGCCGGGGTGGACGCGGCAAGCGCGGTCTTGTCAGCCACGGCGGTTCCGGCAGGGATCCTTGGCCTCCAGCAAGAGGTAGGAAGCCTTCGCTCAGGGTTAAGGGCGGACATCCTGGCGGTGGACCCCGATTTCCGCCCGATCAGGGTGTTCCGTCGCGGCATGCCACTACTCCGGCCGGCCGCGACCATCACGGCTGCGTCCTAGGACCACGGCTCCCGCTATTTGAGGCTCTCGGTTCAGACGGCGGTTCAGGCGCTCGGCGTTGCGACCCGGACGGCCACTTGGCCGAGCTTGACACCAAGGAGGCCCGCTGCCGCTTCATCTGCCACTACTGTCACGTGCGGGTGCAACTGCAGCACCGAAGCGGGACACTCAGGTGACACCGGGCCGTGCAGCGCTGCCGCTAGAATTTCAGCCTTATCCGCCCCGTTGACCACCATCAGCAGGTGCCTGGCCTCGCGAATGGTACCGAGGCCCTGGGTGATGCACTGGGTCGGCACGTCGTCAATAGACCGGAAGTAGCGCGCATTGGCCTGGCGGGTCCGCCCGGCCAAGAATTCAACCCGGGTCCGGGAATCGAGCCCGGAGCCGGGTTCATTGAAGGCGATGTGTCCGTTGTGGCCTATCCCCAGGATCTGCACGTCCACGCCCCCGGCGGCGCGGATGGCGGCGTCGTACAGGGCTGCTGCGTGGTGAGGATCTTCGGCGACGCCGTCGGGAACTGAAACAAGGGCCGGGTCCAATCCCAGGCGTTCGGTCACTTCACTGCGGACCACTTCGGCGTAGCTTTGCGGGTGCCCTGCAGCCAGGCCCACGTACTCATCGAGGGCGAACGCCTGGACGCGGGACATGTCCAGCTGGTGCTCGGCCAGCGCCGCGTAGACGGGCAGTGGGGAGCTGCCCGTAGCGACCCCAAGGACAGCGTCCGGCTTGCTTCGGATGACGGCGGCAAGAATGCCGGCGGCAACAGCTCCGGTGCCCGAGGCGTCGGGCACAACAAAAATCTCCATGGCAAAAGGGCGCTCTCTCATAAGATGGGTGCCTCACCGCGTGTTCCGCTGGTCATCTGGACGCACGGAGGCGGGGGCTTTAAGTGACGATCCGGCCGGGGTACGGTGCCTCGTCCCGGTCCTCGGCTGCGCGCGTTAGGCTGACGCGACGTCCTTCAATTTGCGGCGGATACCGTCAAAGTGGCGTTGCAGGCGTTCAGAAGCCAGAGCTTTGTCCCGGTTTGCCACTGCATCGTAAATGTCCCAATGCATCTGGACCTGTTCGTCGAGGTTGACCGGCCCGGAGCCCAACGCCTCATGGATCTGCCGGTAGACCTGCCAGAACACGTCCATCAGGTTAATGAGCAGTTCGTTGTTCAGGGGCGCATAGAGACGGCGGTGAAATTCCGCATCGTGTTGAACAAGGAGTTCACCCTTACCGGCGGCGTCCTGCATCGCTTCCATCGTGGCACGAAGATCAGCCAAATGATCCTCCGTGAGGAGGTCGATGGCCGAGCCAATAAGGCCCGATTCCAAAGCCTGCCGGACGTCGATAAGCTCCATCGCTTCCTCGCCTTTGTGCCGGAGCGAAAGCCTGCCCCGGAACGTCAGCCCGGACACCAGTGCGCTGAAGTTGTTCGGAGCGACAAACATGCCGAACCCGTGCCGGATCTCAATGACGCCAAGGGCCTGGAGCACCTTCAGGGATTCCCGGACAGTGTTGCGCCCCACGCCAAGCTCCGCGGAGAGCTCACTCTCAGTGGGAAGGGCATCACCAACATCCAGGCCCCGCTCCAGGATGAGTTCCATGATCCGTGTCTGCAGGGCCTGGGAACGGATTTGGGCGCTGAACCTTGCCGGCGACACCGAGGCGGGTGCTACTGTCACGTCATCTCCTTCAGCCGCACTCGGGAGCGGCAATTCGTCTAAACTCATGATACAGGAGATGGGACGTCCTCTGTCTTCTTTCTGTTCACTAATTTCGAGAATCCTACAACCCGCAGGGCTGGGTGGGGGGATCACGCGAGCACCAGATGATGGAGAACGAGAATGCCTAGCGTTGACATGCCACTGCAAGAGTTGCGAAATTACACGTCGGTGACAAAAGAGCCTCACGATTTTGATGCGTTTTGGGAAGCAACTTTGGCCGAAGTCACTTCCATCCCGCTTGCACCGGCCTACACTCCCGTCGAAAACCTTCTGCCACTCATTGACAGCTACGACGTTTCCTTTGCGGGTTACGGCGGAGCCCGGATCCGGGGCTGGCTCCACCTTCCAGCACACCGGTCCCCCGGCCACCGCCTGCCGGCAGTGGTGCAGTACATCGGATACTCCGGCGGCCGTGGCCTGGTCCAAGAGGACACGAAATGGGCCCAGGCGGGCTACGCGCACTTCATCATGGACACCCGAGGCCAAGGCTACGGCGGGATCACCGGCGACACTCCAGATCCGCACCCCTCAGCGGGAGGCGTGGCACACCCGGGGCTCATGACACGCGGCCTGGCCTCGAAGGAGGACTACTACTACCGCAGGCTGTATGTGGACGCGTTCCGGGCGGTGGAGACCGTCCAAAGCTTCCCTCAGGTGGACGCAGACAACGTGGTCCTTGCCGGGATAAGCCAGGGTGGAGGCCTGGCCCTCGCAGCCGCTGGGCTTGCTGCCGGGAGACTGGACGGAATTCGAGGTGTCCTGGCGGACGTACCCTTCCTTCAGGACTTTCCCCGGGCAATGAATCTGGCACAACGGGGCCCATACCCTGAAATCGTCGGGTTCCTCTCCCGCCACCGGGACCGCTATGAGCACACGTTGGAGGTCCTGAACTACTTCGACGGAGTCCACCTGGCTCGAAGGGCAACCATTCCGGCTCTGTTTTCCGTCGCACTGCTCGACGACGTCTGCCCGCCGTCCACCGTCTTCGCGTCCTACAACAGCTACGGAACCGGAAGCCCGCGTCAGTCGGGACAAGGGCCCGCCAAGTCCATTGAGGTCTACCATTTCAACGGCCATGAGGGAGGACAGGAACACCACTGGGTCCGTCAGCTTGAGTACCTGAAGGAAAGCCTCAGCCGCTAACAATTTGATTCCGCTGTGGCGCCCAGTTGTGCGCGCGAAAACACAATGCCGGTACAACTGGCCCACTAGACGATATGAGGTGAACGGGGCGGTTAGGTTTCCCGTCCGTCCGGGCGGCCATTGTCGCCGGGCCGGTCCTGCGGCGCCGGGCTCAGTTCGGCTTCCTGGCAGGCCGAGCGGCTGGCCGAGATCCCTGAAGAGATCGAGTCATGTCAAGGGTTTGCGCGCGAAAACTCGCCTTACCGCGGACGAGTATCCCCTCGCCGTCAGCGTGGTTGCACCGTCAGCGAGGGGATACTTTAATATCGCGTTGCGTTGTTCAGCTCTTGGCCGGCTCCGCTGCAGTCACATCAGCGGTTGCTGGGGAGGTGGCATCCTTCGCTTGTGAGGTGGCATTAGTCCCTTCCGCCTCCGCCGCCTTAGCCTTGACCTCGCGCCGGCGTCTACGCTGCTGCATGAAGACTGTGATAGCAACCGCAATAATCAGGGCGAGGCCGTTGAACACGTCGGTCACCCAGAGGTCGGCGCCAGCCAGCCGGAGTCCCTGGACGCCGGTTCCGAGCAGGTAGATCGCAAGCACCGTTCCCCAAATATTGAATCGCCCGGGTTTCAACTGCGTCATACCGAGGAAGGCCGCGGCGAAAGCGGGAAGCAGATACTGCGGACCGAGCGACTGGTTCACTGAGTTCAAGTTCGACGCCAGGAGTACGCCTGCGACACTCGCACCGGTGCCACTAATGACGAAACTCCAAAAGATGAATCGGTCCGTACGGATTCCCGCTAGCCGAGACGCATCAGGATTGGCGCCGGTCGCATACACTCGACGCCCCCAGGGAGTGTGCTCCAGGATGTACCAGAACACGAGGGCGATCAATAGTAAATAGATGGTCAGAACTGGAATACCGAACACGTTGCCAGCCGTCAGCCCTCGAAAGGAATCCGGAAATGGCCCAAGGTACTCGCCGTTCCCGACGAGCGCTGCGGCCCCGACAAGTAACGACGTCGTCCCGAGAGTCGCGATGAAACTCCCTAGCTTGAACAGGGTCACCAGCAAACCGTTGACCGCTCCAATCAACGCGCCCAAAACCATCACCAGCAGGATCGCCGTACCGGGATCGAGACGTGGCTCGCGCGTAATCAGTGCCCCACAGACGAGGGCACAGAAGCCCATGATCTGTGCGGCAGAAAGGTCGAAGCCACCGGTCGCGAGGGGGAAGAGCAACATGATCGCCAAGATGGCGGTGATCGCTTGGCCCTGAAGGATGGTGCGAAACGTCGCTTCAGTGAGAAAGGACTGGGGCATCCACGCCGCGAAGATGGCGATGATCGCAATGAGGATGAAAATTCCGGAGTACCTCCCAAGCTGCACGTGCGCCAGACGTGCGCCGAATCCGGGCGCTTCCGAAGTGCGCTCTCGCGTCTTCGAAGATCGAGTAGTGTCAAGCATGAGTCAGGTTCTCCCTAGATGAAGTGTTGGGCCGAAGCATCTCCCCCAGCAGGTTGTCGACTGTGAGGCGGGCGCCTCGCAGTTCGCCAGTAATTCGGCCTTCGTGAACGACGTATACGCGATCGCAGACGGCGCAGGCCTCTTCCAGATCGGATGTGGTCATCAGCACGGCCGCTCCGTCCGCTGCCAACTGAGTCAGCGCGTTGTAGATGGCGGACTTTGCCCCGACATCCACTCCGGCGGTCGGTTCATCCAGCAAGTAGGCGCGAGCCTGGCATCGCAGCCACCGCGCGATCATAACCTTCTGTTGATTTCCGCCGCTGAGCGAAGAAAAGCCCGCTTCGGTATCGTTCGGCTTGACCTCGAGATCGCTTAGGAACGAAGCCACCTGCTTGCCCTCCCACCGCTCGGACAACCAGCGGAGCGGGCCCCTGCCAATGATCTTCGGTAAGGTCAGGTTCTCACGCAGGGTCCAGTCGGCTACGCCACCGAGCCGTTTGCGATCACCCGGCACAAACGCAAATCCTTTTCGGATGGCATCCCAGGGCGAGCTCGGGTTGCAGGACTTGCCGTCAAGCTTGATGTCACCGGCATCTCTTTTAGTAGCCCCGAAGATCAGGTGGGGAATATCCCCAGCTCCGGATCCGTCGAGTCCGACGATTCCGACGATCTCATTTGCCATTACGGTGCAGGAGAAGTCTTTGACGGCACCGCCCTGCAGGCCAGCAATCTCAAGCACGGCATCTTTTCCGGGAACTGAAGGCTCCGGGTAGAACGCATCAACCGGACGACCAAGAATCAACTCCACCAGACTGTCGTGATTCAGGTCCACAACATCGCGAGTCGCAACACTGCGTCCGTCGCGAAGCACAGTCACGCGATCAGCTAGCTCGAACACCTCGTGCAACCGATGCGTAACGTAGAGCATCGTTCCGCCCTGCGCCTTTACATCACGCAACATCGCGAAGAGATGGTCCTTCTCGACCTCGGAGAGCGATGCGGTGGGCTCGTCGAGAACGAGAATGCCGTTGACCGCGTCGCCGTGGTGCAGCGCGCGAACAATCGCGGTCATCGTACGACTGGCCGCTCCAAGCGCACCGAGAGAAGCACCGGCGTCGATATCGATGCCGTACTTGGTAAAGACATCCTTTGCATGCCGCCGCTCCCGCGATTCCGAGAGCCAGAAACGGCCTGTGTACTGGTTGCCCAGGGCAAGGTTTTCATAAACGGAAAGGCTGTCGATCAACGCTAGATCCTGGTGAATGAACCGTATGCCTCGACTATGAGCAGCCGCGGACGATCCGAGTTCCAATTCCTCACCATCGACGAACGCGGTCGCCCCGGCTTCCGGCGAGTGATAGCCAGCCAACGTCTTAATCAGAGTCGATTTACCCGAACCGTTCTGGCCGAGAAGGCAGTGTATTTCTCCCGCTCGAAGCTCGAGAGAAACATCATCAAGGGCACGCTGACCCTGAAAGATCTTGGTCAGACCCGTCAGCGACAATTTTGCGTCCCGGGCACCGGACGTGCGGTTCAAGTCAGAAACCACCGGCGTCCCCTTTGCGCGCAATGATCCGGCCGGTCTGTTGGGTTATTTCCATACCTGTTCCTCTTGGAGAGATGACCGAAGTGAATACCATCTGCGCCAACACCCAACCGATTGCTGGAATCGGGAGGGTGAGGCGATGCTACACGAGAGATCGGGGGTTAAAACTCACCCCCGATCTCTGAATCCCTTTCAGTAAACGGTCAGTTCACACCCCAGGCGGTCTTGTAGACCTTCTTGAAGTCCGCCGGCGCTTGCAGGGAAGGATTGGCGTTGTCCGGTGTGATGAGACGCATCGCGGTGATCGGCTGCTTCGGGTCGATCGGAGCATCCTGGACGGCTCGGGCCGCTGCATCGAATACTCGCCAGATATAGGCCTTATCGCCGCTCTCGCCTGCCACCCACAAGTCCACGTCGCCGGTCTTGACCATTTCGACGTCACCATCGTTTGAGGGGTTGAGGACAATCTTCTTGACGTCAAGCCCGGCAGCTTTCAAAGCGCTGCTGGTGCCAGGCAAGAAGGCGGGTGACGTGAAGACGAGATACTTCACGTCCGGGTTGCGCTGCAGAAAACTCACCGTGCGGGCGGCGTTGGCCGCGGGATTGTCGACGACACTCAGTTCGAGCAGCTTGGCCGTGCTCCCTCCGCCGTTCTTTTCGACCGTCGACTGGCCCCCCTTTGCAATCGCGACCAACGCCGAAATGTTCTTGTCGGTGACGAATCCAATCGATGTCTTGGAGCCTGCGTCAGCCAACGCGACGTCTGCAAGTGCGGCACCCTGCGCGTCCGCGGCCGGCGCGCATTGAATGCAGGCCAAATAGCCAGGCGGGTCCTCCAGCGAGCCGATATTGATCACTTTGATGCCTGTTGCTACCGCTGCGTCAATCTGATTTTGAACTAGCGATGCCGCATTGTTCTGAGCCACGATCAGTACATCCGGCTTCGATCCGATGGCGGCGTCCATGGCCGCAACAACATCCGACGGACCTTTTGCGAGGTCATACGGGAAGTCTTTTACATTCCATCCCAGCGCGGCCCCTGGCTCCGCACCGCCACCGGGCAGGCAGGCGGGCAGAGTGCAGTTGACGACGGCGACCGTAACCCCCTTCTCGGCTGGCTTCGGTAGCGGCTCGACTTTGAGCGGAGGGTTGCTCAGGAGCTCGTCATAGACGGCTTGTGATGCCGCAAAAGCGCCCGCGCCGCCGCTCGCCGAGCCTGTCTGGTCGCTCGACGCTGGACCGTTGGCGCATCCAGCCATCAATAGAGCCGAAGCGGCAACCGCCGCTGTTGCTCCAAATCGCCATTGGCCAAGTAGTTTCTTGTTCATTTCTGCTCCTCCATTGGAGAGATAACGCTGGAGCGAACTCCGGCGACGCTGCCATTTTGCTCACTCGGGGTGTGACGCGAATGCTCGGCCCTTGCTGACGGAACACGGCGCCCAAAAGGCGCCTGTGAACTGTACTGCGTTTGGGCTTCGATCCCTGCCTGGTTGGAATCGTAGTCAACAATTGTAGAGAAAAGCAAGCATCCGACGTTTTCAACGAAAACCACCGACTCCAGAATGCTTAACTCCATCGCCCAGCCCAGCGCCGCTACCGACGAAGTGAAGTTCTCGGTGAACACCAGCTACTCCAGTCTTATGAAGACCCGCGCATGCCGTTTGACCACGACAACTACGCCCAATACACCCCCTCAGCGGGCACCTAATACTCGTGGCGATGAAGAAGTTTGGGCACAATTAATCCAAGTACACACGTACGGCATTTGCGAGCGAAAGAGACCCATGAACCAGGAACGTCCGAACGAGGCGATTGCGAAGCAGATCGTTGAGCGGGTGCTGGGGATTCAGCTCGAGCACGCGAACAGCCACGGCGGAGTCGATTACCTCGCCGCGGATGGCACCGTCGTCCTCGAAGTTACGTTCGTCACCGACAGCGAGAAGCAGTTCGCTCATGACGGGCTTTCCAGGTCTGAGGCGAAGGGCTCTTCGACGAGATTGCAGGGCTGCTGGCTCGTGTTCGCCGGGGACAGTCAGCCGGAGATGAAACCCTTCGTGCAGCGGGTGCAGCCGGCGATTATGGAACTGGAGTTCGCGGGCGAGACTTACTTCGACGACCAGCCAGAAGCAGCGCATGTTATTTAAGGGGGAGAACTTTCGCATATCTACCGGCCGTTTACTGAGGGCCGGCGTCGAGAGAGCGGTTTACGCGCCGCATCAGAACCGCCCGGAGGATCCGGATCACGTTGACCGTCTTTGATCAGCACCGGAAGTGGCGGCTCGGTGACCGATCGGGGATCGGTCACCGCCCCGCTATTGAGCGGTGTGCCCACCATCAATGACGAGGTCCGCGCCCGTCATAAACCGCGATTCGTCCGAGGCAAGGTAAAGCACGCCATACGCGATGTCGATGGGATCCGCAGCGAATCCCATGGGGATCTTCGACAACGTGCGAGCGATTCTCTCTTGTGGGAAGTTCTCGAGGATAGGCGTGCGAACGAGGCCGGGATACACGGTGTTGACTCGAACGCCGTCCTTGGCAACGCCAAGAGCAATCTCTCGAGAGAGTGCACCTACCGCCGCTTTCGACGACGCATAGGCCGCCGATCCACCACTGACCCCGCCCACGAATGCGGCAGCAGAAGACACGTTGACTATCGATCCCGCCCCGGACTTCTTCAGCTCGGGCATGGCCGCCTTGATGCCGAGAATTGCACCCATGATGTTGGTCGTCAGAACCGTCGTGGCGTTTTCAGCGTCGACGTCCCACGGCTCCTCGCTCGCGCGGCCAGGGATCGCCGCGTTGTTCACGAGAATGTCTAATTGGCCAAAGACCTCAACTGCCGTGGCAACTACGTTGGCCCAGTCGCTTTCGCTTGTAATGTCATGCGTGACGCCGAACACTTGCTTGCTGTTCAACTGTCGATTAAGGTCCGACACCAACTCAGTGAGGCGTGCTTCGTTACGTCCGGTCGCGAGGACTCTCGCGCCCTCCTGGGCGAAGAGCTTCACTAGGGCTTCCCCGATGCCACCAGAGCCGCCGGTGATGATCGCCACCTTGTTAGCCAGACGCCCCATGCGATTGCCGCCCTCTCCGAGTTTGACGCACGTCGAAGCGGGCGCCCATCCAGTGCGCGAGGAATCGCGGCTGCAACTCACTCGCGTGACAACGACTGACGCTATCACGCTTGAATACGATGTCAAGAAAGTTGCGCCGGACACGCTGACTGCCCGCAAGAGCGTCGTGTCGCGACGGATTTCGAATCAGTAGCAGGGCGGCGACTGGCTGGTCGAGCAGAGGTAGCGGGCGGTGCTCGAGGGACTGGACGGCTCCCCGGTGGCCGAGGTGGCCCGGCGCCACGGGGTGTCCCGGCAGTCCGTCTACGGCTGGAAGGCCAAGATGCGGTTGGTGGCTTCGATGGACTGCGGGAAGGACCGCGGCGGCCGCGCACGAGTCCGGGCAGGCTCCCGGCCGTGGTGGAGGCATTGGTCTGTGAGATGCGGCGGGCCCATCCCCGATGGGGAGCCAGCCGGATCGCCTATGAGATCCGGCGGACCAGGACCGAGCCGGCCCCGTCGCGGGCTACAGTCCACCGCGTCCTGACCCCCAACGGCCTCCTGCGTGCCCAGGAGCACCAGCACCGGCGTAAGTACAAGCGGTGGCAGCGCGAGGCGCCGATGCGCCTATGGCAACTGGACCTGGTCGGCGGAATCTACCTCGCGGACGGGCGCGAGTGCAAGTTGCTCACAGGGATCGATGGCCACTCCCGCTTCGTCGTCATCGCCGAGGTGCTCGCCGCGCCCTCCGGCAGGGCGGTGGCCGACGCGTACGTGCGGGCCATGCCGGCAGAGGTCCTGTTCGAGCGGGTCTGGGAGAACAGCATCGAGGCGAAGCTGACCAAGACGTACTCGCCCACGACCACCGGGAAGAACGAGCGCTGGCATCGTACCCTGCGCAGGGAGCTGCTGGACGGCTGCGGACCGTTCGCCTCCCTCGCAGCGGCCCAGGCCGCGATCAGCGAGTGGGTCCATGCCTACAACCGCCTCCGCCCCCACCAGACCCTGGACAAGGCGACCGCGCCATAAACGGCACGAACCGGGCGAAGAAGTCCAGGCTGAGGGGGTGTATCTTCGACCCGGACGCGTGCAGGCGCGTTGAGGTGGACATGTCCTCGGGGACCGAGATGGTCGCGAGCGGCATGACCGGCTGTGCCTCGTGGGCCCGGTCCACGTTCGCCGCCTTGAGGATGGCTCGGACGAACTCGAGCGCGTCCAGGGGCGAGAGGTCGCGGGTTACGGTCTGATTCGCGCTAACGTGGTGCGCCGGGAGCGGGCGATCCCGCATATGGTGTGGATCACTCTCGGCGGCGAGGACTTGGCCGTTTGAGTTCCAGGGGTTCGACCAGTGGTTACGTCTCGCCATCCCCCGCCCATGATGAAGACCGGCTCGACAATCTGCCCGAGCGGTTCCGTATCCGCGGATAACTGCGACACGTCACCTTGCCCGAGGGCATGTCCGGTGATCCCCAACTACACCGTTCGCTCTTATCGCCCCGATCTGGTCGAGCTTTATATCGACTTCGTCGTACACGGCATTGGTGGCGTCGCGGCACTCTGGATGCTGTCCGTCCAGCCCGGTGCCTAAGTTGCGTTCATCGACCAGGGCCGCGGCCTCCGGCCGGTCCCGTCGGACTGGACGCTGCTGGTCGCCGACGAAACCGACCTTCCCATCGTCGCCGGCATCCTGCGTGACCTTTGCGGACGCCCGGTACAGAGCCCGGCTCGGCCGCGCTGCCGGACCGGATCCTCATCTCGAAGTTTCGTGAACGCCGCGTGATACCCCGTTCCGCGGTAGAAGTTCGGATCCAAGAGGCCGTTGTCTATCTCGTTCCACTCCGTTGCGAAGTCCCCTTTCTTTGGAATTTCCATCCAATTACTACTCAGTCTCCGTCTAGAGGCCCTTCAGGGCGCCCCGGCCGCCTAGCAGGAAGGCAAGACCGAGCCCGACCAGCGAAACCGCGGCCATTATCAGGGCAAGCACCGCAACGGCGGAATATGATCCGAATTCGAGTAGGTCGTAGAGGGTTGTTCCCATGACTTGGGTGGTGGGTGCGCGGACGAGCATTGACGCGGCGAATTCGTGGCTGAGGAGGAGGAAGATCAGTGCAGCGGCGGCTCCGAAGGCAGATCGCATGAGCGGTAGCAGGACGCTGAGCATGGTTCGCCAGAGGTTGGCACCGGCCACCTGAGATGCTTCGATGTACTGCTTTCCCAGGGACAGCATTGCGGCTGATTGAAGTCTGACCGAGAACGGGATCATCAGTGTCACGTAGACAGCGATCACCACCGAGCTTGTGCCGTAGAGGTTGATGGGGGGTCCGCTGTAGGCCAAAAGAAAGCCCAGACCGAAGATGAGCGCGGGCATGCCCAGGGGCATGGCGACCACGAAGTCCAGGATGATTTGGCACAGTTTGAATCGGCGTCCGTAGACCAGGATCGCCGAGCACAGGAAGCCGATGGGGATGACGATCAGGATCGAGGTGAGCGAGAACAGCACACTGTTTTTCACTGAACTCAGAATCTCTGGCGAGTTCAACGCCGAAGTGAAATGCTCGAGCGTGAATGTCGAGGGCACGATGTCTGCTGACCATCGCGGCGAGACCGCGACAATGATGATGGCAAGCAGAGGCAACACGGCCGTCAAGAGGGCATAAGCACCGATCCAGACCACGCCGGACCATGAGGGCCGCCCGACCGCTTTGAAGCCCTTGCCGCCGTGGGTGACGAACCGGCTCTGGTTTCCCAGTAGCGCCCGTTGTCCGAAGACAATGATCATGCCGATGACTACCAGCGGAACGCCTAGCGCGGCGGCCGCGTTGAAGTCGACCGGCGAGCTGTTCAGGTACGTGAATATTCGGGTCGTGAGGACCTGAATGTTGGAGTTGCGTCCGAGCAGGAGCGGTGCGGTGAACTGTCCCAGAGCCAACAGGATCGCGGTCGCCGTGGCGTAGACGAGCGAGGGCCGGACAAGGGGGAGGGTGACGCGGAAGAACACTCCGAGTTTTGAGGATCCGGCGACCTCAGCCGCCTCGATCAGGTCGGAGTTGACTCCGGTGAAGCCGGAGCTCATGAACAGGTACACAAAGGCCGCGATTTGAAGGCCGGTGCACAAGATGATCCACGGGGTGGTGTAGACATCGATCGGCCCGGACGTCTGGTCCGACCACCAGGGCAGGGTGCGAAGCACCGTGTTGGCGAACCCGACCCGTGGAGAGAACAGGAAGATCCAGCCTGTGATGCTCGCTACGGAAGGCATCAGGATGGACATGACCGGCAACGCCGACATCCAGCCCAGGCCTCGCGGAAGACGCAGAGAGAACCAGGCCAGGGCAGTGCCGACGACCAGCGCCAGCACCACGGCCCCGACCGTGAGCACGATCGTGGTCCCGATCGCCTGCCAGATAAACGGATCCGTGAACGCTGTGGTGAAACCGTTGTTCAGCGTCGATCGGTCGATAATGAAGTAGATCGGCCGCAGAACCAGAAGTCCGACGAAGACAATGAACAACACCACGCCGAGGGTCCAAAGATGGACGGGTCGAACCCGGAACCGCGGCTTCTGCGACGCACCCGGCGCGGACGGAACGCCTGGACGGGACCCAGCCGTTCCGCGATCTGGAACCTGGATGTCCGAAACACTCATCAGCTCACCCCAGCTTTCTGCTCAGGCGCGACATCGTTGTGCGCGGGCTGGCCGGTTCCCGCCGAGCCGGCCGGACTGGTGGGGAAGAGCTTCGCATCCCGCGCCGAGAAGATCACCGTGGTTCGAGAACCAAGTTCGAAACGGTGCTCACCCTCCCCCGTGAGTGGGATACGGCTCGAGACAGACCGACCATCGACGAACTTGACCACGACATCGACGGAGGCGCCCCCATACTCGACATCGGCAATCGTGCCTCCTTCAACACCCATCTCTCCAGGCGCAAGTGAGTCGATAGTGCCCAACCGGATGGCCTGTTGGCGCACGCGCAGGTTCGCAGTCTCCGCCGACACATCGGGAACACGGCCAACAAGCTGTCCACTCTTGCTTGCCCATCCCGAGGGCGTTTTGTACAAGGAGATGGAGTTTCCCATGCCGATGAACTCGGCGACGAACTCTGTCGCCGGGTTCTCATACACCTCACGAGGGCGGCCCAGCTGTTCAATCTGGCCCGCACGCATGATCGCCAACCGATCCCCCAACGCCAGCGCCTCGGACTGATCATGAGTGACATAGAGTCCCGTGAATCCGACCCGTTGGTGCAACTGGTGGATCTCGTTACGCAGCTGATCACGCAAACGGGCATCGAGGTTGGACAACGGTTCATCGAACAACAGCAGGGACGGGCGGGCAACCAGCGCACGCGCCACAGCCACCCGCTGTTGCTGACCACCGCTCAACTGGCCGGGATACCGGTCGAGGAGCTCGGTACAATCCACCATCCGGGCGGCCTCGTCAATCCAGCCCTCTTTGAAGCCCTGCTTCAACCCGCGGGCTCGAAGGGGGTAACCGATATTACGGCGAACCGTCATATGCGGCCATAAGGCGAACGACTGGAAAACCATCCCCACGTCGCGGCGGTTGGGACTGAGATCAACGCGCCGCGTCGTGTCGCAGACAACTTTGTTGCCGATACTGATCCGGCCAGCGGAGGCTTGTTCAAGCCCTGCGACCATACGCAGCGTGGTCGTCTTGCCACATCCGCTCGATCCGAGCAAGACCAGCAGCTCACCCTCGTCCACAGTGAAGGTCAGATCGTTGACCGCAACGTGATTGCGACGACCAGCGAACTCCTTACGCAATCCCTGAATCTCTAGCTTGCTCAAATCTCTCCCACCTAAATAGCTTCAGTACTAAGCGCTTCAGACGCCAGCGGCGAGCTGGCGTCCGAGGCAGCAAATAATTATTGGGCCAGCAGTTGGTTCCAGCGCTGCAGGAACGCTTTGAACTGGTCGGTCGTGATTTGCGGGAGCTCGACAAGTGTGGCTCCCTTGGTGTCGATGGTCTGGGGTGTGCCACCGCGTACTGCGACGAATCCACCTTGAGCCACCGCACCCTGACCTGCCTTACCCAGCAGCCAGTTTGCGAATACCTGCGCCGCATTCAGGTGCTTGGCCGACTTCACGACCGCCAGCTCACTGGTGATGCTCTGCGTAGTCGGAGGAAGTCTGTAGTCAATTGGCGCACCGGTCGCTTTGATGGTCGCCGCGACGGCAACAGGAACTGGCAGCGAGGCAGCCACTTCCCCAGCAGCCAGCGCCGCGACTTGGGGGTTCGAACCCGCATAGATGCGGGGCTTGCCCTTAGCCGTCAACTTGTCGAGGAATCCAGAGCCCCCGGCGTCAGAGCCCTCGAACGTTTCGTACATCGCGGCGACGCTCGGACCGATCGAGGGATCTGTCGCTGCGAGCTGCGACACGTCGAGGTTCAAGTAATCCTGCCAGGAGCTGATGCCCTGCGGCAGCAACTTGGTGTTCCAAGCCCACGCATACGGCCCATCGACGAACTGTGCTACATAGGGAGTGCGCTCGTACTTGGTGCGGTCGAATTCCGGATCGCCCAGCGACGGAACAGTGAGCGGCAGCAAAGCACCCTTGGCCGCATAGCCGTCGAACGACGCGTGATCCAGATTATCGACGGCATCCGCACCGGCGTTCCCGGACGCGATCTCGGCATCCAGCCTGGCCCTGATATCTGATGGGCTCAGACGCACGTACGTCAGCTTGATGTTCGGGTAGTCCTTCGCAAACCCACTAGTTATCGCGTCGACGGTCTTCGCGTTCACGACTCCGTAAACGGTCACCTCGCCTTCCTTGTTGGCGGCGTCCTCAATCTTCGACCATTCCGCCTGGTCCATGACCTCGGCGGACGCGTCACTCGCGTTCGCACTCGGCTCGCTTACTGCTGAACCGGCTCCTCCGGACGCGCATCCTGTCAACGCAAGCAACCCGCATGCGACAACCAAGGATCCGCGCGCCATCATGCTCCTTCGCTTTCTCACAGCAATTCCTCAATTCCTCACATTGGACCCACGGCTTCGGGGATCGGGCTTCGCGCCAAAGGCGGCCTCTGGCGTGATCTAGACCACCATACAGGGATGTTGAATACGATCGCAACCGGTTAAGGCGGCTTTTTGAATACGATCGCACACGGACACCGAGCGTCCCCAGCCGGCAAGTCGAATGGTGCCAGAATGCCGGCACCGGTTTGGTCCACTACACGCTTGTGCCACACCAGCTCCCGGCCAGAGTCTTTCGGATCTGGGTACGAGTCAACGGCAATGAATGCCAATGCCAACGCGGCAGCAGAGCCGTGGGCGCGATACGCCAATCTCCAACGCCACCCTTAGCTTCGCGGCTGACTCACGACATGCTTGCGGAATTTGCGTCGACCCCCCAAATCAGCCGCAGTTAAGCCCTGGGCGCGCCGACCGCCTGGGGTAGGCATATGCTCGTCACCAGTTCCGCGCGCTGTCACTCCGGAGAGATGGGCCGATCGCTCGGCCGCGAGAGAACCGCTCAGTTCCTGCTCTTGCTCCGTTACAACTTCGTCGAGTGCGGCGAATAGCTCCTCGCGCTCCTCGGTTTCGATGAACGGTGTCTTCTCGTCGAGGCTACTGAAGGCAAGTACTCGCGTCGAGATCCATCAGGCGGGCCATGGTGGACTCATCTGGCTGCGGGCCGAGCGTCGTGAGAACCTCCCGCTTGTCGGTGACGGTCGAAAAGTGAGCCATTGTGACGGCGGCAGTGGCGAGGGTTTTGGGCATGAGCTCGTCGAATCCGGCGGGGTGGAGGTTGGAACTGATAGCGACGGAGCGTTTTTCATAGGCTGCGTCCACGACTCGGTAGAGGCCTTCGGCGGCGTCGGTGGCCACGAGCAGCAGGCCAATGTCGTCAATGACCACGAGCTCGGCTCGGAGGATCCGGGCGAAGGCCCGGGTGACACTGTCATCGGTCCGGTGGGCGCGGACGAGGACGCCGAGGTCCTCGAGCCTGAACCAGGCGACCCGCATGCCGGCTTCGACGGCCTGCTGGCCGAGGGCTTCGAGGAAGAACGTCTTCCCGGTCGCAACCCAGGATCGTCCTGGCACTGCGCGGCAGCACCAGCACCGACGGCGGAATGGGATTGCTGACAGCCATCGGCTACAGCTTCCACGACTCCCATGGGCGCCAGCTCTATGGAAGCGGTGACCGTTGGGACAGATCCAGTCCGTTCTCCGCACTGCACTCCCGGAACTGCAGGACACCGAACTCGTCGTCGCAAGCGACGTCCACAACCCCCTCCGCGGCCCCCATGGCGCACCGGCGGTCTTCGGACCCCAAAAACGCGCCAATGCGGAGGACATCGCCTTCCACGATGAGAGCCTGGGGCACGTGATCAAAATGGCAGAAGCCGGATTGACCGAAGCGGAGTCATTTGCAGCATATGAAGGCGCCGGAAGCGCCGGCGGCATCGGCTACGCCTGCCTGCTGCTCGGCGCCAAACAGGTATCGGGAGCCGACTACTTTCTGGACCTACTGGACTTCAACACCCCCAAGGACAGCTGCGATGTGGTCATCACCGGCGAAGGCAGCATCCGAACAAACCCTGGCAGGAAAACTGCCCGCCGATGTTGCGCGACGGTCAGGCACCCGCCCCATCATCGCCGTCGCCGGCCGCTCCCTGCTTCCCAAAGAGCGATGGTTCGAAATGTCCCTCACCCGGGTATACACACTGGCCGACTACACCGATCTGAACTACTCCAAGAATCCCGGGGCTCTCAGCCACCCTGCTCCGACAGATCGGCAAAGAAGTCGGAACAAAGCTCCTGTAGCTGAACTGCACTTACTGCGGGAAGCAGAAACACCCGCCCGGGGTAACGCGGGCGGGTGCCTCTGTATTCGCAATTCGACCAGGAGCTGTCTTGTTGGGCGCACACCCAAACCTGACGTCAAGCCGGTACCTGGGGTCCTTTCTGACATCAGGCTAAGAAGCCTCTGGATCGATGGAAAGACCAGAAGTAGAGGCAGTTAGCTAACAGGCACATCGAACTTCACGGTCCATGGCGGGTTCGGTGAGCGCCAACACGGCTACATTCCACTGGCAATCCGAGATTCTCTTCCACGCCCACCCCACTAAAGGGACTCCATAAAGCAGACGTAAGTGTGGACAGTGTCCACACCCCCTTTGGCAGGACAAAGCGTCCAGCCGCAACTCTTTAACGTCTTGGAGGAGCCCTCCAAGAAGAACCTTGTACCAAAGTCGGCGACGTCATGTTGTTTCCTCCCCCTATGACCATGAATAGGTGCCGGCCACCACGTACCGACCCGACAGCACCGGAAGGAGGAAGCATCTGACCCCACCACAGCAGGCGGAAGGCCCACCAGCCAGGGACTTGAACCCGCCACCCCACACACCTGAATAGGCTCCGCGGCCGCCAGGCCATAGCCCGCGCAACTAGCGTCAGAGGGACGCCACCACAAGCCATGTCAACACGTTAAAGCAAAAACCCCTGTGACGAGGGGATATGCCGTGCCGGGGGTGGGACTCGAACTGCATTCAAAGCCTTGCAAACACAGGGAGCCCGAGGAAGCATGCGGAATTCGAAGCAGTCCGAGGACAGTATTACCTGATCCGAGGGCAAGAATGTGGACAACGTCCACACCCCGTTTTGGCCCCGCCGTAAGCGTTCAACCGAAGACCGCACCCCAAACGAAGGGCTGTGGTCTTCTTTGTCCTGACAGCAGTGGCTCGCACCTCAACAGGCTTTTGCGGTACTGGAATCTACCAACGACCCACCTTGTGGAACGACTCTCACGCCGAACCACTCATGGCGCCGAGTTTTCCCCCGGCCTTATCGTGCTAAATCATGCCGCCGATACCTTGGCGTCGGTGGACAAGCAGAAGTACGAACTGCTTGTCATTCTGATATGTCCCATGATCGCTGGGCGGGTCCTCCGCGCAACCAGGTGCTACCGCGCCGACCCCGGGAACGAAAACTTCCCAGAGCGGAGTGGTATCGCTTCGGACGAAGTTTTCGTCCCGGCGCCGGTTCTCCAAGTTGCACTCCCGCCCCTCAGCCCAGCGGGTGGTCCCCTACCAGAACGACGCCCACAACCAACGACCACAGAAAACACAGCAACACAAGGGTGAAGGGAAATTTTTCAGGCCGATTCGTGTCCCGGTATCGCAAGTCCGACAGACCTGGGGACTTCATTAACATCTGCATTGTTGACCACACACATAAAGGGGCTTACCCGGGAGGACACCTCTAGGCTCCGTCCACGGCAGACGACGAAAGGACGGCTGGTCTAGGAGACTGCTGAAATAGTCACGGGTGGGGCGAGTCGGCTGGACTCAAGGGCCTGGTGGTTAAGAGCGATCCTCGCCTGATGGCCCTCCTATCGGTTCGGCGTTCGTCGCGGCCTACCTGCTAGTGCACGGGATCGTGAAGCTTGCCATCGTCGTTGCCCTGCTGATCGGATCACGGCGCGTCTACCCATGGCCAATCGCGGCCTTGATCGCGTTCCCCTTGGATTGGCCTTTCAAGCATGAGTTCCTGCTCCACTACAGGCACGAATTGCTGGAGCATCAGGATCTGAGGGACTGACCCAAGACAATACTTCCACCTCCAATGCGCATCCCGCATCGCCCTCGGGCCGGTATCTGCGGATCCACTGCTGCACACACCGGCGGGACATCCCCATCGCGGCAGCGATATGTGCTTGCGGTCACCCTTGACGGGCCCGCTCGACAATCAACCGACGGCCATTAACAGTTAGGCCGGCAGTACGGGACACGAGAACCTCCGTGATTGTGAAGACGTCAGATATCTCCACTGAGCCCGGAGGTTCTCCCCTTCCGCAACCCAACCACTGCCGCCAACCTCCTGGCCGGGTACATCTAGACCGTTACCCCCTGCCGCGCCACTTCCTTCAGGTCGACGGTTGGATCTGTCAGAGCCTCGATCATGCCTCGGACGTCCAGGCCGATCAACTGCTTGGCCTGCGTAAAATCCTTGGGGGAGTTTACGGTGTCGACGGCGACGACCACGTTGCCTGCCAGGTACACGACCGCGAACCGGCCCGTCGCGGGGTCCCCCCGGACGACGGTGGCGTCGTAGCCCGCGAGGACGCCCGCGGTCTTCAGCCGAAGGTCGTACTGATTGGACCAGAACCACGGTACCTCGGCGCCGGGACGAGGTTCGCCGGTGAGCGTCGCGATGACGGCTTTGGCATGGGCGGCGGCGTTCGGGATCGACTCGAGGCGCAGCCCGTCCGTGCCCATCAGAGCGCAGTCGCCGGCTGCCAGCACGTCGGGCAGAGTGGTGCGTCCGTGGACATCGACGAGCAGACCGTTGGGGGCGTCCGCCCCCGCCGCGGCGACGGGCTCCACATTGGGGACCACGCCGATTCCGACGACCACGACATCCGCAGGTAGCGTCTCGCCGTTCGCCAGCCGCACTCCCGTGCAACGCTTGCCATCCCCCACGATCTCGGTCACGGTGGCGTTCAGCTCGATCCGTACGCCGGCGGCTCGATGCCGATCGGTGACGAATGTCGACAGTTCGGCACCGGCGACCCGGGCGAGCACGCGGTCCTGGGCCTCCAGCACGGTGACCGAGGCACCGAGCTTTGTGGCTGAGGCAGCGACCTCCAGGCCTATGTATCCGCCGCCGATCACCACCACCTGGCTGTCCGGACCGAGCTTGCCGCGCAACCACCGGGCGTCGTCCAGGGTGCGCAGCCCGAGCACTCCGCTCAGGTCCGCCCCAGGGACAGGCAACACGCGCGGGCGACAGCCCGCGGCCCACACTAAGCTCCCGTAAGTGAACTCGCGGCCGTCGGTGGTGCGGATGGCGTGAAGGGCCGGGTCGAGCCACTCGACGGTCGTCGACGAATGCAACTCAATCGGTGACTTGAGCCAGTAAGCGGCCGAGCGCAGCGGCAGGGTGTCCTCCGGAACCTCGCCGACGAGGTACGCCTTCGACAGCGGAGGGCGCTCGTAGGGAAGCCCGGGCTCGGACCCGAGGACGGCGATCGACCCAGTGATGCCTGCGGTGACGAGCCCGACCGCGACCTGGGTCCCCGCCGGGCCCGCCCCGACAACCAGGACATCGTGGTGTGCTGACATGGAAAACCTCCGAAAAGTGGGAGAATAATAGGTTAGGCAAACTCCTGCCGAGGGCGCCGTCGCCGCAGTCGCGACGGTGCAGGGTGCCGAGGTGGACAGGGCCCCGTCGCGCCTCTTCGGCACTGGCCGATAGCCCGTTCCGGTGGATCAAGGCTAAGAGACTCTCGCAGCCCTTGTCTTCCCGGGGCTGCCCGGAGCCTCACCAACGACTCGCGAACAGTTGGAGGCAACCGGCACGTCGTTGACGACTGTGTGGATGGGCTTTCAGAGATCAGTGCTCCGGCACTGCGACCTCAATTCCGTCCAAGTCAGGGGTGATCCGGATCTGGCAGCACAATCTGCTGTGTTCGGTGCGGTCGTCCAGCACCTCGAGCATGTCCTCCTCATCTCCCGAGGCCGGTTCCAGTTGATCGAACCATTCGGGGGTGACGTGGACGTGACAGGTCGCGCACGTCAACTCGCCTCCGCATTCACCGACGATGCCGGGGATGTCCTGGGACAGGGCGGCCCGCATGACGGTCTCCCCGTCGGCCGCGTCGACCTTGCGAACCTCACCGGTCGGAATACGGAACTGGATGATGCTGGTCACTTGGCCTCCTCAGGCTCTTGTGCGCGCCGGAACACGCACGGGTGTGTAGGCTACGGGCAGTTCGGTGAACCCTGTGACGCTGGTGTCGGCCAACCAAGCCGGCCCTGTGACAGTGGTATGCATGTCGGGAAACGCCTTCAGCACGCGTGGGACGAGCGTCGCGAGCTCCATGCGCGCCAGCGGACGGCCAAGACACACATGCGGCCCGTGACCAAACGCCAGGTGAGGGTTCGGGTCTCTTCGGATATCGAACTCCTGGGCGTTGTCGAACACTCGATCGTCCCTGTTAGCCGAAACCAAAAAACACCCAACCCAATCCCCGCGCTTGATCCGCTTGCCCCGGAACTCGAAGTCTCGGCTCGCGATGCGCAACTTGTTCTTGGTCGGTGTAACCCAACGAAGAATCTCCTCGACGGTACTACTAGTCAGATTAGGATTTTCGGCGAGCATTTTACGCTGCTCAGGCTGCCTCATGAGCTCCCACATGCCAACCGCTACGGCGTTACGCGTGGTCTCCAGCCCACCCCCAATGAGTGCGACAAACCAGCTCTTCATCTCATGAATGCTGAGCTTTTCACCATCAATCTCTAGCTCACCGATTATGGTTGCGAAATCGTCCTTCGGATTCTCTCGGCGATCCAGAGCAAGTTTCGTGCAGTAATCCAGTAGCTTTTGCTGACCGAGGTCGTAAGTTTTTACAGGGTCATTGTCGATCATCCAACGCGGGTGACCAGATGACATAAACTGCCATGACGCCTCGGTAATGTAATCCCAGTCCTCCTTCGGCACCCCCACCATTTCAAGGGTGACCCTCGTCGGGAGCGCCGCGGCAATGTCCTCGACGAGATCACACTCCCCCTTCGCTGCAATCGAGTCGATAATGTCATCGACCATCTGCTCGATCCCTTGCCGCATCTTTTCGATCTGCGGCACAGTGAAATGCTTGTTGATCGGCCGACGGTAAAGGTCATGCATGGGAAAATCCAATTCGGTGATCCGCACGTCGACCCCCCGTTTGTGTCGCTCTTCAGGGGTAACCCGCTTCGGGGTGAGCGGTATCCGGCTGTTCCAGCGGGAGCTGAAGTCGTGTGCATTTTTCAGGACCTCGCTCACATCTTCGTGCCGCGTGATCGCCCAGTAATCCTTGCCGTAGCGCTCGTCCCGAACCCAGCGGACCGGGTCCTCGTCCCGCATCTGCGTGAACGCGGCATGATAGTCGGTTCCAACATAGAAATTCGGGTCTAGTAGGCCATTATCGATCGTTTTCCAGTCGATCATCCGGTCGCTCCTTCTCTAGTTTTGTGTTCGGCGGGTCGATCAGCCGCCATCAACCGCCCTTATGCGCATCGGCGCACCACCTCTCACGGAAGTTCGCGGACGGCGAGTGCCGCATCGGTCGTGTTTGTGAAGCGCATTCAAGGCGGCCCAAAATCAATCAGGACCAACCGCGGATCGGTGGATCAAGGCTAAGTCAGCGACGCGCATTCCGGGTTCCGCCAGGCATGCAGGTGAAAAAGGATGCTTGCTCAACCGGGCAAACGGGATGACCAGCCAGTCGCCCCATAGAACTCCACATAAGAGTCCGAAGGACAATCTGCATAGGCCTGTTCTCGTGTCATGCTGACGAATTTCTTTCAGCCCCGGTTGTAATCTTGATCACACCACCAAGTCTAGTACCAACTCGGTCATGTGATCAAGAACTCTTACCAAAAACTCTTCGGCGGTTCATGCCCTAGGTCACCGGCTTCTCAGGAATCAGCTCCTCACCCCAGCGCCGGCAGCACTGCACGGTTGATCAAGCGATTAAGAGTTTGTCATCGAGCCGCCGTCTAGTCCGAAGATGAGATGACCTGCCTCTGGTCGGTGGGTGCGTGGGCATCCGGAGGCGAAACAGGGCTTCCGGTGGTCTTGAAAATGGGAGTCAGGCGGCAGGGGTCGGGGAGACGGTGTAGCCGAGGCCTTCGGGTCGCAGACGTGGCCGCCTTTTTGGTGTCCGGGTCGGTGTGGCGGGTGAAGTGGTCGGCGCCGATGGCGCGTTTCTTGCCCTGCCGCCGGGCGATCCTTCGGTAACGTTCACCCAGGAAGGTATCCGTTCTGCCGGCACCGACGGCGGCTTCGCCCAACGTACGGGCGATATAGCGGTTCGCGTCCGGTCGAGCCGTTGCCTTTGGTCTTTCCCGCGGCGGAATTGATACCCGGGGAAAACTTCGCCCAGGAACAAGGTGCCCCGCGGTCGGGAACCTGGACATCAAGCGCGGTGATGTCCGCGTCGATCCCATCGATCCGCGCCAGCATCCTGGCTAGAAGGAAGCGGGGGTGCTCGTCAAAGCGGCCGGTGAAGGCCTCCTCAAGTTCGGTGATCTTGTTCCGCATGCTCGACCGCGCCAGCTGCGCGAGGACTTTCGGGTTCCGTTCAGCGCCGATGAGCGCTGCCATCATCGCCCGGCCGGAGACGCCGAAAATGTCCGAGGCGACCACGGAAAGTTTGCTCCCTGCGTCCTCCAGAAGTTTCTTAACCCGGTTCTTCTCCGCCGTCCGTGTCCCGATCAGATCGATCCGGTACCGGGCCAGATTTCGGAGCCGCCGGATCGGGGCGGCCGGGACGAAGCTGGGCCGCAGCATCTGGCGCTCCGTTGTTTCTCCTGAAGAAGGGAACAGCTAGGGAGACCGCCGCCGGGCTGTCCAAACTTTGTCCTGTTGCCAGTTGAGGGAGATCTCCATATCAAATTGGCCAAGCGTCCAAGTAAGCTGGGAAGAAATTAGAGCATTTCCAGAATCCCGCAATTCGGAGAAGCGTGAGCGAGGAGGCAGCATGCCGCAGGATCATCAGCCTGTCAGTTTCCGCCGTAGGCAGTTTGTGGAGGCCGCCATTACTGTGATCAGCCGGGAAGGTGTGGCCAGGGCGACAACTCGCCGCATCGCCGAAGTGGCCGAGCTACCAACTGCCAGCCTCCACTATTGTTTCGCGACGAAGGAAGATCTCTTCCATGCAGTCTATGAAGCCATCACAGCTGCCCGTTTTGCTGGAGTCGGTGAACGGATACAGCAAGAAGTGGGGCTTCACCAGGGCGTCGCAGATATATTGCGTTCATTCATGAAGTGGTTTCAGAGCAGTCGCGACATGCAGCTCGCCAGTTACGAGCTCACAATGTGGTCTTTGCGAAGTTCAGACTCCCAACATTTGGCTAGGCGGGTTTACCGCCGGTACCTGGATAATTGCGCCCAGCTCCTTCGTGAAGTTAGAACCGAGGAGGAACTGGATGTCGATATTGAGAATCTTTCGGGGCTCCTGGTTGGAGTGACTAATGGTCTGGTGCTGCAGTGGTTGTCGTTCGACAACTCGGAGGAAGGCATATCCACCGACAAGTGCGTGAAGATGGTTCAAAACGCGCTCTCAACCCTGAAACATGAAGCCGGAATGCCTGGCTAAGGCATTGGTTCTTTCTCGCCTCGTCCTCTTCAAGCTTGGGGGCGCTGGGCGGCCATTTCCCCTTGCCTCTACCATCCATGCCCTTGGGCTTAGGCTGGACAATTTCTATTCCTCGAGGCCTAACCCATATGGTTGAGTTGTGATTGAGTGAAGCCATGGCTGCTCCCATAGAGGATTATGCGCTGCTTGCGGACCTCCAAACCGGGCCGCTCGTCTCACGAAACGGCAGCGTCGACTGGCTCTATTTCCCGCGTTTTGACTCTCCGTGGTTATTTTGTGCACTCGTGGGAACCGCCGATCACGGTCGGTGGCTGTTGGCTCCCAGTCATGGAGGCGCAGCCGTCGTTGATCGGCGCTACCTAGATTCGGCGTTTGTGCTTCAAACAACCTGGGAAACCATCACCGTCCGGGTCTTGATTAGAGACTTCATGCCGGTGGGCTTGGACCGCTCCTCACTCCTGCGCCGAATCATGGGGCTGTATGGAACCGTCGAGATGCACCCAGAACTCACTATCCGGCCCAGCTATGGCCTGGTTATGCCATGGGTTAGTCGTGGCCACGACCATGCAGATCCCGGGGCAACGGTCCTGGTGGCCACGGCGGGTCCGGATGCGATCGCATTGAGGGGACCGCACATTCCACTGGCTTATTCGCACGGGCATGAGGGAAATTTCGCAATTTCAGGAGGAGGAGGAGGCGAAAACCGTCGATTTCGAATTGACACGGTTCCCTTCCCACCGCCAGGTTCCGGCAGCCCTTGATGTCGACGAGGCACTGGATCAAGCCGTTCAGTACTGGACCCTGTGGGTAGCCATTGTCGCCAGGACGGGGCATGCGGTGAAGCGTTCGTTGTTAGTACTCCGAGCCCTTACGCATTACGAAACGGGTGTCATCGTTGCGGCGCCGACGACACCCTTGCCCGAGGACTTCGGCGGCCCCCGGAACTGGGACTACCGTTACCGCTGTTGCGCGATGCCGCGCTGACATTGGAATCCATGCTGACCCACGGCTATGAAACGAAGGCGCTGCAGTGGCGGAATTGGCTGCTTCGGTCTCTCGCTGGCGATCCCGAAAGTCTGCAGATCATGTAGGGCGTTGGCGGAGAACGGGATTTGCCTGAGAGGGTGCTTGGTTATCTGCCCGGATACTGGAATTCGAGGCCTGTGCGTGTTGGAAACGCCGCCATCGCTCAGTTCCAGGCCGACGTCGTGGGTGAGGTCACGGTGGCGATGGAAAGGCTACGTCTGGCAGGAGGCAAGGAAGACCACTTCTCGTGGGCCCTCCAGCGTCTTCTGCTGACATTTGTCGAGAACCACATCGAGGACCGGGACTTCGGCCTTTGGGAAATGCGCCGAGATGCACAGTACTTCACGCATTCCCGGGTGATGATGTGGGCCGCTTTCGACTGCGGTATACGGGCTGCACGTGACCACGGATTGTCGGGGCTGCTGATCATTGGGAACATCTCCTGATGGGTTGCGGACGGAGATCATGCGTGAGGGGTTCGACACGGGTCTGAACTCCTTTACCCAGACTTATGGCGGAGGCCAAACCGACGCTGCACTATTGGTCATGCCTCAGGTCGGCTTCCAGGCCAACTACGCCGCGGCAAAGGCAGGGATCATCGGATTCACCCAGGCCGCGGCGAAGGAGCTCTCGAACTTTGGCATCACCGTGAAGACGGTCTCGCCGAACGCGCAGACCAGGATGATCTCCTCCATTCCCGAAGCGAGGCTTGCCGAGCTCACTGAGACGATCCCCCTTCGGCGGTTCGCCGATCCACACGAGATCGCCATCGGAGTCGGCTTCCTCGCTTCAGACGAGGCGGCCTACATAAGGGGGGTCGTGCTCCCGGTCGACGGCGGAGTGTCCATGTCGTCATCGCAACCAACGGCAAACACCACATCCTCGATAATCTTGGCGAGCAGAGGGCCATCGAGGACGTGGTGTTCAAGCAGGGCGAGGATTCGTCCCGAATCTATTCTGAGGGCGGTCCTGAAAGCGCGACCGCGGCATTTTGCTCCGCCAAGAGTGCTTCGCGGTGTTCAACCCACGCCCGGGCGGGCCTGCCCGGATGATCGACGGTCATTCCGCCGTCAGCTGTGAACTCGGATCCGGTGGAGTAGCTGGACTCGTCGGAGGCGAGGAAAAGGACCAAGTAGGCGATCTCTTCCGGCCGGCCCCAACGCCGCAAAGGCAAGGCCCACTCTGTGGGGTTGGTATCCAGCACGCCAGCGCCGTACCAGGATCCGGAGGTCGCCGACATCGGAGTCTTGATGCCACCGGGAAGCACAAGATTGACGCGAATGCCGAAAGGCCCGAACTCGATCGAGCTGCTCTTGGTGAGACCGGCCAGGGCGTGCTTAGAGGTGGTGTACCCGGTGCCTCCGGCTTCTCCACGGCCACTGTTCGTCGACCCGATATTGATGATCGATCCGCCACCTGCATGCCGCATCGGATCAAACACCGCCTTGGTGCCAAGCCAGGGGCCCACAACGTTGACCGATAGAATGTTGAGCAGATCTTCCTTCACCATCTGATCGATCGTTCGGTGCTGCGTTATCCCGGCGTTGTTCACGAGAACCGTAGGAGGTCCGAATCGCTCGATGGTTGTAGCGACCGCAGCATTCCAGTCGTCCTCGCTGGTGACGTCCAGGTGGACGTAGAGGGCGTTTTCGCCGAGGTCTGACGCCAGCGCCTGGCCAGGATCGTCGAGCACGTCCGCGATGACGACCTTCGCTCCCTCAGCGACGAAGAGTCGTGCTTCAGCCTCGCCCTGTCCTCGTGCTCCGCCCGTGATGATGGCGACCTTGCCATCCAGCCTGTTACCCACTTCACTACCCTTTCAGCCAGTTTTTCCCGTGTGTTTCGCATCGACAAGAGGCGAGGCGATGTTGCATGTTTGCGCACCACATGTGAGTGGTCGACGCGATGTTCGCGCCAGAGAGCCTTCGGCTGGCGCCTAACTGCACTCCACGCGCAGGCGGGCAAGTCGAAGTGTTTTGATGTACCAGCGTCCGTCGGCAAGTCGAACGTAGCTCTCGTGATACGTGCCGAAGTTGTGCATGTAGGCCACCGGCTCGCCCGTGGGGAGCCAGTGGTGGCTCTCGTAGCGGAAAACTGCGGTGGCAGTGGTATCGGACGTGAGCTCGATGTCAGGGTTGAAAATGTGATGGACCATGCCGTGGTCCTCCCGGGTCGATGAGACCGTGGCACGGATGGCGGCTCGGCCCACGACCGGCCATACAGCGCCCTGGCTCGCAACCGCCTCAAGATACTCGAACGCAGCCTTAGAGGCTGGTTCATTTGAACCTGGTTTGCGGGCAGTCGGGAAGTCGCTCTCATCCAGCTGCGCATCAGGAGCGAAGAGCGACTCGAACTCATCCCAGCGGCGGTGATCGATGCTGTTTGCATACTTGCTCTTGATCCGTGTGATGGCCGCGATCGCCTGCAGTTGCTCGACATCGCTCAACGTGAGTTGGCTGGATGGCATCAGTGGTCCCCTCTCGATGCGCTCATCGCGGTAACGTTCTGCCGTCGTTCGCGTGGATGCCGTGAGTAACGCCGATGAGCCCCGAATCTAGAATCGTATTCAACGGATGCTAACAGCATCCCACCACGATTGTCACGCCAACCAGCGCACAACCTGGCCTTCTGCAATCCTAGGGGCGGCCCCCTCCGGTCTGCCTACGACAATGTGGTCGAACACCCGAGGAGGGGCCATTGAGTGGAATCGGATCCATGATACGGTAGATTCGTATTCAGGGCGGTGTCTCGTCACGCTATTGTGTAAGCCGGGTTCGTCGCTACGGACTCGGGGACAATCGAAGGACTGTTTCCGCGTCACAGTTTTCTGTGCCATATACAGCAACGAAGGAGTCGCTCGCCGTGACGGAGTTCGTCGATTACCAACACAGTTATCGGCACATAAAACTGACTAGGGGTGAGGATGGAATCCTCCTGGTGCAGCTACATTCGGACAACGACTTCCTTCGCATGGGAGAAACGACTCACCGGGATCTCACCGCCGCGTTCCGGCAGATCGCTCTGGACCGCGCGAATCGGGTGGTGATCATCACCGGCACCGGTACCGACTTCATCGGCCCGCGAGCCGACGCTCCCGGAGGCCGAACCCTGACCCGCCAGAGCAACCTCGCCGACGAGTACGCAGTGTGGGAAGAACTTGCCTGGACCAATCAGCGCGAGATGAACAATGCGCTGCTTGACATCCCCGTGCCCGTGATCGCGGCGGTCAACGGTCCCGTCCGTCGCCACTGCGAACTGCCGTTGTATTCGGACATCGTGCTCGCATCCGAGACCGCCTCCTTCGAGGATTCCGCCCACTTCGATCTTCAGGATTTGGTACCGGGCGATGGTAGTCACATCTGGATGACCATGCTGCTGGGTATAAACCGCGCCCGCGCGTACATGCTCACCGGGGAGGTCATCACCGCTGAGGAGGCGCTTCGCTGGGGGCTCGTCAAGGAAGTCCTGCCACAGCAGCGCGTCCTTGAGCGTGCCTGGGAGCTCGCTCGCAGGATCGCCGAAAAATCGGATTCGACGCTCCGCTTCACGCGCTCCCTCATGGTTCAGCCGATCAAGAAGCAGACACTCGAGCTACAAGGGATGGGCCTCGCCTACGAGGCGCTCGCAGCGTTTGGCCGAGGTCTCTAACCAATGCCCTGACCTGAATGACGGATCAGAAGGAGTATTCACTGTGAAGAAGACCCTGGAGTGCCCGTGCGGTCAGACCATTCACGGGACGGATGAAGATGACCTTGTAGCCAAGGCGAATGAGCACCTTCGCGTCGAGCACCCTGGGCGGGAGTATTCGCGCGAAGAGATCCTCTTCATGGCTTTCTGAACGAGCCCTCGGCAGGCCCGCGCGTCAGGCTCAGGCGCTGTTGCGCGGTTTCGGATTCCCACGCCTGGTGATCAACAAAGGAGACTCATGAAGGATCAACTTCAGCGCTACGGGGTGTGGAAGGTAGCAGACACCTGGACACCGGCCCTGGCAAAGGAGCTGGAGACGTTGGGTTTCGGGGCTCTGTGGATCGGCGGCTCGAAGGACAGCGAACTGCACGTCGTAGAGCAACTGTTGCAGGCGACAGAGAACATCGTCATTGCCACGGGAATCATCAACGTGTGGTCCACGGATGCAGACATCGTTGGCCCAGCGTTCCATCGCATCGAGCAGCGCTTTCCTGGCAGGTTCGTTCTGGGCATTGGTGCCGGCCATCGCGAGTCCAACCAGAGCGTCTACGACAAGCCGTACACGGCAGTGAAGCACTACCTCGACCGTCTCGACGTTGGCGACGTGCCGTGCGATCGACGCGTTCTTGCCGCACTGGGCCCCGACATGGTGCGCCTATCCGGCCGTCGGTCACTGGGAGCCCATCCCTACCTCACCATTCCGGAGCATACGAAGAAGGCGCGGGATCTCCTGGGACCGCTCCCCCTCCTCGCTCCCGAGCAGAAGGTCGTCCTGGGCTCCGACCCCAGCATCACCCGCGCGGTCGGACGCGCATTCGTTGATGACCCCTACCTCCAGCGGGTCAACTACCGCAACAACCTCCTGTCCCTCGGTTACAGCGAGGACGAGATGATCAATGGCGGAAGCGACCGGCTGATCGACGACCTTGTCTTACAGGGCACCGCCGCCCGGGTAGCCGAACGGCTGGAGGGCGGCCACCACGCCGCCGGGGCCGACCACGTTGCAATCCAGCTCCTTGCGGATGGAGCGCCCACCGTCGAGTCGTATCGAGAGCTGGCACACGCTCTTGGCCTTCGCCGCGCGCGGTGACGAGGGCTCTAGCTAACGAACCAGCGTCGCTGACGCGCCGTGGTGGGAGAAAGTTGTCCTCGCGTCACTTTTGTCTCTGGTGGGTAGAGCGTGTGCGGGCGGGCAGATCATGGAGGTGTCTGCCACGGTCGACGCCGGTCAGTACTTGGTGCCGTTTGTAAGCCTGTTAGCTAGCGTGGCACGGAGGGCTTCCACGGGAACCGTGGATTGTTGCTTTGGGGCCCCGCCCTCGCCACCACAGCCCAACCAGCCAGTCGTCACCACACTTGATGCAGGCGCCTTATTCGAGGCCGACAGCACGACGTTGATGAGCCGGGAAGACGCCATCGCCGGCGTCTCCGCACTGGTCCAAGCCTGGAAGACCGGCAAGTATTCTAGGGTCGAATGCGTCGGCCGGGTGGCCGCCAGCACGCGTGCGGGAAGCGTCCGCCGGTGGCGCCATCGCGAAGCCATGATTCGGTGCAGCGCAACAGCGCGGCTGCTTCTGCGGGTTCAAAGCGATCTCCACGGGATCTCCAAAAGTAAGGCGTTGCTTTCCACTTTCATGACGGCTTGGAACCCGACCGACATGACCGGGGCTGCGCGCCGGGCAGGCAAACCCCTGGGGACAGAAATTCCGCCATGCCGACTAGTCAGACCGCTACCGCAGAAAAGCCGTGACGGAACGCTCAGTAGCGCAGCGCCAGACTGCAGGGCCTCCGGCCTCAAGTGCTCGTACACCTGTTCAGTCGTCCTCGTAGAGGCGTGCCCTAGCCGGCGCGAGATGGTAAACAAGGGCACTTCGTCCTGGATCAGCCAGGATGCGTGAGTGTGGCGGAGGTCGTGAATGCGCGGGTTTTGGTCAGGCCGATTGCCTCGGCCGCGCGAACGGCAGGAACCCAGTAGTGGTGCCAGTAAAGCTTGTGGATGATCCGCCCGCCCTTGGGCGTCGTGAACACCAGTTCCTTGCCCGGCCTGCTTGCCACCAGCGGGATCAGCAGCTCCACAAGAGCAGGGTCGAGTCCGATGGTGCGCTTCCCGGCACCTGTCTTCGTCGCCCCGATGTAGTACTGGTTCTGGCCGTCTCGTTTCCATGCCTTGTTTATCCGAGCGGTGGGCGACTTGGACAGCAGATCAACGTCCGCGACGGTCAGCGCCGTGGCCTCCCCGAAACGAGTACCGGTCATGACCAGGTGGGGTTAACCTCTGTTGGTGGACACCTGAAGTAGCGGGATCCTTGGATTCTGCGGAAAGGTGTTCTTGTGAGCACGACACGACGTAAATTCACT
>FOEZ01000027.1 GCA_900110595.1 Arthrobacter sp. OV608 | reverse complement strand
GTGGAACAATCCATCGGCCTGGTCACCGCCCTCAACCCCCACCTCGGCTACACCACCGCCACCGCCATCGCCCAGGAAGCACTCGCCACCGGCAAAGGCGTCGCCGAACTCGTCCTCGAACACGGACTCCTCACCCACACCCAACTCCAGGAACTCCTCAGCCCCGAACGCCTCGCCAACCTCACCAAATAACCACCGGCAGTTGAGCCAAACCCAAACCCGGTTTCGACAAGCTCAACCACCAGGCAGCACACCCTCCCCACCCCATCCCGAACAGGGGCACATTGACGTGCCCGCATTCCGGGCCGGGGCAAAGAAAAACGGCACTCGATGACGAGGACCGTTCCGCTACCGGGCCGCCAGCCCGGCCTGAACCAAAGGATTGAGCATGAAGAACAAATCAACCATGTGGATACTGGCAGCGCTCGTGGTCGGAATCGCCAGCGGACTGCTGTTCCACTGGCTGCTCCCAACCGGGCCGCGCGGATCCGTTGTGTCGGTCCTGGACACCGTGACGCACATGTTCCTCAACCTGATCAAGATGATCATTGCGCCGCTGATTTTCGCCACCCTGGTTTCGGGCATCGCAGGAGCCGCGAAATCCGCCGGTGTGGGAAAGCTCTTCGGCCGCTCCATGGTCTGGTTCCTTTCCGCCTCGGTCCTGGTGGGAGCCTTCGGCTTCATCACAGCCCATGTGCTCAACGTTGGACATGGCCTGAACCTGGTTCCCGGCGGTGACGCAGGCATGGAAACTAAGCCCCTTGACTACGCGGAATTCGTCACCCACATCATTCCCACCAGCGTTTTCGCTGCCCTGACGGCCAACAACCCCCTCCAGATCCTGGTGTTCGGCGCACTGTTCGGGATTGCCCTGCTGAACCTGCGCAAGCGGGGCCGGTCCTCGATCGCCGACGCGATCGACGAGCTGATGGGCGTGATGCTCAAGGTCACCGGGTACGTCATGAAGGCGGCTCCCGTAGGCGTCTTCGCCGGCATCGCGGCAGCTTTTACCGCCCAGGGACTCGATGCCTTTGCCACGTACGCCTCGTTCATCGGCGGGTTCTACCTGTCACTGTCCGCCCTCTGGGTGGTGATGATCGCCGTTGCCGTGGCCTTCCTCGGCAAGTCCGCCTTCCGCCTGGTCCGCCTCGTCCGCGAACCCATGGTGATCGCATTCGCCACCTCCAGCAGCGAAGCCGCCCTGCCCAAGCTCATCGACGGCCTCACCAGGTTCGGGATTGCCAAGCGCACCACGGGCTTTGTCCTGCCCCTCGGCTACTCGTTCAACGTTGACGGTTCCATGATGTACATGACGTTCGCGTCGGTCTTCCTTCTCAACGCGTACGGCATCGACATGGACCTTGGCCAGCAGATCGCGATGACCGCCATGCTCCTGCTCAGCAGCAAAGGCATGGCCGGTGTGCCGCGCGGCTCACTCGTGGTGGTTGCCGCCGTCGTGCCTGCCTTCGGTATCCCCGCAGCCGGCATCGGCGTCCTGCTGGTCATCGACCAGCTCCTGGACATGGGCCGCACCGCCACCAACATCCTGGGCAACGCCATCGCCACCGCCGTCATAGGCCGGAACCATGACCGCGCCCCCTCGGCCACGGACAGCAAGGCCACGGACAGCACGACGGCGGAGCCTCCCGCAGGCATCCATCCCACCGACGTGGCGGTCGGGACGCCAGCGCACGCTTCGGTACGGTGAGGGGAGCGCACAATGAGCACTAACCTCCAGACCCGCGCAAGTGCCCTCCACGCCCCCTACCGCCGCAGCCCTGTCAGGTCGATGATCGTCGATTACCTTGCACGCAACGGCGCCAGCAAGGTGGCGGACATCAGCAGTGGAATCTTTGCCTCGCGGGACGCCGTGAGGTACCACTTGGCTGCCCTGGAACGCGCCTCAATGGTCCGCTCCGATATCTCCCCCGGAACCCGGGAGGGCTGCACGCCCTTCTACGCTTTGGCGCCGGACGCAAGTTAACCTCGATGGCTGCCGGCATGGCCGGCAGCCATCCGGCGTCCCCACAAGGGCTGGTTTTACCGTCCGGTTCCCTCCGAAAAGGCCCTTTCGCACCCGCCGCGCAGAATTGATGCGATCTTGCGGGAAACCTTGCCGACCATTGACGTTGCAGGTCCACTCTGGAGCCATCGAACCAACAGAGGCAACGGACCAACCAGCTTGTGGGGAGCAGGAAGTCATGGGACACAAGGCAGTAATTGATGAAGTCACAGCCGTAGCGGGAGTGCTGACGGACAGTCATCCGCTCGACTTCCACACTTTGGGGCTTGCCGGCTGCATCGACCGGCTTACGGTGCCTCTGCGCCAGCACGGGACCGCGGTCCACTGGGACACCCCCCATTGGGGCATCGAGATTCCCGCGGACTGCGCGTCCCTTCTGTACCAGTCGGCACGCGAGGCTCTCAGCAACGCCTACAAGTACTCAGGAGCATCGCACCTTAATGTCCAGCTCGCCGCGGTGGACCACGGGATCCGCCTTGTGGTGTCCGACGACGGCACGGGCTTTGACAGCAAGCTCGCCACGTGCGGCCGTCACCACGGTTATGGCCTCCGGCTGATGTCCGTGGCCGTCCATGAGGCCGGCGGCACCGTGGACATCTCCTCCGCCCCCGGCCGGGGCACCAGCGTGACGGTTACCCTGCCGCTGGACTGAAGACCCGGATGCCCGCCATCGCTGGGACGGCGGGCATCCGTAAACCTGGGTGGCCCTGCTACCGGGAGAGTTTCGCCTCATCCGGTTCCAGGTCGCCAATGTGGCCGGGTGCGTTCGCGGCCAGGACGCGGGCAACAAACGCGCCGTACTCGTCCATGTAGTGGCGCAGGAACTTGGCGGTCCCTTCGTCCTTGACCTCGCCGCCCTCACCGAACACCTCGGCGTTGTAATGGATGTAGGCCTCCGGGGCGTTGAGCTGCGGCGCATCCAGGAAGCTGAGGACGCTGCGGAACGAGGACTGCATCACCGCGGTCCCGATGCTGCCCACCGAGGCGCCGATGATGCCGGTGGGCTTGCGGGCGAACGAGTTGCTCCCCCACGGCCGGGAGCCCCAGTCGATGGCATTTTTGAGGGCGCCGGGAATGGAACGGTTGTACTCCGGGGACACGAACAGGATTCCGTCAGACGCTTCAATGGCCTCTTTGAGGGCGCGGCCTTCGGGCGGAAAATCGGCGTCGTAGTCGTAGCTGTACAGGGGTAGGTCCTTGATGGGAATCTCTGTGAACTCCAGGTCCTCGGGAGCCAGTTTGATCAATGCCTGGGAGAGGACCCGGTTGATGGAGCCGGTAGCGAGGCTCCCCACGAAGTATCCGATCTTGAACGGTGCCATGAGTGTTCCTTCCAATGGCCGGTCAGCGCCGGCCGTCCATGTTCTGATTGGAAAAGGTGCCGCCCGCGGCCGGACGGCGCTTGGTGCCACTGCACCCCTAGTCCAGCACAGAAGGCCGCGCCCGGCCAGAGCCGCCGCGGGTCCTTGACAGGCCGCACCGGGGAGCGCTGAATGATCTGTACCGAAAACCCCCGGCGCGGTCAGGAGCAGTCATGAGCGAAAATCCCCTGCAGGATGAGCGGGTCCATACCGAGGCACCTGCCGAGGGCGATCCCGATGCCGATGCCACGGAAATCAGGGTGCACAGCCAGGATCCCGCCGAAGGACCGGACACCCCGGACGCCACTTCCCCCGGCGATCAATAGCCGGCGCCTCCCGGCCAGCCCTTTGCCCCAACTGGGTCGCATTTAACGCCGTGATTCCGCGTTTTCACAGCGTTAAGTGCGACCCAGTTGGGGTGGTTTACAGGGTGGTGGGCCGGGTCCGGGCGGAGGAGACTGGAACTGCTGATGACCTCAGTTCTTCATCGGATTCGGTTCAGTCAAAGGAGACATGGTGAGCACGAAAGTGGAGAAACGGATTGTGGTCGATGTACCGGCGGGCACCGCCTACAGCCAGTGGACGCGGTTCGAGGAGTTCCCGCATTTCATGGCGGGCGTGGACAGCGTGACCCGGGTGGGCAATGACCGCCTGAAGTGGGTGGCCCACATCGCGGGAGTACGCCGGGAATGGGACGCCAAAATCCTTGAGCAGATCCCCGCCCGCAGAGTGGCCTGGGCTGCCCTCGAAGGCGTTACCAACTCCGGCGCGGTCGATTTCAAGGATGCCGGCGGCAACAGGACAGAGCTGGCTCTGACCCTTGAATACAAGCCGGCGGGTGTGGTGGAACGGGTGGGCGACCTGCTCCACGTCGTCGGCCGCCAGGCGGAACACGACCTGAAGCAGTTCAAGGAATTTGTCGAGCGCCAGGACCGCTCCACGTCTGCCCGGGGCCCGGCGGATTCTTCAAGCGGGTGGCGCCAGGACTATCGGTTTGAGCACCCCTTCGATCAGACCAACGGCCTGGTCGATCTTGAAGGCGAATCGGGCGGAACGGCCGACGGCGAGAACTACAGTGCCGCCGAACGCCGGCAAAGGGAGGAGCACAGCCGGGGCCTTCCGCCAACTCCCGGCGGCTCCGATGTGATGGGCTTCTGACGTCTGCTTCCCGGAACCGGCTCTGGCAACCTCCGCCCTCAAAAGGTATGTTGGTAAGCATGCTGATGATTTTTTACGGAATCATCAGTTTCCGGTGACACAGCGAAGGAGACGTTATGAGCACGAAGGTGGAAAAACGCATTCTGGTGAACGTACCGGTGAGCACCGCTTACAACCAGTGGACCCAGTTCGAGGAATTCCCGCATTTCATGGGCGGCGTCAAGAGCGTGACGCAGCTCAGTGACGACCGCCTGCAGTGGGTAGCCGAGATCGGCGGCGTCCGCAGGCAATGGGAAGCCAAAATCCTGGAGCAGGTCCCGGACCGCAAAGTGGCATGGGCAGCCACCGAAGGCGCCACTAACGCCGGCTCCGTGGACTTCGAGGACGTCGGCGGCGGCCAGACCTCCATCCAGCTGACGCTCGAATACGAGCCCGAAGGAATCATTGAGAAGGTGGGCGACAAGCTCAACGTAGTGGACCGCCAGGCCGAGGCAGACCTGCAGCGGTTCAAGGAATTCATCGAGGACGAGGGCTATGCCAGCGGCGCGTGGCGCGGCAGTGTCAGCTCCGGAGCGCCCGTCGGCACGCCGGGTGTCGAGGATGCGGCAGGATCGCGCGGCGATTCGGGCAAGGCCGGCGTATCCGGCAAGGTAGCTGCAGGCGTGGGCCTGGCAGCGGCAGCAGGCGCGGCTGCAGCAATGGCCGCCGGCACCAACAAGGGCACTACGGAAGCTGCCGACGAAACGGTAACGCCAGTGACCCCCGGGGAGCCCGTCACCGTCACGCCACTGACCACCGACACCACCGCTACCGAGGCCCCAAGCACCGGCACCACGGGAACGGGCGCCCTGGGAACAGACACCCTGGGAACAGGCGCCACAACTACAGGCACAACGTCGGCGGCCGGCTCCACCGGTTCAGTGGCGGACCTGGGTGATGACAGGATCGGCCACGCCTTCGACCAGACCAACGGCCTGGTGGACACCACCGGTGAGTCGGACGAGACGCTTGAGGGTGAGAACCTGAGCGCCGGCGAACGGCGCGAGAGCGAGCGCCGGCCGGACGGCGGCCTGCCGCCCGTAGGCGGCAACCTCGGCCAGCACTGACCGCAACCTGACCGCGTGAAGGACGTCCCGGCGTCGGAGGTTCCCCGCCGGCCGGGATGTTCACGGGAACAACAAAGCGCCGCCTGCCCTTCCCCCGGGGCGGGCGGCGCTTTGCCGTTATTGCCGTGCCGTTGTTACTTGTCCGTGCCGGCGTAGAAGACCGACGGCGCTGCGGGGGTCTGCATGCCCTCGCCGATGAAGAAGCTCGGGTGCGGCGGCTGGTTGTACGCCACGGCCTCGCGGGCAACGCCCGTCCGGTACATCGGATCATGCATCAGGGTGCGGAGCCGGACCTCAGTGGGCGAGGTGCTGGTGTAGATCCGCAGCTCCGTGCTGTCCGACGACGGGAACGCCAGTTCCTCTCGCCAGTCACCCAGGAGGTCCGCCTGCAGGGACGGGTTGCCCTTGGTGTGGTTGTTGGTCCGTGCGCCCGTGGCGGTCAGGAGCCTGTCGCTGGTCTCGGTTTCCCAGTTCCACTTCGAAATGGTGGGAACACCAACACCGGCTGCGGCGTCGAAATCATGGTCAACGATTTCGCGGAGCAGGTCGCCGTCCCACCATGCCAGGAAGTTGGCTGCCGGGATCTTCTGCCCGATGAGCTCGCCCTTCGCGGAGCGCAGTTCTCCCACCGGGGAGTTCCAGGCAGCGTCCCCGCCTACAGCCCAGCCTTCAGCGCCGGCATAGCGCGGGTCGATGTCCCCGGCGGCGCCGCGGCCCGTGTCCCGGGTGGCGGGAATGCTCCAGAGGATTTCGCCGGTGGCAGCGTCGCGGAAGGTGGCGCCGCGGTTGCCGCTCTGGCTCATGCTCTCGTGCACCGCGAAGGTTTCCAGGCCAGGGCGGGACGGATCCAGGTCGCTGGTGTGGATGGCGTCGCCGTGGCCCAGCTTGGTGTTGTACAGCGGCTTGCCGTCGTCGTCGATGGCCATGGAGCCGAACACAAACTCGTCCTTGCCGTCCTGGTCCACGTCCGCAACGGAGATGTTGTGGTTGCCCTGGCCCTTGTACTGGGCGCCGGCGATGTCTGAGTCGAACGTCCAGCGCTTCACCAGTTTGCCGTTCACCAGGTCGTAGGTGACCAGGACGGCGCGGGTGTAGTAGCCGCGGCTGAACATCATGGACGGGTGCTCGCCGTCCAGGTAGGCGACGCCCGCCAGGAAGCGGTCCACGCGGTTGCCGTAGCCGTCACCCCAGGCAGAGACGCTGCCGCGTGGCGGATCGTAGGGCACGGTGTCCATGATGGTGCCGGCGGCGCCGTTGAACACGGTGAGGAATTCCGGGCCGGAGAGGACATAGCCGGCGCTGTTCCGGTAGTCCGCCGCAGCATCGCCGATCACGGTTCCGGCCCCGTCTGTGGTGCCGTCCGCCGTCTTCATGGACACCTCGGCTTTGCCGTCACCGTCGAAGTCGTAGGCAAGGATCTGGGTGTAGTGGGCGCCGGCGCGGATGTTGCGGCCCAGGTCGATGCGCCACAGCCTGGTGCCGTCCATCTTGTAGGCGTCAACGTACACGTTGCCCGTGTAGCCGGACTTCGAGTTGTCCTGGGCGTTGGTGGGGTTCCAAAGCTGGATGATTTCGTAGGTGCCGTCGCCGTCAAGGTCAGCGACGCTCGCGTCATTGGCCGTGTAGCTGTACGCCTGCCCCGTTGGGGTGACACCGTCGGCCGGCTTGTCCAGCTTGATGGCCAGGTAGTTCTGGGCCAGCGGCGTGAATTCGGCGCTGAGCTTGTCCTGCCCGTTGCCGTTGCCCACGGTTTTGATGACGTACTTCGACGTCGCGGTACCCGCCGGGTCAACGTAGGTGGTGGTGTCCCGGATGGGCTCGTCGGTGAGCTGGACGCCGTCGCGGATCACATGGAAGCCGACGCTGTCCTTGTCCAGGCCCAGCATGCGCCAGCCCAGGGTGACGCCCTGGTCCGTCAGCACGGCGACCGGTGCGCGGTCCAGGTTCTCCACCTGGCGCTTGAGCTCTGTGCCGGACTGGCCGGGAGCGGTGCCGGGGTTTGCCTGTGCCAGCGGGACGCCGGTAAAGGCGAGTGCGGCCGCAGTCAGTGATGCCGCGGCTGCAACCGGGACTGCTTTCCAGGCACGGCCGGTCCGGGATATGCGGGAACATTTCGAGGGAAAAACCAAAAGAACATCTCCTTTGATGCGTCGGCAGCTGAGTCTGCCGCACGACAGTTGGAACGTTTCACTCCTCGTCGCGGACGAACCTTTCTGGGCGGTTCGGGCGGTGGGAAGCAGGAGGGAAAGCGCTTTCTGCCCTTTAGGTTTATCAGCGGGCCGCAAGAGAGGTCAAGGCTTTTCCGTTACCTAATGGGCGAATTTGTGCCTTTCCCTCGTTACGAACAGCCTCTGGATGTCGGCGCAAAGGGGGAGCACGACGGCGGCCTGCCGCCGGGTGCAGAAGGCGGCAGGCCGCCGTCGTACGCTTTTCCAACGCTTTTTATTCCCCGAGGTCCGCTGAAATATCTGCGGAGGAGACGCTGTTGGCGCCGGTATGACAACAATCGGAATCATCGGTGCAGGACATATTGGAAGCGCAGTCGCCAGGAAGGCGGTGGAGCTGGGCTACGACGTAGTCATCAGCAACTCACGCGGGCCCGAGACGCTGGCGGGCCTCGTCGCGGAGCTTGGCCCCAAGGCGCGGGCAGCCACCGCTGCGGAAGCTGCAGCGGCAGGCGATTTCGCCGTGGTGACCGTACCGCTGAAGAACTACAAGGACATTCCGGTGGAGCCCCTGGCCGGCAAGATCGTGATCGACACCAACAACTACTACTGGGAGCGGGACGGCCGCATCCCGGAACTGGACAACGGGGAAGCCACCACCTCGGGGCTGCTCCAGGAGCACCTGCCGGAATCGAAGGTGGCCAAGGGCTTCAACCACATCATGGCGTCCCAGATCACCACTGATGGAACCCCTACGGGCACGGAGAACCGGCGGGCACTGGCAACGGCCAGCGACTACCCGGAAGCCGCCGAACTCGTGACAAGCCTGTACGACGAGTTCGGTTTCGACAGCGTGAACATCGGGCTCCTGGAGGACAGCTGGCGCGTGGAGCGGGACCGGCCCGCCTACGTGGTGCGGCAGAATGCCCAGGAGCTGAAGGACAACCTGGCCAAGGCCACGCGGACCATCTAGCTGCGGACCTTTCCCCCGCCCGGACCGTTTCCTCGCTCACAGGTCCGGACATAAAACTGGCTGGCAGCAGGCGTTGTGAACCCGCACTCTGGGGACGTCTGCTGCCAGCCAGGCGGGTTAACCTAGTCCCACGCCGGGACCAGGACCACGTCGTAGCGGGTTGCCTGCTTTCCGAATTTCGCGTTGACGGCTGCGAGGGTGTCCCCAAACTTGGCAACCGTCGTGGGGATGTTGAAGTGCTTGCTCTTGATCACATCTTCAACATGGAAGGAGGACAGGTTCCGGGATAGCTCCAGGCGGCTGATGCGGTTGGCCATGTTCTGGACTGCCCACACGGTGTGGCCCTTAACCAGGATGCCGTCCACAAACTGCAGGTCCGGTCCACTGATCCGGTGGCTCTTTCCCGTCTCGGGATCCACAGTGTAAAGCGCCTGATGCTGTGTGTGCGCGACTATGAGCGTATCCCCGTCCTCGGCGCTGGCGATGCCGTTGAATCCGAACTCGCCTTCCTTCAGGGGTTTGGCTGCTTTGCCGCTCACTTTCAGGGTCTTCACGTCGTCGGAGTCTCCCAGATCGCCATGCTCGCCCACAGGGACAAAATAAAGTTCCGGCGACGTGGAGTTGGTGAACCAGGCGCCGTCTTCCGTAAGGGTTACGTCGTTGATGAAGCCGGAGGCTAGATCGTATTGCTTTACCGTCTTGCGGGTTTCGGTGTTGTAGACATACGCCTTGCCGGTGGCGCCGCCGGCCACAAAGAGCAGGTCGTTGCTGACATCCGCTTTCATCCCGACGGCCATCCGGCCGTCCGGCACGTTAATGAAACGCTTGGCCTTGCTGTCATGGATGTCGCCGCGGTAGATATCGCCAGTGTTCAGGTCCCCGGCATAGAAAGTAGTTCCCTCCCCGGCCGCGATACCCTCGGCGGAGGTGGCGCCGTCGAGCACTATGACGTCGTCGCTGCTGGATGCGGAGGCCGCTGCCGGCAGGGCAAAGGGTAAGAACAGTGCCAGAAGGGCGGTGAATCCCACGGCTGTACGGCGTTGTACTGTTCGGCGCATGATGCTTCCTCGATGTGGATTAATGCGCGGGGCCAATCAGCGGCAGCTCCGCACGATGGTGCTGCCAGTTTAAGCACCGGCGTGAACCCCCGCCAGAAGCTGGTGCCCCCTTCATAAGGAAGGGGGCAAGGCACCCGGACCGGCATTCACCTCCGGGTTCTGCTTACAATCGAAACCTCAATCAACTACTGAGGGACCCATGAAGAAACTCGCCACAGCCTTGATCGCCGCCGGACTCGTTTTCTCCGCCACGGCCTGCACCGCCTCGAACCAGCTCACCACCGCGGAAACGTGCGAGCGGATCCAGAGCGTAGTGTCCAACCCGGCCAACAACGCCGGCAAGACGGGCATGAACCGCCTGGCCAACCAGATCCGCCCCATTCACGAGGTTGCTTCCGACGATCTCAAGCCCGCACTCGAGTCCATCCTTGCGTACACGGACGAGCAGGCCAAGGAAACCCCGGACGAAGCCAGGATTGCGGAGCTGCAGGCCGGCTACGAGGAAGCCGGCAGCACCTACCAGAAGTTCTGCAGCTAGCCTTTTCTGCTTTGCCTTCTGCTGAACGGACCCGGCCGCCTAGAGGGTGGCCGGGTCTGTGTTTGCGCCGCACAGAATGACTGCCACCCGCTCGCCCGGCACCGGCACGTAGGCGCCTGAGGTCAGGGCCGCGTAGGCCGCGGCGGCGCCGTGTTCCACCACCAGCCGGTAGTCGTTCCACAGCAGCGAGCGTGCGGTGACGATCTCGTCATCGGACACCAGGACGCTTTCGACGCCGGTGCGGACCGCGACAGAGAAGCCGATGTCGCCGATGCGGCGGGCCCCCAGCGAATCTGCGGCGACGCCCGACACTGCGACGTCAACGGGTTCGTTCGCGGCCAGGGCGGCATTTAGCGTGGGCGCACTCCGGGGCTCCACACCGACCACCCGGGCATGGCCTTCCACGGCTGCCGCGACTCCCGCCATCAGTCCGCCTCCGCCCACTGCCACCAGCACGGTGTCCACCCCGGCGATCTGCTCCAGCAGTTCCGCCCCCACCGTCCCGGCGCCGGCGGCGATCTCGGGCTGGTCATAGGCATGGCAGTACACAGCTCCGGTGCGCCGGGCATGTTCCACGGCGGCTTGGTATGCCTCGGCATATTCGGCGCCACCCTGGATCACGGTGGCGCCGATCGCCTCGAGTTTGCGAACCTTCACGGCCGGGGCAGCGGCCGGAACGAATACCGTGGCCGGCACTCCCAGCTGCACGGCCGCATAGGCATTGGCCAGCCCGGCATTGCCGCCGGAGGCAACCACCACACCAATGGCCGGATCCAGCTCGCCGCGCTCCTTGCTGGCCAGGATGCGGTTCAGCGCGCCGCGGGCTTTGAAGGTGCCGGTGTGCTGCATGAATTCACACTTGAACCAGACCTCACTGAACGCCTCCGTATCCGCCTGCAGCACGGGCGTTAATCGGGTGAGGCCGGCTGTCCGCCGGGCCGCGTCCTCAACATCTGCTCGCGTGATCACGTCAGAGTTCGTCGTCCCAGGTTCCCGGCTCTTCCAGGGCTTCCTCGGGTTTGTGCCCTGCCGGCGGCTCGCCGCTTCCGGTGTACGACGCCGGTACCGTTCCGGCCGCGTGGGCCTGTTGCTCCTCGCGGATGTTCCCGGCGCCGGGAAGCTCCGGATGCATGCCGCTCTGGGGCGCCTTCGCCGCCTGCTTGGCTTCGTCGGGGTCGCCCGGGCCGCGAAGATCGGCGGTGTTTTGGGGCTCCTCATTGGACGTGGTCATGGGTCCTGCCTTTCACCTGAATGACGCTTTTAACTTGGCCCGGACACCTGTCCGGGTTGGACTCCAGCCTACGGTGCCGCCAGTCACAATCGGATTTTTAGCCACAATCCGCCAGGACGCGGGTTTCGCATTATGGAATTACAATTTCCCCTTGCGGAAATGGTGTGACCGGGGTTACGTTTAGCCCAAGGCCCGGATCAGCGGGCGCAACCCCTATTTGGATAGGTAAAGGTCAATGAAGATCCCCAACCCTGAGGCGCTGAAGGCGAGTTCGGTGCCCGCGAAGAGGAAGCCGCTGTACAAGTCGCTCTTCTTCCAGATTCTGATCGCCGTCGTGGCAGGTGTCCTTATAGGGCATTTCTGGCCGGACCTCGGATCACAATTGAGGCCGCTCGGAGATGGCTTCATCAAACTGATCAAGATGATCATCGCGCCGCTGATCTTCCTGGTGATCGTCACCGGAATTTCAGCCGTGGGCGACGTCAAGGCGGTTGGAAGGGTAGGGGTCAAAGCCCTTCTCTATTTCACGGCAGCCACCCTGTTCGCCCTGGTCTTCGGCCTGATAGTGGCCAACATCGTCCAGCCCGGCGCCGGGCTCAACATCGATCCCGCCACACTGTCCCAGGCGGACCTGGATGCCAAGACCGGATCTGCCGCCCCCAAGGACGCCGCGTCCTTCATCCTGGACGTCATTCCGGCCAGCGTGATCGGAGCCTTCGCCAGCAACAGCCTGCTGCAGGTCCTCTTCTTCTCGGTGTTCTTCGGCGCAGCGATCGTGGTCATTGGACGCGAACGGTGCATGCCCGTGATCAGCCTGATGGAGACCGTCCTGGAACTGATCTTCAAGATCATGTCCTGGATTATGAAAGTGGCTCCCATCGGCGCCTTCGGGGCCATGGCCTTCATCATCGGCCAGTACGGCCTGGACACGCTCAGCACTTACGCCCTGCTGATCACCGCCTGCTACGCCGCGGCGATCGTGTTCATCGGCCTGCTGTTCGTGGTGGCCTGGGTTACCGCCCGCGTCCCGCTCTGGCAGTTCCTCAAGTACACACGGGAAGAATTCCTGCTGGCCCTGGGCACCGCCTCCACTGAAGCTGTGATGCCGCGCATCATGACCAAGCTGACCAATGCCGGCTGCTCACGGGCCACCACCGGCCTGGTGGTCCCCACCGGCTACTCCTTCAACCTGGACGGCGCAGCAATCTACCTGTCCATCTCGCTGCTGTTCCTCGCCCAGGCCTTCGGACACAACCTGGACCTTGGCCAGCAGCTTGCAGCGCTCGGTGTGCTGCTGCTGACCTCCAAGGGCATGGCCGGCGTCCCGGGGTCATCCTTCCTGGCACTCTCGGCCACCGCCGCCGCCCTGGGCATCTTCCCGGTAGCCGGCGTCGCACTCCTCCTCGGAGCCGACCGGCTCATGGATTCCATGCGCGTGGTAGTGAACCTGCTGGGCAACTGCGTGGCCACGTTCGTGGTCTCCAAATGGGAGGGCCAGTTCGACCGGAGCGTTATGCTGCGCGCCTTCAAGGGCGAGATCACCAACCACGATTCCGCCATCATGTTGGGCAAGGAGGAGGTCTTTGAGGGCCAGGAACTCCAGCGGCTCAGCGAGGGGCAGGACCCGTCACCGAAGTTCCGCGGCGGGCCGCACCCCGAGGACATCCCCCAGTTCCAGATGAGCAAGGCAGAGCGGGCCAAGGCCGGGATCCCCGCCGAATAGCCACAGCAAAACAGAAAGGCGGGCAGGACCACCAGGTCCTGCCCGCCCTCTGTCGTTTGAAAGCCCTGCCTACGGTGTCGGGGACGCCGTAGACGTGCTGCTGTCCTCAGTCTCGGTTGCCGTTGACGTCGCCGTCGGCGTCGGTGTCGCTGACCGGTCCGACGAGGATGGACTCGTGGAGCCGGAGGTGGGGCTGGAAGTTCCGCTGCCGCCGTCGGCCTTCTCCAGCACGTCATTGATCAGGCCCTCGAGCTCCTTCTGGTCCGGATCCCCGAGGTTGGCGCCGCTCTTGGTAGCCACCACCAGGAGTTTGCCTTCGGCTGCGGACACCTGCATCAGCTTCTGCTGGTTCTCTCCGCTGCGGGCACTGAGGGTGGCGAAGGTCTTTTCGGCATCCGTGTCCGCCTGGAGTTCTTCGCTGGTGACCTCATACTTCTGGCCCAGCGCCGATACCGAGAACTTCGCGCATTGGTCCATCTTGCCGCTGATCTTGTTGAGGACCTCGACGGCGTCCGGCCCCTCGCTGCCCGACTGTGCAGACAGGGTGCGCGGCTGGTCGCCCTCGGAAAGCGCAACGGCCACGTCCCCGTTTTCCACCTTGTCCAGGAGCCCGGCAGTGGCGATGTCCTTGCAGTCCGAGGGGTCAACGGTTGCCGTACTCAGGAGCAGGTTGGCGATATTGCCGCCCTGGTCCACCTGCTCCTTGGAGTAGAGCTTCAGCTCGTTGCCGTCCTCGTCCTTCATGCCTGAGATCAGGTCGCGCAGCTCATCCTCGGTGTAGGCCTTGGCTTCAGCCGTCGGGCTGGCAGACGCAGTGCTGGTCTGGGCCGAGGGGCTTGCCGCGCCCCCGCCGCCGCCTGTGCAGCCCGCCAGCGCAATCATTGCCGCCGCCATCACTCCAAGTGCCGGAACTTTTCGCATCTGGTTCAACCCCTTAGAAAATAGAAAGCATGCTTAGCGTTTCTAGCCTAAGGGTATTGCCGATCCAGGGGAAATAACTAAGCCTGGCTTTTTATTTCTGCCCGCACAGGGCGGCGTCAGGCCGGCTTGGCTCCGGGTTCCCGGGCGGGATGCCGCCACGCCCCGCTCACGGTCGCCTGATGGCCGAGGCTGCGGGAGATGGCGCGGGCTGCGGCCCGCACCAGGGGAACCAGCTCAAGGGCGGGCGCCGCCGTATCCGGAACAACGATGGACAGGGCGGCCAGCACCGCACCGTCGGCGGCGTAAATCGGCGCGGCAACCGAGACGGTTCGGGAGGGGTGCGTCCGGCGGATCACCGCGGCGCCGGACCGTTTGACCGCGGCAAGCACTGCGCGAAGGTCACCTGCCGGCGGCTCCCCTGGCCCCGCCTCGGGCAAAGCAGTCTGCGCCAGCAACTCCTCCAGCACATCCGGAGCCGAGTAAGCCAGTAGGACCTGCCCCACGGCGGTTGTCCGCAAGGGCATCCGGCCTCCCACCCGGTAGGCCACTTCGGTGGCATGCCGTGACGAGAGCCGGTCGATGAGGACCGCGTCGCTGCCGTCCCGGACGGAGAGCAGCACATGGTGGCGCGTCACCTCATACAGGTCTTCAAGGTAAGGAAGCGCAATCTGCCGGACACCGTGGCCCCGCGGCGAAAGCGAGGCTATTTCCCACAGACGCACCCCCACCACATAGCGGCCATCCTCCAGCCGTTCCAAGGCGCCCCATTCGGTCAGGTGCCGTACCAGCCGCAGGGTGGTTGCCGGGGCGAGGCCCGCCAGCCTGGCCAGCTCGGACAGGCTCAGTGCCCGGCGTCGTTCGGTGAACTGCTCCAGCAGGCTGAGCGCCCGCACCAGCACCGGCTGGCCGGGGCCTTCCTGGAGCCCCCTTGCCCCGCCTGCTCCCGCCACTTTTCCTCCAGACTTTGGTGTCATTCAAGCCTGGGCTGTGTGGCCCGCGCCACAAAGTGCATTTTCACTCAGTGAAAAGTACAGTCACCTGAGTGGGACCGGGGGCCAAGCTGATGGACGTCCCGCCGGCGGGTTTACCTGCCGCCCCCTGACCCGATTGGAATCAACGATGAACTCCAATGCCCCTCGAAAATCCCTTGCCGGAATTTTTGTGGTGTGCTGGCTTGGCCTGCTCGCCGACGGTTATGACCTTTATGTCTACGGCGCCACCCTGCCCGGCCTGATCGGCCAACCGCCCTTCAATGTCACGCCTGCGGGAGCGGGCGCCGTGGGTTCCCTGGCGCTGGTAGGAATGCTGCTCGGCTCACTGATCGTGGGCACGTTGACTGACCGGCTGGGCCGCCGCCGGATCTTTGTCAGCGCCCTGGCCTTGTTTTCGCTGGCCATGCTGGCCTGCTCGGTGGCACCGACGTGGGAGTTGTTTGCGGTGTTCCGCTTCATCGCCTGCTTCGGCGTGGGAGGCCTGCTTCCGACGGCGGTGGCCCTCACCAACGAGTTCGCGCCGCCGGGGAGGAAGTCGCTGGTCCTGGGGGCAGTCCTGACCGGACCTGCCACGGGGACGGTGGTTGCTTCGTTGACTTCGCTGGCCCTGTTGGAGTCGAGCGGGTTCCGCCCGGTTTACGCTGTTGGAGCCGGCGGCCTTTTGCTGGTGCCGTTCGCCTGGTTCCTGATGCCGGAGTCGCCGTCGTTCCTGCGGACCCAGCTCCGCAATGCCGAAGCGGACCGCGTTGAAGCCGCCTACGGACTACCGAAGACAGCAGAAGCCCCCGCCTCCGCCGTACGCGTATCGCCCACCCGTGCCCTGTTCGCCCACGGCACGGGCCGCACCACCATACTGCTGTGGGCCATCACGGTGCTTAGCCTGCTGACCATCTTCGGCGTCAGCACCTGGCTTCCCCAGATCATGCGGACGGCCGGGTTCGGCGTCGGCTCCTCCGTATCGTTCCTGCTGGCCTACTCGGTGGGCGCCGTGCTGGGCACGGTCCTGGCGTCGGTTGCCAGCCAGAAGTTCGGGCCCCGGCCCTTGGTGATTGTTGGCTTCATCAGCGCCGCGGCCGCCCTGCTGCTGATGTCCGCCAATCCGCCGGCCGCGCTGATGACTGTGCTTGCCGCCGTCGCCGGCTTTGGCGGCCTGGGAACACAGAACATGATCAACGACTACATCGCTCAGTTCTACCCGGCGGCCACCCGCGCCACCGGACTGGGCTGGGCACTGGCAGTGGGACGCATCGGAGCGATTGCCGGCCCCACGTACGGCGCCTTGCTCGTCAGCTTCGGCGGCGGAGTCCCGGTGGCTGCCATGGCATTTGCTGCACCCGCCGTGATGGGAGCTGCCCTGATGCTTGCCCTGCGCAACCGGTCAGCCAAGCCGTCCGAGCCCCAGGAAGCGGAACTGGTGGCCTGACCAGCCCTCTTCCCGCAGGTCCCCGTGTGGAATAATCCGAAGGAGTGGTCCTCACCGGACCGCTCCACGGATCGAAGGGGCCTTTCGTGCCAGCCACAGCACCATCAAGGAGCAGCGCTCCTGCGGCGAGCGCCCTCATCAACAACACCCAGGTCCCCAAGCATGAGCAGCTGCGCCTGATCATCCTCAAGCTGGCCAAGGAGGAACTGGAGCCCGGCGCCCGGCTTCCCAGCGAGCGCACCCTGATGGACTCGTACGGCGTCAGCCGGATCACGGTGCGGGCCGCCATTGGCCGGCTGGTCAACGAAGGGCACCTGGTGCGGGTTCCGGCCAAGGGTACGTTTGTGGCGGACTCCCCCGTGCAGTCCACTCTGCACCTTGCCTCCTTCACCCAGGAGATGGAGGCCATGGGGCACATTCCCAGCACGGTGGTGCTGGTGGCGGAGGCCGCCGCGGCCCCTGATGATACGGCCGAGGCACTGAGCCTTGCCCCGGGCTCGGAGGCTATCCACCTCAAGCGCCTCCGGCTGGCGGACGGCCGCCCGGTCAGCGTGGACGACGCCTGGTACAACCCCGAGCACGCCCCGGGACTTCTGGAAATCGACCTGACAGGGTCTGTTTACAAGGCCCTCGCCGCGCAGTTCGGGCACCAGATCGACAGGGCCCGGCAGAGCGTTAAGTCCGAGGGCGCCCCGGCAGACGTCGGGGCGCTCCTCGGCACCGGGACAGGCGCGCCGGTCCTGGCGTTTGACCGCGTTTCCTATTCAGGCCACCTGGCCATTGAACATTCACGTTCCTGGTACCGCTCCGACCGCTACTCCCTGAACATGGAAGTCCGGCTCTAACGGTTCGCCCCTAATCCAGCGAGAACAGCTCCTCGCCGGCGGCCACAGTGCCGGCGGCAACCAGGGTTGCCGTGTCCGGCATGGCATCGAGGACGACGACGGGACTCACCATCGAGTAGCCGGCCGCGAGCGCGGCGGCGGGATCCACGCGCATGACCGGTGCGCCGGCGTCGACAGTGTCGCCTTGGGCAATGAGCAGCTTGAAGCCCTCGCCCTTGAGCTTGACCGTGTCGATGCCCACATGGGTGAGGACGCCGCGCCCTGAGGACTCCACCACAACAAAGGCGTGTGGCAGGAGCTTGATGACTTTTCCGGCAACGGGGGACACGACGTCGAACATCTCTCCTGCCGGCGGCTCGACGGCGGCGCCCGAACCCACCATCTGGCCCGCGAACACAGGATCCGGGACCTCGGCGAGGGGAACCACGTTGCCGGCGAGGGGCGCGAGGACCACGAGCGACTGCGCCACTAGAGCAGGTCCTCGATGTCTTCGGCGAGGGTGTCGGCCTCGGGGCCGACGATGACCTGGACGGCCGTGCCCGAGGCCAGCACGCCGTGGGCTCCGGCGGCTTTCAGGGAGGCCTCATTGACGAGGGAACCATCCTTAACCTCGGTGCGAAGGCGGGTAATGCACGCTTCGATCTCCACGATGTTGCCGGCTCCGCCCAGGCCTTCGATGATCTTTTCTGCTTTGGACATGGCTGCCCTTTCTGACGGTGCCCGCATAGAGCACTGCTTCCTCACCGGGGCCGGCGGCCCAAGTGCGACCAATTATGGCTTCCACTGCCGGCCGTTTGAAGGGCCGGACAGGATTTCCCATTGCCTTGACAGGCGCTCGTGGGATGGATCACACTGAACTGGTCATAACCAGACAGTACCGGCTGGAACCCCTCCTTTACAAGCCCCACCCGAACCCGCAGAGGTGCAACCATGTCAACATCCGAGACCGCCGCCTTGGCTCCCGAGAAGAAGCCAAACAAGGCGTTTGCCACCCTGCAGCGTCTGGGCCGCACCCTGATGCTGCCCATCGCTGTTCTTCCCGCCGCAGGCATCCTCCTGCGCATCGGCCAGGCCGACCTGCTCGGCGCCATTCCCGGCTTTGAAGGCGGCGCCGCCGTCATCTCCGCCGCCGGCAGCGCCGTCTTCACCTGGCTGCCGCTGATCTTTGCCGTGGGCATTGCCATTGGCTGGGCGAAGAAGGCCGATGGTTCCACTGCCTTGGCCGCGGTAGTTGGCTACATGGTGATCGACGGCGTCTTCAAGGCCATGTCCCCGCTGGTCCTGGCCGGCCAGGTTGACCCGGCCGGCAAGCCCGCCATGATCAACTACGGCGTCCTCGCCGGCATTGTGGTGGGCCTGCTCTCCGCATCGCTGTGGCAGCGGTTCTACCGCACCAAACTGCCCGACTTCCTCGGATTCTTCAGCGGACGCCGCCTGGTGCCCATCCTGACCTCCGTCTCCAGCCTGGTGGCCGGCGTCGTCCTTGCCCTCGCTTACCCGCTTTTCAACGCAGGCCTTTCCGCAGTGGGCCAGGCCGTGGCAAGCAACGCGGTTGTAGGCGGCGGCATCTACGGCTTCGCCAACCGCATGCTGATCCCCGCCGGACTGCACCACATCCTGAACTCCGGCGTCTGGTTCCTCATAGGCGACTACACGGACGCCTCGGGCCACCTGGTCCGCGGTGACCTCAACCGCTTCTTCGCCGGCGACCCCAGCGCGGGCATTTTTATGACCGGTTTCTTCCCCATCATGATGTTCGGCCTGCCGGCAGCAGCACTTGCCATCTGGCGCCACGCCAAGCCCTCGCAGAAGAAGATCGTGGGCGGCATCATGCTTTCCACCGCGCTGACAGCTTTCTTCACCGGCATCACCGAACCGCTTGAGTACGCCTTTATGTTCGTAGCCTTCCCGCTCTACATCGTCCACGCCGTACTGACCGGAACGTCCATGGCCCTGGTGAACGCGCTGGGCATCCATCACGGGTTCACGTTCTCTGCAGGCCTGATCGACTTTGTCCTCAACTTCGGCAAATCGCAGAACGGCTGGCTGCTGATCCCCATCGGCTTGGGCTACGCGGCGATCTACTACTTCCTCTTCTCCTTCGTGATCAAGCGCTGGAACCTGCGCACCCCCGGCCGCGAGGATGACGAGGTCACTGTGGAGACCGAAGCCGCGAAGTAAGAACCGATCATCACTGCCCTTTAGCGACCCGAAACCGAAAGCACCCCTTATGGAAATCGTCATTCTCCCCGCCCCTGCAGACGTGGCCCGCACGGCCGCGGACGCCATCGAGCAGCAGGTCCGCAGCGGCCCGTCGGTACTTGGCCTGGCCACCGGTTCAACTCCCCTGGGCACCTATCAGGAACTGATCAGGCGGCATCGGAATGGCGGTTTGAGCTTCGCCGGAGCGGAGGCCTTCCTCCTCGATGAGTACGTGGGCCTGCCCAGCACGCATCCGCAGTCCTACCACTCGGTAATCCGCGAAGAGTTCGTGGACAGCGTGGACTTCGCCGCGGGGGCAGTGCACGGGCTGGACGGCGTGGCGGAGGACCTCGAAGCTGAGGTTGCCCGGTACGAGGCCGCCATTGCGGCTGCGGGCGGGGTAGACATCCAGATCCTGGGAATCGGGACCGACGGCCACGTGGGCTTCAACGAGCCGATGTCCTCGCTGGCTTCCAGGACCAGGATCAAGACCCTGACCCAGCAGACCCGGCAGGACAACGCCCGCTTCTTTGCAGATCCTGCGGATGTTCCTGACCATGTGCTGACCCAGGGCCTGGGCACCATTCGAGAGGCGCGGCACCTCCTGCTGCTGGCCATGGGCGAGGCCAAGGCGGAGGCCATCGCGGCGGCGGTTGAGGGTCCTGTTGCCGCCATCTGCCCCGCCTCGGCGCTGCAGCTGCATCCGCACGTCACGGTCCTGGTGGATGAGGCTGCGGCGTCAAAGCTGGCGCACCGGGAGTACTACCAGGACACGTTTGGGCGGAAGCCTGCATGGCAGGGGCTGTGAGCGTGTCGACGCTTATAGGGGCACCCCAGCTTGAACTGGCCGTGGAGGATGCCGAGGGGGTCCGCCTCGCGGCCTCGGTAGGGGCTGCCAGGGTGGAGCTCTGCGCGGCCCTCGCCGAGACAGACGGCATCACGCCGAGCATCGGCACCATAGAGCGGGCGTGCCGGGTTGGACTGCCTGTCCACGTCCTGGTCCGCCCGCGTCCCGGCAACTTCACCTACACGGATGAGGAGCTTGAGGTGCTGGAGCGCGACGTCGAGGCGGCATTGGACGCCGGCGCCGCGGGCGTCGTCGTCGGAGTCCTGGCGGCCGACGGCGGCCCGGACGTTCCGGCGCTTCGGCATCTTTCTGGGGTGGCCCGCCGTCGTCATCCTGCTGCGGAGGTGACCTTCCACCGGGCATTCGACGCCGCCCTCGCCAAGGGCACGGATCCTGCTGAGGCATTGGCCAGGCTGGAACGCGCCGGCGTTGATCGCGTACTCACCAGCGGAGGAAGCCCCGACTGCGCCGCCGGGCTGCCAATGCTTGAGCGGCTGGTGGAGCTGGGACGGAACCATGCGCCGTCGGTACAGATCATGGCCGGTGGCGGAGTGCGGCTGGAACTGATGCCCCAACTGGTTCACAGCGGTGTCCATGCGGTCCACACGTCCGCGCGCGGCCTGGACCCTTCCACCGGGTTCCGGGCCCGCGTGGCGGACCCCCTGCTCGCTGCCGGCATGGCGGCGGCTCTGCGAAAGGCAGCATGATGGGCAAGGAATTGCTACTCCAGGGCCGCATCGTGGCCGCGAGCATGAACATCGACGACGGTCTGGTCGCCGTGGCGGAAGGCCTGATTACCTATGCCGGGCCGGCGTCAGAATTTCCTGGCGATCCCGGTGCTGCCGCAGTTCCGGGGAGCATTTTGTTGCCGGGTTTGGTGGACCTCCACTGCCACGGCGCCCACGGCTCGGACTTCGCGGAGGGCTCGGAGGAGGGCGCCAGGGCTGCGGCCACATACCTGCACAGCCGCGGCACCACCACGCTGCTGGCCAGCCTGGTGACCGGAGCGCCGGCAGACCTGGTCCGGAATTTGAAGGTGCTGCGGTCACTGGCTGAGGAGGGCCTGATTGCCGGATCGCACCTGGAGGGCCCCTTCCTCTCCGGTGACCAGTGCGGTGCACACGACCCCGCCTTGTTATTGGAACCGGACCTCGATCTCGTAGGCGAACTCCTCGAAGCGGCAGGACCCACTTTGGCTTCCCTGACCCTCGCCGGCGAACTGCCAGGAGCATCCGGACTGGCGGATCTGCTCACCGCGCGGGGTGTCATCCCTTCCTTGGGGCACACCGCAGCGGATCATGCCGGCGCTGCTTCCTTCTTGGAGCGTGCGGCCGCGGGGTTAGCATCAGATCCTTCGGTTGGCGGACTCGGTTCCGGCCGACGGCGCCCGACTGTCACGCACCTCTTTAATGCCATGCCCAGCATGCACCATCGGGCCCCGGGACCCGTTTCGGCCTGCCTGAGCGCAGCGCGCGCCGGGAAGGCGGTGGTGGAACTGATCGCCGACGGCGTCCACCTCGCCCCGGAGACGGTCAAGACAGTGTTCGAGCTGGTGGGCGCGAAGAACATTGCACTCGTCACGGATTCCATGGCTGCGACGGGACTGGCGGATGGCCAGTACAAGCTTGGCACGCTCGCCGTAACAGTTGACGGGGGTGTGGCCCGCGTGGACAGCACGGGTGCGATCGCCGGAGGAACGGCGACGCTGCTGGACGTTGTCCGGTCCGCGGTGGCCGCCGGAGTCCCGCTGCAAAACGCCGTCAGGTCGGCCACGTCGGTCCCGGCGGGGGTTCTGGGACTCTCGGGGAAGGCGGGCGACCTGCGCGCGGGGATGCCGGCTGACGTTCTGGTTGTTGATGCTGAACTGAATCTCGCAGGTGTGCTGCGCCGAGGCGAGTGGGTGAATCCGCTTTAACGTCCGGCCTGCCTGTTTCCGCTGAAAATGTCAGTGGCTACATAGATGCTGTTCGTATGGGAATCGGCGGGGGCATGGCAGGCGAGGCGGCACCTGCGGCTGCACTGTCTCCTGTAGCTCCGGCTGATCCTGTCCGCCTGCCGCACCCGGACCTAAGTCCGCCAGAATTGTCGGTGCCTCGATGGATCGTGTTGATATGGGAATCGGCGTGGGCACCACAAGCGGGGCGGTAAATCCGGCTCCGCTGCTTCCTGTCTCGCCCGCTGCTCCTGCACGCCCGCCAGCCCCTGGACCTATGCCCGCCAGAATTGTCAGACCCCCACTAGAAGATGTTTGTATGGGAAACGGCGCGGGAACGGCGGCAGCGATGGAAGGCATTTACGCCTCCGTTGCCCGGCTTGATTCCCTGTTCCTCGAAGATCAGCGGCTGGAAGCCGACGCCGGTCCCGGGGCCGCTGCTTGTGCCGGCGCTGTTCTGGATGTGCTGCAGCGCCGGTATGAGATCCGGCTCGAGCGCTTGGCGGTGACGAAGCAGCTGGAAGCCCAGATCGCCGCGGTGAAGGCCCGGGACGCTGCCGAGGCTATTGAAATTCAGCATGCGATGACCCCGCCGGAGGCGCCCGTCCACGAACGGACCTACGCCGAAATGTCCGCGGTCGAGGAAATCGCCGGGGTCCTTACCATCAGCTCCGCCGCCGCCGGGGCGCTCGTCACCCAATCCCGGCAACTCGCCTCCCTGACGCCGGCCATGGACGCCCTCTGCGCCGGGGCCATCTCCTGGCAGCACGCCAAAATCATCGCCGACGAAACTTTCAGCCTCGACCCCACCGGCGCGGCCGCCCTCGTCGAGCATGTCCTGAACCCCAACCCGGCCCGTGGAGCCGCCGCGGGCGAACTCGTCCCGTCGCGGTTCCGGTCCCGGGTCCGTAACTGGCGCGAACGCCACCACCCCGAATCCCTGGAGAAGCGCCACGCCAAGTGCGCGGCGGACCGGAGGATGGAATACACCCCGGACCGCGACGGCATGGCCTGGGTTTCCCTTTACGTCCCCGCGGACCAGGGCTCCGCCATCTGGAACCGGACCACCGCCATCGCCCGCGGCCTCCAAGGCCCCAACGAACCCCGCACCATCACCCAACTCCGCCCCGACATCGCCGCCAACCTCCTCCTCCGCGCCGGCCCAACCCTCACCCACACCAACGCATCCAACACCAACGGAACCAGCACCAACGGAGCCAACACGAGGGAACGCCACCCCGGTCAAGGCATCACGGGTCAGGGCAACACAGGCGAAGGAAACGAGGGACAAAGCAACCCGGGTGAAGGCAATCCGGTAACCACCGGAGACGGCGACCGGGACACGATCGGGCTGGCCTCGCTCGCGCCGGCCGACATCAACGACACCGCCACCTGTACCAACACCGCGACCAGTACCGCCAGCGGCACCACCGAGTACGAGAGCGCCGCGGAGCGTGAGGCCTCTGGCGCCGCAGGGGACGAGTCCAACGGCGGCAACGGGTACGCGGATCTCGGCAACGTCCCGGTCCCCAAGGCGGACGTCCTGGTCACCGTCCCGGTACTCGCCCTCTTCGACATCACGGACGAACCGGCAAACCTGGACGGCTACGGTCCGATCCCCGCATCGATGGCCAGAAAACTCCTCGCCAACGGCGCCAGCTCCTTCTACCGGGTCCTCGTCGATCCACGGGACGGGGCACCACTGGAAATCGGCCGCACCAGCTACCGGCTCACCAAAGCCATGAAAAAAGCACTCCAGCTCAGGGACGGCAAATGCACCTTCCCCGGCTGCAACAACCCATCCCCGGACAACGCCACCGACCACCTTCAAGCCTGGCAAGACGGCGGACATACCGGGATCAGCAACCTGGCCCAACTCTGCCCAAAACACCACCGCCTCAAACACAACACCGGATGGGAACCCACCCCAGCCACTGGAACCGAACCACCCGGCTGGACCTCACCCACCGGCCGCCACTACAAAGCCGAACAACCCAACCACGAACCACCCCAATGGCCACCCGGACTCCTAACCCGCGCAACCGACACAGCCCGGCAGCTGCCGGGTGCAACGGAAATACCCGGTGCAGCGGAACCGCAGGGATTCTCGGACTTCCTGGAGATCCCGGATGCCGGACCGCCGCGTGAAGAGCCAGTCGATGACAATCTTGAGGATCCCCATGACTTCTCGCCCGACGATCCGATCTGGGACGACTTCTACGCCCACCCTCCGAAACTGCCCCAAGACCCACTCATAGCGCAGGAGCGGGAGTGGGACATGGTGAAGTCCTGAAACCGTCGGCAATCAAAAGTCGCTCGAAGTCCGGAGCCGAAACCGCCAGCCCCGCAGAAACGCTCAATCGGCGCCGGGAAGGTTCACTTCCACGAGCCCACCCGTAACCCGGGTTTCGAACCGCGGCTGCCTGGACGTGGCCGGGCCGGCCGCACCTCACCGGACCGGAGCGAGAAGGTGCTGCCGTGCCATGGGCATACGACGCAGGGTTCGCCCCCACCACGTGCTGATCCACCTGTCACGCTGCCGCCCTTAAGCTTGCCCTCGTGCAGCGGTCCGGAGAGGTGGCTGCAGACGTCGGACAACACGTTGACTGTTTCTCCCTCCCGGAACACCAGCAGCGGAAGCCCGGCCACTACGCGCTGGTGGAGCTTGCCATCCGGCAGGTCCTCCAGCGGTGCCAGTGGCTGCCATCCGCTGGGGAAACGGTGCGGAACGTCCTCGGTGTGGTTCACGCCGGCGGCCTGCCGGTAGCTGAGGTGGCCACCCAGGAAGCCGCCGAAGCTGACTGCCCCCAGGCCCAGATAGGCAAGCACTTTGCCCGCGCCGTTCCGCCCCTGCGTCCGCGCCACAAGTGAAGCGGTGTACAGGCTGACGGCTGTGATGTTGGCCGTCGCGTGGACCAGCCCCACCCGCTGCTGCTGGCTGTGCAGCTGCGACCAATCCATAAAGCCCGCCACCGCTGAGGGCACGGCAGAGGCACTGCCCACACCGATCAGTACAGTTGCCGCCTTGTCGTTCCCCGGGAGCGCATCCAGCACTGCGGCGGAAATCCACGCCCCAAGCGGAACCTGGACTGCCAGCGGATGAACCGGATGCCCGATAGGCACTCCGTGCAGGATGTCCCGGGCCCATTGCGGCCGGATAGTTCTTTTGACGAACTTCCGGACCTTCTTGGCCAGGGGATCCAGCCAGTCGGCATCTTCCAGGCGGGCAACAAGCTCAAGTGCAGGCAGCGGTTTCATGTGTCTCCCTTACCCCGTTCGTCAGTCTGCATTCGGCACATGCAGGCGATGGTGTGCAGTCGATGTCGTCCAGACGATAAGTCCAGCCGATGCCGGTCAGCCTAGCCGTTGGGAGCCAGCAGGCACAGGGGTGGGCCCAGCCAGTCGGGGTGGCAGAAGTGCAGGTCAGCGGAGCGGGGACCCCACCACAATGAACCGGCTGCCACCCATGTCGCCGGACAACAGTGGCATCGCCTCGGCAATGGCTGCCCGGACACTGTCCAGCTGCAGTGACGTACGGTGCGCCTCCGGCGATTCCCACAGTTCGCACACAAACACCGTGTCCGGCACTTCGTCATTCACGCCTACTTCGTACAGCAGGCATCCCGCCTCCTCCAGCCCCGGCATGGGCCGGAGGAGGATGGACACCACGGCGTCGCGCTGGCCGGGCTTGGTTCCGAGGGTTCCCACATTCGCAAAGGTCATGGGGACAGTGTCCAGCACGGGTAGGACAAAAGGAGGAATCTACCGCGCCACTCCCGTGGGCGCTGCACTCATTGTGCAGTGGCCGCAGTTGAAGGTTCGACGACGGGCCCCGAGGCCATGCCGGATGGCACCTGGGTGCCAGTCGCCTGGCCGGCCGCGACCGCCGTCGTGCTGTCATCCTCAGGCGACCCCTCACCGGCAAAGGCACGGAGCATGGCGGCACGGTCGAACTGGCCCTCCCACTTGGCCACCACAAACGTGGCCACGCAGTTGCCCAGCAGGTTCACCACCACACGCATGGAGTCCATCAGCCGGTCCGCACCGAGGAGGAGGGCGACGCCGGCCACCGGGAAGATCCCCAGTGCACCCGCTGTGGCGGAGAGCGCCAGGAACGCGGAACCCGGCACGCCGGCCATGCCCTTCGACGTCAGCATCAGGACACCCAGGGCGGCGAGCTGCTGGCCAAGATCGAGGTTGTAGCCAAAAGCCTGTGCCAGAAAGAGCAGCGAAATCGACAGGTACAGGGCGGCGCCGTCCAGATTGAAGGAGTATCCCGCGGGGACCACCAGGCCAGTGGTGGCGCGGGAACAGCCCGCATTGGTCAGCTTGGTCATAATGCGCGGGAGGACGGACTCCGTCGAGGCGGTGCCCAGTGCCAGGAGGAATTCCTCGCGAGTGTACTTTATGAACTGCCAGAGCGGCACTCGGGGATACACCCACGCCACCACGAACAGCAGCGCTATGAACACCAGGGCGGCACCGTAGCAGGCAGCGATCAACAGGGCATAAGTGCCCAGTGATTCCAGTCCGTACTGGCCGATGATGAAGGCCATGGCCCCGAAAGCACCCACCGGTGCCACCCGCATCACCCAGGACATGATCTTGAAGAACAGCTCCAGCACCGTTTCCATCAGTGTGATCACCGGCAGGCAGCGGTCGCGCCCCACCACCACGATCGCCGCGCCGAAGAACACCGCAAAGCACAGCACCTGAAGGAGGCTGTTGCTGGCAAAGGCGCCCACCACGCTGGTGGGAATGATCCCCAGGAGGAAAGCGCCGGCATCCTTGGGCGGCGCGGTGGCCGTTTTGGCGTTGAGCGCGTCCTGGGAGAGGGACGCCGGATCGATGTCCAGCCCCGCACCCGGTTGGACCAGGTTCCCCACCACCAGCCCGAACACCAGGGCGAAGAGCGTGGCGGCGGTGAAATATGCGAGCGCTTTGACCCCCACCCTGCCCACGGCCTTGACGTCACTGACCGCCGCGATACCGGTGACGATCACCAGGAAGATCAGGGGCGCGATGATCATCTTGATGAGCTGGATGAACCCGTCCCCGAGCGGCCGGAGCGCAGCGCCCATGTTGGGCCAAAAGTGGCCGATCAGGATGCCTGCCAGTACGGCCACCAGGATCTGGAAAAAGAGGGATTTGTAGAGCGGTTTCCTGCTTGGCCCGTTGTCCGGCTGCGGGGAAGATGCTGCGGTGGCGGTGAGGTTCATGCTAATGCCTGTTCGTTGAGGGACAGACGGCAAGGTGATGCCGCAGGGTCATGGGCAACGCTAGGAAGTAGATGTTTCCGGAAAAGTCCGGGGACGGGGGCTTAAGGGCGTAGCAAGGACACCGGTTCCGGCAGAAAATGGTCCTATAGCAAGTCATCAAATTCCGCCGCTAATAAGCGAAACGCAGCGCATGCAAGACCACCCAAACCCAAGCGCAATCAATTCATCGAAAGGAGTACTTGGGATGAACAACAACATTCTCCGGCGGACCGGCTCAGACATCACCGAACCCCTACGGCGCTTCTTCGAAGGTGACCTGGACACCTGGCTGCGGACCGAGGAGTACCGGGAAGAGGGAACGCTGGTGGTCAAGGCCGAAGTCCCCGGCATCGATCCCGAGAAGGACGTTGACATCACGCTGACCGGCGACCAACTGCGGATCACGGTCCGGCACGAAGAGAAGTCGGAGCACAAGGGCAAGGACGGGTACCGTTCGGAATTCCGCTACGGCACCTTCTCCCGCTCCATCACCCTCCCCGGGCCCACTGACCAAAACGACGTGAAGGCCACCTACCGGGACGGCGTCCTCGAGGTCCGCGTACCGCTGCCGGACCAGGATGCCTCAGAACGCCGCAGGATCCCCATCATCAGGGGCTGAAAAGGCACCCATAAAGGTGACGTACGACGGCGGCCTTGCGCCGCCGTCGTGCTTCTGCCCTCCCCTCGTGTCATACCCTCCGGCCTGAATGGGCACCACTGTGGTTCGATGGTGTTTTCTTCTTGGGGATGGAGGCGGACATGGAAGTCTGGGCGGGGAGCCCCTATCCGCTGGGTGCCACGTACGACGGCAGCGGCACGAATTTTGCCGTGTTCAGCGAAGCGGCGAGCGCCGTGTATCTGTGCTTGTTCGATGAGGACGGTACCGAACAACACATCCGGCTGGAAGCCGTCGACGCCTTCGTCTGGCACTGCTACCTGCCCCACGTTTTGCCCGGCCAACTGTACGGATACAGGATGGAGGGCCCCTACGAACCCACCCGCGGCCTCCGCTTCAATCCAAACAAGCTGCTGTTGGATCCCTATGCAAAGGCAACCAGCGGGGACATCACTTGGGGCCAGCCGATGTTCTCCTACAACTTCGGCGATCCGGCATCCTTCAACGGCGAGGACTCCGCTCCGGACACCATGCGGTCCGTGGTGATCAGCCCGTTCTTTGACTGGCAGCACGACCGGCCGCCGCGGGTCCCCTACAGTGACAGCCTGATTTACGAGGCCCACGTGAAGGGCCTGACCATGACCCACCCGGAAGTGCCAGCGCAGGAACGGGGAACGTACGCGGGCATCGCCCACCCCGCAGTCATCGAACACCTGCAGAAGCTTGGCGTAACGGCGATTGAGCTGATGCCGGTGCACCAGTTTGTCCAGGACAGCACTTTGCAGGACAAGGGGCTGAGCAACTACTGGGGTTACAACACCATCGGCTTTTTCGCCCCGCACGAGGCCTACAGTTGCAGCACCAAACCGGGGCAGCAGGTGCAGGAATTCAAGGCGATGGTCCGCTCGCTGCATGCGGCGGGCATCGAGGTGATTCTCGACGTCGTCTACAACCACACGGCCGAGGGGAATCATCTGGGCCCCACGTTGTCCTTCAAGGGCATCGACAACCAGGCGTACTACCGGCTCGTGGACCAGGACAGGCAGCACTACCTGGACTACACGGGCACCGGCAACACCATCAACGTCCGCCACCCGCATGCCCTGCAGCTGATGATGGACTCGCTCCGGTACTGGGTGCTGGAGATGCACGTGGACGGGTTCCGGTTCGACCTCGCCTCCGCCCTGGCCCGGGAGTTCTACGAGGTGGACCGGCTGTCCAGCTTCTTCGACCTCGTCCAGCAGGATCCTGTGGTGTCACAGGTGAAGCTCATTGCTGAACCCTGGGATGTGGGCCCGGGCGGCTACCAGGTGGGGAACTTCCCGCCGCTGTGGACGGAATGGAACGGGAAATACCGCGACGCCGTCCGCGACTTCTGGCGCGGCGCCCCGGCAACGCTGGGCGAGTTTGCGTCGCGGCTGGCCGGTTCGGCGGACCTTTACGAAAGTTCCGGGCGCCGGCCTGTGGCATCCATCAATTTCGTCACCGCCCACGACGGCTTCACCCTGTGCGACCTGGTTTCCTACAACGCCAAGCACAACGAGGCGAACGGCGAAAACAACAACGACGGCGAATCCCACAACCGCTCCTGGAACTGCGGTGTGGAGGGTCCCACCACCGACCGCGGCGTCCTTGCGCTGCGGGCGCGCCAGCAACGCAACCTGCTCGCCACGCTCCTTCTCTCGCAGGGCGTCCCCATGGTCCTGCACGGCGACGAAATGGGGCGCACCCAGCAGGGAAACAACAACGCCTACTGCCAGGACTCCCCGCTCTCATGGATCAATTGGGAGGCAGCTGACCAGCCCCTCACCGAGTTCCTCGCAGCCGTCAGCGAGTTGCGCCGCGAGCACCCCACCTTCCGCCGCAACAGGTTTTTCGAAGGCAGGCCTGTCCGGCGCGGCATCGGCCAGCCATTGCCGGACATCGTGTGGCTGGACAAGGACGCCTCGGCCATGGTCCCGGAGGACTGGGACAATCCCCTGGCCCGGGCGCTGGGTGTTTTCTACAACGGGGCGGCCATTGGGAAGGACCACCGGGGCAGGGTCATCAATGACCACAACTTCCTGCTGTACTGCAATTCCGGGGACGAACCGGTGGTGTTTACCCTGCCCAACGCGGAGTACTCCGGCAGCTGGGAACAGCTCATTGATACGGCGGGAGAGCATGCGGACACCGGCCTCCTGCATGCCGGTGGAACCGTGGAACTGGCAGCGAAATCCCTCCTGGTGCTTCGGGCCTACACCCGGCCGCCGGAGAAACCGGACCACTCGGTATCGGCGTCGCTGGCGCTGGCCACGATGGAGGCACCTCAGTTGCCGGACGCCCGCACCTCGGCACCAGACTAAACCGCTGCCCGCCTGACTCAGATCAGCGCGTGCATCCCAAAGCTGCGGGGCCTGCCGAGGGACGCGGCGCCGAGGAACTCGACGGCGACGAACGGCTCTTCCCCCACCACCCACTCGTCATGGCCGGGAGGAAGCGCATAGGTGTCGTTGGCGTGGATGGTTGACCTCCCGCCGTCGGGCGTTTCAACCTCAAGCTGCCCTGAGAGGCAGTAGCCCAGGTGGTGGTGCTCGCAGAAGTCGGTCAACTCAGCAGGCTTGGCGGACACCGACCACCGCCAGCCGGGCGCGAGGATCAGCCGCGCCATTGAGTAGTCGTCAACAGTGACAAGGTCGAATTCCGCCTTGTCCGGGCAACGCTTCCTGTCTGGTTCATTGAATGACTTGACGGCCAGTGCTCGGATGAAATTTGCGGTCATGTGGACACACCTGTTGATCGTGGTGAGGATGCCTGGCAGCGAACCAGGCGGCGGGTTCGGATACCGACGAGCGGTGAAGTGTAAGCGAGACCTGTTGCAGTGCACGCCTTGTCCCCCGGCGCACACGCGTTTGCCGAACGTGCAGCGTATTTCTAACCGTAGCCCTACCGCCCCTGAAGTCAATGGGAAAAACCACCCCAGGGCCACGGGCATGGGTCCCCTTGACTACCCCACCCCTCCTTCCCTACACTTTTCATAAAGCAGAATCTAAATTCCACAAAGCGGAAACGGTAGACAGCCGGGAACGCAAGGGAAGATAGATCAAAGCCCTCCCTGGAAGGACCTACGATGACGTACACAGTGAACTGCTCCATCCTCCTCACGGAGCTGCCCCTGCTGGAGCGCCCCGCCGCAGCCAAGGCAGCCGGCTTTGACGCTGTCGAATTCTGGTGGCCCTTCGAAAGCTCCGTTCCTGCCGACGCGCAGGTGACCGAATTTGAGAACGCCATCAAGGACGCCGGCGTTCAGCTCACGGGCCTGAACTTCAACGCCGGCAACATGCCGGGCGGCGACCGCGGCCTGGTGTCCTGGAAGGGGCGCGAGTCCGAATTCAAGGACAACATCGATGTTGTGGCCGGCATCGGCGAGCGCCTCGGCTGCAAGGCTTTCAACGCCCTTTACGGCAACCGCCAGGACGACGCTACTCCCGAAGAGCAGGACGAGCTGGCTGCCAGGAACCTGGCAGCAGCGGCCGAAGGTGTTGCCCGCATCGGCGGCACAGTCCTCCTCGAACCTGTCAGCGGCGCACCCAAATACCCGCTCCTCACCGCTGAAGACGCACTCAAGGTCATCGCCCGCGTGAAGGCGGAGGCCGGCGTCGGCAACATCAAGCTCCTCGCCGACTTCTACCACCTGTCCGTCAACGGCGACGACGTCGAAGCCGTCATCGAAAACCACGCCAAGGACTTCGGCCACATCCAGATTGCCGACAACCCCGGCCGCGGCGCACCCGGAACCGGCACCCTCCCGCTCGGTGAATGGATCGCCCGCAGCCGCGAACTCGGCTACGAGGGCTACATCGGACTCGAATATAAGGAACCGCAGGAAACGGCCTTCAGCTGGGCCATCCGCCAGCGCATCTCCCAGTAATCCCCACCCGCCCCCTCGCCTCGCAAGCTCGGCCAGGGAACCCTGCGGGCGTGGGCCCAGGCTCGACCACCGGATTCACCAACAGACTTCACGAAAAGAGAACCATCATGAGCAACGTTGCAGTTATCGGACTCGGAATCATGGGCCTGCCCATGGCCATCAACCTGGTCAAGGCCGGCCACGCCGTCACCGGCTTCAACCGCAGCCAGGACAAGATCGACAAGCTCGTCTCCGAAGGCGGCAAGGGCGCCACCAGCATCGCCGACGCCGTCAAGGATGCCGACGTCGTTATCACCATGGTGCCGGACTCCCCCGATGTCGAGGGTGTTGTCAGCGGCACGGACGGCGTCTTCGCCAACGCCAAGCAGGGCACTTTGTGGATCGACGCTTCCAGCATCCGCCCCGATGTCGCCAAGCGCCTCTCCGACGACGCCCGTGAAGCCGGCATCCGCCCGCTCGACGCCCCGGTCTCCGGCGGCGAACAGGGCGCCATCGACGCAGTCCTGTCCATCATGGTGGGCGGCGACAAGGCAGACTTCGAGGCAGCCTCGGACGTCCTGAACGCCGTCGGCAAAACCATCGTCCACGTAGGCCCCTCCGGCTCCGGCCAGACCGTCAAGGCAGCCAACCAGCTGATCGTCGCCGTCAACATCGAGGTCCTCGGCGAGGCCATCGCCTTCCTGGAGGCCTACGGCGTGGACACCGACGCCGCCCTCAAGGTCCTCGGCGGCGGCCTGGCCGGCTCCAAGGTCCTGGACCAGAAGGGCCAGAAGATGCTCGACCGCAACTTCGACCCCGGCTTCCGCCTGGCCCTGCACCACAAGGACCTGGGCATCGTCACCTCCGCCGCCCGAGAAGCCAACGTCGCCGTCCCCCTCGGTGCCGTCGTCGCACAGCTCGTCGCCGCCACCGTCAACCAGGGCGACGGCGGCCTGGACCACTCCGGACTCTTCAAGCAGGTCCTGAAGCTCAGCGGCCGCGAATAACCCTCACGCCGCAAGCCCGGCCGCCCCGAAACGGGGCACATTGACACGGACACGCCGGCCGCCGTCGCAAATTACGACGGCGACTACCCCAAAGTGCCCAGCGACGGCTCGCCGGGCCTTCCTTCAGCACACCCAAAATCAGACTTCCCAAGCTTTCAAGGAGCACACCATGAGCAAGATGCGTACCGTTGATGCAGCGGTGGCCATCCTGGAAAAGGAAGGCGCCATCGAGGCGTTCGGCCTGCCAGGCGCCGCGATCAACCCCTTCTATTCCGCAATGCGCGCCCACGGCGGCATCCGCCACACCCTGGCCCGCCACGTTGAAGGCGCCAGCCACATGGCGGACGGCTTCAGCCGCGCCAAGGACGGCAATATCGGCATCTGCATCGGCACCTCCGGCCCCGCCGGCACCGACATGATCACCGGACTGTACGCCGCCTGGGCCGATTCCATCCCCATGCTCTGCATCACCGGCCAGGCCCCGGTGGCCAAGCTGCACAAGGAAGACTTCCAGGCCGTGGACATCGAGTCCATCGCCAAGCCCGTCACCAAGATGGCCATGACCATCCTGGAGCCGGGCCAGGTTCCCGGCGCCTTCCAGAAGGCCTTCCAGCTGATGCGCTCCGGCCGCCCCGGCCCGGTGCTCCTGGACCTGCCCATCGACGTGCAGCTGGCCGAGATCGAATTCGACATTGATACCTACGAGCCCCTGCCCGTGGAGAAGCCCAAGGCCTCACGCAAGCAGCTGGAAAAGGCCCTGGACATGCTGACCGCGGCCCAGCACCCGCTGATCGTGGCCGGCGGCGGCATCATCAACGCCGGCGCCTCCGCGCAGCTGGTTGAGCTGGCCGAGACCCTGAACATCCCTGTTATCCCCACCCTGATGGGCTGGGGCACCATCCCGGATGACCACCAGCTCATGGCGGGCATGGTGGGCCTTCAGACCAGCCACCGCTACGGCAACGAGAACTACCTGCAGAGCGACTTCGTGATCGGCATCGGCAACCGCTGGGCCAACCGCCACACCGGCGGCCTGGAGACCTACACCGCTGGCCGCAAGTTCGTGCACATCGACATCGAGCCCACGCAGATCGGCCGCGTGTTCTCCCCGGACCTGGGCATCGCGTCCGACGCCGGTGCGGCGCTGGCAGGGCTGGTTGAGCTCGCCAAGGAGCGCAAGGCGGCCGGGTCCCTGCCGGACTACAGCGCCTGGGTTGCCGAGTGCCAGGACCGCAAGGCCTCCCTGCACCGCAAGACGCACTTCGAGAACATCCCCATCAAACCGCAGCGGGTGTACGAGGAGATGAACAAGTCCTTCGGCCGCGACACCACCTACGTGTCCACCATCGGCCTGTCCCAGATCGCCGGCGCCCAGATGCTGCACGTTTTCGGCCCGCGCAAGTGGATCAACGCCGGCCAGGCCGGCCCCCTGGGCTGGACCGCCCCGGCAGCCCTCGGCGTCGTTCGCGCAAACCCGGAGCAGACCGTGGTGGCCCTCTCCGGCGACTACGACTTCCAGTTCATGATCGAGGAACTGGCCGTGGGTGCACAGTTCAACCTGCCGTACATCCACGTGGTGGTGAACAACTCCTACCTGGGCCTGATCCGCCAGTCCCAGCGCGGCTTCAACATGGAGCAGAACGTGTCCCTGGCGTTCGACAACGTCAACAGCGCGGACTTGTCCGAAAACGCACGCGGCTACGGCGTGGACCACCTCAAGGTGGCCGAGGGCCTGGGCTGCAAGGCCGTGCGCGTGGAGGATCCCAACGACCTGGCCGCAGCCTTCGACAAGGCCAAGGCACTCATGGGCGAGTTCCAGGTTCCCGTGGTGGTGGAAGTGATCCTGGAAAAGATCACCAACATCTCCATGGGTGTGGAAATCAACGCCGTGAACGAGTTCGAGGAACTCGCCGAGTCGGCCGCCGACGCCCCCACCGCCATCCTGGCGCTGCAGGCTTAACCTGCACGAATAGAACCTGCCCGGCGAGAACCTCAACGCGCAGAACCTGCACACCGAAACAAGAGAGACAGCCATGCGGATCGTCATTGCCCCGGACAAATTCAAGGGATCCCTGTCCGCCCCGGACGTGTGCAGCCACCTGGAAAAGGGGCTGCAGCGCGGCGCGGGCGGGAACCTTGAAGTCCTCCGGATCCCCGTGGCCGACGGCGGAGAGGGCACCCTCGATGCCGCCGTCGGCTCCGGTTTCACCCGCCGCAGCGCGGTGGTGGCCGGACCAACAGGCGAACCGGTCACGGCCGACTTCGCTGTCCGGGGCAATGAGGCGGTCATCGAAATGGCGGCTGCCTCGGGCCTGGCCCTGCTCCCCGCCGGAGCATTGGCTGGGGGACGGCCGGGCCCGGCCGCGGCCCGCACCGCCACCAGCCTGGGCACCGGCCAGCTCATCAGCGCGGCCCTGGATGCCGGCTGCAACCGCATCATCCTGGGTGTGGGCGGCAGCGCCAATACCGACGGCGGCGCGGGGCTCCTGCAAGGCCTCGGCGCCCGGTTCCTCGACAATGAGGGCAACGAACTTCCGCCCGGTGGTGCCGCTTTGGCCCACCTGGACCGGATCGACTTCAGCGGGTTTGAACCCCGGCTGAAGGACACACGCTTTGTGCTGGCGTCCGACGTCGACAATCCCCTGCTGGGCGCCCAGGGCGCCGCGGCGATTTTCGGCCCGCAAAAGGGCGCAGCACAACAAGACGTCGAGCTGCTCGACGCCGCCCTGGCCAGGTTAGTCGAAGTCCTGGCCAGGGAAATCGGATTCCGCGCCGTCAAGGCTTCCGAGGCCCCCGGCGCCGGAGCGGCAGGAGGTGTTGGCTACGCAGCCATCGCCGTACTGGCCGCGACGCGCCGCCCGGGCATCGACGTCGTCCTCGAATTCACGGACCTGGATCAGAGGCTGGCCGGCGCAGACCTGGTGATCACCGGCGAAGGAAGCCTGGACGAGCAGAGCCTCCTGGGCAAGACGCCCATGGGCGTGGCCCGAGCAGCCGCCGCGCATCGTATTCCGGTGATCGCGGTGTGCGGCCGGACCACACTTGGGGCCGGCCAGGCCACTGCCGCCGGGTTCGAGGATATTTACGCTTTGACCGAGCTGGAAAGCAATGTAGACAGGTGCATAGCAGAGGCAGCGCAGCTTCTGGAACAGCTGGGTACGCAGATCAGCGGACGGTTGGCAGCCAATGAACTGCCCCGTGCCGCGAACTCCAAGGAGGACCTCCATGTCTGAAGAACGATTTGACCTGGTCATCCGGGGCCAGCGCATCCTCACCACTGCCGGCCTGGCACCCCGCGAGGTGGGTGTCCGCGGCGGAAAGATCGTCGCGCTCGAGCCGCTGGGCAACGGCCTGGCCGGCGCCGAAGTCATTGAACTGGCCGACGACGAAACCCTGATCCCCGGCCTGGTGGACACCCATGTCCATGTCAACGAGCCCGGCCGCACTGAGTGGGAGGGCTTCGCCTCGGCCACCCGGGCAGCAGCCGCGGGCGGCGTCACCACCATCATCGACATGCCGCTGAACTCCGTCCCGCCCACCACCACGGTGGAAAACCTCAAGCTCAAGCGCGAGGTGGCCGAGGACCAGGCGTTCATCGACGTCGGATTCTGGGGCGGCGCAATCCCCGGCAACAAGGCCGACCTGCGGGCCTTGCATGACGAAGGCGTGTTCGGCTTCAAGTGCTTCCTCCTGCACTCCGGCGTGGACGAATTCCCGCACCTGGACGCGGACGAGATGGAGGAGGACATGGCCGAGCTGAAGTCCTTCGATTCCCTCATGATCGTCCACGCCGAGGACTCGCACGCCATCGACCGCGCACCCCACCCCGGCGGCGACCACTACTCCACCTTCCTCGCTTCCCGCCCCCGCGGTGCCGAGAACAAGGCCATTGCCGAGGTGATCGAACGGGCCCGTTGGACCGGTGCGCGTGCGCACATCCTGCACCTGTCGTCGTCGGACGCGCTGCCCATGATCGCCTCCGCAAAGCGCGACGGCGTGAAGCTCACCGTGGAAACGTGCCCGCACTACCTCACGCTGATGGCGGAGGAAATCCCGGACGGCGCCACCGCCTACAAGTGCTGCCCGCCCATCCGCGAGGCCTCCAACCGGGAGCTGCTGTGGCAGGGCCTGCTGGACGGCACCATCGACTGCATCGTCTCGGACCACTCCCCCTCCACGCTGGACCTGAAGGACCTCGAGAACGGCGACTTCGCTGTGGCCTGGGGCGGCGTTTCGTCGCTGCAGCTGGGCCTGTCCCTCATCTGGACGGAGGCCCGGCACCGCGGCATCCCGCTGGAGCAGGTGGTCAGCTGGATGGGTGAGAAGCCCGCGGCCCTGGCCCGCCTCTCCAACAAGGGCCAGCTGGCGCTGGGCTACGACGCCGACTTCGCCGTCTTCGCCCCCGACGAGGCGTTCGTGGTGGACGTTTCCAAGCTCAAGCACAAGAACCCCATCACCCCCTACGACGGCAAGGCCCTCTCCGGCGTGGTCCGCAAGACCTTCCTGCGCGGCGCCGTGGTGGACGGCCAGACCCCCACGGGCAAGCTGATCCGCCGCGGCGGGGTCTAGGGACGCGCCATGGCAGTGGAAGCCCACTATCCGAGGGGGATGTCCCGGCAGGCGGTTCCAGCCAAGCGCGCCGCTGCCCGCGGCCTCGCCGTGTGGGTGGTTCCCGCGGAAGGCACAAGCCCCGAACTGCTGGCCCGCGCCGCCGAACTGGTCCTGGCCCGGGCCCTTCAAACTGCTCCGGAGGCGGAAGTCCATTGGCCTGCCGCCGGAGCCCCCATGTCCGGGGCCTCCGCCGTGGAAGGAGCCGCAGACCACTCCTCTCGCACTCCTGCCGCGGCGGAGAACCCCGGCGATACAGGGGCCGACGGCGGCACCCACCTGCCGCCGTCGGCCGGCCCTGTCAGCCGGGTCGCCGTAGACCTTGCCGCCGACCAGGTCCTGCTGGACGGCACGCCCGTGGCGCTGACCGGCGTCGAGTTCAAGGTGCTCCGCTACCTGGTGACGCACCTGTCCCGAACAGTGGGCAGGGAGGAACTGCAGGAGTTCCTCGACTCGTTCGAGACGCCAGGTGCCTCGGCCCGGTCCATCGATGTTTACGTGGGCCGGATCCGCCGGAAACTCGGCAACGCGCGGCACGCTGTGGCCACCGTCCGGGGCGGCGGCTACCGGTTTATGCCGGGCGCTTGTGCAACTGTGCGGGGTCCGGCGGAATACTGCATATGACGCCGGAGTTGTATGACTAGGCGGGAACCCGCTTCACTTGATGTTTTGCCATTACCTGACAAAGACTTCCAAAGGAATGCCATGAGCCAGACCCTGACCACCAAGCTTCAGCCCGGAACCCAGGCCCCTGATTTCACCCTTCAGGATGCCCAGGGCCGCGAGACTGCCTTGGCCGACTACCGTGGCAAGAACGTCATCGTGTACTTCTACCCCAAGGCCGCCACCCCCGGCTGCACCACCGAGGCCTGCGACTTCCGCGACAGCCTGGCCTCCCTGCAGGGCAAGGGCTACGAGGTCATCGGCATCTCCCCCGACGCCCCGGAGGCCCTTGCCGGCTTCACCGGCGACTTCTCCCTGACCTTCCCGCTGCTCTCCGACGAGGACCACGCAGTTGCCCTGGCCTACGGTGCCTGGGGCGAGAAGCTGGTCAACGGCGAGATCGTTGAAGGCATCGTCCGCTCCACCGTGGTGGTGGACCCCGAAGGCAAGGTCAAGCTCGCCCAGTACCAGGTGCAGGCCCAGGGCCACGTGGCAGCGCTGAAGGAAGCCCTGGGAATCTAGCCCACCCGGGACGCTCGTTACCTTTTTCGTAGCCCTTTCCTGTTGCAGGATGTGGGTGTGCTGGCCTGCTGGTCCCTGGGCATGATTCGGACGCTCTGTTGAT
>FOEZ01000015.1 GCA_900110595.1 Arthrobacter sp. OV608 | reverse complement strand
CGACGTTCCCACACTGTCCTGCCCCTATCAGCGGTCTCCCCGGCACCTACCAGCCCCAGGTGACAACACTCTCAGGATCATCATCAACAGAGCGTCCGAATCATGCCCAGGGACCAGCAGGCCAGCACACCCACATCCTGCAACAGGAAAGGGCTACGAAAAAGGTAACGAGCGTCCTGGGAAGTGTGAAGATGGCCACGATGCTGTTGCCTGGCTGCTGCCCTGTCCTGCCCCGGGAAGCAACTCCACTAGAATTGATGAAGATGTACGGACTTCGAAGCGCTTGATTTCGGGTTGCGTAGGAAAACGAAACACGGATACGAGCGGCTGCAGTTGCGCCAGTGGTCGGCTCACAACAGGAGGAATCCACATGGCTGAGCACAACGGCGGCAACCGCGGCGGGAATGACCGCGGCGGGTTCCGCGGACACAACAACTCCGGCGGGGAACCCCGCGGATTCCGCTCCCGGCCCGGTCGGGACAACAACGATTCCTCCAACCGTGCAGCCGGCGGGGGAGAGCGAAAGCCTTTCGGCGACCGCGACAAGAAGCCTTTTGGTGATCGTCCGCGCCGCGATGGTGAAGGTGACCGCCGAGGCTTTGGTGGCGGTGAGCGCAAGCCCTTCGGCGACCGCGACAAGAAGCCTTTTGGGGATCGTCCGCGCCGTGAGGGCGAGGGTGACCGCCGTGGTTTCAGTGGTGGGGGTGAGCGTAAGCCGTTCGGTGACGGCGATCGTAAGCCTTATGGCGATCGGGAGAACCGTTCGTTTGGGGATCGTCCGCGGCGTGAGGGCGAGGGCGACCGCCGTGGTTTCAGTGGTGGCGAGCGAAAGCCGTTCGGTGACCGTGACCGCAAGCCCTTTGGTGACCGTGACCGGAAGCCTAACGGCGATCGGGAGAACCGTTCGTTTGGCGATCGTCCGCGCCGCGATGGTGAAGGTGAACGCCGCGGTTTCAGTGGAGGAGAGAACCGCAAGCCGTTTGGCGACCGGAGTGACCGTCCCAACCGCGGTGACCGTCAGGAAGAACGCCGCGCACCGCGCAGCTTTGACCGCGGTCCCAGTCGCGGAGAGAGCCGCGACGCCGGCCCCCGCCCTTTCGGCCGCGACCGGCAGGAAGAACGCCCCGCCCGCGTACCCAACGTGCGCGACCTCCGCAGCGCCAACCGCCCTGACCGGGAACGGTCCCCCCAGATCGACGACGATGTCACGGGCAAGGAACTTGACCGCGCCACCCAGCACCAGATCAAAACGCTTGAGGCCAACAGCGCCGAATGGGTCGCCCGCCACCTGGTGATGGCCGGCCGGCTGATCGACGACGAGCCGGAGCTGGCCTTCCAGCACGCCCTGGCCGCCAGCCGGCGCGGTGGCAGGCTGGCCGCTGTCCGCGAGGCGGTGGGCCTCACGGCCTACGCAGCGGGCCACTACGGCGAGGCACTTCGTGAATTCCGGACATACCGCCGGATCAGCGGCTCCAACGTGCACTTGCCCGTCATGGCCGACTGCGAACGTGGGCTTGGCCGCCCCGACCGTGCGCTCGATGTGGTCCGGTCCGACGAAGCCCAGGACCTGGACGCTCCCGGCAAGGTCGAGCTTGCCATTGTGGCCGCGGGTGCACGAACTGATCTTGGCCAGCTGGACGCCGCAGTGGCCGAGCTGGAGATCCCGCAACTGGACATCAACCGTGCCTTCTCCTACAGCCCCCGCCTCTTCCGCGCCTACGCCGATGCACTCGCTGCCGTGGGCCGGACCACCGAGGCCGAGAAGTGGCAGAAGCAGGCCGTAGTGGCTGAAAACGCGCTGGGCCTGGGCGTTGACGAGGAACCCGACATCATCGACCTTGGCTGGGACGAGGAAGAGGAAGCCCGCGAGGAAGCCGAGCGGCGACGCCTTTTGGACCGCGCGTCCAGCGCGTCCGGCGCCGCCGGCGCTTCCGGTGCAGCCACAACGCCATCCACCGGCGCTGATGCCCCCGCCACCAACGGCGCAGCCATCACCGGGGAAGCAGAAACGCCTGCCGCTGAAGAAGCCGTGGATACCAGCATCGATGACCAGGAAGCGGATTTCTTCGTTTCAGACGACGCCGAATCAGACCAGGACTCGGTGGAACCCGACGAGCTGGGCCACGGGGAGCCGGTCCACGACGAGCTGGGCAATGACGGAGAGGACCTGCCGGACGGCAACGCTCCGGAGGACCACCAGGATCGCCGGGAAGACTAAGACGGATGACTGAAGCAACCCTGATTTCCCGGTTCGATGCACTCCTGGCGGACCTGGACGGAGTGGTGTATGCGGGCCCGCACGCCATCCCCGGTGCTGTGGAATCACTCCTCCAGCTGGATGGCCTCGGCGTTGGCCTGGGATACGTAACCAACAACGCATCGCGCACCCCTGCGCAGGTGGCGGCCCACCTCCGTGAGCTCGGCGCACCGGCGGCTGATGACCAGGTGGTCAGCTCCTCACAGGCGGCCGCGGAGATGCTCGCCTCGGAGCTGCCCCCGGGTTCCCGGGTGCTTATCACCGGCAGCCCGGCACTGGCCCAGGAAATCGAACTCGTGGGCCTGGAGCCGGTGTACAGCCAGGACGAGAATCCAGTGGCGGTAGTCCAGGGCTTCAATCCGGCCATCGGCTGGAAGGAACTCGCTGAGGCCTCCTACGTCGTGGCAGCTGGAACAGTGTGGGTTGCCACCAACACGGACATGTCCATCCCGCAGGCCCGCGGCATCGCGCCCGGCAACGGAACGCTGGTGGCCGCAGTTACCGCCGCCACGGGCCAGACGCCCCGCGTGGCAGGAAAACCCGAAGCCCCGCTGTTCCACTCCGCCGCCAAGCGGCTTGGAGCAGAGCGCCCGCTGGTGGTGGGGGACCGGCTGGACACCGACATCCTGGGCGGCAACAATGCCGGCTTCGCCACCGTGGCTGTCCTGACCGGCGTCGACACCCGGAAAACAATCCTTGCTGCCCGCGCTGCCGAACGGCCCAACTACATCATCAATGACCTGACGGAGCTCTACAGCCCCTACCCCGAGGTGACGCACGACGACGGCACCTACACGTGCGGTGAAGCCACCGCACGCGTGGCCAACGGAGCGGTGGGCATCATTGGCAGCCAGGACAGCCTGGATTCCTGGCGGGCGGCCTGCGCAGCCTGGTGGGCGGCCACTCCGGACGCCACCACCGCACAGGAACCGAAACTGGCCTGGCTGGATCACTAGACTGGTTGGATGACTGAGCTGAGCCCCACTGACGAATCCGCAGCAGCCCAGCCCTCCCCGGACTGGCCGCTGGGCAGCCAAGCCGACGTGACGGACCCGCTCGTCAAGCAGGCCCTGGCACCCCTGGACGGATTGCCCGGGACTCCTGTAGCGGGGCACGAAGCGGTCTACAACGATCTCCATGACCAGCTGCGGACCGCCCTGGATACGGAGCCCACAAGTACGGACCCCGCCAGCTTGAAGCCCACAACCCCGGACCCGGCCAACAGCCACCCCTCGGACGGTGGCGCCTGATGCCGCTGCGGCTCGACCAGGCCCTGGTGGCCCGCGGCCTGGCCAGGTCCCGCACCCACGCGGCATCGCTGATCGCCGAAGGCAAAGTCAGCTCCGCCGGCCAGGTGCTGGGCAAGGCGTCACTCCAGGTCGCCGAGGACAAGGACCTGGTGGTCCAGCACGACGAGCAGGACACCTATGTGAGCCGGGCCGGGCACAAACTGGCCGGCGCCCTGGAAGCATTTCCCGAGGTGCAGGCCGCCGGGAAGAGGTGCCTTGACGCCGGAGCCTCCACCGGGGGCTTCACTGATGTCCTGCTGCGGCGAGGGGCCGCGCACGTGGTGGCGGTCGACGTCGGGCACGGCCAGCTGGTTCCCCAGCTGCGGGACGATCCCCGCGTGGAAGTCCACGAGGGACTTAACGTGCGCTATATGTCGCCCGGGGATATCGGCGGCCCTGCGGCGCTCACAGTGGCTGACCTTTCCTTTATTTCGCTGACCCTGGTAGTCCAGCCACTGGCGGGATGCACGGAACCCGGCGGTGACTTGGTGCTGATGGTGAAGCCCCAGTTCGAGATCGGCAAGGACCGGCTCGGACGTACCGGGGTGGTGACCTCCGAACGGGAGCGGCGGATGGCGGTGGAGAAAGTGGCCCGGGCAGCCCTCGACGCCGGCCTCGACCTGCGCGGCCTCGCGCAGAGCCCGCTGCCCGGCCAGGACGGAAACGTCGAATACTTCCTGTGGATAAAGCGCAGGATGAGCCAAGAGTTGCCTAAGATCGAAGAGCGAGACGCAGCCACCGCTGCCTTGCTCGGAACTATCTGGCACAACCACTAGAGAGCGGAACCTGATGAGCAGGCGCGTATTGGTCCTCGCCCACACCGGCCGCGAGGAATCACTGAAGGCCGCCTGGGAGGCCTGCGCCTTGCTGCACGCCTCCGGCATTGTCCCGGTGATGCAGGACTCCGAACTGGCGGACATGGAACGCTTCTTTGGTCACCTGGCCCAGCCCGTGGAAGTGCTCCATGACCACGTCCAATTGCCCGACGTCGAACTGGTGATGGTCCTGGGCGGTGACGGCACCATCCTCCGCGCGGCAGAGCTGGTCCGTGAAGTGGACGTGCCCCTGCTGGGCGTGAACCTGGGCCATGTGGGCTTCCTTGCCGAGAGCGAACGGGCAGACCTCGCCCAGACCGTTGAATGGATCGCCAGCCGCGAGTACACGGTGGAAGAGCGCATGACCATCGACGTCCAGGTCTGGGTCCGGGGACAGAAGATCTGGCACACCTGGGCGCTGAACGAGGCAGCGATCGAAAAGGCCAACCGGGAACGCATGCTCGAGGTGGTCACCGAGGTGGACCAGCGCCCGCTGACCACCTTCGGCTGCGACGGCATCGTGCTGGCCACCCCCACCGGCTCCACCGCCTACGCGTTTTCCGCCGGCGGACCGGTGGTCTGGCCGGAGGTGGAGGCCCTGGTCATCGTCCCCATCAGCGCCCATGCGCTCTTCGCCAAGCCGCTGGTAGTCTCCCCGCGCTCACGCCTTGCCGTGGAAGTCCTGGGCCGGACAGATGCCCAGGGAGTCCTCTGGTGTGACGGGCGGCGCTCGGTGGACCTGCCCCCTGGCGCCCGCGTGGAGGTTACCAAATCAGCCACCCCCGTCAGGTTGGCCCGTACCCATCAGACACCCTTCTCGGCCCGGCTGGTGCGCAAGTTCGAACTGCCCATCCACGGCTGGCGCGGCCCTGTCCCCAAGGCTGACGCAATCCATACCGGCCCCATTCCCATCGTCCGGACGCCCCGTCCAATGCCGCCGCTGCAGGTGCCGGGCAGCGGGCAGCCGGACATCGATCCCGATCCCTCAACCGCAAAGTGAACCATGCTTGAAGAACTGAGAATCCGCGATCTGGGCGTCATCACCGACGCAACATTGCCGCTGGGCCCCGGGCTGAGCGTGGTGACCGGCGAGACCGGCGCCGGCAAAACCATGGTGGTCACCGCCGTCGGCCTTCTCCTGGGCGCCCGCTCTGATGCCGGTGCCGTCCGGAGCGGCGCCAAGAGTGCAACTGCCGAGGCAGTGCTGAAGCTCGACGCCGGCCATCCAGCCATTCAGCGTGCCCTGGAGGCAGGTGCGGAGGCTGAAGAGTTCGACGGCGGCGCGGAGCTGATCCTTGCCCGCCGCCTGGGTGCGGACGGACGCAGCCGTGCGTTCCTGGGCGGCCGGGCCGCCCCTGTAGGTGTCCTCGCCGAGATCGGCGAAACCTTGGTGGTGGTGCACGGCCAGTCGGACCAGATCCGGCTCAAGGGTGCCCTGGCACAGCGGGGTGCGCTGGACAAGTTCGCAGGCGACGCCCTGGCGGGTCCGCTGTTCGCCTACCAGGAGCTGTACAACCACTGGAAGGCGAGCCAGGCCGAGCTGGACACCCTGCGCAGCGCTGCCCGGGACCGGCTCCGGGAAGCAGAATCCCTGGAGGCTGCCCTCGCGGAAATCGACGAGGTGGATCCGCAGCCGGGGGAGGACGAGCTCCTGAAGGCGGAGGCGGTAAAGCTGGCCAATGTGGAGGAGCTGCGGATTGCGGCGAGCACGGCCCACCAGGCGCTGATTGCGGAAGACTTCGGTGAAGCAGGTGACGCCACCACGCTGGTGGACGCCGCCAAGCGGACGCTGGAGCATGTGGCAGAGCATGACGCCGAACTCGGTTCCGCGGCAGCCCGGCTGGCCGAAGTGGGCTTCCTCCTGAACGATATCGCTACCGACCTCGCCAGCTACCAGGCCAGCCTGGACACGGAGGGGCCGGAACGCCTGGCCGAAATCGAGGAGCGGCGGGCCGTCCTTGCCAAGCTGATCCGCAAGTACGCCCCGTCCATCGACGAAGTGCTTGAGTGGGCGGAGAATGCCCGGGTGCGCTTCGATGAACTGCAGGACGATTCAACCCGGATCGAAACGCTGGACGCGGAGGTGGCAAAGGCGGAGGCGGACCTGCAGAAGAAGGCGTCTGCCATCAGCAAGATCAGGACCAAGGCCGCCAAGGACCTTTCGGCCCGCGTCAGTGCCGAGCTGAAGGCACTGGCCATGGCCGACGCCACCCTGGTGATCAACCTCGAGCCCACAGGCCAGCTGGGACCGCACGGCGCGGACGAGATCAGCTTCCTGCTCCAGCCGCACTCTGGCGCCCCGGCCCGGCCGCTGGGCAAAGGGGCGTCCGGCGGTGAACTCTCACGGGTCATGCTGGCCATCGAAGTGGTGCTGGCCGCCGTGGATCCCGTTCCCACCTTTGTCTTTGACGAAGTGGATGCGGGGGTTGGCGGCCGTGCCGCCGTCGAGATTGGCCGCCGCCTGGCCATGCTGGCCCGGCACGTGCAGGTGCTGGTGGTCACGCACTTGCCCCAGGTTGCAGCCTTCGCCGACCAGCACATCACCGTCACCAAAACGTCAGTCAGGGGCGCCGACGGCAAAACAGCCACCGGGTTCACCTCGAGTGATGTCCGCCTCCTCGACGGCCCTGAGCGCGTCCGCGAACTGGCCCGCATGCTGGCCGGCCAGGAGGACTCCGAGTCCGCGCAGGCGCACGCGCAGGAGCTGCTGGACGACGCGAAACTGCTGCCACAGCGGGCCTGACACGGCCCGCTGAGGCATCCGGACAACGGGCTGCCCCTTGCCTCCCGGACGGCCGGACCAGCAGACTTGATCATTTGGGGAAACAGTTACCCGGACCCGTGGAAGGCTCATTTGATGATAGGCTCGAATTCCGTGGTGCAGCGATCAAATTCCCGTGTAAATTCCCGGTTCCCGGGCTCGTCCAAGACGACCAAACACATCTTCGTAACCGGTGGTGTGGCGTCCTCGCTCGGTAAGGGACTGACGGCATCGAGCCTCGGTCATCTGCTGCGGGCACGCGGCCTGTCTGTAACTATGCAGAAGCTCGATCCCTACCTCAATGTGGATCCGGGCACGATGAACCCCTTCCAGCACGGCGAAGTCTTCGTCACGGACGACGGCGCCGAGACGGACCTGGACATCGGACACTACGAGCGCTTCCTCGACGAAAACCTCGAAGGCTCGGCCAACGTGACCACCGGCCAGGTGTACTCCACGGTTATCGCGAAGGAACGCCGCGGCGAATACCTCGGCGACACCGTGCAGGTCATCCCGCACATCACCGATGAGATCAAGCGCCGCATGCGCCTGCCCGCCGAAGGCAAGAACGCCCCGGACGTCATCATCACCGAAATCGGCGGCACTGTTGGCGACATCGAATCCCAGCCGTTCCTCGAATCGGCCCGCCAGGTCCGCCAGGACATCGGCCGGACCAACGTCTTCTTCCTGCACGTCTCGCTGGTTCCGTACATCGGGCCGTCCCAGGAGCTGAAGACCAAGCCCACGCAGCACTCGGTCGCCGCACTGCGCTCCATCGGCATCCAGCCCGAAGCGATCGTCATCCGCTCGGACCGCGAAGTGCCCGAGGCGATGCGCGAAAAGATCGGCCGGATGTGCGACGTCGACATCGACGCCGTGGTCAATGCCGCCGATGCTCCCAGCATCTACGACATCCCCAAGACCCTGCACACCCAGGGCCTGGACTCCTACATCGTGCGCGCCCTGGACCTCCCCTTCAAGGATGTGGACTGGACCAGCTGGGACAAGCTCCTCGAAGCCGTCCACAACCCCAAGCACCACGTGGAAATAGCGCTCGTTGGCAAGTACATCGACCTGCCGGACGCCTACCTCTCGGTCACTGAGGCACTGCGCGCCGGCGGGTTCGCCAATGACACCAAGGTCAAGATCCGCTGGGTCCCCTCGGACGAATGCGAAACCCTCGAGGGCGCGATTAAGGCACTCGACGGCGTCAACGCCATCTGCGTCCCGGGCGGCTTCGGCATCCGCGGGCTCGAGGGCAAGCTGGGCGCGCTGAAGTTCGCCCGCGAAACCAAGCTGCCGGTCCTGGGCCTCTGCCTGGGGCTGCAGTGCATGGTCATCGAGTACGCCCGCAACGTGGTGGGGATGGAAGGCGCGTCCTCCAGCGAATTCGAGCCGGATTCCAAGTACCCCGTCATCGCCACCATGGAAGAGCAGCTGGAGTTTGTCGAGGGCCGTGGCGACCTGGGCGGCACCATGCGCCTGGGCCTGTACGAAGCCAAGCTCGACGCCGGTTCGGTCATCGCCGAAACCTACGGCAAGACCATAGTCAGCGAACGCCACCGCCACCGCTACGAGGTGAACAACAAGTACCGCGACCAGATTGCGGCCGAAGGGCTCGTCTTCTCGGGCACGTCTCCGGACGGCAAGCTTGTGGAGTTCGTTGAGCTGCCCGCCGAGGTCCACCCGTACTACGTGGCCACCCAGGCGCACCCCGAACTGAGCTCCCGCCCCACCCGGCCGCACCCGCTGTTTGCCGGCCTGGTGAAGGCAGCACTGGACCACCAGGAGGGCGCCGACACGGCCGCCGCCCCGGGTGCCGGCGCTGCCGAGGCCGCGCCGTCCGGTACGGTAGCCGCTAAGTAGTTCAGCACGACGTAAAGGACGGCGCGATGCCCGGTACACACGAAGCCACCCACGTAGTAAAGGTTTCGGATGCACCGAGCCCGCGCCGTCTTTTGTCTACCGAGAAGGTGTACGAAGGCAGGATCTGGGATGTAGTCAGCGACACCTTCCAGCTGCAGGACAGCGGCGAGGCACTCACCAGGGACTACATTGACCACCCCGGCGCCGTTGCCATCCTGCCCATGAACAGCGACGGCGAGATCCTCCTCCTCAAGCAGTACCGGCACCCCGTGGGCATGGATCTGTGGGAGATCCCGGCCGGGCTGCTGGACGTGGAGGGCGAGGAATTCCAGGTGGGCGCGGCCCGCGAACTCGCCGAAGAGGCGGACCTCGCCGCCGGCACCTGGAACGTCCTGGCCGACGTCTTCAATTCACCCGGTTCCTCCAGCGAGGCCATTCGAATCTACCTGGCCCGTGACCTCAACGAGGTTCCGCACCACGAGCGCCACGAGCGGACGGACGAGGAAGCCGAGATCGAGTTCCACTGGATCAACCTGGACGACGCTGTGGAGTCCGTGCTGGCCGGCCGCCTGCACAACCCGTCCGCCGTCGTCGGAATCCTTGCCGCCGCGGCTGCTCGCGCTGACGGATTTTCCGGACTCCGGCCGGCGGACGCGCCCTGGCCCGAGCACCCCAGCCAGCGCTGATGGCCCCTGGTCCTTCGGCTGAAACAGCCCTCCCGGCTGGGGAGGCGGAGACCCGGCCGGCAGCGGCCCCCACCGCCATTAACCGCGCCATCACCGACTACCTCCAGCACATGGGCGTGGAGCGGGGTTTGGCCGCCAATACCCTCGCGGCGTACCGCAGGGACCTGGCCCGCTACTCGAGGTACCTTGCCGCCGCAGGCTGCGGCCGGCCGGAGGACATTACGCGCCATCACGTCACCGGATATGTGCGTGCTTTATCGGACGGGTCCGACGGCGGTACCGCCCTGGGCGTGCGGTCCGCGGCCAGGACCGTGGTGGCCGTGCGGGGCCTGCACAAGTTCTGGGCCCTGGAAGGATTCACACCCACCGACCCCGCCAGCGACGTCCACCCGCCAATGCCCGGGAAGCGGCTCCCGAAGGCCATCAGCGTGGACGAAGTCACCCGGATCCTGGAAGCGGCCGGCACCGATACCGCCACAGGCCTGCGGGACCGCGCCCTGCTGGAGTTCCTCTACTCCACCGGTGCCCGGATCAGCGAAGCCGTTGGCCTGGACCTGGATGACATCTCCCTCCAAGAGGCGGAAAGCGGACCGGCCATCGTGCGGCTCTTCGGCAAGGGATCCAAGGAGCGGCTGGTGCCGCTGGGGTCCTACGGAGCCAGGGCCCTGGACGCCTACCTCGTCCGCGGCCGCCCCCTGCTGGCGGCCAAAGGCAAGGGCACACCGGCGTTGTTCCTGAACGCGCGCGGTGGCCGGATCAGCCGGCAGAGTGCGTGGACCATCCTGAAGGCCGCCGCCGAGAAGGCCAACATCACCAAGGACGTCTCACCGCACACACTCCGGCACTCCTTCGCCACGCACCTGCTCGAAGGCGGCGCGGACGTCCGGGTGGTCCAGGAACTGCTGGGCCACGCCTCAGTAACCACCACCCAGGTGTACACACTGGTCACCGCAGACACACTGCGGGAAATCTACGCGGCGGCACACCCCCGGGCGCTGGGCTGACGCAGCTCAGGGACCGCGATGTCCTTGTTGTACAGCGCTTCAAGCACCTAGAGCAGCGCTTCGATGGTCAGTTCCACCGGGCCCAGCAGGAAAGCCAACAGGGAGGTGCCCATGCCTGCCAGCAACATCAGACCCGGATGCGCCAAACCAATCACAACCCGGCGCAGGCGTGGGCGGCCACGGAGGAACGATTTCGGTACCCGCGAAAACATGGGGACCTGCCGCCAGCCGCGCAGCCGCCGCAGGAACCAGGCGCAGCGGCCAACAAACGCCAGCCATAGAACGGCCACTACCAGCGGGACCAGGGCTGCCATCAGGTTGAAACCCAGGGCGGTCACTTCGCGCTCTGAATCACCCGCCAGGGCCTGGATGGTGGTGGAGATGGACGCACTGAGCACTACCGAGATGGCCCACACCATAAATGCGGCAACCAGCGCCAGGAAACGCACGAAGAACAGGCCCAGCACCGATTCCCGGGCGGGTTTCACCTGCTGACGGGGAGTCACGTGGAGCACGGCGAGGGTGCTGAGCAGCGAGGGCAGTGCCCCCGCGGCCACCAGCAGATACCAAGTCCAGCCGGCCAGGTCCACGAATTCGTCCACCACGATCAGCAGTGTCCAGAAACAGGCCCACGCCCAGCCCCAGTACAAGGGATTGCGCACCAGCCACTCCGGCAGGCGGGCGTCAACGGCCGAGATGCGGGCCGGCCGTATCCCGTGGGCAGTTTCGGGAGTCACAGGTAGAGCTTGGCATATTCCGACGCCCCCTGGCGCTTCCTCGCGGACAACTCCGGGACCCCATAGGCTTGAGCGCATGACTGCAGCACGGGTTACTCTCTGTTTCCTGCTCCGCGACGGGGATTCGGGCCCGGAGGTGCTGCTGGGACTCAAACGGACCGGGTTTGGCCTTGGCAAGGTGGTGGGCATCGGGGGGCACGTGGAACCCGGCGAGACTGACGCCGAAGCCGTGGTCCGCGAGGTCCTGGAGGAAACCGGCGTGGTGGTGCGGCAGGAAGACCTCGCAGACGCGGGCGTGGTGCAGTTCGTCTTCCCCGCCCGTCCCGCCTGGGACATGCACACGCGCCTCTTCACTGCCCGGACCTGGCAGGGTGAACCGGCGGAAAGCGACGAGATCCTCCCCGGGTGGTTCCCCGTGGATACCCTCCCTGTGGACCGGATGTGGCAGGACGCCGATCACTGGCTGCCCGTGGTCCTGGAAGGCGGCAGGGTCAACATCGTGGTCACCATGGACAGCGACAACGAAGGTGTTGCGTCCTCGGAAAGCCTCCTGCCTTAAGCCTCCTGCCCTGACCCTCCTGCCCCAAGCCGCCGTCTCCCGACCGTTAAGTGCCGACGGCGGGCTGGTCACCTCAAGGTGACCCGCGCCGCCGTCGTACTTCCAGTGAAAGCCCGCCCTACGGAAGGTGCCGCTCCTCCGGGCCGACGTACTCGCTCAGCGGGCGGATCAGGGAGTTGGCGTCCAACTGCTCCATGATGTGTGCTGTCCACCCGGTAATGCGGCTGGCCACAAACAGGGGAGTAAACGTTGCTGTGTCGAATCCCATGAGGTGGTAAGTGGGGCCGGCGGGGTAGTCGAGGTTGGGCTTGATGGCTTTGGCCTCTTCCATGGCCTGCTCCAGGCCGTTGTAGAGGCCCAGGAGTTCGGGGCGGCCGTAGTGGGCGATCATCTTGTCCAGGGCGGCCTTCATGGTGGGCACCCGCGAGTCGCCGTGCTTGTAGACCCGGTGGCCGAACCCCATCACTTTCTTCTTCTGCGCCAGCGCGTTTTCCATCCAGGCCTTGGCCCGGGCCGCCGCTTCCTCAAGGGACTCCTGCGGGCGGATGCCGATCTCGTCGAACGTGTGCATCACGGCTTCGTTCGCACCGCCGTGCAGCGGCCCTTTCAAGGCACCAATGGCACCGGTGACCGCCGAATGGAGATCCGAGAGGGTGGAAGTGATGACGCGGGCGGTGAACGTGGAGGCGTTAAAGGAGTGCTCGGCATAGAGGATCATTGACACGTTGAACGCCTCCACCACCTCCGGCACCTGTTCCTCGCCGAACGTCATCCACAGGAAGTTCGCCGAATAGCCAAGGTCCTCACGAGGCTCGACGACGCCCTGCCCGTGCCGGCGCCGCTGGTCGTACGCCACGACGGCCGGCATGGCAGCAAACAGGTCGATGGCTTTGGTCATGTTGGCTTCGCGGGACGCATCCTCGGCCAGGGCGTGCCGCGCGCCCATCACCGACGCCGCCGTCCGGCACACATCCATGGGGTGGGACGTCTCCGGCAGCGCATCGATCACCTGCTTGACCACCGGATCCAGGGCCCGCCCGGCCCGCTCGCGTGCAGTAAACTCCGTCAGTTGCTCCTGGCTGGGCAGCTCGCCGTTCCAGAGCAGGTAGGCCACCTCCTCGAAGCTGCACCTGGCCGCGAGCTCCTGGACAGGATAGCCCCTGTACAGCAGGGAGTTGGTGTCCGGGTTGACCTTCGAGACGGACGTGTAATCCACCACGACGCCGTCCAGGCCCTTTTTGATGTCCACTTCAGCCATGCTGAAACTCCTTCGTTCCTGTCGCCTGTTGCACCAGCGGTACCCGGTGCAGCTTTCCTACTCCCCGGGGACCCGGAAATTGAACACTCCGCTGTCGAAGCGGTTGTAGCCTTCGTAGTCAACGAGATCGTAGAGGCGTGCGCGGGTCAGCATGCTGCCGACCTGCGCCTCCTGCGTGCCCTCAGCCCTAATCGATTCCAGCGTACGCTCGGCAGCGCCCATGGCACTACGGAGAAGGGTCACCGGATATATCACCATGTTCACTCCGACGCCCTGGAGCTGTTCGGTGGTGAAGAGGTCGCTTTTGCCGAATTCGGTCATGTTGGCCAGGATGGGCACGTCCACGGCGTCGCGGATCGCCTTGAATTCTTCCAATGTGGCCATGGCTTCGGGGAAGATGGCGTCTGCCCCGGCGTCCACGAGTGCACGTGCCCGGTCCTGTGCTGCTTGGAGTCCTTCCACGGCGCGGATGTCGGTGCGGGCCATGATGAGGAAGTTGGGGTCGCGGCGGGCGTCTGCGGCGGCGCGGATGCGTTTGGTGGCGGTGTCGAGGTCCACGACGTTTTTGCCGTCGAGGTGGCCGCAGCGTTTGGGGTTGAACTGGTCCTCGATGTGCAGGCCGGCCAGGCCGGCGTTTTCGATTTCCTGGACGGTGCGGGCGACGTTCATGGGTTCGCCGAAGCCGGTGTCGGCGTCCACGATCGCGGGGAGGTCCGTCATGCGGGCGATCTGCCCGGCCCTGGTGGCCACCTCCGTGAGGGTGGTCAGTCCGATGTCCGGCAGGCCGAGGTCGTTGGCCAGGACCGCCCCGGAGATGTAGACCCCGGCGAAACCTTTCTCCTCGATCAGCCGGGCCGAGAGCGGGTTGAACGCCCCGGGGAACTGGGCGATGGTCCCGGAGGCGAGGAGCTCGCGGAACCGGATGCGCTTCTGTTCGGGGGTGACTTTGGAGTAGAGCATCTAGAACAGTCCCTTGGGTGCGGCGTCCAGGTCGATGACCCCGGGGGCGGCGGTGATGTTCAGCTGGTCCAGCTCACCGGGGCCGAGTTCGGCGAGGCGTTCGACGGCGGCAAGGAACCGTTCAATTTCGGCCTCCTCCACGAGGCCGGCGGCCAGGGTGCGGAACTTGTGGATGTACTGCTCCCGGCCGAATGGGCGGGCGCCGAGCGGGTGCGCGTCGGCGACGGCGATCTCGTCCTTGATGACGGTGCCGTCGGTAAGTGTGATCTCCACGGACCCGCCGAAGGCCTTCTCCGAAATGTCCAGGGAGTGGTAGCGGCGGGTCCATTCCGGGTCTTCCTCGGTGGACACCTTTTGCCACAGGTCCACCGTATCCGGCCGGGCGGCGCGTTCGGGGGAGTAGGAGTCCACGTGGTGCCAGGCCCCGTCCTGCAACGCGACGGTGAAGATGTAGGGGATGGAGTGGTCCAGCGTTTCCCGCGATGCGGTGGGGTCGTATTTCTGGGGGTCGTTGGCGCCGGAGCCGATGACGTAGTGGGTGTGGTGGCTGGTTTTGATCAGCACGGATTTCACGTTGGCCGGGTCGGTGGCCTCGGGGTGTTCGCGGTGGAGTTTGCGGGCGAGGTCGATCCAGGCCTGGGCCTGGTACTCGGCGGAGTGTTCCTTCGTGTAGGTGTCCAGAATGGCGCGCTTGGCCTCCCCGGGAGTGGGGAGCGGGACCTGGTAGGACGCCTCCGGGCCGTCCAGCATCCAGGCGATCACCCCGTCCTCGCCTTCATAGATCGGCACGGGCGAGGTCTGCCCGCGCATAGCCCGGTCGGCGGCTTCCACGGCCATCTTCCCGGCAAAGGCGGGGGCGTGGGCCTTCCAGGTGGAGATCTCGCCCTTGCGGGACTGGCGCGTGGCGGTGGTGGTGTGCAGCGCCTGGCCCACGGACTGGAAGATCGTCTCGACGTCGAGGCCCAGGAGGGTGCCGATGCCGGCCGCGGCGGACGGGCCGAGGTGGGCGACGTGATCGATCTTGTGCTTGTGCAGGCAGATCGCCTTGACCAGGTTCACCTGAATCTCATACCCGGTGGCAATTCCCCGGATCAGATCCCGGCCACTGGAACCCACATGCTGGGCCACGGCCAGGATCGGCGGGATGTTGTCGCCCGGGTGGGAGTAGTCCGCAGCGAGGAAGGTGTCGTGGTAGTCCAGTTCCCGCACTGCCACCCCGTTGGCCCAGGCCGCCCATTCGGGGGAGACCCGTTCGCCGATGCCGAAGACCTTGGCACCCTTCCCGCCCGTGCTCGGACCATGGGCCAGTGCCTGGGCGCGGGCCGCCACGATCGGCGCCCGGTTCAGCGAGGCAATGGCAACCGAAGCGTTGTCGATGATCCGGTTGATCACCATCTCCGTCACGTCGCCGGTGACCTCCACCGGGTCGGCGGCAACCGTGGCGATCTTGTGGGCCAGCTGGTCCTCGCGGGGCAGGTTCTCTTCGCTCTTGTAGACGCGGACGTGGTGTTCCTTGACCATGGGGCTCCTTCTAGCGGGGTGTGTGGGTTGCTTTGATGTGGGACAGGCTGCGGTGCAGATGCAGGGTGGTGGCCGCCTGCGCCAGTCCCGGGTTGCCGATGGCGATGGCCTCGGCGATGGCGGCATGTTCGGCTGCTGCAGCGGTCAGCCGGGCGGCATCGTCGGCAGCCATGCGGCGGATGCGGACCAGGTGGACCCGGAGGCTCCGCATCGCCTGGGCAAGGTAGGAATTGGAGATGGCGGTGTCAAGGGCCGAGTCCAGCCGTTCCACGAGCAGGTAGTAGTCCTCCAAAGCGGGTGCGCTGTTGCTGATCAGCGAAGGCGCCGCCCGGAAATCCGCCTCAAGTGTCCGGAAGGTACCGGCATCGCCCCGTTGCGCCGCCAGCGCCGCAGCCTTGCCTTCGAGCGTCTCGCGCAGTTCGAACAGTTCGTCGATATCCTCCAGCGAGATGTCGGTGACGACGACGCCGCGGCCGCCTGCCGCCGTCGTCAGCCCTTCTGCCGCCAGGCGGCCCAGCGCCTCCCGGAGTGGAGTGCGTGAGACGCCGAGCCGCTCCGCCTGTTCCACCTCGGCCAGCAAAGTGCCCGGCTGGAGCCGCCACTGGACGATGTCATCGCGGAGTGCGGTGTAGGCGCGGTCGCTGGCTCGCACTGGTTGTCCCTTCGTTGATACCGTCAGTGTATACAAGGAAAGCTAAAAAAGCAGCGTTAGGCGAATATTTAGATGAAAAAAGCCCTGGCTGTATACATGCTCCGAAGGTGGGATTTCGACAGGCTCAATCACCGGTCGCTGACAGGCTCAATCAGCGGGCGCGGCCAGACCCAATCACCGCACCGCGGCAGGCGCAATCATCGTGCTGCCCACCGGTATTCGTTTTCCGGCCGGCCCGGAGTGCCGTAACGGGCAGTCCTGGACACCGTTCCGGCGTCCGCAAGGTACTCCAGGTAGCGGCGGGCGGTGACGCGGGACATGCCCAGGGCGTCCATGACTTCCGTGGCGGATACGGCACCCTGCTGCTCCTTCATAAACTCCTGGACGGACGCCAGGGTTGACACCGAAAGCCCCTTCGGCAAGGGCAGTTCGGAGGGCGCCCGCAGGCTGGCGAACGCCTGGTCCACGTCCGTCTGGGAAGCTCCTGCCTTTCCGGAACCCCCAGGCGGGCCTGCCAGCTGCTGCCGGAACTGGCGGTAGCTCTCCAGCTTGTCCGCGAAGGTGGCGTAGGTGAACGGCTTGATCAAATACTGGACAACGCCAATGGCCACGGCGCTTCGCACGATGGCCAGTTCGCGGACGGCGGTGATGGCGATGATGTCGGCGAGGATCCCGGACGCCCGCATGCGGCGGGCGATGTCCAGGCCGTGGAGGTCAGGAAGGTTCATGTCCAGCAGGACAAGCTCCACCGGGTTGCCGGCCGCGACGAACTCGTTGAGCAGCCGCAGGGCGGAATGTCCGTCCGGGGCAGTGCCGGCCAGCTCGAAGCCCGCCAGCCGCCCCACGTAGGCCGCGTGTGCGGCGGCCGCGATAGCCTCATCCTCCACCACGAGGACCCGGATGTTGCTCACGCTTTGTGCTCCTTCTTTGCCGGCGCCGCGGCGGGGAGGAAAACTTCGAACTTGGCACCACGCCGGCCATTGATTGTCAGGGTACCCCCCAGGCGGTGCACAGCCTGGCGGACCAGCGCCAGGCCGATGCCCCGTCCGCCCTGGCCGGCGGGCTTGGTGCTGAAGCCATGCCGTAGCAGATTGTCTGCGGCAGCAGGCTCGATGGCGGGGCCTGAATCGTGCACGGTGATGTCCAGGCCTTCCTCATCGGCCTCCACCGTCAGTTCCACCTGCCGGGGGGCCGGTCCGTCGGCCGCTGCATCCATGGCATTGTCCAGCAGGTTGCCAAGAATGGTTACCAGGTCCTGCACGGCAATCCCCGCCACGCTCGCCGAGCCAAGCGCGGACACGTCCAGCTGTACGCCCCGTTCGTGCGCCTCGGCCACTTTGCCCATCACCAGGGCACCAAGCACCGGCTCGTCCACCGAACTGACCATGTCATCTGTGAGCTGCTGGCTGAGTTCGAGGTCCTTCGTTGCGAAGGACAGGGCCTCCTGGGTGCGCCCCAGCTCCAGCAGCGAAACCATGGTGTGCAGCCGGTTTGCGTGTTCGTGGGTCTGCGCGCGGAGTGCGTCAGAGAGCGTGCGCATGGTTTCCAGCTCGCTGCCGAGGGCTTCAATTTCCGTCCTGTCCCGCAGGGTGGCCACAGTCCCGTAGACAGGGGTCTTGCCGCGGCTGGCGGACACCTCGGGCCCCTTTGCCGGTCCCTGGTTCACCACCAGGATGCGTGAGCCGGTCAGGACAGTCTCGTCCTTGGCGCTGCGGCCCGACGCGAACAGTGTCCGGAGCCCTTCATCAAGGGGCAGCTCGGACAGTGACGGCGGCCGGGTGGGGTCCTTGCTGCCGGGACTGTCCAGGCCCAGCAGTTCGGCCGCCTGGTCGTTATACATCACCACGTGGCCCTTGGTGTCGATCAGGATCAGTCCCTCCCGCACCGAATGCAGCACCGACTCGTAGTAGGCGAACAGCTGGGCCAACTGTTCAGGTCCCCAGCCCCGCGTGACCCGACGGAGGTACCGGCCCAGCAGCCACGAGGCCAGCGAGCCGCCCACCAGCAGGGCCAGTCCGATGGCCACCAGGGCGGGCAGCCGGCCGGACAGGGCAACATCCACGCTCCGGACCGTGACGCCCGCGGCCACCAGTGCTTTCACGTTCCCGGCCGCATCCTTCACCGGCGCTATGGTGCGCACCGAGGGCCCCAGCGTTCCGGCGGTAACTTCGGTGAATGTCTCGCCACGCAGTGCGGCGTCGATGGACCCGATGTAGGGCCGGCCGAGTTCCTCGTTCCGGGGATGCGTCCACCGCGTCCGGTCCGGGGCCATAATCGTCACGAAGTCGGCACCCGATCCGGCCATCACGTTGAGGGCGTAGGGCTGCAGCAGAGCCGAGGGGTTGGCGGTGTCCGCGGCCTGGAGGACCAGGGGGTTGGCGGCGACCGCCGCAGCAACACCGGTCATCCGGCGCCCGGCTTCCTCATACGTGCGGTCCCGGGCATCGATAAACGTGGCGGTGCCAACGATCGCGATGAACGACACCACAATCAGCAGGTTCGCCACGAAGAGCCGGCGGGCGATACTCCAGCGGTGGATCATTCGTACCTTTCCCCAACCGATTAACTTCGCCCCGGCCGAACTGCGTCACGACCAATATGAACGCAACGGTGAGCTGGGTCACCACCTGCCCAATGATGGATATCACACCGGAGGACGTGGGCCCAGAGACTGTGCCGCAGCGTCTACCAGATTATCCAAAGGAGACACATCATGGCTTCTCAACGAGGAGAGTCGCTTGACAGCGTGAAGACGCCGCGCAAGGGCCTGGACAAATCGCATTACCTCTATATCGCCGTCATCGTCGCCGTGATCCTGGGCGCCGTCGTCGGCCTGCTGTTCCCTGAGGTGGGCAAATCCCTCAAGCCGCTCGGCGACGGATTCATCAAGCTCATCAAGATGATGATCGCCCCCATCATCTTCTGCACCATCGTCCTGGGCATCGGTTCCATCGCAAAGGCCGCCACGGTGGGCAAGGTAGGCGGCCTGGCCCTGCTCTACTTCGTCATCATGTCCACCTTCGCCCTGGCCATCGGCCTGGTGGTGGGCAACATCATCCACCCCGGTGAGGGCCTCAAGCTGACCCCTTACGATCCCAACAAGAAGGCCGCCACGGACAGCACCGTGGACTTCCTGCTCGGCATCATCCCCAGTGACATACCCGTCCTGCCCACCCTCCTTGCTGCCATCCTCGTCGGTTTTGCACTGCAGAAGATGGGACCGCAGGGCGCACCGATCCTGAAGGCCATCGGCCACGGCCAGGCCCTCGTGTTCCGCATCCTCATCATGATCATGTGGCTCGCCCCGGTAGGTGCCTTCGGTGCCATCGCCGCGGTGGTCGGCGCCACCGGATTCCAGGCCATCATCAGCATGTTCACCCTGATGCTTGCCTTCTACATCACCTGCGCCCTGTTCATCGTGGTCATCCTCGGCGGCCTGCTCCAGGTGGTATCCGGCGTCAACATCTTCAAGCTCATGAAGTACCTGGCCCGCGAATACCTGCTCATCTTCTCCACGTCCTCCTCTGAGGCGGCACTGCCCCGCCTGATCGCGAAGATGGAACACCTCGGCGTCTCCAAGCCCGTCGTCGGCGTGACGGTCCCCACCGGCTACTCCTTCAACCTTGACGGCACGGCCATCTACCTGACCATGGCATCCCTCTTCGTTGCCAATGCCATGGGCACCCCGCTGGACCTGGGCGCCCAGATCTCCCTCCTGATCTTTATGATCATCGCCTCCAAGGGTGCTGCCGGCGTCACCGGTGCCGGCCTGGCAACACTCGCTGCCGGCCTGCAGGCACACAAGCCCGAACTGCTCGGCGGCGTGGGCATGATTGTGGGCATCGACCGGTTCATGTCCGAGGCCCGCGCCCTGACCAACTTCACCGGCAACGCCGTGGCAACCATCCTGATCGGCACCTGGGTCAAGGAGATCGACGGCGGCCAGGTCGGCCGGGTCCTCTCAGGCCAAGAGCCGTTTGACGAGGCAACCATGATGGCCCACCACCATGGCGAGATGGCACCGAAGGAAGAAGGTGCACGGGAGGCCGCGAAGGCCTAGCCCTCCGCAGCTGTCGCAAAACCGCCCCCGCAGCACTCCTGTGGGGGCGGTTTTCTGCGTGCCCGGGCAGCAACCTTCTACCTCAGCTAGAGGGTAAAGGCTCAACATCCGCGGAAAGTCAAGTTGCCTCGAATACCGTGTCGGGCGCTGTAACCTTGGGAAGAAGCAGGAGCGTTGCTGGCCATCCAGCGGCAGGAAATCACCGTCATCGAAAGTGTGGATAGATACGTGAGCAGCGAACAGGGTTCAGCAACTCTGGAGGGCACGGAATTCGACCTGGAAGACGCGGTGATGGGGCCCACCGGGCGCCCATACCGCGAGTTCCCGGAACCCGCGCCGCTGTCCTCCCACGGTCCGGCCCGCGTCATCGCCATGGTTAACCAAAAAGGCGGCGTCGGCAAGACCACCTCCACCATCAACCTCGCGGCAGCGCTGGCTGAATACGGCCGTCGTGTGCTCCTGGTGGACTTCGATCCCCAGGGCGCCCTGTCCGCCGGCCTTGGCGTGAACCCGCACGAACTGGACCTCACGGTCTACAACGTCCTGATGGACCGCAAAGTAAACATCCGGGACGCCATCCACCGGACCGGCGTGGAGAACGTCGACCTGCTGCCGGCAAACATCGACCTCTCGGCAGCCGAAGTGCAGCTGGTCAACGAGGTGGCACGCGAGCAGGTGCTGGACCGTGCCCTCAAGAAGGTCGAAGACGACTACGACGTCGTCCTCATCGACTGCCAGCCGTCGCTCGGACTCCTCACCGTCAACGCCCTCACGGCAGCGCATGGCGTCATCATCCCGCTGATCTGCGAGTTTTTTGCCCTCCGTGCCGTGGCGCTGCTGGTGGAAACCATCGACAAAGTCCAGGACCGGCTCAACCCCCGCCTGCAGGTGGACGGCGTGCTGGCCACCATGTACGACGCCCGCACGCTGCACAGCCGCGAAGTGATCGCCCGCCTGGTGGAAGCCTTCGGGGACAAGGTCTTCGAAACCGTCATCAAACGCTCCATCAAGTTCGCCGATGCCACCGTGGCCGCCGAACCCATCACGATCTACGCCGCCACCCATGTGGGGGCCGACGCCTACCGCAGGCTGGCCAAGGAACTGATTTCGCGCGGCGGCGCACCCTAGCCACGCCGTGGCCGAAACCAAGCCCGGCTTTGAGGTGCGGCTGGCCAACTTCACGGGTCCGTTCGACCTCCTCCTGGGTCTGATTGCCAAACACCAGCTGGACATCACCGAGGTGGCCATCGCCACCGTGACCGACGAGTTCATCAAGTACATCCGGAACCTGCAGAAGCTGGGCGAAGAGTGGGCCCTCGACGAGGCCAGCGAATTCCTGGTGATCGCGGCGACGCTCCTGGACCTCAAAGCTGCCCGGCTCCTGCCTGCCGGCGAGGTGGACAACGACGAAGACATTGCGCTGCTGGAAGCCAGGGATCTGCTCTTCGCCCGCCTGCTGCAGTACAAAGCCTTCAAGCAGGTGGCCGGCATCCTTGGCGAAACCCTCCACCAGGAAGCCCAGCGCTTTCCCCGGCAGGTGGCGCTGGAAGGACACTTCGCCGCGATGCTCCCCGAACTGGTCTGGAAACACACGCCCGGGCAGTTCGCCCGTTTGGCGGAGGCGGCCATGCGGCCGAAGGCTCCACCGCCCACGGAAGTGGGGCTGGCCCACCTTCACGGCGGTACCGTCAGCGTCAAGGAGCAGGCTGAAATCGTCGGGCTGCGCCTGCAGCTCGAGTCGCCACTGACGTTCCCGGCCCTGATTGCCGACGCCGACTCCACCCTGGTGGTGGTGGCCAGGTTCCTTGCCCTCCTGGAACTGTTCAGGGACAAGGCGGTGTCCTTCGACCAGCTGTCGCCCTTGGGAGACCTTGCCGTGCACTGGACGGCCGGGAGCGGCGACTGGTCCGCGGAAAACCTGAGCGAGGAATTTGAGGAGCAATTGTGACCCAACAACCAACCAATGGCGCAGCCCAGGGGGAGCCGGACGTCAACAGCCTTCCCGGCGGCGCCAAAGCGGCCCTCGAGGCCGTGCTGATGGTCATCGACGAGCCCGCCACAGAAGAGGAGCTGGCCGCGGGACTGGAGCTGACCGTTGATGCGGTGAGCGCCCTGCTGGCTGAACTCCAGCGGGAGTATAGCGGCTATACTGTTAACGCCCCGGATATGGATTCAGCCAGCCCAGCTGGTTTCGGCTCCAGCCCCCGGGGTTTTGAATTGCGGAAAGTCGCCGGTGGCTGGCGGATCTACTCCCGTGCTGAATTCGCCCACATCGTGGGCAAATACGTGCTGGAGGGGCAGACGGCCAGGCTCACCCAGGCCGCCCTGGAAACGCTCGCAGTGATCGCCTACCGCCAGCCGGTCTCCAGGGCCAGGGTGTCCGCAATCAGGGGAGTTAATGTCGACTCCGTCGTACGGACACTCGCCCAGCGCGGGCTGATCGAGGACACGGGAACGGATCCCGAGTCCGGCGCCATCCTCTACCGGACTACGTCGTACTTCCTGGAACGGATGGGAATCAGTTCAGTTGCCGAGCTGCCGCAGCTGTCCCCGCACCTCCCGGGGCTGGACGGGATCGCGGAGTTTTACGACGCCGAAATAACGTAGGCAGGGACCATCCCTGGCTGCAGCACGAGTATTTACAAGGGCAGATTATTTCTGCACGGCTGGTTAGGGTTGTCTGTGGACACCTTGCCGGTCAACATATCGAAGGACGGGTCATGACACAGGCGGGACGCCAGGGTTCACCACGTAACAGTTCGGGACGCAACAGCTCCGGACACAACAACACACCGGGACGCAACAGCTCCCAAGGCGGCGCTTCAGCCGGCGGCTTCCGCGGCGGTTCAGCCAAGCGCGGCACCGGATTCGGCAGCGACCGCCCGCACCGCGCACCCAAGCCGCGCGAGGAGCGCTTCATCGATCCGGATCAGGCGCCGGACGCCCGGACAGGCGGGGGAGCCCCGGAACCAAGGGCTGCCAAGCCTTCTTCCCGGAAGCCGGCCGCGCGCAAGCCCGGAGCCAAGAAGGCGCCCGGAACGCCCGGCGCACCCAAGCAGAAGCCACGGACCGGCGCCCCCGGGGCAGCCGCCTCACGCGCCTTCGGCAGCGAACGCTTCGGCCAGAACCTCGGGCCGATCCGCAAGCCGTCACGCAAGAAAGGCCCGCGCGGCGACGTTCCCCAGTCCGAACTCCACGATGCCGACGGCGTGCGCCTGCAAAAAGTGATGGCGTCCGCCGGTGTGGCCTCGCGGCGCGTCTGCGAAGAGATGATTGCGGAAGGCCGGGTGGAAGTGGACGGCCAGGTGGTCACCGAACTCGGTGTCCGCGTCGATCCGAAAACCGCCGTCATCCACGTGGACGGCATCCGGATCCAGCTGGACGAAAACATGGTCTACATGGTGTTCAACAAGCCCAAGGGCGTCGTCTCCACCATGGAGGACCCCGAGGGCCGGCCCTGCATCAGTGACTTCCTCCGGAACCAGCACGGCGAACGGCTCTTCCACGTGGGCCGGCTGGACGTCGCCACCGAGGGGCTGCTCCTGCTGACGAACGACGGCGAGCTGGCCAACCGCCTGACCCACCCGTCCTACGAGGTTCCCAAGACGTACCTGGTCCAGGTCCGCGGCCCGTTCCCGCAGGGGATCGGTAGCCAGCTTAAGCAGGGTGTGGAACTGGAGGACGGTTTTGCGAACGTCGACTCCTTCAAGCTCGTGGACTCCACCCCCGGGCACGTGCTGATCGAGGTAGTGCTGCACTCCGGCAAGAACCGGATCGTCCGCCGCCTGTTCGACGCCGTCGGATTCCCGGTCCTGCGGCTGGTCCGCGTCAAGGTGGGACCCATCGGCCTGGGCGACCAGCGCCAGGGCAGCATCCGCAACCTTGGCAAGCAGGAAGTCGGCCACCTGCTGGCATCCGTAGGACTCTGACCATGTCCGCTTTCCAGAGCCAGGGCCGCGGGCACCTGGACGGTCCGGTGGTGGTCCTGGGCACAGGGCTGCTGGGGACGAGCATCGGTCTGGGCCTTCGCGGCCGCGGGGTCCCGGTGTACCTCTCCGATCCCTCGCCCACCAACGAGGCGGTTGCGGTGGACATCGGGGCGGGGCAGCCTCTGGCTGCGTTGGCAGGTCAGACGCCGCAGCTGGTGGTGGTTGCCGCCCCGCCGGATGTCACGGCTGATGTTGTGGCGAAGGCGCTGGCTGATTACCCCGGATCCGTGGTGGTGGATATTGCCAGCGTCAAGGCGGGAATCCTCTCGGCCCTGCGCAGCCGCGGCGTGGACCTGTCGCGCTACGTGGGCACCCATCCCATGGCCGGACGGGAGAAATCCGGCCCGGTAGCCGCCCGCGGGGAGCTCTTCACCTCGATGCCGTGGGTGGTGTGCCCGTCTGAAGAGACTTCAGGTGCCGCGCTCCAGGTGGCCCGCTCGCTGGCCGCCGACCTCGGAGCAGTCGTCTCCCAGTTCACGGCCGACGAGCACGATGAAGCCGTCGCGCTGGTCTCGCACCTGCCCCAGGTGATGTCCTCGCTTTTGGCCAGCCGGCTTCAGGGTACGCCGCTGCACGCGCTCTCCCTTGCGGGAAACGGCCTGCGGGACGTTACCCGCATTGCTGCCAGCGATCCCACCCTCTGGGTGCAGATCCTCGGCGGCAATGCGGCGAAGGTGGTCGAGATCCTTTACGGCGTGCGCGAGGACCTCAACCGGCTGATCGGAACGCTGGAACAGCCGGCGGCTCCAGGTGCCCGCCTGGACCTCGCGCAGCTGATCAGCGAAGGCAATGCCGGACAGGCCCGGATTCCGGGCAAGCACGGCGGGCCTCCGCAGGCGTACTCCTGGCTGACCGTCCTGGTGGACGACAAGCCGGGACAGATCGCGCAGCTCCTGACCGAGATTGGTGAGATCGGCGTCAACGTTGAGGACTTGCGGCTGGACCATTCGTCCGGACAGAACGTGGGCATGGTGGAATTGTCAGTGTTGCCCAACAAGCATGACCACCTGATCGAAGCTTTAAACGACCGCGGATGGCGGGTACTTCAGTAATGACACAGGAACTTCTTGACACCCTGCCGGCGCTCCGCGTCGGCAGGCCGCTGGTGGTTGCCATCGACGGGCCGTCCGGCTCGGGCAAGTCCAGCGTCAGCAAGGAAGTGGCCCGCAGGCTCCGCCTCGCCTACCTCGATACCGGTGCGATGTACCGTGCACTCACCTGGCACTGCGTCACCCACGGCATTGACCTCGACGACGCCGCTTCCGTGGAGCAGGCCTCCCGCGACCTGGTCCTGGACCTGAGCACCAGCCCGAACGAGGAGTACGTCCGGGTTGACGGCGTGGACGTCACCGACGCCATCCGGGAACCCGCCATCTCTTCGGCAGTCAGCGCCGTGGCCACCACCCTTGGTGCCAGGACGGAGCTCATCCGGCGGCAGCGGGCCCTGATTGAAAAGCACCACCGCCGCATGGTGGTGGAAGGCAGGGACATCACCACCGTCGTCGCGCCCGGCGCAGAGGTGCGGATGCTGCTCACAGCCAGCGAGGAAGCCCGGCTTCGCCGCCGCGGCATCCAGCTTGGCGGAACGCAGGACGCCGAACAGCTGGCCGCGCAGGTGACCCACCGCGACGCCAAGGACTCCACCGTGGTCAACTTCACGCAGGCAGCCTCGGGCGTGGTCACCCTGGACTCCTCGGACCTCGACTTCGACCAGACAGTTGCCGCAGCCCTGGTGATCGTGACCAAGGTCCTGAACCGTGACTGACCCGGCCAACAACCAGCCGGGCATGGGCGGCGGGCCGGAGATTCCGGCCGGCTGGACCATGACATGGAGCAGGCCCGTGGGCTGGATCCTGGACCACCTCGTGTACCGGACGTCCGTCACAGGGCGGGACAACGTCCCCACCGGCGGGCCGGTGATTTTTGCCGCCAACCACATCAGCTTCCTGGACGGCCCGGTCATGTTCGGCGCCTCCCCGCGGCCCATGCACATCCTGGTGAAACAGGAAATGTTCAATGGCTTCCTGGGCCGGGTCCTCACCGCCTCCGGGCAGCTGCCGGTGGACCGTTCGGGAGACCGGGCCGCGTTGCAGCGCTGCAGGAAAGTGCTCGACGCCGGCCGTTGCGTCGGGATACTTCCTGAGGGTACGCGTGGGAGCGGGGCCGCGGAAGACATCAATAACGGCGTTGCCTGGCTGGCGCTGAACTCCGGCGCCCCGGTGGTGCCGGTCGCGATCCTCGGTACCCGCACAGGCGACGAACACCTCGATTCCGTACCACGGCCGGGCAGGCGGTTCCACGTCCGCTTCGGCAATGCGCTGACGCTGACCCGCCGGGCCGGCGAAAGCGGCCGTGCTTCAATGGACAGGGCGGCGCTGGAGATCCGCGCCGCACTGTCAGGGCATGTGCAGGATTCCATCCAGCTCACCGGGCAGCCACTGCCGGCGGCCGGCAATTCACAAAGACTTCAAGCAGTAGCCGGGACGCCGGCAGATGACCACTAAGGACAGTGCAATGAGCGACACCACCCAGACCTCCAGCCACCCAGGCGCCGGCGACGACGAATACACTCCGGCAGGCACCGACCAGGTTGCCGAGCGGCTGGCGGCAATTGACGACGACGAAGCCGAGCTTCGTGCGGCGTCCCTCCGGGCAGGCCTTGAGGACTACGACCTCGACGAGGACGATGCCGCGCTCCTCAGCGGCGACTTCGGCGACGAGGACTACGACGGCCCCGTCAAGCTGGATCCCGTCCTGGCCATCATTGGACGGCCCAACGTGGGCAAGTCCACCCTGGTGAACCGCATCCTGGGCCGCCGCGAAGCAGTAGTTGAAGACACCCCCGGCGTCACCCGCGACCGCGTGATGTACTCCGCCCACTGGAACGGCCGCAACTTCACCCTCGTGGACACCGGCGGCTGGGAGCACGACGCCCGCGGCATCCACGCCCGGGTGGCTGAGCAGGCCGAGATGGCCGTGGAGCTCGCAGACGCCGTCCTTTTCGTCGTCGACTCCGCCGTGGGCGCCACCGCCACCGACGAAGGCGTCATGAAGATGCTGCGCCGCAGCAAGAAGCCCGTCATCATGGTGGCCAACAAGGTAGACGACTTTGCGCAGGAAGCGGACTCCGCTGCCCTCTGGGGCCTCGGCTTCGGCGAGCCCTACCCGGTGTCCGCCCTGCACGGCCGCGGCGTGGCCGACCTCCTGGACCATGTGATGGACGTGCTGCCCGAGTTCTCCACCATTGAGGGCCTGGAACGCTCCGGCGGCCCCCGCCGCATTGCCCTGATCGGCCGCCCCAACGTGGGCAAGTCCTCGCTGCTGAACAAGCTTGCCGGCACCGAGCGCGTGGTGGTGGACAACACCGCCGGAACCACCCGTGACCCCGTGGACGAATTCATCGAGCTCGGTGGCCGGACCTGGCGCTTCGTGGACACGGCAGGCATCCGCCGCCGCCAGCACATGGCGCAGGGCGCGGACTTCTACGCCTCCCTGCGGACACAGTCCGCGCTCGAAAAGGCGGAGGTCGCCGTCGTGCTCCTCGCCGTGGACGAGGTCCTCAGCGAACAGGACGTGCGGATCCTGCAGCTCGCCATTGAATCGGGCCGCGCCCTGGTGCTGGCGTTCAACAAATGGGACCTGCTCGACGACGAACGCCGGCGCTACCTCGAGCGTGAAATCGAACAGGACCTGGCCCACGTGAACTGGGCTCCCCGGGTCAATATCTCGGCGAAAACCGGATGGCACAAGGACCGGCTGGTTCCCGCCCTGGACGTGGCGCTGGAAAGCTGGGACAAGCGCATCGCCACTGGCCGCCTGAACGCCTTCCTGGGCGAGCTCGTGGCGGCCCACCCGCACCCGGTCCGTGGCGGCAAGCAGCCGCGCATCCTTTTCGGCACCCAGGCCTCCAGCCGGCCGCCGAAGTTCGTGCTGTTCACCACCGGTTTCCTGGATCCCGGCTACCGCCGCTTTATCACCCGCCGGCTGCGGGAAACCTTTGGCTTCGAGGGCACGCCCATCGAGGTCAGCATGCGCGTGCGGGAAAAGCGGGGCAAGAAGCGTTAATTGCGACACACCTGGCTGGGAATCGGTGGAAAGTGTCACTGGCACCCTCCGGGATCGTGTAAGCTCTTCTAGGTGGTTCGGCCGGACTGCTGGTGGAAATCCCCGGGTCAGCCCGCGGATGAAGCGCAGCGGAGAACGGCGGAACTAACGGGCTGTAGCGCAGCTTGGTAGCGCACTTGACTGGGGGTCAAGGGGTCGCAGGTTCAAATCCTGTCAGCCCGACCAAAAAAGTGGAAGCACCGGAGAGATCCGGTGCTTCCACTTTTTTGTTGCCGTTTTTGGCCGCTAACCCCTGGCCCGCCGCCCCTGGCTTCGCACCCTCTTCCGGACACAACACCCGGGCGTTCGCGGTGGTTTTGTCCGGAAGCGGGTGCCTTCCGGGGAGCCCGCCGCTACTTAAGGAATTTCGAGGTCCTGCGGTCGGCCAGGATCTTGCCCTTCGTCTGGCAGGTGGGGCAGTACTGCAGCGCCGTATCAGCGAAGGACACCTCCCTGACGGTATCCCCGCAGACAGGACACGGCTGGCCGGTCCGGGCATGGACGCGCATGTGGCTGCGCTTGACGTCCTTCAGGTCCTTGGGCGGCTTGCCGCGTGCCTCGGCCAGGGCAGTGCCCAGGATGCTGTGGATGGAGTCGTAGAGGACCTGGACCGTCCCGCGGTCCAGCGACTTAGCGGTGGCAAAGGGTGAAATCCGCGCCGCGTGCAGAATCTCGTCACTGTAGGCGTTGCCGATGCCGGCGATCACGCTCTGGCTCCTCAGGAGCCCCTTGATCTGCTGCGAACTGCCGGCGAGGATCTCCGCCAGCATGTCGGCGTCGAACGCCTCGGTAAACGGATCCGGTCCCAGCGTGGCGATGCCCGGAACCTCCTGCGGATCCCGCACCACGTAGACGGCCAGGCTCTTCTTCGTTCCAGCCTCGGTGAGGTCGATGCCGCGCGCACCATCGGAGCCCTTGAAAGTGAAGCGGGCAGCGATGTGTCCCTTGCCCATCCGCAGTTGCGCATCCGTGGGGGAATCAGTGAACCGGACCCAGCCGGCCCGGGCCAAATGGAACACCAGGGAGATTCCGCCGGTGTCGATGCTGACGAATTTGCCAAAGCGGCGCACCCCGGTCACGGTCCTGCCCTCAAGGGCGTTGAACGGCGGATCAGCTGTCTTGAGTACCGCGAAGGAAACGATCTGCACTTTGGTCACGGACGTTCCCTGCAGATGATCGTCAAGAAATTCGGCCAGGCCGGCCACCTCGGGAAGTTCGGGCATCGCTTACCCTGCGGCTTCCCCGGGTCCGGAAACAGTGCGTGCGGTCATGGGTCCCATCTTGTCAGAATCCTCCGCGAACGCCCCGGCACTTGTGCCTATACTTTCAGCGGCGGCCTGTTTGGGCCCCGTTGACATTGGTGTTCGACCCGATGAAAGGCCCCTGATGAGCAACATTCCCGAAGACCTGTCCTACACCGCCGAACATGAGTGGGTCTCTGCCCCCAACGCCGACGGCGTGGTACGGGTGGGCATCACCGACTTCGCCCAGGACGCACTAGGGGACGTTGTGTACGCCCAAATGCCCGAAGTTGGCACAAAGGTTACGGCGAACGAAGTAGTGGGCGAGGTTGAATCCACCAAGAGTGTCAGCGACATCTACGCGCCGGTCAGCGGCGAGATAGTTGCCCGCAACGATTCCCTGGACACCGATTCGGCCCTGATCAACACCGATCCCTACGGCGACGGCTGGCTCATTGAAGTCAAACTGGCCGAACCGGACGCCGTCGAGTCATTGCTCAGTGCATCCGAGTACGAACAACAGGTAGGCTGAAACCTAACCGGTTCATCCGGTTCGGCCGGACGTGAAGTCGGAACGTCTTCGCACGTCAGCGGCCGGATCGGAAGCCGGTTCCGGACCTGCAGGGCAGGTGCGGAGGGTAAAAAGTTCAATGCCGGCGTGAGCGCCGCATAGTCGATGAGGAGGAGTCCATGGCTGGCCACACACACAACCCTGCCGATGGGGAATACGGCAATGGTGCGGCTAGGGCGTCGGAGACCACCTCGATCCACCTCACCCCGGTGACCGATGAACCCACCATCGCACCCAAGCTGTCATCAGATGAGCGCAGCTCCGTCGAGGCACTGCCGGCGGGGTCCGCACTCCTCGTTGCGCACAGCGGCCCGAATGCCGGTGCCCGTTTCCTGCTGGATTCTGACGTCACCACCGCCGGCCGCCACCCTGATGCCGACATCTTCCTCGACGACGTCACCGTTTCCCGCCGCCATGTGGAATTCCGGCGCACTGCGCGGAGCTTCGAAGTGGTGGACAAGAACAGCCTGAACGGTACCTACGTCAACCACGACCGCGTTGACAGTGTGGAGCTCAAGTCCGGCAGCGAGGTCCAGATCGGCAAGTTCCGCCTCACCTTCTACCTGAGCCCTGCCAGCGCTGCAGGCCGCGGCTGATCCGGGGACCGCTGCCTGTGGCAATGGCACAACCGGAACGCCGGGGACCGCAGGTCCTGAACATCGGCGAAGTCCTCGCCCAGCTCAGCGGCGACTTCCCGGGCATGACCGCGTCGAAAATCCGGTTCCTTGAGGAGAAGGGGCTGATCAACCCGCGGCGCACTCCTGCCGGATACCGCCAGTATTCCGACGGCGATGTGGAGCGCCTGCGCTTTGTCCTGGCTTTGCAGCGGGACCAGTACCTGCCCCTGAAAGTCATCAAGGACTACCTTGACGCCATCGACAGGGGAGAACGCCCGGAAAACCTGCCGCCCGGCGTCGTGGTTTCGCCGCGGGTTGTGTCCGATGAACTGGCAGCGGAACTGCAGAGCCGCGGACGCAAGCTCAGCGAGGAACAGTTGCGGACGGAGTCCGGCGCCAGCGTCCCGCTGCTGCAGGCCCTGCTGAGCTTCGGCCTGATCAGCCACTCCAACGGACAATTCGACGAGCACGCCCTCCAGGTGGCCCGGGCGTGCGTGCAGCTGGAAAGCCATGGGCTTGAGCCGCGCCACCTCCGTCCCTTCCAGGCAGCAGCCGAACGGGAGTTCGGGCTGGTGGAACGTGCAGTGGCGCCCCTTGCCTCGCGCAAGGACGCCGCGTCCCAGGCGCGCGCGGCGGAGGCGGCCCGCGAAATCAGCGACCTTTGCCTCACCCTGCACCGGGCCTTGGTGCAGGACCACATCTCACGCATGGACATCTGATGATTGAAGTCGAGATCGTAGGGGTTCGGATCGAACTGCCTTCCAACCAGCCACTGGTCCTCCTGCGGGAGATGCACGGCGAACGCCACGTTCCCATCTGGATCGGCACCCCGGAAGCAAGCGCCATCGCCCTGGCCCAGCAGGGCGTGGTTCCGCCCCGGCCCATGACGCACGACCTCCTCGTGGACGTTGTTGAATCGCTCGGCCATTCCGTGGTCAGCGTCAACATCGTTGCCGTGGAGGACAACATCTTCTACGGCCAGCTCCAGTTCGAGAACGGCACCACCGTCAGCTCGCGGGCGTCCGACGCACTCGCCATCGCCCTTCGTGCCAAATGCCGCATCTGGTGCGCAGACTCCGTCATGGACGAAGCCGGCGTCAGGATCACGGAGCACGATGAGGGGGAGGACGCGGAACCCGGTCCCTCCGTTGACGAGGAACGCGAACTGCGCCGCTTCCGCGAGTTCCTGGACGACGTGGAACCCGAGGATTTCGACGGCTAAGGTCACATTAAGGTTAAAGTTGAGGATGAAAGTTTCGACACGCCTCTTTCAACCGGCCAACGTCTTTGACCTTGGGTCCCTGCAGGCCTAACGTCAAAGTATCAAGTTCCCATTGCTTACGGCAGCCGCGCAAGTCACACTGGAAGGTGCGCCCCGCGGAAATTACAGGCATGGTCTTCGTACCTGTTCCTGCCGTTGCAGTTGTTCACGGGGGGCTTATGACAAGGAGGATCCAGGTGAGTCCCAAAGGCGAAGCAGGCGGGCTGAAGCAGCCCACGGCTGGTATTGCTATGCCCGCGAGCGGTGCCCAGGGCCTCCTGTTCACCGAAGACCTTCCCGTTCTGGACGAGGACGCCGGATACCGCGGCCCCACCGCCTGCAAGGCTGCAGGCATCACCTACCGCCAGCTGGACTACTGGGCGCGCACCGGGCTGGTTGAACCCGCTGTCCGCGGTGCCGCCGGCTCGGGGTCCCAGCGCCTGTACGGCTTCCGCGACATCCTGGTGCTGAAGGTGGTCAAACGACTGCTCGATACCGGTGTCTCACTGCAGCAGATCCGCACCGCCGTAGAGCACCTGCGTGAGCGTGGTGTGGAGGACCTCGCCCAGATCACCCTGATGAGCGACGGCGCCAGCGTCTACGAGTGCACCTCGGCGGACGAGGTGATCGACCTCGTGCAGGGCGGCCAGGGCGTGTTCGGCATCGCGGTTGGGCGTGTCTGGCGCGAAGTGGAAGGCAGCCTGGCATCGCTCCCGAGTGAGCACGCGGCCGAACAGTCCTTTCCGGACGACGAATTGAGCAAGCGGCGGGCCGCCCGCAAGATCAGTTGACAGTTTAAACGGCAGAAGCCGCCCTCCCCTGGAGGGCGGCTTCTGCCGTTTAACTCGCTTTTACCTGGCGCGGCTGCGCAGGCCGCTTCCTACTGTCATCAGGTTTGCCAGCAGCTCGTCAAACAGTGCGGCGGCGGACTTGGCGGAGTCTCCCGGCCAGTGGTGTACGGGGTGCGCTGCGCCCTGGATTTGCTGCCAGTTGGCCTGCTCGGGGATCCTGGGGCTCAACAGGAGCTCACCGAACATCGACTCCATCTCGGCCAGCCGGTAGCTGTGCTCCGAAGAGCCAGACCGCACGCGGTTGGCGATGATGCCGGCCGGAGAAAGGTTGGGCGCGAACTCCTGCCGGAAAAGCTGGATGGCCCGCATGGTCCGCTCAGTGCCGGCCACCGAGAACAACCCAGGCTCGGCCACGAGGGCCACCTTGTCGCTGGCAGACCAGGCCATGCGTGTGAGGCCGTTGAGCGACGGCGGGCAGTCGATCAGGACCAGCTGGTAATCCTCGGCTCCGGCCAGCACCGACGACAGCCGGCGAAGGTCGCGGCGGCTGAGGTCGGGGCGGTCGTAGATTCCCGTGTAGGCAGAGCCGACGGCGACGTCCAGGACTGCGGGGCCCGAACCGTTGGACTGGGCCAGCCCCGCCCAGCTGCTGCCCGCAACGTTCTCTGCGAGCTTGGCGCGGCGGGGGTTCTTGAGCATCCTGCCAATATCCAGCTGGTCGCCCGGCTGGACGCCCAAGGCGGTGGTCGCGTCTGCATGGGGATCAAGGTCCACCACCAGTGTGCGGACACCTGCGGCAAGTGCGGCGGACGCCAATCCTGTGGTCACGGAAGTCTTGCCGACTCCACCCTTGAGGCTGCTGATGCTGACTACTTGCACTTGAGAGACCAAAACCTAACGCCGGATGCCGTGTTGGGGGTAATGTTTGCTCCGGCAGCGCCGAAGCCGGACGGTCCTGCCGCCCTACTCATCATATGTGGATGCATCGGCGAATCCTGCTTTATGGGGCGTCGGCATGGCACGGACTGTGCTGTTGGAGGCGGTTTGCCCCCGGCCCGGCGAAAGGGTTCAGGACATGACGGGGAAATCTGTGACGGTGGCCACAAAGATTTGTGTTTGTCCTTGTAGGTCCTAGACACTGTGACCACTCACCGATCCACCCGCAATGATGCAGGAGAAGTATGTTTTCCAAAGTTCTGGTGGCCAACCGCGGCGAAATCGCGATCAGGGCCTTCCGCGCCGGCTACGAGCTGGGCGCAAAGACCGTTGCCGTTTTCCCCCAGGAGGACAGGAACTCGATCCACCGCCAGAAGGCGGACGAGGCCTACCTGATTGGCGAAGAGGGCCACCCCGTCCGTGCCTACCTGGACGTTGCTGAAATAGTGCGGGTGGCGAAGGAATCCGGCGCGGACGCCATCTACCCCGGCTACGGGTTCCTCTCCGAAAACCCGGACCTGGCCCGAGCGGCCAAGGATGCCGGCATCACTTTTGTTGGCCCCCCGGCTGAAGTGCTGGAACTTGCAGGCAACAAGGTGGCGGCACTGAAGGCTGCCCGTGACGCCGGCGTTCCGGTCCTCAAGTCCAGCGCTCCGTCGAAGGACCTGGACGAACTGCTTGCCGCGGCCGATGAAATCGGCTTCCCCATCTTCGCCAAGGCCGTGGCTGGCGGCGGCGGACGGGGCATGCGCCGGGTGGACACCCGTGAGGCCCTGCCCGAGGCACTGCAGTCCGCCATGCGCGAGGCCGATGCCGCGTTCGGTGACCCCACCATGTTCCTCGAACAGGCAGTACTGCGCCCGCGCCACATCGAAGTACAGATCCTGGCCGACGCCGAGGGCAACGTGATGCACCTCTTCGAACGGGACTGCTCCATCCAGCGGCGCCACCAGAAAGTCATCGAGATCGCCCCGGCACCCAACCTGGACGAGGGCATCCGGCAGGCGCTCTACCGGGACGCCGTCAAATTCGCCAAGGCCTTGAACTACGTCAACGCCGGCACCGTGGAATTCCTCGTGGACACTGTGGGTGAGCGCGCGGGCCAGCACGTCTTCATCGAGATGAACCCCCGCATCCAGGTGGAGCACACCGTCACCGAAGAGGTCACCGACGTCGACCTCGTCCAGGCACAGATGCGCATCGCCGCCGGCGAGACCCTGGCTGACCTTGGCCTCTCCCAGGACACCGTCAGGCTGCGCGGCGCCGCGCTGCAGAGCCGCATCACCACCGAAGACCCGGCCAACGGCTTCCGCCCCGACGTCGGAAAGATCACCGGCTACCGCTCCGCCGGCGGCGCCGGCGTACGGCTCGACGGCGGCACCGTCTACTCGGGTGCCGAAATCAGCCCGCACTTCGACTCCATGCTGGTCAAGCTCACCTGCCGCGGCCGGGACTACCCGGCTGCCGTGGCCCGCGCACGCCGTGCCCTCGCGGAATTCCGGATCCGCGGCGTCTCCACCAACATCTCCTTCCTGCAGGCGGTGCTTGACGATCCCGACTTCATTGCCGGTGATGTGGCCACGTCCTTCATCGACGAGCGCCCGGAGCTGCTGAAGGCCCGTGTCTCTGCAGACCGCGGCACCAAGCTCCTCACCTGGCTGGCCGACGTCACGGTCAACAAGCCCAACGGTGAGCTGACCGTCCACTCGAACCCCGCCAGCAAACTCCCGTCCGTCAAGGACCAGCAGGCTGCTCCGGGCTCACGCCAGAAGCTCCTGGAACTGGGACCGGAAGGCTTCGCCAAGGCGCTGCGCGAGCAGAACGCGGTGGCCGTCACGGACACCACGTTCCGCGACGCACACCAGTCCCTGCTCGCCACCCGCGTCCGGACCCGGGACCTCGTCGCGGCCGGCCCCGCGGTGACCGCGCTCCTGCCGCAGCTGCTGTCCGTTGAAGCCTGGGGCGGTGCCACCTATGACGTTGCCCTGCGGTTCCTCGGCGAAGACCCCTGGGACCGGCTCGCTGCCCTGCGCCAGGCGCTTCCGAACGTCTGCCTGCAGATGCTGCTGCGCGGCCGCAACACCGTGGGCTACACGCCTTACCCCGAAGAGGTCACCGAAGCCTTCGTTAACGAGGCCGCTGCGACCGGTATCGACATTTTCCGGATCTTCGATGCCTTGAACGATGTCAACCAGATGGCACCGGCCATCCGTGCAGTCCGGGCCACCGGCACTGCCGTGGCTGAAGTGGCGCTGTGCTACACGGGCGACATGCTGGACCCCAACGAGAAGCTCTACACGCTGGACTACTACCTGGAGCTCGCGCAGAGGATCGTTGACGCCGGAGCCCACATCCTGGCGATCAAGGACATGGCCGGCCTGCTCCGTCCTGCTGCCGCGGCGAAACTGGTCTCAGCGCTCCGGGACCGCTTCGACCTTCCGGTCCACCTGCACACCCACGACACCGCAGGAGGCCAGCTGGCCACCCTGCTGGCTGCCGTGGATGCCGGTGTGGACGCCGTGGATGTCGCCTCGGCGTCACTGGCAGGAACCACCAGCCAGCCGTCAGCGTCGGCCCTCGTGGCAGCCCTGGCGCACACCCCGCGGGACACCGGCCTCAGCCTGGAGGCCGTGAGCTCGCTGGAGCCGTACTGGGAAGCTGTCCGGCGCGTCTACGCACCGTTCGAGTCAGGCCTTCCGGGCCCCACCGGCCGTGTGTACCAGCACGAGATCCCGGGCGGGCAGCTCTCCAACCTCCGCCAGCAGGCCATGGCACTGGGCCTGGGGGAGCGCTTTGAAGCGATCGAGGATATGTACACCGCGGCGGACCGCATCCTGGGCCGCCTGGTCAAGGTGACGCCGTCTTCGAAGGTTGTTGGCGACCTCGCCCTCCACCTGGTGGGCCTGAACGCGGACCCGGCAGACTTCAACGAGAACCCGCAGAACTACGACATCCCCGATTCGGTCATCGGATTCCTGTCCGGCGAACTCGGCGACCCTCCGGGCGGTTGGCCCGAGCCTTTCCGCACCAAGGCACTCCAGGGCCGGAGCGTGAAGGTCCGGGACGCGGAGCTCAGCGCCGAAGACAGCGCTGCACTGAAATCCGATTCGAAGACCCGGCAGCACACGCTGAACAGGCTGCTCTTCGACGGACCCACGAAGGACTACCTGAAGAGCGTGGAAACGTACGGCAACATCTCGGTGCTGGACACCCGCGACTACCTGTACGGGCTGCAGCGGGGCAAGGAGCACGAGATCCAGCTCGAGAAGGGCGTCCGGCTGATCGCGTCACTCGAAGCCGTGTCCGAGCCTGACGAAAAGGGCATGCGCACGGTTATGTGCACCCTGAACGGCCAGTCCCGTCCCGTGGTGGTCCGGGACCGTTCAGTGGTCAGCAACGTCAAGGCCGCCGAGAAGGCCGACGCCAACCAGCCCGGCCACGTGGCAGCGCCGTTCGCCGGTGCCGTCACCGTCACGGTCAAGCCCGGGGACGAGGTCAACGCCGGTGACACCGTGGCGACCATTGAGGCAATGAAGATGGAGGCATCCATCACGACGCCGGTGGCCGGCAAGGTTTCCCGGCTCGCCATCTCCTCGGTGGAGCAGGTCCAGGGTGGAGACCTGCTGCTCGTCGTCGAGTAGCACAACAAACAACGCGGGGTCACTTCCCGCCCAATCCGATGCGTCGGACGGGCGGGAAGTGACCCCGCGTTGTTGTTTTCTAGGACCGTGGTGCCGCGTACATCTCTTCGATGACGGTCTCGAAGTCCTTCATGACCTGGGCGCGCTTGACCTTCATGGAGGGGGTCAGGTGGCCGGAGGCCTCGGTGAAGTCGGCCGGCACAATACGGAACGACTTGATGGCCTCGGCCTGCGACACCGACGTGTTGGCGGCCGTGATGAGATCCTGGACCGCGGCCTTGACCACGGGGTTGTTGGCCGCCTCGTCCAGGGATGTGGTGGCAGGGAGGCCGTGGCGCTGGAGCCAGCCGGGCAGGGCCTCCTGGTCCAGGGTGACCAAAGCCCCGATGAAGGGCCGGTTGTCACCGACCACCAGGACCTGGGAGACCAGGGCGTCGGCACGGATCTGGTCCTCGAGCAGCGCAGGGATCACATTCTTGCCGCCTGCGGTGACGATGATCTCCTTCTTGCGCCCGGTGATCCAGACGAAACCATCCTCGTCGAGGCGGCCGACGTCGCCCGTACGGAACCACTCGCCGTCGAACGTTTCTCCTGTGAGGTCCTCGCGCTTGTAGTAGCCGCGCATCACGCAGACGCCCTTGGCCAGGATCTCGCCGTCCTCGGCAATCCTGACGGCGTTCCCTGGCAGCGGCTTGCCCACGGAGCCGATCTTGATCAGCGACGGTGTGTTCACGGAGATGGGGGCCGTGGTTTCGGTGAGGCCATAGCCCTCAAGCACCTGCAGGCCGATGCCCTGGAAGAAATGGCCCAGGCGTTCGCCCAGCGGCCCGCCGCCGGATACCGCGTGGGCAACGTGGCCGCCCATAGCAGCCCGCAGTTTGCCGTACACCAGCTTGTCGAAGAGGGCGTGGCGCAGCTTCAGGCCCAGGCCCACCCGCCCGTTCTGGCGTGCCTTGGAGAAGGCGATGGCAGTCTCGGCGGCCCGGTGGAAGATGGCTCCCTTGCCGCCGTCCTCCGCCTTGGTCAGCGCCGAGTTGTACACCTTTTCGAACACCCGCGGCACGGCCAGTATGAACGTGGGCTCATAGCTCTGCAGGTCCGAGAGGAGGTTCTTGATGTCAGGGGTATGGGCCACGGTGGTTCCGGCTGCCATGGCCAGGACGGAGATGAAACGGGCGAACACGTGCGCCAGCGGGAGGAACATGATGGTTTTGGCGTTTTCGTGGACGATCTCGCCGATGATGGCCAGCGCGTTCTCCGAGAGTTCCACGAAGTTCCCGTGCGTGAGTTCACAGCCTTTGGGGCGGCCGGTGGTGCCCGAGGTGTAAATGATGGTGGCGACGTCGGCCAGGCCGGCGGAGGCGCGGCGCGCTTCCAGATCCGCGTCGCTGACATCCCGGCCGGCCTCACGGAGGGGGCCGAGGCCGTGGCCTTCCAGTTGCCACACGTGCTGGAGGGACGTGAGTCCCTCGGCATTGACGGCCTGGCGGATCACGTCCTCGTGGTGGGCGGCCTCGCCGAAGGCTGCCACCGCGCCGGAGTCACCGAGGTTCCAGGCGACCTGCGAGGGGGAGGAGGTCTCATAGATAGGTACCGAAACGGCGCCGGCAAACCAGATGGCGAAGTCTACCAACGCCCATTCGTACCGCGTCCGGGACATAATCCCCACCCGGTCTCCGGCGGCCACGCCGCTGGCCATCAGGCCCTTGGCGAGGGCGGTGACGTCGGTGAGGAAGTCCGTGGCGGAAATGTCCTGCCAGGATCCGGCGGAGTCCAGTCGCGAAAACAGTGAAGGGTTGCTGGGCTTGGCGGCCTGCCGCAGTACCAGGTCCGTGATGTTGGTTTCCGGTGGGACAACAACAAGAGGCGGAACACTGAATTCGCGCACTATAGCTCCTTTGATATCCGAAGACCCGGGCAGGGTATGCCTAAAGACTAATACGCCTCTGCCGGGCCATGCAGGATTCTAAGTTACTCGTCGGTAACTTTGTCGTCAATGCCGCCGGCTCCAACCTGCTGACCGGAACATGCTGGCCCGGCACCCGCCTGCCCGCGAGGCCACCGGCCTAGAATGGTTGACTATGTATGCACCGCCTCCCGGCGAACAGGCCGGCCCCCTGCGACGACCCGTTCCCTGGAGGCAGCGGCCGGCCCGCGGCGGGGCAAGGATGCGGCACGGCGAGAGCTTCCGCGAGCACCTGCGCCTGGGGCGGCGGGGCCTGGCCATCGGCATCGACATTGGCGGAACCAAGGTGGCTGCCGGCGTGGTGGACGCCGAGGGCAGGATCCTCAGCGAGGCACGCCGTTCAACGCCCGGGACGGATCCCCGGGCAGTAGAAAGCGTCATTGTCGAGCTCGTCGAAGAACTGGGCCGCGGGCACCGGATCTGGTCCGTGGGAATCGGTGCGGCCGGCTGGATGGATCTCGACGGCGGAACTGTGCTTTTCAGTCCGCACCTGGCCTGGCGGAACGAGCCGTTGCGCGACAATCTCCAAAAACTGTTGCGCCGTCCGGTCCTGCTGGCGAACGACGCCGATGCCGCGGCCTGGGCGGAATGGCGCTTTGGTGCCGGGCAGGGTGAAGACCGGCTGGTGTGCATCACGCTGGGCACCGGAATCGGTGGCGCCATGGTGATGGACGGCCGGGTGGAGCGGGGCAGGTTTGGTGTGGCCGGCGAGTTCGGCCACCAGATCATCATGCCCGGCGGGCACCGGTGCGAGTGCGGCAACCGGGGGTGCTGGGAACAGTACGCCTCCGGAAACGCGCTGGGCAGGGAGGCCCGGATCCTGGCGCGGGCGAACGGTCCGGTAGCCCAGGAACTCCTGGCAGCCGTGGGCGGACATTCTGAAACGATTACCGGTGCCGTCGTCACCGAACTTGCCCTCGCCGGGGATGCCGCTTCGCGCGAACTTCTGGATGAGGTGGGCGAGTGGCTGGGGCTGGGGCTTGCCAACCTGGCGGCGGCCTTGGATCCCGGTCTGTTCGTTATTGGCGGCGGCCTGTGTTCGGCCGGGGACCTCCTCGTGGAACCTGCCCGGAAGGCATTCGCGCGGAACCTGACCGGCAGGGGCTTCCGGCCTGCCGCCGGAATCGAGTTGGCGGCACTGGGACCGAACGCCGGCCTCATCGGCGCGGCGGACCTCTCCAGGGTCAGCAGCAGGCTGCGCGGCTGAAGTAACGCAACGACCGGGGCTAAACCCGGGCGCCGTCGTCGTTGTCGTCTTTTTCCTGCGGAAGCTTCATGATCAGGTACACGGTTCCGAGGACAAACACCGCAACGATGCCCACGATGGCCAGCAGCGGCGCGGAGCGCCAGAACATGGCCGACAACAACAGCGCTATGGGCGCGCCCACCGCTGCAAGCCATGCCAGCATGGTCAGCGGGTCGGTTCCGGCCAGGCTCGGTGGCTCCTCGGGGACGAACTCGCCCCCGTCCTCAAGCGCGTCATAGTCACGCGGCCCGCCCGCACTGCCGCCGGGGGCACCGGTATCCTGGTTGCCGGTGGAGGCTTCCTGGCGTTCTGCGGCAGACAGTTCGGCGGGCGCGGCTCCGGCAAGGCCCAGGGGATCGAAGTCCCGGAAGGTCGGTGCCCCTCCCGCCACTGCCTGCGTGCCGGGGGACTGCCCTGTTGCAGTTTCGCCGGGTTGGGCTGGTTCGGCCGTGGACTTCCCTTCAAGCCGGGCCACCAGGTCAAGCCAGACGGCGTCATCCTGGTTGGCGCCCTGGTCCGGTGATCCGGGATCAGGCCTGTTCATGGGAGGCCTCCTGGGCGGACGGGGCGGGCACGGCGGATGCAGGATCGGCGGCGGGGACCATGCTGCGGATAAAATCCACGGAACCCTGGAAAATCTGCTCCGCATCGTTGTCCATGGTGGCCACATGGTAGCTGTTTTCCAGCCGGATAAGCTCAAGGGGAGCGTGGGTGAGGCCGCGCCGGAGTGCCACGATGCTGGTGTCGGACACTACGTGGTCGATGGTGGAGCGGTAGACGCGCACCGGCGCCGTAACCCTGGGCAGGATCCGCATGGTGTCCTTGAACATCTTGTTCAGCTCGTGGGCGGCGGCTACGGGGGTGCGGGGATATGCTCCCTCGTCCATGCCTTCCTTGAGGATGTCGTTCGCGATGGCCGGCGTGCTTTTCATGACCAGCTTGAGGATCCCGGCAAGCGGCGCCCGGGGATCGTCGATCACCAGCCCCGGGTTCACCAGAAGCACTCCGGCCACCGGGCGGGTAGCGGCGATACGCAGGGCGAGTGCTCCGCCCATGCTTAGCCCGGCGGAGAAGACGTAGTCGCAGTCCGCGTCCAGCTCCAGGTAAGCGTCGTCGAGGACGCCGTGCCACTGCTGCCAGCGGGTCCGCGCCAGTTCCTGCCAGCTGGTGCCGTGCCCGGGGAGCAGGGGCATCCGGACGGCAAAACCTGCGGCGGCGAAGGCGTGCGCCCAGGAGCGCAGGCCATGGGGACTTCCGGTGAACCCGTGCGAGAGGACCACGCCGATCCTGGGACCGTCGCCGCTGAACGGACTGCTGAAAGGGCTATGGTCCGGACTGGAGGTCATGGGGTCTCCATTGAAGTGCTTTGACGGGCGTGGGTTTGGAAAAAGGCGCTGGATTTCGTGAAGATCTCCGGCGCGTCCACATCCAGCGTAGCTACGTGGCCGCTGCTGGCAAGGCCCACTACCTCAGTGAGGCGGGAGCCGAGGCGGTGCCGCAGCACGGCCAGCGAGGTGGGCGGCACCACCATGTCCGTATCGGACTTGAACACCTGCACCGGCGCTGTGATGCGGGTCAGGCCGCGGATGGCCGCACCGAACAGTTTCTTCAATTCGTGGACAGCGGAGAGGGGCGTGCGTGAATAGTCCCCGTCCTCGGTGACAACGGCCGTTGCCTGCTCCTCCTGAATGGGCACAGTGGTTTTCTGGAAATATTTGAGGACGCCAATGACGCGGACCCGCCGGTCGTAGAAGCTCAGGCCGGGGTTGACCACCGAAATTCCGGCCACGGGGTGCCGGGAGGCGGTGAGCAGGGCGATGGCTCCGCCCATGGACAGACCGGCAACAAAACAGGTTTCGGTGCGTTCGGCAAGGTCGAGGTAGGCGGTTTCGAAGCTGCTGTACCAATCGTTCCACCGGGTCCCGGCAAGCTGCCGCCAGTCCGTGCCGTGGCCGGGCAGCAGGGGAACGGTCACCGCATAGCCCTGGGAGGCCAGATGCTGCGCCCACGGGAGGACGCTTAGCGGGCTGCCGGTGAAGCCATGGCAGATGGCGATGCCAATCCTGGCGTTGGCTCCATGGCCCGGATAGCTGAAAGCGGCAGGACCTGACGGGATGCTGCTTTCGCTCATGAGTCCATCGTGTCACTGTTCCGGGCAAATCTCACTAGAGTAGGGTTTCATTGAACTGCTGACCAGGCCCGATGCCGGGCGTGAAGGCTGCCTTCCGGAGGGGTTTCGCACGTGTTCTATTGGGTGATGAAAAGGATCTTCCTCGGTCCGGTGCTGAAGCTGCTTTTCCGTCCCTGGGTTAAGGGACTGGATAACATTCCGGCCGAGGGCGCAGCAATTATTGCGTCGAACCACCTCTCGTTTTCCGATTCGATTTTTATGCCGCTGATGGTCCGCCGGCCCGTGGTGTTCCTGGCCAAGTCCGAGTACTTCACCGGCACTGGGATCAAGGGCAGGCTGACTGCTATGTTCTTCCGGCTTACCAACCAGCTGCCCATGGACCGGTCCGGCGGTGCCGCATCTGAGGCATCGCTGACCGCCGGGATGGAGGTGCTTTCGCACGGCGGGCTGCTGGGCATCTACCCCGAAGGCACCCGCAGTCCCGATGCGCGCCTCTACCGGGGAAAGGTGGGCGTGGCCCGGCTGGCGCTCAAAGCCGGGGTGCCTGTGGTTCCGGTGGCCATGATCGGCACGGACAAGGTGCAGCCGATCGGAAAGCGGCTCCCGAACATCCGCAGGATCGGGATGATCTTCGGCGAACCACTGGACTTCGCCAAGTACCGGGACCAGGCCGATGACCGCGTTGTCCAGAGGCAGGTGACGGACCAGATCATGTTCGAGCTGATGCGGCTCTCAGGGCAGGAATACGTGGACGAGTATGCCGCTGTGGTGAAGCTGCGTCTGGCAGGCAAGCCCGCTGACCCGGTTGCGGCCGCAGAGCTACCCGCGCCCCCGGTGCCCGGCGGGCAAGGCCAGGGCGTGCCCGGCAAAGGCGCGGCCGGGGGCCAGGTGCCGGAGGAAGGCAAGCAGCAGGACGACGGCGGTGCTGCCGCCGCCATCTGAGCGCACCGCGCGTCTCCGTGGTTCGCCCCGCAGAGTACCGGCGGAGTCCAGGGCAGGGTCTGTGACGGCCTGTCCAGGACGCGTGACGGGTGCGGTGTCCGGCGGGCCTGCGCTGCCGTTAGTCTTAGATAGTGACTGAGCTATCTGCAAAACCTGCCTTCTCGCTGTCCAGTACCGCCCAGAGCGGTGCGGCCAACTATCCCGGACTCGATAACTGGCGGGACCTTCCCATCTCCCAGCAGCCCAGCTGGCAGGACCGGGAGGTGTTTGATGCCTCGGTGAAGGAACTCTCCGTCCTTCCTCCGCTGGTGTTCGCCGGTGAGGTTGACGTCCTGCGCGAACGGCTGGCAGCCGCTGCCCAGGGTAAGGCGTTCCTGCTCCAGGGCGGCGACTGCGCGGAGACCTTCGAAGCAGCCACCGCGGACAAGATCAGCGCCCGCGTCAAAACCATCCTCCAGATGGCCGTGGTCCTGACCTACGGTGCGGCCATGCCCGTCATCAAGATGGGCCGGATGGCCGGCCAGTTTGCCAAGCCGCGCTCGTCCAACGACGAAACCCGCGACGGCGTGACGCTCCCCGCCTACCGCGGCGACATCGTCAACGGCTACGACTTCACCCCCGAGTCCCGCGGCCACGACGCCGCGCGCATGCTGCGGGCGTACCATACCTCTGCTTCCACCCTGAACCTCATCCGGGCCTTCACCCAGGGCGGGTTCGCGGACCTGCGCTCGGTGCACCAGTGGAACAAGGGCTTTACGGAGAACCCGGCCCACGCCCGCTACGAATCCCTGGCACGGGACATCGACAGGGCCATCAAGTTCATGGCATCCTGCGGGGCTGACTTCGAAGCGCTGAAGCGCGTTGAATTTTTCGCCAGCCACGAGGCACTGCTGCTGGACTACGAGCGTGCCCTCACCCGGATCGACTCCCGGACGGGCTTCCCGTACGACACGTCCGCCCACTTCCTCTGGATCGGCGAGCGGACCCGCGAACTGGACCACGCCCACGTAGATTTCCTGTCCCGTGTGCGGAACCCCATCGGCGTGAAGCTGGGCCCGTCCACTACCGGGGATGATGCCCTTCGCCTGATCGACAAGCTGGACCCGGACCGCGAACCGGGCCGCCTGACCTTTATTACCCGCATGGGCGCCGGCAACATCCGCGAGAAGCTGCCCGCCGTCGTCGAGAAGGTCACTGCCTCGGGCGCGCAGGTGCTCTGGGTGACCGACCCCATGCACGGGAACACGGTCACGTCCCCGAACGGCTACAAGACCCGCAACTTCGACGACGTGATCGACGAAGTGCGCGGCTTCTTCGAGGTGCACCACGCCCTGGGCACCGTTCCCGGCGGCCTGCACGTGGAAATGACGGGCGATGACGTTGCAGAATGCCTTGGCGGGGCCGACCCCATCGATCAGGAAGCTTTCCTGGACCGCTACGAGTCAGTGTGCGATCCGCGGCTGAACCACATGCAGTCGCTGGAGATGGCTTTCCTGGTGGCCGGAGCCCTCGCCAAGCGCTGATGCCCGTGAAGGTGGTGCGGGCGGCAGGGCCGCCTACACCACCGTCAGGGTGATGACTGAACCTTCGGGCACCTTGGTGTTCACGGGATCCTGGTCGCGGACTGTGCCGAAGAAGCCGCCCAGGATGTTATTCACCTTGACCTGGAAACCCAGGCCTTCAAGGGCCTTCCTGGCCTCCGCCGCCTGCTTGCCGATGTAGCTTGGCACGTCCACCATGCGCGGACCCTTCGAGATGGTCAGTGTCACTGTGCCTCCGCGGGTAAGAGTGCCGTTGGCGGGTTGCTGGCTCACCACCGCGCCCTTCGGGATGTTCTTGTCGAAGACTTCCTCGCGGGCCACGTCAGCCTTCAGCCCGGCTGCTTCGATGGCGTCCACGGCTTTGTCCTCCTCCCGGCCCACAACGTTGGGTACCGGAATGGGCTCGGGGCCTTTGGATACAACGAGCCGGACAGGCGTGCCATGCCGGGCGGGCGTTCCGGGAGCGGGGTCCTGCGAGAGGACAACACCGGCCGCTGCCGTTTCGCTGAACTGCTCCGTGACCTCTCCCAAAGCCATTTCCGCCGTGCTCAGGCCGGTCTTGGCTTCCTCAAGGGTGCTCCCCGTCAGCTTGGGAAGCGGGAACAGTTGCGGTCCCTTGGAGACAAACAGCGAGACCGGCTGGAACTTCCGGATCTCCGAGCCGGCCGGCGGTTCCGTCCCCACCACCAGGCCATTGGGCACGTCATCGTCGAAGACGTCGCTGGTAATGGACTGGAACCCGGCTTTGCTGAGGAGCCCCTGGGCTTCGGCCACCGTTTTGTTGGCTACAGCGGGGATGGCGGCTGCGGAACCCGGGCCCATGCCGAAGAACCAGCCCGCGCCGGTGGCCAGCAGCGCCGCTATGACCAGCACCACAACCCACAGGATCCCGCGGCGCCGCGGGCTGCCTTCACGCAGGCTCCGCGCCGGGACAGCAGCAGCCCGCGCGCGGGCCCTTTCGTCTTCCTTATCGGCCTTCCGCTGTGCCCGTTTACTCAAGGGGGCGCCAGGCGCGGGAGCCCATACCTGCTCGTCTGAGTCCGGGGGAGTGAGGTTGTGCCGCGCGCCGGAGACAGCCGCGCCTGCTTCCTGACCGGCGCGTGGGCCGGCCTGGGCGTGTGGAGGGCCGTGAGGGGACGCCGGGGGCCGACCAAAAGGCATAACGCTTGTTGGATTGTTGGTGCGGGCTATGACTTCTGTGTGGTTTTGGGATGCCGCGGCACCGGCCGCCGGCGGTTGCAGGTCCAGTTCCCGGTCGGTGAGGTTGGTCCTGATATGCCGCAGTTCCTGCAGCAGCGCGTTGCCGTCGATCGGCCGGTTCTCGGGATCGTTGGACGTGCACCACTGCACCAGTTCGTCCACTTCCGCTGCCAGGCCCGGGACAAGGGCCGACGGCGGACCGACAGTCCCGTTCACATGCTGGTATGCCACCTGGATGGGGACCTCGCCGGTGAACGGCTGCTGGCCGGTCAGCATTTCATAAAGCATGATGCCCACCGAGTAGACGTCGCTCCGGGCGTCTGCGGGTTTGCCAAGGACCAGTTCCGGCGAAAGGTAGGCGACGGTGCCGAGCAGGGCTCCCGTCGACGTGGACGTGGTGACAGCGCGTGCCAGCCCGAAGTCGCCGATCTTGATCCTGCCGTCGTCCGCTATCAGGACGTTTTCGGGCTTGACGTCGCGGTGGATGAATCCTGCGGCGTGGGCGGCGCCGAGGCCTTCCACTACGGGGTCGATCAGCGCCAGGGCCAGCCTGGGCGGAAGTGCCCCCTTGCTGTTGATCACATCCCGCAGCGTGTGGCCCTTGATGTACTCCATCACCAGGTAAGCGGTGTGGTGGTCCGTGCCCTGGTCCAGCACCCCTACCACGTGCGGGTGTGAGAGCCTGGCCGCGGCCTTCGCTTCACGGCCCAACCTGCCCAGGAAGCTTTCATCGGCGGACAGGTGCGGGTGCAGTACTTTCAGGGCCACATCCCGCTCAAGCCGCTGATCTGTTGCCACGTAAACGGTGGACATCCCGCCGCGCGCCAGCCTGGACTGGATGGCATACCGGTTGTCCACCAGGGTTCCTACCATCGGGTCTGACACGTGTTCCGTCACCCTACGATCGTAATCCAGCAATGAAACGGGTCCGAACCGATACTGGTCCGGACCCGTGCCTAAGTCCCTTCGCCGCCCCCTTTCGCGGGGTGGCGGCGTCAGCCGAAGTTCTTTTGGTGTGCCTTGATGGCTTCGACGTACGCTTTGGTGTCGTCGTACATGCCGTACTTGCTCACCGAGTACTGGCCCTGGTAGTAGCCGGCGATGGCCGTGTCCTGGTCCTTGCTGGTGGCCAGGAGCTGGCGGATGATCGCCACGCCGGCAGTTGCGTTGTCACGGGGATCCAGGAGGTTCAGCTTGCGGCCCACCAGGTCCGAGGCCCATTGGCCTGAGCTGGGAATGACCTGCATGGTCCCGATCGCGTTGGCAGGGGAGACTGCGCGCTGGTTGAAGCCTGATTCCTGGTGGGCGAAGGCAAGCGCAAGTGAGGGCTCGACGCCCATCGCCCGGGCAGTGTCCGCGACAATGCCCCGCATCTCCTCCCGGGTAGGGACAGGGGAAGCGTTCAGGAGCGCCTTGTTTTCGTTGGCTGAGCTCACCACCGCCGCCGGGTAGCTGAACCCGAGGAAGGAACTGGGCACCAACGGCGTCACGGCGGCCGCCGGCTGAGGTGCCGGCTGGGCTCCAGCGCCCGGGATTGCCAGCTTGTTGCCCGGGTGGATTACCGAGGACATGCCCAACTGGTTGGCGGAGAGGAGCTCAGAAAGCTTGACGCCATGGCGGGACGCGATGGCCCACAGGGTATCCCCGGCCTTAACGGTGTAGGAACCTGTTGCGGGAGCGGCCGGGCTGGCCGGTGCGGCAGAGGCGTTGGCCAGCGCCGCGGGCGGTGCCGCCGGTGCGGGAGCCGGGGCAGCATCACCTGCGCCGACTTTCACTTTCTGCCCGGGGTGGATGATGGACCGCATATTGAGGTTGTTCCACGCGAAAACGTCCGCGAGGCTCACGTTGTGCCTCGCAGCGATGGCCCCCAGCGTGTCGCCGGGTTTCACCGTGTAGGTGGCCCCCGTCCCCGAGCCCGGGGCAGCGGCGGGGGAGGGTGCGGCAGCAGGGGCTGCCGGTGCATCACCGGAGCCCGTGAGCTTGATCTTCTGTCCCGGGTAAATGATCGTGTTGGGCTGGAGGTTGTTCAGCTTCAGGATTTCGCCCGTGTTCAGTCCGAACCTGCCGGCGATGGCACTGATGGTGTCACCCCGGGCAATGGAGTATTCAGCAGGCGGCGCCGGCTGTACCGGTTTGAAGGCGGCAGGGATGGTGGTGGAAACAGACGACGCCGGAATGACGGCTGCCGTTGCCTGGGCCGCCTGTGCCTTCATGGCTGCCGCGAGGGTGGCCGGGACAGGACGGGCGGGCTGCTGGGCGGCCGCGGGCTGCGCGAGGGCTAGAGACGACAATACGACCGCTGGCAGCGCCGCTGTTGTGGCGGCAATCAAGGGCAGGCTCGGCTTCGGGGGCTGCTTTGGCGAGCGGGACATCGTCATGGGAAGGAATCCTCTTCTCAACTGCGGGCGCGGGCGGGGGTGCCGCTGATATTCCGATACTACTGTTACTGCTGTTAATGCTGTTACGAATGTGATGTATGTGAATCTCTCACGGATTCCCGATTAGCACAAGAATTCCGGCATTCCCCGCATAGCGGAATTTCCGGAGTGTCCGCAGGTCAGGAGGGTCCGCATTATGTCCCGACTAGGCGGTACGGCGGCATCGTGGCAACCTTGATCCGTGAGTAATGTTGAAAACCTCGTGGGCGAATGGTTGCCCTTGCCCGACGTCGCACGCTTGTTGGACGTTTCCATCACCAAAGTCCATAGCCTGCTCGAAGACCGCGCATTGGCCGCTTTGCGGGTGGGTGAGCGTAAAATCCGTTCAGTCCCGGCCGAATTCATTCAGGACGGCCAAGTGGTGGACAGCCTTAAAGGCACCATTGTTGTACTGGCAGACGCGGGCTACTCCGACGAGGACCTCATAATTTGGCTTTTTACGCCTGATGAATCCTTGCGGGGACGGCCTATCGACGCATTGCGGGAAGGCCGCAAAACTGAAATCCGGCGCAGGGCGCAAACCCTGGCCTGGTAATTTCCCCTCCTGGAACCGGGAATCAGGAAGCCCGGCTGACCGTAGCTTCGGCAAGCCTTCGCAACGCGGTTTTTGGCAGGTCGTCCAAAGGAAGCGTCTCAAGGGCGTCGAATGCCGCTTCGCCAAATTCAGTGATCAGGACCTCGGTGGCCTGCAAGGCACCTGACTCTTCGATAATCCGCCGGATCTCATGGATGTCCTCATCCGTGAGATCCGGGCTGCCCAGCCGGGCATCGATAAAGGCGGATTCGGCTGCCGAGGCCTGGTCCAGGGCCAGCGCCACCAGTACCGTGCGCTTGCCTTCCCTCAGATCGTCCCCGGCCGGCTTGCCGGTGGTGAGCGGATCGCCAAAAACACCCAGCACGTCGTCGCGGAGCTGGAAGGCCTCGCCCAGGGGCAGGGCAAACGCCGAATAGCCGCGGAGAAGTTCGTTCGAGGCACCCGCGAGTGCGCCACCCAACGCCAGGGGGTGTTCTGTGGAGTATTTGGCCGACTTGAACCGGATGATGGACTGGGCGCGGCTGACGGCACCGGCCCGGTCACGGACTGGGCCGGCAACCTCTTCCAGGATGTCCAGGTATTGCCCTGCCATGACCTCGGCGCGCATGAGGTTGAAGATCAGCCGCGCCCGGCTGCCGGCCGCTGCACGTTCTCCTATGTCCGTGAAGGCTTCCTCACTGAAGGACAGGCAGAGGTCGCCGGTGAGGATTGCCGCCGCCTGCCCGAAACGTTCACTGTCCAGCGCCCAGCCATGGGTGCCGTGGAGCTGGCTGAAGCGGCGGTGGACGCTCGGGCCGCCCCGTCGGGTATCAGAGCGGTCAATGATGTCGTCGTGGATCAGCGCCGCCGCCTGGAACAGTTCCAGGGCCGCTCCTGCGGTCACTACCTGCTGCGCGCTGGATTCGCCGCCTGCGCCCCGCCAGCCCCAGTAGCACATCAGCGCCCGGAGGCGCTTGCCGCCCGTGACCAGATTGGAGATGGAGCCCATGATGGGTTCGATGTCCGGGGAGATTGCGGTCATCACGGACTGCCGGGAGGTGAGGAAATCGGTCAGTTCGCCGGCTACGGCCGCCACAAAGGCGGCCTGTTCGTTCCTAAGCTGCTCCGCCGCCGTCACTTGGCTGACTCAGCTGCCACGTTGGCGCCGATGGTGAAGGTCACAACGCCTGCCGCTTCGACCGCCGACAGATTAACAGTCTCGTTGTCGCCCCGGACAAAGTCCTTCGAGGCAACAGCCCCCACTGCTTCACCCGGAACAGCTTTGAAGCCGCGCGCCTCAAGCTCCTTCGTGTAGAAATCCAGAACGGAGGCAGTCGGCGAGGTGATGGTGGCAACCAGGGCGGCGGTGGCGGGCGTCGAGGCCTTGTCGAAGCTGCTGGACACCACGGTGGCGCCGGGCATGAGGGGCAGGAGTTGCTGGGGGAAGCCCTCGACGACGGCGCCTACGGTGGCGGAGGTGTTGGGCGAGGCGGAGGGGCTGGCAGAGGCTGTGGCGGTTGGCGGGGCAGCTTCGGGCGAGGACGCGGAGGCGGTGGGACCAGGAGTTCCTGACGGTGTTGGGCTGCAGGCAGCCAGGGCCAATGCTGCCGCGGCAGCGAAAGCGGCCAGGGCTGCTGGCTTGAGGTTTCCAATGACCGTCACAGGGACTTTCCTCCTGGGGTTGATGCCGGATTCAGCCTCCAGTTTAGTCAGTACAAAACGATAGGATTGCAGCCGTGGGACCTGATGGGACGAATGAGCCGGCCACAGCAGGCCTCCGGGCCCGCAGGCCCAAGTGCATCATGCATGTGGATATGGACGCCTTTTTCGTCTCGGTGGAACTGCGTACGCGGCCGGAACTGCGCGGGAAGCCGGTTATCGTGGGCTTCCCCGCCGAACGCTCAGTGGTCCTGTCGGCCTCCTACGAGGCGAGGGCCTTTGGGGTGAAATCAGCCATGCCCATGGCTGTGGCCATGCGGATGTGCCCGCAGGCAGTGATCATCGAGCCACGCCATAAGGTGTACTACGAAGTCTCGGCGCAGCTGATGGCGATTTTCGAATCCGTGACCGAACTGGTGGAGCCGCTCAGCGTGGACGAGGCGTTCCTTGATGTAACAGGTGCCATACGCCGGCTGGGTCCGCCACGGGCCATTGGCGAACTGATCCGCAGCAGGGTGGCAGCGGAGCTGGGCATCACCGCCTCGGTGGGGATTGCGGAGACAAAGTTCGTGGCCAAAATTGCGTCCACCCGCTGCAAGCCGGACGGGCTGCTCCTTATCGGCCCGGACCAAACGGTGCCCTACCTCCACAGCCTGCCAGTGGGCGCACTCTGGGGCATCGGCGCCAAGACGGCTGAGGTCCTGGCCAGGATGGGTATCCGGACCGTGGCGGACGTGGCCGCCACCCCGGTCGCCTCGCTCCGGAAGATGCTGGGTGCCACGGGAGAGCACGTGTACCGGTTGGCCTGGGGACAGGACCCGCGTCCCGTCACGCCGGTCCGGCTGGAAAAGAGCATCGGCGCGGAGGAGACCTTTGCGGTGGACACAGCCGACGACGCCCTCCTCCACCGCGAACTGCTCCGCCTCGCCCACCGGACTGCAGGGCGCCTGCGGAGCGCGGGCATGGTGGCCCGCACTATCGCGCTGAAACTGCGCTTCGCCGATTTCTCCACCATCACCCGCAGCAGGACTGTCCAAACACCCGTGGACAGCGCGCAGCTCATCTATGCAGTTGCTCTGCAACTCCTCGAATCCGTGGACCGGCCAATGACCGTGAGGCTGGTGGGAGTGCGGGCCGAACAACTCGAAGATGCAGCCACCACCTCGCTGCAGCTCAGCATCGACCGGCGGGATGACAACTGGCGGTCCGCCGAGCACGTTCTTGACCAGGTGACCCGCAAATTCGGGAGCAAATCCGTTCTCCCTGCCCGGCTGCTCGAGCCCGGAAGCGGCGCTGACTAAAGGCTCCAAAAAAGGGCTGGCTTATGGCCCCGTTTAAGGCCTCGAATCAGCGTGCCCAGTGCGCCTTCGGAAGTCATTGCCGTCTTTCAGAACAGCCCTCAACAAACTATCCTTATAAATACAAAGTTTTTGAGTGACTGGACTTACTGTCGGACTCTCTTGGACATGCTTCCGCTCCGGGTCTGCATGCCTGGCTTTCGTTTACCGCCACAGCCGGCGGGTACGGGAACCACCAGGGCATACCAGACGTTATTGGAGTTGAAGTAATGGCTGGGACCAGCCCGGACGTTGGCCTACAAAAGGAGGTCGTGATGCCGCTGTCGGAGCACGAACAGAAGCTGCTCGAGCAGCTGGAGAAGCAGCTTCACGAGGATGATCCAAAATTCGCGAATTCCATGGGTTCGGACCCAGGACGTTCGTGGTCGACAAGACACGTCGTGATCGGCGTCCTGTGTGCGCTGGCCGGCGTCTTCCTGTTGCTCGTCGGCGTCACCCTGCAGAACATCTTCGTAGGTGTCCTCGGCTTTATTGTGATGGGCGGTGGCGTGTATTTCGCCACAATGCGCAGCAGCTCGTCAGGCACCAAGGGCTCGAAGTCCGGCAGCGGCAAGGCAGGCAAGCAGCGCAGTTCCTTTATGAGCAGCCTCGAGGAACGTTGGGACGAGAGGCGCAGGGGAGAACCCTGATCCGTCCAGCCGGCGGGGCAGGACCCACCCGGCCCCACTTTGCTCCCCCAAAATAGGGGAGAGCCGCAAATAGACCCGCTCCGGCGGGTCTTTTGCGTTTAAGGCAGGTCTTTTGAGTGCCAATATCGGCCGCGCCGCAAAAGCGGCCTGAATGGCGGCCTGGAAGCGCGTGAAAATTTGGCGACGGTTCAGCAAAAGTCCTCCACTTCCCACCACCGGCAGAATTCCGCGCCATTTCGGGCCTCCAGTCCCAAAGATTGCCCCTCCGGAACCGCAATTCGCGTTGACTGTGGGGGAAAGTGGAGTAATGTGGAGGACATAAGAGGGTGGTTGCAACACAGGGGATGTGCAGTTCCTGACATCGGACAGGCGGTGGGCCAGTGTTTCTGGGCACACATTCGCCGCGTCTTGATGAAAAGGGCCGGATCATTCTCCCCGCGAAGTTCCGGGAGGAACTTGCCAGCGGACTGGTCCTTACCAGGGGTCAGGAACGTTGCATCTACGTCTTCAGCGAGAAGGAATTTGCCCGGGTCCACGAGCAAATGCGGGAGGCGCCAATCTCCTCAAAACAAGCGCGGGACTACATCCGCGTCTTTCTCTCTGGAGCCTCGGACGAGGTACCTGACAAGCAGGGGCGCGTAACCATTCCACCGGCGCTCCGGGAGTACGCAGGACTCGGGAGGGAACTGGCCGTGATCGGTGCCGGAACCCGCGCCGAGATCTGGGACGCCCAGGCTTGGAACGAATACCTCGCAGAGAAGGAAACGGCCTTCTCTGAAACCGATGACCCCATCCCGGGCATTTTGTGACCGGACAGGGGCAGCGGACAGCTTCTTGGTTGGGATCTCCAGCCGGCCCATCAGCCGGCCAACCTGGCTCAACTTCCCCGGAGCCAGGCGGGCAGGACGGTAGGCGCGGATGGGGATCCGGGTCAAGAAGCATCCAGGTGACAGCGACGGCGAGAAAGGACGAGGCATGAACGATCAACCGAAGCCCACGTCCGAACGCCATGTGCCGGTCCTTCGGGACCGGTGCATCAATTTGTTGGCCCCCGGATTCGAGGCAGCCAGGAGCCGCGGTGAAACTCCGGTGGCCATTGATGCCACCCTGGGCATGGGAGGCCACTCCGAGGCCATGCTGCAGCGCTTCCCCGACCTGCACCTGATTGGGATCGACCGCGATGAGGAAGCCCTTGCCCTGGCCGGTGAACGGCTGAATCCCTTTGCAGCACGGACCGATCTTGTGCATGCCGTCTATGACGAGATCGAAGATGTCCTGGCAGACCTCGGCGTCACGGAAGTGCATGGGATCCTGATGGACCTCGGCGTTTCCTCGCTCCAGCTCGACGAGCGTGAGCGCGGCTTCGCCTACTCCTTCGACGCTCCGCTGGACATGCGGATGGACACCAGCCGCGGCCAGACGGCAGCGGACGTGGTGAATACCTACAGCGAAGAGGAACTGGTCCGGATTATCCGCAAGTGGGGCGAGGAAAAGTTCGCCGGCCGAATCGCCAACAGAATCGTAGCCGCCCGCGCCGCCAAACCATTCACCACCACCGGCGAGCTCGTGGAGCAGATCCGCTCGGTTGTTCCGGCCGGTGCTGCCAAGTCCGGCGGACACCCGGCCAAGCGGACCTTCCAGGCATTGCGGATTGAGGTCAACGAGGAACTCGAAGTGCTGGAACGGGCGGTGCCCGCCGCTGTGGATGCCACGGCACTGGGGGGCCGCATCGTGGTGATGTCCTACCACTCCCTGGAGGACAAGATCGTCAAGGGAGTCTTCCAGGCCCGATCGAAATCCTCCGCTCCGCTTGGCTTCCCGGTGGAGCTGGAGGAACACAAACCCGAACTGAAAACCCTGACCAAAGGCACCGAGGTGCCAACCGCCGTCGAAATCGCCGAAAACCCCCGCGCTGCCTCAGCAAGGCTCCGCGCTGTGGAACGAATCCGAGCCAGGAGAGCTGAATGAGCACCGCTGCCGTGAAGAACTTTCCCGTCGTCTCCGGTACGGCGGCCAAGCACCTCCCTGCCGGTTCACCTGAAGCGCCCCGCCGGAGCCGTACGCCACTCTCCGTGGTCCGGACCGTTCCCCGCAAACGCCGTGCGCCCTTTGTGGTGCTGTGCTTCGGCATGCTCGCCCTGGCGCTGGTCGCCGTGCTGGTGCTGAACATCTCGGTTTCCACGGCCCAGTACCAGTTGGTGGAATTGCGCGCCACGCAGAGCACCCTGACTAAACAGAACCAGGACCTCACCCAGCAGGTCCAGAACTTCGAAGCACCGCAAAACCTTGCCGCGCAGGCCACAAAGCTGGGAATGGTGCCATCCACTGTTAAGGGCCAGATCGACCTGTCCACGCTGTCGGTGACCGGCAAGGCAACGCCGGCCGTCAAGGACGGCCCCGCCGGCGCCGTGATCCCGGCGCCGGCAGTCGCCGGCCAGCTCACCGTGGTGCCCCCGCCCAGCAAGAACGAGCCCCTCGAAGCCCGGAAGCCCGTGGAAGACACCCCGGCGGCCCCGCCTGCTGCTTCCCCTGGCAGCACAACGGGCAGCGCAGCGGGTGCCACGTCCGGCACCCCGGTCGGCGCTGCACCGGACGCAGCAGCCCAGGCGCCGGCAGCCGCGGCAGTGCCCCCCGTGGAACTGCACGGTGGGTCGGTTCCCGCTCCGGAGCAGAAGGTCCCCGGGCAGTAACACGGCAGGTCTGACAGGCAACAAGGTCGAGCAGCAAGGAATATCACGGTGGCGCAGAGGACCGGCAAGGCAAGAAGCAGCAAGGTTCCCAACGCCACCAAACGCCTCCGGCTTGGCCTGGGGATCATGCTCACGCTCCTGCTGGTGGTGGGCGGAAAACTCTTCCTCGTCCAAGGGCTTGACGTGGGGGGAATGGCCGAAGCTGCGCTCAACAGCCGGATGAAGCAGACCGTGCTGCCTGCAGAGCGGGGCAGCATCCTGGACTCCACGGGCACTGTGCTGGCCAACAGCGTGATCCGTTACAACGTGGTGGTGGACCAGCGGGTCAACACCAAAACGGAGAACTTCAAGCGCTTGGAAACCGTGGACGGCAAGGAAAAGCTGGTGGACGTCAGCCGCGACCAGGGCCTGACGGAGCTCGCAGCGGCGCTGGGCATGGAGAAGGACGACATCCGTGACGCCGTCACCGGACAGCAGCCTTATTACATCGTGGCCAAGGACGTGAAGCCCGACATCGAGGACCGCATCTCCAAGCTCCAGATTCCTGGGATCGTTACGGAAGGCGTCAGCAAACGGGTCTATCCCAACGGCTCCGTGGCCGGCGGCATCATCGGCTTCCTGCAGGACGGCACCACCGGCCTGGCCGGTATTGAACAGACCCAGGACGGGCTGCTCAAGGGAACGGACGGCAAACGCCTCTTCGAGATCGGTGCAGACGGACTCCGCATCCCGGTGGGCATGGACGAGCTGACGCCGCCGCAGGACGGCAAGGACGTCAAACTCACCATCAACTCGGACCTGCAGTACTTCGCCCAGCAGGCCATCCAAAGCCAGACTGACAAGCTCAGCGCCGAGTGGGGCGTCATCATCGTGATGGACGTCAAAACCGGAAACCTGGTGGCTATGGCCGATACCAACGCCCCGGATCCCAATGACCCGGGCCGTGTGGCTGCCAAGGACCGCGGCGTCCGTGCGGTCACCGCCGCCTACGAGCCAGGGTCCGTCGAAAAAATGCTCACGGCAGCGGCGCTGATCGAGGAAGGCAAAGCCAACCCCCTCAGCGAGTACACCCTGCCGCCGTCGTACACGGTCAACGGCCAGACCTTCAGCGACTCCTTCTCCCACGGCACCGAAAAGCGCACCCTCGCCGGCATCCTGGGCTACTCCATGAACACCGGCACCGTCATGGCCGGCCAGGAACTGAGCAAGGAACAGCGCTATAACTGGCTGAAGAAGTTCGGCATCGGGGAGGCGCCCGACATTGGACTCCCCGCACCCGCGTCCGGCATCCTCACACCCTGGGAGCAGTGGGACGGGCGCCAGGAATACACCGTCTTGTTCGGGCAGGGCGTTTCTCAGTCCACCCTGCAGACTGTGAGGGCGTTCCAGTCCGTGGCCAACAACGGCGTGATGCTCCAGCCCCGCCTGATCGATTCCTATGTTTCCCCGGACGGTACCGAGGAAAAGGTACCGGCCGCACCGTCCACTCAGGTGGTCTCGGAGCACACGGCCCAGCAGGTCCAGGACATCCTGGAAAGTGCCGTCACCGAAGGCCAGATCAAGGACGCAGGGATCGACGGCTACCGGGTGGGTGCAAAGACGGGCACCTCGGAATCGCCGTGCGACGACGGCAAGTCGGGCTTCTGCGGCTACACCGCCTCCATGGTGGGGATGGCACCGATGGATGATCCGCGGTTTATTGTGGAGGTGGTACTCCAGCGGCCCAAGGGCAGCATCTACGGGATTACCAACGGGCCGGTCTTCCGGTCGGTCATGAGCCAGGCACTGCGGACCTACAACGTCCAGCCGTCCACGGGTGAACCGGCCAGGCTGCCCCAGTTTGCCAAGTAGCAGCCCCGCTTAGAGCACCACTACCGGCCCACCCATGCCGGGCACGACTAGCACCATCGGAGATTCCTTGTCTGAGATCAACCCGCCCGACAACCGCGCCGTCCCGGAGGGACCGGCCGGCCAAGGCCGCTTCCGCCCCTCACGGGTGGAGCCGGTACGGCTGGCAAGCATCGGCGAAGTCATCGATGTTGCAGTTCCTGGCCCGGCAGCTGAAGTGGAAGTCACCGGAATTTCCTTGAACTCACGGACCGTGGAGCCGGGCGACCTGTACGTCGCCCTGCCGGGCGCCACCCGCCATGGCGCAGACTTCGTGCCGCAGGCTGTTGAAGCAGGAGCTGCTGCAGTGCTGACTGACGACGCCGGCGCCAGGCTGCTGGCGCCCGCCGAGACGCCGGTACCCGTGATGATTGTGGAGTCACCACGGAACGTGGTGGGGCCGCTGTCCGCCCTGATCTACCGCAGCCAGTCCGCTGCCGGCCAGCCACAGTTATTTGGCGTCACGGGCACCAACGGGAAGACCACCACCACTTACTTCATCAACTCCTTGCTGCGCGCCCTCGGCCGCAGCACCGGGCTGATCGGCACCATCGAGATCCATGCCGGCGGGGACCCAATTCCCAGCCTCCTCACCACGCCGGAATCCACCGACGTCCATGCACTGCTCGCCCTGATGCGCGAACGCGGGCTTGCAGCCGCCGCGATGGAGGTCTCCTCCCACGCCATCTCCTTCCAGCGTGTGGACGGGGTGCTGTTCGATGTTGCCGGCTTCACCAACCTCACCCAGGACCACCTGGACCTGCACCTGACCATGGAGGATTACTTCGCTACCAAAGCGGAGTTGTTCACCCCTAAGCGCGCCCGGGCGGCGGTAGTAACGGTCGACGACGAATGGGGCCGGCAGCTTGCCGGCAGCACCAGAGTGCCGGTCACCACCCTCAGCACCACCGGGGCGCCAGCGGACTGGACCGTCACGGGAACCGCCCCGCGTGGGCTCGGCACGGACTTCACGCTGGGTGGTCCCGACGGCGCTCAGCTCCGCATCCACACCGGCCTGCCCGGCAGCTTCAACGTGGCCAACGCGGCGCTGGCGGCAGTAATGGTCCTGGCAGCAGGAGTAGACGCGGCAACCTTGCAGGCGGCACTGGACGGGGCCGACCCGTTCACTGTTGCGGTGCCCGGACGGATGCAACTGGTATCAACGGAACCGGCCGCGATCGTTGACTTTGCCCACAACACCGATGCACTGGCCCGGGCCCTGGAAGCGGTACGCTCCCCATCGCCGGACTCCCGCCTCATCGTGGTGTTCGGCGCCACCGGGCAGCGCGACCAGGGCAAACGCCCGGCCATGGGCGCCATCGCCGCCCGGCTTGCCGACGTCGTTATCATCACCGATGACGATCCCCACGACGAAGACCCGGCCGCCATCCGCGCCGATGTCCTGGCCGGAGCCCGCGAAGCCCAGGAAAAAGACTCCCTGCCCTGCGACATCCTGGAAGTTTTCCCGCGTGCCGAAGCCATCCGCCGTGCCGTAGACCTGGCCCGCCCGCAGGACACCATCCTGGTGGCCGGCCGCGGCCACGAGGTGTGGCAGGAAGTCAAAGGCGTCAACCATGCCCTGGACGACAGGGTAGAGCTGCGCAGCGCCTTGACAGCCAGGGGATTCAACGTTCTCCAAGCCGACCGGATAGAGTCCTAGACCGAGATGATTGCTTTTACTGCGGCGGAGATCGCCGAAATCACTAACGGGCGCCTGGACGCCGATCCCGGAATCACGCCCCTTTCGGTGGTGACGGACTCACGCGATGCCACACCTGGATCGCTCTACGTCGCAAAGCCCGGCGAGCATGCTGACGGCCACGACTTTGTGGCCGCGGCGTTTTCGGCCGGTGCCCATCTGGCTTTGCTGGAGCGTCCTGTCGCCGATGCAGACGGGAACGGCTACCCCTCGGTACTCGTTCCGGATGCCGTGCTGGCCATGGGCGCCCTGGCTGCTGAGGCCGTGCGCAGGATCCGAGCCGCCCGCGCCGAACAGGGCAGCGAACTGACAGTTGTGGGAATCACCGGTTCGGCCGGGAAAACCACCACCAAGGACCTCCTCGCCGGAATCCTGTCGACGCAGGGACAAACTGTTGCGCCGCAGGGCTCCTATAACGGCGAGGTGGGCGTGCCGCTCACCGTTTTTCGTGCCGGAACCGATACGCGTTACCTTGTCATTGAGATGGGCGCCACCGGAATCGGTCACATCCGCTACCTCGCGGACATGGTCAGGCCTGATATCGGCGTCGTACTGGCCGTCGGAACCGCCCATGCCGGCGAGTTCGGGGGAGTGGCGAACATTGCCCTGGCCAAGGGTGAGCTGGTGGAGGCGCTTGCTGCTGACGGCACCGCCATTATCAATCTCGACGACGACCGAGTGGCGGCGATGCGCTCACGCACCGAGGCAAAGGTACTCGGGTTTTCCGCGGAAGGCCGCGCCGGCGCGGCCGTGCAGGCACTGAACCCTGACACCAACGCGGACGGCAACCCCGAATTCGATCTCCAGCTTCCGGACGGCGAGGGCGGCCTGCACGTCAGCAGCCGCCTCATCGGCGCGCACCATATGGGCAACCTGCTTGCCGCCGCCGGAGCAGCCTGGGCCGCCGGAGTTCCGGGGCAGGACATCGCGTTCTCCCTCAGCAGCCAGACCGCAGCGAGCCGCTGGCGGATGGAACGCACCGAGCGGGCAGACGGCGTCACGATTATCAATGACGCCTACAACGCCAATCCTGAATCCATGCGCGCTGCGCTGCGGACCCTGGCAGATCTCGGCCGCGGCCGCCGCACCTGGGCGGTGCTGGGCGCCATGCTTGAACTTGGAGACGATTCCATCAGGGAACACACTGCCGTGGGTACCCAGGTGGTGAGGCTGAACATTTCACGCCTGCTGGTGGTGGGCCGGGAAGCCCGTGCCCTCTATGTCTCCGCCGTCCAGGAGGGCTCCTGGGGCGATGAATGCCTCTTCGCGGAAACCGTTGATGAAGCCTACGACGTGCTGAACGCAGAGCTCGAACCGGGCGACCTGGTGCTGTTCAAATCCTCGAACAGCGTGGGACTTCGCCATTTGGGCGATCGGATAGCATTACCCCCACTGACCCCCCAATCCGCCGATGAAAGGAGCACTCTGCTGTGATTGCACTTTTGATCGGCGCCGGCCTGGCCCTCTTGTTCGCCCTGGTGGGGACACCGCTCTTTATCCGGTTGCTGGTGCGCCGCGGCTACGGCCAGTTCATCCGGGATGACGGACCCACCTCGCACCACACCAAGCGCGGCACGCCCACCATGGGCGGGACCGTGGTGGTGGCAGCCGTATTGCTGAGCTACGGACTCACCCACCTCATCATGATGATGGTGAACCCGGACTCCTCCGGCCCTTCCGCATCCGCCCTCATCCTGCTGTTCCTGATGGTGGGGATGGGTCTGGTGGGGTTCCTGGATGACTTCATCAAGATCTCCCGCCAGCGCAGCCTCGGCCTCAATGCCAAGGCAAAGCTGATACTGCAGGGTGCGGTCGGAATCATCTTCGCCGTGCTCGCGCTGAACTTTCCCAACGGCGCCGGCGCCACCCCGGCCTCCACCAAGATTTCGCTGGTCCGTGACCTGCCGTGGCTGGACCTTGCTTTCGGCGGGACCGTCCTGGGGGCCATCCTGTTTGTGGTGTGGTCAAACCTGATCGTCACGGCCGCGACCAACGGCGTCAACCTCACCGACGGCCTCGACGGGCTCGCCGCGGGTGCGTCAGTCATGGTCTTTGGGGCATATACGCTAATGGGCATCTGGCAAAGCAACCAGGCCTGCGGATCGCCGCGGCAGGCGGGCAGCGGCTGCTACTCGGTCCGGGACCCGCTGGACCTTGCCCTGCTGGCGGCCATCATGAGCGCAGCGCTGGTTGGCTTCCTGTGGTGGAACACGTCACCGGCAAAGATCTTTATGGGCGATACCGGATCGCTGGCCATCGGCGGGGCAATCGCCGGCTTCGCCATCCTGTCCCGGACTGAGCTGCTGCTGGGCATCATAGGCGGCCTGTTTGTCCTGATCACCCTGTCCGTCATCATCCAGGTGGGCTACTTCAAGGCCACCGGCGGCAAACGTGTCTTCAAAATGGCACCGCTGCAGCACCACTTCGAACTGAAGGGGTGGGCCGAAGTCACGGTGGTGGTCCGGTTCTGGATCCTCGGCGGGCTTTTTGTGGCCGTGGGCCTGGGCATCTTCTACGCTGAATGGGTTGTGCTGCTGTGACCGTTTCCCCCCGCCTCAAGGACCTCACCAGCTGGGACTCCGACTGGTCCGGCCTCCGCGTTGTAGTGACCGGAATCGGCGTCTCCGGTTTTGCCGCCGCCGATACCCTCATCGAGCTCGGCGCCCGGGTGGTGGTGGTCGACGCCGCCACGTCCGACACCGCCAAAGCCCACGCTGAAACCCTGAAGATCGTTGGCGCAGCCGATGTCCTGCTGGGCGAGGATGCGGTGAGCCGCATCCCGAAGATCGACGGCGAACTGCCAGAGCTGATTGTCACCTCACCGGGCTGGCGCCCGGACCAGGCGCTCCTTGCCGCCGCTGCACGGGCGCACATCCCCGTGTGGGGCGATGTGGAACTCGCCTGGCGGGTACGCGTCCGGGAGGGCCGCAAGACGGCCGACTGGCTCGCGATTACCGGAACGAACGGCAAGACCACCACGGTGGGGCTCACCGAATCCATGCTCCGGGCGGCCGGACTGAAAGCCATCGCCGTGGGCAATGTGGGCACGCCCATCCTCGACGCCCTCCGCGACCCTGTGGAGTACGACGTCTTCGCCGTCGAACTCTCCAGCTTCCAGCTGCACTGGGCGCAATCCCTGTCCCCGGTGGCCAGTGTGTGCCTGAACGTGGCCGAGGACCACGTGGACTGGCACGGCTCCTACGATTCCTACCTGGCGGACAAGGCCAAGGTCTACGAGCAGACCCAGAAGGCCTGCATCTACAACGCCGAGCAGATTGAAACCGAGCGCATGGTGGAAAACGCCGACGTCGTGGAAGGCTGCCGAGCCGTCGGTTTCACCACCGTCACTCCAGCCATCAGCATGCTCGGCGTGGTGGAAGGCCTCCTGGTGGACCGCGCGTTCATCGCCGAGCGCAAGGACAGTGCGGCAGAACTTGCCTCTATGGGCGACCTCGGTGCCTTCGCACCCCGCCACATGGTGGCCAATGCCCTGGCTGCGGCAGGACTGGTACGCGCCTACGGTGTTGACGCCCAGGCGGTGCGCAAGGGAATCCAGGACTACATCCCGGGTGACCACCGCATCCAGCCCGTGGCCCGCCACAACGGCGTGCTGTGGGTTAACGACTCCAAAGCCACCAACCCGCATGCGGCCTCCGCCTCGCTGGCCACCTTCAGCAATGTCATCTGGATTGCCGGCGGCCTGTCCAAGGGGGTCACCTACGATGACCTCATCCGCGAGCATGCCCAACGGCTCAAAGCCGTGGTGCTCATCGGAAGCGATACCGCTGACCTCCGCGATGCCCTCCAGCGACACGCGCCGGATGTCCCGGTGATCATCCCGGGCACGGGTGAAACTGAAGAGGTGCAGACTGCCGCAACAGCCGGCCCCGGCCAGGCCGGACCCTCCGGTGAAACGGTGATGGCCAATGCCGTTGCGTCAGCAGCACAGGTCGCTGAATCCGGCGATACTGTGCTGATGGCTCCGGCAGCTGCTTCCATGGATCAGTTCTCTTCCTATGCTCACCGTGGTGACACTTTCATCGAAGCTGTCCGCGAGCTGGTGGAAGGGCAGGCCCAGACCGGCGAGGAGTAACAATGGTCAGCACGCCCACCCGGCCGCAGCCAGACAAACGGCAGGCGGGTAAGCCAGGCTCCGGCTCCTCGGCAGCACCGGCGCAACGCCCGGCTTCCGTCCCTGTCCGCATCAAGGCGGCCTACCGGAAATTCTGGTCGGCACTGGAAGGCACGGGAACCTCCAAGAACGGTTCCACGTACTACCTCATTCTTGGCTCAACCCTTGCACTGACAGCGATCGGGATCATGATGGTGCTCTCCGCCTCCAGCGTGGAGTCCATTGCGGCCGGCAAGTCGCCTTACGGTGATGCGCTGAAGCAGGGTGTGTTTGCCGCGATCGGCATCTTCACCATGTTTGTGCTGTCCCGCATCAACGTGGTGTGGCTCAAACGGCTCGCCTGGCTCGCGATCATCGCCGCAGTGGTCCTGCTGGGCCTGGTCCAGGTTGTGGGCGCGGAGGTCAACGGCAACAAAAACTGGATCGACCTCGGCGGCATCACCTTCCAGCCGTCCGAAGCGTCCAAGCTGGCACTCGCACTGTGGATGGCCACCGTCCTGGCCAGGAAAGGCCGCCTGATCAGCCGCTGGCAGCACGTGGCGATTCCTGCCGTCCCCATGGCGATCATCATTGTTGGCCTGGTCCTGGTGGGCAACGACCTCGGAACCGCCATGATCATCATGATGATTACGGCCGCCGCGCTGTTCTTTGCCGGGGCGCCCCTGTATCTCTTCGGCATCGCAGGCCTGGTGGCCGCCGCCGGTACGGCCGTTATGGCCGTCACCAGCTCAAACCGCATGTGCCGCATCACCTCCTGGTGGACCGGACAGTCCTGCGCGGACGGGATCGATGCCAACTACCAGTCAACAAACGGCCTGTATGGACTCGCGTCCGGAGGCTGGTTCGGAGTGGGACTGGGGCAAAGCCGGCAAAAGTACAGCTGGATCCCCGAAGCCCACAACGACTTCATCTTCGCCATCATCGGCGAGGAACTCGGCCTGGTTGGCACCGTCGTCGTCCTGATCCTTTTCGCCATCCTGGGAGCCGCCATCTACCGCGTGGTGGTGGCACAGGAGGACATGTTCCACCGCGTGCTGGCCGGCACCATCATGGTGTGGCTGCTGGGCCAGGCCACGGTCAACATGTCGGTGGTGACCGGACTGATGCCCGTCATCGGAGTGCCGCTGCCCTTCATCTCCTACGGCGGGTCGGCGCTGCTGATGTCCCTCTGCGCCATCGGAGTGGTGCTCTCGCTGGCCCGGGAGCAGATGGCGCCGGCCATCCGGCCCAAACGGATGCTGAAGTTCAAGGCCAAACCGGGGCGGGCCACCGCCGCCGCCAAGAAGACTGCAAGAAAGCGTGCCTGACACCAGATGACCTCCACTAATCCATCCATCGTCCTCGCGGGCGGCGGAACCGCAGGCCACATCAGTCCACTCCTGGCCATCGCGGCAGCCATCCGGGATGCCGCCCCCGGAGCCGCGATCCTCGCCGTCGGCACGCCCGCCGGAATGGAAACCAGGCTGGTTCCCGCCGCCGGCGTTGAGCTGGCCACGATTGACCGTGTTCCCTTCCCCCGAAAGCCTTCCGCCGACCTCCTACGCCTGCCCGGCCGCCTTGCCGGTGCCGTCCGGCAGGCCGGCATCATCCTGGACAACGCGGCTGCCGATGTCCTGGTGGGTGTGGGGGGATACGTGTGCACTCCCATGTACCTGGCCGCACGGAAGCGCGGCATTCCGATCGTGATCCACGAGGCCAACATCCGTCCCGGCCTTGCCAACCGGGTAGGGACGCTCTTCACCAAGCGCGTTGCCGTGGCCTTCGACACCACCCCGCTGCGGGGCGCCGTGCACGTCGGCATGCCCATGCGTAGGGAAATCTCTCATCTGGACCGGGGAGCGGCGCGCGCCTCAGCCCGGGAAACACTGGGACTGGACCCCGCTAAACCCACACTGATCGTCACCGGCGGATCCTCGGGGGCGCAGAGCATCAACAGGACCATCTCCGGCGCCCTCGGGCAGTTGGCCGAGGCCGGCATCCAGACCCTGCACGTCACCGGCCGCGGCAAGTCGGTCCTGGACGACAGCGGCAGGCCACTGGCTGCCGACGGTTACCGGCAGGTGGAATACATCGATGGCATGGAGCTCGCCTACTCCGCGGCCGACGTCCTGCTGGCCCGCTCCGGTGCCGCCACCGTCTGTGAAGTTGCCGCCGCCGGCGTGCCGGCCGTCCTGGTTCCGCTGCCCATCGGCAACGGCGAACAGGCGCTGAATGCCGCCGGACTCGTGGCCGCCGGGGGAGCCCTGCTGGTGGCTGACCGCGACTTCACGCCCGATTGGGTGGGCCGGGAACTCATCCCGCTGGTCACCGACGGGTCACGGCTTGCCACCATGGCAGCAAACTCCTACCGGCTTGGTATTCGAAACGCCGATCAGCGCATGGCTGGTCTTGTCCTGGAAGCGGTATCGACATGAGTCACGGCATCCCCACCCTGGCCTCACTGGGCCGGGTCCACTTTGTTGGGATCGGCGGAGTGGGCATGTCCGCCGTCGCCCGGATCATGGTGGCCCGCGGCGTTCCCGTCAGCGGCTCTGATGCCAAGGACCTGCCCGTGATGGCGGACCTCGCGGCCGCCGGAGCGCGCATCGCCGTCGGCTATGACGCCGCCAACCTGGCCGATGCCCAGACCGTGGTGGCCGGTTCCGCCATCCGCGCCGACAATCCGGAGCTGGTGGCAGCCAGGGCAGCAGGCCTGCCGGTGCTGCACCGCTCCCAGGCCCTCGCCGCGACCATGGGGGAGGACGCGGTGGTGACCGTAGCCGGAACGCACGGCAAGTCCACCACCACCTCCATGGTGGCCGTCCTGCTGCAGGGCGCCGGGCTTGATCCTTCATTCGCCATCGGTGCCAACGTCCCGGCGCTCGGTGTCAACGCCGCCCACGGAACGTCCGGGATCTTTGTGGCCGAGGCGGACGAATCGGACGGTTCATTCCTGAACTACCGGCCGAAAATCGCCGTGGTCACCAACGTGGAGCCGGACCACCTGGACTACTACGGCACGGCCGAGGCCGTCTACGAATCCTTTGACCGGTTCACGGCCCTGCTCCCGGCCGACGGCGTCCTGGTTGCCTGTGCGGACGACCCCGGCGCCTTGGCCCTGGCGGTGCGCACGCGGGAGCGCGGCAACACCCGCGTGCTCCTTTACGGCACCGGCGCGGAAGCCGAGCTGAAACTGCACGACGGCGGCCCGGGCGACGTTGCCGTGTCCACGCTGTCCGGCCGGTTCCCGCTTGAGCTGCAGGTGCCGGGCCGGCACAACGCCCTGAACGCGGCCGCCGCTTTTGCCGTTGCACTGGAGCTGGGAGTGGAGCCGGCCGTGGCAGCCGCCGCCCTGGCGCAGTTCTCCGGGGCTGCACGGCGCTTCGAGCTGAAAGGCCAGGCGCGCGGCGTCCGCGTCTTCGACGACTACGCCCACCATCCCACCGAAGTCCGCGCGGCCCTGGCCGCGGCCCGGTCCGTGGCGGGGGACAACAAGGTCCATGTGCTCTTCCAGCCCCACCTTTTCTCACGGACCCGGGAATTCGCCAAGGAGTTCGCCGAGGCCCTGAACCTCGCCGATACTGCCTGGGTGCTGGACATCTACCCCGCACGCGAGGATCCGATTCCGGGCGTCACCAGCCAGCTCATCGCGGACTACCTGGACGACGGCGGGCGGCTGGTTCCAGCCGCCGACGCCGTGGCGGCCCTTACCGGCGCCGCTGCTGAGGGCGACATCATCCTCACGGCAGGTGCCGGTGACGTGACGGCTTACGGTCCGCAGATCGTAGAGGCCCTGCGTGCCTAGTTCCCGCCGTCCTACCTATACGTCCGCCGGCCGACGGCCTGGGAAGGCCGACGAACGGCCCGGCCAGGCAGACCCCGACGCGACGGGCAGCCAGGACGTTATCTCGGCGTCGCGGCCTGTCCCGGAGCACGCGCCTCAGCCCGCGCCGCAGCCCTCCCAAAAGGCCGGAAAAGCAGGCAAAGCAGGCTTCGGCGCACGGGTAAAGGACCGACTGACAAAGGACGGGCCGGCAACGGGCGCGCCCGCCCGGGACGCTGCGGGCGGGAACGTACAGGCTTCCGACCGGGCAGGGAAGGTCCTGGCTTTTCCCGAGCCCAAGGGGAAGCGGCGGAAGAGGAACATCCTCGTAGTGGCAGCCATCCTGGTTGCCGTGGTGGCCGGGCTTATTGCCGCCGCAGTTTTTACCCCCGCCCTGGCTGTACGGACCATCTCCGTGTCCGGGACGCACCTGTTGACCCCTGCCCAGGTGGAAGCCGCGCTGGAACCACTCCACGGCAAGCCGCTGCCGCAGGTCACCGACGAGGAAGTAGGGCGCCTCCTGGAACCCCTGGTCCAGGTGAAGTCCGTCTCGGCAGAAGCGCGTCCGCCGTCGGGCCTTGCCGTAGCCGTCCGCGAACGCGTTCCTGTGGCGCTGGTCAAGCAGGGGGAGCAGTACCAGCTGGTTGACGTGGAAGGCGTCCAGCTGGCATCAACGGACGACCCCGCGTCGGTCTCGCTGCCTGTCATTGACGGCGGTGCAGGTACCATCGGGAAGGACCTTTTCCGGGCTACCGCCCAGGTGCTGGGCGCCTTGCCGCCGGATGTGCTGGCCAAGCTCTCCAACGCCTCGGCCCAGTCCGTGGACGCGGTGGAACTCAAGCTGGTAGACGGCCAGACCATCGTTTGGGGCAACGCCGGCGAGAAGGAACTCAAAGCCAGGGTGCTGGCCGCCCTGCTCAAGGCTCCGGTGGATCCAAAGCACCCCGTCAAGGTGTACGACGTCAGTGTGCCCCGGCACCCGGTGACCCGCTGACACGCTTTCTTTCCGGTATTAATCCGACACGCGGAGCCGGTTATTGAATGTGTGAACCAGAGGAAATACCGTCACAGACATGAGTTACTTGACATAACTATAACCTTCAACTCGAAGGTTAAGGTTGCAGGCATTAAGCTCTTCATCAGATTTAGCAATAAGACACGAACAAGGGACACGTAACGTGGCAGCTCCGCAGAATTACTTGGCCGTCATCAAAGTCGTCGGCATCGGCGGCGGTGGCGTGAACGCAGTCAACCGCATGATCGAGGTCGGCCTCCGAGGTGTTGAATTCATCGCCATCAACACCGACGCCCAGGCCCTGCTGATGAGCGATGCCGACGTCAAGCTTGACGTGGGGCGCGAGCTGACCCGCGGCCTTGGTGCGGGTGCCAACCCCGAGGTGGGCAAGCAGGCTGCGGAGGACCACGCCGACGAGATCGAGGAAGTCCTGCGTGGTGCCGATATGGTGTTCGTCACCGCAGGCGAAGGTGGCGGAACCGGCACCGGCGGCGCTCCGGTCGTCGCCCGCATCGCCCGTTCCCTGGGTGCCCTGACCATCGGTGTGGTCACCCGCCCGTTCACCTTCGAAGGCCGCCGGCGTGCCGGTTCCGCCGAAGCCGGCATCGACGCCCTGCGCGACGAAGTGGACACCCTGATCGTGATCCCCAACGACCGCCTCCTGTCCATCAGCGACCGCAATGTCTCCGTCCTGGATGCTTTCCGTTCCGCTGACCAGGTGCTGCTCTCCGGCGTCCAGGGCATCACCGACCTCATCACCACCCCCGGCCTGATCAACCTTGACTTTGCCGACGTCAAGTCCGTCATGCAGGGCGCCGGTTCGGCGCTGATGGGCATCGGCTCCGCCCGTGGCGAAGACCGCGCCGTCAAGGCAGCCGAGCTCGCCATCGCCTCGCCGCTGCTGGAAGCCTCCATCGACGGCGCGCACGGCGTGCTGCTGTCCATCCAGGGTGGGTCGGACCTTGGCCTCTTCGAGATCAACGAAGCTGCACGCCTGGTCCAGGAGGTGGCACACCCGGAGGCCAACATCATCTTCGGCGCCGTCATCGACGACGCCCTGGGCGACGAAGCCCGAGTCACGGTCATCGCCGCCGGGTTCGACGACGTCAAGGCCACCTCGCCCTCGATGGACCAGTCCCAGGTCCAGGCCGCTCCCCAGCGGCCGGCCGTTCCCGCAACTGCTCCGGCGCCGGCCCAGGCACCTTCCGCAGGCAGCCACCAGGCCAGCGTCCAGCCCATCCACGCGGGAGTCGGTGCAGCAGGACTCAGCAACTGGGGCCAGCAGCGGCCGTCAGCTGTTCCGGCTGACTCAGGCTTCGACGTCGACCTCCCCTCCGTGGTGGAGCCGGACCTCACCGGCAGCCACTCGGATGACCTGGATGTCCCCGACTTCCTGAAGTAGGGGCCGGCTTGTTCCAGTGGCGCGCCCAAGTCCGGCCCGGCGTCTCCATCGCCTTTACCAACGCTGACGCCGGAAACCTGGCACTGCATGTCGGTGATGATCCTGACGAGGTCGGCCGGCGGCGCGGGGACCTGGAACGGGCCATCGGCGTAGCGCCCCAGGGGCTGCGGTTCATGAACCAGGTGCACGGCAACACGGTGACGGTCATGGACCAGGACACCGCCGCGCCGGAAGCTGACGCCATGGTTTCGCGCGGTGTCCCGCTGGCGGTGATGGTTGCGGACTGCATTCCTGTCCTGCTCGCCGGGGAGTCGCCGGACGGGCCAGTCCTCGCCGCGGTCCATGCCGGCCGTCCCGGCATTGCCAACGGGGTGATTCCGGCGGCCGTGGACAGGATGAAGTCCGTTGGTGCCGTCGGCATCCGCGCATGGCTGGGACCTTCGATCTGCGGCAACTGCTACGAGGTGCCCGCCGGGCTGCAGGACGAGGTTTCCGCCGTCGTCCCCGCTGCACGTACCACCACGTCCTGGGGCACTCTCGGCCTGGACCTGCCGGCCGGTGCCCGCAGCCAGCTGGACCAGGCAGGCGTCAGTGTTGAATACAGCGGCCCCTGCACCCTGGAGACGCCATCCCAGTTCTCCTACCGCCGGAACAGCAACACGGGCCGCTTCGCGGGCCTGATCTGGTGCCATGACTGAGGCCTCGGCTGGCGGCGACCCCCGTTCCCGGGAGCTCGGAACGCGGCTGGCCGCCGTACGGCAGCGCATCGGGACGGCAGCGGCCGCCGCAGGCCGGGAAGGAAACCTTCCCACCCTGATTGTGGTGACGAAGTTCCACCCTGCCGACGACATCAGACGGCTCGCGGCGCTGGGTGTCACCGACGTCGGCGAGAACCGCGACCAGGAGGCGTCGGCGAAGGCGCTTGAACTGGCGGACTGCGGCCTTACCTGGCACTTCGTTGGCCAGCTGCAAAGCAAGAAGGCCAAATCGGTGCTCCGGTACGCCGCCGCCGTGCACTCCGTGGACCGGCCCCAGCTCGTGGACGCGCTGGCCAGGGCTGCACAGGCCGAGCGCGACGCCTCAGGGCGGGCGCCGCTGGACTGTTTCATCCAGGTCAGCCTGGAGGACGACGCCGGAGCACACCGCGGCGGCGCCGTTCCTGAAGACGTGCTGCCGCTGGCTGAACGGATAGCAGTCTCCGCAGGCCTCGAATTGGCCGGGGTCATGGCCGTGGCGCCGCTGGGCGCCCCGCCGGAAGCCGCCTTCGAAAAACTCGCCCGTGTCTCGGCCCGGCTGGTCACGGAGCATCCCGCCGCCACAGCCATTTCCGCCGGCATGAGCCAGGACCTGGAAGCGGCCATCGCTTTCGGAGCGACACACCTGAGAATCGGCTCCGATATTCTCGGATCGCGTCCCGCCGTGGGGTAGCGTCGGTGCTATTGGAAGTGATGGGCGGGGGACTCCAGTGCTGTCAAGCCATTGGGCGGCCCGCTTACGGACACGATTAGGAGTCGACCATGGCCGGCGCTCTGCGCAAGACAATGATCTATCTTGGGCTCGCCGACGGCGATGAACACTACGAGTCCGAGCAACAGACCACACGTAAGGATGAGGACGAAACGATGGAAGTTGACCGCGAGGAGCGCCGTGCCCCTGCACCCGTCCGCGAGGTCAGCCGCGAATCGTCCTACACCCCCGAAGAGGAATACCGCGCCCCAGTGACCCCCATCAAGCGCGCGGCCTCGAGCCGCGAGGAGGCCACCGGTCTCCGCCAGATCACCACTATCCACCCGCGTTCCTACAACGATGCCAAACTCATCGGCGAAAGCTTCCGTGATGGCATCCCCGTGATCATGAACGTAACGGACATGGGCGAGGCTGACGCCAAGCGCCTGGTGGACTTCTCTGCCGGCCTTGTTTTTGGCCTCCGCGGAAGCATTGAGCGGGTGACCAATAAGGTCTTCCTGCTCTCGCCGTCCTACGTTGAGGTCATCGGCGACGACAAAAAGGCCAGTGAAACTACGGCCAGCTTCTTCAACCAAAGCTGAGCAGCAGGCTGACACAGATGCCAGGCAGGGACACACCTGCCTGGCATCTGTGCTGAAATAGACGAGACACATCCGCAGTGCACCGCGGTATCCACAAGGGACATGGAGATATGAAGTAAGTCATGGGAATTATTTTCGGGCTTGTCTATCTCGCACTCCTGCTGTTCTTTGTCGCCCTGATCATTCGCCTGGTGTTTGACTGGGTCCAGATGTTTGCCCGGGAATGGCGTCCCCGGGGAGCCGCCCTGGTGGCGGCGCACGCCGTGTACTCCATCACCGATCCGCCGCTGAACGGACTGCGGCGGCTGATCCCGCCGCTGCGCCTGGGCGGCATCTCGCTGGACCTGGGCTTCCTGGTCCTGTTCATTGGAGTCAGTATTGCCATGGGGATCACCAGAAGCCTCGCTTGATTTACCGGATAGACCTGCAGGGCAGGGATGGAACCCGCCGGGAACCACGAATGCCATGTGAAGAAAAACTCGTGTTTGACACCGCAGTGTTGAATTAGAGGAACAAGACCAACTTTAGGTACCGTAGTTTTGACGGCCGGAAGGCCTACTGACTACTTAGACCAGTGAGGTGACCAGATGGCTTTGACGCCAGAAGACGTTGTCAACAAGCGCTTTCAGCCGACCAAGTTCCGCGAAGGCTACGACCAGGACGAGGTTGATGACTTCCTGGACGAAATCGTCGTCGAACTCCGCCGCCTGAACCAGGAAAACGACGAACTTCGCAAGAAGCTCGCCGAAGCCGGTTCCAGCGTTCCCGCCAGCACCGTTGCCGCACCCGTGGTGGAGAAGGTTCCCGCGCCCGTCAAGTCCGACAAGGACGAAGCCCGCGAGAAGGCCGAAGCAGAAGCCAAGGCCGCCGAAGAGCGCAAGAAGAAGGACGTCCAGCAGGCTGCCCCGGCAGCTGCCGCTCCTGTTGCCGCCGCACCGGCTGCCGCCACGGCTTCGGCCGAATCGGCTGCCGGCCTGCTCGCCATGGCCCAGCAGATGCACGACCGCCACGTTGCAGACGGCCAGGCGCAGAAGGACAAGATCATCGCCGAGGCGCAGATCGAAGCCAGCAGCCTGGTCAACGACGCACAGGAGAAGTCCCGCAAGATTCTCGGCGCCCTGGAGCAGCAGCGTTCAGTGCTCGAGCGCAAGGTGGAGCAGCTGCGCGGCTTCGAGCGTGACTACCGTTCACGCCTGAAGGCCTACATCGAAGGCCAGCTGCGAGACCTCGATGCCCGCGGTTCAGTGGCTACGCCGGAAGTCAGCGAAGCCAACTAGTCTGTCAAGCACGTATTCTGAAAGCCGGTGGCTGAGGATTCCTCGGCCACCGGCTTTTGGCATTGACACCGGTTTTACGAATGAAAGCACCATGACTGACGAACTTGCCGCCGACGCCGCACGCCCTGTACCGCCCTCGCCACGGCCCCGCCGCGCCGTGCTGCTGTCCCTCTTTGCGGGGTTCGCAGTTTTTGCCTATGTCCTGGACCAGCTGACCAAGCTCTGGGTCACCTCCTCCATGGTGGAAGGGGAGCGGATCCCGGTACTGCCGCCCGTGCTGCACTGGTACTTCATCCGGAACTCGGGGGCGGCGTTTTCCATCGGCGAAAACGTCACCTGGGTGTTCTCCATCATCATGGCCGCGGTGGCAATTGCCATCCTGTTCCAGGTCCGCAAGCTCGACTCCATCTGGTGGTCCCTCGCGCTGGGCCTGCTGCTGGGCGGCGCGCTGGGCAATCTGACCGACAGGCTCTTCCGGGAACCGTCCTTCGGCATGGGCCACGTGGTCGACTTCATCCAACTGCCGAACTTCGCGATCTTCAATATCGCCGACTCAGCGGTGGTGTCCGCCGTCGCGGTCATCTGCATCCTCACGCTGCGCGGCATCTCCATCGATGGAACCCGGCTGACGGCCGGCAAGGAAAAGTCCGCCGATGCTTGAGCGCGTTGTCGTCGCCGAACAGTTTGGCGGCACCCGCGCTGATGCGGGGGTCGCCGCGCTCCTGGGGATTTCGCGCTCCCTGGCGGCAACCCTGATCGCCGAGGGCCATATCCTCAGCAAAGGCAAAGCATTGGGCAAATCGGCCAAACTGGTGGCCGGAGACGTCCTCCAGGTGAGCCTGCCGGAACGGCGTGACCCCCTGGAAGTCGTGGAGGAAGTTGTGGAAGGCCTGAAGATCCTGCTGGACGACGACGATTTTGTCGTCGTTGATAAACCCGTGGGCGTAGCTGCCCATCCCTCCCCGGGCTGGGTGGGGCCCACCGTTGTGGGCGGCCTTGCCGGGGCCGGATACCGCATCTCCACGTCAGGGGCGCCGGAGCGTGCCGGCATTGTCCACCGGCTCGACGTCGGCACATCGGGAGCCATGGTGGTGGCCAAGTCCGAGCGCGCGTACACAGCCCTGAAGCGGGCGTTCAAGGAGCGTACCGTGGACAAGGTCTACCACGCCGTGGTGCAGGGCCTGCCTGATCCGCTGGTGGGCACCATCGACGCTCCCATCGGCAGGCACCCCGGCCATGACTGGCGGTTCGCCGTCATCGAGGACGGGCGGCCGTCCGTCACGCACTACGAAGTGGTGGAAGCCTTCGGCAAGGCAAGCCTGGTGGAAGTACACCTGGAAACCGGCCGCACCCACCAGATCCGGGTTCACTTTTCCGCACTGCGCCACCCCTGCGCCGGTGACCTCACCTACGGTGCCGACCCCCGGCTCGCGGCCACATTGGGGCTGACCCGCCAGTGGCTGCATGCCCGCGAACTCGGCTTTGAGCATCCCGTCACGGGGGAGTCGGTGCGTGTTGTCAGCGACTACCCGCAGGACCTGGCGTTTGCCCTGGAAGTGCTGGAGTCAGGGCGGGCCTGACGGACCCCTGCCCGGCCGGCGCTTAGAATAGTGCGGTGACTTCCAGCAATGATTCGTTCGTCCACCTGCACACCCACACCGAGTACTCCATGCTGGATGGAGCGGCCCGCCTGGGTGAGCTGTTCGATGAAACCGAACGCCTCGGCATGCCGGCACTTGCCACTACAGACCACGGTTACCTCTTCGGCGCCTTCGATTTCTGGCGCAAGGCCACGGACAAGGGCATCAAGCCCATCATCGGCGTCGAAGCCTATGTAACACCGGGTACCGCCCGCACAGACAAGGGACGCGTGCGCTGGGGCGAGGAGTCCCAGCGCAAGGACGACGTCTCCGGCGGCGGCTCGTATACCCACATGACCCTGCTCAGCTACAACAACGTGGGGATGCGGAACCTCTTCCGCGCCTCATCCATCGCTTCACTGGACTCCGTCTTCGGCAAGTGGCCCCGCCTGGACCGGGAACTGCTCAACACCTATTCCGAGGGCCTGATAGCCACCACGGGATGCCCGTCCGGGGAAGTGCAGACCCGCCTGCGGCTGGGCCAGTACCGCGAAGCGCTGGAGGCCGCCGCGGAGTTCCGCGACATCTTCGGTGCCGACAACTACTTCTGTGAGCTGATGGACCACGGCCTGGACATCGAGCGGCGCGTCACCGGTGACCTGCTGCGGCTGGCCAAGGAACTGAACCTTCCCCTCGTGGCCACCAACGACCTCCACTACACGCACGAGCACGACGCCAAGGCACACGAGGCCCTCCTGGCCATCCAGTCCGGCTCAACCCTCCTGGAGCCCACCTACGATAACGGCGGCTCCCGGTTCGCCTTCTCCGGCAGCGGCTACTACCTGAAATCGCCGCAGGAGATGCGGGAGCTTTTCCGCGACCACCCGGACGCCTGCGACAACACCCTGCTCATCGCCGAGCGCTGTGAAGTGTCCTTTAATACGGACGCCAACTACATGCCGCGCTTTCCGTGCCCGCCGGGGGAGGACGAGACCTCCTGGCTGGTGAAGGAAGTGGATAAGGGGCTGCAGTACCGGTATCCGGCCGGAATCCCGGACGAGGTCCGCAAACAGGCCGACTATGAACTGGGCGTCATCACCTCGATGGGCTTCCCGGGCTACTTCCTGGTGGTGGCCGACTTCATCAACTGGGCCAAGAACAACGGCATCCGCGTGGGTCCCGGCCGTGGTTCCGGTGCCGGTTCCATGGTGGCGTACGCCATGCGCATCACTGACCTGGACCCGCTGCGCCACGGCCTGATCTTCGAGCGCTTCCTCAACCCCGACCGCGTCTCAATGCCCGACTTCGACGTCGACTTCGATGACCGCCGCCGCTCCGAGGTCATCGACTACGTGACCCGGAAATACGGTGACGAGCGCGTTGCGATGATCGTCACGTACGGCACCATCAAGACCAAACAGGCGCTCAAGGACTCCTCGCGCGTGCTGGGCTACCCCTTCAGCATGGGCGAGCAGCTGACCAAGGCGCTGCCGCCGGCAGTGATGGCCAAGGACATCCCCCTCGCGGACATCCAGAACCCGGAGGCGAAGCGCTACGGCGAGGCCGGGGACTTCCGGCAGCTGATCAGCACCGATCCGGAAGCCGCCAAGGTGTTCGAGACAGCACTCGGCATCGAGGGGCTGAAACGCCAGTGGGGCGTCCACGCCGCCGGTGTGATCATGTCCTCGGACCCGATCATCGACGTCATTCCGATCATGCGCCGTTTCCAGGACGGCCAGGTGATCACCCAGTTCGACTACCCGACGTCCGAGGGCCTGGGCCTGATCAAGATGGACTTCCTGGGCCTGCGGAACCTGACGATCATTTCCGACGCCCTCGAGAACATCAAGATGAACCGCGGCATCGACCTCGACCTGGAAAACCTCGAGCTCGATGATGCGCCATCCTACGAGCTGCTGGCACGCGGCGACACCCTGGGTGTCTTCCAGCTCGACGGCGGCCCCATGCGGTCGCTGCTCAAGCTGATGAAGCCTGACAACTTCGAAGACATCTCCGCCGTCCTGGCGCTCTACCGGCCGGGCCCCATGGGCGCCAACGCCCACACGGACTACGCACTGCGCAAAAACGGGATCCAGGAAGTCATCCCCATCCACCCGGAACTGGAGGAACCCCTCAAGGAGATCCTCGGCGGAACCTACGGCCTGATCGTGTATCAGGAGCAGGTGATGGCCGTGGCGCAGAAGCTGGCCGGGTACTCGCTGGGCCAGGCAGACATCCTCCGCCGGGCCATGGGCAAAAAGAAGAAATCCGAGCTGGACAAGCAGTTCGCCGGCTTCTCCCAGGGCATGCAGGACAACGGCTACTCCATGGAGGCCGTGAAGACCCTGTGGGACATCCTGCTGCCCTTCTCCGACTACGCCTTCAACAAGGCCCACTCGGCCGCGTACGGCGTGATCTCCTACTGGACCGCGTACCTCAAGGCCCACTACGCCCCTGAGTACATGGCGGCGCTGCTCACGTCCGTGGGCGATGACAAGGACAAGTCCGCGATTTACCTGAACGAATGCCGGCGCATGGGCATCACCGTGCTCCCGCCGGACGTCAATGAGTCCGCCCTGAACTTCACCCCCGTAGGCAACGACATCCGCTTCGGCATGGGCGCCATCCGCAACGTCGGCGTCAACGCGGTGGAAGCCATGGTGGCGGCCCGGGAGAGCGAGGGCGCCTTTACCTCCTTCAAGGACTACCTGATGAAGGTCCCGGCCGTGGTGTGCAACAAGCGCACCATTGAGTCGCTGATCAAGTCCGGCGCCTTCGATTCGCTGGGCCACCACCGGCGCGCCCTGGCCATGATCCACGAAGAAGCCATCGACTCGGTCATCACGCTAAAGCGGAACGAAGCGATCGGCCAGTTCGACCTCTTCGCCGGCTTTGAGGAAGCCGAGTCGGAATCGTCGCTGAGCATCGAAATCCCCGACCTGCCTGAATGGGAGAAGAAGGACAAACTCTCCTTTGAGCGGGACATGCTGGGCCTGTACGTCTCGGACCACCCCCTGCAGGGCCTCGAGGGGGTGCTCAGCCAGCATGCCGAAATGAGCATCACGTCAGTCCTGGGTGAAGACGGGCCGCAGGATGGTGCCATCATCACCATCGCCGGCATGATCACATCCCTGAGCCGGCGCATCGCCAAGGCCAGCGGAAACGCCTACGCGCGGGCGGAGGTGGAGGACCTTGGCGGCTCGATGGAAGTGATGTTCTTCGGCCAGGTCTATGGACCAATTGCCTCAGTATTGGCCGAGGACCTGATCGTGGTGGTCAAGGGGCGCCTGCAAAAGCGCGACGACGGCGCGATCACCTTGAACTGCATGGAGCTTTCCGTCCCGGACCTCAGCGAAGGGCTGGGCGGACCGCTGGTGATCACCATGCCCACGCACAAGGCCACGGAGGCCGTGGTCACGGAGCTTGGCGACGTTCTCCGGACCCACCGCGGCAACTCGGAAGTGCGCCTGCACCTGCAGGGCGATACCCGCACGGAGATCATGGGCCTGCCGGTCCACCTCCGGGTGAACCCCAGTCCGTCCCTGTTTGGTGACTTGAAGGTCCTGCTGGGCCCGGCCTGCCTGGACGCCTGAGAGCACTGGTCGCCTGAGAGCAGCGGACGACGGCGGGCGGTGCGTGCCGCCGTCGTCCTTCGCTCTGGAGGGAAGCTAGATCTCGTAGTCCAGCGGCACGGGCTGCCCGTACGCCCCGCCGTGGTACAGCAGGGGAGAACCCTCGCCGCCCACCTGGCCGTCAACCACCTGGACCACCACCACGGCGTTGTTCTCGAACGAGAGGCGCATCTGCACCTCGCCGATCAGCCAGCCGGCCACGTCCTTCAGCACGGGGACGCCGTGCGGCCCTGCTTCCCAGTGGTCGCCCTCAAAGCGGTTGGTGCCGCGGGCAAAGCGGTCTGCCAGCGCCTGGTTCTCGAGGCCGAGCATGTGGACGCCAATGTAGGTGGTGTTGGCCACGGCAGGCCAGGACCCGGAGCTGCGGGCCATGTTGAACGTAAAGCGTGGCGGTTGAGCGGACAGGGAAGCCACGGACGTGGCGGTGAACCCGAACGGGCGGTCCTGGTAGTTGACCGTGATGATGGCGACGCCGGCCGCGTGGCGCCGGAACATCTCCTTGAACGTCCGCTCGAAGGGCGCCTCAGATTCGGTCACGTGGAACTCCTGGTGGTGGATGGCTTGGTGCTCTCCTTCAACTCTATGGGCCTGCCGGGCAGGCGGGGAATCTCTTGAAGCCCTACGTCCGGGAGTTAAGCGGCCGGAACAACTGTTAAGGTTTGTTGCATGACACAACGGACCGGACGGGCACGTCCGCGGCTGCCCTGGGCCATGCTGGTGCTGCCGGCGGTGGCCGGCATACCGGCGGGGATCCTTTGGTGGCTGCTGGCACCGGGAGGCCTCAACCTCATCACCCGGGACCCCGCCCTTGGCGACGGCGCCCACCCCCAGGTCTGGCTGCCGAGGGACCTGACCCTGGCCGGGCTGCTGGTCTTCGCAGGGTGCCTGCTGGCCGTCTTCCTGGCCGACAAGAAGCGCCAGGATCCGCAGGCAAGCCTCCTCCTGGGGCTTGCCGGTGCCCTGTGCGGTGCAGTCCTGGCGTGGCAGGCGGGGGTGTTGTCCGCGCGCTTGTTCGGCCCGGCCGTCGACGCCACCGCCAACGCCAGTATCGCTTTCTCGTTGCGTGCGCTGCCGGTGCTGCTGCTGTGGCCGGCAGCCACGGCCGTCTCCGTGTTTGTGCTGGAGTTGATGCACCTCCTGGGCAAGAAGGACGACGACGGCCCGGAGGAGGCGCGGCACGCTGCGGTTGGGCCCGTAAAATAATGCGGTGACCATTTCTTCGGAGTTCCCCGCCGTCCCTGCCGCTGCCACCGTGAGCTTCCGCACCGTTGATCTCCGGGGCCGGAACCTGACCCTTGCGGCACTCCGCGCCGCCGTGCCGCGTGCCCAGGGCCAGACAGTGGCCGACGCTGAAGAAAAGGTCCTCGACATCATTTCGGCCGTTCGGAAGGGGGGCTTCGAAGCCCTGGCCGAGCTGGCCCTCCGCTTCGACGGCGTGGAACAGGACCATCCGCTGGTTCCGCAGGCGGCCCTCTCAGCCGCCCTGGAGCAGCTGGATCCGGTGGTGCGCCGGGCGCTGGAGGAATCCATCAGCCGGGCACGCCGTTTTGCCGAGGGCCAGCGGCCGCGCAACGTTGACGTCCAGCTGGGCGACGGCGCCCTGGTGAGCCAGAACTGGGTGCCAGTGGCGCGGGTGGGACTCTATGTTCCCGGCGGCCTGGCGGTCTACCCGTCCTCGGTGATCATGAACGTGGTCCCGGCCCTCGCCGCGGGGGTGGAGTCCATTGCGCTGGCGTCGCCTCCGCAGAAGGAGTTCGGCGGGCTTCCGCACCCCACCATCCTTGCCGCCGCAGCGCTTTTGGGCATCACCGAGGTGTACGCCATCGGCGGGGCGCAGGCTGTTGCCGCGTTCGCCTACGGGGTGCCCGCTGCTGATTCCGGCCCTGCGCTGGAACCGGTGGACGTGGTAACCGGTCCGGGCAACATCTTTGTGGCAACGGCCAAGCGGCTGGTGAAGGGCGTGGTGGGCATCGATTCCGAGGCGGGGACCACGGAGATCGCCATCCTGGCAGACTCCAGCGCGCAGCCGCCCCTGGTTGCCGCCGACCTCATCAGCCAGGCCGAGCACGATCCCAAGGCAGCATCGGTACTGATCACCGATTCGGAGGACCTCGCCGCCGCTGTCCGCGCAGAGCTGGACCTGCAGGCCGCCGCCACCAAGCACTCGGTCCGCGTCCGCGAAGCCCTCTCCGGCCCCCAGTCCGGCGTTGTCCTGGTGGACAACCTCGAGCAGGGCATTGCAGCATGTGACGCATACGCCGCCGAACACCTGGAGATCATGACCCGGGATGCGGCTGCCGTGGCCGGGAGGATCCGTAATGCCGGTGCCATCTTTGTTGGCGACTACAGCCCGGTGTCCCTGGGGGATTACTGCGCCGGATCCAACCACGTGCTGCCTACGAGCGGCACTGCGGCCTTTTCGTCCGGCCTGAACGTCACCACTTTCCTGCGTGCAATCCAGGTGGTGAACTACAGCCGTGAAGCGCTGGCCGAGGTCAGCGGCCACATTGTGAGCCTGTCCGGCGCTGAAGACCTGCCCGCCCACGGGGAAGCTGTCACGGCCCGGTTCCCGGAGCAGCGTGGGGCCTCATCCGCCGACATGTAGTGGTAGTGACTACTACATGTAGTAGTTACAGGCTTGTTATTAGGGTACGGGCGGACGTAAACTGATACGGCTGCAGGGTGTTGCGATACCCCTGCATGTGCCTCATATCAAGCGAAGGAAGGGACGCCATGTACTGTCCGTTCTGCCGCAACCCCGATTCCCGCGTGGTGGACAGCCGCATGGCCGACGACGGCTCGGCCATCCGCCGCCGCCGCCAGTGCCCCGAATGCGGACGCAGATTCACCACCGTGGAAACCACCAGCCTGTCGGTGATCAAGCGGTCCGGCGTGGGGGAGCCCTTCAGCCGCAGCAAAGTCATCAATGGCGTCCGCAAGGCATGCCAGGGCCGGCCGGTCAGCGAGGATGACCTCGCGCTGCTGGCACAGGAAGTCGAAGAGCAGATCCGCTCCTCCGGTGCCGCCGAAATCGACGCCCACGAGGTGGGGCTCGTGATCCTCGGGCCGCTGCAGAAGCTGGACAAGGTAGCCTACCTGCGGTTCGCCAGCGTGTACCAGGCCTTTGAATCCCTCGAAGATTTTGAATCGGCCATTGCCCTGCTCCGCCAGGAAGCCGAGGAGGACGCCGGCGGCATCGCCGCGAAGGGCGCCAAAACCTCCGAAAAGAGCCCGCTCTAACGGCTCACGCCCATCTCCGGTGGTGGCAGTGGAGGGGAAGCCGCAGCCACCACCGGCATCACTTTGAATGCACGAATGCCCCTTCCGAACGGAAGGGGCATTCGTGCATTCAGGAGCGGGCGGGCGCCTTCTACTTGGCGAGCTTGTGCTTCAACGCGATTTCGATGGCGGCGCCCACAATGCCGGCCTCATTGCGCAGGACCGCCGGAACGATGGGCGTGCGGAGCTTGAGGTTGGGAAGGTACTCGTCGGCGCGCTTGGAGATGCCGCCGCCCACAATGAACAGTTCGGGGGAGAACAGGAACTCGACGTGGGAGAAGTAGCGCTGCAGCAGGACGCTGTATTCGTCCCAGGACAGCCCGTCGCGTTCCCGGGCAACGGCGGAGGCCTTGGTCTCGGCATCATGGCCGTCGATCTCCAGGTGGCCGAGTTCGGCGTTCGGTACCAGCTTGCCGTTGAAGATAAAGGCAGAGCCGATGCCGGTGCCCAGGGTAATCACCAGCACGGTACCGGAAACCCCGGCACCGGCACCGTAGCGCGCTTCGGCGAGCCCGGCGGCGTCGGCGTCGTTAATGACCTCGACGGGGCGGCCCAGGCGCTCGGTCAGGAGGGCATCGATGTCCGTGTTGAGCCAGGCTTTGTCCACGTTGGCGGCGGAGTGGACCACTCCGTGCTGGATGATCCCGGGGAACGTTACGCCCACGGGGGAGCCGGCGGCGGGCGCCTCGGGACGGGCGGAAAGCTCGGAGACCACCAGCGCCACTGCCTCGGCTACTGACTCAGGGGTAGCCGGCTGCGGGGTGGGTACCCGGAACCGGTCACCGAGGAGCTTGCCCTTTTTCAGGTCGACGATGCCGCCCTTGATTCCCGTGCCTCCGATGTCGATGCCGATCAGCGGGGCGTTCTTGTGCGACTTCTCGTCCTTCTTGGCCAATGGGTTTTCCGTTCGTGGCAGGGGCGGGCAGGGGAGGGGCGGCGGGCAGCCGGCCCGGTTGTTGCTAAGTCTGCGGTGGCTGCTGGTCAGCAGCGGCGGTTCTGTTACCGGCGGCGGCACTTTATCGCGTCCGACGCCGGTGCCGGCTGGTCAGGGGAGCGTGAGGATCTCGGCGCCGGTATCCGTGACCAGCAGGGTGTGCTCAAACTGGGCGGTGCGCTTGCGGTCCTTGGTCACCACTGTCCAGTCATCGGCCCACATGTCCCATTCCACCGTCCCCAGCGTGAGCATCGGTTCAATAGTGAACACCATGCCGGCTTCGATGACGGTGTTGTAGGCGGGGGCGGCATCGTAGTGCGGGATGATCAGCCCGGTGTGGAACGCTTCGCCAACGCCGTGCCCGGTGAAATCCCGGACCACGCCGTAGCCGAAACGCTTGGCGTAGGACTGGATGGCGCGGCCGATCACGTTGATCTCCCGCCCGGGGGCAACCGCCTTGATGGCCCGGTTCAGGGATTCCTGCGTCCGTTCCACCAGGAGACGCGACTCATCGTCAACATCGCCCACCAGGAAGGTGTAGTTGGTGTCCCCGTGGACGCCGCCGATAAAGGCGGTGATATCGATATTGATGATGTCGCCGTCCTGGACCACTGTGCTGTCCGGAATCCCGTGGCAGATGACCTCGTTCACGGACGAGCACAGGGACTTCGGGAATCCCCGGTACCCGAGGGTGGAGGGATAGGCGTGGTGGTCAAGGAGGAACTCGTGGCCCACCTTGTCCAGGTGGTCCGTGGTGACGCCGGGTTCGATGTGCTTGCCCACCTCGACGATCGCCTGTGCGGCGATTTTGGCGGCCACCCGGATCTTCTCGATGGTCTCTGCGGACTTGACCTCCGAGCCGGTGAATTTGGCGGGCGCCGGCTTGCCGACATACTCCGGCCGGGGGATGGACGCCGGTACTGGACGCTGCGGGCCCACGGTTCCCGGGGTGAGGGTGCCGATGGGTGCAGTCGAGGCAAGGGAAGGCATAGATTGATCATATAAGGCACCACAGAAGGCCTAACAACCGGGAGCCGCGTCCGTGACGCGTAAGAATTTAAGTTACGCGCGTCACGTAAGCAGCTTCCTGCCGGCGGAACGGGGAAGAGCGATGACCGAGTACTGGTACAACATCAAGACCCACGAGGTGGAGGAGGACCGGCTTTCGGACTGGAGCCAGCTGATCGGACCCTACAAAACCAGGGAAGAGGCCGAGCACGCACTTGAAAAGGTCCGCGCACGCAATGAGGCGTGGGACAAGCAGGACGACGACGACTGACGGCTTTGCCGGGCAGGGCGTCTTGGCGGCACTACTCCGCGGACTGCCTCGGCCGCGGGCGGCCTCACCTTGACGTCCGCTTCCGCAGTACCCCCAAGACGCCATCAAGGCGCCAGGACGGTTGCCGGCTGCCGGCCCCGGTGCCGTTAGTCGGCGCCGCCGGGCTTAGAAAGAATGTTCCGGGCCGGGAAACTGGCCTGACCGTACGTCCTCGCCGTACGCAGTGGCTGCGTCAAGCAGCGTGGTGCGCAGGTCCGCGTACTGCTTGACGAATTTGGCCATCCTGCCGCCCCGGAGGCCGGCCATGTCCTGCCACACGAGCACCTGGCCGGTGGTTTCCTTACCGGCGCCGATGCCAACGGTGGGAACCGTGACGGCCGCGTCCACCGCCGCCGCAGTCTCGGCGGGAACCATTTCCATCAACACGCTGAAGGCGCCCGCCTCAGCCAGCGCGACGGCGTCGTCAATCAACCTCTGGGCGTCGTCGCCGCGGCCCTGCACGCGGTACCCGCCCAGCGCGTGCTCGCTTTGCGGCGTGAAGCCGATGTGGGCCATAACGGGAATCCCGGCCTGCACCATGGCCCGGACAGTAGGGGCGTAATACTTGCCGCCCTCGATCTTGACCGCGTGCGCGAGGCCCTCCTTCAGGAACCGCACACCAGCGGCGACAGCCTGCTCCGGCGAGACCTCGTAGCTGCCGAACGGCAGGTCGGCCACCACCAGCGCGCGCTTGGCCGAACGCGCCACAGCGCGGCACAGGGGAAGCAGTTCGTCCACAGTCACCGGAAGGCTGGTTTCGTTGCCGAAGACATTGTTTGAGGCCGAGTCCCCCACGAGGAGCACCTCGATGCCGGCGGCATCGAAGATCTCTGCCGTGTACTGCTCATAGGCGGTCAGCATGGCAAACTTCGTGCCGGCATCCTTGGCCTGCTGGAGATGGTGGATCCGGACCTTTGCCGGTTTCCGCGCGGAGGCAGCCGGGCCGCCCTGCGCAGGTCCGCTGCCATAGGGGGCGGGAACGTCTGCGGGCGCGCTGGAATCGGAGCTGTTGCTTGAGGCCATGGCATGAGCGTAGTGCCGCACCTGCCGTCCTAGCTACCGGTTGCGGGCACCGACCAGGTGATTCGCGTCATATGGGCGGGGGGCCCTGGCCGCAACGCCGGTGGTGTGGCCCGTGCGCGTCAGGGGTTCCGGTGTGTTAATGCTGTGTTACGCGCCCCGCCGTCTCCAGCATCGCCGCCAATTGCTTAGTACAGTGTTGGTGAACTGCTTTCCGGCTTCCTCCTCTGCGGACCGGGGCATGGACGTTGACCGACAGAAGAGGCCATCATGGACCGCCAGCAAGAGTTTGTCCTGCGCACTATCGAAGAGCGCGACGTACGTTTCGTGCGCCTGTGGTTCACCGACGTCGTGGGTTCACTCAAGTCCGTGGCCCTGGCGCCCGCCGAAGTTGAGGGCGCCTTCGAGGAAGGCCTCGGCTTCGATGGTTCAGCCATTGAAGGGCTCGCCCGCGTTTTCGAATCCGACATGCTGGCACAGCCGGACCCCTCCACCTTCCAGATCCTGCCGTGGCGCGGCGAAACCGAGCAGACCTCGCGCATGTTCTGCGACATCCTCACCCCCGACGGCGAGCCCTCCGCCGCCGATCCCCGCAACGTCCTCAAGCGCACCCTGGCCAAAGCGGCGGACATGGGGTTCACCTGCTACACCCACCCCGAGATCGAGTTCTACCTCCTCAAATCGCAGGAGCCGGGACCGGACGGGGCTCCCGTGCCCGTCGATGAGGGCGGCTACTTTGACCACGTACCGGGCGGCGTAGCGCAGGATTTCCGCCGGACCGCCGTGACCATGCTGGAATCCGTGGGAATCTCCGTCGAGTTCAGCCACCACGAGGCCGGGCCGGGCCAAAACGAAATCGACCTCCGGTACGCCGATGCGCTGCAAACCGCGGACAACATCATGACGTTCCGCACCGTGATCAAGGAAGTGGCGCTCCAGCAGGGCACCTACGCCACGTTTATGCCCAAGCCCTTCACCGCGCACCCCGGCTCCGGCATGCACACGCACTTCTCCCTGTTCGAGGGCGACACCAACGCCTTCTACGAGGCCGGCGCGGAGTTCCAGCTGTCCAAGACCGCCCGCCAGTTCATTGCCGGCATCCTCAAGCACGCCCCTGAATTCACGGCCGTCACCAACCAGTTCGTGAACTCCTACAAGCGCCTCTGGGGCGGCGGCGAGGCCCCGAGCTACCTGAGCTGGGGACACAACAACCGTTCCGCGCTGGTCCGCGTTCCGCTGTACAAGCCGGGCAAGGGCCAGTCCGCCCGGATCGAATACCGCGGCATCGATTCAGCAGCCAACCCCTACCTTGCCTACGCCGTCCTGCTGGGCGCAGGCCTCAAGGGCATCGAAGAGGGCTACGACCTGCCGGCCGCTGCCGAGGACGACGTCTGGTCGCTGAGTTCGGCCGAACGCCGCGCCATGGGCCATGACCCCCTTCCCGCCAGCCTGCATGACGCCATCAGGTCCATGGAGGATTCGGAGCTGATGCCGCAGATCCTGGGCGAGCAGGTCTTCGAACACTTCCTGCGCAACAAGCGCGCCGAGTGGCAGGACTACCGCCTCCAGGTCACGCCCTACGAACTGCAGCGCAACCTGGGCATCCTCTAGGGAGCGGTGGTGAGCCTCGCACGGCGCCTGATCTCCGCCGGCTTCAGCGATCTCGAAAAGGGCGAGCGGTTCCTCGCTGCCCGCGAGCTCGAAGGACTGGACGAAGACAGGCTCTTTGCCGGGCTCCAGATGGCTGCCAGCCCGGATACAGCCCTGCAGTCCCTGGTCCGCCTGATCGAAAAGCATCCGGCCCTGCGGGAGCTTGCGGCCGCCGACCCCGAGACCAGCGAGCCGCTGTACCGCGTCCTGGGAGCGTCCGAGGCGCTGGGGGAGTTCCTGATCCGCCACCCTGAACACCTGTCCGCCTTTGAAGTGCGGCCCAGCCCTGAACCCCAGCCGGCCGATCCGCAGGAGCTTCGCGCCACCCTGTTGCAGTCCGTGGGCGCCGATCCCCGGGCCGCGCGGCCGGTGGCAGCAACCACCGGAACCGACGCCTATGCGGCCCTTCGGACGGCCTACCGCAGGGGCGTTGTGGACCTGGCAGTCAAGGACCTGTGCGCCGCGGACCCGCTGGACTTCATGCCGTCGGTGGGCGGGGAGCTCGCCGATCTCGCGGGCGCCGCCATTGAGGCCGCCCTTGCCGTCTCGCGTGCCGAAGCGGCCGGCCAGTTCAGCGCCGCGGACGTGGCCGACGTCGGCCTGGCTGTTATTGGCATGGGCAAATGCGGGGCCCGCGAGCTGAACTACATTTCCGACGTCGATGTGATCTACGTGGTGGAGCCGGGCAGCCTCGACGACGCTGCCACTGCCACCATCGGCACGGCCCTTGCCAGCGGAATCTCCCGGGCCATCTCATCGGTGGCCCGCGAACCCGGGCTCTGGGAGGTGGACGCGAACCTGCGGCCGGAGGGTAAATCCGGGCCCCTGGTCCGGACCCTGGCCTCACACCAGACGTACTATGCGCGGTGGGCGGAGAGTTGGGAGTTCCAGGCACTGCTCAAAGCACGCACCATCGCCGGTGACGCTGCCCTCGGCCAACTGTACGAAGAGGCCATCACGCCGCTGATCTGGAGTTCGGCCAGCCGCGACGGCTTTGTCGAATCAGTCCAGGCCATGCGCCGCCGCGTCACCGAACACATCCCGCCCGCGGAGGAACAGCGGCAGATCAAACTGGGCCGCGGCGGACTGCGGGACGTTGAGTTCACCGTCCAGCTGCTCCAGCTGGTGCACGGCAAATCCGATGAATCACTCCGCCGGCGCGACACCACGTCCGCCATTGCCGCACTATCCGCAGGCGGCTACATTGGGCGAGCCGATGCAGCAGCCTTCGACAACGCCTACCGGTACCTGCGGCTCCTGGAGCACCGCATCCAGCTCTTCCAGCTGCGCAGGACCCACCTCATGCCGGTGGGCGAACCGGCACTGCGTGCACTTGCCAAGGCGGTGCTCGGCCCGTTTTCCAACGAACGCCCGCACCCGGACGCCCTGCTCACTGCCTGGCAGAAGACCAAGCGCTCGGTGCGTGAGCTGCATGAACGGATCTTCTACCGGCCCCTGCTCAACACCGCCGCCAAGCTCAGCAGCGAGGACGCCAAGCTGACGCCCGAGGCCGCCGAGGGCCGGCTCGCCGCCCTTGGTTACCGGGACCCGAAGGGTGCCATGCGCCACATCGAGGCCCTCACGGCCGGCGTGAGCCGCCGGGCCGCACTGCAGCGGCAGCTGCTGCCCATCCTGCTGGACTGGCTGGCCGAAGGCGTGGATCCCGACGGCGGCCTCCTCGCCTTCCGCCGGGTCAGCGAAGCCCTGGGCACCACCCACTGGTACCTGGGCATGCTCCGGGACTCCAAGGCCGCCGCGGAGCGGTTATGCCATGTGCTGGCCAACTCGCGGCTGATCGCCGACCTGCTGGAAGTGTCCCCGGAATCGGTGGCCTGGCTTGGCCATGACAAGGACCTGGTGCCGGTGACCTTTGAGGCACAGTGGCAGGAGATCACCTCCAAGATGTCCCGCCATGCAGATCCGGAAAGTGCCATGCGGCTGATCCGGCTGATCAGGCGGCGCGAGACGCTGCGGGTTGCCATCGCCGACTCCGCCGGTCTCCTGGACCAGGATCGCGTGGGAGCCGCCCTGGCGGACGCCGACCGGGCCGCGGTGCTGGGCGCACTGCGCGTGGCCGAAGGAATCGTCTCAGCCAAGGGGCCACTGAAAACCGCTGTCCTGGTGGTTGCCATGGGCCGGCAGGGCGGGCGCGAGATCGGCTACGGGTCCGACGCCGACGTGATGTACGTCCACCGGGCCTTGCCGGGCTTCTCGGAGGAAGAAGCGCAGGAGCAGGCCTCGCGGATCGTGTCCAAGGTCTCCAGCCTCCTCACCCAGCCATTGAAGCCGGCCATCATGGCCGAACGGGTCCTCCAGGTGGACGCGGACCTGCGCCCCGAGGGCAAGAACGGTGCGATGGTGCGCTCCCTGGATTCCTACGCCGAGTACTACCGCCGCTGGTCCCTGATCTGGGAGGCCCAGGCACTGCTGCGTGCCAGGCCCATGGCCGGCGACGACTCCCTGGCTGCGGACTTCCTCGAACTCATCGATCCCATCCGCTACCCGGAGTCCGTATCCGAGCAGGACGTACGCGAAATCAGGCGGATCAAAGCACGGGTGGAGTCCGAACGCCTGCCCCGGGGGGCCGATCCTGCCCGGCACCTCAAGCTGGGCCGCGGCGGGCTCAGCGACGTCGAATGGCTGGTCCAGTTGCTGCAGCTGCAGCATGCGGGCAAACACCCGCAGCTGCGTACCACCTCAACCGTGGGTGCACTGCAGGAGGCAACCCAGCTTGGCCTGCTGGCGGCCGACGATGCCGACCTCCTGGCGGCTGCCTGGCGTTTGGCCAGCCGGATCAGGTCCGCCAACGTCATCTGGAGCGGCAAGGCCTCGGACCTGCTGCCGTCTTCGCGGCGCGACCTGGAAGCCGTGGCACGCTGGTGCGGTTACGAACCAGGCCAGGCCGCGGCCCTGGAGGAGGACTACCTGCGGGTCAGCCGGCGGGCCCGTGCCGTCTTCGAACGGGTCTTCTACGGCCAGTAACCCCTGAACCGCCCATAGTGCGCGGCTGACAGTTGTCAGGGCCCGGTGCTACGTTGAGCCCATGGCTAACCAACTCTTCCTCAACCTGCCCGTCCAGGACCTCAAGCGCTCGGTGGACTTCTTCAGTTCCCTCGGCTTCACCTTCAACCCGGACTTCACCGACGAGAACGCCACCTGCATGGTGGTCAACGAGAACGCGTACGTGATGCTGCTCGTACAGGACTATTTCAAGACCTTCACCAGGAAGGACGTCGCGGACAACACGGGTTCAGCGGAAGCGATCATCGCCTATTCCGTGGACAGCCGGGAAGCCGTGGACGAGGCAGTGCGCACCGCGCTGGCCAACGGCGGTTCAGTGTCCGAGGATCTCCACGACTACGGCTTTATGTACAACCACAGCTTCCAGGACCCTGACGGACACCTCTGGGAGGTCTTCTGGATGGATCCCGCAGGAGCGCCCGCCGAGGCCACCGCGGGCGAATCCGCGGGCCAACAATCCTGACCGGAACGGGTGGGGGCGTCTGGCTGATTTCACTCCGGGATATCGACGACGACGCCCGGGCCATCCAACTGGAAGCCGTGGCCGGACTCGAACTTTTGCCCGGGCAGGGGAAATTTGTTGGCGATCCGCTGCGGATGGCCCTGGCCGGCCTGGCTGAGGAGTCACGACGTCCGTACGTGATTGAAGCCAATGGCCAGGCCGTGGGGGTGCTCACTCTGCAGGCAGGGGCAGCCAGGCTTGCCGGCTGGCCCGACGACGATTCCGCCTGGCTGCTGCGCGGTTTCCTCATCGACCGGCGGCAGCAGGGCAAAGGCTACGGTCCGCAGGGGGCGGCCGCCGCTGCGGCGGCCGCGGAGAAACTCAGCAGCCGGCAGCAGAGCCGGGAGGCCGGCGTCGTCCTCTCCGTCAACGAAGCCAATCCCGCGGGCCTGGCCGCCTACCGCCGCGCCGGATTCGAGGACCGCGGCCAGTACCTGGGCGGGTCCTCAGGCCCCCAACGAACCCTGTACCGGGCCTTTGCTGCGGCCCGCCGGCCGTAACCGGACCGCCCGGCGTTGCACTCGGTGCCGGATTGGCACATCATGTGGACTGGCGGTGTTCTTCAAACCTTGTTGGGGGGAAGGCTTCATTTAGTCTTCGTCTCGGGGGACATTCGCCAGGGGATCCGGCTCCCGGTCTCAGCACGTCTGGAGCCGGATCCCCACCTTATGGGGAGTTGCTCCCGGTTCCCGGGATACCGGGCGATCCGGCACTTCCACAGTGTTCCCCGGGCCCCTATGCTGGGGGCTACATACAGATAGCTCTGGGGGCTGCAAACACAGTTTGGGAAGCCATGAAGCAGATCAGGACCGCCGCGCCGGCCGTTGTTTTGTTGCTCGCAGCGTGTTCAGCGCCGGCGCCTGTGCAAGGCGGCCCGCCGGCTGGCGGGGCCGGCCCAAGCGCGGCTCAATCATCGGCCACGCCACCAGGCACGACGCCGGCAGGACTCTACGGGCTCACTACGGCCTCGGGCGCCCATATTACTTTTACGTTGCCGGCACCTGCGACCGACCCTGCTGTAGCTGCAATCGAGGCCTACCGGGTCAAGGTCGGAGCAGCGCCTGTTTCATACCTCGTGGCGGACGTGGACAACCGCACCGGCACGGCACCAGTGAATCTGTATATGGTGAGCGCCTCCAGTCCTGAAGGACGGCAAGCCACGTTCACCAGTGTCGCCGATGCTCTCCATAGCTGGGCACCCACGTTCAGTTACGACTACAAGTGGTCCATGGATGGCAAACGCCTGGACGAGGCACAAGGCGCCGGGTTGAAGCGTGAGGCTGATGAGTTGTACAACGCGGACATCAGTGACGTGGACATAGCGGAGCGAACTACTGTCATTCTCGCGTCAAGTGACGCCGACCTGCCCGCGGGTTTCAGCAGGGTGGCCGTACAACCATCAGTTACGGGCAGTGAAGAGGAAGCACAGCCGGTCCGTTGACGCTGCATCCGGGACATGCGAGCCGGAAACTCTGGCGGATCCGGACAGCAGTAAGGCCGGCCTCAAGGGAAACCTTGAAGCCGGCCTTTCCTGTATGAAAGATCCCTTGCGGACTGTTTGCGGGCTATGCCCGCGTCAGCCGCAGAGCCTGGCTAGACGCCGTAGTAGAGCTCGAACTCGTAGGGGTTCGGGCGCAGCGACAGCGGGCGGATTTCGTTTTCGTACTTGTACTCGATCCAGGTGTCGATCAGGTCCTGGGTGAAGACGCCGCCGGCCTGCAGGAACTCGTTGTCCTCGGCCAGGGCTTCCAGGGCTTCCTCGAGCGTGCCCGGAGCCTTGGGGATGTCCTTGGCTTCCTCAGCGGGGAGCTCGTAGAGGTCCTTGTCGATGGGTGCCGGCGGCTCGATGCGGTTGCGGATGCCGTCGATGCCGGCCATCAGCTGGGCAGCGAAGGCCAGGTACGGGTTGGAGGAGGGGTCCGGAGCGCGGAACTCGATGCGCTTGGCCTTGGGGTTGGTGCCCGTGATGGGGATACGGATACCGGCGGAGCGGTTGCCCTGCGAGTAGACCATGTTGACCGGGGCTTCGAAGCCCTTGACCAGGCGGCGGTAGGAGTTCACCGTCGGGTTGGTGAAGGCCAGGACGGCGGAGGCGTGCTTGAGCAGGCCGCCGATGTACCAGCGGGCGGTGTCGGACAGGCCGGCGTAGCCCTTCTCGTCGTAGAACAGCGGCTCGCCGCCGTTCCACAGCGACTGGTGGCAGTGCATGCCGGAGCCGTTGTCACCGAAGACCGGCTTGGGCATGAAAGTCACGGACTTGCCCCAGGCGTCTGCGGTGTTCTTGATGACGTACTTGAACTTCTGCAGGTCGTCGGCAGCGTGCGTCAGGGTGGTGAACTTGTAGTTGATCTCGGCCTGGCCGGCAGATCCAACTTCGTGGTGGCTGCGCTCGACCTCAAGGCCGGCTTCGTCCAGGGCAACGCACATGGCGTCTCGGAGGTCGGCCTGCTTGTCGGTGGGGGAGACCGGGAAGTAACCGCCCTTGACGGGGGTCTTGTAGCCGAGGTTTCCGCCCTCTTCCTCGCGGCCGGTGTTCCAGTGTGCTTCCTCGGAATCGATCTTGTAGAAGCTGCCCTGCGGGGAGGACTGGTACTGGACGTTGTCGAAGACGAAGAACTCTGCTTCGGGAGCGAAGAATGCGGTGTCTGCGATGCCGGTGGAGGCCAGGTAGGCTTCGGCCTTCTCAGCCACGCCGCGGGGGTCGCGGTGGTAGGGATCGCCCGTGCGGGGGTTGACGATGGAGAAGTTCAGCGCGAGGGTCTTTTCCATGCGGAAGGTGTCCAGGAACGCGGTGGTGACGTCCGGGATCAGCTGCATGTCGGACTCGGCGATGCCCTGGAAGCCGCGGATGGAGGATCCGTCGAAGAGCTGGCCGTTGATGAAGAAGTCGGCGTCAACGCTCTTGGCCGGGACGTTAAAGTGCTGCTGGACACCCGGGAGATCGGTGAAGCGGATATCGACGAACTTAATATCTTCGTCCTTGATGAACTTGAGGACTTCGTCCGCAGTCTTGAACATCTATGCTCCTAACGCATATGTAAATATCTGGCGTGACAGCCATCTGATCCAACGCAATCCAAAGGCAGGGAGACCACTGGGTTTCCCTGCTGATGTGCACCCTGCCGGGGGATTCGCTTGAAACTGCTAACAGCCTATGGATGGGGCATTTCCCGTCCGTGTCCGTATTGTTTCGGGCAGGTTACAGAATGCCCTGATATGGCAACGCTACTGGCCGTCCACACTGTGGTCTAACCGCATCCACACTGTGGGCGGGTGAACACGCGTAAGCTTGGACGGTGGTAGATCGCAAAGACCTCGGTTCCTGGCTCACTGGCCCCGACACCTCCGGCATATCCAGGTATCCGGGTGAGCGGCTTGGCCTGCCGGAGTCCGGTCCCGGTTCCATCGCACGGGCAGGCCGCCGGATCGTTGCGCTCATGATCGACTGGGGCATCGCGCTGTTGATCAGCAACTTCGCTTTTGGCGGCGACGCCTGGGCAAACCTGGCCATTTTCGCCGTCGAGCAGATCCTCCTGGTCGGCACCCTTGGCTACAGCATCGGGCACCGTGCCATGGGCATCCACGTGGTGCGGGCCGGCGGCGGAGCGCCGGGGCCGCTCGCTGGCCTGGTGAGGTCTCTGCTGCTGTGCCTGGTGTTCCCCGCCGTGGTTTTCGATCCCGACCATCGCGGACTCCATGACAAGGCGATGAATACGCTCCTGCTGCGCCGCTAGGATCCGCGGGCGTCAGGCCCTGCTGGTTTCCCTGAGGGGTCTCGACCCGCCCGCCGAAAGGTGTCCCCGCCTGCCTGCCCAGCGCTCGAACCAGAGGGTGGCGAAGGGGAAAACAGCCGAGATCCCGGCAAACAACGCCACTATGAACGGCCACCGCTGCAGCCGCCAGAGCGCCAGCGCCGTGATCCCGTAGCCAACGAACAGGGCTCCGTGGATGGGGCCGGCCACCTGCACGCCGATTTCCGTGGTGCCGGCAATCCATTTGAAGTACATGCCGATCAGGAGCGCGGCCCAGCTGAACGCTTCAGCGATGGCGAAGATCCGGAAGGCGCGCAGCGCCAAGGATTTGACGGGCGGTACGGCGTCGCCCTGGGTTGCCTGTTCCTCGTTGACGTGGGCCTCGTTGACCTGGACGTCCGCCTGGTCCTCTTTCAGATTGCTGTGGTTCACGCTGTCCTGTCCTCCTGGCAGTATTGGTGCACTAAAAAGCCCCGGTACCGGCAGGTAGCCGGTACCGGGGCTTTTGGCCTAACGTCCGCGGTTGGGGCGGGCCTTGTAGGGGTCGATGCCCTTGGGAATGGGGAGCCGGGTGCCCAGCGAAGCGATCCGCTTGGAGACCGCATTGACTTCGAGCTTGGTCAGTTCGTTCTTCATTTTGCCCATTTTCTTTGCCACCTGGCTGATGGGCACCTGGCCCTCGCCGCGTCCGCTTTCAATGACGTGGACGGTGACGTTGGGCAGGATCCGGGCAAGGCGCTTGCGTTCTGCGTCCAGCAGCGGCTTCACGCGGTGGCTGGGCCCTTCACTGACCAGCACGACGCCGGGGCGTCCAATGGCGCGGAACACGGCGTCTTGCGTGCGGGGATTGACGGCAACGGGCTGGTCCTCGGTGATCCAGCCGCGGCGGAGCGTTCCCAGTGCGGCGCCGGAGGCGCCCGGCTGGTTTTCGATCTGGGCGAAGGCAGCGCGCTCGGCTCGGCGCGACAGGATCAGCGTGGCACCGAGCAGGCCCAGCGGGATGCCGATGATGAGGCCGGTAATCCAGTTTTCCAGCCAGAAGCCCACCAGGAAGCTGACGGCCACAACACCGAGGAACACCAGCAGCATCAGCCACGGGACCATGGGGTCGTGGCGGCGGGTCATGTTGAAAACTTCGCCGATCTGCTTGAGCCGGCTGGGCTTCTTGACCTTCGCTTCTTTCGGCTTGCGGGAGAAGAGGCCGCGCTTGACTGCGCTCGAGCCCGCAGGAGTGGGGTTGCTGGAATCAGGGGATTTCGCCATAGTGCCTCAATTCTACGTGACCAAAGCCGAAGGGCCGGCACCGGAGTTCTCCGGTGCCGGCCCTTCGGGGTGTTGTCTTTTGGCGTCTGGGATGGTTGGTGTCAGGAATGCGCGGCGAGCAGTGAGCTGGCTTCCTGGCGGGTGGTTCCGGAGTCCTGGATGCCCTCGGCGATGTGGGCGAGTTCGGCGGGGATGTCCCGGCCTTTCTTGCGCATGGCAGTGGCCCAGAGCCGGCCGGCGCGGTAGGAGGAGCGCACCAGGGGGCCGGACATCACGCCGAGGAAGCCGATCTCGGTGGCCTCGTCCTGGAGGTCCACGAACTCCTGGGGCTTGACCCACCGGTCTACCGGCAGGTGCCGCTCGGACGGGCGCAGGTACTGGGTGATGGTGATCAGGTCGCACCCGGCCTCATGCAGGTCCCGCAGGGCTTCGGAGATCTCTTCGCGGGTTTCGCCCATGCCCAGGATCAGGTTGGACTTGGTCACCATACCCAGGTTCCGGCCCTGCGTGATCACATCCAGGGACCGCTCGTACCGGAA
>FOEZ01000037.1 GCA_900110595.1 Arthrobacter sp. OV608 | reverse complement strand
AGTGAATTTACGTCGTGTCGTGCTCACAAGAACACCTTTCCGCAGAATCCAAGGATCCCGCTACTTCAGGTGTCCACCAACAGAGGTTAACCCCAGGTAGCGCTAAGTGTCGTTTTGACCCTTCAAAACGACACTTAGCGCTACTCAGATGGGCAGGATGAGGGCGGCCTGTGGATAACTTCGGCAGCCGCACTTCAGGCCTGCCACGATGGGCGAATGAAGGTTCCAACCCGATTACCCGAACACCTGGCTTCCCTGCCGTTCACCCTCCAGGAAGCCGTCGACGCCGGGATCAGCCGACGTCGACTCCGTCACCAGGGCTTGCAGTGGCCAAGCAGGGGAGTCCGGGTGCCCCGCGTTGGCGATGATGTCACCTTGGCTCCCCGGATCCGGCCCTTCACGTCGGTCACTGAGTTTGCTGCAGCTTCGCATGCGTCCGCTTTCCTCCTATGGGAGTTTCCCGGCTTTTTGCCCGGCAGCAGTGAGCCACTACTGCACATCTCGCGTCCTGACACGGTCTCCATCATGCGGCGACCCGGTGTGAAGGGGCACCGCGGGCAGTTCTTCGCTGACGAGGTAGTCAGCCATCACGGGTTGCTCATCACTTCGCGGACTAGGACCTGGCTTGATTGCTCCCGCAAAATGAGCGTCGAAGAGCTGACCGTGGTGGCCGACCACTTGCTTCGCGTCCCGCGGCCCGACTTCGAAAGCCGGTCTGAGCCCTATGCAACACGGGAGGACCTGGAGGACATGCTCGACCGGCACAAGGGGACGCCAGGAATCCGGAAGGCGCGTCTCGCCCTTGACCTGGCCCGCGTGGGGTCCGACTCTGCCCCAGAAACCAGGCTGCGGCTGGCGCTGGAGGACGCCGGCCTGCCCGAACCTCTCCTGAACGTGCCTACGGAGTTGCATGCCGGCGTCGTACGCCAACCCGACCTCAGTTATCCGGAACGAAAGGTCGCCGTTGAATACGACGGAGAGGGCCACTCGGAGACCGCGCAAATTGTCAGGGACATTGCCCGGGAAGAGGACTTCGTTCGGGCGGGCTGGATCCTGGTCCGAATCTCCAAGAGGCATATGCAAAACGAGGCCAGACTCGCCGTCGCGAAGGTTAGGCGGACGCTGCTGTCCCGAGGGTGGTCACAGCACGACTGATCGAAACTAGGTAGCGCTAAGTGTCGTTATCAGGCCCCAAAACTACACTTAGCGCTACCTAGTTGGGTGGGGGAGGCGGTCAGTCGAGGCGGCGCTGCCTGGTTTCGGGGGAGAAGAACGCCATCCAGAGAACAGCAAGGAGCACCAGGCCACCGGCGAGGGCGAAGGACGTGGCCAGGCCCAGCTCAGGCCAGAAGTAATTGGCGAAGATCAGCGGACCGAAGCCCGCGCCCAGGCGGGAAAACGTGGAAGCCCAGCCGAAACCGGTGCCGCGCAGCTCGGTGGGGTAGAGCTCGGAAACGTAGGCGTACAGGACCGGGATGGCCACCTGCACCACGAAGCCGAACACCAGCAGCCAGAACACCGCCGCCGTGGGGATGTCCACCACAATCGCCACGATCACCAGGGTCAGCGCGGACAGAGGTCCCGTGATGGCGAGAATCCATTTGCGGCCCACCCGCTCCACCAGCAGGGCCGCCACAATAACGCCCAAAAGCCCCACGGCGGCCATGGATGCTGTGGTGACAAACGCCTTGTACTCAGCAAAGCCGGCGCCGATCAGGATCCGCGGCATCCACGTCAGCGACAGGTAGTAGACCAGCAGGATGGTGAAGAAGAGGGACCATGCCGCAGCCGTGATCTTCCAGTTGAACTGCCACACGAGGCGCAGCTGGTGCCAGGCGCTGCCAGCGGAAAGCCGGGGCACTTCCTTGGCGTCGGGCAGGCTGTAGGCGCGCGGTTCGGCCCCCGTGGCCGCCACCAGTCCGTCGATGACCTTGGCTGCTTCCTCGCGCCGGCCCTTGCGGATCAGGAACAGCGGGGACTCGGGCACGCTCCGCCGGACCCAGAACACCAGCAGAGCAGGCAGCACCATCACCAGCATGGTCAGCCGCCAGTCACCGAACAGGCCCACCAGCCCAGCGGAGACGAAGCCGGCCAGGGCGGCACCCACCGGCCACCATCCGTCCATTGCCGTGAGGACCTTGCCGCGCTGCTTGCGGGGGGTGAACTCACCCACCAGCGCATAGTCCACGGGAATACAGCCGCCCAGCCCGAAGCCCGCCATAAACCGGAACACGCAGAACAAAATGAAGTCGGGCGAGAAAGCCCCCAGCACGGTGAAGAGGGAGAAGATCAGCAGGGTGGCCGTGAAGGCCTTCTTGCGCCCGATAGTGTCCGCGATGGTGCCCCACACAAAGGCGCCCAAGGCCATACCGATCAGGTTGGCCGTTCCCACCCAGGCGACCTCACCCGGGGTCAGGGCCCAGTGCGTGGAGAGCAGCGGAATGAGGATGCCATTGAGGGTCACATCCCAGGCGTCGAACATAAAACCAAGGCCGCCGATCACGAAAATCCTGCCCTGGACTTTCCATCGCCATGGCAGTTCCTGGACCACCTGCTCGCCGCTTGGCACAGTGGTGTAAGTATTCATCGCAGCCTCCTGCAAGAACTTTAGCCCGGCCCGCTGACGTTCACACTTCAGGCCGCACAGGGGGCAAACTGCACTTCGCGATAAACTGGCCGTATCCCCACCAACCGCGGCGTTGTTCCGCGAGATAAGACGGAGACATTTGTGAGCTTCACGCAGCATGAGCGCGTATCCATCGACCGAGTTCCGATCCGCCGGGCCCTCATCTCGGTTTACGACAAAACCGGTCTGGAGGAGCTCGCCCAGGGCCTGCATGCAGCGGGAGTGAAGCTTGTTTCCACCGGGTCCACGGCCAAGAAGATCGCTGCCGCCGGCATTCCCGTCCAGGAGGTCGAGGAAGTCACGGGTTCGCCTGAAATGCTCGATGGCCGCGTGAAGACGCTGCACCCGCGCGTGCACGGCGGCATCCTCGCGGACCGCCGCGTCCCGGCGCACATGGAAACGCTCACCAGCATGGAAATCGAGCCGTTCGACCTGGTGGTGGTGAACCTCTACCCGTTCGTCGAGACGGTGAAGTCCGGCGCTGCCCAGGACGATGTTGTGGAGCAGATCGACATCGGAGGACCCGCCATGGTGCGCTCCGCAGCGAAGAACCATGCCGCCGTCGCCATTGTGGTGGACCCCACCTTCTACGGCCAGGTAGTCGCCGCTGCCGCCGAGGGCGGCTTTGACCTCAAGACCCGACGCCGGCTGGCCGCCAAGGCGTTCGCCCACACTGCCTCGTACGACAACGCCGTGGCCACCTGGACCGCGAGCCAGTTCCTGGACGAAGACGGCGACGGGGTCATCGACTGGCCCGCTTACGCCGGCCTTTCGCTGGAACGCTCCGAGGTGCTGCGCTACGGCGAGAACCCGCACCAGCAGGCGGCACTCTACGTTGACAAGGCCGCCCCGGCAGGCATCGCGCAGGCTGACCAGCTGCATGGCAAGGCCATGAGTTACAACAACTTCGTTGACGCCGATGCAGCCCTGCGCGCGGCTTACGACTTCAGCGAGCCAGCGGTCGCCATCATCAAGCACGCCAACCCGTGCGGTGTAGCCGTCGGAGCGGCAGATGCAGCGGACCCCATCGCTGATGCCCACGCCAAGGCGCACGCCTGCGATCCCGTTTCCGCTTTCGGTGGGGTCATCGCCGCCAACCGCACCGTGACCGCGGGCATGGCCAACACCGTGAAGGACATCTTCACGGAGGTTGTCATCGCGCCGGGCTTCGAGCCGGAAGCAGTGGAAATCCTGTCCAAGAAGAAGAACATCCGACTGCTCGCGCTGCCGGAAGGCTACGGCCGGTACCCCTCGGAGATCCGCCAGGTTTCCGGCGGCGTCCTGGTCCAGGTCAGCGACAAAGTTGATGCCGACGGCGACAACCCCGCCAACTGGACCCTTGCCGCCGGTGAGGCCGCGGACGACAAGACGCTCGCGGACCTCGCCTTTGCCTGGACTGCCTGCCGGGCCGCCAAATCCAACGCCATCCTGCTGGCCCAGGACGGCGCTGCCGTGGGCATCGGCATGGGACAGGTCAACCGCCTGGACTCGTGCCGCCTGGCCGTTGAGCGGGCCAACACCCTCGGCGTGGAGGTTCAGTCCGACGTCGAAGGAGCCGGCGGTGCCTCAAACGCCAACGCTGCCGGTGCACCCCAGCGCGCCCGCGGTGCCGTGGCGGCATCCGACGCGTTCTTCCCGTTCGCTGACGGCCTGCAGATCCTGATCGACGCCGGCGTCCGTGCCGTGGTCCAGCCCGGCGGTTCAGTCCGCGACGAAGAAGTCATCGCCGCAGCCAACGCGGCCGGCATCACCATGTACTTCACCGGTGCCCGCCACTTCTTCCACTAATATCGCTGCGTCCACCCCGGCTCCCTGCTCTCGCGAGCTCGGGCCGGGGCCCTCGCCGGAGCGGCTCCACGGCCGGGGAACCCAGCTGGCATGGCCCAATCAATGAAGGCTTAACGAACGACGGCGCCTGTCCCTTTGAGGGGGACAGGCGCCGTTGTTGTTTGTTGGCTTAGTCGTCGCTGGCTGGAGGCGGGCCGGGCTTCGGAAGCCGGACCTCCCGGGGCTTGGCATCCGCCATCCGCTCCTCCGTCCAGTACTCGAGGACTTCCTCGCGCGTCTGGTTCAGGTCACTGCGGCTGACGGTCTCCTCGCTGGGAGGATCCTTAGGATGCTGCTGCACTGTTGTAAGCCTGCTGGATGACCGAACCCCAGTACGGGCCGTACATCACTGCCGAACGGTCGTAGCCGTAGCTGTTGATGGAGTTCTGGGTGCCGGCGGAACCGGTCGCCGAGCTGGTCTGAATGAACCACGGGCCGCCGGACGAACCGCCGGTCATGTCGCAGGGGATGCCCTGGGTCTTGAACTGCGCGTTGTAGGGGTCATTCGAAGCCGTGCCTGTGCAGCTCTTGAGGGTCTCACCGTTGAAGGGCGAGGCGGCAGGGTAACCGAAGGACTTGTAGGTCAGGCCCCGTGCCTGGTTGAAGGCGACTCCGGAAGCGCCAACGACGTCGGCCAAATACTGTCCGCTGCCGTTCCGGCTTACCACTGCAAACCCTGTGTCGTAGGTCATGTCCCCGCTGCCGCTCCACTGGGTGGGCGCAATCAGGGTGGTGGCCGCCCACTTGCCGTACGGGGCGGCCCCATTCTGGTAGGCAGGAACGAACACGAAGTTCGTGGCGAACGCTCCCGGTCCCTCATTCACGCAGTGGCCGGCGGTTGAAACCGTGCTCTTGTTCTGCGCAGATACGGAGTTGCCCGAGCACACGTAGTTGGCGCCGCCGAGGGTGAAGAAGACCTTGCCGATGTGCTTCACCGGGGTTTCACTTTGCGCGAGGGGCTGCTGCTGCTTGGCCCGGGTGGCCTTCACTTCGGCACTCTTGCCCTTTTCCACCAGCAGCGGGCTCGAACGGTTGCCCCGCTCCAGGGCCTTGCCTGCCAGGACGTCCCCGGGGGTGGCTGTCAGCATGCGTTCTGCCGTCCAGTAATCCGCTGCGCCGGCATTTTCGACAGCCGCACGGGTCACGGAGGGATTCTTTTTGTCCTCGGAAGCGGCCGGTGCAGCGGAGGCTCCGCCGGCCGCAGAGAGTGCCAGAACGGCTGCGGCTGAGAAGCTTAGAAGGCCGGTAGCCAGAGACCTGGTGCGTGTCATTGGTGTCCTGTCATAACGGGGAGGGGCCATGGGGAGGGCCGGAAGTGACGTTCCGAACTTATCGAGATATGACAGTTTTGTAAATAGGAGTGACTTATCATGTAGGGGTCCCGCGGGCGCTTCACCCCCAACCCGGGCAGGAAGCACGACGGCGGGCTGACGCACCTGGGCGGGCGACGCCGTCGGCCGTTCTCCATCGCTGTAATCCTCCTCACCGCCGGGGTAACCGTAGGGCGCCGGTAGGGTTCAAAGCCGTGCACTCGGGTAAGTTGTAGATGATAACCAAGCCGACCCACAGGGAGACGCCCGCGCATGTCCAAGATTATCTACACCCACACCGACGAAGCGCCGATGCTGGCTACCTATTCGTTCCTGCCCATCATCGAGGCCTTCGCCTCGACAGCAGGTGTGGAGGTGGAGACCCGCGACATTTCGCTCGCCGGCCGCATCATCGCCGTCTTCGGTGACTACCTGAACCCCGAGCAGCAGATCGGTGACGCCCTTGCTGAACTCGGTGAGCTGGCGAAGACGCCGGAAGCCAACATCATCAAGCTGCCCAACATCAGCGCCTCCATCCCGCAGCTGAAGGCCGCCATTGCAGAGCTGCAGGGGCAGGGCTACGCGCTGCCCGACTACCCGGACAACCCCTCCTCGGACGAGGAAACGGCCATCCGCTCACGCTATGACAAGATCAAGGGCTCCGCGGTGAACCCTGTACTGCGTGAGGGCAACTCGGACCGCCGCGCACCCCTGTCCGTGAAGAACTACGCACGCCAGAACCCGCACTCCATGGGCGCCTGGACCGCGGAGTCCAAGACCAACGTGGCCACCATGGGCAAGGACGACTTCCGTTCCAACGAGAAGTCCGTGGTCATCGAGTCCGAGGGCACCATCGCCATCCAGCTGGTCCGCGAAGACGGCTCCGTGAAGGTCCTGAAGAAGGCCTTCCCGGTTTTGGCCGGCGAGGTCATTGACGGCACCGTGATGCGCGCCGCCGCCCTGGACGAATTCCTGCAGGCACAGGTTGCCCGCGCCAAGGAAGAGGGCGTGCTGTTCTCCGCCCACCTGAAGGCCACCATGATGAAGGTTTCGGACCCCATCATTTTCGGCCACGTGGTCAAGGCCTACTTCTCCGAACTGTTTGAGACCTATGGCAAGCAGCTGGCCGCCGCCGGCATCAGCCCGAACAACGGCCTGGCCGCCATCCTCAGCAGCCTCGAGGACCTGCCGGAGGACGTCCGCGAAGGCGTGCAGTCCCTGATCAAGAAGGGCCTCGACGAGGGTCCCGCCCTGGCCATGGTGGATTCCGACAAGGGCATCACCACGCTGAACGTCCCCTCCGACGTCATTGTCGACGCGTCCATGCCCGCCATGATCCGCAGCTCCGGCCACATGTGGGGCCCGGACGGCAAGGAAGCCGACACGCTGGCGGTCCTGCCGGACAGCTCCTACGCCGGCATCTACCAGGTGGTTCTCGATGACTGCCGCGCCAACGGCGCCTACGACCCCACCACCATGGGTACTGTCCCGAACGTGGGCCTTATGGCGCAGGCCGCCGAGGAATACGGCAGCCACGACAAGACGTTCGAAATCCAGGAAGCCGGCACGGTGCAGATCGTGGACGGCTCCGGGAACGTCCTGATCGAACACGAGGTCTCCGTTGGTGACATCTGGCGCGCCTGCCAGACCAAGGACCTGCCCATCCGCGACTGGGTCAAGCTGGCCGTCACCCGCGCACGCGCTTCGCAGACCCCGGCCGTGTTCTGGCTGGACGAGGAGCGTGCCCACGACGCCACCCTCATCGCCAAGGTCAACGAGTACCTCAAGGACCATGACACCGAGGGCCTGGACATCCGCATCATGTCCCCGGTCAAGGCCATCGAGTTCACACTCGAGCGCATCCGCAAGGGCGAGGACACTATCTCGGTATCCGGCAACGTCCTGCGCGACTACCTCACCGACCTGTTCCCCATCCTCGAGCTGGGCACCAGCGCCAAGATGCTATCCGTGGTTCCGCTGATGAATGGCGGCGGGCTCTTCGAAACCGGCGCCGGCGGATCCGCCCCGAAGCACGTCCAGCAGCTGCTCAAGGAAAACCACCTCCGCTGGGACAGCCTGGGTGAATTCCTGGCACTGGCCGTCAGCTTTGAACACCTGGCCACCACCACGGGCAACGCCCGCGCCCAGGTCCTGGCTGACACCCTGGACCGCGCCACCGGCACCTTCCTGTTGGAGAACAAGTCCCCAAGCCGCCGTGCCGGAGAGCTGGACAACCGCGGCAGCCACTACTACCTGGCCCGCTACTGGGCCGAAGAGCTGGCCAAGCAGACGGCCGACGCCGAGCTGGCCGCCTCGTTCAGCTCCATCGCCGGTGAGCTTTCCTCCAAGGAGGAGACGATTGTGGGCGAGCTGGCCGAGGTCCAGGGCTCACCCGTGGACATCGGAGGCTACTACCGCCCGGATGACGCGAAGGCTTCCTCCGTAATGCGTCCGTCAGCCACGCTGAACAAGGTCCTCGCCACCCTGAGCTAGGGGCAGGGCTATCCAGCTCTGAGCAGGCAACGCCAAGAGGCGGTGTCCCGGATACCCGGGGCACCGCCTCTTTGCCTGTGGCTTCGCTTGTCGTGTGGCTGGGACTTTCGCGTAGCGCAGCAGCCAGCCCGCCGTCGTCGTGCGCTTTGATGTGGCGTCGTCCTAGTCCTTGCCCTTGCCCCCGTTGCCCTTCTTGTCGTCGCCGCCACCGTCCTCTTTACCGGTGGCCGGAGCTGGCGCGGGGGCCGGCGTCTGGGTGGCTGCCTCCTTTTGTGCGGCTTCCCGGGAGGCCTGGGCGGCAGCCGCCTCCTCAGCGACGCGCGCCTCTTCCGCTTTCTTGGCCGCCAACGACTCGTTAAGGTCGGCACGGACGGCCGCGGCGATCGTGGTGATGGTCTGCTGCCGGTCCTTGGAAACCTGCCCCTTGCTTTGTGCGGCGGCCAGGTCAGCCTCGAGGTTCTCCAGCGCTTTCAGTGCCGCGGCGGGATCGTTCCGTGAGGAGGCCTCGCTCACTTCGAGGACCCGCGCCTGGAGTTGGCGTGAGGCGGCCGGCTGCAGGCCTGTGTCGGTACTACTGCAGCCGGCCAACAGGCCGGAGGTCAGCACAGCCGCCATCACAGCTACGGCCAGCGATGGGCGCCATTTGGCATGCAGCCTCATGGTTCCACGCTCTTCTGGAGCTCCTCCAAGTGGTCGCCCAGGACGCCGGTCACGGTTGGGTAAGGCACGACGTCGGGCGTGGACTGGGCGTTCAGGCTCACCAGCACGGCCGCTGCAGCTGCTGCCACCACCAGGATCCCCAGAACCACGGCCAGCCAGATCCTCTTGCTGCGGGATGCTCCGGCAGGCTTCTTTCCGGGCTGTTTGCCCTTTGCGCCTGATTCCGGTGCCACCGGAGAGGCTTCGTTTGCAGGTTCCGCTGCTTCCCGGAGTTCATCCAGGGACTCTTCAGCAGTGATGGACGGAGGGTGGAACGGCATGGCCGGCAGGACCCGGGTGGTTTCCGGGACGAGCTCCCCGGGCGTGGACGCGGGTGAAACCAGAGCCTGCCGGAGGGCCGTCTCTATGTCCGCCGCGGCGGGACGTTCCAGCGGCTCGATCGCTGTCATGGAGCGGATCAAGTCGGCCCATTCCGTCGGCAAATCCTGGGGAATCTCCGGTGCGCGGTGCAGGCGGGCAACCGCTGACTCCACCGCACCGCCCGGGTATTCAACGGTGCCCTTGACGCACTCAAGCAGCACCAGTCCCAGGGAATAGATGTCTGAGGCGGGGGAGAGGGGCTGGCCAAGGGCCTGCTCCGGGCTGAGGTAAGCGGCCGTGCCCACCATGGTTCCCGTAGCCGTCAGGCGGGTGGCATCCGCAATCCTGGCGATGCCGAAGTCCGTGAGTTTGGGCCGCAGCGGCTCGCCGGGGCGGATCTGTACCAGCAGGATGTTGGCGGGCTTGATGTCGCGGTGGATGATTCCGAGCCCGTGAACGTACGCCAGGGCGTCGGCGATGCCGGCCCCGATGACCGAGAGTTCCTCGAGAGGGACACGGCTGTGCCGGATCCTGGTCCGCAGATCCTGGCCCTCCACCAGTTCCATGGTGAGGAAGGGCCTGGGTTCATCGGGTATGCGGTCGTCGATGCCGGCGTCGAAGAGTGTCACCAGGCCGGGGTGGTTGAGTGTCGCGAGAAGCTGGATTTCCGCCTCCTGGCGTTTCAGCTCGTCGGCGTCCGGCGCCTGCGGGGCGAAGAGCTTGAGGGCAACATCGCGGCCCAGGTTCTCGTCCCGGGCGCAGTAGACCGATGACATCCCGCCGCGGCCAATGACCTCACCCAACCGATAACGTCCGCCGACCACTTCATTCTTGATGGAGCTAGGCGATTCCGCCACCATACCGTTCCTCCCGGTGCGCTGCGGCACTGTCCTACCTCAAATTATACGGGCGGTGGAGTTAACGGAAGATTGGGCCCCGCACATCTGTTCTGCCACATGCCGGCGGCCCGTCGGCGAACCTCTAGCTTCCGCCGCCGGACCACCGGCCACAAGGACATGTGTGCTGATGACATGTTTGCGTGAATGTGAGTATTTGAGTCGTGTGCTTTTGCGGGGTCCTCCCTTCTCTCAGCCTGCTTGTTGCTGCCGCTTCAGGCGCATGGTGCAGGCACGGTCAACGAAGCGTTGGGCGCCTAGGACACCTTGCGCTTGCGGAGGAGGACCAGGAGGCCGGCCACCAGCAGCAGCAGGGCCAGCGGGACGAGCGAAGCGTCCATTCCCGTGTTGGCCAGGCTTGTGCTGCTCTTTGCCGTGCCGCCCTGAGCCGTAGCGCCGCGGGCACTGGTGTCGACGCCGATGGCGCCGCTCACTGCGGTGGACCCTGCCGGTGCTGCCGAAAAGCCGCCGGTACCTGCGTCAGTCCCGTTGTCCCCTCCGGTATTTCCGGTGGTTCCGGTATTTCCGGTGTTGCCGCCGGTGCCGGGGGCATTCGTACCCGGAGCGTTGGTACCGGGGTCAACCGTGCCGGTGCCTCCCGTGCTGCCATCGCCGGGGTTCTCCGTACCCGGAGTGCCAGTGCCCGGGTTTTCGGTGCCGTTGCCGTCGCCGCCCAGACCGATGCCGAGGTCAATGCCCAGATCTACTCCGGTGCCGGTTCCGCCAGTGTTGCCTGCGCCAAGATCGACCGCTGCGTCTACGACGACGCCGAGGCCGTCAGTGGGGCCGGTTTCGGTGTTGCCGAGGTTGAGGTCGACGGCTGCGTCTACGACGGCGCCGAGGCCGTCGGTGGGGCCGGTTTCGGTGTTGCCGAGGTTGAGGTCGACGACTGCGTCTACGGCGGCGCCGAGGCCGCCCGTCGTGCCGTCGGTGGCGGTGTTGCCGAGGCCGAGGTCAACGACGGCCGCTGCCGCGAGATCGGGGCTGGCAGTTTCGCCGGTCCCGGTGGCATTGCCGAGGTTTACGGCTACGTCTGCTGCGGCGGTTAGGTCGGCCGCTGCTGCGTCGGTGGCGGTGTTGCCGAGGCCGAGGTCAACGACGGCCGCTGCCGCAAGATCGGGGCTGGCAGTTTCGCCGGTCCCGGTGGCATTGCCGAGGTTTACGGCTACGTCTGCTGCGGCGGTTAGGTCGGCCGCTGCTGCGTCGGTGGCGGTGTTGCCGAGGCCGAGGTCAACGACGGCCGCTGCCGCGAGATCGGAGCTGGCGGTTTCGCCGGTCCCGGTGGCATTGCCGAGGTTTACGGCTACGTCTGCTGCGGCGGTTAGGTCGGCCGCTGCTGCGTCGGTGGTGCCGTCAGTTCCGGTTCCGGTGTTGCCGAGGTCGAGATCGACAACGGCGTCGACAGCGGTGTTGAGGCCGTCCGACGTCCCAGTGCCTCCTAGGTCCACGGCTACGTCTGCTGCGGCGGTTAGGTCGGCCGCTGCTGCGTCGGTTGCGGTGTTGGCGAGGCCAAGGTCAACGACGGCGGCCGCGGCGAGGTCGGGGCTGGTGGTACTTCCGCCGGTCCCTGTGCCGTTCCCCAGGTCGACTGCGGCATCCACTACGGCGACGACGGCCGTTGAATCGGACGGCGTTGGACCACCCAGCAGGCCCAACGACGTCGACTCAGCGGACGCCGCCGCCGAGATGAGGGCGGATGCGGATAGATCCGATCCGCTGGTCGTGTCTGCGGCGTTTGCCGCGGTGCAACCGAGGGCTAAAAGCCCGCCGGCAAAGAGGGTGCCAAGCATCCCCCTGCGAAGGTTGGAACTCATGATGATGTCTCCTGAGAAAGTTGAGTAGGGGTGCTTTCAGCAACCCGATTGGTCACGTTTCTGCCGCAAATGGGCAGGCGTGCCTCAACTAGTCAGGAGAAGAACCGGGGTCGAAGGACACCGGTGCAGGGGCATGCTCGGGGGTCTCACCGGCGCAGATGGCACCGGGAAGGGAAAGATCAAAGGTTAAGGGGTTCAGGAATGCAGCCGAACCGGGGGAACCGCCTGATGCCGATCCGCTTCCTGTGCCGGAGGAGCCAGGGGCCGCAGGAGCCTGGGCAGGCGCGGGCGAAGGATCGACCGTTCCGGGCAGGTCATCGCTGGAGTCGGATGCGCCGATCATTGCCCGAAGGGGCGCCGAAGCTTCTGCCAGGGATACGGCACCATCAGGGTTTGCGGCGGTATCCGGAGCAGCAACAACGGAGGATTCCGCAGGTGCCGCCGTCTCCGCCGTCGACTGTTCTGCGGTGGACGCTTCCGTAAGGACCATGGCGGCAGTCGCTGGAACTTCCTCCTCAACCGCCGCGACAGGCAGTTCGGGAAGCTCAACTGGCAGCGGAGCCGTGCCGGTCACCAGATCGGAAACCGGCTCCAGGACCGGTTCGAGAACGGGAAAAGTCCCAGCCACTGGTGGAACAACAGCGTCCACGACTGCTGCGGTTACTCCGTCCGCAACCTGAGCGATTGGAGCAGCGACAGACGTGACGCTGGCGGCGGGAACCACTTGGTTTACCACCGGGACTGCCGAAACGATATGGTCAGCGAGGCCCGAAACCTGGCCGACCACCGGCTGCAGCAGGCCTACAGGGGGCGCAGCCGCAGGAGATGGGGCAGGAGCAGTGTGGGCAGGAGCTTTTGGTGCGGGGCCAGCCAGCTTGTCCGTAACCGAAGACACGGAGCTCGTGACGCCGCCAAGCAAGGACGATGGGTCCGAGAGTGTATCGGCGGAAGCTGCCGAGGATGAAAAAGTCAACCAGGTAAGGGTTGCAGCCCCAGCGAGGAGCACAGGCCGGAGGGCACGCCATGGAGAAACGGCGTTAGCCATGCGTACCACCCCCAGTACTGTTGCATTTCGACGATGCCTACAGCCTAAGACTGGATGTTGCGGGAAGTCTAGGGTCTCCTAAAACAACTCGACAAAAGCGGAAAGCTTTGTAGCAAGCCCATGACAAGGCATCTTGTGCGGGTCATCTGATTGACTGCAAGGGTTCGAGGCGCCTCTACCGAAGGAGTGGTGGATTTCTGGGGGGGGGGGGTAACGGGGCATTTTCAAGCCTCTTCCCGGCCATATTAAGAACCCTGATAATAAAGATTCTGTCAAGCTGACGGCTGTGCGGTCCGAGGCACATCGACGACCCGGCAGGGGAGCGGATCACTCCAACTTTGCGTTGCGGAGGTACGGTGCTGCTGCGCGCAAGCATCGGTTCGTCGCCCTATTTCAGCCGTGACTGCTGTGGCAAACATGAGGACAGATGGCACCACCAAAATGCGCTCCGAAGAGGTTCTGGCGTTTCTCGATGATCCTGAATTGGTATAGGTTCTGCGACAGTCGAAGCTGCGGAATGGACTGATTTACCTCGGCCTCCCAGGACATCGCCAAGAACCTCGGAACCGGCAGCACGATTGACGACGCAATGACGCCGGCCGGAGCTGACATCGTAATAAGCGATTGAAGCGGAGTGGGGCAGCCAGTGAGAACATTGACCGCATTCAGCGCCAGCTGGGGCAGCAAAGTTATGCTTGTGGCACGTGCCAGCTTCGCTCGCGCGGACACCATTAAGAAAACAACGCTTGGCAGTCGAGGACGAGAGGGCCGAATTGGGTGTGCACGGGCTTGAGCTAAAGCTGCCCTCGAGGCCAGCGCCCAGCTCTGACCGTCATCACCCCCTCCAGCTATCAATAGCGAGTAGAAGCCCTCATCACCCCAGATCTGCAAAGCCGGGCAGATCATCAATGCTTCACCCTCAGTGAATGTGGCCCGAGCACTGATATGAAGTTCTTCGTCGGTGGTGATCTACTCCAACGACTATCTGATTCTTGGCCCGAATTTTTGTCGAAGGCCATGCGATACGATGACCTTTGCCTGGATTGGGCCAGCGACCTGCGGACTCTGACCGCCGCGTCCAGAACCCTTCGTATCTTGGAGAAGAA
>FOEZ01000014.1 GCA_900110595.1 Arthrobacter sp. OV608 | reverse complement strand
GTCGATGTGGGCTCCCGGTGTCCAATCCGGCAAGCGACCGTGATCCGGGCGCGACAGTGTTATGCGGATGACCCGGTCGTTGAGGAGTTCCTTCGACACCACGACCGCCTGACTGACCTGCCCTCCCTCCGGCGCGCTCATGCACACCTCGTAGCACGCGGACGGTGCACGCTTAGTGCCGCAGGGATGGTGGTCTCGGGGCATGATCCGAGCAGTCTCGCGGACCGTGACCCGTTCCCGGGTAATGGATTAGTCATAACGTGCCTCCTTTGGCAAGAAACGTGTGGTGGTCTTTAAGCCTCTGAGTCAGATCACCACTCGACTGCGAGTGGGATTGACTCGAAGATCTGCATCCTGTTGTTGGGTTCCATGACAATGTCCCCCGCGAGCTCCATTGATGTGACTCGACGAGCAATCGCCGTGACCATGCTCTCCGCTTCCAGTCGTGCAATGTGCTGTCCCACACACTGATGTATACCAATTCCGAAGGCCAGGTGGCCGGACGGATCTCGGTCCAGGTCGAACTCGCCGGGGCGGTCCCATCTACGGGGGTCCCGATTGGCTCCCAGTATCGAGAGGAAAATCTTCTCTCCCGCAGGGATCGTGACTCCTCCCAGTTCCACGTCGGTGGTTGCAGCCCGAAACATCGCTGTTATCGGAGTTTCAAGTCGAAGTGCCTCATCGAAAGCAATACGGGCAAGCGATGGATCCTCGCGTAGCCGTCGATACTGATCAGGATGACGCGCGAGCGCGGCTATCACAGCCGAAATGCCGTTTACCGTGGTGTCGACCCCCGCCGCCAACAACGCGAACACGATGTCACTTGCTTGCTGATCGGTAATCTCGCCCCGATCCCGTGCGTCCCAGACATCGCTGGCGATCCTGCCTGGCACGAGGGCTTCTCGCCGCGTGTTTTCCGCAATCCATTCCCAGATCGGGGGAATTCGGTCTTCCATGTAATGCGAAAGCTCATTAGGGGGGCCGGATAGGTTGAAGAGATATGCGCCAAAGAGCGCGAGATCTACCTGCTCGTGATTGCGGATTCCCAGGGCTTCGAGAAATACCCGCTGCGGGAAGACATGAGATATGTCAGAGACACCGTCGATGCGGTCACGACCGGCCAGTCCGTCGATCAGCGTGTTCGCCTCGGCCATCCAGACAGGACGCAGAGCGCGCAATTTTCGTGGTCCGATGACCGTACTCGCCGCGCGCCGGATCGAGTCATGCCACGGCGGATCCGCTTCGAGGATCCCGAGTGCTTCCTGCGGGTCGGGTCCCCTTCGAATATTGACCAACCCGATGCCGGAACCAACCTCGAAAGTCTGCCATTCCCGGAAAAGCCGATCGACGATGTCAAAGCGACCAGTGGCGTAGACCCCGTATTTTTCCAAGTAGACGACTTCGCCCGCTTCGCGCAACTCGTCGTGCGCCGCTATATGGTCGCTCGTGGACGCATCCGAATACGGGTCTATGGACACGACACGATCACGAGGAATGGTGAACAAGATTCCGCCTTCCAGTAACTGAGATGGGGGATCTTCTGCGGGCTCCGGACACGCAGAAAGACTCCACGTGCGAAGTGAACCGACCGGCACGAGCCTCGGCCGATAGAGATTGTGTCATCTTTGACCACCTGTGTTTTTGGACCCAGTAATCTCTGGAGTCATCATTTTTGAGTCAGTGGCGCAACAAGCTTTTGCGCGTGCAGTTCAGCGTTCGGTGGCCAGCAAACTTCTGAGCGCTACAATTTGAGCGCTCAATATAGAACGATAAAGTGACCTAGATCTCTTGTCAATGTTCTCTTCGCACCGGCAGCGATCAAAACAGCCCTAGTCGGCCATGCGACAAGCAGCAAAGCCCGTCCTAGCAGGGCTAACGCCTTCTAACCGCAGCCCCAGTAACGTACTCACGCCGCGCGCCCCTGAGCCTTCACATGCTGGGAAATCGACGTAACCAGTGGTCAATATAGTACTGATCCCCCAACACCTGTCAGGTTAGGGTCGAAATCAGCTATTGAGCACACACCCCTGAGAGGGTCCTAGAGTCCAACTGGACAGAGCAGCGGAAAAGCTAGGCGTGCGGCTGACAACCGGCTGTCGGTGACGGTTGAAAAGTGAGCCACCCGTTCCAAACGATTGGGTGGGTGATCACAGTGGAGGATTGGGCGCGTATTCGGCGGTTGTATCTGGCCGAGGGTGAGTCAATGAGGTCGATAGCGGCGGGGTTGGGGGTCTCCAGGAACACGGTCGCGGAAAGCAGTCAGTTCTGACGGTCCGCCGACCTACGTCCGGGCGCCGCAGGACTGCGGGATCAGGGCTGTGGAACCGGCTATTCGTGCGCTGTTGCTGGAGAACCCGCGAATGCCGGCGACGGTGTTGGCTGAACGGGTGGGCTGATCTGGGTCCCCGGCCTGGTTCCGCGAGAACGTTGCCAGGATCCGGCCCGAGTATGCCCCGGCGGATCCAGCTGACCGGATCTCGTACGATCCCGGCGATCAGGCGCAGTGCGACCTGTGGTTCCCGGAGATCCGGATACCCGTTGGTGCCGGTAAGGCCAGAGTGTTGCCGGTGCTGGTGATGGTCTGCTCGCATTCACGGTTCATCATGGCCCGGATGATCCCGTCCCGGATGACCGGGGACCTACTGGCCGGAATCTGGGAGCTGCTCGGATCCCTGGGCGCGGTTCCGCGGCGGCTGATCTGGGACAACGAAACCGGCATCGGCCGGCGGAACAGCTACGCCGCCGGAGTCGCAGCGTTCGCCGGTGTCCTGGCCACCCGAATCGTGCAGGTCAAACCCTACGACCCGGAGAGCAAGGGTGTGGTGGAGCGGGCCAACCAGTTCCTGGAGACGTCCTTCCTGCCGGGCCGGGTCTTCGCCTCCCCGGAGGACTTCATGGGTGCTAAGCCCAGTTGCATGTTCAGCTCGACGTCGCCTTCGAAGCCGTCCATAGCGTTCTGGTAGAGCATCTCGCTGTCGGTGTCTTCGAGCATGTGTTGTTCCAGCATGCCCCGCCAGTCGTCCGGGAGGTCCAGGTCGTACAGGTCCTGGATGATTTCGACCTGGTCAAAGAGGCAGCGGAGTGCGAGTTCCTGGGCGATTCATGTCGGATGGGTCCATCCTCGGATCAATGCCCCGGTCATGTCCGCGGCGATGACGAGGAACTGTTGGGCGAACCGGACGTCATATTTATCTGCCTGCCGGGGTGGAAGTCCGGACAGGACAAAGGTGGCGATGTCCTGGCGGTCGATCCGTCAAGCTTCAGCAGGTCGGTGAGATCCTCGAAAAGCTGGTCTATCAGGACGGCGGAGGCCTCCCAGGGCGCCGACCGGATGGCTCCCCGGGACGAGCGGACGTCCACGGAGTATCCTTGCTGCCTCCGCTCCTACATATCAGCGGTAATCGGCTCAACCAAGCCACTTAGGCATCGTATGCAAAGAAACATGGCTTCGAATCCAATCTCCAGCCCTGGGTCGTGTAAGCTGGCACTCCGCTCGCCACCTCCGGTGACGCGGACTTCCGGCGGAAGGGTGCAGTCGTGGCGAAGTGTGAACCGAAGCTGTGGTCCACCGGCTTCGTCCTCGCTTCCGCTGTCAATTTCTGCATCACCCTGGTTTTCTACCTGCTGATGACGATGATGGCGCTCTTCGCTGTTGAGCAGTTCAGCGCTTCCCAGTCCGCGGCCGGCCTCACGGCGAGCTGCTTTGTTCTCGGCGCGGTCCTGGCCCGCATCTTCGCCGGCAAATTCCTGGACTTCGTCGGCAGACGCCGGATGCTTCTGATCGCACTGGTCGTGTTCGTCATCGCCGGAATTCTCTATATTCCGGCGGACAACCTCATGCTGCTGGTGGTGATCCGGACTGTCCACGGGATGACATTAGGTGCCTCGAGCACGGTCCTCGCGGCATCCATCATCTCGCTGATCCCGGTCCTACGGCGCGGCGAGGGAATCGGGTACTTCGGTATTTCGGCCACCCTGGCCAATGCCATCGGCCCATTTCTCGCTGTCCTGCTCATTGATTCGGTGACGTACGAGGCGGTGTTCGCCGTAAGCTCGGCGTCTGCGGCAGTTGGGCTGATCCTCGCCCTGTTCTTGCGTCTGCCTGAACATCAGCCGACGCCGGAACAGGCCGCCAACAAGTGGCGCATGCGCCCCATCGACATGTTCGAGCCGGCGGCGCTGGCGATGGGCAGCGTCATGTTCGTCGCGGCGATCGGCTTCTCCGGGGTGCTGACATTCCTCAACTCCTTCGCCCAGGCAGAGAACATGGTCGTGGCGGCCAGTGCGTTCTTTCTCGTCTACGCAACCGTCACGCTCATCTCACGCCTCTTCGTCGGCCGGATGCAGGATCGTCTCGGTGACAATGCCGCGATCTACCCGGCGTTGCTCTCCTTCGCTGTTGGCCTCGGCCTTCTCGGGATCGCACCCAACTGGTTCGTTGTGGTGCTCTCCGCCGTGTTCATGGGCTTCGGCTTCGGCAGTCTCTTGCCGAGCGCGCAGGCTATCGCCGTCACGATGTCACCCCGGAACCGGATCGGCGTTGCAACATCGACGTTCTTCGTGGTGATGGAAACCGGTTTCGGAGTCGGTCCGCTCGTTCTCGGTGGGCTGCTGCCGCTGACCGGCTTCCGCGGCATGTTCGGCCTTCTCGCCGTCGTCACTTTTCTCGCCGGGGTGCTTTATCACTTCGTGCACGGCTTCCGGAACGTCAAACCCGCCCACCCAGCCAGCTGACCGGGGCGGCCACGTCCGCGATGGGGCTCGTGCGCACCGGCCGGCGTTGACCGGATGCCGGTCAGCGCCACGACGTTCGCAGTATCTGCTTTGCTTCGGTCGGCCCACGCAAGCGATCGCTCAGCTCGCTATACCAGGTCAGTTCCTCGAGACGCCCGACGACGTCACCCATCTGATCGAATCAGGCATGGACGCTTTGTTCGTCCAGCACCAGGCCGGGCATGAGCACATCTCAACGACGGCCTTTAGCAAAGTGGTTTCGAATCCAATACGATCGTTATTGACCTGAGATTCTCGTTGCCACAAAAGCCGTGGAGAGATGTGGGTGGAAAGAGTGAATTCATCAAAGACGTGGTTCATCACTGGGGCCTCTCGCGGTTTCGGCCGGGAGTGGGCAACCGCGGCACTAGAGCGGGGCGACCGAGTCGCCGCGACGGCGCGCGACTCATCGTCGCTGGATAACTTGGTTGAGACGTTCGGTGATGCAATCCTGCCCATCCAGCTCGACGTCAAGGATCGAGAGGCTGACTTCGCCGCGGTCGCGAAAGCACACGAGCATTTCGGCGTCCTTGACGTCGTCGTCAACAACGCAGGTACGTGGCACGTCGCGTGCATAGAGGAGATCTCCGAGGATGAGGCGCGCGGCCAGCTGGAGACCAACTTCTTCGGTCCCCTCTGGGTAACTCAGGCCGCGTTGCCTTTCTTGCGCGAGCAGGGCGGTGGACACATCATCCAGGTGTCGTCGCTCGGTGGCGTCTCGACGTTTCCACTGTTCAGCATGTACCACGCTTCCAAGTGGGCTCTGGAGGGCTTCTCGCAGGCCTTGGCTGATGAGGTCGCGGGCTTCGGTATCCATGTGACCATCATTGAGCCTGGCGTGTTCTTGACGCCAGGGTACGAGGCCCCCAACCCGACCTCGGCACCGAACCCTGAGTACGATAAATACCGGGAGAAGGCCGCGAAAAGGCGGGCCGCCAACCAGGCGCCGCTCGGCGATGCCAAGGCGTCCGCCGTAGCGCTCCTTCAGGTAGTCGATGCGCAGAAGCCGCCATTGCGGGTCTTTTTCGGCACGGCTCCGTTCAATCTTGTGAAGAGCGAATACGCCGAGCGGTTGGCCACATGGGAGAAGTGGAACCACATCTCGGAACTGGCGCAGGGCAATGCTCAAGGGTGATACCGATAACCAGGTCCGGGTCGGGTCCCGGCTCCTGGGAGTCGTTCGCACCTTCGTCAAACGCCGAGCGAGCGGCATGCGCGTCGAGCACTATGCCGGGCCACCGTCGTGGCGTTCCTGCTTTCGGACGAGGCGCGATACGTCACGGGTGAGACGCTGCGCGTCGACGGTGGGCTCCTCACCGGTGAGAAATAAAGAGACCGTCGAGTTCACCTATCTGGATCGAGTATCAGTGACAGGCAAGGGAGGATCACCGTGACGCGGTTCACATCTGCTGGAGGAGCCGAAGTGTGGCCGCACGTGGGCGCGCGCGGCCACGGCGCACGGGTCGACTGGATGGTCGACCACGTAGCGGGATACCTGGAGTCCGGTGGTCTTAAAGGTCATATCGTCGATTTCACCGCAGTCGGTGGGCTGGCATTCACGACCTGTTTGCTGCTCGAGAACGTCGGACGCAAGAGCGGCAAGCGGCACATAGTGGCCCTGATCTATGGCTGCGTCGGCGGCGAAGTGATCATCATCGCGTCGAAGGGCGGAGCGGACGTCCCTCCCGCCTGGTACCTCAACATCACCGCCAGCCCCGAGGTCGCTTTCCAGATCGGCGGCCAGGCGTTCCGGGCGACATGGCGCGAACTGCAGGGAACCGAGCGCGACGAGATCTGGGCATTCATGAAGAAGGTCTATCCGCCCTACGAGGAGTATCAAGCGGGAACCGGTCGCCAGATCCCGCTCGTTGCACTCCAGGCGACCAACGAGATCGATCGCTTCAGCGCCTGATGCGGACGAGCTGGGCCAATCGATGGTTTAAACCCTCCAAACGACAGACGTTCAGTCAACATTTATCGTCGACCGAAAGGCTAAAAAGTGTCTGAAGATCTTGCCAAAAGGCTGTCCCTAGTCGAAGACGAACGGGCGATCACACGCTTGCTTTACCGCTACAGTCACGCTATCGACCGTGGTGACAGCGACGGATGGGTCGCTTGCTTCACTGCGGACGGCGCCTTCAGGGGGAGAGGAGAAGGTGTTGACTTCGCCCCGACCAGCGCTCAGGGACAAGTTGCCTTGCTGGATTTCGCGAAGCGCCACGCGCAACCGGCGGACTTTGGTTACCAGCACGTCGTGGTCGAACCGCTGATCGACGTCGATGGCGACACGGCCAGATGCGTGTCGTTCTGGGTCACCCTGGCCGAGAACGATGCCACCGCCCCGGTCCCGCGTGCATTCGGGCGCTACGAGGACGAGATCGTTCGCGACGTCGACGGCCAATGGCGCTTCCGGACCCGTACCATCGTGGTGCGCGCCCAGACCTCTGATGTGAAGCCCCTCTCCTACCGGCATAACTGAAGCAGTCGGCGTTACCCGATTCGTAGGTTCTGGTGTCAAGGGGCAGAGGTGAGCGGCTCCCTGCTGGTTAGTCGGGCCGCTCTTTAGTGGCGGCTGCGGGTGGATGAGGCGGCGTGCGTGGTTGTGGGAGCATAGGCTGCCCGAGTTTCACAGGTCAAGCTCTGCGATGGCGTGGTGATCTGTCCGGGCGGTGATCCTGTGGATTCCGACCCCGAGCCGATCAATCTTACGAACACCTAGGAAACAGCTAATGAGTAGTGACACGCGCCTCGCCCCTGCAACAGGGCCACGATGGAGATGACGCCTATCATGCGGCCGCGGTGGGTTGGCGGCACGATCCTGAGCACGGTGGTGTACAGCAGCGGCAGCATGACTGCGATGCCCGACGCCTGCACGATCCGGCCCGCGAGGAGAATCTCGAACCCGGGTGCGAGCGCTGCGATCAGAGTGCCGATCGAGAAAAGCGTCATGGCGGTCAGATAGACACGGCGGAGCGGGAAGCGCGCAATCAGATAACCGGTGAGCGGAATGACGATCGCCATCGTGAGGAGGTAACCAGTGGTCAGCCATTGCGCGGTGCTCGCGGTGATCTGCAGATCGACCATCATCGTCTGTTGTGACGGGCTCACCGGCTTCCCAGAGGCCGTTGCAGCGACGTGGCCTGCCACGAGGCTCCAGACCTGCGTCGTGCACCTGATCCGGGCCTCGATGCGCTTCATCCAAAAAGGTTGCCTCCGCCCTGTGGCCCGTTTACACCGCCAAACAGCCGAGGCGGCGGAAGAGGTGCTGGATGAATTTGAGGCCTCCGACAGTGGGACGAAGTCACCCGGCTGGACCTCACCCACCGGCCGCCACTACAAAGCAGAACAACGCAACCACCAACCACCCTACTGGCTACCCGGACTCCTAACCCAAGCAACCGACGCCACCGGATTCCTGACGCCTGCGCAAGATCCACCCGCAACGGAGGCACCGCTGGCTCAGCGAATCCTCCTCGGTCCCGTGACGCCTCTCGTTAGGCCTGCCGTTGGGACTGCCGAGGACTGCCAAAAGGGCTGGCCGCTAGGACTGCCTGACACGCAGCAGTTCCGGTGCATCATCCACCGTGGAAAGATTCAGGGAGCCACGCATAGTAACCTCCACCGCGTGCCTGACCACAGCGCCGAAACCAAGATCGCCGGGTGCTGAGGCTGCCAAAGTACTGTCCCGGACCCGCCGCTGTTCAACTGCCCCAGTTCCGCGCGAAATAATATCCTCAACTCCTTGCCGGGCCAAGGCAAGTTCGCCTTGCTCCTGCAATACGGGGGCCAGATAATCCACCAGGGAGCGGACCACATCGGTGGCACGCGCCGGCCGAAAAGTCCCAAAGTCCAGCAGTTCTCCGCCAAGTCCTTCGCTGCTTGCTTGCCAGGACGCCATGCGCAAAATTACTGTAGGCACGGGGGCGGGATCCACACCGTCGTGCCACTCCCGGCTGGCAGTCTCAACAAGCGCCCGCACCAGGACGGCGATCAGCGCGGCGTCCTCGGCCCGAAGGCAGACGTCCGCCACCCGCACCTCAACGGTTGGATGGTTCCGGGACAGGCGGGCATCGAAGTACAGCATCCCTTCATCCAGCATCACGCCTGTATCCAGGAGACGGGAAACCACACGGCGGTAGGCCGGGTAGTTCCCGTAGATTCCGGACGGCCCGGCGGTGGGCCAGCGGTTCCACGCCTGCGTGCGGTAGCTCTCGAAGCCGGTCTGCAGACCGTTCCAAAAGGGTGAATTGGCGCTGAGGGCAGTGAGCACAGCCAGCTTGTCGCGGATCCTGTCCAGCACTGCCACGCCCTCATCGTGCGACTCGATGTAGGTGTGTACGTGGAAGCCGCACGTCAGTTGCTCCTGGGCGGTCAGGCCAAACCGTTCCAGCATCTTGGCATAGCGGGGATCAGGAGTGGTGTGGCTGGACAGCCCAAGCGGCGAGGTGGCCAGGGCGGCCACGCGTGCATTGTTCTTCTTGGCGGCCTTGTCCGCAAGCGCCCGGCCGGCCCGGATCTGTTCCAGAAGCTCTGCGTATTCCAGGCATGGCCTTGTCTGGGTCTCTATCTGCTCCAGCTTGAGTTCGGCACTCAGGCCCATCCCGTCGCCGGCATTAAGAACGTGGCCGCCCTGGGTGTCCGGAACATGGGGATCATCCGGAGCGTCATCAGCTGCCATCCGGCGCACGGACAGCAGTGCATCAGCCAAGGCCAACGGTTCACCGCTTCCCGGATCAACGATCAGGAGTTCTTCCTCGACGCCGAATGTACGCATACTCACATTCTGCGACAGAGCAGGGCATATTGAAGGCCCTCAACACTTCATGACGAAGCGTGAATGGTCAGTCCTGGAAGTACTCCACCTTGGCCCCGATGGTGTTGAGCCGCTCCGCCAGGTCCTCGTAACCGCGCTCGATGACGTAGATGTTCCGCAGCTCGGACACCCCCCTTGCGGCCAGCATTGCCAGCAGCAGGCAGGCCGCCGGACGGAGCGCCGGCGGGCAGCCAACCTCTGCCGCGCGCCACCTGGTGGGCCCGTTGATGTAGATCCGGTGCGGATCCAGCAGTTGCACCTGCGCCCCCAGCCGGTTCAGCTCCGTGAGATAGATGGCCCGGTTTTCGTAGACCCAGTCGTGGATCATGGTCTGCCCGTTTGCATTTGCGGCAATCACGGCAAAGAACGGCAGGTTGTCGATGTTCAGGCCCGGGAACGGCATGGGATGGATCTTGTCCTCGGGAGCGTGCAGCTCGGACGGTTTGGTGGTCACATCCACCAGCCGGGTCCGGCCGTTGCGGGCCATGTACTCCTCGGATATCTCCAGCCGCTGGCCCATCTGCTCCAGTGTGGCCAGTTCAATCTCCATGAACTCGATGGGCACGCGGCGGATGGTCACCTCGGAATTGGTGACGATACCGGCGGTAATGAGGCTCATGGCCTCGATGGGGTCCTCGGACGGGAAGTATTCGATGTCAGCATTGATCATGGGACGGCCTGTGATCTTCAACGTGGTGGTACCGACGCCGTCGATGCTGACACCAAGCATCTGCAGGTAGAAGCACAGGTCCTGCACCATGTAGTTGGGGCTGGCGTTGCGGATCACCGTTGTCCCCTCGCGGTGCGCCGCTGCCATGATGGCGTTCTCGGTGACGGTATCGCCGCGCTCGGTCAGCACGAAGGAACGGTCCCGGGTATCGGCAGACGGGGCCTGTACGGTGTAGAAACCCTGGGTGGCTTCCACGCTGAGGCCGAACTGGCGCAGCGCCTGCATGTGCGGCTCCACGGTGCGGGTGCCAAGGTCGCAACCGCCGGCATACGGAAGCCGGTACACGGAGGACTCATCCAGGAGTGGTCCCAGCAACATGATGACGCTTCGGGTGCGGCGGGCGGCCTCAACGTCCATGGCGTCCAGGTCCAAGATGTCCGGGCGGCGGAGCTGAAGGTCCGTGTCGTTAAGCCAGGTGCATTCCACGCCGATGCTGGTGAGCACCTCCACAATGCGGTTGACCTCTTCAATGCGGGCAAGGCGTCGGAGTATTGTCGTGCCCCTGTTGATCAGGCTGGCACACAGCAACGCCACTCCGGCATTCTTGCTGCTGTTGACGTCCACAGCACCGGACAGGGTCCGTCCGCCTTCCACCCGAAGGTGCGTCATCTGCGGTTTTCCCACGTTGACGATGCTTCTGCCAAAAATGGTTTCGAGGCGCTGGATCATTTTCAGGCTCAGGTTTTGCTTGCCCTGCTCCATCCTGGCGATGGCGCTCTGGCTGGTGCCGAGCTCCGAAGCCAACTGGCCCTGGGTCCATCCTTTTTCGCTCCGGGCGTCCCGAAGCATGGCGGCAACGTGTTCCGTGGTCTCCTGCGTCATGCAGAAAATATATCATAAATGAGTTAGCGAGGCCGGAATATCGCACATACTGCGAGTTTCGGAGAACATTTACCCGCTACATGCGATAGAAATCCGCTGGGGTAGATTCTTGACCCTGTTCGCCTCAACGAGGACACTGGGAAGATCTCTCCCCTCAGCACCCATGGAGGTGGCCATGCCACGGACACTACCACGCACGCGAGCGGTGGCCGCATGGGCAGCTTTCTTGCTGGCCATGCTCCTGATCCCTGCCTGGCCGGCGTCCGCTGCGCCATCTCCCGGCGCGGGAACCTCGACGCTCCTTGGCAATGACGTTTCCTGGCCCCAGTGCGGCACGGGCCTTCCCAAGGGCCAGGCGTTCGGGATCGTGGGCGTAAACAATGGCCTTGCGAACACTACGAACCCTTGCTTGGCGGAACAACTAAAATGGGCCGCAACATCGTCCGGCGGCACCGCCCAGCCGAAGGTTTCCCTGTACGTCAACACCGCCAACCCGGGCAGGGCCGGCTCGTGGTGGCCCAGCAGTGACGAGTATCCCTCCGGCACCCCCGTCCGTAACCCCTACGGCCCCTGCCAGCCGAAGGACTACGGCAAAGCCTGCGCCTACATATACGGCTACGCCAAGGCCTGGGACGACGCCTACATCCGGGGCATCAGCAACCCCGCCGGCTACGTCTGGTGGCTGGACGTGGAGACCGGAAACAGCTGGTCCACCTCAGACAAGGACGCCAACCGGGCAGTCCTGGAGGGCATGACGGACTTCTTCCGGAGCATCAACGTCAAGGGTGTGGGGATTTATTCGACAGGCTCCCAATGGAGCCAGATCGTGGGAACCATCGGCAGCTCAAGCAGCCTGTATTCGCTGCCCAGTTGGCTGGCGGGGGCACGCTCGGTGACGGGTGCGAAGGGCAACTGTTCCAACCCGCCGCTGACGGCAGGCGGACGTGTCACGCTTACCCAGTTTGTTTCGGGCGGATTCGACTACGACTATTCCTGCTTCTGAGTTCCGGCCCCAAAGGCGCGCCCTGCCTCAAAGCCCCACGCCTGCTGTCACTCAGGACCACGAACATACAAAAGTCAGGCCAGACCCCGCGTCAACTTCCCAACCAGACCATATTCCACGTTCCCGCCCAGAGCGCCGTTGCAAACGCTGTACCGGCCACGAGCACGCCGCCGCCCAGCACCCACGCATCCAACCAGCTGTAGGTGGACTCGCGCGCCCACGTCCGGGTTCCGCCACCGAAGCCGCGCGCCTCCATGGTCACCGCCAGGCGCGACGCTCGCCGGATCGCCTGGACCAGTAGTCCGAAGCTCTGCCCCAGCGTGGCCTTCACCCGCCGCAGCGCGTTGCCTCGCGAGCCTACCCCGCGGGCACGGCGGGCCATGCCGATGGTCTGCCATTCTTCAGCCAGCAATCCCACCAGTCGCATGGCTGCCAGCGTTCCCAGCACGAAGCGGTGTGGGAGCCGCGCCTTTTGCGCGAGTGCGTCGGCGAGGTCAGTGGGGTCAGTACAGCTCATCAGCAGTACCGCCGGCAGCGCGATTGCCAGCCCGCGCAGCATAAAACCGGCTCCGAGTTCCAGCGATCCTTCACTCATGGTCCAGAGGCCGACGTCGATCAGCGTCTTTCCGCTGTCCGGCGCCAGGATGGAGGTGCTCCAGCCGCCCACGGCTGCGGCGATGATCAGCGGCCAGCCCCGCTGCCACAACAGCGCCAGGGTGAGGCCGGCCAGTGGAAACAACAGGAGCTCAAAGACGAGCGCTACCGAAGCTGATACCCAGTCGATGGAGAGCGCCAGTACCGCGGTCACCAGAAACACAGCAGCGAACTTGCTCAGCGGGTTGGCGCGGGCCAGCAGGGCATGGTTTGCCTGCAGGTTCAGTTCCTGCCTCATGATGCCACCGCCGGCGCTGCGGCCATGCGCAGTTCGGTCCCGCCCAGGGCCGCCGTGAACTCGGCGTCATGGGTCACCGAGACCACCGCGGTGCCGGAGTCGAGGAGTTCGGACAGGAACGAGGCCAGTTCGGCCCAGGTGTTGGCATCCTGGCCGAACGTGGGTTCGTCCAGGACCAGGACCTGGGGATGCGCGGCCAGAACCGTTGCCACGGAAAGCCGCCGCTTTTCCCCGCCGGACAACGTATAGGGGTTGGCGTCAACAAGCTCGGTCAGCCGCAACCGCTCCAGCAGCTCGTCCACCCGCTCCGCCCCGTGGCCAAGATGCTGCGGACCAAACAGGAGTTCGTCCAGGACTTTCCCGGTGACGAACTGGTGCTCAGGCTCCTGGAAAACGGTCCCCACGCGCTCGATCAGCTGCTCCGCCTTCCACCGGTAAGGATCAATTCCCGCACCCCGGCTGAGCGCCAGGGTGGCGGAGACCTTGCCGGCAACTGGCTCCAACAGCCCGGCAAGGGTCAGCGCGAACGTCGACTTTCCCGCGCCGTTGGGCCCTGTGATGGCCAGCGCCTGCCCGGCGCGGACCTGCGCGGAGATGCCCTGCTGCACGGGCACCGGCGGCAGCTTCCGGAACCCCTTGCGGCGGGCCCGTGCCCGCGAAACCGCCAGTTCCTCGGCGGCGAGGAGAAGGTCGCCGGTCCCGGGCACCGGGCCCTCCGTGCGCTGCCTGGTTTCCGGAACGTAGCCCGGCACCCAGACACCGGCCGCAATGAGCATGCTCCTGGCCTCGCTGAGCACCTGGTCCGGCGGACCGTCCAAAAGCACTGCGGACTCCGTGGACGAACCGGGCTGCAGCACCACGATCCGGTCCACCAGGTCCTTCCACACGGACACCCGGTGCTCCACCACCACCAGGGTGGCCCCGGTTTTGTCCAGGCAGCGCGCCACGGCATCGCGGACCTCCAGCACCCCGGCAGGGTCCAGGTTGGCTGTCGGCTCGTCGAGGAGGATCAGCCCGGGCCGCATGGCAAGGATGCCGGCGAGCGCCAGCCGCTGCTTCTGCCCGCCGGACAGGGCCGACGTTGGGTGGTCCAGCGGCAGGTGGGACAGGCCGACGTCGTCGAGCGCCTCGTGCACGCGCGTCCAGATTTCATCGCGGGGCACCGCAAGGTTCTCGGCGCCGAAGGCGACGTCGTCACCCACCCGGGAGAGGACCACCTGCGTCTCCGGGTCCTGCTGCATCAGGCCGGCGCGGCCGCGCTGCTCCCGCGGGGAGGCACTGTCAACCAGCAGCGAACCGGACTCGTCGGATTCGCCGGCCTCGCCGTCGTCGTTAACATCGCCCAGGACCCCCGCCAGGGCATGGAGGAGGGTGGACTTGCCCGCTCCGGAAGGGCCGAGGAGCAGCACACGCTCCCCCGGCTGGATGTCCAGGTCAAGGGCACGGACCGCGGGTTTGGCCCGTCCGGCGTGCCGCCAGCCCCAACCGCGGGCGCTGATGGCTGCCGGACGCACCGCAGCCGGCGCCCCGTGATGGGATGGAGCGGTCATCAGGAGAAGACTGGCTCCGTTGCTGCCTTCCGCGAGGCAAACGAGCCCAGGACTCCGGTCTTCGCCAGGCCGCGCGTGGCGATCCAGGACAGTGCCCCGGCAATGATGGCACCCGAGACTGCCGTGAAGATGATGTACGCCAGCTTGTCCCCGCCCGAGTACGCGATGTTCCAGCCCCACGGGGCGAAAGAGTCGTTAAGGCCGCAGAACAGGCCCGCCCCGGCACCGGCGAGCAGCGACACCGGCAGGTTGAACTTCCTGTACACGAAGATGGCGAAGATGATCTCTGCGCCCAGGCCCTGGACAAAGCCGGAGAACAGCACGGAGGCACCGTACTGCGACCCCATCAGCAGCTCGCCGGTGGCGGCCACGGTTTCGCAGAACAGCGCGGCGCCCGGCTTGCGGATGATGAGCATGCCCAGCACGGCCGGAATCATCCAGCCGCCGGCGATCAGGCCGGTCAGGGGCGGATAGACGGCGTTCATGGGGGCCGAGACAGCGGCAGCCCCCTGGGACCAGGCCCAGAAGATGACGCCGCCGGCGACGGCGATCAAGGCCGCCACCACAATGTCCACGACGCGCCAGGACCTACTGGTGGTCTTCTTTACTGCTGTTGTTGCCATGTGATCCTCCTGAGGAACAGGAGGGGAAAGTGCGGCAAGGGCACTGACTGCCGTTGCCGGACTTCGAGAACTCGACTCCCTTGCGCCGGTACTAACCGGATCAGGTTCGAGGGTCTGCGGCTGTCCGCACTCTCAGCGCCCACCTGCGGATCCTGGCATGGCCAGTGATGCCCGACGGCGGCGCTCCCCTGTCGTTAATTGATTCTGTGGGTAGATAAATAGCCCTGCTGGGCGTGGTCCAGTTTACACCGGAGGAGGGGTAGATTGTGGGCCATGACTGCCAATGCGCCGGATATGACTGAGTTCGATCCCGATTCCGATGACACCCAGCCTGAGGGCTCCCTGCAGGCCCTCATCGCGCGGATAGAGGGCGAAATCCGTGAGCTCCAGTTCCCCCGGTTTTCCATGGACGACGCCCTGAACCTGGGGCTCCTGCTGGTGGAACTGGGCAAGGAGGACCAGCTCCCCGTCGCCATCGACATCACCAAGGGCGACCAGGTCCTCTTCCATGTGGCCCTGCCGGGCGCCACTCCGGACAACGAGTTCTGGATCCGGGCCAAGCAGCGCACCGCCGCACGGTATGAGGTGCCGTCCCTGCTGGTGGGGCTGCGCGGACGGCTCGGCGGCGGCAGGATCGAGGACCACGCCTGGTTCGACCAGAGCCGGTATGCAGCCCACGGGGGCTCCTTTCCGGTCTACGTCGCAGATGTGGGCGCCGTGGCAACCGTGACCGTTTCGGGGCTTCCCCAGGTGCAGGACCACAACATGGTGGTCCAGGCCCTGCGCGAAGTCCTTGGTTCCATGGGTGCTGACTGACGCAGCGTTGAAGCTGCAAAGTTCCGGCGGCGGGGAGGGGCATCGTGAGCAGTCCATTGGGGGAAAACCAGGTGCGGGCGGCGGTGGACAAAGCCGAGGACGAAATGATCTACATTGGCCCCGACCATCCCTACTATCCCCTGCTCGCAGAACTTGTGGCCGCCGTCGGGAAGGCCTGGCAGCAGGGGTATGAGCAGGGCCGCCACGGCGGGCACCACGCCAATCCCTACGCCTGGAACAATCCGGAGGAGTGAACTCCGGGCAGGAAGCGTACTTAGCATTTATTAGTAATCATGCTTACTATGTTGTTCCCGGCTTTTGAGGAGTACAGCATATGGCGGTCAGCACCCGCGCCACCGAAGCGAGGACGGGCCTGCAGAAGGCCACCCTTGCCACGGGCATCGTCTTCCTGCTGCTGGGGATCTTGGGATTCATTCCTGGCATTACCGCCGATTTCGATTCCCTGGGCCTCGCCGGACCCGGCTCTAAAGCAGAACTGTTCGGCGTTTTCCGAGTGTCGGTGCTGCACAATGCCGCCCATTTGGCGACAGCTATTGCGGGGCTGGTGATGGCCAGAACGCACCGGCAGGGACGGAACTTCCTCATCTACGGGGGCGTCGCCTACCTCTTCCTCTGGCTGTACGGCCTGCTGATGGGCGATGACCTGCCGGCAAACTTCCTTCCCGAAAACAATGCGGACAACTGGCTGCACCTGGCCTTGGGCCTGGCCATGATCGCCCTTGCCGTCCTGCTGTCGCCAAAGACCGTTCCCGGCGATAAGTCCTTTCCCGGCAGCCAGGGCATGGACCGCCCGGCCCGGAACCCGGACGAGCACAACCAGACCTAACGCCCACCGAAACCCGCTGTCGATGACGCAGCAACGCCGTCCGCCCAAAGGAGCACCATGAAGATCCCGGAACCTCGAGGTCCCATCACCAGCACCCTCTTCCGTGCCCTCACCTGCACGCCCGGCAGTGACGACGGTGCCGCCGCCGTCGAGGACCTGCGCCTGCTTGCCACGCCCAAGGCTTACAAAGACATCATTGGCGACGACGACGTCCAACTGGCCCTCTTCTGCCTTTACGAGCTGCACTATTCGGGGCTGGAAGGGGTCAGTGACGAGTGGGAGTGGGAACCCGGGCTGATCCATCTGCGCCGCTTGATGGAGCGCCCGTTCGAAGCGGCGCTCCGGGCTGCCGCCGCCTCCGCCGCCGGAGAGATCAACGTGCCGCCCGCCGCGGAGCTCACCAGTGACGCCGTGGCGGACATCCTGTTTGGCCTCGCTGCCAGCGACACTGGCCCCAGTGTCTCCCGCTTCGTGGCCAAAAAGGCGACGCTGGACCAGCTCCAGGAGTTCCTGATCCACAAGTCCATCTACCAGCTCAAGGAAGCTGACCCGCATACCTGGGCCATCCCCCGCCTCACCGGCAGGCCCAAGGCTGCCCTTGTGGAAATCCAGGCCGACGAGTACGGCGGCGGACGCCCCGAACGGATGCACAGCGCGCTGTTCGCCCGCACCATGCGGGGGTTGGACATGGATGACCAGTACGGCGCTTACGTCGACGCCGTTCCCGCCGTCTCCCTCGCGGCGGTCAACATGATGTCTCTCTTCGGGTTGAACCGCCGGCTGCGCGGGGCCATCACCGGGCACCTGGCCCTCTATGAAATGACCTCCTCCCAACCCAACCGGCTGTACGGCAACGGCTTCAGGCGGCACGGCTTCGACGCTGAAGTGACCCGCTACTTCGATGAGCACGTGGAAGCCGACGCCGTCCATGAGCAGATCGCCGGGCGCGACCTCGCAGGCGGCCTGGTGGAAGCTGAGCCCGGGCTGCTCGCCGACGTCCTGTTCGGGGCGACGGCGGCCATGGCCATCGACGGCAGGATGTCCACCCATCTCCTGGCCAGCTGGGAAAATGGAGTGACCTCGCTGAGGGCGGCCGTACCGGCGGCAGCATGAGCACCCCGCCCGTGATGCCGTCCGCGGAGTACATCCTGCCCCTGCGCTGGACTGCCGGGTCGGCGCGGGATTCGGAGCTGCAGGACCTGGCGGCCTACCTCGAGCGGCTTCTTCGGTGGATCCCGGTCATTGTGGTGGACGGCTCCGCCCCTGGCCTGTTCGAGCGGCACCGGGCCGCCTTTCCGCCCGGAGTTCGCCATATCCGTCCCGAACCCGCCGGCGGCGGCGCTAACAGCGCGGCCGGTAACGGCAAGGTGGCCGGCGTGATGACCGGCGTGCGAGCCTCCGCGGCGGAACTGCTCGTGGTAGCCGACGACGACGTCCGCTACACGCGCGAGTCGCTCACCGCCGTCGTCCAACACCTCAGCTCGGCAGACATTGTGCGGCCGCAGAATTACTTTGACCCGCTGCCCTGGCATGCGTGGTGGGATACGGCGCGGACCCTGATCAACCGGGCATGGTCGGCGGACTACCCCGGCACCCTGGCGGTTCGCAGGAGCGCGCTGCTGGCTACCGGCGGCTACGATCCGGTGCTCTTCGAGAACCTTGAGCTGATCCGCACCGTCAAAGCCGCAGGCGGCCGGGAAAGGATTGTCCCTGATCTGATGGTGGCCCGCAGGCCGCCGAAGTTCCGGCACTTCCTCAAACAGCGCACACGCCAGGCCTACGACGATTTCGCCCAGCCGCGGCGCCTCGCCGTCGAACTTGCCCTGCTCCCGGTGATCGCCTGCGCTGCCCGCCTTCCCGCCGGCCGCCGTCGGCCCGCCCTCCTGGCACTGGCAGCCGCCCCGGTCCTCATCGCCGAGATAGGACGACGGCGGCATTCGGGCAGGGCGGTTTTCCCCTTCCGGGCCACATTGTTCGCCCCGCTCTGGATCCTGGAACGGGGCGCCTGCATCTGGATGGCCCTTGGGTTCAGGCTCGCCGGCGGTGTGCCGTACGCCGGGGCGCGGCTCAAGACAGCAGCCCACTCGGAAGCCCAACTTCGGCGCCGGCACCACGGCAAGCTCGGGAACGCCCACCACCATTTGAAGCCCGCCAACGTACCCAAGGAGCAGCTATGAACCAGGAACCCGCCGAAAGCTCGATCGTGGTGTGCCCCGACGGCCCGTTGATTGTCCGGGGCGACTTCGACATCGTGACGCCATCCGGTACTCCGGTCCCCCGGCAGCGCCAGACCGTGGCACTGTGCCGGTGCGGCGCCTCGGCGATCAAGCCTTACTGCGATGGAACCCACAAAATGATCAAGTTCCGGACGGAACCACCCGCCACCTGACGCACTCGAACCCCGCCGCCGTTGCTGTGCCACAGCCGCAGAATGGGCGGTTAGGCTGGGTACAGCCCGTTTTCCGCCCGCAAGGAGTACAAAGAATGAACCTCTTCATCAAGTTGCTCGGTACAGGTATAAGCCTTGGCGCCGGCTTTGTCGGGACCAAGCTGGTCAATACCATCTGGGAAAAGTCCACCGGCCGGAAACCGCCCACCGGCAAGGACGAGGACATCCCCACCAGCCTGCAGTCCGCGCTGACGTTCGCGCTGATCTCGGCCTCGGTGAGCACCATCATCCAGGTCCTGGCCAACCGCGGCACCCAGCGCGCCATCACCCGGTTCGCCAAGAGCCAGGACATCGTCTAACCCGCGGAAGTTACCTCACCTGGCCGTCGCCGGAACCGTCCTCGCGGGCGGTTTTGGCGGCGGCTTTCTGCACTACAGCCTCCAGTTCGTCGGCTGTCAGCAGTTCGCGGTGCAGGTGCTTGGTGCGGTAGCCGGCCCGGCCCACCATATGGGCGGACACAGGCACCGTCAGCAGCTGGAAGATCCAGGCCACCACCAGTACCGGCCATACCCACCAGGACCGCATCTGCAGCCCGATCGCGGCCAGCAGCAGGAACAAGCCCAGGACCTGCGGCTTGGTGGCGGCGTGCATGCGGCTGAGCAGGTCCGGGAACCGCAGCAGGCCGATCGCCGCTCCCAGCGACAGAATGGCACCGACCACCATAAAGGCGGCCGATACCAGGTCGATCCAGAAATCGAGGCCAGTAGCGTCAGGACTCATTCGGCTGCTCCCTTCGGTCTGCCACGAACCGGGCAACGGTCACGGACCCGATGAACCCGATGATGGAGATGGCCACCACCAGCATCAGGTTGTTCAGGTGCCGGTTCACGGCCATGTCCACGCACAAGGCCCCGCCCAGGATGGCGAGCAGGACGTCTGCGGCGAGCACCCGGTCCAGCAGTGACGGGCCGCGGGCGATCCTGATGATCGCGCCGCCGGCGGCAAGCGAGAAGATCACGGCTGTAAGGACCAGGACAGTCTGCATCATGCGGCGGCCTCCGACCGTACGGTTTCAAGTTCTTCCCGGGTGCCCATGATCCGGATCAGCCCGGCTTCGATCGACCTGACCTCCTGGCGGAAATTCTCCACGTCCTCAGCCGAGCTGATGTTCAGGGCGTGCAGGTACAGGGTGGAGGTTGACCGGTCCACTTCCACCACCAGCGAGCCCGGAATCAGCGATATGACGTGGCCGGTGGCGGTCACCAACAGATCCTGGTGGCTTCTCAGCGTCACCGCCACCAGCGCGTTCTTGACACGGGGTCCGCGCATCACCGCCAGGTACAGGACCTGGGCGCTGGCAACGGCCACCTTTGCCACAAACATCAGCGCGAAGGGGATGGCGTGCAGGATGTTAAAGCGGCCGCTCAGCTCTACCGGCGGAAGGTAGAACAGCCTGGCGACTGCCACGGCAAGCAAGGCGCCGAACAGGAGGTTTCCGGGGCTGAAGTCCTGCCACAGTGCACCCCAGACGATCACCAGCCAGACCAGGAGCGGCAGTTCCTGGCGCAGCGAAATACGGCGGCGGCTCATTTTCCTCCTCCGGCCGTCAGGATCATGGGCACTACGGTGTCCTCGCCAAGGACTGCCTGGATGTAGGAAGACCTGTTGAGCATGTCGTGTGCCGCCTGGTCTGAAACCTTAAACAGCGGGCCCGCGAAGACCGTCAGTGCGACGCCGAGAACCACCAGTCCCAGCGTGGAACCCACCATGGTGCGGGGCAGGAGCGTTACGGTGTTCAGCTTGGCGCCCGGGCCGGCCACCCTCACCCCTGGCGCCGCCAGGAGAACGGGGTCCGGGTGCTCGGCGTCAGAGGGCTTGCGCCAGAAGGCGCGGTTCCACACCCTGGCGATGGCCAGCAGCGTCAGCAGGCTGGTGACTACGCCGCCGATCACCAAGGCATAAGCAAGCGGAGTGCCCAACTCAATGCCCGCCTGCATCAGGCCCACCTTGCCGAGGAACCCGGAGAACGGCGGGATGCCGGCCAGGTTCATGGCGGGGACAAAGAAGAGCAGCGCCAGCAGGGGCGACAGTTTCGCCAATCCGCCCAACCGGTCCACGGAGGAACTGCCGCCGCGGCGTTCGATCAGGCCGGTCACCAGGAACAGGCTGGTCTGGATGGTGATGTGGTGGGCCACGTAGAAGACGGCCGCTCCCAGCCCGGCGGTGGAGGACATGGCCAGGCCGAACACCATGTAGCCGATGTGACTGACCAGCGTGAACGAGAGCAGACGTTTGATGTCGTTCTGCGCCAGCGCACCCAGGATTCCCACCACCATCGTCAGCAGCGCGGCCACCATCAGGGGGGTGTTGAGCGTGTCCCCGGGGAAGAGCAGGGTCTCGGTGCGCACCATCGCATAGACGCCCACTTTGGTCAGCAGTCCCGCGAACACTGCGGTGACCGGAGCCGGTGCCGTGGGGTAGGAGTCAGGCAGCCAGAAGGACAGCGGGAAAACTGCCGCCTTGATGCCGAACGCCACCAGCAGCATTACGTGGAGGAGGGTTTTGGTGCCCTGGTCCAGCTCGCCGAGCTTGATGGCGAGATCGGCCATGTTCACGGTTCCGGTGGCCCCGTAGACCATGGCAATGGCGATCAGGAACAGCACCGAGGACACCACGGACACCACCACATAGGTCACGCCCGCACGGATCCGCGGCCCGGTCCCGCCCAGCGTCATCAGCACGTAGCTTGCCGTCAGCAGGATCTCGAAGCCCACGTACAGGTTGAAGAGGTCTCCCGAGAGGAACGCGTTGGAGACGCCGGCCACCAGGATCAGGTAGGTGGGGTGGAAGATCGACACCGGCGCGTCGTGGTCGCCGTCGGCCATGCCCTGCCCGGTGGCGTAGACCAGCACGGCGAGGCTCACTGCCGAGGACACCACCAGCATCAGCGAGGAGAACTGGTCCACCACCATCACGATGCCCCACGGCGGCAGCCAGCCGCCGATGGTCACCGCAGCCGTGCCGCCGTCCCACACGGAGGCCAGCAGCAGGCACTCGAGCAGCAGGGTGAGGGACAGCAGGCCGATGCTGACGGCACGCTGGGCGCGGGAGTGCCGGATCAGCAGGAAGGTCAGGGCCGCGCCCAGGATGGGAAGTACGACGGCGAGCGGGGCAAAGCTTGCGATGTTCACTTTCCGCCTCCTTCCGGGCCAGGGGCCACATTCGTGGAGCCGGGTTTTTCTTCTGCGGCTGCGTGTTCGGCGGGCATCTCGCGGCCGCCTGCCATGACCGTGGCCACCGGGAACTCGGACGTTTCGGCGGGGATCTCGGCGTCGTCCTCGGCGTCGAAGCTTGGCGTTTCCGCCACCCGAAGGTCTTCCACGTCGTCCTGGATGTCATCCTGGCGCGCCAGGACCCAAGTGCGGTAGATGATGCCGAGCATAAACGCCGTCACGGCAAACGAGATGACGATGGACGTCAGGATCAGCGCCTGCGGCAGGGGGTCGCTGTAATCCTCCGCCCCCGTTTCCTTTGCATAAAAGGGTGCGAGGCCGGCGTAGCCGCCGGTTGCCAGGATCAACAGGTTGGTGGCGTTGGCCAGGAGCATCAGCCCCAGCAGCACGCGTGTGAGGCTGCGTTCCAGGATCAGGTAGATCCCGCAGGCGTACAGCGCGCCCATCACGATCAGGAGGGTCAGGTTTACGCTCATGCTTGGCCCCTCGAGGTGGTTTCGGCCGCGAGGCCTTCGGGCTCCCGGCCGTTGGCGCGGCCCTCTGATGCGGCTGCTTCGCCGACGAAGTCCTGCTCGTCGTCGGCCATGTCGCTGGCGGGATCGGCGTGGCGCTGTTCAAAGTGCTCGTCGATCTCAGCCCCCAGGCTTCGCAGAACGTCCAGCACCAGGCCCACCACCACGATGTACACACCGATGTCGAAGATGGTGGAGGTGACGAACTTGATGTCGCCGAACACTGGCAGCCAAAGTTCGATGATGGCGGTCTGGAACACCTGGCCGCCCAGAAGCAGCGGCACCACACCGGAGGCAGCGGCCAGTGCCAGCCCGATCCCCAGCAGGGCACCTGCACTGACGGGGGTGGCTTCACGGAGTTCGAAACGCCCGCCGGCGAGGTAGCGGATGGTCAGGGCCAGGCCTGCGGTCAGGCCGCCTGCGAATCCGCCGCCCGGCAGGTTGTGGCCTGCGAGCAGGAGGTAGAGCGAGAAGATGATCATGGAGTGGAAGACCAGCCTGGTGACCACTTCGAAGATGATGGAGCGGCGTTCCGGGGCCAGGGTGCGGCCCGCCACGATCCAGGCGTCCCGTGCCGAGGCGGCGAACTTCCGGCTGACCGCGAGTGCTGCGGCGTCACGGGTGCCGGGGTCGATTCCCCTGAGCCGGCCCACGGTGCCCTCGGCGATGGTGGCAGAATTCCTGATTCGGTCGCCGCGGCCGCGGACGAAAATCAGGCTTGCCACACCAGTGGCTGCCAGTGCCAGGACACTGATTTCGCCGAAGGTGTCCCAGGCGCGGATGTCCACCAGCGTCACGTTGACGATGTTCAGTCCGCCGCCGCCCTCATAGGCGAGGCGCGGGAACTCCAGGGACACCGGCGTCGCGATCCTTGCGCCCATGGCCTGTATCCCGGCGAAGACCATGGTGACGCCGAAACCCAGGCCGATAATCACGCGCACCACGCGGTACTTGCCGCCGGTGCGGTCGCGCAGCTCCGGGGGCAGGCTGCGCATCGCCAGGACAAAGGCCACCAGGATGATGGTCTCCACCAGCATTTGGGTCAGGGCCAGGTCCGGGGCGCCCTGCAGCGCAAACATCAGGGCGATGCCGTAGCCGGTGACCGACACCATGAGAACTGCCAGGAACCGTTTGTTCGCTTTGACAGCGGCCAGGGCACCGATCACAATGCCCGCACCCACCACCAGCTGGAGCGGGGAGCCTGGATCAATCAGGTAGATCCCGTCCGGCAGGGGGTTGCCCGCCAGCAGGATGGCCGAGAGCGGCAGCACAAAGGCGACGCTGAGGATGACCGCCAGGTAGTAGTACAGCGAACCGCGCTGGGTGCGGCCGGTGATCCACACCGCCACGTCATCCAGCGCACCGATCGTGAGCTGGTAGGCCTTGTCCGCGTCCACCCACGGCGGCACCAGCGACTGCACCCGGGCCACGGCATTGCGGCCGAAGTACATGGCCAGGCCCAGCGCGAAGGTGAGGGCCGTCAGTCCCAGCGCCGGCGTGAAGCCATGCCACAGCGCGAGGTGGCCGGCCTGCTCAGCGGGGGTGCCGGCGTCGGCCGCGGTGGACGCGAACAGCGCTGCGTACGGCTGGATCCACGCATCAACGGGCACCGGCCAGAGACCGTACGCGATGGTGAGGAGGCTGAGGATGGCGGGCGCTGCCAGGAATGAAGGGCTGATGGCCTTGAAAGGCGTGGGTTCCACACCCTTCTTCGTCGCGAAGGCGCCCCACATAAAGCGGGCGCTGTACGCGAAGGTCAGGACGGATCCCAGGACCAGACCGGCCAGGACCACCATGCCCCAAACACCGGCGTCGGGGTCACCGGCGTGGTGGACGAACGCCTCCAGCACCGACTCCTTGGCCACAAAACCGCCCAGGAGCGGAACACCGGCCATGGAGGCGGCACCAATGACGGCCACGATGCCCAGTGCCCGCGAGGACCGGAAGACCCCGGAGAGCTTGGTGACGTCGCGCGTGCCCGACTGGTGGTCGATGATTCCCACCACCAGGAACAGGGTGGCTTTGAAGAGGCCGTGGGCCAGCAGCATCGCAAGGCCGGCGAGGGCCGCGTCCGGGGTGCCGAGCCCCACCACCATGGTGAGGAAACCAAGCTGGCTGACCGTGCCGTAGGCGAGGATGAGCTTGATGTCGGTCTGGCGCAACGCCCGGTACCCGCCCACCAACATCGTCGCCAGCCCCAGGCCCAGCACCACCGGCTCCCAGAAGGACGTTTCGGCGAAGCCCGGGGCCAGCCGCGCAACGAGATAGATTCCCGCTTTCACCATCGCGGCGGCGTGCAGGTAGGCGCTCACGGGCGTGGGGGCCGCCATGGCACCGGGAAGCCAGAAGTGGAAGGGCACCAGCGCGGACTTGGTGATGGCGCCCACCAGGATAAGGACGACGGCGGCGCTCACCATGGCCGCGGAGGTCCCGTTCACCAGGTCCGGGGCCTGCGCGAGGATGGCCGAGATCCGGTAGGAGCCGGCGGCCTGCCCCAGCATGACGAGTCCCACCAGCATGGCAAGGCCGCCTGCGGTGGTGACCATCAGCGCCTGCAGCGCCGACCGCCGCGCCGCCAGCCTGGTCCGGGCAAACCCGATCAGGAGGTAGGACAGGATGGTGGTGAGTTCCCAGAAAATGAAGAGCAGCAGCAGATCGTCCGCCACCACCAGGCCGAACATGGCGCCGGCGAAAGCCAGGAGCTGAGCTCCAAAGCCGCCGAGGTCCTGGTCCTTTACCTTGAAATACCGTGCGCAGTACACCAGGACCAGCGAGCCAATGCCCAGCACCAGGAGAGACATCACCCAGGCAAGGGCGTCCATCCGGAAGGCAAACTCAAGCTGGAGGCCCGGGATCCATGGCACAACCTCGGACACCGCGCCCTCGGCCCCATAAACGGGAGCGTGCTGGAACAGGAGCCAGGCGAAGGATGCCGCGGGAACAGCGGCCAGGATGTAGAACGCGTTGCGGCCCCACGCCCTGAAGAGGAACGGCGCCAGCACAGCCACCGTAAAGTGCACGGCAAGGACTGTTATCACTGGTATCTCCGCGTCGTCAGGGATTCGATTGTCAAAAGTTGGAGCAGGCGGTTCATGCGTTAGGTTCGGGAGGGGCCAGTTTATCAAGGCTTCGGTACCCATTCCGCCGCCGCTGCTGTATGCTCCGGCCACTTTTCCCGGTTTTACGGCCGCAGCTCCCCTGCCTGTTCGCCACGGGCGGATACGATGCATCCTATGAACAGCGCCAGCGCTCCCGGGGCAACGCAGCCCTTCTCCGAGCTTGCATCGGGGAATACGGCCACCAGCAAGGCCCGCGTCCTGGCCTGGGCCTCCTGGGATTGGGGTTCGGCGGCTTTCAACGCTGTGATGACCACGTTCGTTTTCACTGTGTACCTGACCTCGACGGCATTTGGCGGTGAAGACCAGGCCTCGGCTGTCCTTGGTGGTGCGCTTGCCATTGCCGGTTTTGCTATTGCGTTGCTGGCTCCGGTCACCGGTCAGCGTTCGGATGCGGGTGGCCGGCGCAAGCTGTGGCTGGGAGTCAATACGGCCGCCGTGGCCATCCTCACTGCCCTGTGTTTCTTTGTCTTCCCCCGGCCCGAGTTCCTCCTGCTCGGGGTGACACTTATCGCCCTGGGCAACGTGTTCTTCGAGTTCGCAGGCGTGAATTACAACGCCATGCTGGCCCAGATCTCCACTCCCAAGAACATCGGCAAGGTCAGCGGGCTGGGCTGGGGAGCCGGCTACCTGGGCGGGATCGTGGCGCTCCTGATCGTCCTGCAGCTGTTTGTCCAGCCGAGCTTCGAATGGTTTGGGGCCTCCACCCGGGACAGCCTGAACATCCGGCTTGTCGCAGTGTTCTCCGCCCTGTGGTTCTTTGTCTTCGCCCTGCCCGTCCTCTTCGCGGTTCCGGAGCTGCCCAAAACCCCGCAAGCCCGGCGGCTGGGGATCGTGGCCAGCTATGGGCTGTTGATCCGGCGGATCAAGGCGATTTACGCCACCAGCCCGCACACCATCTACTTCCTGCTGGCCAGTGCCGTTTTCCGTGACGGGCTGGCAGCGGTGTTTACCTTTGGCGGAATCATCGCCGCCGGCACATTCGGCTTCGAGTTGTCCCAGGTGATCTTCTTCGCCATCTTCGGGAATGTGGTGGCCGCCGTGGGAGCGATCGCTGGCGGGTTCCTGGACGACAAGGTTGGGCCGAAGGCAGTCATCCTCGGATCCTTGGTGGGGCTCTTAATCGCCGGGACCGTCATCCTGGTGCTGGGCAACGGTGAATATTCCTTCTTCGGTATGGAATGGCGGGGGTCCACCACCTTCTGGATCTTCGGGCTCTTCCTGTGCCTCTTCGTGGGCCCGGCGCAGTCCTCGTCCCGCGCCTACCTGGCGCGACTTGCTCCGCACGGCGAGTCGGGTGAGCTCTTCGGGCTCTACGCCACCACAGGCCGCGCCGTGAGCTTCCTGGCGCCGGCCCTGTTCACGCTCTGCATCACCGTTGCAACGCCATTGGTGGCACCGGGCGAAGCCCAGCGCTGGGGCATCCTGGGAATCATGGTGGTGCTCCTGGCCGGGCTCCTGGTCCTGCTGCCGGTGAAGTCCCCGGACAAGGCCGCTATCGCCGTCGTTCCAGCCACCTGATAACCCACAATTTTCATGCCCCATGGCTTCGATTCCTGCCCCTCGCCAAGGGCGGGAACGGGTTTCCTGCGGACTTGCCGGCGCCCGCGCCACATCGGCCCCGGTCAGACTAGGCTGGAATCATGAACGTGGATGAGACGGACCTTCCGGGCCTCGGCCGGCGGAAGGATTTTATGACGGCTTCAGGGCGCCGGATCGGCGTCGTGGAGCTGCGGGAAGGCCAGACGGAACTCATCGTCTCCACCTGGGATGATCCCGATACCTGCCAGGCCTCAATTCCGTTGACCGGGGATGAAGCAGCAACCCTGGGCAACCTGCTCGGCGGGCAGCACCTGGCCATGAAGCTGACGGAGGAACACAAGGATGTTCCCGGCATCGTCACCCGGCAGTTTTCCATCGCGCCGGGCTCCCCGTTCCAGAACCAGCCCATGGGCAAAGCCTGCATCCGTACCCGTTGCGGCGTTTCCATTGTGGCGATCATGCGCGAAGGTGAGGTGCTCCCGTCGCCGGGACCCGACGTCGTGCTCCACACCGGTGATCTGCTTGTTGCTGTAGGCACGCAGGAAGGCCTCGATTCGGCGGCCGATATCCTCCGTAACGGATAGACGCCATGGACCCGTTGGCCCTGACCCTCATCGAACTGGGGGCCGTTGTGTTCTGCCTCGGCCTTTTGGCCAGGCTGGCCGGACGGATCGGAATGTCGCCCATCCCGCTCTATCTGCTGGGCGGACTGGCTTTCGGGGCCGGCGGGATCGTCAAGCTCGAGGGTATGCACGAGTTTGCGCACCTCTCCGGGGAAATCGGTGTGATCCTGCTGCTGCTTATGCTCGGGCTGGAATATACAGCCGCCGAGCTTTTCACCGGGCTGCGCCGCTCGTGGCAGGCCGGTGTGCTGGACCTTGTACTGAACTTCCTGCCGGGCGCCGCCCTGGCCCTGTTCCTGGGCTGGGGCGGCGTGGGAGCCATGGTGATGGGCGGCGTCACCTACATCTCCTCATCAGGAATTGCGGCCAAGGTCATCACTGACCTTGGCCGTCTCGGTAACCGCGAGACACCCGTTGTGCTGTCCATCCTGGTATTCGAAGACCTTGCTATGGCTGTCTACCTGCCCATCCTCACGGCCATGCTGGCAGGGGTGAGTTTCCTGGGCGGCCTCACCACCGTGGGCATCGCGCTGGCCGTGGTGAGCCTGGTGCTGATGGTGGCGCTGCGGCACGGACACCGGGTGTCCAAGGCGGTGCACAGCGAGAACTCGGAGGTCTTCCTCCTCAACGTCCTGGGCGCGGCCCTGCTGGTGGCGGGTGTCGCGTCTGCCATGCAGGTGTCCGCGGCAGTGGGGGCCTTTATGCTCGGCATCGCCATTTCAGGCGCCACGGCCCATAACGCCACACGCATCCTGGAACCGCTGCGGGACCTGTTCGCCGCCATCTTTTTTGTGGCGTTCGGCCTGAACACAGATCCCACGTCCATCCCGCCAGTGCTCGGCTGGGCCCTGGTGCTGGCAGTCATCACCGCAGCCACCAAGATGGTGACGGGCGTGTGGGCTGCCAAGCGTGCCGGCATTGCCCGCCCCGGGCGCGTCCGCGCCGGGGCGACGCTCGTAGCCCGGGGCGAATTCTCGATCGTGATTGCCGGACTCGCGGTGGCCTCCGGCGCTGTCACTCATGAGCTGGCAGCCCTGGCCACTGCCTATGTGCTGCTGATGGCCGTTGTTGGCCCGCTCGCCGCCCGTTATGTGGAGCCGCTGGTCAAGCCCCTGCTGCGGCCCGTGAGGGTGGCTGCCAAAGCCTAGGTCGCGCCTGGTACTAGATTGCCGTGCGGTGGAAGTTCAGGTGGCTGCGGCTGGCTGTTGGTCCCCGCTGGCCCTGGTACCGGTTGCCGTAGTCGCCCTGGCCGTAGGGGTACGCGGCCGCAGACGTCAGGCGGAAGAAGCAGAGCTGGCCGATTTTCATGCCCGGCCACAGCTTGATGGGCAGAGTTGCCATGTTGGACAGTTCCAGGGTGACATGCCCTGAGAAACCGGGGTCGATGAACCCCGCCGTGGAGTGCGTCAGCAGTCCAAGCCGCCCCAGCGAGGACTTGCCTTCCAGACGCGCGGCAATGTCATCGGGCAGGGTGACAGTTTCATAGGTTGAGCCGAGGACGAACTCGCCGGGGTGCAGGATGAAGGGTTCGTTCTGTTCCACCTCCACCAGGCGGGTCAGTTCCGGCTGCTCTTCCGCGGGATCGATGTGCGCGTACTTGTGGTTGTCGAACAGGCGGAAGAACTTATCGATCCGCACATCCACGGACGACGGCTGGACCATCGCCGGATCGTACGGTTCAAGAACGATCCGCTGGGAGTCAATTTCGGCACGAATATCGCGGTCAGAGATCAGCACCGTCCCAAATTACCGTATCGGTTATCCACAGCCGCATTCTTTCGTTGTTGCTGTGGTCTGGTGGGGCTAATGTTGCCTCAGTGATTAAGGCGCCGGATGGTCTCCCGGATGGCCCAACAGAGCTGGGGATGTTGTGAATAAATTAGTAGCGCCCGCTTTTATTGGCGTGCTCTGTTCCATAGCGCTGGTCTCCTCTTCCGTGGGAGGCCTTCCCGCACCGTTGCCGGCCAGCCAGTTGGCCGCTGCAGGTTCACACGGTGTCACCTTGGGCCCGGCAACGGTCGACGACGCCGCAGCCCTTCGACGCGACCCTTCAGCCTTGGCCCCGCTCACCCCCGCCGTGGATCCTGACATCCGGCCGGCCTCCCCGTCCGGGCCCGGTGCGCTGACAACGCAACCTGGCCCATCCCAGCCTGTTACAGCCCAGCCTCTTGCCGGCCAGCAACCCACCGGACAGCAGGTTACGGAGCAGCCCCTTGCCGGGCAGCAACCCACAGCTCCGGCCGGAACCGAGGCACTGGCAGCGCCCGCCACAACCTCCCTCGAACCTGCACCGGCGGTGCCCTCGATTCCGCCGCTTTGGGCACCTGATGAAGAACTGGGAGCGCCCGCAACCACCCGGCTTGCGGCGCCTGAATCCACTCAAACCCTGCCCGCGCCAGAGGCCCTGGTGCCGGACAACAACGCGGCGGCAGTCCTCACCGTGTTCAACAGGATCAACGAATACAGGGTGTCCAAAGGCCTGAACCCGGTTAAATACCACCCCACGGTGGCGGGCTTGGCGCAAGAATGGTCGGACAGCATCGCCGCACGCGAGGTGATTGAGCACCGCGCCAACTTCTGGACCGACCCCCGTGCCATGAATCCCAACAACGGCGCCGGCGAAGTCATTGCCATCCGCACGGACCGGGACGCCGCGCAGCTGGTGGAGTGGTGGAAGGGGTCGCCCGGCCACAATGCCATGCTGCTCGATCCGCGCTTCAACGTGATGGGTGCCGGAATTTCCTACACCAACTCCACCTACCAGATCTGGGGCGTGGTGAACTTCTTCGGCTACACCACCCTTCCCGCCGGCACCGTCAATTCCCCCGGCGGCGCGGGGTCCGGCGGCACCGGGTCCGGAGGTGCTTTCCCACTGCCCGCGCCGAGCATGTGTGATGCTCCCGTCCGGCACATGCCGCCCACACTGGACCTCTCCGCGGCGGCAATCAAGGGACCGGGTGACCTTGTGACGGTAGATTCCGGCGGCCAGCTCCTGGCCAGGGCCGCCACGGGCGCACGCACCTTCGCGGCAGCCAAAGTCATTGGCTCCGGCTTCACGGGAGCCAAGGAAGTCTTCACCCCGGACTGGGACCGTGACGGCGCCTTCGACCTCCTGACGCAATGGACCAACGGAACGCTGACCCTGCACCGCGGCATCGCTGCCGGAGGCTTCCAGTCCCCCGTTACCCTCGGGAACGGAGGATGGGACACCCTGACTCTCGCCGTGGGCGGCTGGTGCGCCAACAACCGGCTTCCCCAGATCCTTGCCCTCGACGGCGCCGGGAACCTGTACCTCTATCCGAACAAGGGCACGGGCGACCTCTCCGAACGCACCCTGGTGGGCGGCATCGGTGCCGCGCGGAAGTTGTCCATGGCGGATTACGACGCCGACGGGTTCCAGGACGTGCTGGCGCTCCGCGCCGACGGCTCGGTCCAGCTTTACCGCGGCTGGGGCACCACCGCTTTACGGGCCGAGGCCAGGCCCACCGTGGCCACCGGCTGGGCCGACGTTACGGGCATCCGGCCGCTGAAGGACGTTACCGGGCTGAACTCCACAGGCCTTGCCCTGCGCCGGGCCAACGACGTTGTGCAGTACTGGGACCTGACCTCGGGAAGCCTCGCCTCGCCGTCGAACATTCCCGGCCCCTGGGCCGGACAGCGGCTGGCGCAGTGAGCGGCTAGATGGCCGGCTGGAGTTCCAGGACGTCTTTGAGGCGCTCCAGCTGGGCCACTTCGGCGCAGAGGCTCCGCTGGAGCATAGTGCTCAGGAAGCCGAGCCTGTTCAGGAATCCGAGCGGCCCTTCCGGCTGGGCTTCTAAGGCAAACCGGACCCTGGTCCCCGCGGTTTCCGTGCTCAGGTAATAGCCGCCGGACCGGATCGCAGGACCCGACGTCACCTGGAACTGGATTTCGGCTCCGGGCCTGGCGCTGGTGATTTCCAGGTCTGCCGGGATGCTGAGGCCGGACCGGCCCGCCACCATCTGCCGGTAGACGGCACCCTTGGCTCCCTCGGATCCATCCACCAGCTTGACCCTGCGGACGCCGTCACGCCAGAGCGGAAGATTGGTGGCGTCAAGCAGGTACAGGTACACAGCCATGGCGTCACGCCGGATGAGGACCTCATGCTCTGCGAATGCCATCGGGATCTTTCGTGGTTGACGTCGGCCTGCCGCGCAGCTGCACCCCCCGGCACCGCAGCTACCGGATCAGGTTAGCCAGCGCTCCGTATGCCTACCTAGCCAGCGCCGTGGACGTTATTGAAGAGTTACTGCATGACGTCCCGGTGACCGGACACGCGCCGTTTGCGTGCCGCCTGGACGGCCCGCCGGCACATCTGCGCTAAGCTATGTTCTGCCCCTGAAACGGGGGCGCTGCGGCTGTAGCTCAATGGTAGAGCGCTAGCTTCCCAAGCTTGATACGCGGGTTCGATTCCCGTCAGCCGCTCCACTTTGCGCCCGCGCTGCCACGCCCGGACCTCCTGTACCGCGGCTCCGCCTATCTTGCTGAACACCCCGGAGTCATTAGGTCCCCGGGTGTATGGTCAGAGGTCAGGAACCTCTTCGGTTCCGCTATAGGAGCAAACATGGCTGACAAGTCCCCGCGTCAAGCAGCATCCAAAAAGTCCGGCAAGTCCATCAAGGAAAAGCGCGCAGACAAGAAGGCCGCCGCGGCGCCGGCCAGCTCCCTGGACATCACGTCCAGCAAGGCCGCCAAGAAAAAGTGACCGCCCCTGAAAACAAGCTGACCCTGGGCGTCCTGGCTTCCACCCGAAAGCCTGCCGAGCGGCGGCTCCCCATCCATCCGTTGCATTTTGAGCGCATCGAGCCCGAAGTACGGCGGAATATCATCCTTGAGCAAGGCTACGGCGAGCGCTTCGGCATCCCGGATGCGCACCTGTCCACCCTGGTGGGCAGGATGGCGGGCCGGGAGGAGCTGCTGGAAAGTGCCGACGTCGTACTCCTGCCCAAGCCTCAGCCGGAGGACCTCGCCGAGCTGCGGGACGGGCAGGTCCTCTGGGGCTGGCCGCACTGTGTCCAGGACCGTGCCATCACCCAATTGGCCATCGACAAAAAGCTGACTCTGATCGCTTTCGAGGCCATGAACCACTGGGCCAGTGATGGTGGTTTCGGCCTCCACGTTTTCCACAAGAACAACGAACTGGCCGGGTACTGCTCAGTGCTGCACGCCCTGGCACTGACCGGTTCCACCGGCGACTACGGACGGCGGCTCAGCGCTGTGGTGATCGGTTTCGGGGCCACCGCCCGTGGGGCAGTCACCGCGCTGAATGCCCACGGCGTCCACGATGTCCAGGTCCTCACCAACCGCGGGGTGGCCGCCGTCGGCGCCCCCATCCATTCGGTTAAGATCGTCCAGTTTGATCACGACGACGAAGCACCCTTCCTGAGCCAGGTCATCACTGAGCGGGGCCGGGTTCCATTGGCGCCTTTCCTTGCCGAGAGTGACATCGTGGTCAACTGCACCTTGCAGGACCCCAACAGCCCCCTCACCTACTTGCAGACTGACGATCTCGCAGCCTTTGCCCCAGGGAGCCTGATCGTTGACGTATCCTGCGACGAAGGGATGGGGTTCAGCTGGGCCAGGTCCACCACGTTCGCGGAGCCAATGTTCACCGTCGGTGACCACATCAACTACTACGCGGTGGACCACAGCCCGTCGTATCTCTGGAACTCCGCCACGTGGGAGATCAGCCAGGCCCTGCTGCCGTTCCTGGCCACCGTTATGGACGGCCCGGAAGCCTGGGCGCAGAACGACACCATCGCCCGGGCCATCGAGATCCGCGACGGAGTGGTCCGGAACAAGGATGTCCTGGAGTTCCAGAAGCGGGAAGCCGCCTACCCGCACGCTGCCCTGTAATCCGCGGTCAGGCCGCCGTCGCCTTGCTGACGATGCTCACGGGGTGGCGGCGGTCCTTGAAGCTGACCTTCAGCAGCAGCGAGCCCTTCCGGGCCAGGATCACGGCGACCGTCAGGGCGGCTAGCGCCGGGATTCCCCCGGCCACCAGCAGTGCCGCGTGCGGGCTGACGTGCTCGGACAGCCAGCCGAGCATCGGCCCACCAATGGCCTGGCCACCGATCAGCACCATGATGTAAAGGCTCATGACCCGGCCCCGGATCCGCATGTTTGAGCTCACCTGGACCAGCTGGTTGGAGCCGGTCAGGAACATCAGGCACCAGAATCCGGACAGCACCATCACGGAGCCAAACACAGGCATGGACGGCGCGATGGCCGCGAGGCAGAGCATCACGCCGTACATCCCGGCGCAGAACACCACCGAACGCAGCCGCAGGTGCCGCCGCCGGGTGGATGCCACGGCTCCGGCGAGGGCTCCGAGCGCCACGAGGGCGTTCAGGAGTCCGTAGCCTCCGGCCCCGACGTCGAAGACGTGGTCGGCAAACGCGGCCAGGACCACGGGCAGGCTCATGGCGAACACTGCAATGAACCCGGCCATCAGCCATGGCCAGTAGATGGTGGGCTTGCTGAGCGCGTAGCTCAATCCTTCGCGCAGCATCCCCTTGCTCTTCGGTGCCGGGGCGCTGACAAACAACCGGTCCTTCCGCAGGATCAGGAGCATGGCCACCGTGGAGCAGCAGGCGGCGGCATTGCCGGCGAAAGCCCACCCTGCACCGACTGCGGTGAGAAGCCACCCGGCCAGGGCCGGACCAATCAGGCCGCCCAGTTGGAAGGTAGTGGAGTTCACGCTGATCGCATTGCGCAGGTAGGTGGGTCCCACCAGTTCGTTGACGAACACCTGCCGGGCCGGCTGGTCCAGCACGGTGACCAGGCCAAGGACCAGCGCAATAACGTAGACGTGCCACACCTGGACGGCTCCCGTCAGCGCAAGGATGGCGAGGGCCCCGGCCAGGAGCGCGGCCATGCTTTGGCACAGGATGAGGATCTTCCGCTTGGCAAACCGGTCCGCGATCATGCCTCCCCACGGTCCCAGCAGGAGGGAGGGCAGGAACTGCAGCGCCACCGTAAAGCCCACCGCAGTCACGGATCCGGAAAGCTGCAGGACCATCCAGTCCTGGGCAATGCGCTGCATCCAGATGGCGATCACTGCAATGAAGTGCCCAACCGCGAAGATCCTGAAGTTGGGCACCGTCAGCGAGATAAAGGTGTGCTTCCACGGCAGGCGTTCAGGGACGACGGCGAGGGGCTGGGTCTGGTGGTCCGGCGGCGGCGCGGAGGCGGCTGAGTCGATGACGGGCTGGGTGACGGTTGCCGATGACGGCGGTGGGGGTGCCACAGGAGTGTCCTCAAATTGGGGTCGGTCCGGGATGTCCTTAACGCTAGGCTGGGGCAGCGGGATTATGGAGACGTATTGTCCCTATAACTCGTATTGCGAAGCGCAATGCTGCCGATGTCCCCACTCACGCCCTTGGAGTCCCCAGTGTTTGAACCCGCCCAGCTGCGCTCCTTCCTGGCGGTGGCCGAAACCCTCAGTTTTACTAAGGCAGCTGAACGGCTGGGCCTGGCCCAGCCCACCGTCAGCCAGCATGTCCGCAAGCTGGAAACGGCGGCCAAGCGGGTGTTGGTCACCCGGGACACCCGGGACGTCCGCCTCACGGATAACGGCGATGCGATGGCCGGGTTTGCCCGGAATATCCTCTCCGCCCACGACGCCGCTGCCCGGTATTTCTCGGGCTCCGCCATGCGGGGCCGGCTGCGCTTCGGGACTGCCGACGACCTGGCCATCACCGGACTGCCAAGGATCCTGCGCGAATTCCGGCAGGTCTATCCGCAGATCAACCTGGAACTTACCGTCGGTCAGAGCGACCAGCTCTACCGGAAACTCAACGCCGGCCAACTGGACCTCGTGTTTGTGAAGTGGGTGGCCGGGGCCAAGGACGGCACCGTGGTGCAGCACGATTCCTTCTCCTGGGTGGGGCAGGAACAGACCGTGCTTGAGCCCGGGGCGCCGGTGCCGCTGATCGCGTACCCCTCGCCCAGCCTGAGCCGGAAACTTGCCATCGACGCACTGGAGTCCCACGGCAGGACCTGGCGCATCACATGCACCACCCGCCAGATCAGCGGCGTGCTTGCCGCAGTCCGCGCCGGAATCGGAGTGGCCGTCATGCCGTCATCCCTGGTGCCGGAGGACCTGAAGATCATCACCCGCCGCTTTGACCTGCCGGCGGTGGGCGACGTTGACTTCACCCTGATCCGCAACCCGCTGGCCAACTCCGAGGTCATCGACGCACTGACGCAATCCATTGTGGGCAGGACCATCAACCGTCCGGCCTAGGCTTGGAATCTGCGAGGCAAGCCATTACACACAAGAACGTGGGGATTCTGGTGGGAGTACGTACCAGCACAAGAGGGTGGATCAACAAACTGGCCCTTAGTGCGGCGTTCGGAACCACGTTGTCATTTGTGGTCGTTGCCGACTGGCCCTGGCCCCTCGCTTTCGGGGCCGGTGCCATCCTGTTCCTCATGGCCCAGGCACTGTGGCGCCGGAAAAGCGGAGGGAGCGGGGAGCAGTTGCCCGCAGCACCCGGTGTGGGTCTCCTGGGTGTGACCTTCGGTGCGGCAGCACTCATCATCCGGGGAACTCCGGAGGCCCTCTGGGCCGGCCCGGCCTTGGGCGTTGTTGCCTCCGTCAGCACGTACGCGTATCTCCGCCGCCTGGCGGATCGTGACGGCAGGGCATCGAGTTCATGACACCAGGCGAGGGCGTCGGGAAGCAACACCTCCTCGATGTGGGCAACGGCGTCCAGGTCAACTACTTCGATACCGGTGGGCCGGGCCTGCCGGTGGTGATTTTGCATGGGCTGGCAGGCAGCGCCACGGAATTCTTCGCAACAGCCCGCGCCTTGACCGGATTCCGGACGATTCTGGTGGAGCTGCGCGGCCATGGCCGAAGCACCACCAGCCCTGGCGACCTCTCGCGCGAAGCCTTTGTGGCCGACGTCGTCCACGTGATTGAGATGGCGGTGGCCGCTCCTGTCGCATTGGTTGGCCAGTCCATGGGCGGCCACACCGCGATGCTGGTTGCGGCGAAGCGGCCGGACCTGGTTTCCAGGCTCGTGCTGCTCGAGAGCGGCGCTGGGGGCAGCAGCCATATGGAGAATATGCAGCTCGGGGAATTCTTCCGCTCCTGGCCTGTCCCGTTCTCCAGTCGCCCGGCCGCCCGGGATTTCCTGGGACCGGGGCCGCTTGCAGAAGCATGGGCCGCTGACCTTGAAGAGAAAACCGGCGGGTATTGGCCCCGCTTCCACCCTGACGTCATGGTCGGCATCATGCACGCACTGATCCAGCCCCGGTGGAAGGAATGGCAGTCAGTGAGGGCACCGACGTTGGTGGTCTATGGCGAAAATGGAATGTTTTCTGAGGACGAGAAAACCGCATTCGTTGCGTCCCGGCCCGAGACGCAGCGGGTAGGCCTCCCGGCAGCGTCACACGACGCCCATCTTGACGCGTTTGAATCTTGGATAGCGGCGCTGAACACCTTCCTGGGAAACCCTTTGTCCCCCAAGGGAAGCGCAGATACTAAGGCCGCGGACAAGGGAAGACAACCCGGTCTCCATTGATGTCGGAAGGTTGCATCACCTATGCTGATTTTCCCAGGGTCAAGCAGATGGCCGGTTCACTAACACGAGCATGTTCCTGCGTGCCAGGTCCGTGCTCGGGACAGGCAGCCAATGACGACAGCCAAGAACACCCATCTCAGCTCCACCCACGCGCGCCAGCACAACACCCTGCGTCCACCGGCCACCCGCAGTTCAACACTCGGCTCCGGGATAGCCACCACGGACACCGGATATGTGGGAAAGCCTACCTGCGACACCTGCCGCACCGATGAATTTGTCTACCTCGAGTCCTATATTCCCCCGACGTACCGGCGGGACGGCAGCGTGGCCACTTTGGGCGAAGTCGCTTACACCTGCACCCATTGCGAACAGTTCTCCGCCCACAGTGTTCCCGTGACCTGGACCCCGCCCGGCTGGTACCTGGGCTGACGCACATTAACGAGGTCCGGTGGTTGAGCTTGTCGAAATCCAGACAAGCTCAACCACCGGACCTTATGTATGCCCTTGGAGCGGGAACTAGATCAGCGCGTCCGAGAGGTGGTTGGGTGTGCCGAACCGGTGAGCCGTGATGCTGACGGCCTGCTCATGCAGGAACGGCAGCAGCTCGACCCGGCCGGCCTCCGTGACCGCGTGGGCGTAGACGGCAAGATCGGGACGGCCGCCTGTGGCCTTAGCCAACGCAGCGGCGTCACCGCCGATCAGGCGAATCCGCGCCCCGGACAGCTTGCCCGCCAAGGCGAGGCGTTCCGCGGAAGCCAGCCACTCGGCGTCGGACTCCACGCTCACCTCGACGTCCAGCGCGGTCAGCACCGGGCGAAGCTGCGCGGGAAGTTCGACGGCGGAGGACACCGTCAGTGCCGACCCCGCCAGGACGCCGGCGGCCACAGTCCGGACCAGGTGCGCCAGCGGCGCACCTTCGGCGAGCCGTACAGTGACTGGCAGGCTCCGGTAACGGAAGATGTTGCGCTCCGCGCTGAGGCCGGACACGTCCTTGGCGGTGCCGAATTCCTCAGCCCAGGCCTGCGCGTCCGATGCCAGCGCCCGCTTGACCGACTCCAGGTCGGCAGGCTCCAACGCCGCACTGGCGGCGTTGATGATCCGGCGCACTCCGGGGTGCATGATGGGAGCGCCGGCGGTGCTGACTGCCGGGGTCCAGTCGCCCAGGCCGGCCAGGTAGTTGGGTCCGCCTGCCTTGGTGCCAGCGCCCACAGCGGACTTCTTCCAGCCGCCGAACGGCTGGCGCTGCACTATGGCGCCGGTGATGCCGCGGTTCACGTACAGGTTTCCGGCCTGGATGGTCTCCAGCCAGGTTCCGAGCTCCTCGGAGTTGAGCGAGTGCAGGCCTGCGGTGAGGCCGTACTCGATCTGGTTCTGGATGGCGATGGCCTCTTCGAGCGTGTCGGCGGTCATCACACCGAGCACCGGGCCGAAGAACTCGGTCAGGTGGAAGTAGGAACCGCGCTTGACGCCGTAGCGCACGCCCGGGCTCCAGAGCCGGCCAGTGTCATCCAACTTCTTGGGTTCAACGGCCCAGTTTTCGCCTTCGCCCAAAGTGGTGAGTGCGTTCAGGAGCTTGCCGTTGGCCGGCTCGATGATCGGGCCCATCTGGCTGGTGGGGTCCTCCGGGTAGCCCACCTTCAGGGAGGTGACGGCGTCGATCAGCTGGTTGTGGAACCGCTTGGACTTGGCCACCGAGCCCACCAGGATCACCAGTGAGGCCGCGGAGCACTTCTGGCCGGCGTGGCCGAACGCGGAGTAGGCAACGTCCTTGGCCGCCAGGTCCAGGTCCGCGCTGGGGGTGACGATGATGGCATTCTTGCCACTGGTTTCGGCAAGGAGCGGCAGGTCTTCGCGGAAGGAGCGGAACAGCTCGGCGGTTTCGTAGCCGCCGGTAAGGATCACGCGGTCCACGGCCGGGTGCGAGATCAGCTGTTTGCCGAGCTCACGCTCGCCCAACTGCACCATGGTGAGCACGTCACGGGGCACGCCGGCTTCCCACAGCGCTTCCACCATTACGGCGCCGCTGCGGGCGGCCTGCTTGGCAGGTTTGATCACGACGGCGGAGCCGGCGGCGAGTGCCGCAAGGGTGGACCCTGCGGGAATTGCGACCGGGAAGTTCCACGGCGGAGTCACAACGGTGAGCTTGGCTGGGACGAACGTGGCGCCGTCGACCGCGTCCAGCTTCCGCGCGGACTCGGCGTAGTAGTGGGCAAAGTCCACCGCTTCGCTGACCTCGGGATCGCCCTGGTCGATGGTCTTGCCGGTTTCGCTGGCCATGACCTCGAGAAGGTCGGCGCGGCGGGCCTCCAGGACCTCGCCGGCGCGGTGCAGGATCTCGGCGCGTTCGGCGCCGGACAGCGCACCCCAGGCTTTGCCCTTCTCCACGGCCGTCTGGATGACGGTGTTCAGGGTGGCCTCGTCCTTGACGGAAGCCGCTGCCACGGAGGCGTTGCCCAAGGTGGACGAGGGAACGCGCTCCAGGATGGCCCGGCCCCAGTCGCGGTTGGCGGGCAGGGATGGATCGGTGTCCGGGGTGTTCTCGAAGCCCTCATGCGGCCTGGAGACCGGTGGCAGGTTGCGGTCCTGCCGGCGGTTCGGCAGCGGAACCGTATTGTCCAGGGCGTCCAGCGAGGCAAGGAAGCGCTGCTTCTCGCGCTCGAACAGGACCTCGTTTTCGCTCAGCTCGAAGACTGCCGACATGAAGTTGTCCTGGCTGGCGCCTTCCTCGAGGCGGCGGATCAGGTAGGCGATGGCGACGTCGAACTCGGCCGGGTGCACCACCGGGGTGTAGAGCAGCAACGAGCCGACGTCCTTCTTGACGGCCTCGGCCTGGCCCTGAGCCATGCCCAGCAGCATCTCGAACTCGATGCCCTGCTGTGCGGTATCCGCGATGCCGCGCTGCTTGGCCAGAAGCCAGGCGAAGGCGATGTCGAACAGATTGTGGCCGGCCACGCCGATCCGGATGTTCTTGATCCGCTCGGGGTGCAGCGCGTAGTTGATGACGCTCTTATAGCTGGTGTCCGAGTCCTGCTTGCTGCCCCAGGTGGCCAGGGGCCAGTCATGCAGGGACGCTTCCACCTGTTCCATGGGCAGGTTGGCGCCTTTGACCACGCGGACCTTGATGGCGGCGCCGCCGTTGGCACGGCGTTCGGCAGCCCAATCCTGCAGGCGGATCATCGCGGAGAGAGCGTCGGGAAGGTAGGCCTGGAGCACGATGCCGGCTTCCAGGTTCTTGAACTCTGGCTTGTCCAGGATCCTGGTGAAGACCGCAATGGTCATGTCCAGGTCCTTGTATTCCTCCATGTCCAGGTTGATGAACTTGGCCTTTCCGCCGTTCTTGGCGAAGGAGGCGGCGCGCTGGAAGAGGGGCGTGAGCTTTTCGACGACGTGTTCCACGGCTTCGTCGAAGGCCCAGGCGGAGTGGGGGGCAACCGTAGAGGAGACCTTGATGGAGACGTAATCGACGTCGGGGCGCGCCAGCAGGGTGTGCGTGCCTTCGAGCCGGCGGGATGCCTCGTGCTCGCCGAGGACCGCCTCGCCGAGGAGGTTGACGTTGAGCTTAATGCCATCCTTGCGGATCTTGGCGATGGCCGGGCCGAGCTTGGCGTCGGTGGCGTCCACGATCAGGTGGCCCACCATCTCGCGCAGGACCTTGCGGGCGATGGGGATGACAACCTGCGGCATCACCGGGGCCATGGTCCCGCCCAGTGCCACGGCGCTGCGCATGTACCAGGGCAGGAAGGCCGGAACCTTCGGAGCCAGGGCCGCCAGGTTGCGGGCTGCCACGTTCAGGTCCTCGGGGCGGACCACGCCGTCCACGAAGCCCACGGTGAATTCCAGGCCGTTGGGGTCCTTAAGAACGCCGGCGAGCTGTTGGGCGGAGGCGTCCACCGGGACCTTGGCAGCCTCGGTGAGCCAGTGCCGGACCAGGGCGACTGCTTCGGTGGCGAGGGCCTTCGCCTGGGGGACGTCAACGTCGACGGTCTGCGGTGCGGTACCGGCTGAAGTTGCTGGTTCCATTGCAACGTGGGTCATGGTTTTCCCGATCCTTCTTTGCTGTGGGAGGAGGTCTTTTCACCAGTATGAGCTTCTACTCACATAAGATAAAGCGATGTTTTCTAAGCAATACAGGTTAGAAAAACCAATGATTCAAAAAGCGCCGCCGCCCACCTCTTGAGCACGAAAAAGGCAGGCCGTCCTCCCCCCTTGCCCTATCACTTTTGGTCCCCAAAACGGGTGCTTGGGGACCAAAAGTGATAGGGCAAAATTGGGGGCGGGACGGCCTGCCAGTGACTGGAAGAGGCGGGTCAGGCGAGGGGGCGGTGCATCTCCACGATCTCCTGATGCCGCGGGCTGTTGGGGTTCATCAGGGAGTTCCGCTTGCCGTAGAAGAAGTAGATGGCCAGGCCTATGACCAGCCAAACGATGAACCGCAGCCAGGTTTCCCAGTGCAGCTGGAACATCAGGAACGCGGAGGCCAGGACCCCGAAGGCCGGAACCAGGGGCATCAGCGGCAGGCGGAAGGAGCGGGGGGCGTCCGGGCGCTTGTAGCGGAAGATGATCACGGAAAGGCAGACGACGACGAATGCGGCCAGGATGCCGATGTTGGTCAGGTCGGCCACCGCCTTGATCGGGAAAACGCCGGCCAACAGGGCAGAGGCAATGCCGGCAATCCAGGTGACCCGCTGCGGGGTGCCGTGGCGGTCCGTCTTGGCGAACCAGCCCGGCAGGAGACCGTCCCGGCTCATGGAGAACCAGACGCGGGTGACACCCAGGAGGAAGGTCAGCATCACGGTCAGGATGGACAGCACGGCGAACACGGAGATGATGGTGGCGATGATCGGCAGGCCAACACCGGTGAAGGCTGAGGCAAAGCCGGCCTTCGGGTCGATGTCCTTGTAGTTCTGCATGCCGGTGAGGACCAGGGTGGCGGCCACATAGAGGAGCATCGCGATGATCAGGGAGAGGATGATGGCCTTGGGCATGTGCTTCTTGCCGTCGGTCGCTTCCTCTGCCGCGGTACTCATGGCGTCGTAGCCGAACACCGCGAAGAACACCGTTGCCGAGCCGGCCAGCACGGGGCCAAACCCGCTGGGCATAAACGGGTTGTAGTTGTTGGTGTCGATGTAGAAGATGCCCAGGCCGATGATGAAGAGGATCAGGACCACCTTGATGGCCACGGCCACCAGCTCAAACCGGCCGAAGGCCTTGGTGCCGCGGGACAGGATCCAGGTGACGATCAAGCAGACTGCGATGGCCGGGATGTTGACGATGCCGCCCTTGCCTTCATCGGGAGTGGACGTCATCCAAACCGGCATGTGGATACCGATGCCTGACAAGAATGCATCAAAGTAGCCGGAGATGCCGATGGCCACCACAGCCACGATGGCAATGTATTCGAGCAGCAGGTCCCAGCCGATGAACCAGCCGATCACCTCGCCCAGCGCAACGTATCCGTACGTATAAGCAGAGCCGGCGCGGGGAATCATGCCGGCGAACTCTGCGTAGGAAAGCGCGGCCGCGGCAGAGGCGAGGCCTGCGATCAGGAAGGAAATCAGCACCGCGGGCCCCACCCCGGGTGTTCCTTCGCTGCCTGCTGCCACCAGTCCGGCAAGGGAGAAGATGCCGACGCCGATGATGCCGCCGACGCCGATTGCCGTCAGCTGCCACAGCCCGAGTGACTTGAAGAGGCCACTGTGTTTGTTTTCTTCCTCGATGTCATCGATCGGTTTGCGCCGCATGATCGACTGGGTCATGTCTCTACTGCTCATCAGGAACTCCTGCTTGGGTGCTTCCCCGTCACGGCGCGCGAAGAATCGCTTGTGACGGGGGTAACTCGGTCCCAACAGTATGCAAGGGTGCTTGCGTTAGATAAAGTGACTACTTCTAACCTATATTCATTAGTTCCGGTAAGGATTCCCTCATGCTTGACGTCCGCCGGCTCCGCCTGCTCCGGGAATTAAGCATCCGGGGGACGCTGGCGGAGGTGGCCGAGGCGCTGCAGTACAGCCCGTCGTCCGTATCGCAGCAGCTGGCCCTGCTCGAGAAAGAAGTGGGCGTGGAACTGCTTCGCAAAACGGGGAGGCGGGTCCAGCTCACGCCGCAGGCAGAAGTACTGGTGGCGCATACCGCGAACCTGCTCGAAACCATGGAGCAGGCCGAGGCGGACCTCGCCGCTTCCCTCACCACCGTCACGGGGACAGTCCGGATCGCCGTTTTCCAGTCTGCGGCCCTGGCCCTGATGCCGGACACCCTGACGAGGATGGCCAAGGCCTATCCCGAGGTCAGGATCGAAATGATCCAGCGCGAGCCCGAAACGGCGCTGCACGAAACCTGGGCGCGCGACTTCGATCTGGTTATTGCCGAGCAGTATCCGGGCCATGCCGCCCCGCGCTATCCGCAACTGGACCGCGTCAAGCTGACCACCGATGCCATCCGACTGGCTGTTCCCCCGGCGTCCGACGGCGGCCCCTCCATCCGTTCGCTGGAGGACACCGCGGAGCTCGCCTGGGTCATGGAACCGAGGGGTGCCGCGTCCCGCCATTGGGCCGAGCAGGCCTGCCGGAGCGCCGGGTTCGAGCCTGACGTACGCTTCGAAACGGCGGACCTGCAGGCCCAGGCCCGCCTGATCGAGTCCGGCAACGCGGTGGCCCTGATGCCGGACCTGGTGTGGACCGGCCGTGGCACCACAGCCCAGCTGCTGGAGCTTCCGGGCAAACCGCACCGCACCGTCTTTACGTCCGTCCGCCGCTCCAGCGCCCAGAGGCCGGCCATCCTGGCCGCGCGGGAGACGCTCGCTGCAGCAGCCGCGGCGCTGGCAAGGAACGACGGCGCGTGACCGCCGCCGTCGTACGCGTCCTTCCAAGCGGCTAAGCGTCACTGTTCCCTGCGTCACTGCGCCGTGGCGCCCCCGGCGCTAGACTGATGCCGTTATGAATCGAACAATGTTCAAGTCCAAAATCCACCGGGCCACCGTCACGCACGCCGACCTGCACTACGTCGGTTCCGTCACCGTGGACCTGGACCTGCTCGAGGCCGCCGACATCCTGCCCGGCGAGCTCGTGTCCATTGTGGACATCACCAATGGCGCACGGCTAGAGACCTATACCATCGCGGGCGAGCGGGGTTCCGGTGTCATCGGCATCAACGGTGCGGCGGCGCACCTCATGCACGAGAACGACCTCGTCATCCTGATTACCTACGCCCAGATGACCACCGAAGAGGCCAAGGCCTACGAACCGCGGGTGGTCCATGTGGACGAAAACAACCGGATCATCCAGCTCGGCAATGACCCGGCCGAGGGCCTCACTCCCGGGATGATGCGCCCCCCTTTCGCGCTTAACAACGCCACCGCCTAACCGGGGCCGTGTGTCCCGGTACCCACTTCCGCCGCGCCCTGCGGGATAAGCCACCGGTGATCCCTTGCTAGGTGTACTGGCCGGCTTCTTTGTGGTCTGGTGCATCATCCTGGTGGGCTGGTTCGTGGGCCGGCGGAAAATCCTGGGTGAGAACGCCCGCCAGGTCCTCAGCTCCCTCACCTTCTTTGTGGCCAGCCCGGCGCTGCTCTTCGAAACGCTGAGCAAGGCCCGCCTCGCCGAAGTCTTCGCCGCACCCCTGTTAGTAACAGCGGTTGCCGCCATGGCCACGGCAGCCGTCTTCTTCAGCATTGCCAAGTTTTGGCTTAAGCGCTCCTTGCCTGAGTCCCTGATGAGTTCCATGGCTGCCTCGCTCGCCAACTCAGCGAACCTGGGTATTCCCATCGCGGTATATGTTCTGGGCGATGCCAGCTATGTGGCGCCGCTGCTGATCTTCCAGCTGGCCTTCTTCACGCCAATGTTCCTGATGATCCTCGACTCCAGCACCAGCGCACACCGCACCACGCCCCTGAGTTTTGTGGTGATGATCCTGCGTAACCCCATGATTGTAGGCTCCGCGCTGGGCCTGGTGGTGGCCGGCACCGGCTGGAAGGTCCCGCCCCTGGTATTGGAGCCCATCCACCTGATCGGCGGTGCAGCCATTCCGGCCATGCTGATCGCCTTCGGCATGAGCCTGAACGGCACGCGCCCGCTGCAGGCCGCCGCGGGCCGGCGCCTGGACACCCTGCTGGCGAGTGGTTTCAAACTGGCCGTCCAGCCGGGGCTGGCGTATCTCTTTGCCCGTTTTGCGCTGGGCATGGAAGGGCATGCCCTGTTCGCCGTGGTGGTCACGTCCGCGCTGCCCACCGCCCAGAACGTCTTTGTGGCCGCGAGCCGCTACAAGACCGGCCTCACCGTGGCCAAGGACACCGTGCTGATTACAACCGTTGTGGCCGTTCCGGCGATGATTGGCGTAGCGCTGCTGCTGACGTGATGGGAGTTTGATGGACAAGATGCTGGATACCCTGGTGATCGGCGGCGGGGCCATGGGATCGGCCGCCGCCTGGGCGCTGTCCCGCCGCGGCCGGCAGGTGACGCTCGTGGAGCAGTTCGGACCCGGGCACAAGATCGGCGCCTCTCACGGCACCACCCGCAACCTGAACCCGGGCTATCACCGTCCCGAATATGTAGCCATGCTGGCCGAGGGGCTGGCCCTGTGGGACGAGTTGGAGCAGGACAGCGGCGAGACGCTGCTGGCCCGCACGGGAATCGTCAACCACGGCCCGGACCCGCGGCTTCCGGACGTGGCCTCTGCGTTGAATGAGGCTGGCATCCGGGCCGAGTTCCTGTCCCCCTCGGAGGCAGGCGAGCGCTGGCGCGGCATCCGCTTCGACCAGCAGGCCCTCTTTATGCCCGACGGCGGGCAGCTCAACCCCGAAGCGGCGCTCCCCGTCTTCCAGCGTCTCGCCGCGGCCCGTGGCGCCGAGATCCGTCACCACACCAAAGTGGTGGAGTTCAAGGTGATGGACGACGGCGTCCGGCTGGCTTTGGAGTCCGAGGCCGGTACCGAGGTGGTCACCGCCGCCCAGGTGGTGGTCACCGCCGGCGGCTGGACGGAGAAACTTCTCGGCACAGCCGGCGCAGGACTCCGGATCCCGAAGCTGCGGGTCACCCAGGAGCAGCCGGCGCACTTCCGGGTGGCTGATGCCGGCGCCGTCTGGCCCGGGTTCAACCACATGCCGGGCACCAGTCCGGAATACAAAAACTGGTACTCCCCGGTGTACGGGATGCAGACCCCGGGTGAGGGGATCAAGGCGGGATGGCACGGTGTGGGCCCGCTGGTAGATCCGGACCGGCGTTCCTTCCAGCCGGAACCGGTGCAGCTCGCGGCCCTGCAGGATTATGCGGGGACGTGGCTTCCAGGGGTGGACCCGGATTCGTTCGAGGCCATCAGCTGCACTTACACCACCACCCCGGACGAGGACTTCATCCTGGACCGGATCGGCCCCGTGGTGATCGGCGCCGGGTTCTCCGGGCACGGGTTCAAGTTCACGCCCGTAGTTGGCCGGATCCTCGCGGACCTCGCCACCGGCACCCGGCCGGCGCCGGACATCTTCCGCGCTTCCCGCTAGGTACAAGCGGCAGCTATGTATCAGCAACGCTCCGGCTTTTTTCAGGGTCCGAATCCCGCTCCCCGGCGTCCGCGGCGTCCGCTTTCACTGCCGGCATTGCCAGGACCGCCGCCACGGTAAGGATGCCGCCCACCAGCGCCGCCAGGAAGACTGCGCCGGAAGCGGCCACCACCGCGGGGACGTCGCCGTCGCCCGTTGAGTTCGAATAAACCGCGTTCGCCACCGCGCCGAACACGGCCACACCCAGTGCGCTTCCAATAGACCTGGCGAACAGGTTGGTGCTGGTGACCACGCCGCGCTCATTCCAGGAAACGCTGGACTGGGCGGAAATCAGGGTGGGAGTGGCCACCAGCCCCAGGCCTAGTCCCACCACAAAGCAGCTGGCGGCCACCAGTACTACGTTGGGCGTGGTGGACGTGAGCGTAAGGGCCAACAAGCCCGTCACGGTGATGCTGATCCCGATCAACGCGGTGGCCTTGAACCCGATCCGCAGGTAAAACCGCCCCGCCTGCGAGGCACTGATGGGCCAGCCGACGGTCAGTGCTGCAAGCGCGAGTCCCGCAACGAGGGGTGATGTGTGCAGTGCCCCTTCCAGAAACGTGGGCACGTAGGAGGTCAGCCCGATAATCACAGCCCCGACGCCAAAGGCGACCAGCGCGGTAGTTCCAAGAAGCCGCCGCGAGACCACCCAGGATGGCAGCACCGGCTCCGCCGCCCGCCGCTCCACCACCAGGAACACGGCCAGCAGGACCGCACCCACCGCAAAGATGCCAATGCTGAGGGGGGAATCCCACTTCCACCCCTGGCCCCCCTGGAGGGCACCCAGGATCAGCAGGCCGAGTGAACCCGCCAGCAGGGCCGCACCGGCGTAATCCACCCGGTGCCTGGCCCGCTCAATGTCTTCGTGCAGGGTCCGGAACAGCATCCACCCGGCCAGCAGGCACAGCGGGACGTTGACCAGGAAGATCCCGCGCCAGATCCCCAGCGAGGAGAAAATCCCACCCAAGCTCGGGCCCACTACCGAGGAGACGGCCCACACGCTGGCCAGGTAGCCCTGGACCTTGGCACGCTCCTCCAGCGAGTAGACGTCCCCGGCGATAGTGATGGACACCGGCAGCACGGCTCCCCCGCCGAGTCCCTGCAGGGCGCGGAAGGCGATCAGCGAGGGCATGCTCCAGGCAATGCCGCAGAGGACGGACCCCAGCAGGAACAGCCCGATGCCCGCCAGGATGATCGGCTTGCGGCCCACCATGTCGGACAATTTGCCGTAAATGGGCACCGAGACGCCCTGGGCCAGCAGGTATGCCGAAAAAAGCCACGGGAACGATTCGAATCCGCCCACATCCCGGACGATCGACGGCACGGCAGTGGCCACGATGGTGGAATCAATGGCCACCAGTCCGGTGGACAGCATCAGGGCAATAAGGATGGGGCCGCGTTCAGAACGGAACCCCACTGCCTGGGTGCGGGCGGTCATCATCAGTCTCGTTTCAGTCTTTTGGGTCCCTGTTACCTCCACTCTAGGTACCGACGACGGACACCGCCTATCTTCTGCCCTGGTGTTCGTCCAGGAGCCTGGCGCAACGGATGAAGCCCAGGTGCGAGTAGGCCTGGGGATGGTTTCCCAGATGGGTCTCCGTACCGGGATCGTACTCCTCCGGCAGCAGCCCGGTGGGGCCGAAAAGGTTCACCAGCTGGTCGAACAGGTCCCAGGCTTCGTCGATACGGCCCACGGCTACATAGGCTTCAATGAGCCAGGTGGTGCAGATGTGGAACCCGCCCTCCAGGCCCGGCAGGCCGTCGTCGTACCTGTACCGGAAAACAGTGGGCCCCACCCGCAGCTCCCGCTCAACGGCGGTGACGGTGTCCAGGAAGCGCTGGTCCGTGACGTCCAGCATGCCGGAGAGGCCGATGTGCAGGACGGCGGCATCAAGGTCCGGGCTGTCATAGGCCACGGTGTAGGACTTTGCCGAGTCGTCCCAGCCCTCGTGCAGCACCTCCTCACGGATGGTGTCCGCCATCACCGCCCAGGCCGGGTCCGGCTCGCGGCCGTGGCGGGCCGCCGTCCGCAGAGCCCGGTCCAGGGTCACCCAGCACATCACCTTGGAATAGACGTGGTGGCGGGCCGCCCGCCGGGCCTCCCAGATACCGTGGTCCGGTTCATGCCAGCGGGCCAGGACGGCCGAGGCCATCTGGACCATCAGCTCCCAGTGGCCGTCCGCGAGCGCACCCTCCCGCTCACTGAGGGTGTGGATCAGTTCAGCAACCGGCCCAAAAACGTCCAGCTGGACCTGGTGGTCTGCGGCATTGCCGATCCTCACCGGGCGCGAGCCCGCATACCCCGGGAGGCTGTCGACGACGGCTTCGGTGGAGAGCGGCGCACCGGTCACCGAGTAGAGCGGGTGCAGCCATTCGGGGCCGGGCGCGTGTTCGAGGATCCGGCCCAGCCAGGCCAGGAATCCGGCAGCCTCCGCCGTGGAACCGAGGTCCACCAGCGCGTTGACGGTCATGGAACCGTCCCGCAGCCAGCAGTACCGGTAGTCCCAGTTCCTGGTTCCGCCAATTCCCTCAGGCAGGGAGGTGGTGGGGGCCGCGAGGACGGCGCCCGTGGGCTCATGAACCAGGGCGCGGAGCACCAGGGCCGAGCGCCGCACCAGGGAAGGCTTAACGGAAGGCAAGGCAAGCCGCTGCACCCACTGCCGGGCCTGCAGGGCCACCCCGGCCCGCCGCTCCGTCTCCCCTTGGGGGTCCGCGGGCTGCGGTTCAGTGTCGCCACAGCGCAGGTTGAGCACCACCGGTCCATCTTGCAGGTTCACGGACGCCGTGGCCGTGGCGTGCCGGCCGTCCGAGGTAATACTGAACGTGACACCGGGGGCAAAGAGGATGACCGGTTCCGATGTGCCCACCACGTGTACCTCGCCGCCGCGCGCTTCCATGCTGAACGGCGCGTTGGCGTAGTCCGGCCGGGGAGCAAAGACAATCCTGGCGGCTCCGTGCCCGGAAAGCACCCGGACCAGGCTGGTGATGCCGTCCGGGGCAGGCTCCAGGTAGTCCGTGACCGTGACGTCCGCCCACCGGGTTTCGACAATCATGGTGCTGTCCACGTACCGCTGCCCCAGCACTTGGGAAGCCTTGACCGGTTCCACCGAGAAGTGGCCGGCCGCGTCGCCGCCTAAGATGTGCGCAAACAGCGACCCTGAGTCCGGCAGCGGGTGGCTCATCCAGCAGATCTTGGCGTCCGGTGTCAGCAGCGCGGTGGAGGAGCCGTTGCCGATCATCGAGTGCCGTTCCAGGCCCACGGCGTCCTCGCCGAACAGCCAGGCCCGCCGCAGTTCGAAGAGGAGGGCGAGGACCCGCGCGAAGGATTCGGGGCCGCGGACACGGTGCGCGGCGGCGGTCTCCCCCGGGCCCACGTGCAGCCCCAGGTCGGGCCCCCGCAGGGTGGCGATGGCGAGTTCGTCACTGTAGGCATCCCCGGCGAACATGGCTGCGCTGGCTCCCAGCCGGGACCGGAGTGTTTCCAGCGCCTCCGCTTTGGACGGTTCCACAACGGACAGGTCCAGCACCGAACCGTCCACGATAAAGAACAGGCCGTGGACCCGGGCGATCTCCCTGGCTGTTTCCGTCACGGACTCCACAACGTCCGGCGGCGCCGGCCGGGTGTGGACAGAAACGGCCACTGGTTTGCGTTCAATCCAGATGCCTTTTTGGAAACCCACTGCCTCGTTGAGCGCGGCGTTGACCTTCTGCAGGGCCGATTCTGTGGCGAGGGTCTGGCCGTGCGCGAAGCCCATGTCCGATTCCGCGCCGTGCGAGCCGATGAGATGCACCTCCACCGGAAGGCGCGACACGGCCGCAAGGTCACGGAGAGAGCGCCCCGAGATGATCGCCGCATGGGTGTTGGGCAGGGCTGCCAGGGCGCGCAGGGCAATGGCCGCGCTGCCCAAAGGCAGGATCTCGGTGGAGATGCCCTCGGCGTCGCACAGGGTGCCGCCGTAGTTGCAGGCCACCAGCAGGCCGGGAACGCGCGCCAGTACCTTGAGTTCGGCGAGGAGGGCGGGCGTCAGCCCGTTGTCCGCCGCGTCCGACTGGACGAATGCGCGGAGCATCTCCAGCGGGAGGGAGCGGGTGAGCAGGGCGGAATCCGCCACGCTTTGGTTCAAGGGCGTCGGCATCCGTGTACCCCTTAGAGGCAGGACCAGGCCGGTAACTCAGCCGCTGGATTGCCTGCGGACTACCGGTTGGTGCCCCGCCTGGGAATCCCAGCGATTCCCAAGGGGGCAAGTCCAATACTCAGCCCCGGCAGTTTCCCCCGGAAGTCTCCTTCATTGCGTATGTGTAAAAGTCTGCGGGTCACGCTGCTGCCACGCCCGGCAGCCGTTTGGACCACGACGGCGACGCCCGGCGCACGGAACCGGGGAACCCGCCGTCGTGCCCGGGTGAAAAAGTGCCGCGCGTGACGCTCCGGCGGGCCTAAGAATCAGACCCGCACCAGCCCGGCGGCCTCGGCCAGGAGTTCCACCGACCGGAGCCGGGCCTCGGTGCCGGTGCTCTGGTGCGCCACGATGAGTTCGTCGGCGTCGGCATGCCGCCCGAATTCATCCAGGTAATCCAGGACGACGTCGGGCGTGCCCACCGCTGAATACGTCATCATCTGCGAGACGTGCTGGCCCTGCGGGGAGTCGAGGATCATATCCGCTTCATCGTCCGTGAATTCCCGGCCGCCGCCGAAGAACAGGGACACGCGGGCACGCTTCGTGGCCTGCATCATGGCCTGCGCTTCGGAGGCGGAATCCGCGGCGATCACGTTCACGCCCGCGATGACGTGCGGCGTGTCCAGCTGCGCCGAGGGCTTGAACTCGCGGCGGTAGAGGGCCACGGCATCCTGAAGCGCATTCGGGGCGAAATGGGAGGCAAACGCGTACGGCAAGCCCAGCTGGGCGGCCAGCCGCGCGCCGAACAGGGACGATCCCAGGATATACAGCGGAACGTTGGTGCCCTTGCCCGGGGTGGCTTCGACGCCCTGGATGCGGGTGGGACCGGTGAGGTAGCCCTGCAGTTCCAGGACATCCTGCGGGAAGCTGTCCGCGGACATAGGGTCCCGCCGGAGCGCGCGCATGGTGTTCTGGTCACTGCCCGGTGCACGTCCCAGGCCCAGGTCAATCCGGCCCGGGTGCAGGGTTTCCAGCGTGCCGAACTGCTCGGCGATGGTCAGCGGGGAGTGGTTGGGCAGCATCACGCCGCCGGCGCCGAGCCGGATGCTTTCGGTGTGCGCGGCAACATGGGCGATCAGCACGCTCGTCGCGGAGGAGGCAATCGAGGACATGTTGTGGTGCTCGGCGTACCAGACCCGGCGGTAGCCCAGTTTCTCGGCGCTCTGCGCCATGGCCACGCTGCCCGCGAAGCTTTCCGCCGCCGTCTGGCCCTTGCCGATGGTTGCCAGGTCAAGGATGGAGAGGGGAAGAGTCACGGTAAATGCCGGCCTTTCAGAAAATTACACAGGAAGGTGCCGGCCGGGTTGCGGCGGGCACGGTTTGTATAACGACGGCGGCTGCCGGCTTATTTCTGTGACTTGCGGAATACTCAGCAGGCTGAGGAGGTTGCCGCCCCTATGAGCTTTGAGACAACGAACCAGCTGGAACTGTCCGCAACGATTGACCTGAAGGACCTTGGAACCGTGCACCGGCTCGGTTTTGGTGCCATGCGCATCGTGGGCGACGGCGTCTGGGGTGAGCCCGCCGACCGCCAGGCCGCCGTGGACGTGGTGCGCCGCGCCGTCGAGTTCGGCGTTGATTTCATTGATACCGCAGATTCCTACGGCCCGAACATCAGCGAGGAGATCCTTGCCGAAGCGCTGTACCCGTACAAGGACGGGCTGAAGATTGCCACAAAGGTGGGCTTCACGCGGACCGGGCCCGGCAAGTGGATTCCGGTTGGCCGGCCGGAATACCTGCGCCAGCAGACGGAACTGAGCCTGCGGAAGCTGAAGGTGGACAGCCTGGACCTGCTGCAGCTGCACCGGATTGATCCCAAGGTGGATGCTGAAGAGCAGTTTGGTGTGCTCCGCGAGCTGCAGGACGAGGGCAAGGTCCGGGCCCTGGGACTGTCGCAGGTGAGCGTGGCGGAACTGGAAGCGGCCGGCAAGCACTTTACCGTTTCCACTGTCCAGAACCGCTACAACCTGACGGACCGGAGCTCGGAGGACGTGCTGCGGTATTCAGAGGAGAACGGGATTGGCTTCATCCCGTGGGCGCCCATTTCGGCCGGCGAGCTGGCGCAGCCGGGCGGGCCGCTGGACGAGGCGGCCAAGCGCCTCGGCGCCACCACTTCCCAGGTTGCGCTGGCATGGCTGCTGCGCCGCTCGCCCGTGATGATGCCCATCCCCGGCACCGGTTCGGTGCAGCACCTCGAGGAGAACATGGCCGCTGCGGGCGTCACGCTCGACGACGAGACGTACGCCGAGCTCGAGGCCGCCGGCGAGTAGCGGGAGGGTCCAGCCAAAGCCCGTCCCGGCGAGGACGTGGCCCAGGAAGTCACTAAGACGTGATGCTGAGCCACGTCGGCCGGCAAAAGGATGTGGCCCGGTCTGGTTGACCGGGCCGCATCCTTGCTGCGCACCTCGTTGGGCGCTGCAGAAGCTACCGCTACTTCAGCTTGAAGTTAGCGCTGATGGATGAACCGTCCTTCCCCGTCATCGTCAGCTTGTAGCAGTTGCCGGCACCCGTGGGCGTCTTCCAGTTGTAGACGAACTGGCCGGCGATGGCGTCGTAGCGGAGGACGGTGTTTCCGGTGGCAACAACCTCGACGGCGTCCTCAGCAGTGCCAGACAAGCACTGGATTTTTGCTGCACTGAACTGCACCAGGTTGGGGTCAGTGAGTTCGGTGGTGCCTGCGAAGACCTCGAACTTGGCCGGAACCGTGCTGCCGGACTTGACGGTGTTCAGGACTCCGTTCATATCGATCGGCTGATAGAAGCCCTTGAGCGTCCATGCCTTGACCTCGTAGGACTGGGACACGGTAGTGCTGTTGCCGGCGCGGTCAACGGCTGTTGCGGTCAGGAAGTGCTTGCCAACTTCCGGGCCGTAGCCCGAGACGGTGCAGCTTCCATCGAGTCCTGAGCCCCCGTCGTCCGATGCCTTGCAGCCGGGGGCTGCGGGGGTGGCGCCGAAGTAGCTGTCACCGAGATTGGAGGTGAAGGAGACCGAAGGTGCCGACTTATCGATGCTGAAGGTGGCCGACGTTGCTCCTTCAGGAGTGGTGTTACCTGCGCCGTCCGTGAACGCCGGGCTGTCTACTGACACCGCAGCGCCCTCGCCCGTGGTGGTCCTGGTCTGCATGGCGGACGTGGGGCCGGAGAGGTCGTCGGTTCCCGTAAAGGTCGCGACCACGTCGGTCTTGTACCAACCGTTGCTGTTCGGCGACGTTGTGGCGCCGCTGTAGGAGACCTTCGGCGCCGTCTTGTCGATCTTGAACGACTTGGCAGTGGCACCGGCGGCCGTGGTGTTTCCGGCGTTGTCGACGAATGCCGGGCTCGCTACCTTCACCTCCGGCCCCTCGCCGGTGGAGAACACTGTCTGCGACGAAACAGGCAGTCCGGATGTGGCATCCGTTGCGGTGAAGCGGGCCTCGACGTCGGACACGTACCAGTCGTTGGTCCCCAGGGTGCCGCTTGCGACCTCGCCGTAGCTTACGTCCGGTGCTGTCTTGTCGATTTTGTAGGACCGGGACACCGCGCCAGCGGCCCGGGTGTTGCCCGCGATGTCAGTGAAGGCAGGGCTCTGGATGGTCACCGATTCGCCTTCACCGGAGGAGGTCACTGCCTGCGATGCGCTGAGGGGTCCGGAAATGAGGTCCGTTGCCGTGAAGTTGGCCTGGACGTCCGAGGTGTACCAGCCGTTAGTGCCGAGGGTCCCCGTTTCATTGGTGTAGCTGACGTCAGGCGCATTCTTGTCGATCTTGAAGGTTTCCGAAGCCGCGCCAGCAGGGGTGGTGTTGCCGGCGATGTCGGTGAACGCGGGGCTGGTCACTTGCACTGCGGCACCCTCACCGGAAGAGGCCACTTGCTGGGTTGAGGTAAGCAGTCCCGAAGTGGTGTCAGTTCCGGTGAAGGTGGCAAGGATGTCAGAGGTGTACCAGCCGTTCGTCCCGGCAGTTCCCGTGGCGTCCGTGTAACCAACGGTTGGCGCGGTGCCGTCCTTCTTGAGGTTGACCGTTTGGGTTGCTGCGGTTCCGCCGGCACTGGTGGCGGAGCAGGTGAAGTCGGCTGCCATCTGGTCTTCAGTGATGTTCTGGTCCTTGCAGCCCGTCATCTCCAACGTGCTCGAAGAATCGCCTTCTGTTACCGTCCAGTCCAGCGCGACAGCGCTCTTGTACCAGCCGCCAGAGCCGTCAGGGGTGGTGGGTGACAAGGTGTATGAGATGACCGGCGCCGAGCCATCGGTGATTCCGTAGGTGATGGAACTGGCCGCGGTGAGGCCGCCTTTGTCGGTGTAGCTGCAACTGGCTTCCTGGATACCGATCCCGGTGGCGGCGTCGTTGCCCGAGATGGCACTCAAGGTTGCCGGGAAGGATTTGTTGCCGTCCTCCTTATCCGTGACGTTGCAGACGGCAGCGGGGACGTCACCCTTGGTGTAGGACGCACCGTTCGTTGCTCCAGAGATGTTGAGGATCGGCGCAGTGTTGGAAGGCGCTGGCGCGGCCACGTTCACCGTGAAGGCTGCGGATGCGAGATTGAAAGTGCCGCCGGTGTTATTGCCCGCCTGGCTGGCGGTCACATTTGCGGATCCTGCGCCCACAGGCGTGATGGTCAGCACCTTCGCGTCACCGCAGGACGTGAAGGTAACGCTGGACGGGGACACTGTGGCCACGGACGCGTTACTGGAGGTGAGGTTCAGCGTGAGCGTGGTCGAGCCCGTCAGGTTACAGCCGTTTTTGCCATCATCTTTCGTAGGAGACACGGCCAACGTAGTGCTGCCGTTGGCACCTCCGACATTGAGCGGCAAGACCTCTGCCGTGGCGTCGATGGTGGCGTCCAGGTCGTTGAAGATGTCGTCAGCAAAGGCCACCCCGCCGCCTGCCAGCACCAGTGTTCCCGCCGCAACTGCCGCTGCCGCCCTGGTACCGGTTCGCCTCACCAGGCCCTTCCCCTCAGCTAAAGCTTTCCCACCTGGCGAATTCATCATGTGTTTCTCCTCAAGACCAAGTGCCCCACCGTGGGCGCAACGTACTTCAACGTATGGGCTGGCGAGGGTGCGGCACACGCGTAATCCCCCACCTGTCTTTGCTCCTTGAGTACTCGTTTTCTTAAGCGGTACTCGAACCGCGCTACTTGGTTTAGCCGTTGGTACTCGCTCCGTAATGTGACCGCCGCGGTCCTCCGGTGACCTGCGGTTACTCCGCGTATCTCCGGGTTTCAGCGCCTTTGATTCGGTTGCTCGCGCTGCCGGATAGTTGCTGCAACGAGCACATCCGTTGCATCCGCTACCACCCTCCAAGGAGGAATAATGCCCATTCTCAAGGCGAAACCGGCTGCTGCCGTGGCCCTCACCATCACCGCGCTGCTGGGACTGGCAGCATGCGCCGATCCGGGCGCGACGGCGGCGACAGCACCGACGTCGGGATCTTCCACCACAGCGGCAGGCAAGACGTTCAACCTGTCCCCGCAGCAGGACCGCTTCAAGGTCTCCGTGGACTCCGAGGCGGCAGCGCTGGTCCCCGAAGCCATCAAGGCCGACGGCAAACTCACCGTGGTGAGCACCGGCGGCACTGCCCCGCTCAGCACCTTTGCCACGGACAACAAGACCCTGATCGGCAGCGAGGTGGACATCGCCTACGCGGTGGGCGCGACACTGGGGCTGGAGGTGGAGGTCCTTCCCGTGGCCTGGGCTGACTGGCCGCTGGGCATTGAATCCGCCAAGTACGAGGCCGTGCTGTCCAACGTGACCGTCACCGAAGCCCGGAAGGAGAAGTTCGACTTCGCCACCTACCGGAACGACCTGCTGGGCTTCTACGCAAAGAGCGATTCGGACATCGGCGAGATCAAGGAGGCCAAGGACGTTGCGGGCAAGCGCGTCATTGTTGGCTCTGGCACCAACCAGGAAGCCATCCTGGTGCGCTGGGACGAGGAAAACAAGAAGAACGGACTGAAGCCGGTTGAGTTCCAGTATTACGACGACGACTCCGCCTCCACGCTGGCCCTGCAGTCCGGCCGTGCGGACCTGACGTTCGGACCCAATGCCGGTTCTGCCTACAAAGCCGCCCTGGATGGCAAGAGCAAGCAGGTGGGCACCCTCAACGGCGGCTGGCCGCTGACCGCGCAGATCGCCTTCACCACCAAAAAGGACAACGGCCTGGCCGTCGCCGCCCAGGCAGCGCTGAACGAACTGATTGAAAACGGCACGTACGCCAAGATCCTGGACCGCTGGGGCCTGTCATCCGAGGCTATCCAGAAGTCCGAGCTGAACCCGGCAGGTCTGCCCAAGAAGTAAGCGGACCTGCCGACGAATGGATCCCCGCCTTGCCCTGACGGCGAGGCGGGGATTCTTCTGCGTTGCCAACGCCCCCAGTGCCTGACGCATATTCTGGGAGCAGCCCACCCCGATCATGGAGGAAGCCCATGCCCCACCCCGCCCGCCCCTTGCGCAAGCTTGGCTTCCTCACGATCGGCCTCTTCGATCCGGCGGATCCCGGCCCCGGCCACCAATCCACCTTGGAGATCATCGAACTTGGCGAGCAGCTCGGATTCGACAGTGCCTGGCTGCGCCACCGCCACCTGCAGTTCGGCATCTCTTCGCCCATCGCGGTGATGGCCGCAGCCAGCCAGCGCACCACCAGGATCGAACTCGGCACTGCAGTGACACCGCTCGGGTGGGAAAACCCGTTGCGCCTGGCCGAGGACCTGGCCACCGTGGACCTGCTCGCCGGGGGACGGATCAATCCCGGGCTGAGCGTCGGGGAACCGATGAACTACGACACAGTGAAGCACGAGCTGTACCCGGACTCCTCTGCAGTGGAGGACTTCAGCTACGCCCGCATGGATCGGCTGGCCCGTTTGGTTGCGGGGGAACCCGTGCGGGATTTTTCCGGCAAGCAAGGTGTGGTCGAGGAATTTTCCAACCGGGTGGAGCCGCATTCTCCCGGGCTGAGGGACCGTCTTTGGTATGGGGCAGGCAGCACGAAGTCGGCAGTCTGGGCCGGGGCGAACGGGTTCAACCTGCTCTCCAGCAGCGTGGTCTTCCCCGAAGCGGACCAGGAGCCGGACTTCGCCCTCGTCCAGCAATCGCAGATCCGTGCCTTCCGGGAGGCGGCACAAGGACATGGCGCGGCCCGGGTGTCGCAGGGCCTGGTGGTGATCCCCACGGATTCGGCCTCGCCGGCACAGCGGGAGAAATACCAGCGCTACGTCGATGAACGCACTCCGCGCACCCGGACGCCGCAGGGGCCCAAGGGCATGCTCTTCGCCCCGGACCTCATCGGCACCAGTGACGAAATCGCGGAACAGCTGTACGCCCACGCGGGATTCCAGGAAGTCGACGAGGTGGCGTTCGCCCTGCCTTTCAGCTTTGACCATGAAGATTACGTCCAGATCCTGACCGACATTGCCGGCAGCCTCGGCCCCGCCCTGGGGTGGACGCCGGCCGAGGGCCCGCAGTAGGCAGCGGACCGGGGCGTGTACCAGCCCGGTCCGGAAGTGCATTCGTGACGGGTTTGGCAATAGTGTGGCGGGGTGGGGACAAACACCGTCAATGGCGAACAGATCGACAGGCAGACACGCATTCTAGAAGCGGCACTCGATCTGCTGTCCCGCCACGGTATCTCCGGCGTGAGCATGCGTGCCGTAGCGCGGGAAGCCGGCGTCGCCCTGGGCCTGGTGAACTACTACTACGACGATAAGACAAGCCTGATCCGCGCAGCCCTGCGGCGGGTGGACGAGCACGACCTCCTGCTGGTGGCACAAGACCCCTCCCTGCCCGCCGACGAACAGTTGCGCAAGGCCCTGCGGCGGGTTGCCGCCGCTGATCTCCTGACCACCCGGTATCTGTCCCTGCGCCTGCACCTGTGGGCCCTCGCGCAGGCGGATGAGGACTACGCGCAGATCAACGCTGCCGCCTTTGACCGCTACATCGACGGACTCGCGGCACTGGTCTCCAACGCCCAGCCCGGACTGTCGTGGGAGGAATGCAGGGCAAGGGCAGCGGACATTGTGGTGATACAAAACGGGATGTGGCTGACCTCGCTTCTTGGCGTGGACAAGGAGTCCATCAAGCGAAGCATCAGCCGTACGGAAGAAATCGCTTTCGCCCCGCTCAAGGCGCAGGATCAAGCCGACAGCAAGAGCTCAAGTCCGCTTCAGGAGAACTAAAACCGCGCGCTTCCCGGCACTGCCACCCCCTCAGTCTCATTGAACGCCTGTTCAAAAAAACTATTGAACAGGCGTTCAACATCGGCTACTGTCCTCCGTATGACTTACGCCACACCGTCTCCGGACGTGACAGCATCCACCCTTTTCATCAACGGTTCGTGGGAGCCGGCAGCGTCGGGCGCCGTCCGCCACATCCACAACCCGGCCGACGGCGAACTGGCCGGCACGGTCTCCGAGGCCGGCCGTGAAGATGCCGAGCGGGCCATCGCCGCCGCGCGTACTGCCTTCGACTCAGGCATCTGGTCCAGTGTCCCGGCTCCCGAGCGTGGCACCTTCCTGCTCAAGGTCGCAGCCGAGCTGCGCGAGCGCCGGGAAAAGTTCGCCCGCGCCGAGTCACTCGATACCGGAAAGCGGATCATCGAAAGCCGCATCGACATGGACGACATCGCCGCCTGTTTCGAGTACTTCGGCCGGCTGGCGGGGCAGCAGTCGGGCCGCGTGGTCGATGCCGGGAACCCGGCCGTCGTTAGCAGAATTGTCTATGAACCCGTAGGCGTCTGCGGCCTGATCACTCCATGGAACTACCCCCTGCTGCAGGCCGCGTGGAAGATCGCCCCCGCGCTGGCCGCCGGCTGCACCTTTGTCCTCAAGCCCTCCGAACTGACCCCCTCCACCGCCATCCTGGCCATGCAGCTGCTGCAGGACCTCGGCCTGCCGGACGGCGTCGCCAACCTCGTCACCGGACCCGGCGCTGAAGCGGGCGCACCGCTCTCGGAACACCCCGACGTCGACCTCGTCTCCTTCACCGGCGGCCTGGAGACCGGCAAGCGCATTGCCGCTGCCGCCGCCGGCACGGTGAAGAAGGTGGCGCTGGAACTGGGCGGCAAGAACCCCAACGTGGTGTTCGCGAACGCGGACTTTGACGCCGCCGTCGACAACGCTTTGAACGGCGCCTTCGTCCACTCCGGCCAGGTCTGTTCGGCGGGGGCGCGGCTGGTGGTGGAGGAATCGATCGCCGAACGCTTCGTTGACGAGCTGGTCCGCCGGGCACAGGGAATCCGGCTTGGCGGCCCGTTCGACGAAGCGGCCGAGACCGGCCCGCTGATCTCCGCCGCCCACCGCGACAAGGTCCACGCCTACGTCCAGCGCGGCATCGAGGAGGGGGCGAGGTTGCGGTGCGGCGGTGCGGCGCCGTCGGGAGAAAAGTTCGACGCCGGCTTCTACTACCAGCCGACCATCCTGGACCGCGTCCAAAAAGGAATGTCCGTGGTCACCGACGAGGCGTTCGGGCCTGTGGTTACCGTGGAGACCTTCCGCACGGAGGACGAGGCTGTAGCCACCGCCAACGACACCATCTACGGACTGGCGGGTGCGGTCTGGACCCAGGACGCCGGCAAGGCGCAGCGTGTGGCAGGCCGTCTCCGGCACGGCACCATCTGGATCAACGACTACCACCCCTACCTCCCGCAGGCCGAGTGGGGCGGCTTCGGCCAGTCCGGCGTCGGCCGGGAACTCGGCCTCACCGGGCTGGCTGAGTACCAGGAAGCCAAGCACATCTACCAGAACACCAGCCCCCAGGTGACCGGCTGGTTCGCTGACCACGGCAGGGAGAACTAGATGCACTTCGACAACATCGAGGACCTCGGCGAGCGCGGGTTCGACTACGTGGTGGTCGGCGGCGGATCTGCCGGCGCGGCTGTGGCAGCACGGCTGAGCGAGGATCCTGAGGTGACCGTGGCCCTGGTGGAGGCGGGCCCGGATGACCGCAACATCCCGGAAATCCTGCAGCTGGACCGCTGGATGGAGCTGCTGGAATCCGGCTATGACTGGGACTACCCGGTGGAACCGCAGGAGAACGGCAACTCCTTTATGCGCCACGCCCGGGCCAAGGTCATGGGCGGCTGCTCCAGCCACAACTCCTGCATCGCCTTCTGGGCACCCCGCGAAGACCTGGACGAGTGGGAATCGAAGCACGGTGCAACCGGCTGGAACGCCGACGCCGCCTGGCCGCTCTACAAGAGGCTGGAAACCAACGAGGACGCCGGCCCGGACGCACCCCACCACGGGGACTCAGGCCCCGTGCACCTGATGAACGTGCCCCCGGTGGATCCTGCCGGCGTCGCACTTTTGGACGCCTGCGAGCAGGCCGGAATCCCGCGCGCGAAGTTCAACACCGGAACCACCGTGGTCAACGGTGCCAACTTCTTCCAGATCAACCGCCAGGCAGATGGCACCCGCGCCTCCAGCTCGGTGTCCTACATCCACCCGATTATCGACCGGGAAAACTTCACCCTGCTGACCGGCCTCCGCGCCCGCCAGCTGGTGTTTGACGCCGACAAGCGCTGCACCGGCGTGGACGTGGTGGACTCGGCCTTCGGCCGTACCCACCGGCTCACAGCGCATCGCGAAGTCATCCTGTCCACCGGCGCCATCGACTCGCCCAAGCTGCTGATGCTCTCCGGGATCGGCCCGGCGGCCCACCTGGCGCAGCACGGGATCGAGGTCCTGGTGGACTCCCCCGGCGTGGGCGAGCACCTGCAGGACCATCCGGAAGGCGTGGTGCAGTTCGAGGCGAAACAGCCGATGGTGCAGACCTCCACCCAGTGGTGGGAGATCGGCATCTTCACCCCCACCGAGGCCGGCCTGGACCGGCCGGACCTGATGATGCACTACGGCTCGGTCCCGTTCGACATGAACACCCTGCGGCACGGCTACCCCACCACGGAGAACGGCTTCAGCCTCACCCCGAACGTCACCCACGCCCGCTCCCGCGGCACAGTCCGGCTGCGCAGCCGCGATTTCCGCGACAAGCCGATGGTGGACCCCCGCTACTTCACGGACCCCGAAGGGCACGACATGCGGGTGATGGTGGCCGGCATCCGCAAGGCCCGGGAAATCGCGGCCCAGCCGGCGATGGCCGAATGGGCCGGGCGCGAACTGTCGCCCGGCGTCGAGGCCCAGACCGACGAGGAACTGCGGGACTACATCCGCAAGACCCACAACACCGTGTACCACCCGGTGGGCACCGTGCGGATGGGGCCGGTGGACGACGACATGTCGCCGCTGGATCCAGAGCTGCGGGTCAAGGGCGTCACGGGGCTGCGCGTCGCCGACGCCTCGGTGATGCCTGAGCACATCACCGTCAACCCCAACATCACCGTCATGATGATCGGCGAGCGCTGTGCTGATCTGGTCCGCGCGGACCTGATCCGCACCGGCAGGTCCGGGGAAACCATGGCCATGGAAGAAATGGAGCTCACCGCGTCCCTCGCCTGAGCGGCGGGGTCCGGCGGCAAGGCATACTTTCGCATGCGCCACGGCCGGCCGGTCATCACTATCGTGCTTTTCTGATTTAGGAGTCCCACATGGCGGAACCCAGCAAGAGTATTGATTCAAGCGGCATGGACGAATTTGGTTATACACAGACCCTGGACCGGAGCATCGGCAAGTTTGCCAGCTTCGCGGCAGGTGTCAGCTACATCTCCATCCTCACCGGTGTTTTTCAACTGTTCTACTTTGGTTTTTCCATGGCCGGCCCCGCGTACGCGTGGTCCTGGCCCCTCGTGTTCGCCGGCCAGCTGATGGTGGCCTTGTGTTTTGCCGAACTGGCAGGCCGCTACCCCGTGGCCGGATCCGTGTACAACTGGGCCAAGCGGCTTGCGTCCGGGACGTCGTCCTGGCTGGCCGGCTGGCTGCTGCTGTTGTCCTCCATCATGGCGCTGGGGTCCGTGGCGCTGGCCCTGCAGATCACGCTGCCGCAGCTTTGGTCCGGCTTCCAGTTTGTTGGCGACGGTACCGGCCCCTACGACTTCGCCATGAACGGGGTGGTGCTGGCCACCATCATGATCACCATCTCAACCCTCATCAACGCGTTCGGCGTGAAACTCATGACCAGGATCAACAGCATCGGCGTCTTCGTGGAGCTGGTGGCCGCGGTGCTGCTGATCCTCGCACTGGCCTGGCACGTGGTGCGGGGACCGGAGGTCTTTTTTGAGACCGCCGACTTCGGCGAAGGTCACGATCTTGGCTTCTTCGGCGTGTTCCTGATCGGCGCCATGGCGTCCGGTTATGTGATGTACGGCTTTGACACCGCAAGCTCCCTGGGCGAGGAGACCAAGGATCCCAAGCGCACGGCCCCCAAGGCCATCATCCGTGCCGTCACGGCGTCCTTCGTGCTCGGTGGCCTCATCCTGCTCTTCGGCATCCTTGCGGCACCGGACCTTGCCGACCCCAAGGTGGGAGCTGCCGACGGCGGCCTGCAGCACATTGTGCTCTCTGTCCTGGGCGGGCCTTTCGGCAAGGCCTTCCTGGCATGCATTGTTGTGGCCGTAGTGGTCTGCACCCTCGCTGTACATGCCGCCGCGATCCGGATGATGTTCGCCATGGCCCGGGACAACAACCTCCCGTTCAGCCGGCAGCTCAGCAAAGTGGACCCGGTCCGTAGGACCCCCACCATCGCCGCGATCGTGATCGGCGTGATTGCCGTCATCCCGCTGCTGGTCAATGTCATGCAGCCGGCCATTTTCACCATCCTGTCCAGCATCAGCATCGTCCTGATCTACCTGTCCTACCTGCTGGTCACCGTTCCGCTGCTCCGCAAGCGGCTGCAGAAGAAATGGCCGCTCGCGGACGACGGCTCCGAGCCCGGCTTCAGCCTGGGCAAGTGGGGGCTGCCGGTGAACATCCTTGCGGTCGTGTGGGGCGGCGCCATGACCCTGAACCTGGTGTGGCCCCGGCCGGAAATCTACAACTCCGTGCCGCCGTTTGAGTGGTACCTGCAGTGGGGCGGCGTGATCTTCGTGGCCGCCGTCACCGGCGGCGGGGCCCTGCTCTACCGGCTGAGGATCCGCCATAAGACGGGGGTGCTGGCCGAGCACGCGGCGGCCGTGGCTGCCCATCCGTCTTCGGGGCCTGAGCGGCGCGAAGCTTCCGCTGAATCACAGCCAATGGACGCCACAGTGGCTTAGAGCGGCAACATCCACAGTCACCTCAGAAGGGTCGACGGCGGCACTCACCCGAGTGCCGCCGTCGACCCTTTTCGCGCACTATCCGATACTCGTAATAAGCATGTATTTATGCTTGTAATGACTGTCGGCCCATGTAAGGATGGTCACATAACCTCAAAAGAGAAGAGAAACGCCAGTGAAGGTTCACATGAACTCAGTCCGCAAGCTTAGGGTCCACTGGCCCATCAGTGCCGAGACGTTCGGGCAGATAACGGCCGGCGAGGTGGCGGCGTTGACGAAGGACAGAGGGCTTGCCACGTTGCTTCAGGTTGTGGAGCAGTTCCAGGATCTGGGGGACTTCGGCAACTACAAACATGTCTTCGAATCCGGGGTTGGCTTCGAGGGTTTCACGTGCGCCGCTGGAGCTACCCCCACGCTGGGAGAAGTGGGAGAACAAACCTTCTCGCCGACTTTCGTCTACACCACTTACTTCAGTGCCGCCCTTGATGACGCTGTGGTGGAACAGTTCGTTCGGCAGATCGTGGATATCCATCCATGGGAGCTGCCCGTAATTGAACTGACAGGGCCGGTGAGCGTTGCGGCCGGCGCCCAGGTTGAAGACTGTGAAGGAGCGGTGGCATCTTGACAGGAACCACTGCCGTTGGCATTTGGGCTGGCCTGCAGTCCCTGCTCCAGGGCGCGTCTTTTACTGATCTGACTCATTCGTTCCACCCGGGCCAGCCACATTTCCCGGCCTTCCCGAATGAAGTGCGGGAAGCACTTTTCGATGTGGAGAAAGGCGATGGCTTTACTGCCCATCGCTACTCGATCGTTGGGCAGTGGGGAACACACGTTGATCCGCCGTCCCACTTTATCCGTGGCGGCAGGACACTGGATCAGATTCCGGTGGAGGAGATGATCCTTCCACTTGTAATTCTGGATATTACTGACCGCGTGAGCGGCAACCCCGATGCCACCCCAGTCCTGAAGGATGTTCAGGATTGGGAGAGCCGGAACGGCGCCATCCCGGAGGGCGCCTTCGTGGCCTTGCGCACCGGTTGGAGCAGGCGTTGGCCGGACCCGGAAGCAATGGCTAACCGGGATGCCGAGGGCTTGAGCCACACGCCCGGCTGGTCCCAGGAGGTGCTTGCCTTTCTGATTGAACAGCGGTCCGTTGCCGCCGTGGGCCACGAGCAAACCGACACAGATCCCGGTCTTGCCACGTCCATGCAGGACTTCAGCCTCGAGACCTACGTTCTTGCGCAAAACCGTTGGCAGATCGAACTGCTGGCCAACCTGGACGGACTTCCGGAAGCCGGTGCTGTAGTCGTCGCAACCTGGGCTAAGCCTCTGGGTGGCAGTGGCTTCCCGGCAAGGGTGTTCGCCATCTCCTGAAACAGTGGCTCGTCTAGAATCGGACGTATGTCAAAGATGTCCAGCATGGGCCGGGGAATCATGGCCGTTCTGGCAGCGGGATCGCGGCATGCGCAGGGGTTTCCCGGGGGAACAGTAGCTGACATTGCCGCAGATCTGGGTAAGGATCGGAGCCAGGTGTCGCGCAGCCTGCGCACTGCCGAGCTTGAAGGCTTCCTGCGCCGCACATCGCAGCGCGGCTTCGCCTTGGACTGGTCGCTGTACACGGACGCGCAATTGCTGTCCGGGCGGCGCCTGGAGATCGATGGTGCCGCTGCCCTCAACAGCCTTGCCCGGCAGACCGACGAGGGCTGCTTCCTTGGCGTGCTCAGCGGAAACAGCACGGTCACCATCGGTGAAAGTGTCCCGGAGAGCAGCAACATGGTGGGGTCCTGGCTGGGCAGGCCCTACCCCGCCTACTGCAGCGACGCCGGCCAGGCGCTGTTGTGGGAAGCGTCGGACGAGGAAGTGCATACCGTCTTTTCCGGTGTCGAGTTTGTCCGCCATGGACCAAATACGCCGACCAGTGTGGAGGACTTCCTGGCCCGGTTGAACCAGGCACGGTCGCGCGGGTACTCCATCGTTGACGAGGAGGCGGAACCGGGCCTCTACTCGCTTGCCGTGCCTATCCGGGACTTCAAAGCAGACGTCGTGGCCGCCCTGCAAATTGTCGGCCCCAAAGTGCGCCTGGAACCCCGGCAAAAAGATTGCGCGGAAGTTCTGATGGTGCAGGGAAAGCAACTGGAGGAGGCCCTGGGCTACGTTGCCGAAAAGCTTGGCGCGTAGCCTTTGCCCAGAGACGGGTCACGCGGTGGGGCGAACTTTGTCAGCTCGACAGCGCGGTCATTTGCAGAGGATCGCGCTGATCTAAAGGCACCGAACCGAGCCGTCCGGCAGCGTCAGCCAGGACCGCAGCGATATTTGTAGCGTTCGATGCCACGGCGGCGCGGACGCCAAGGACGCTGAGCGAGGCAACGACGCCGCCGCCTGCCTCGCGGATGGGGACCGCCAGTTCAGCAATGCCATGTTCGAATTCCTCCACTGCGGCAACATATCCGATGCCGCGGTCGCGAACCATCAGTTCCCACACTTCGGTTGTGGAGTGTGCAGCCTCGGGGCCTCCAACACCAATGAAATTCACGTCTTTGAGCAGCGCCTGAACTTCTCGTTCCTTGTAATCCCATAACAGGGCACGCCCTGCCCCAGTGCACCAGACAGGTGTCACCATGCCGGGCTTCACGAAGCCGCCTGCCACAGCGTCGGTGCTGGAGGCCCGCAGCAGGATGACGCGATATCCATCAAGGACGGAAATACGGGCTCGATGCCCCACCACAGCGCCGAGCTGCTCCAACTCGGTCGCGGCCGCCCGCACCCAGCCTGTATTGAGGGAGGCACCAAGGCTGAAAAACCGCGGGCCGACGCGGAAGGGGCCGCGGTCCTGGCGCTCCAGCAGCCCCAGATCGCATAGTTCCCGTGTCAGGCGGGAAACCCTGCTCTGCTCCATTTGCAGTTCGGCGGCCAGCTGCGAGACCCCGGAAAGTTGCCTGCCGGATTTCTCCCGGTCGGCAACCAGCCGCACTATCCGAAGTCCCTGTGCCATCGATGATGCTTCCGGGGAGGTATCCACCGTTATTGCTCCTTCCGCCAATCCAGCCTATCCCGGGGCAGGCATTATCCCGGCTGGCTAGGAAGGATTGGATAGCGGTCTCACCTGGACAAGAGCAGGCGGTATTGGGGGCCTGCAGCCGAAGCTGCCGGCCCCCAATACCGCCCGATAGGTGCTAACGGTCAGGACACTCTCTCAAGGCTGGCTTTGCGCCCGTACCTGAGGTAGAAGAATCCATAGCAGGCAGCCACGAAGGGAATGCCGAAGTAAAGCGCGGCGACCTGCGTGGGATCAAATGCGATGCCAACCAGGGAAACTACGCACAGGGTGAGTGCCAGGATGGGCACGAGCGGGAACAGCGGCGCCCTGTAGGCGAGGGCGGAAACGTCGCCGCCGTTGCGGACAAAAGCGCGGCGGTGGAAGAAGTGTGAGGCGGTGATGGACATCCAGACACCCACCACGGCGAATCCTGCCACGGAGACCAGAACCAGGTAGACCGTCTCTGGGGCAACCACGCTGCTGATCAAGGAGGCGACACCGCCCACCATGCTCACCGAGAGCGCGATCAGCGGGATGCCGCGGCCTGTCAGTTTTTTGAAGGCGCGGGGTGCGTGGCCTTCGTCGGCGAGGGAGTAGAGCATGCGGGCGCAGGAGAAGAGGCCGCTGTTGCCTGCTGACAGGAGGGCGGTGATGATGACGAAGTTCATGACGTCGGCGGCGAACGGAAGGCCGATGGAGGAGAAAACGGTGACGAAGGGGCTTTCGTCCAGGCCTACCTCGCTGTAGGGGATGGTGGCTGCGATGACGGCGATGGCGCCAACGAAGAAGATGAGCAGGCGGATCACGGTGGTTCGCATGGCCTTGGGGATACTGGTGGCGGGGTCCCTGGTTTCGCCTGCTGCAACGCCGATCAGTTCCGAACCGGAGAAAGCGTAAAAGACCGCAAGTGCGGTGACCAGGACGCCGGTGAAGCCGTTGGGAAACAGGCCGGCCTCGGTGGCGAAGTTCTCAAAGAGGAAGGGGTGTTCTCCCCCGCCGCTGAGCGGGTGGAACCCGAACAGGGCGGCGCCGCCCAGGACGATGAGCCCGATAATTGCGGCGACCTTGACGATGGCGAACCAGAACTCGGACTCGCCGAAAAACTTGGCAGAGACAGCGTTGAAGCCGAAGAGGACTGCGGCGAAGACCAGGCACCAGACCCAGACGTCGACGTCCGGGAACCAGCGCTGCATAAGCAGGCCGGAGGCGGTGAATTCGGAACCGATGGCCACGGCCCAGCAGAGCCAGTACAGCCAGGCGGTGGCGAAGCCGGCGGCGGGGCCGATGGAGCGTGCGGCGTAGATGTGGAAGGCGCCGGAAACCGGGTATGCGATGGCGAGTTCACCGAGGCAGGCCATCACCAAGTACACAACGAACGCACCTACCAGGTAGGCGATCACCGCGCCGAGCGGGCCCGCCTGGGAGATGGTGTAGCCGGAGCCGAGGAACAGCCCGGAGCCGATCACGCCGCCCATGGCAATCATCACCAGGTGGCGCGGGCCCATGGAGCGTCGAAGTCCGGGCTCTGCAGCGGGCGGCGAGTCGGGCTGTTGGTCAAGAACAAGGGGAGTTGGGGGTTGCAAGAGTGCCTCCGGTGTTGAAAGGGGTGGGGCATGTATGGCGCATCGCTCCTGGTGACCGGATTGGCTCGGGAAGGACTGTGCACCGATGGTGATGAAGGTAACACCAAATGGGGCGTTTAGTCATCAAAAACATAAAATCATGTCTATGTTGCGCAGATGTTACTTTCCTGTGGACTGTCACTTCGTCATCATTCTGGTCGCTTCGACATCGATTTCGGGCAGATGCACATGGCTGCCCTGACGCCAACAGGACACAGGATGGGAGCACTGACGTAACAGACTGAAGGAGCATGATGACCACTTACGACATTGCCCTGATCGGATTCGGCGGCGTAAACCGGACCTTGGCCGAGTTGATCGCCACCCGCGGAGAAGACCTCCGAAAACAGCTGGGCTTCGGGCTCCGGGTGGTGGCCATAACGGATCTGCGCCTCGGTTCGCTGGTGCAGGACGAAGGAATAGACCTGGCCATGGCCCTGGGACTGGGCACAGGCAGCGAGACGTTCGCTGAGCATGGCGGATCAGCTGAGCCGGACAATGAGCGCGTGATCCGCAGCTGCACCGCTGACATCATCTGCGAAGCGACCTTCACAAACCCGGACGACGGCGAACCGGCAGTCTCCCACGTGCAGTGGGCTTTGGAGTCCGGCAAGAGTGTGTGCACCACCAACAAGGGCCCGGTAGCACTGAGGGGAACCGAGCTGACCGAACTCGCCGAGCGGAACGGCGTGCACTTTGAGTTCGAGGGTGCTGTCATGAGCGGCACCCCGGTCATCCGGCTGGCGAAAAAGATGTTTGCCGGCCTGAAGCTGAACGGCTTCGAAGGCATCCTGAATGGCACCAGCAATTATGTGCTGGGCAGAATGGAAGCCGGACTGGCCTTCCACGAGGCCATCAGCGAAGCACAGCAACTCGGTTATGCAGAGGCGAACCCGGCTGCAGACATCGAGGGCTATGACGTACAGCTTAAGGTTCTGATTCTCGCCAATGAACTCCTCGGAGCGCGCATCCAGCTGGCCGACGTGCAGCGGCAGGGCATTTCCAGCCTGACACTCGAGGATATACGCGAGGCAGCACGCGAAGGCCTGCGCTGGAAACTGGTGGGGTCAGCCGAACGCAAGCCTGACGGAACGGTAACGGCCGCCGTCGGACCGGTTGCCCTGCCCTTGGATCACGGCCTGGCAGGTATCTCCGGCGCTACCAACGCAGTATCCTTCAGCACTGATCTCCTCGGTCCGGTCACGGTCTCCGGACCTGGAGCCGGGCGGATGGAGACGGCATACGCACTGCTCTCGGACATCATTGCCATGCATGCCAAGCAGAACCGGGTGGCCGCGCATGTATAAGACGAGCGTGGAAGCCATGGAGGAGGCATTGCCTTCGTTCCACGAGGTAGAAAGCCCCTACGACGGGACGATTGTGGGCGCAGTCCCGCTCACATCCCTGTCTGCCGTGGAAGAAGTCCTCAACGTCGCCCGCGAACGTGCCCGAAGGGCCCGGACGCTGTCCCGCCATGCCCGCGGGAAGATCCTGGACACTGCTGCGGCGGACGTTGAGGAGCGGTGCGAGGAGTTCGCGCGGACTATTACCTCCGAAAGCGGCAAAACCATCCGACAGGCCCGCAAGGAAGTCCGGCGGGCAGTTAATACACTTCGTCTGTCGGCAGCCGAAGCCCGCAGTAACGCCGGGGAAATGATCCCCTTTGATTCCTACGAGGGCTCAGAGGACAGGACGGGCTGGTATTCACGTGAACCGCTGGGGATCATAGCCGCGATCACCCCCTTTAATGACCCGTTGAACCTGGTGGTGCACAAAATCGGCCCGGCCATCGCCGGCGGCAACGCGGTCATTCTCAAACCTTCCGCGCTGACTCCTTTGTCCGCGCAACTGCTTGCGGACACACTTGCCAAGGCCGGCCTTCCCGAAGGCATCCTCAGTGTGGTCCACGGGGGCCGGGAGGTGACTGAAGCCATTATCAAGGCCCGTGACGTCAGGATGGTGTCCTTCACCGGGGGCTTCTCGACCGGCGAGAGCATCGCACACACCGCAGGGCTGAAAAAGCTTTCCATGGACCTGGGCGGAAATGCTCCGGTGATCGTGATGGCAGATGCTGACCTCGACTCCGCAGTGGAATCCTGCGTCTCCGGTGCCTTCTGGGCTGCAGGGCAAAACTGCGTTGGAGTGCAGCGCATCCTCATCGCCCAGCCCTTGTATGCCAGGTTCCGCCACCGTTTCCAGCAGGAAACTGCCCGCCTGGTCGCCGGCGACCCACGTGAGGAGCACACCGATGTTGGTCCTATGATCAACGGCCGTGCCCTGAGCCAGCTCAAAGCAAAGCTGGATGAGGCCATTCACGGCGGTGCTGCCTGCCTTGCCGGTAACACCTACGAGGGCAACGTGCTTCAGCCCACGGTTCTGGAGAACGTCCCGGCCGCCAGCAGGATCTGGCAGGAAGAAGTATTCGGTCCGGTGGTCATGCTCCAGTCCTTTGACACCTTTGACGAAGCAGTAGAGGTCGCAAATGCCATCGAGTTCAGTCTTCACGCGGGGATATTCACGAACTCGCTGGACACAGCCATGGACGCCGCGAGGCGTCTTGACGCAGGAGGAGTCATGATCAACGACTCCTCGGACTACCGTTTTGACGGTATGCCTTTTGGTGGTTCCAAGTACGGCAACATGGGCCGCGAAGGCGTCCGCTTCGCCTACGAGGAGATGACTCAGCCAAAGGTCATCTGCATCAGGCGCTAACAGGGTTTTGGAGGGACGGGACTTCCCGTCCCTCCAGAGACTGATGGACCGGCAAGCAGCCAGAACATTCCTGGGCTCCGCGGCCGGGCGGACGCCGGACATTGACATGTCCGGGAGCTAAAGCTCCGGCCTGGCCCCGCCAGGACTCCGCCGGACATAGCTGGACAGAGTCATCGCAGTGACCGTGTCCGTCACCCCGGGAAGCGCAGCTATCTGCTCCCAAATATCCTGAATCCGCTCCAGCGACCGCGCCTCGACGCGCACCAACAGATCAAAATCCCCGCTTACCACGTCGCAAAGAACAACCTCCGGAATGGACTGCAGTACAGCGATTACGTCTGAACCGCGGACCCGGTCCTTCCGGTAGATCATAAAAAATGCGGAGACGGCACCCTGGCCGGGCGTACCCGAAACGATGGTGTAACCCTGGATGTACCCCTGCCGTTCCATCCGATCGATCCGCTGCCGCACGGCGTTCCGTGAAAGCAGGACCTTCGAGGCCAACTCCGCATGGCTGACACGGGCGTTCTTCATCAGCTCCGAAAGGATCCTCTGATCGATCTGGTCAAGGCTTGCTCGATCCATGTTCACCCTTCAACGCCAGAAAGTCCGCCAACACCCATGAACCAGAAACGGCTCACAGACCTAAGGGCGCCAAAGACTGATAATACTTCCGCAACAGCAGAACCAGACCGCAGCGAGCGCGTTCAACTGCGTTCTGTTCGGCATGGACGGAACTCTTCTGAATTCGGCAGCAGGGGTGATAGCCAGCGCTGCCAAGGCGTTGGCGGCAGTGGGCGCACCGGTGCCCTCCCCGGAAGAAATGCGCCGATATGTAGGCCCGCCGATGATCGAATCCTTCAGAGGACCAGCCGGCCTTCACGAGGAAACCGCGCAAAAAGCCCTAAAGCATTACCGAAAGGCCTACGCGGATGAAGGAGGTGGCCTGTCGAGCCTGTACGAGGGAATCCCTGAGGTGCTGGATCAGCTGAAATCGGCAGGCATTCCTGTGGCCGTATCCACCTCCAAAGTAGAGGACCAAGCGGTCCTCATGGCGCAGCGCTTTGGCTTGGAGCGCTACTTCGTCAACATCTGTGGTGCATCTGACCTGGAGGGAAGATCCTCCAAAGTGGATGTAATAGCCGAGCTGCTGCTTCGGTTGGACCGTGCGGGCGTCGACCTTCCACATCCGGTTATGGTCGGCGATGGAAGCTACGACGTAGAGGGCGCCGCACCCCATGGAAATACCCACCCTTTTCGCAGCGTGAGGCTACGGCAGGGCGGCGGAAGCTTCAGCGGCATTCGCCGTCAGCTCAACACCGGAAGCTGCCCTGGAAGTCTTACTGCCCGCCGACCGCCGGTTGCCCAACGCGCGGTCCGAGCACAAGGGCCATCAGCAGGCTTTGGCAGGTTGACAGAATCATAATTATCGGCAGGGAAACATCGAGAGTAGAAGTGGATGCGAGAACTCGATGAATACGATGCCATAAGTGCTTGACTATGTCACCTAAGTGTCGATTGCTACTCCCGTCCCAAGAACACCCGCGCATGCCAGTTTAAAGTGGGCAGCGATGGGTGATCCACGGTATTGAGCACGAAGTCCTCATAGCACTGACCATCATCAGCGTTGAAGGTCTCTGGCTGAGGTACTGGGGTAAGCGTTTCGACGGCGATCACGGACGCTAAGCATCACTGTTATTCCGTGCGCATTTGTGACCGTTCGATCACTATCGGGTAGAAGCGCAAGGGCGGCGCGATGTACTGGAGACCAGCTATCGCGCCGCGCGTAGCGCGTCGTCACATGTAAATCATGCGACTGAGCTTCACGGCGTAGCCGGGGTCCGTCGTGACATTCGGGTTTCCCCACCGTTCCAAGAGAATCGCTGCAGCGAACTCGCGAAGCTTCGGGAGCCGCTCCTTCTGGGCGGTCTCCAACGCCGCAGGAATCTGTGCAGCGCTCAGTTCCGTGCAGTACACAGGTGAGCCGGGCTGTTGCCGCCACGAGTCGGTGATCCAGCCGGCGTCGACGGCGTCGAACCCTGAGTCGTCCATCAGTGTCGCGGCGACCCGCTTGGCCTCGGGATCGTCTCCAGAGATGGGTAGCCCGATGCGGTCGGGGTGCCCGGCTGGAAGATTCCGATTCTCCAAGGTGGCCGCGCCTACCGCGTTCCATGCCTTGATGACGGGTCGCCTCAGCTGCTCGATCACCCATTCGCTTTCGGGTTGCCCGTTCTCGATCGCCTCGATCCGGCCGTCTCGGCTCGGGTAGTAGTTCGAGGTGTCGATCAGCACCGTCTCTGACGGCACCGACGCGAGGAGCTCGGCGATCTTCGGCAGGGTGCTGAGTGGGATCGAGAGGATGATGACGTCGACGTCCCGGACCGCCTCTTCGGCTGTGACGGCACGGGTACCCGTGGACAGGATGTCTTCGTCGATGGTCTCGGGGCCGCGGGAGTTCGCCGCCCTGACCAGGTGACCTGCTGTCGGTAGCCGCCGGGCGAGGGTGCTGCCGATGTTGCCAAGACCGAGCAATCCGATCTTCATTGTGTGTCTCCTTCTGAAGGACTGGGGCATGGTGACGGCTGACGCCGGATCCGCTGTCGTCAGTGGGCGAGCGGCGTCTGTTCGGGTGCTTCGACGCCGACGGTCGCGGGCTTGCGAACGAACAAGGCGAGAACGACGGCGGCGGTGGCGACAATGGCGCCGACGAGGAACGCCGAGTGGACGCCGGCCACGGCTGCCTGCACGGCGGTGGCGCCGTCCTCGAGCTGCGCAGCGACCTGAACGGACATCAGCGTGACGAAAAGTGCGGTCCCAGCGGCACCGGCCACCTGCTGAACTGTGCCTGTGGTCGCGCTGCCATAAGGGTAGAGCGATGCGGGGAGGGATCCCAGCGCCGAGGTGAACAGCGGCGTGATGGTGAATCCGAGTCCGAGGTTCAGCGTCATGTGCACGGCGATGACCCAGGGCACCGAGGTGTCGGCGTCGAAGATTGTCATTCCCCAGAGAGCGAGGGCCACTGCCGCAATCCCCGGGATCATCAGCGGTGCCGGACCGAAGCGATCGAAGAGCGAGCCCACGACCGGCGCGACAGCACCCATCAGAAGCCCGCCAGGCAGCAACATCAGGCCGACCGCCAGCGTGTCGAGACCGAGAACCTGCTGGAGGTAGATGGGAATCAGCACGAGCGTGCCGAACAGTGTGCCCATGAGGATGAAGATGAGGATGACAGAAAGGGTGAACGGCCGCGAGCGGAAGGTCCGCAGATCGAGGAGCGCCGAATCGCTGCGCTGCAGCCGAAGCTGGCGGAGCACGAACGCAACCAGCGCCACCGCGCCCGCCGCCAGCGGGATCCATACCGGCACCGGGGCGTGGCCGGACGCGGCCTCACCGACCGAGCTGAGTCCGTAGATCAGACCACCGAAGGCCAGGGCTGACAACACTACCGACAGCGCATCGAAGCCAAGGCGGTGCGTCTCGGTGATGTTGCGCACCCAGATGGCTCCAAGCGCGAGCGAGAGAACGGCGACCGGCAGCACGAGCCAGAACATCCAGCGCCAGTCGAGCGCGGAGAGAATGATACCGGAGATGGTCGGGCCGATCGCCGGCGCGACGGCGATGACGATGGAGATGACGCCTATCATGCGGCCGCGGTGAGTCGGCGGCACGATCCTGAGCACGGTGGTGTACAGCAGCGGCAGCATGACTGCGGTACCTGACGCCTGCACGATCCGGCCCGCGAGGAGAATCTCGAACCCGGGTGCGAGCGCTGCGATCAGAGTGCCGATCGAGAAAAGCGTCATGGCGGTCAGATAGACACGGCGGAGCGGGAAGCGCGCAATCAGATAACCGGTGAGCGGAATGACGATCGCCATCGTGAGGAGGTAACCGGTGGTCAGCCATTGCGCGGTGCTCGCGGTGATCTGCAGATCGACCATCAGACTCGGCAAGGCCACGCTCATGATGGTCTCGTTCAGGATCACGACGAATGCCGAAATCACGAGCAGGGCGATGATCGGTCCAGAGCGTGTCGTGCGGACGGGGGCCGGTGCGTCGGGGAGGGAGGCTTGCTGATTCTCGAGGGTCACGGGATTCTTTCGTTTTGGTCGCGCCAGAGTGGCGTTTCGACAGCGGGTGAAGGCGCATCATCGGGCCGAGATAAATTATATGACAGAGACTGCCACTTTGGCAGCAAGGTACACTATAAGCATGAATCAGCTCCCCGTTCTCACCGCAGCGCCAATGGGCCTTCGCGAGCGACGCCGACGCGACACGCTGCGCGAGGTGTCGAATGCTGCGATAGAGCTGTTCGAACGCAACGGCGTCACTGAGACCACTGTCGACGACATCGCAGAGACCGCCGGAATTTCCCAGCGCACCTTTTTCCGGTACTACTCCACGAAGGAGCAGGCAGTTTGCGCCTGTGACGTGGGCCTAGGCACCGTGATGGAAAGAGCCGTCGCCGCGATCCGCGCCGGTGCGCCGGTCGTCGCCGCTCTGGAAGACGCGTGGATGCGTCTGTTCGACGAGCTCGACGCAAGTCCCGAGGAGCATCGCCGAACACTGCGGGTGCGACGTCTGGTGCAGAGCGAGCCGACCCTTCTGGCGCGCACGCTGGCCAACGAGGCGGAGCGCATCGAAGAATTAACAGCTGCCGCGGTTGACGCCGCAGGCCCTGGTATCGACGTACTCACTGCCCGCGCGTTGTTTACGGTGATTTCGACGACGACACGTCTCGCATTCGATGAGTGGGCGCGCCGAGTCGAGAAAGGCGCGGACGCCAGCGTGCGCGACATCTATCTAGACCTGAGGCGCGGCCTCGGAACCTACGCCAAACATCTCACCGACGATCTTCGCTGATGCAACCCAGCGACGTCGACAGGCCGGCTGAGCTGAACATGCTGGCCACCCTCGCCGAGTATGAGCGCGAGTTGATTGTCGAACGAGTGAATGCGGGGATGGCGGCGGCTCTTTTGACGGTACGCAACGCCTTGGTACGCGCAGCCCGGACCCGGTCCTTTGGTTCACGAAGGAGTTCGTTGTAACCGGCGAGGAGGGCGAGGTCACGGGTGTCAGACATCCGTTTGATCCTCGATGGTTGCCTCTCGGTGATCATCGACGACGAGTGCGAGGACTCACATGTTGACCGATCAGTTAGGCCTGGAAGTAGACTACGGTCAGTTATCAGGCACAACAAAGGGATCCTATGAAGATCCCTGCATTCGGGTAGCAGAATTCTCGCTGCGACCAGGGCACGCAGACCCCGCGTGCGCGCCGCTATTGGGATGGCGAAAAATCACGCAGACTACCCCTCATGCTCCCCATCCCAGGAACGTCCAGCAACGTTGATACAAAGGAGTTAAAACGTGAGCCAACGAATGACACGCGACCACCAGAGTCGCCCGAGAAGATCCCTGCGGTTAACGCTGGCGACAGCCATCATCGCAGCAACCGTGGGAAGCATGATGGTCGGGACTTCGGCCGTATCAGCAACGGAGAACCTGGGGTCGGCGGCTCCAGCGGTATCGACAGCATCCCCATGTGAAGCGCTCGAGTCGCTCAACCTGAACGAGACGGTAGCGATCAGCGCCGATCTGGTCACATCTGGGCAGGCGGAAGGCCAGTCGGGCCTGCCGGAATTCTGTCGCGTCAAGTTGACCGTCAGCGAGGCGATCAATATCGAGGTGTGGCTGCCAACCAGCACCTACAACGGTCGCTTACAGGCGGTCGGTGGCTGGGGTTACGCCGGCAACATCTTGTACTTCTCAATGGCAGATGCTCTGAAGCAGGGGTACGCGACGACGGCGACCGACGGCGGGCACGTCGGAATCCCCTATCGGGGCACGTTCGCGTTGAATCCGGACGGGACGCTGAACCATCAGTTAATCGAGGACTACGCATCGCGATCGCTGGTCGAAATGACGCTGAAGGCCAAGGACGTGATCGCCGCCTTCTACGGCAAGGCCGAGGAATACAGCTACTGGAATGGATGTTCGAACGGCGGCCGTCAAGGGATGGTGCTTGCCCAGCGACTTCCCGACGCTTATGACGGGATGATGATCGGTGCGCCGGCTATGATGTACGCTCGATTGTTCACCGCATCGTTGTGGCCCTTCGTCGTGGAGCAGAACGAGCTGGGTGGTCCAATGAGCGCCTGCAAGCTCAAGGCGTTCAACGATGCCGCGATCGCACATTGCGACGCATACGACGGTGTGGTCGACGGCGTGATCGGTGACCCGAAACTCTGCGACTTCGACCCGGCCACACTGGTCGGAAAGGACTTTGGGTGCGGCGAGATCACCGCCGCCGAAGCTGTAGCGGTGAGGAAGATCTGGAATGGTCCCGTTGCACCGGACGGCGAGCGGCTTTGGAACGGGATCGCGCCCGGCACCCCGCTGGAAGTGTATGCGGTGGAACCCAGCGTCCTCCTGAGCGATTTTGTCGCCTATTGGATCAAACAGGACCCGACGTTTGACTGGCACACTCTCGACTACGCGGAGTACGCACAGGTATTCCGCGAAGCGGTTGCGAAGTTCGCGGATGTGGACGGTTCGGATGATCCAGACCTGCGGCCCTTCCAGGAAGCCGGCGGCAAGATCGTAATGTGGGCCGGCCAGGCCGATTCGCCCATCGCAGGACAGACCGAGGGCTTCTACGACCGTGTCGTCGATGTGTTCCACTCACGCACCAAGGTGCAAGAGTTCGCACGGTTGTTCATGGCCCCGGGAGTCGACCATTGCGGCGGCGGGACCGGTCCCAACATCTTCGATCCCTTCGGCGCGGTGGTGAACTGGGTGGAGAAGGGAATAGCCCCGGAATCGCTTTTGGCCAGCAGCATCGTCGGCGGCCAGGTCGTGCGCACTCAGCCGCTCTGCCCCTACCCCCAAGTGGCCAAGTACAACGGCCGAGGTGACATCAACGACGCCACAAGTTACAACTGCCGTGCTAACTACGGCAGCTCTTCCGCTCCTGGCAAGAGAAATTAGCCGCCCATTATCGGATCGCCCGCGCTGTGGACGTCGCCTTGACGTCCACAGCGCGGCCCATTCCGCCTCCGTACGAGTGGATTGGACTGTGGGCACGTCCGGGCCATGGCGTTAAGTGCCTGATATTGGTACCCGACTGACCGAATTGCGTTTGACGGTGAGGAGCCCGAACGAAAGCAGCAACGCAATGGTTCCGACCCAGCCAAGTACGTTGGCGCAAGTTCATGCAATATGAACGAGGCCTTCCCCAATACCGGCTCTAGATTCCTCCGCCACCTCCCAAGCTGTGAGGATCCCTCCGGAAGCGGCCGCCATGCTCCGCATCGATGCCCTCCCCGCAGCCCCTATACGCGTGCGAAGGTCCCAGCGGGATGAGGATCGCGCTATTGCAGAACAGGTCGCCCCGCTCCAGGGTGAGGACGAGTATGACCTCGGCGCCCGATGACCAAAGAGCATCGACAACCGATTCGAGGGCCTCTTCACGAATGTCCGCGATAAACAGGCGGGCAGCCCTGACGGCAGTGGCCTCTGCCAGACCAAAACCGATCCCGCCCGCACCCCCTGTAATCACGGCGACCTGGCCGGACAAAATTTTCACAGTCTTCTCCTCCTCTAATAAGGGTCAGATCGCCGCTGCCTCATGGAACGCCTGTCCTCCGGTCGGGAGTCGGCGCTGACGTTTATCTCAGGAGTCAACGAATTCACGGAAGCATTGCCGCTGAGCCGAAGTGATGACGTGGAGTACACCCCAACCTGACGTCAGATTCTGGTGTCGGCGGCGTCAGAATTGAACCCGCTTCACGCATAGCGGACACCCATCGTGGCAGGTCTATATACCAACCTGACACTCTTGGATGAGGCACTTCCAGGCGAATCGGCAATCAGTTAAACGGCAAGGCCAGCCCGGGCAGATGTGCGCCCCAGCATCCAGAGCCCCTGAGGTAGGACACCTGAGTGTCAACCCAGACCCTGCCAATACCTGGAACACCCGTATGCCTCATCAGTGCTGCCTCCGACAGTAATGTTGAAGGGACACGAACCGGGGCAGAACCGACGGCAGGAGCCACGATGGGCCGCAGGACACTCGTTGACGACCTCGTCGACGGACTGCTCGATGAGATCCTCGAGGGCAGGCTCCAGCCGCACGCTGCCATCCCCCCGGAATCGGACATCGCCAAGGCCTATGACGTCAGCCGGCTCACGGTGCGCGAGGCCCTCAAGGCGCTGCGGGCGCAAAATATCCTCTACGTCAGGTCCGGCCGGGGGACGTTCGTCAACCCCACGGACAACTGGACCGGGCTGGACGCCATCTTCAAGGCTGCATCGCACGGAAACGGCGCAGACCAGGTGTCGGTGGGGCTCATCGAGGTGCGCCGCATGGTGGAAACCGGCGCGGCCGCCCTCGCTGCCAAGCGGTATACGCCAGAGCATGCCGAGATGATGCGCGGCTGCATCGCTGACATGAAACGCTTCCACGAGGCCGGGGATCTGGAGAAATTTGTCCTGGCAGACATAGCGTTCCATGACGCCGTCCTCAAAGCCTCAGGCAACCCCTTTGTCCGGGCCCTGTTCGCCCAGCTTGGACAGCTGCTGTACGTGACCCGGCGGGAAACGTCTGCCGTCCCCGAGATTCAAGTGCACGCCATCGAGTACCACCAGAAGGTGCTGGACAGTATCCTCACCGGCGACGTCGAACTCGCGCGGCGGACCATGGATGAACACATGGACCAGACGTACCGGGACTACGAACAGTACGTGCACCACCCTCACGCCTGACCGCCTGCGGCCAGCCCCGACTTTCAGCGCAAGGCGCCCCGACTTCCCGGCGCAAATAGCCTCTTGACGTTACCCAGATCACTCTCCTAGACTCTCTTTCATGTTCTTCCGTCAGATGTCAGACATCAGACTCTAAGCACGTCGACGGATTCCCCTCACCCCCCTTGGATCGGCCGCCCACCCCGGGCATTGCCTCCACCAAACAGAAGGTCGATGATGACTTCACTTTCGATGCCCTCCGCAGGGCTCGGCGAGCTCGGCGAACGGACGCTTCGCAAGGTCCGCCGCCGTGTGATGCCCCTGATTGTCCTGCTCTACTTCGTTGCCTACCTGGACCGGAACAATGTGGGCTTCGCCAAACTCACCATGAGCGAAGATATTGGCCTCAGTGCGGCAGCCTTCGGCCTCGGGGCCGGAATCTTCTTCCTCGGCTACGCCCTGCTCGAAGTGCCCAGCAACGCCGGAATGTACCGCTTCGGCGCCCGGAAATGGCTGGCCCGGATCCTCATCACCTGGGGAATCTTTGCCTCCGCCATGTGCCTGGTGAACGGTGAGACCACCTATTACGTCATCCGCTTCCTGCTCGGTGCCGCCGAAGCCGGATTCTTCCCCGCCATCCTCTTCTACCTGACGCTGTGGTTCCCGGCGGCGCAGCGCGTCACCGTCCTGGGAATCTTCATTCTGGCCCAGCCCATCTCCAACGCCCTGGGCGCACCGGTATCCGGCATGCTCCTCCAGATGGACGGCCTCCTGGGCCTGCAGGGCTGGCAGTGGCTCTACATCATCGAAGGCATCCCCGCCATCCTTCTCGGCCTGCTCACCCCGATCCTGATGACGGACCGTCCGCGGGATGCCAAGTGGCTCAACCCGGACGAACGCGAATGGCTCGCCACCACCATGGACGCCGAACTGGCCGCCAAGTCCAAGGCAGGAAGCCACAACTTCCTGGCGGGGCTGAAGGACAAGCGCACCCTGGTGTACTCCGCCCTGTACTTCGGCCTGGTCTGCGGCATCTACGGGCTGGGCCTGTGGATGCCCACCATCGTCGCAGCACTGGGAAAGTTCTCCACCACGGAGGTGGGCTTCATCGTCATGGTGCCGTACGCCATCGCCGCCGTCTTCGTCTACTTCTGGAGCAAGCAGGCCGACCGGACTGGCAAACGTGCCTGGCACACGGCAGTGAGCATGCTGCTGGCCGGCCTCGGACTCCTCGCCGCCGGGTACCTGCTGCCGGTGAATCCGGTCCTGGCCCTCATCGCCCTGACCGCCTCGGCCATGGGCATCTATGGCGCCATCGCCCCGTTCCTCTCCATGCCTTCGGCCGCGCTCACCGGTGCAGCGGCAGCATCCGGCCTCGCCCTGGTCAACTCGCTGGGCAACCTCGGCGGTTTTGTGGCCCCATACGCCGTCGGGCTGCTCAAGGACGCCACCGGGAACAACCAAAGCGGCCTCCTCTTCCTGTCCTTCTGCCTCTGCGTCACGGCCGTGGCCACCTACCTCTATGCACGGAAACGCCCTGAGGGCGACGCCGCGCTGGACCCGGCAGTGGCCGCCGCGGCCGCAGTGAACACCACCAAAGTTTCCTGACCCACCACCACGAAAGAACGCACCATGACAACCACAGCATTTCCCGCCGAACGCACCGTTGTACTGACTGGAGCAGCCTCCGCCCGCGGTATTGGCCGCGGCGCGGCAGACCGGATGGCCAGCGAAGGCTGGTCCGTGGCCATCCTGGACATCAACGCCGAGGACGCCAAGGCCGCAGCAGCAGAGATCGGCTCCAACCGTGCCGTCAAGGCAATCGGAGTGGGAGCGGATGTCTCCGACGCCGCATCCGTGGACCGCGCGATCAGCGAAATCGAGGATTCGCTCCCGCCCATCGTCGCCCTCGCGAACCTCGCCGGCATCAGCTCCCCGACCCCTTTTATGGACACCACCGTGGAGGAATGGGACAAAGTCTTCGCGATCAACATGCGGGGCACGTTCATCGTCTCCCAGCGCGTGCTCAAGGGCATGATCGAGCGCAAGCTCGGACGCATCGTGAGCATCTCATCGATTTCCGCCCAGCGCGGCGGCGGCACCTACTCCAAAGTGGCATACAGCGCCTCCAAGGCCGGAATCATCGGCTTCACCCGCGCCCTCGCCCGCGAAGTGGGAGAGTTCGGCGTGACCGTCAACGCCATCGCACCGGGCCCCATTGACACCGACATCATGGGCGGCACCCTTACCGACGAACGCAAAGCCCAGATGTCCGAGGGCATCATGATGGGACGCGTGGGGACCCGCGAGGAAGTCGCCGCCCTGATCGCCTTCCTGCTTGGCCAGGACTCCGGCTACATCACGGCCGCCACGTATGACATCAACGGAGGCCTGCAGGTCTCCTGATCCCTAAGCCCCCTCGGCTCAAGGAGCATCCAGGCCCAGGCTCACAGCCGCTGCTCCCCCACCGTCAGCTGCAGCCTGACAGTCCCACGCGAAGGTCCGACGGCGGCACCCACCCCGGTGCCGTCGTCGAACGTTCCAAGGTTGCGGCGTGAGGTAAGAACCCAGCGCCGCAACCACCCGCGGAGGCGGCCCGCGCTCATGACGCCCGGACCGCCTCAGCAGCTTCATCGGCCGAACGCACCGGCGTCTCCAGCCCAAGATTCTCGCGGAGAGTCTTCCCGGCGTACTCCGTGGGGTAGACGCCGCGTTCCTGCAGTTCCGGGACCAGGTGGTTCACGATGTCGTCCAGGCCCGTAGGAATGATCCACGGTGAGATGTTGAATCCGTCTACCGCACCCACCCGGGCGTATTCCGCCAACTGGTCCGCAACTGCCGTGTACGAACCCGTGAAGGTGGCATCGATGCGGGCTGTCTTTGAGGAAACGAACTGGCGGATGGAGAGCCCCTTGTCCTTGGCCTCGGCCCGCCACTGGTCCGCCAGTTGCCGCGCCTTCGCACCGTGGAAGCCGCTGCCGCGCGTCTCGGAGGTCTCCTCCACCACGGGATCGATCTCCGGCAGCGGCCCGTCCGGATCGTAGTCGGACAGTTCGCGGCCCCAGAACTGCTCCAGGTACGCGACGGCCTGCTGCGGCCCGATCTGCAGGCTCCGCACCCACTGCTTCTTCTCCAAAGCCTCCTCCGCCGTGGGCGCGAGGATGAATTCACTGGCCGGCATGATCTGCACGGCGTTGGCGCCCCGGCCCGCAGCCAGCGAGCGCTCCACCAGGTCCTTGCGGAACTCCACGGCGTCGTCGAACTTGGGGTGGGCTGAGAAGATGACGTCCGCCTGGCGGGCGGCAAAGTTGCGGCCCTCCGGGGAGTCGCCGGCCTGGAAGAGCACCGGCCGGTACTGGGCGCTGCGCGGCAGGCGCGGCGTCACGTCCACCGTGTAGTGCTGCCCCTCATGGAGCACCCGGCGCGCGGGCCCGTCAGCGGTTTCCCAGGAGTCCCAGATCCGCTTGGCCGTCTCCACAAATGCCTCGGCGTGCTTGTAGCGGTCGGCGTGGTCCAGGTATCCCCCGCGGCGGAAGTTCGCGCCCGTCCAGGCGTTGTCAGTGGTCACGATGTTCCATGCCGCCCGGCCGCCGGAGATCAGGTCAAGGGACGCGAGCCGGTGCGCCAGGTCGGCGGGATCGTTGTACGTGGTGTTCTGGGTGGCCACCAGCCCGATGTTTTTGGTCACCGATGCCAAGGCGGCGAGCATGGTCTGCGCATCCGGCCGGCCCGCCACATCCAGAGCGTGCGGGCGGCCCAGGTGTTCACGCAGCCGGAGCCCCTCGCCCAGGAAGAAGGCGGCGAACAACCCGCGCTCGGCGGTCTGCGCGATGCGGCGGAACGACTCAAAATCCGTCTGCGAGCCGGATTCGGCGGCCTTCCAGATGGTGCCGGAGTTCACGCCCTGGAAGAAGATGCCGAACTGGATCTTGCCCGACGGCGTGAAGACCCCGGACTTAGCACGGTTGTGCTGTGTCATGGTTATTCCCCTTATTTTCCGGCACCAGCGGCGGCGGATGCGTAGCGGCTGGCCGGGCGCGTCAGGCCCAGCAGGTCACGGAAGGTGCCGTCCTGCACAGGCGGCCGAAGGGCGCCCCGGCGCCGAAGCTCCGGCAGCACCAGCCGGGAAAGTTCGTCCAGTTCCAGCGCGAGCGACGCCGGATGGAGACGGACGCCGTCGGCCTCCTTCAGCAGCTCCGCAAGGAAGTCCACAAGGCCTGCAGCGCTGCCGGCGTACCGTGCTCGGGCGCCGTCCAACCCGACCGAGCGTTCAGCCGCGGCCTGTCCGCGCGAGTCCAGGACGACGTCGAGCTCGGCGATGACTGCCACGGACTCCCCCAGGCGTTCCCGCACATCGCGCACCTCGGCGGCGAGCAGTTCAGGCGTCGGCGCGGTGACGAGCACAGCGTCAACCGCATCGGCCGGAACCTGCCCCGGGCCCACCAGCGAGGCCCCGGCAATCACCGGCAGCTGTCCCTGCGGCGGCCTCGGGATGATGGACGGGCCCTTGACCGAGTACGCCGGCCCGGCGAAGTCGGCCGGAGTTTCAAAGTCAACGTAATGCAGCTTGTCCACGTCGATATACCGGCCCGTGGCGACGTCGCGGATCACGGCGTCGTCCTCCCACGAGTCCCACAGCCGGCGGGACACCTCAATGGATGCCCCGGCTTCCTGCCCCAGCGCGTCCCCGGCAGCAAAAGAGCGTCCGACGGCGGCAGCAGCCTCAGGTGATTCCGCTGCGGTGGCGATCCAGCCCGCACGGCCGCCTGACACATAGTCGAGGCTGGCCAGCTGGGTGGAGACGTGGAACGGTTCGGTGTAGACGGTATCCACTTCCGGGACCAGGGCGATGCTGCGGGTCACGGGCCCGGCGAAGGCCGCCCGCTGCAGCGCGTTGGCCCGGCCCGGAACCGGCGCATCGGTGAAGGTGGCTGCGTGGAACCCGGCCGATTCAGCTGCGAGGACGGCTTCGCCAAGGCTCGCGAAGTCCCCGCCGTCCCACCCGGCGCCATCGAGTTCGATAGCAAGAAACCCCGGCTTGATCGATGAAGTGCTCACTGCTGGTCCTGACGTTCGTAGGGAATCTTCTCGCCGGCTTCAACGGCCACCGGCAGCCGGTTTTCCGCAGGCGGCAGCGGGCACGTGGCCAGGTCTGTGTAGGCGCACGGCAGGTTGACCGCGCGGTTGAAGTCGAGCACCACGGACCCGTCCGCAGCAGGCACCACGGACAGCGAACGGTTGGCCGCGTAGGTGGTCTTGCCGGACGTCTGGTCCGTGAACAGCACCGACAGCGAGCCCGGCGCGTGCCCGTTGAACGCTGTCAGCGCCAGCTCCTGGCCGGCCAGCTTGAAGCGGATCTCACCCGGCGCCTCGTAGACATGCTGGATGCCTTCGACCGCGGCACCCACCGTGGTGGAACGCGGCGCCTCGAACGGCACGTAGGTTCCACGGACCGCGTAGGCAGCATCGGGCGAGTAGGCCGGCGTGCCCTGGTACTCCCGCAGCAGCCCGTGCTCCGGGTTCCGCGGCCGCACAATGTACTCGCCGCCGCGCTTGGCCACCTCAATGACGGTATCGCCGGCGACCAAGCTGATCCCGCCGCGCTCCTCAATGGGGCCAAATTCGAGCGCTGCCCCGTCGGCGGTGTTCAGCTCCTTGCCGTCCCGCTGCAGGCTTTCGCCCGGTTCGAGGACCACGCGGACGACGTCGGCCTCCACACTCCAGGTGCCGGGGACACCTTCCAGCCGGGCGGCCTCACTGCCCAGCCAGTGCAGGTGGGTCACCGCCAGGAAGCCGTGCGGATGGGCGCGCTGGCGTTCGTGGGCAGCATGCCATTCCTGCCAGTCGGCGTCGAAGGATTCGAGGGCGGTTTCAGTATGTCGTGCGTTCATGATGCCTTTCCTGAAGGAGCCGGGGTGGCCGTGGCCTGGGCGGCCGCGAAGCTTTCCTCGGTGATGGTCTTCGACTCCGGCAGCGCCTCCTCGGACAGGCCCCAGCGCTCCAGCACCTTGGCGTAGGAGCCGTCGTCGATTGCGGAGTTGAGGGCTTCGGTGATGACTGGTGCCAGGCCGTTGCCGCGCAGGGTGGTGGCGGCCACCAGGGTTTCGGACGGCCAGCCCGCGTTGACCTTGCCCACCACTTTCAGGTCGTCACGGGTGTTCTCCCGGTAGACCGTGGACGGGTAGGGCGCGATGTTCAGGTCGGTGCGGCCGGAGGACAGCGCCAGGATGGTATCGGCGTCGGAGGAGTAGTACTGCAGGGTGGCCGGTGCCTTGCCCTTGCTTTCCAGCTCCTTGTTCCAGGCCAGCAGGATCTTCTCCTGGTTGGTCCCCGATCCCACAGACACCTTCAGCCCGGAGATGTCGTCGGCGCCCTTGATGTCATAGGTAGAGGACTTTTTCGCTTCAAAACCCATGAAGGCCGCGCGGTAGCTGGCGAAGTCGAACAGCTTCACCCGGTCCTTGTTCACGCCCACGTTGGAGAACACCGCCTCGAAGTCGCCCGACTGGGTCTTCAGCGGCCAGTTCTCCCAGGACGTCACCTGGACGTCCAGCTCCAGGCCCAGCTTGTCCGCCACCAGCTGCGCAATGTCCAGCTCTGAGCCGATCGGCGTCTTGTCATCGGTGGCGTGGAAGGACAGCGGGATGGAGCCGGCGGTGGTGGCAACGGTCAGCTTTCCGTCCTTGCCGATCAGCTCGGGGACCTTGGCGGCGAGCGCCGCATCCTTCTCCGCACGGAGGCGCTGCTGGTCCGGCGACGTGTTGTAAACCACGCCGTTGCGTGCCGCCGTCGTCTGCGCTCCGCCGCTGGCGGAACCGGCAGCCGTTGCGCCGGGATCAGCGCAGCCAGCCAGGCCGGCTACGGACAGAAGGACGACGGCGGGCAGCGCCAGGGAGCGCACGCGGAGGCGGCGGCGGGAAGGGCCGGTGGGAAATGCCATGGAGGAATCCTTTAGATGTTGAAAGCCGGCTCGAGCACTTTGGAGAAGAAGCTCCGGGTGCGCGGTTCCTGCGGGTTGGTGAAAATCTGCTCCGGGGTGCCCTGTTCCACGATCTGCCCCTGGTCCATAAACACCACGGTGTCCGCCACATCGCGGGCGAAGCCCATCTCGTGGGTGACGATGATCAGGGTGGTGCCGGATTTTGCGAGTTCGCGGATGACGTCCAGCACCTCGTTGACCAGCTCCGGGTCCAGGGCCGAGGTGGGCTCGTCGAACAGCAGGATCTTGGGGTCAAGGGCGAGCGCGCGGGCGATGGCCACGCGCTGCTGCTGCCCGCCGGAAAGCTGGCGGGGGTACGCGCCCGCCCGGTCCTTGAGGCCCACCCGGTCAAGGAGTTCCAGGCCGCGGCGCCGGGCCTCCTCCTTGGAGCGACCCTGTGCGACGACGGGGGCTTCGGCCACGTTTTCCAGCGCGGTCAGGTGCGGGAACAGGTTGAAATTCTGGAACACCATGCCGATTTCGGTGCGCTGCTTCAGAATCTCCTTCTCCCGCAGCTCGTGCAGCTTCTGGCCCCGGACTTCGTAGCCCACCAGTTTCCCGTCAATGGAGATGTAGCCGCCGTCCACCTTTTCCAGGTGGTTGATGGTGCGCAGCAGGGTGGACTTGCCGGATCCGGACGGACCCACAATGACGGCCACGCCGCCCGGCTCCACGGTGAGGCTGACGCCCTTGAGGACTTCTGTGGCGCCGAAGGATTTGTGGACCTTGGTGATTTCCACCAGGCCGCGGGTGGCAGCAGTGCTTGCCGGCGCTTCTGCAATTGCGGTTGCGGTGCTCATCGTGCATTCCTTGCGTTGTTGGCCACGGCGTGGGTGGCGAAGAATTTGCGGGCCTTCTGCAAGGGCGTCAACGGCAGGTTCCGCACCGCGCCCTTGGAGTAGTGCCGTTCGATGTAGTACTGGAACACGCTCAGCACGGACGTGATCACCACGTACCAGAGCGTGGCCACTAGCAGCAGCGGCAGGACTTGCTGGGTGCGGTTGTAGATGACCTGCACGGTGTAGAACAGCTCGGAGTAGGCCAGGACGTAGACGATCGAGGTGCCCTTGACCAGGCCGATGATCTCGTTGAACGCCGTGGGCAGGATGGCCCGCATGGCCTGCGGCAGCACGATCCTGGTGGAACGGCGCCAGGCCGGGATGCCCAGCGCGGCCGCGGCCTCCAGCTGGCCCTGGTCCACGGAGAGGATGCCGCCGCGGATGATCTCGGCCGAGTAGGCGGCCTGGTTCAGGGTCAGTCCCAGCACTGCTGCCGCAAACTGGCTGATCAGTGTGGTGGTCTGCACCTCGAAGAACCGGACATCGGTGAACGGGATTCCCAGGGAGATCTTCTCGTACAGGTAGCCCAGGTTGTACCAAAGGAGCATCTGGACCAGCAGCGGCGTGGACCGGAAGATCCAGGAGAACGTCCAGGACACCGAGACCAGCAGCGGCGACGCGGAGAGCCGCATCAGCGCCAGGATGAACCCCAGCACAAAGCCGAGGATCCCTGAGATCGCCGTCAGCTTCAGGGTCTCCAGCAGCCCGGCGATGACGGACTGGGCCGTGAACCACTGCGCCACAACACCCCATTCCCAGCGGGGATTCGTGGCAAGGGACCAGGCGACGGCCAGGACGCCCAGGGCCACAAATGCCGTGCCCACCCAGCGCCACGGATGCTTTGCGGCCACCACGCGGAAGGCCGAGTAATCCGTGGCTACACGGGCGCTTCCGTCTTCCGGCGGGACCCCGCCCGAGCCGGAAGTAGCCGTTCCTGTAGGGGCAGCCTGCAAAGTAACGCCGCCTAAAGTCGCGTGCCCGCCAGCGTCGGCGTCCGGCGCCGCGCCGGCAGCCGACTGTGCCGACGTTGTTGACTGCGCCGCGGTAGTTGCTGCTGAACTCATGCGCCACCTCGCTTCTGTGATTTGGGCCGGGACTGTTTGACCCGGTTGCTGGCTGCAAATCTAGGACCGGCCGGAATGGGCCAGCAAGGCGGCAGGTTGCATAACTTCACTGGAGTTCGCACAGCGTCATGAGTCGGTTTTTTGCGTCTGTTGACGGGATATGACGCGGAGTTAACGGCCATGACCAGCCGCTCGACCGCCGTCGGAATCGCTGCCTAGCATGGGCACTCCAAGCCGCCCCCTACCGCCGCTCCAGGAGCCCTCATGCCAGCGAACATCCCGGCCGTCGTCTTCGTCGGCGGCGGACCCCGCACGGCCGGAGTGCTGGAGCGGCTCGCTGCCAACCGCCCGGAACTGTTCAGCGGACCACTGGAAATCCATGTTGTTGAGCCGCACGTGCCGGGCTCCGGCCGCATCTGGCGCTACGACCAGCACCCGGGCCTCCTGCTCAATTCCATGGCGGCGGACATCACCATGTTCACCGATGCCTCCGTGGCCTGCGATGGCCCGGCCGGCGAAGGACCCAACCTGGCTGAATGGGCAGCCGGCGTACTGGACGGGTCCATCACGGACGTTCCGGACTTCCCACGCAGCCTGCGCGAACAGCTCCGCTCCCTCACCGGCGCCACCTTCCCCACCCGCCAGCTGCAAAGCCAGTACCTGGAGTGGTTCTTCCGGCGGGCAGCCCGGTCGCTGGGCAGCAACGTCACGGTCCACCGGACCACGGCCGTGGCAGTTACACCCGCAGCCGGCAGCCCCGCACATGCCCTCCGCAGCTCCGCCGGCTACCTCGTGGAGCTGGCCAACGGCCGGACCCTGCGGGCCGACGTCGTGGTCACTGCCCTCGGGCATACTGACTCCCGCCCGGACGCCGCCTCTGCCGCCTGGGCCGGCTTCGCCGCGCGGCACGGCGGGTACCACGCGGCACCCAGCTACACCACCGACGTCGACTACTCCCCCGTCGCTCCTGGCCAGGACGTCATTGTTGCCGGCATGGGCCTGGCCTTCGTCGACCTCCTGGTCCTCCTGATGGAGGGACGCGGAGGGCGGTTCGTTGAAACGGACGACGGCGGGCTTCGCTACCTTCCCTCAGGCCGGGAACCAAGGCTGTGGGCCGGGTCGCGCCGTGGAGTGCCGTACCACTCGAAGATTTCGGCAACGCTGCGGGGCGAGGCGCCGGGGCCGCTGCGGTTTTTCACAGCGGCCGCCGTCGATGCCCTGCTGGCGCGGCACGGGGAACTGGATTTCCACCGGGACCTGTGGCCGCTGATCGCCAAGGAGGCCGGATACGGCTACTACCGCGAGCTGCTGACCGGCAGTCCCGCACGGGCCGCCATGGGCTGGGACGAATTCGCCGCCCGGTACTCGGAGCTCGAGTGGTACAGCCCCGCCCGGGAGGAACTCGTGGCCGCTGCCGTTCCCGACGCTGCCCGTCACCTTGACCTTGAGCGGCTCGACCGGCCATTCAGCGGCCGCCAATTCGCCAACCATCAGGAGGTGCAGGATGCGGTGGTGGGGTACATCGAGCACGATCTTGCCCTCCGGGACAGCCCGGACCACCCCGAGACCCTGGCCCTGTTCCTGGCCCTGCTCCACGTCTACATGGAGGTGGGCCGGGTGGTCCCGCCGGAGCGCCTCAACGCCAGGTCCCAGCAGACCGTCCACGGCTGGTGGCACGGATTCTTCAGCTTCGTGGACTCCGGCCCGCCACCGCACAGGCTCCGCCAGATGCTGGCACTGCATCATGCCGGGCTGCTGCACTTCCTCGGCCCCGACCTCGAGGTGGCCGCGGACGAGTCAACGGGCCTGTTCCATGCGGGCTCGCCCCACTCCGGGACCTCGGTGGCAGCGAAGGCCCTGATCGAAGCCCGCCTGCCCTCACCCACCGTGACGCGGTCCCGTAATCCGCTGCTGGAGTCCCTGCACAAGACGGGCCTGGGCGCCGAGCAGCAGCTGCTGACGGCGGACGGGATCCATTCCACCGGCAAGCTGCTGATCTCGGCCGGGCACCAGCTCGTGAACTCCGAAGGAGTGCCGCAGCCCGGACTGTTCGGCGTCGGTCCGGGCACGTCAGGCTGGGGTGCGGGGGCCTTTGCCCGGCCCGGCACCAACGCCGCACCGTTCCGGGAGAATGATGCCCTGGCCCGCAGCATCCTTGCCGTTGCCCGCGACGTCGCCGCAGAATCCTCCGCCACAGAATCGTCCGCCACAGAATCCTCCGCCACACTGTCCACAGAACCAGCCGCCGTCGGAAAGAATTGAACCGTGACCGCAGAACCTGATCTCAGGCGCCAGCCCCTGGATACCGCGCACCAGCCCTTTGAAGCTGTCCGGCCGCCGCTCGGCGCCAGCCCCCTGGATGCGTCGCCCCGGCCGGTGGACCCGGCCGCGCTGACAGTCCTTAGCCTCCCCATGCATGATCCCCGGGTCCGGCCGCTGCTGGACGAACTCGCCGTCGAATACGACACGCGCTATGGCGACCTGTTCGGCCGGGAGGGAGCAGCAGAGGAACTGAACCGGTACCCCGCCGAAGAGTTCGCGGGGCCGGACGGGGCATTGCTGGTGATCCAGGAGAACGGCGAATCCATCGCCGGCGGGGCCTTCCGCCGGTACGACGACGCCACCGCCGAGCTGAAGCGGATCTGGACCCACTCCGCCCACCGCCGCCGCGGCCTGGCCCGGGTGGTCTTGGCCGAGCTGGAAGCTTTGGCGGCCCGCCGGGGGTACAGCCGGCTCTACCTCACCACCGGACCGCGCCAGCCTGAAGCCAAGTACCTGTATCTGGCCACCGGCTACCAGCCGCAGTTCGACCTGGACGCCGACCCGGAGACCATCAAGTTCCTCGCCTTCACAAAGGAACTTTCCGGACACCCGCAGAACTGACTGTGGTCCCGCCCACACGTTCCGTGGAGCCGCAGCTAAGCTAAACCGCATGGCCAACAAAAGCACAGCAGAGAAGCTCGCCACCATCCAGAAGGGCTACACGCTGGAAGGGGCCGCCATCGAACTGGGCGCCGCCATCGTGGACGGCGAACTCCACAAGGAAGCGCAGGTCCGCCTGCCGCTGTCCATGATGAACCGGCACGGCCTGGTGGCGGGCGCAACCGGCACCGGCAAGACCGTCACACTGCACATGATGGCCGAACAGTTGTCCATGGCGGGTGTTCCGGTCTTCCTCGCGGACATCAAAGGCGACCTGTCCGGGCTGGCGACGGCCGCCGTCGGCAGCGACAAACTCAACGCCCGCACGGAAAGCATCGGGCAGGCGTGGCTGGGCAGGACCTACCCGGTGGAGTTCCTGGCGCTGGGCGGGGACGGCAATGGCATTCCGGTCCGGGCAACCGTGTCCTCCTTCGGGCCGATTCTGCTCTCGCGCATCATGGAGCTCAACGACACCCAGGAATCAAGCCTGCAGCTGGTGTTCTACTTTGCGGACAAAAACGGCCTGGAACTGATCGACCTGAAGGACCTCCGGGCAGTCATCCAGTTCCTCACCTCTGACGAGGGCAAGGACCAGCTGGAAGAGCTCGGCGGCCTGTCGAAGGCCACCGCAGGTGTGATCCTGCGTGAACTGGTGAACCTCGAGGCCCAGGGGCTGGAAAAATTCTTCGGCGAACCGGAGTTTGATACCGCCGAGCTGCTGCGCACCGCCCCGGACGGCCGCGGCGTGGTCACGTGCCTGGAGCTGCCCACCCTGCAGACCAAACCCATGTTGTTCTCCACCTTCCTGATGTGGCTGCTCGCCGACTTGTTTGAGGACCTGCCCGAGGCGGGCGACCTGGACAAACCCAAGCTGGTGTTCTTCCTCGATGAAGCCCACCTGCTGTTCAACGGCGCGTCCAAGGCGTTCCTCGAGGCGATCACCACCACTGTCCGGCTCATCCGGTCCAAGGGGGTGGGGATCTTCTTTGTCACCCAGACGCCCAAGGACGTTCCCGCTGATGTCCTCGGCCAGCTGGCCAACCGGGTGCAGCACGCCCTGCGTGCCTTCACCCCGGAGGACGCCAAAGCACTCAAGGCGACGGTCTCCACGTTCCCGGTCAGCGACTACGACCTCGAAGAGACGCTCACCTCTGCAGGCATTGGTGAAGCCGTTATTACGGTCATGAACGAGAAGGGCGCTCCCACCCCTGTGGCCCTCACCAGGCTGCGCGCCCCCGAATCCCTGATGGGGCCCAGCGCGGAGGACCTGGTCCGGAGCACGGTGGCGGGTTCGGCCCTGCTGGGCAAATACGGTACCTCCGTGGACAACCCCTCTGCCTACGAGAAGCTCAGCGGAAAGGCCGCGGCTCCCACCGGGCCTGCCGCTCCCGGACAGCCGCCGGTTCCCGGTTCGGGCGCTCCCGGTGGCGGTGTTCCTGATTCCGGTGCGGGCGGCAGTCTGGACGTTGATGCCGAGGCCCGGCGCATTGAGGAGGAGATCCTCGGCCGTCCCAGCAGCAGGCCGGCACCTTCCACCAGGACCAGTGCACCCCGCACCCGAAACGAGGCACCGCGCGCCCCACGGCCGCCGTCACCGCCCCAGGACGCAGGCGGCGGGATGATGGGCGACCTTGGCGGTGTCCTCGGCGGAGCACTCGGAGGCGGGCTGAAGAGCATGGCCAGGTCCATCGGAACGCAGCTGGGACGCGAGCTGCTGCGGGGCGTTTTCGGCACATCGTCCCGGCGCCGGCGCCGCTGAGAGGTACCGCGCGCAGCTGACTCAACTGCCGTCGTCGTGCGCTTGGCAGGTAACGTATTGAAAGTGCAGATGAGTCAAGCGTTGGTGAGGATAGCGGCCGGATGGCTGCTGGGCCTCATGCTTGCCGTGGCCGCTGCCGTGGTTGCGGTGAATGTGGTGAACAATACCGTGGCCAGTCCGCAGCAGCCGGTGCGCGAGTATCTGGACGCGCTGCAGGGCGGGGATGGCGGCAAGGCGCTGGGACTCTTGAGGGCTACGGTGCCGCCCAGCAACGCCGCCATGTTGGACGGCACTGCCCTGCAAACGGCCGTGTCCCGGCTCGCTAACGTCAACATTGGCGAGGCCGAGGAACGGCCGGGCGGCCAGGTGATGGTGCCCATGGAGTACACCATTGACGGCAGCCGCCTCCGCACCGAGTTCCTGCTGCAGAAGACCGGAACCGAGTGGATCTTCTTCAACACCTGGGCGTTTGTGCCGTCCCGGCTGCCGACTGTTGACGTGTCGGTGGTCAATTCCCCCGAGGCAACGGTCAACGGTGTGGACGTCAATATGCCCAATGGCCGGAACTCTTTCGCGGTCTTCTATCCAGGCGAGTACGAGGCCACCGTCAATGGTGAGTACTTCTCAGCTCCTGCCACCCGCGCCACTGTCACCGGCCGCGACGCACCCGTGGCCCCGCTCAACCTGCTGACCCAGGCCACGGACAACCTGAAGAAGGATGTGACGGCGAAGGTCAAGGAATTCCTGGACGGCTGCGCTGCCCAGGCGGTCAAGGAGCAGAAGCTCCAGCCGGACTGCCCGTTCTACTACGCCAGCAACAACCGGGTGCAGGACGGCACCATCAAGTGGTCTGTGACGGAGTACCCCAACGTGTCCATCGAACCGTTCGACGGGCGGTGGGTGGTGGCGCCGCTGGACGGCAAGGCCAAGGTGGAGGCCCTCCAGCAGAACCTGTTCACCGGCGCCTGGTACCCCCTGGACGAAGAGGTGGACTTCAGCTTCACCACGCGGCTGGACGTCTCCGGGGACGCCATCAAGGTCACGCCGCTCCTGAGCTTCTAGGCTTTTCGCGCCACACTGGCCCGGTTATTGCGGTCTGCCGGCAGGATTACCAGCCATTTTCTTGCCAATTGCGCGAATAACCGGGCCGGTTTGGCTGCGGCCACCGCGAGGAACCCCTGGCCAGCACCTCCCGGACCTGGACCAGGACGGATTCGGGCGCGTGAACCACGTCATCGTAGAAGAACCTGAGAACGGGCAGGCCCTGCAACGTCGCCGAGTTGTCCCTGCGCCGGTCCTTCTTGAACTGGCGTGCCTCAAGGTGGAAGGCAAGCCCGTCAATCTCCACTATGAGGAAACCCTCCAACAGGAAGTCCACGCGGCCGATGCCGTCGATCCACACCTGTGTCTTCGTCAGGATGCCGGCATCCCGAAACAGAACTCGGGCCAAGGTTTCGAGGAGGGAGTCTGCACCACGGTCAACTTTGGACACCACGTTCCGCGCCTTCCCGCAGCGGCGGCCGTCAAGGTGGCGGAGCAGATACGACAGTTCGATGTCTCCGCGGTTGTAGGCGCACTCCACCATCACCAGAGACTCGAGTTCCGGCAGGCACAACAAGGCATGAAGCAGGACATCGGGGAGGGCTACGAGAGTGCGATGCCGGGGTGGCTGCGTCAGGTCAGTACGGTGGCTGACACATCGGATCGCGCTCCGGCCGTTGCTTTGCCAGTAGTGGGGCCTGACAGGGGGGCTGAGCTGCCAGAGGCCATAAGCCCGGGCGGCGGAAGCACACGTAACCAGACCGTGGGCTCGTCCTGCAGCCACCAGTTCCGGATCTGCGTCCGCCACGGCCAGGAGTCCTCGCTCCAGTCGTAGGATCTGGCCGCTGCGGACCGCCCGGCGAAGTTCAGTATCCGTGGCACCTGCGGCCAGGACATCGCGCCGCAGCAATACTCCCCCAGCTGATGTGAGGATCTCCATTAGGTCCATCAGGCCACGATGTCTGCCCTGCCAGCCTGGCGGCAGCCCAGAGCGGCGCTATGTGGACAAGATGGCGCCCACGCTGGCCCGCTTTTTGAGGCTGGCAGCAAGAAAAGTGGCCCGGTTCCCGCCGGTCAGGCTGGAAAACCGGGCCACTTTGGTCACACAAAGTACGGCGGGTCAGTCCATGCCGCGCAGGTCCAGCACCAGCTCGGTATCGCCGTCGGCCTGAAGCAGCACCGGGATGCCCCAGTCCTGCTGGTAGAGGTGGCAGGCCGCGTGGTCCGGGATCTCGCCGTCCTCGGTTTCCGGGCCGTCGCACGCTGCCGCGCGGGCCGTGATGTGCAGGATACCCTCGGGCACGTCCGAGGACAGCTCGAGGGTACGGAGCAGTCCCACTGAGGTGCCGCCGCCGGACACCAGCAGCTCGGGCGGTGTGGAGGAGATCTTCAGCTGGGTGGGATCGCCCCAGCGGTCATCCAGCTTCTGCCCGGTGGGGGCCGTGAACCGGACCGTCAGCTCCAGCGGGCCGGGCGCAAACGGGCTCTTGGGCCGGTGGGTCTGCGACGCACCCTCGTCCACCTGCTGTGCTTCCTTGGGGATCGGCACGTACACGAGCTGGTGCTGGTTCGCTTCCACCACCACCAGCAGCGGCTCCGAGCCGGCCGACTGCGTGTGGTCCACAATCACGTCGGACGGCTCAAGCAGCCCGCGGGCAAGGGTGGAGACCGTACCGCTGGAGGGGTCATAGCGCCGGACAGCACCGTTGTAGGTGTCCGCGATGGCCACGGAACCATCGGGCAGGACGGTCACGCCCAGTGGGTGCTGGAGCCGGGCTTCGGCGGCGGGGCCGTCCCGGAAGCCAAAGTCGAACAGGCCCTTGCCTACCGCGGACTCCACGGTGATGGCCCCGTCGTCGCCAACTACCAGCTTGCGCAGCGCGGACGTCTCGGAATCTGCCACCCAGATGTTGCCCTCGGCGTCCTCGGCCAGGCCGGAGGGCTGCGCGAACCAGGCCTCGTGCGCGGGACCGTCCAGCAGCCCCTCGAGGCCGTTGCCTGCAACGATCGCCACCGCACCGGTCAGCGGGTCGAAGCTGAAGATCTGGTGTGTGCCGGCCATGGCGATCACCACGGCGTTGAGCTTCCTGGACCAGACGAGGTCCCATGGTGAACTGAGCGAGACCTCCAGCGGGTGTTCACTGAGGCGCCCGGTGAATCCTGCAGCGTCCTCGTCAACCCGCGCCGGCCCGGTTTCCAGCAGCCGCTGCACCCCGTTGCCGGTCACCGTGGAGGCCTTGCCGTCCGTGAGTGAAAGGCCCCGGAGCCGGTGGTTGACGGAGTCCGCAATCACGACGTCGTACCCCGCCTTGGCAGCCACGTCTTCCGGCAGGAGGACCAGCCCCTGCGGCTCGTTGAAGCGGGCGGTGGCGTCGTCGCCGGCGGCGGGGCCGTCAACGTGCCCTTTGGTGCCGGCGCCGTAGGTTCCCAGGACGGTTTGGAAGTCGGTGTCCAGTTCCACCAGGCGGTGATGGCCGGTATCGGTGACCAGCCACGATCCCTTTGCGGCACCGTTGGATGGCGCGGCACCTGCCGCGCTGCCGTCGTCGGACGTTCCCTCGGATACTGAACCGCGGCCGGCGGGAAGGAACAGCGCCTTGCCGGGGAAGCGCAGGGTGCCGGCGGTGGGCTCCGGCGCCACGTACGGGCCGGAGCCGCGGTGCAGCGTGCCCTTGGCCTCGTGCTCCGCGATGAGCTCGGGGATCAGTACCGCGAGCCCGTCCGCGTGGCCTTCGCCGGACAGGTGCGCCACGATGTAGCCCTCGGGGTCGATGACCACGAGAGTGGGCCAGGCGCGGGCGGTGTAGGCCTTCCACGTCTCCAACTCCGGGTCATCCAGGACGGGATGGTGGATCTCGTAGCGCTCCACGGCGGCAGCCAGCGCCACCGGGTCCGCCTCGTGTTCGAACTTGGGCGAGTGGACGCCCACGGTGACCAGGACGTCGGAGTACTGCTCCTCGAGGGGCCGCAGTTCGTCCAGGACGTGCAGGCAGTTGATGCAGCAGAAGGTCCAGAAGTCCAACAGCACGATTTTGCCGCGGAGGGCTTCGAGGTCCAAAGATTTGCCGCCGGTGTTCAACCAGTTACGGCCCACCAGTTCGGAGGCTCGGACCCGGAGGTGGGTGCGTACGGTTTCGCTCATCAGCGTCCTTCCGTCTTGTTTCGTTCGGCCAGCCTGGCGTCGCGTTCGGCCAATTTGGCAAACATATCGTTGTAAGCGGTGAGATCGGCGTCGTTATTCCTGTCCGCCGCCCGGTCCACGCGTTTGGTCTCCCGCTGGTCCGAGCGCGACCACATAATGGCCACGCCGATGGCCACCAGGAGCGTGGGTACCTCGCCGATGCCCCAGGCCACAGCGCCGCCGGTCTGCTGGTCCAGCAGCGCGGACTGGCCCCAGGCCCGACCCAGGTTGCCGAAGTAGTCCGCGGCCAGGAGGTTGGTCCCGCCCATGATGGCCACGCCGAAGAAGGCGTGGAAGCCCATGGTGGCCAGGAGCAGCAGCAGCCGCATGGGGTACGGCGCACGGCGGGGCAGCGGGTCCGTGCCGATCATGCTCAGGATGAAGATGTATCCGGTGAGCAGGAAGTGCAGGATCATCAGCTCGTGCCCCACGTGCTCGCGCATGGCGTACCCGAACAGGTCCGAGTAATAGAACAGCACGATCGAGCCGGCGAAGTTGGCGGCGGCGAAGATCGGGTGCGTGACTACCTGCGAGAACCTGGAGTGGACAAACACCAGCAGCCACTCGCGCGGCCCGCGTGAACCGTCCCCGCGCGGAGGCAGTGCCCTTAGCGCCAGGGTCACGGGCGCGCCGAGGACCAGGAAGATGGGAGCCACCATGGTCAGCGCCATGTGGTCCACCATGTGCGCAGAGAACAGGACGCGGCCATAGACCGACGGCGGCCCGGACGTGATGTAGGTGAGCACCAGAAGGCCAATCACCCAGTTCACGGAGCGGAACCACTGCCACTTGTCACCGCGGCGGTAGATTTTAGCGACACCGAGGAAGTAGGACACCAGCCCGAACAGGGCCACGGCGATCCACAGCCAGTCCAGCCGCCACTCTGTCAGCCAGCGCACGGGCGTCAGTTCGGGGGGAAGCTCGTAGCCGCTGAGGATGAACGCCGGTGAAGCGTCGGGGGCAAAGGTGGTGGGCTGCGGCGGTGCGGAGCGGCCCAGGGCCACGGCGATGCCGGACGTTGCGCCCATCACCAGTAACTCGGCCAGGACCAGCTGCCATAGGACCCGGCGCGAGGACATGGTGGAACCTTTGGCACCCAGCTGCGGGATGACCCACTGCCGGTGCATAAACCCGATCCCGCCCAGCACCACGGTGGCGGCGGACTTGGCTAGGATCAGCTGGCCGTACGGGGAACCAACGAGGTCACCCCAGTTGGTGATGCGGATGCTCGCGTTGATGATGCCAGAGGCGAAGACCAGCACGAAGGCGAACCCCGCCAGGGAGGAAAACCTGCGGAGTGTGACTTCTGTGGTGTCCGTGGAAGCACCGGCCTTGGGGCCGGTGAGGATTCCGGACAGCAGCGCCAGCATGATGATGCCACCCATCCAGGTGCTGACCCCTACCAAGTGCAGGCCGAGGGAGTTGATGGCACCCTCGTGGTCCGATGAACTGGAGGAGTGTCCGATCAGGGCCGTCGGGACCAGTCCGATGAGGGCCAGGACCAGGGTCAGTGCCAGCCCGCCCTGGGATCTGACGCCGAACAGGGCTGTTGTCACCACGGCGGCGATGATGGTGACGGCGAGCCAGGCCCGGCCCGTCTCGATGTCCGTCATGAAGTAGACCAGGGCCTGCGTGAACTCGGCGTCGCCGGAGACGGCCTGTCCTGCCACGTCAGCGTAGGTGAGCACCAGGACGGCGATGGCGGACAGCGTCCACGCTGCACCCGCGGCAGCGGCGATGGCCAGGGCTCGGGTGAAGGCTGGATGTTCTGCATCCTCGGCGCCGCTCTCCTGGCCCCGGTTGCGCCGGGTCAGGCTCCTGGGGAGGATGCCAACGGCGAAGATGAGGCCACCGATGACCGTGGCCACTGAGACGTTGTGGATGGCCTTGGTGACGGGCAGGCCCCAGCGCACCAGGGCACCGGGATCCGAGACCTCACGGGCGGCCGCCGCGCCGGAAAAAAGGAGAGCTGCCACAAGGGCCAGGAGGAGCGCCCCCAGGCCGGCCAGCTGCCATCCCGTGGAGACGCCGAGCGCACCGCTGCCCTGCCCCGGTGCTCCCTTACCGGGAACTGGCGGGGTTGTTGTGGATGGGGGGTTTGCGGCAGAAGGCACCTATCCATTGTCCGTCACCACTGCCCGGGCCGCGAATCGGCCTTAAAAGCAAAAGGGGCGGCAACCACGTGGTTGCCGCCCCTTGTCCAGCCGGGTTTTGATGCCGGGAGGAAGAAGCTTACTTCTTGCTGGAGACAGCAGCCTTCAGCTTGGAGCCGGCGGTCAGCTTGACGCTGTGGCCGGCGGCGATCTGGATGGTCTCGCCCGTCTGGGGGTTGCGGCCGGTGCGTGCTGCGCGGTCGGTGCGCTCGACGGCGAGCCAGCCCGGGATGGTGATCTTCTCGCCCGCGGCGACAGAAGTCTCGAAAACCTCGAACAGTGCGTCGAGGACGGAGTTGACGGCTGCCTGGCTGGTGCCGGCCTTGCCCGCTACCTCTGCAACAAGTTCACTACGGTTCTTAGCCATTTATGTCCTCCTGGACGGTCATGATTCTGGAGCCTGCACGCGGCATGCGCACAAGCCACTGTTCGAAAACTTACCAGCTTGGGCCCTTCAGGTCCGCAAATTCCGCGTGTTTCCGCGACTTTTTGAGGTTAATCACCCGATTCTTGGGGATTTGGAGCCCTCTATGCTGCCGGGGGCGGCCAAGGCGCACTTCCCGCAGCCCCTCACAGGGACACCGCCCCTAACCTCCTGTGGCCCTTCCTGAGACGCGCGCTCAGTTGATGCCGCTTCCCAGTCGACGCCCGCTCAATTCCTCGTGGGAGTTGATGGCGGTGCGGCTATGAGTGAGCCGGCGTTGGGGGCCGTTAGTGAGCGCGGGTTCGCCGATTGGGGGCCATGAGTGAGCCGGCGTTGGCTGTTCGGCGGCCACAACTGAGCGCGGGTCCGTCGATTAGGGGCCATGAGTGCGCCGGCGTTGGCTGTTTGGCGGCCGCAACTGAGCGCGCGTTTGTCGGTTGGGGGCCGTGAGTGAGCGCGGGTGGTGTTCGACGGCGGTGCTGCCGCGGGCGGTGCGGGGCTGCTTAGGCCGTCCGGCCTCGGGGGCCTGTTGGGGTTTGTGTGTTTAAATGTGGGAGGCCCCAACCGTGATGGTTGGGGCCTCGACCTAATGGTTGTCCGGCGGTGACCTACTCTCCCACACCCTCCCGGGTGCAGTACCATCGGCGCTGTGGGTCTTAGCTTCCGGGTTCGGAATGGGACCGGGCGTT
>FOEZ01000010.1 GCA_900110595.1 Arthrobacter sp. OV608 | reverse complement strand
CGGCCTGCACCACATCGAAATCTTCGCCAGCACCGACCAGTTCGAACACCTCAGCACCGTCATGAACACCGCCACCAACCCCCGCACCACCACAATCACCACCAGCCCGATCCCTGCAGGCACCTCAGGGACCACCGCCACCGGTACTGGCACTGGCACTGGCACTGGCACTGGCACGGCAGCGGCCACAGGGACCAACGGTGACGGCACCGCAGACAGCAACTTGTGGAACGAGAACACGGCCGGCCCGGACCTGGACCGGCGCACCCGGCCGCAAAAACTACTCGAGGGCCTCGTTGGCGCCGCCAAAATAGCCCTGGCCACCAACGCCCTGCCCGCCACCGGCGGCAACCGCCCCCAAATCATCGCCACCATCAACTACCAGGACCTCCTCTCCCACCACCAGAGCAGCACCGGGCCCACAGCCAGCAACACAGCCAAACACGCCGGCAACGGCACCGGGGACGGCAACGGGAACGGCACACACCCCAACGACAGCGAAACCGGCAGCACCCGCACCAACGCCCGGACCAGCACCGGCACCGGCACCGGCACCGGGAATTTTGTCTTCACCGGACCCGTCGCCGCCGCCACCCTACGAAAAATCGCCTGCGACGCCGACATCATCCCCGCCATCCTCGGCACCCACGGCGAACTCCTGGACCTCGGCCGCAAAACCCGGCTCTTCACCCCAACCCAACGCACCGCCCTCATCACCCGCGACCAAGGCTGCGCCTTCCCCAACTGCACCATCCCCGCCCCCTGGTGCGAGGCCCACCACATCACCTACTGGTCCCACGGCGGCCCCACCAACATCGACAACGGTGTCCTCCTCTGTAGCGGCCACCACCACCTCATCCACAAAGAACAATGGACCATCACCACTACCAACAACACCCCCTGGTTCACACCCCCAAAACACCTCGACCCCCACCAAAGACCCCAACAAAACACCTACTTCAAACCACCCCCACCACCAACACCCCGCGAATAAACCCGAGCAAAAACGAACCTCAGCGCTGCGTCGGGCACGTGCACCGACAGCCGAGACTTTTGCAGGGTGTCTTTGGTACGGCTCAACTGTGGGACGGTACGCACGCGGACTTTTGATTGGGCTCTCAATCGCCGCCCACTACAGAAGCTCCAGTAACTGAAGCCTCGGCCTCCTTCTGCCGCCTGGCAATAGCAGGGTTAGCGGCCCGGCCGTGGCCCATATGCGGCAAAAGCACCGGCGTAGGCGGCCTGCCAGCGAACCGGAGCGCCAAACTAGAGTGGCTCTAGGCAAAGGCGGGCTCTGCCCGCACAGGTAAGGACTACGTCTGCTGAGGGGGAAAACGTGCGGGACTGCAAGACGAGGACATTTGACAGTGAGCCCGCTTCCTGGACCTCATTCAATTATTTCCCTAGTCAGCAAGCAGATTCTCCGGCAGTCTCCACGCATCAGAAATCCGCCGCCCCCACAGGAAGCCGCTTCCTCGAAACGCAGGAAGAGACGCCGGAAGCGGTGCACTACTGCGAGCGGAGGGTGCCAACCACTACAGTTCCGTCCAACTCCTCCGAGTGAACAGTTCGTGCCGCCAGCCCTGCGGCGGCCATTATGGAAGCAGTTCCGGCTGCCTGTCGCTCACTGGTTTCAATGGCGAGATAACCGGCCTCATCCAGCCAATCAGACGCTTCGCCGATGACCCGGCGGTGGAGGCTCAAACCGTCCGGGCCGCCATCCAGCGAGATCCGCGGCTCATAGATCCTGGCCTCAGGCGGCATGGTCGGCAGCACGTCCGTGGGCACGTAGGGCGCGTTCACCACAATGAGCTGCGCCCGTCCCCGCAGCCGGGAGGGAAGCGCGGTGTAAAGATCCCCTCGATAGACCTGCCCGCCCACGGGCGCAAGGTTGCGGCGTGCGCACGCCACTGCAACGGAGTCAATGTCGGCGGCGTGAAGCTCCAGGACTGGCACCTGGGAGGCAACCGCAACACCAACAGCTCCGGATCCACAACAAAGATCGATAACTACGCCGGCCTCCGCACCCTCAGGGAGGCGCTGCCTCAGCAGGGCCACGGCCTCCGAAACAAGCAGTTCGGTGCGCCGGCGCGGGACAAAGACACCAGGATCAACAGCAATGCGAAGACCATAAAACCCGGCCCAGCCAACAATAAATTCGAGCGGCTCGCCGGAAACACGGCGGCCAATCCATTCGGTGAGCGCTTCGGGACTGGACGCTTCGGACAACAACAACTGCGCTTCTTCCTCAGCGAAAACGCAGCCGGCCGCCCTCAGCAGGGTGACAATGTCGGCAAAACGTGGACGAGCAGGTAATGCGGGACGCGGCATGGGACCGCCTTTCGATGGGCCAGCAGGCACTCGCGCGTCTTCCAGCGGCCTATCCGAACTGGCCGTGGCGGCACAGGCGGCACAGGAAGGGAGTGCCGGAAACTGATGTAGCAGTATTGGGGCCTACCTCCTTTGCCGTGGCTGGAATCCAATGCTAAACCGTAGTTCCCTTGAATGCGGTCACTTTGTTGGCAGGATGGACCCATGACTTCCCCCGCCCAGCACCCCATTATCTGGACCGGCACCTACACCCCGGACGGCGGCGGCCGGGCAGAAGGGATCGGAGCCTTGTCGGCCCTCCCGGACGGGACCTTGGAATGGCTGGGCACGGCAGCCAAGGCGGATTCGCCGTCGTTCGTTGCTGTCCACCCCGCAATGCCCGTGGTCTACGCCGTCGCCGAGCAGCGCAAGAAGGTGCGGGCCTTCCGGCGAACCGGCGATTTCAGGCTGGCGCCCCTCGGCGAGCCGCAACCCGCCGGAGAAGCGACGTGCCATGTGGCGGTGGACCCGCAGGGTCGCTTCCTCACCGCCACCTGCTGGGGAGATGGCCAAGTACTGCTCTATGAACTGGATTCCGACGGCGCCATCACGGCCCGCTTCCCGGCGCCCGCTTCAGTGGATCCACACTCCGCCCAGACCCCTGGTGAGCCCCGGCAGAGCCGCGCCCACGCAAGCCTCATGCTGCAGGACGGGCGGATCATGACAACGGACCTCGGGCACGACACCCTTCGCATCTGGAACTACGTGCCTGGATCAGGACTGGAAGCAGACCACGAGGTGGCCCTCCCCTATGGCTGCGGGCCACGCCACCTGGTACAGCACGCCAGCGGCAACGTTTTTGTGGTTTCGGAATACTCCATTGAGGTCTTCGTGGCCCGTCCGGAGGCTGGGACATTTGAACTCGTTTTCCGCGGCCCGGCAACCTCCGGGAGCAGCTTGCCGGACGACTCCGCAGCAGAAATCTGCGTCGACCGGGCGGGAAAGCACGCGTACGTGGGCGTTCGCGGTTCCAACATAGTCAGTGTGCTGGATGTCGCTGCCGAAGGGACGGAGCTGCTGCCCGTCCAGGACTTCCACAGCGGAGGGGACTGGCCGCGCCACCACATCGTGCGAGGTAACTGGCTCCATGTTGCCCATGAACGCTCGGACAACATCGCCACCTTCGAGCTGGACCCAGCCAGCGGTCTCCCCGGTCCCTTGATCCACGACCTGCAGACCCCCTCACCCACTGCCCTCGTGCCTGCTCCAGGACTGTAAGGCCAGCAGGCACCAGATGCGCCCGCCAGCATCAAAGAACAGGTTCCGAGGCTTTTCCTAAACGCTGGAGTTATTCAGTGCAAGCGCTTACAGTTGTGACGTGGTTCACAGGACCAAGCCGGCCTTGTTGACCCGTCGGACGCATGTCCACCCCCTTGCCCCGGCAAGCCTGTACAGCAGCGCAGCTACCAGGAAAGGTCTCTTCCTTGAAATTCCGCACCCGCCCGGGCGCATCCCCATGCGCCGGAACGAGCACCAGAACAAGCAGCACATCAACCTCCACACCTCATCAAACCCGCAGCCGCCCCATAAACGGCGCCCGGACTTCAAGCACGGCCAGAACCACAACACACACGGCGGCCGCCCTGGTGGCCGCGATGGTTGCATTTTCTGCCACGGTTCTTCCCGCCCAAGCCGCCCCGGGCACCAATGACCCCGGCGGGAATGGCCATGGCAACAAAAACCCGGGATCGGCGTCGGCCCTGCACAGCCTGCGTGCGCCAGTCACGGACGAGAACTTCTACTTCGTTATGGCTGACCGTTTCAGCAATGGGAGCACCACCAACGACGACGGCGGACTGGGCAGTGATCCCATGGTGTCAGGCTTCGATCCCACCAAGAAGGGCTTTTACAACGGCGGCGACCTCACCGGACTGTTGGACAAGATCGACTACATCCAGGGCTTGGGCACTACCTCCATCTGGCTGACCCCCAGCTTCAAGAACAAGGCAGTGCAGCCCGAGGACAAGTCGGCCGGCTACCACGGCTACTGGGTCACGGACTTCACCCAGATCGATCCCCACCTGGGCACCAACGACGAACTCAAGGCCCTGATTGACGAGGCCCACAAGCGCGGCATGAAGGTGTACTTCGACATCATCACCAACCACACGGCTGACGTCATTGGCTACGAGGGAGCCGCGCGCAAGGGATACACCTCCAAGGATGCGGTGCCCTACAAAACGGCCGACGGTAAGGAGTTCGATGACCGCGACTATGCCGGCACAGAAAGCTTTCCCGCACTCGATCCGGAAACATCGTTCCCCTACAGACCACGACTCGATAAAAACGAAGAACACCTCAAGGTTCCGGACTGGCTGAACGACCCCACGCTGTATCACAACCGCGGCGACACCACTTTTGTGGGCGAGGACTCGTTCTACGGTGACTTCTTCGGCCTGGATGACCTCTTCACTGAGCACCCCAAGGTGGTGGACGGGATGAAGGACATCTACAAAACCTGGATCGGCAAGTTCGGCGTGGACGGCTTCCGGATCGACACCATGAAGCACGTCAACAACGAGTTCTGGCAGGAATTCGGCCCGGACGTCCTTAACTACGCCAAAGAACAGGGCAAGGACGAGTTCTTTATGTTCGGCGAGGTATTCGACACCACCAAGAGCTTCACCTCGCAGTTCACCACCAGGAACAACATGCAGGCAGTGCTGGACTTCCCCTTCCAGGACGCAGCGCGCAACTTCGCCTCCAAGGGCCAGGACGCCACCGCCTTGGAAACGTTTTTCGCGGGTGATGACTGGTATACCGATGCCGATTCGAACGTCTACCAGCTCCCCACTTTCCTGGGCAACCACGACATGGGCCGCATTGGCAGCTTCATCGCCGCGGACAACCCGGGTTCAACGGATGCCGAGCAGGTGGCCCGCGACCAGCTCGCCCACGAGCTGATGTACTTCTCCCGCGGCAACCCCGTGATCTATTACGGCGACGAACAGGGCTTCACCGGCCCGGGCGGTGACCAGGATGCCCGGCAGACGCTGTTCGCCAGCCAGGTGCCGGAGTATCTCGACGACGACCTGCTGGGCACTGATGCCACGCACTCCACGAACAACTTCAATCCCGGGCATCCGCTGTACGCCAAGATCAGCCAGCTCGCAGGGCTGACCAAGGATCACCCGGCGCTACGCGACGGCGCCCACCAGCACAGGTACGCTTCGGACGGTCCCGGCATCTACGCCTTCTCCCGTACTGACGCCGAGGACCAGCGCGAGTACGTGGTTGCCCTGAACAACAGCGAGCAGCCGCAGACCGCGGAGGTGCCCACCTACATCGCCAAGCGCACCTACACCAGGATCTACGACGAAGGCGCGGATGAGGCGAAAACCTCGGCAGAGGGCAAGCTCACGGTCAGCGTTCCCCCGCTATCCGCCGTGGTTTACCAGTCCTCCGGCCGGATTCCGCACTCCAAGGCGGCGCCCGCCGTCGTCCTCCAGGAGCCGGTCCCTGCCCAAGACGACAACGGGCGGATTAAGGTAACGGCCGACGTCGACGCCTCCTCGTTCTACGAGGTCACCTTCGAGGCCAGGACAGCAGGCGGCGGGTGGCAGCCTATCGGCACCGACGACACGGCGCCGTACCAGGTGTTCCACGACGTGGCAGCGTTGGATGCGGGCTCGCCGGTGGAGTACCGCGCGACTGTGCTGGACAACGGCGGGCACACCGCATCCTCACAGAGCCGTGCAGCAACGGTTCCTGCACCGGTCCTCACGCTTCAGAAGCCTGTGGAGGGCAGCAGCGTGAAGGGCTCCGTGGAGCTCAGCGCCACCGCGGATCCCGAAAAGGCGAGCCATGTGGTGACCTTTGAACGCAGCGTGGCCGGCGGGGACTGGACCGCGGTGGGTTCGGACGGCTCCTCCCCGGTGTACTCGGTGAAGGATGACGTGTCCGCGCTGGCGGATGGTACCCAGATCAAGTACCGCGCAACCATGTCCGGCCCGGGTTTCAACGTCTCCAGCGAAGTCCGGACCGTCACCGTAGGCAAGGCACCGCAGCCGGATTCGGTTACGGTGGCAGGCTCCCTGAACCAGGCCATGGGGTGTGCTGAGCCGTGGGACCCTGCGTGCGTCCAGGCCATGATGGAACTGGATCCCGCGGACAACATCTGGCGCCTGACCGTGAATCTGCCCGCCGGGAAGTATGAGTACAAGGCCGCGCTGAACGGCAACTGGGACGTGAACTACGGAGCTGATGGCGCCTTCAACGGACCGAACATTGTGCTGGACCACCCTGGCGGGCCTGTCACGTTCCGCTATGACAACAGCACCCACGTGCTCAGCGCCGTGTACGCGTCGCAGCAGCCGCAGGCCGTTTCGGTGGCCGGAAGTTTGGGGTCTGAGCTGGGCTGCAGTGCCGACTGGCTGCCCGAATGCGACCAGGCACAGCTGGCACTGGATCCGGCAGACCTGGTGTGGAAGCTGACGGTCCCGGATCTGCCGGCCGGCAGCTACGAGTTCAAGGCGGCCCTGGACCGGTCCTGGAACGTCAACTACGGCGCCAACGGCGTGCCGAACGGCGGCAACGTTCCGTTTGCGCACGACGGCGGCCCGGCCACCTTCCGTTACGACCACGTCACCCATCTGATCACCGCAGGCTAGAGGGTCTGATCAACGCGCAACGCGAGGTCATTCTTGGCCGTTCCGAGCCATCGGATTGGGCTAAAAGTGACCTCGCGTTGTTGCTGAAGAATGGCTTTCCGGCGGGTCGTCAACCCTTGACGGCGTGCCCCATGCTTGTGACGAGCCGCTGCACCGCGTCCTCTGCCGTGGGTGGAGGGCCAAAGACCTCGGCCTGCCGGGTTGTGTCGGCAACGTACTTGCCGGTCTGGAACCAGCCCATCGTGGCGGCCAAGCCCTTTGCCATCGGGTTGACCGGCGCCATCAGCGCACCCGCTGCCCGCACCACGCCGACGGGAACCGTTTGGACGCGGACCTCCTCGCCGGTCAGCCGCTCCACGATGTCGGCGAACTCCTGCATGGAGATGGGCCTGTCCCAGCCGATGTCGATCCGCTGGCCCTCCACTCCCGGGGCATCCACGGCGGCGGCCAGGTATCCGGCGAGATCCGCGGTGAGCACAAAGGTCAGCGGGATTCCGGGCGAGCCGAACCACCTGACCTTGTGCTTGGTGATGGGGTCGCCGCCAAACCGGGTCACCTGGTCCAGGAAGGCCCCGGGACGCAGTGCCACAAAGGGGACGCCCAGGGCCTGCAGCCTGTCCTCCATCAGCCGTTTGTGCCAAAAGTGCGGGACTTCCGGCGTCTGGTCGCACGTGAGGATGCTGGTGAGGACAAACCGGCGGACTCCGGCACGTTTGGCGGCATCGGCGAGGTTCGAGTTGCCTACCGTGTCGATCACCGGGTTGTCGCCCTTCCGGTGCCTGGTATAGCCGGCGGCCGAGGTGATCACCGCATCGGCACCGGTCATCGCGCGGATCAACGAGTCGGCGTCCATCATGTCCCCGCGCGCAATCTCAACGCCGCGAGATTCCAACCGGGACGCGTCCGAGCCCGGCCGGACGAGTGCCCGCACCTGCTTCCCCCGGTTCAGCAACTCCCTGACCACCTGGCCGCCCACCATGCCGGTGCCGCCTACAACGAGTACTGGCCCTTCACCCATCGACCTCTCCTGACTGTTGACCCTGGCTGTAAACCCAGGCAAAACCCGGCAGGAAAGCCGGGCAGACTGCCCCCGCCTGCCTAGCCGCGCAGGGCTTCCTCCACCGCCGACAAGAGCGAGTTGAACCGCTGGTTGGTTGGAAGATCATCCAGGAAAACGGGCCGGCCGTCCGGTCCGGCCAGCGGAACCTGCCAGTTCGGGTAAAGGGCTTCAGTGGTGCCCGGCTGGTTCTGGACCCGCCGCTCGCCCACAGCATCCACCAGGGCAACACCAAGCAGCACCGACGGCGCCTGGGCCAGCAGCAGGTGCAGCGCCTCGATGGTCCTCTCTTCGCGTCCGGCAGCTCCTCCAGGCCCGTCCTCGGGCAGGTATCCGCGCTCTCTGAGCAGGGCAAACATCTTTTCCAGCGAGGCGTTGTGCTCGGCACGCTCCTCCGCCTCGGAGCGCTCCAGCAGGCCCAGGCCGCTGCGCAAGGCCACGTGGTCCCCAGCGAGGTAGCCGGCGGTGGGCGGCAGGTCGTGGGTGTTGACGCTGGCGAGCGCCTGCGTGCGGTACTTTTCGGGCGCAAGGGGAGAATCGCCGTCGTACTCAAACCACAGGATGGAGGTACCAAGGATGCCGCGGGCGGCAAGGTAATCCCGGACCCACGGCTCGAAGGTGCCCAGGTCCTCCCCGATCACCACGGCCCCGGCGCGCTGCGCCTCGAGGGCCAGGATGCCGATCAGTGCCTCGTGGTCGTATTTCACGTACGCGCCATCGCCGGGAGCGTTTCCGGCCGGGATCCACCACAGGCGGAAAAGGCCCAGGATGTGGTCCACGCGGACACCGCCGGCATGGCGCAGCACGGTGGCCAGCATGTTCCGGAACGGGATGTAGCCGGCCTCGGCCAGCCGGGCAGGGTGCCAGGGCGGCTGGCCCCAGTCCTGGCCCTGCTGGTTGTACATGTCCGGGGGCGCGCCCACGCTGGTGCCCGGCGCCAGGACGTCGTGGAGTGTCCAGGCGTCGGCGCTGCTGTGATCCACGCCCACGGCGAGGTCGTGGACCACGCCGAGGCGCATGCCGGACCGGAGCGCGGCCCGCTGGGCTTCTTCGAGCTGTTCGTCGCAGATCCACTGGAGCCAGCGGTGGAACCCGATGCGGTCCGCCAGCCGGTCCCGCAGCGCTTCAGTCTGGGGTGTGCCGATGGCGCAGGCGGGATCGGACCAGAACGGGTCCCCGGCCGGCAGGTCCTCGCGGATGGCGGACCACAGGGCAAAGTCGTCCAGGCCCTGGCCGGAAATCCGGCAGAACTCGTCGAAGGCGGCCTGCCGGGCCGGCGGCCGGCGCGCGTGGTAGAGCAGCTCGAGTGCTTGGAGCTTTGCAGCGTAGGCGGCGTCGCGGTCCAGCCGGTTGCCCTCCTTGTTCAGCCCGGCAACCTCCTCGTGGAGCTTCTCCACCGTGGCGCGCTTGCGCGGCTTGAGATAGGCCACTTCGGGGATGGCCTCGATGCGGATGTACAGCGGGTTGAAGAACCGCCGGGTGGACGGCGAATAGGGCGATGGCTGCACGGGTGGAACCGGCTCGGCGGCGTGCAACGGGTTGACCAGTACATAGTCCGCCCCACGGGCACCGCTGAGAGCGGCCAGGTCAGCCAGGTCCGAGAAGTCGCCGATGCCCCAGGACCTCTTGGAGCGCACGGAATAGAGCTGGGTCGCCAGTCCCCAGCCCCGGCGCTCCTCCAGCGGAGCTGCGGTGGTCAGCCGTGCCGGCGCCACTACCAGCGTGGCCGTCGCGGTGGCACCTTCGGATTCTGCATGCAGGGTATGCCATCCCAGCGGCAAATCCTGCGGAAGGGCAAAGGTCGCTCGTCCGGTGGCAACGCCGTCGACATCCCGCGGCTGGACCCAAAGGTCCTGCTGGACGCCATCCCGGGACCCGGCGCCGTCCTCAAGCACGATGGTCAGCTGAGCTGTGGCGCCGTCGCGCACGTGCACCGGAACCTGTGCCGGCTCCCCCTGCTGGATTACGACGGCGGGCGGCAGCATGCGCCGCCAGGGCGCCAGTTCAGCTTCCGCCAGTGCTTCTTCGATGAGCTGGTTGGTGTCCACCCGCACCCCGAGGGAAGCGAGGACCTTGATTAAGGTGTCTTCGGCGACAGAGTGCGGCAGCCCGTCCCAACCCTGGAATGACGTTCCCACGCCGTGGGCGTCGGCCAACCGCTGGAGGAGGTGCGGGTCAACGGGCTCCCTGGCAGCAGCTTCATTGGCTCCCCCATCGGCAGGGGATGGAAGGCCCGGCGCGTCCGCGGGCGCGGGCGATGGGAGGTGCTGCTGGTCTGAAGCCGTCATTCGTGTCCGCCTCGTCTGGTGTGATGTGGCCCGAACTTACAGTGCTGCCTGTTGCGCCGGGCGTTTGCACCCCCGCGCACAACCGTTGGTTCAGATTATTGCAGGCAGACGCACAGGTGAAACCCAGGCTGGTCTTGTCGCTTGAAGGGAGGCTGCTTCACGGCTCAAAGTGTGTGGTGACCGTGCCCGAGCTGACCTGGTTCAGGATGTCTCCGGCGAGGTCGCGCAGTTTCCGGTTGCGGTGGCTTGAAGCCTTGGTGAGGACGGCCATCGCTTCTTCCTGCGAGCACCTGTTTTGCGCCATCACCACACCGCAGGCCAAATTGATCACAGTGCGGTGTTCCAGGGCTGCAGTGAGGTCCTCCGCCAGGTTCTGGGCATCAGCGATCCTCAGGGCAAGCCGCACTGCCCGTCCCGCCAGTTCGGCAAAACCTTCTGCACGACGCACCACCGCGTCCGTGAAGAGGCCCGGTTGGGAAGCGAAGAAGTTCAGTGCCGCTGCGTGGCTGTTGTCCAGCGCCAGGGGAACTCCCAGCACGCTGGCACAGCCGTTGTCCTGCAGGAGCTTCTGGTACTCGGGCCAGCGGGAGTCTGTTGCCACGTCCGCGAGGATCACGGGCTTCATGGTTTCCAGGGCTGTCAGGCAGGGCCCCTGACCCAGTTCCTGCTCGAGCTTGTCCAGCAGGGTTGCGCGCGGGCTGCTTCCGGCTACGGTGGCACTGCGCTTGCGCTGCCGGAGCGTAACGCCGCACTCGATGTTTGAACGTGCGGTCTCCCCCAGAGTCGAGGCGGCGAGGACCGACAGGTCGCCAAGGAATGCGCTCACGTTTGCGCTGCCGATAATCATGTCGTGCAGCTTGACGAACTGCTCGTCATTACTGGGAGTGCCCATCCCTCAATATAAGCGACATCCACTCCTGCCGGCGCTCCACAAAACGTCACACCCGGGCCCAAGCGTTACTTCAAAAGTCGAAAAGAGAAGCACTAAGGCGGAATTCTGCAGCAGCGGCGCCGATCTGTGTAGCCTCGTGACGATCAAGGGCACGTGTCAAAAGCTGCATGCCAAAGAACTGTGAGGAGACCGGAAAATGAGCCTCAGTGAACTGCGGGTGTTCGGGCGGTCAGGCACGCCGATCAGCCCGCTGACCCTGGGCACCATGAACTTCGGCGAGGGGACCGGAGGCCCGCCCGGTGCCCCCACCGGAGCCGACGAGAGCATCCGGATCATCCACTCCGCGCTCGACGCCGGCATCACCGCCATCGACACCGCCGACGTCTACTCGCAGGGAGAGTCGGAGCAGGTTGTGGGGCGGGCATTGCGCGGACGCCGCGACGACGTCTTCCTGGCCACCAAGTTCCACGGCCAGATGAGTCCCAATCCAGCCCATTCCGGCAACTCCCGGCGCTGGATCACCCAGGCCGTCGAGGGCAGCCTCCGCCGCCTGCAGACTGACCGGATCGACCTGTACCAGGCGCACCGGCCGGACTACAACACCGATGTCCTGGAGACGATCACCACCCTCAATGACCTGATCAGGCAGGGAAAGATCCTGTACTACGGCACCTCGGTGTTCACCCCGGCGCAGCTGGTGGAGGCGCAGTGGCTCGCCACCACCAACCACCTGATCCCGCCGCTCGGCAACCAGGTGCCATACTCCATGCTGGTGCGCGCCAACGAACGCGACGTCTTCCCGATCACCCAGCAGTACGGGCTCGGCGTGCTGGCCTACGGTCCGCTGGCCGGCGGCTGGCTGTCCGGCAGCTTTGTGCTGGAGTCCGGCACTGCACCGACCCGGGTGCATTCACTCCCGGGCCGCTACGACATTTCAGGTCCCTCCAGCGAGCGGAAGCTCCATGCCGCCGATGCGCTGGCGCGGCTGGCCGACAAGCTGGAGCTGTCGCTGGTGGATCTCTCCATCGGCTTCGCCCTGACGCACCCGGCCATCAGCAGCGTGATCATCGGGCCGCGCAGCGAGGAGCACCTGGCCGCCTACCTGAAGGCGGCGGACGTCCAGCTCGGCGAGTCCGTCCTGGATGCAATTGACGACGTTGTGCCGCCGGGCACCAATTTCGTGGAGCGGGACGCGGGCGCCATCGTTCCGTCGATTGAGTTCGCAGAATTACGACGGCGGTAGCCCACTCCCGTCGTCGGCCCGCCTGAGCGGAGGCCGACCGGAGCGGAGGCTGGCCTGAGTGGGGCCGGCACGGCCGGGGGCTGGCCTGAGTGGGGTCGGCACGGCCGGGCGCTCTCCCGTGCCTATCATGGCTTTTGTGGGCGTTCTCTATACAGCAGGGCACGGGACGGCTTCCCAGGACGGCTTCGAGGCGATGCTGAAGGCCGCGGGTGTGGTGTCCCTGGTGGACGTACGCATTGGCCCGGGCAGCCGCAAGTTTCCGCACTTCGGCAAGGACCTGATGGCGGAGTGGCTGCCGAAAGCCGGAATCAGCTACCGGTGGGAGCGGCGGTTGGGCGGATTCCGAAAACTTCCGCCGGAATCCCCGGATACGGCCTTGCGGAACGACTCCTTCCGTGCCTACGCCTCCTACATGCGCAATGATGACTTTCGCGCCGCGGCAGCCGCGCTGGTGGACGAAGCCAGTGATGTCCCTACCGCCATCATGTGCAGCGAAACCCTCTGGTGGAGGTGCCACCGTAGGCTCATTGCTGACCACTGCGTCCTGCTCGCCGGGCTGCCGGTGGAACACCTGATGCCGGCGTCCCGGCCGGCCGCCCACGTCCCGATAGCAGGGGTCAGGGTGCTGGGAGCTTCGCTTTTCTACGACGTTACCTAATGACTTCAGCCGGCCGCCCGGCCTCGCCCCGGAAGGGGGGGGCGGTCCCTTGACGGAAGGGGGCAAGGCTCCTACGGTCAATATCGAGAGTCCAGAAGTGTGATTTCAAGGCCGTCCAATGCCAATGTCCGAAGAGGAGCGGCGGCTCCTCAAGGAGCTGGAGCTCCGCCTGATAGCCGACGACCCGCACCTTGCGATGGAGCTGCTGTCCGGGTACCCGTCGCGCCGGTTCAGGTCAGGTGTCTACTACGGTTCAGCCGCGGGTTTGCTCGGCCTTGTCCTCTTTATCGCGGGTATCAGCGGGCAGATCATCGGAGTTGTTATCAGCGGGGTCCTTCTGATGGCTCTGGGCATCTATCTGGCGGTGCGAAAGCCGACGCCCCGTCGCCGTGGCCGGAATGGACGGGCGGGGTAGCTCGGACGGAAGAGGCAGCCCTGCGCCATCTTCAGGCTCCCCGTGCCCGGACGCACGTGGAAGCAGGAAAACCAACCCGGCCAGGACGGTGGCCGCTCCAATCCAGCCCGCCGCCGGGAGCCGCTCCCCCACAACCAGCACGGCCAGCACCGCTGCCACCACTGTCTCAACCAGGGAGAGGCCGGTGGCGGTGCTCGCGCGGATCCGGGCCAGGCCCCACCCGAACAGGACGTACCCGGCAAACATCGGGACAAGGGCCATATAGGCTCCAACGCCGACGTTCGTCCAGGATTCGACGAGTGCGCGTCCGGTCAGGAGGAGCACCGGCATCAGGAGCACCCCGCCCGTTCCGAAAACCGTGCCCATGGTGGCCCTCGCCGACAGTCCGCGGCCGATAAGGCGATGCGCCGCCCACGAATAGAGGGCGTACGTCACGCCCGCCACCAGGCCCAACACGATACCGGCGGGCACCGCCCAGGAATCCACACCGGGTTCCATGCCGGTGCCACTCGCGCCGCCAGCATCGCCGGGCCTCCGCCCGGCAACCGATAACAGCGCCGCGCCCGCGACGCCGAGCAGTGCTCCGGCCAGCCACCGGCGGGTGAGCGGCTTCTTGTCGGCAAACCGCTCGATGACTGCTGCTGCAACGGGAGCCGAGCCGATGGAAACCACAGTTCCCACTGCTACGCCGGCGAGATGCATGGAGGTATAAAAAGCCAAGGGATAAACAGCGACGGCCAGCGCTCCCAACGACACCAGCGGCCATTGCTCCAACAGCAGCCGCCATTGGCCCCGGATCCGCCTGGCCGCGTACAGGGCCTGGAGAAGACCGCCCACACCCATGGCCACGGCACCAATGGCCAGTGGGCTCACTGCCGGAGCAAAGGTGGCCGCGGTTCCCGTAGTCCCCCACAGCACCGAGGCGGCCAGCACAAAAACAGCACCCCAGCCTGCCCCGGGCAGATGGCCAGGCCCCGACAGGCTGCGGGTCCCGGACAGGCTCGTCCTCGAAGGCACCCGACTGTCCCGCCCACGCCGCCTGCTGCGCCCGATCTGCCGGGCAGAGCGCGCCAGGTACATCATCAACGTTGAGCGTTCGGCGGAACCCGTCACAGTTCGTCCAGCATCTGCGCGGCAAGTGTTCGGCCCTGCAGAAGCCGCGCTTCTCCGCCTTCGAGTCCGGCCCGCACCATGGCGCCTTCCAGCACGAAGGCAAGATGGGCTGCAAGATCCGGGCGGCGTTGGTCCTGCTCCGGCATCAGCTCTCCCACGTGCTTGGCCAGGAGTGCCTCAACTTCTTCCTTATGGTGCCGGACGGCCAGCCGGCCCGGGCTCCCGGCCGGCAGTTCTGCCGCCGCATTAAGCAATCCGCAGCCGCGGAACCCATGCTCGTACGCGAAGTTTGCGTGATCCACATAGGCGTCAAAGACGGCCAGCACCCGTTCGCGGGGCCCACCAGCGGCGTCAACACGGGCCCGGTAAAGGCCGAGCCACTCTTCGTGCCGGGCTTCGAGGTAGGCGGCCACCAGGTCCTGCTTGGAGGCGAAGTTGTTGTACAGGCTCTTTTTCGCCACACCAGCCTCGGCAGTGATGGCGTCGATTCCGGTGGCACCGACGCCCCGGGCATAAAAGAGCCGCGCGGCGGCCTCGAGCAGCAGTGCACGGGCACGCTTTTTTGGTTGCACTTCAGCCGGGGACATCGCAGCTCCTTCATTGAGTAGGTAGACCAGTCTACCTACTCAACGCGGTGAGGAGCCATACTTTCCCCGTTTGTACTGATGGAACGGTGCCGTCCAGGCGTAACCTGAAGGCGACTTCGGCGCTGAGGAGACGGCAATGGGCTCAATGGATGGGCGCCTGGCCCTTGTTACCGGTGCCACGGGCGGACTGGGGAAAGCCGTGGCGGCCGGGCTGGCACGGGAAGGCGCTGCTATCGTCGTCGTCGGACGCTCCGTTGCCCGGGCGGAGGAAGCCATAGCGGGCATCCGTGGCCAGAAGCCGGACGCCCGGCTCGAACCGCTGGCCTGTGACCTGTCGGACCAGTCCTCCATCCGCTCGGCCGCGGCAGACGTCCTCTCCCGGCACGAACGGCTGGACGTGCTGGTCAACGCTGCCGGCGTGTTCCGGAAGGAACGCCATGTGACTCCCGACGGGCTGGAGCTGACGTTCGCCACCAATGTCATGGCCTATTTCCTGCTGACCACTCTGCTGCTGGACAGTCTGAAAAGCAGCGGAACCGGCGGCGCTTCCGGAGGCGGGCGCATCGTGAACGTGGCTTCGAGATACGGCAAAACTACGCTCAACTTCGATGACCTCCAGACAGCGAGCGGCAAGTACAGCTACCTCCGCTCCACGCCGCCCACCATGCTGGCCAGGGTCCTCCTTACCCAGGAATTTGCCGAACGGCTCCGCGGAACGGGCGTGGTGGCAAACGCCGTGCACCCTGGGCTGGTCAAAAACACTGGCCTGCTGCAGGACGTGGGCGGTCCGTTCCGCTGGATCACCAATGCCATCGGCGCGCCTGCCGAAAAGGCTGCCGACACCCCAATTTGGCTTGCCGCCGCACCCGAAACAGCGGAGGTTTCTGGAAAGCTGTGGGCCAATCGGAAGGAGCTGCCAACGCCGGGGATGGGCTCGGACCCTGAAGCCCGGAGGCGCTTGTGGGAGGAGTGCAGCCGGCTGGCAAAACTTTCCTGACGGCCAACCCATCCATCGTGGCGGCGGCTCCGAACCACAGGGGCAAGAAGTCCCTTGGGAGCGGATAGAGCAATGGACGAGCAGGACCAGCAGGCACTGACCGGCGGGGTTATCCAGGAACACAACCTTGATCTCGCCCAGCTGTGGCTCGATTACATCGCCTTGGGCGGCAACGCCACCCAACAGGACATCAAGGACTACAGCGCGGGACGCACCAGCCTTCCAGCGAAGGAACGCGACGTCCTGTCCCAGGCTGTCAACGAGCATTCGGATCCGGAAGGCCGGCCTCGTGAACTGCTGGCGATGGCCCCTTACAGCAACTCTCCGCTCACCGTGCCGCGGCGGGATTCCTCCGGCTCGCAATCCTCCAAGTAGGCGCGCCCAGCCCGAGGGCGCGCTTCTGGCTTTGGGCCCGGCGCGTGGGTTCGGGCCGCCGCTGGGTTCAGGGCTGGCCCGTGGGTTTCGGGGCTCTAGGCTGCAGCGCGGGAGTTGAGGGTGTCCCTGATGCCGTTCAACGCCGGGTCCCGCAGCGACATAAACGCCGGCTTCAGGAGCGGCTGGATGATCTTGGCAGGCCCTTTGATGCTGAACTCGGCCGTGTACTTGACCACGGACCCGCCGGCCGCGGGGCTGACGTCGATGGAGTCGAAGGCAGTCACCGTTTTGTTCTCACCACGGAGCTTGATGTGGTTCTCCGTCAGCTCGATGACCTCATACTCCAGGGACTGCCGCTTGCCCCGGAACTCGGACTCGGCGTGGTACCGGTGGCCCACAGCCACCGGACCAGGCGTCAGTTTGTCCATCACGGGAGTGCTGGGATCCCACTCGCTGGTGTTTTCGAACTCCCGCATGTAGGCGAAGGCCTGGTCCGCGGGCAGTTTTGTTTCCACACTTCCGGTGACTGTGATCATCACCCCAGTGTAGGAACCGCATCTCCGGAAGCCCACCCCTATCAGCGATGCGGCGCACAGAGTTGGGCGGCCGCCATCTTGAAGCACAATTTTCCGCCCAGCTCCTGCGGCCTGATCCACACTTCGAAACCATCGGCGGCAGTGAACAGGGTCCTGCCGCCACCGGCGTCTGCCGCGATCCACAAGGCCGAGGAATCCTCCATGGCATCGTCCACCACGCCGGTCCGGACAACCCCGAAGTCCTTGCGGATCTCCACCGGCGTCCCAATCAACCGGCGCCAGTCATGGTAGCGGTACGGCTTCATCGCCTTGCTCCAGCCATTACCTTGCCCAACCCGTCCGGCCGGTCAGCAGGCTTCGAAGTCCGTGAGGACCTTGACCTTGCCCGCCGAGGCAGAAGCCGGGTCGAACGTGTAGCCGATCCACTCCTTGGCCAGCCGGCGCGCCAGCTCGATGCCCACCACCCGCTGGCCCATGGTGAGGACCTGGCAGTCGTTGGACAGGATGGAACGCTCCACGGAGAACGAATCGTGTGCCGCGGTGGCGCGGATTCCTTCCACCTTGTTGGCAGCGATGGCCACCCCGATTCCAGTACCGCAAAACAAGATGGCACGGTCGGCGGCGCCCTCCCGGATCATTTCCCCGGCGGCTATCCCCACATACGGGTAGGGTCGGGTGAAGTCGTCCGGGGCATCAGTGCGATTGACTCCAATGTCGATAACTTCAGTGATGCGCGGATCCTGCCGGAGGTCTTCAAGGACCTTGTCCTTGTAATCCACCCCTGCTTCGTCCGCGCCCACGATGAGCCGCAGTCCCATGGCTTGTCCTTTCCCTGTCTTTTGCTTGTGTGCGCTAATGCTTGCGCGGGTTTACGCTTGGGCTCCGGCAGGTTCCCTGCCGGGAACGGCCTGGGCGCTGCCGGGAGCGGCGGTGAAATGCGGGCCCATCACGGTGAACACCATGGCCAGGGACGTGGCGCCGGGATCCGGCGTTCCGAGGCTCTTTTCCGCCAACGGCCGGGCGCGGCCCTTCAGCGGCAAAAGATCGGCAGTGGCCGCGGCAGCTTCGGTGGCATGCAGGGCAGCCTCCTCCCACGCCTTGCTTGCGGGCTGGCCCTCCGCCACCAGGCGGCTGAACGTTTCAACAAAGGGCAGCAGGGCGTCCACCATGGTTTTGTCGCCGGTTTCCGCTTTACCCAGCTCGACGATCCGGTCGGCGAACGCGGTCACCGCCGAGGCCAGTTCCAAGGCGTCCGGGGCAGCTGAATTCCCCACGGACTCCCCGAAGGCCCGGAGGCCTGCGCCCCACAGAACGCCGGAGGTTCCGCCCGCCTTGTCGGCCCAGGCATCGCCGGCTGCGGCGAGCACGTCGCCAGCTCCGGCTCCTTGCCCCAGGGTGAGGGCAGCTGCGGCGGCTGCGGCATCAATTCCACGGACCATCCCCCGGCCGTGATCGCCGTCGCCGGCGATTGCGTCCATCCTGCCAAGCTGCTCCTCGGCGTCGTGAATCGAGGACCTGGCCGCTTCCAGTGCCGCAACGCAGGCGCCGGCGTAGTCCCGGGAGCCTGCTGTGGTGACGAATGCGGCGGGGTCCGCGCCGCCGTCGGACGTTTTATCGACGTGCAGCGCACCTGCCTCCCGGGGCGCGTTTCCGCGGCGGTAGGCGGGCGTTTCCGCAGGAGCAGTCCAGAGCGGTTCCAATTCCTCGTCCAGCCACGTCATGGTGAGCGAGACGCCGGCCATGTCCAGGCTGGTGACCAGTTCGCCCACCTCAGGCATCACCAGGATGTAGCCCGCGGCGCGGAGCAGGGGCGCCACGGTTCCCCAGAGGACGAAGAGCTCCTCATGCTTGGTGGAACCCAGGCCGTTAAGGATGACGGCGGCCCGCGTCCCGGCACCCTCCGGCGCCTCGGCCAGCAGCCGGGATACCAGTTCCTGGCCCAGTTCCTTGGCGGACGGCAGGTCTGTGTCGTACAGGCCCGGCTCGCCGTGGATGCCCAGCCCGAGGCCCATCTGTCCTTGCGGGAGCGAGAACAGCGGCGATCCGGCACCCGGGAAGGTGCAGCCGGCGAACGCGCTCCCGATGGTGCGGGTAAGGCCATTGGCCTTGCGGCCCAGCCGGACTACCTCAGCCAGGTCGGCGCCGTTTTCGGCGGCCGCGCCCATGATCTTGAAGACGGTAAAGTCACCGGCGATGCCGCGGCGCTTTTCCGCTTCCGCCGGCGGCGCGCTGGCGATGTCGTCCGTGACCAGGACGTTCTCCACGGCGATGCCCTCGGCGGCCAGCCGCTCGCTGGCCATACCGAAGTTCATCACGTCTCCGGCGTAGTTGCCGTAGGTGAAGACGACGCCGGCGCCGGACTCTGCGGCCTTGGCCACGGCATACGCCTGCTGGGCGGACGGTGAGGTGAAGATGTTGCCCACCACTGCGCCGTCGGCGAATCCCTGGCCGATCAGGCCGGCGAAGGCCGGGTAGTGGCCGGAGCCGCCGCCGGCCAGGACGGCCACCTTGGGCTGTGCGGGCCGGTGGCGCCGGACGGCGCCGCCCGGGACCTGGCGCACAAGGTCCGAGTGGATGTCGCAGAAGCCGGCCAGGGCCTCCTCGGCAAAATCTGAGGGGTCGTTGAAGATCTTTGTCATGGTGGGCTCTCCGGCATCCGTGGTTTCGTGGGCGGGCGGGACCGTTAGTGCATGTGGCTTCCCCCGTTGATGTCCACGGTGGTGCCGGTGAGGTAGGCGGAGTCTTCGGAGGACAGGAAGGTGATCACCGCGGCCACTTCCTCGGTGGTGGCGTTGCGGCCCAGCGGGATGCCGGCGTTGATGGCGGCTTCCTGCTCCTCGGTGCTGCCCACGCGGATGTTGGTGTCCACAGCGCCGGGGGTGATCGCGTTGACCGTGACGCCGGTGGCGCCCAGTTCGCGGGCAAGGGCTTTGGTGAAGCCGAGGATGGCTGCCTTTGCCGACGAGTAGGGGACCTTCCCGAAGACACCGCCGCCGCGCTGGGCTGACACGGAGGACATGTTCACGATCCGGCCCCAGCCGTTCTCGATCATGGCCGGCAGGAAGGCCTTGGTCACCAGGTAGGTGCCGGTGGCGTTCACGTCCATGACCTTGTGCCACAGTTCCAGCGTGGTTTCGAGGAACGGGACTGGGGAGGTGATGCCGGCAATGTTGGCCAGGGCGCCCACCGGGGGCAGGTTTCCGGCGGCCACCTCGGCGGCCACTGCAGCCTGTGCAGCGGTGACTGAGGCTTCGTTGGCGACGTCGATTTCGTGACCGAAGGCGGGGACGTTGAATTCATTGCCGATCTCGGCGGCAACTTTCGCGGACTTCTCGCCGTCGAGGTCCAGGATGACCACTGCCCAGCCCTGGTTCGCATAACGGCGGGCGGTGGTGAGGCCGATGCCCCGTTCCGAGGTGGCTCCGGTGAGGACGGCGGTGCGCTGGATGGTGGTCATGATTGCTCCTTGGTTTTGTGGGGTTTAGGCGTGATTGGGTATCAGATGAGGTCGGTGATGAAGCTTGCTGCTTTCGCTGCAGCCGCGGGGCGTTCGTCGTGGGTGACATCCCGGGTTTCCAGCTCCAACGAGAAGTGCCCGGTGTAACCGTCCCTGGCGAGCCGCTTCAAGCCGCCGGCAAAGTCCGCGTTGCCGTTGCCGATGCTGAGGTTGATGTTCCCCGGTACGGCATCGCGCAGGTGGACGTGGGTGATGCGGCCGCGGTGCCGGTCCAGGTAGGCGTGGACGTCCTCGCCCGCTGCGGTGATGTGGCTGAAGTCCATAACGATTCCGACGCCGGAGGCCGCCAGCCTGTCAGCCAGCAGTCCTGCGCGCTCCAGGTTCCAGCAGAAGCGCAGGAAGTGCAGCGATTCGGTCCAGAGTTCGACGCCGAACTCCGCCGCCCGTTCCCGGGCGCCGATCAGTTGGGCGGCGATGAGGTCCAGGTCCTCTTCAACGCTCCGGACCGGGTTGTGGTCCAGCGCCCCGCAAGGGAGGACGAGGGCCTTGGCACCCGTTGCAGCGGCAAGGCCAAGCAGGGCGTCAAGGTGCCGCTGCCTCGCGGCGGCGGCATCGCCGTCGAGCACTGCATTCAGGTCACCAATGTCACCGTTGACGGAGCGCACCCGCAGGCCCGACGCCAAGACCTCAGCGGAAACAGCCTTGACGGCCGTGGCGGTGAGTTCGTAGGGGACGTGGTCGCAGACTCCGGGCAGCGCTCCAAGATCGATTTCTTCGAAGCCCAGTTCCCGCATGCTACGCAGGGCCACGGGGAGCTCCTGGTGACGGAAGCTGATGGATGAGCACCCGAGACGGGAATGGAACATCGTTGATCCTCTGGTCAGGCCAAGCAGTAGTGATGGGCACCACAGTACCGCTGTTGAATGTTAACAGTCAACTTCTGGTGGTGACTGTTGACAGTAACCATGATGCGGGTCACACTTAGGGATATCATTTGTTAACAGTCGACAGCGGCGGACTCCTTCAGTCGCTTTTCGAAAGGGAACCACCATGAGCAAAGATGCTCTGAACATGCGCGGTCCGGTCCACGGAACCAAGGACGCCAGGCGCGTTGCCATTGGCTCCGGGGTGGGCGCGGTGATCGAGACGTATGACTTCATCGGTTTCGGCACCGCCGCTGCGCTGTACTTCGGAACTGCGTTCTTCCCGGGCAGCGATCCCGTGACGGGCACCCTGGCCTCCTTCGCCACCCTGGGTGTCGGCTTCGCGGCCCGCCCGCTGGGCGGCATCATCGGTGGCCACCTTGGTGACAAGGTGGGCCGCAAGCCCGTCCTGGTTGCTTCGCTCATCCTGATGGGCCTGGCAACCTTCGCCATCGGCCTGCTGCCCACCTACGCCGCTGTGGGCCTGCTGGCCCCGGCACTGCTGGTCTTCGTCCGCATCGTCCAGGGCCTGGCCTTCGGTGCTGAATGGGGCGGCGCCATCCTGATGAGCTACGAGCACGCACCCTGGAAGTCCAAAGGCAAGTATACCGGCATCGTCCAGGCCGGCTTCCCGGTGGGCCTGCTGCTGGCTAACCTGACCTTCCTGGTCAGCGTGAACCTGGGCGGCGAGCTCGCCTGGCGCGTCCCCTTCCTGGCCAGCATCGTGCTCGTAGCCGTGGGCCTGATCATCCGGTCCAAGGTTCCTGAATCCCCCGTCTTCGACGAGGTCAAGGACAGCGGTGACATCGTGAAGTCCCCCATCGTTGAGGTCATCAAGACTGACTGGCGCAATATCGTCAAGGGCATCGGCCTCCGCGTTGCCGAGACTGCCGGCTACGCCGTGTCCATCACGTACATGATTTCCTACCTGCACACGGAAAAGCTCGCGGACAAGACCCAGACCCTCGTCGCCCTCTGCATCGCCTCCGCCATAGGCATCCTCGCCACCATGGCCTGGGCCCGCCTGACAGACCGCATCGGCCGCCGGCCCCTCTACATCTGGTCCACCGCCTTCGCCGCACTCTTCGCGATTCCGATGTTCCTCCTAGTCAACACGGGCCTCTTCATCGCCATCATCATCACCATCGTGATCTCCTACGCGGTCTGCCAGAACTCCCTGGCCGGCGCCCAGGGCGCCTGGTTCCCGGAGCTCTTCCAGGCCAAGACCCGCGCTTCCGGCGCCAGCCTGGCCTACCAGATCTCCGCCATGGTTTCCGGTTTCACCCCGTTCATCACCACCCTGCTGTTCGTCAGCTTCGGCTGGATGGGCCCGGCACTGCTCTTCGGCACCTACGCGCTGATCGGTCTCTGGGCCGCAGTGGCCACCCGGGAAACCTGGGGCAAGCGTGAGCGGGACCTGGCGGACGAAGCCACCAAAAGCACCCCCAACACGGTAAGCGTCTAATGACGGTCACGAACCACACGAACACGGAGCAAGTAATGGCAACAAACACCGTCCAGGACCGGCCAACAGCGGCCGGGGCACTGGAAGACGGAGCGGCGCGTGGCACGGTAACCCAAGAGCGCATCGCCAAGATCAGCGCCGCTGCCTTCCGGATCCGGCACCACGCCCTGAACATGGGCGAGGTCCAGGGCCAGGGCTACGTGGGCCAGGCCCTCGGCGCAGCCGACATGCTCGCCACGGTCTACGGCGATCAGCTCCGGTTCCGCGCCGAGGACCCGCACTGGGAAGCCCGCGACCGGTTCCTGCTCTCCACCGGCCACTACGCGATCGGCCACTACGCCGCCCTGGCAGAGGCCGGGATCGTGCCGGTCGAAGAGCTCGAGACCTACGGCTCCGACGATTCCCGGCTGCCAATGTCAGGGATGTCCACCTACACGCCCGGCATGGAAATCTCCGGCGGTTCACTGGGCCACGGACTGACCATCGCCGTCGGCATGGCCCTGGGCCTGCGCTACCAGGGCTCGAACGCCCGGGTGTTCAACTTCCTCTCGGACGGCGAACTGGACGAAGGCTCCACCTGGGAGGCCGCCATGGGCGCGCACCACCACCAGCTCGGCAACCTCACCGCGATGGTGGACATCAACGCCTTGCAGGCGGACGGCAAAACCGACACCGTGCTCCGCACCGAGCCTGTGACCGAAAAGTGGGAATCGTTCGGCTGGTACACCCAGCGTGTGGACGGCAACGAAGTCGGCGCGCTGCTCGCAGCGTTCGACAATGCAGCCGCCCAGGCCGCCGCCGTCGGACGCCCTTCAGTAATCCTCTGCGACACGAAGGTGGGCCGCGGAGTACCGCTGCTGGAAAACCGCGAAAAGGCGCACTTTATGCGCATCGAAGAAGACGAATGGCAGACCTGCCGCGAGCAGCTCACCGCCGGATATGAAGGAAAGGCTTCAGCATGAGCACCACCACCGAGGCCCCCGACACTGCAGCAGCCGCTGCAGCACCCGCCAAGCCGAAGCTGAAGACCTCGGCGATGATCGCTTCCTTCGCCGATCCGGGCCAGAAAACCAGCTCCGCACCGTTCGGGCACGCACTGGTCAAGGCAGCGCAGGAGAACGACAAGATCGTGGGCCTGACCGCGGACTTGGGCAAGTACACGGACATGCACATCTTCGCCAAGGCCTTCCCGGAGCGCTTCTTCCAGATGGGCATGGCCGAACAGCTGCTCTTCGGCGCCGCGGCCGGCCTTGCCGAGACCGGGCTGGTGCCGTTCGCATCCACCTACTCCGTGTTCGCCGCCCGCCGCGCCTACGATTTCCTCTGCCTGGACGCGGCCGAGCCGAACCTGAACGTGAACATCGTGGGCGGCCTGCCCGGCCTCACCACGGGGTACGGCCCCAGCCACCAGGCCACCGAGGACATGGCGATCTTCCGCGGCATGCCCAACCTGACCATCGTTGACCCCTGCGACTCGATCGACATCGAACAGGCAGTCCCCCAGCTCGCAGCCTCGGACGGACCGACCTACCTGCGCCTGCTGCGCGGCAACGTCCCCACCGTGCTGGACGAGTACGACTACACGTTCGAACTCGGCAAGGCCAAGGTGCTGCGCGGCGGCAACGACGTGGTGTTCATCTCCTCCGGCCTGATGACCATGCGCGCCCTCCAGGCCGCCAAGGCGCTGGCGGCACACAACGTGGACGTCGCCGTCGTGCACACCCCCACCATCAAGCCGTTCGACGCCGAAACCATCCTCGCCGAGATCAATACAGACCGGCTGGCCGTCACCCTGGAAAACCACTCGGTAGTGGGCGGGCTGTTCGAAACGGTTGCGTCCGCCGTCGTGACCGCCGGGGTGGGCAAGCGCGTGGTTCCCGTGGCGCTGCCGGACCAGTTCCTCGACGCCGGCGCCCTGCCCACGCTGCACGACCGCTACGGCCTCGCTGTGGACCGCATCGTGGCGAAGGTGCTGGCCGAACTCGGGTAGCCGTCCTTTGCTGGCCAGGAGTTCAGCAAAGGTCCATCACCGCAGAAAGCACGGCACCAGGTCCCGCCCGGTGCCGTGCTTTCTGCCGTACTATCGGATTACGACTGTAAACAGTCGACTTACAACATTGAGGACAGACACCATGGCCGGAGTGAGCGCACCGCTGCTGGGACTGCAGAAGAAAAGCCTGCGCGAGCAGGCACTGGCGGCATTGAGGACCGCTATCACCAGCGGTGAACTGGAACCCGGCCGGCACCTGGTGGAGACCGAACTGTCCGAGATGCTCCAGATCAGCCGCGGAACCCTCCGTGAGGCGCTTCGGCAGCTGGAGCAGGAGGGGCTGCTGTCCGCCGGGCCGCGCGGCCGGCTGTCCGTCCGCCACCTGGATGAGAAGGAAATCCGGGATATTTACGCTGTCCGGGCTGCCCTGGAATCCCTGGCGGCCCGCACGCTGTGCGAACTGCCTGACCGGCAGAGTGTCATTGGCTCCCTGCGCTCCGCTATTGATGCCATGAAGGCGGCCGAAAAGGCAGGCCTGCAAGAGCGCGTTGAATCGGACCTGGAGTTCCACCGCACCCTGTGCCGGCTCACGAAAAACGAGACCCTGCTGCACACGTGGGAATCGCTGGAAGGCTCCATCCGAATGTCCATCATGTTCGCCGGGTTGGAGAAGGGCGTCCGCAACATGAGCGTGGACCGCCACCACGACATCGTGGCCGCGATCGAAACCGGCGACGCGTCCCTGGCCCGCAAGACCATCCGGGAACACATGGATACCGCGGCCGCGAACCTGGTGGCCTAGTACCCCGCCCATCCGGGAATCCCTTTGAGTTGCTGACCGTTAACTGAGTGTGCGGAAGAGTCCGCGCCTTCAGACGAGGGATTGAATGAACGCGAAGTTTGTATCAGTTGAAGATGACGCCGGGAAGGTCACCCGCTACGCCCGCCATGTGAACGGTGGCGGCCTCATCGCCCCCGGCGCATCAGTGGCCGGGAGCGCGACCATCGGTCCGATGACTTACGTGGAGTACGGCGCCCGGATCGGCTCGGGCTGCCGCATCGGGCGTGGCAGCTGGATCGACCGCGACGCGACCATCGGCGACCGCACGGTGATCGGTGACGGCGTGCGGATCGGCCGCGGCACGGTGGTGGGAAGCCGCGTGCACATTGGGAGCCATTCGAGGATCGGCTCGGGGGTCCTGATTGAGCACGGCGTGCACCTGCACGCCGACACAACAGTTCCCGACGGCGGGCACGTCCCGTTGGGCGTTCGCGCGCATGTTGCGGATCAGGCGAAGCACCGGCCGCACCGGAAGAGCAAGGGCCGGATGGCCGCCTGAGCCTGTGCTGCAACGTTCGCGCCCCCAGCCGGCGGTCTCCGCCTGCCCGCGGCGCCCGGCGGTCTCCTCTGCTTCGCCTTGGGTCAGGGCCTCGAACCGCCCGCTCGCCGCGCCTTCAGCGCCGCGGCTCCCCACACTGCCAGCAGCAACGCCACCAGCAGCAGGCCGGCGTCGCCCAGATCGATGGATCCCAGCCAAGCCGTCAGGGGATCCTCCAAAGTGAAGGCGGCATTCGCAAATCCGCCCAAGGTGATGGCCGCGATGAACAGAGCGGACACGGCGGAGATGCCCGTGACCAGGGCATTGAAGCCGAGCTTCCGCTGAGGGTCGGCGAGGGCCGAACGGTACATCCGCATCATGGCCAGCCCGTTCACCGAATCGCACAGCGTCATGGCGGCCGTGAACGCGAGCGGCAGCGCCAGCAAGGCGAACGGCGGCACTCCGGCCAGGGACGCCGCCGTCGTCATCATCAGCAGCCCGATGGTGGTGGCGGTATCGAAGCCCAGCCCGAACAGGAAACCGATGACGTAAATGTTCCGTGGCCGCCGCACTCTGGACAGGGGCCTGGCCAGGAGCCTGGCCACCAGCCCCTGCGGCTCCAGGTCCTGAGGATCTGTGGTGCCACCGCTGCGGGAGCGCCGGTAGGCGCGGGCCGAGCGGAGAAAGGCCGATCCGTTGAACAGGCCCATCACCAGCAGGAACAGCCCGGAAACGCCGCTTCCGATCAGGCCGAGGACCAGGTTGCCGGCGGACCCGTCCTGCATCAACCCACCCACGGCCGCGGTGCCGGCAATCACCAGCACCCCCGCGAGCGTCACCACCGAACTGTGGCCCAAGCTGAAGGCGAACCCGACGCTCACCGGGTCCTGGCGGTCCGCCACGAATTTGCGGGTGGAGTTGTCGATGGCGGCGAGGTGGTCCCAGTCGTAGCTGTGCTTCACGCCGGCGAGATACGCGGTGAGGACCAGCCCCCAGGTGAGTGCCTGCGCGCCGGATGCCCCTGGCGTGCCGCTGAGTAAAAGTACGACGGCGGCTGCATGCAAGGCGGCCACGGCGCCGAACATGCACAACAGGCGGGTCCGCAGCGGCAGGGTGTCCCGCTCCCGGTACAGCGTGGCGATCTGGGTGATGGCTGTCATCAGTGCTTCCTCAGGTTCAGCGGTTCCTGCCCGTACCACCGTTTCCGAAGCAGGGCTGTGCAAGCGCCGAGCAGGCGGTTCAGTTCGCCTGTGCTGTTCGAGAGCGATCGCAGGACCAGCCCGGTGGTGCCCGCCGCGCTGCGGGTGATTGAAATGCCGGTCAAGGCATCGTTTTCCGAGGTTACGCTGTGCAGGTCATCGGCGAGGGCCTGGTCCACCCGCGGGTCGACAACAACCAGCGATCCGAGGTGGCTGTACCCCTCCATAAACCCCAGCCCGGTCACATCCCCCAACGGCGGCCGGATCAGGAGGTTGTCGAGCGCCAGCAGTTGGCTGTCGCCCTCAGTTTCAACATGGATCTCGTTCCGCAGCCGCACTTCCTCATACCGGAACGCGGCCCCGTCGGGAGACCATCCGGGCGTCACCACTTCAGCCATCACCAGGGACGACGACGGCCGGACAGTGACGTGCGTCCGTTGCCGGTAGCTGGCCTCGCGGTAGGCAATCAGTTGGTCAGGCACAAGCTCCAGCCGCGCCCCCTCCCCCAGCCGAATGGCCATCCGCTGCTCAGCAAAAGACCCCGGAGTCCGATAAACCTTCGTCGCGGATTGTGTAGTCAACAACAGGTCAGCCCCTGCTTGCACCTCCACATCAACAAGAAAGAGGTCAGCTCCAAGGTAGGCCCCGCCAGGATTAACCACGACGTAGCAAACCTGCCCGGAGTCATCGAGGTAATGAGGGCGGAGTACGCGAAGAGCACCCCGATGGTACTGATGCGTCGCGACTGACCTGCCGCCTCTCTGCTCAATGCTCAGGGCGAGCTCCCCCATCGGTGACCGGTCAGCGCAAGCGGAGCCGGGGATAAGGGGCCGCGGCGTGGTGGGCACCGCGAAGCGGGCACGGCCCCTTATCCCCGGTGAAGCGCCCTTGGCCAAGCCAGTCACCCGCTTGGGCGACTCGACCGCCGTCGTGCTCATGACGCGAGGTCAAGCATAAGGACGTCGCGCCTCACCCAATCGATCACGGCGTCGAGCCCTTCGTCGGTCTTGAGGTTGGTGAAGCAGAAGGGTTTGTTGCCCCTGAATTCGCGGGAGTCCCGTTCCATCACTGATAGGTCCGCGCCGACGTGCGGTGCGAGGTCGGTTTTGTTGATGATGAAGAGGTCGGACTTGATCATGCCTTGGCCGGCTTTGCGGGGGATTTTTTCGCCTTGGGCCACGTCGATGATGTAGATGGAGAAGTCGACAAGTTCGGGGCTGAAGGTGGCGGAGAGGTTGTCGCCGCCTGATTCGACGAAGATGACCTGGAGGTCTGGGTGCCGGGCTTTGAGTTCCTCGATGGCGGCGGTGTTCATGGATGTGTCTTCGCGGATGGCGGTGTGGGGGCAGCCGCCGGTTTCGACGCCGATGATCCGGTCTTCGGGGAGGATGCCGTTGGCGGCGAGGATTTTGGCGTCCTCGATGGTGTAGATGTCGTTGGTGATGGCGGCCATGGAGATTTCGGCGCTCATGTGGCGGGTGAGGCGCTCCACGAGCTGGGTTTTGCCTGCTCCGACGGGTCCGCCGATGCCGATCTTGATGGGTTCGCTCATTGTTTCCTCCTTGAATCCAAAAACACTGCTAGCTCATGAACATCCGGGCACGTTGGCGTTCGTGCCGCATTTGCGAAATTTCGAGTCCCGGGCTGACGGCGCCGAAGTCGTCCGGCGACAGGCGTGGGATCCGTTCGACGGCGGCAGCAACGTCGTCGGCCGCTTGCCGAAGCAGCCGCTGCCCGGCGTTCTGGCCCAAGGGGATAGCGCGGACGGCGTTCTGCGTCAGGGAGGTGGCGGCGGCGAAAAGGTAGGCGGCGAGCGCCTCCTCCATCGGCACGCCCAGTGAACTAGCCACGACGGCGAACGCCAGCGGCTGGTGCCCTGCGGCCCGGCCAGTGGCCACCAGGTCCCGGTACAGCCCCAGCCCATGCGAGGGAAAGACCTCCGCCCCAATCTCCAACAACCGAAGCCCCATCTTGAAGGAAGCCTCCCGAACCTCCCGCGGCAACAGCGAAGCAGAGAGCAAAGAATCCAGCTCCCCAATATCCCAGCCCTCATAAAGAAACCGGATGGCCAGCCCATCAGAATAGGTCAACTGCTGAGAGATAAAAGCAGCCAACCACCGCCCAAAACCAACCTCATCAGCGACCACCCCGGCATCGACATAAGTCTCAAACCCAAGCGAGTGAGCAAAAGCCCCAGTAGGAAGCGCAGAGTCGACAAGCTGCTGCAAAGCAAGCTGATAACTCATCCAAGGCACCTCGACGCAAGGCGACCTATCGAATCGGCGGAGGCGGGAGATAGGGGCCGCGGCGTGGTGGGCACCGCGAAGCGGGCACGGCCCCTATCTCCCGCCGAAGTCCCCGAGGCGCACGCGATGACAGGAGCCGAAGGCGATGTGTCAGTGACTGTGTTCAGCATGGCGAAAAGGAACAGGCATGACGCGTTCCTGCCGGGAGTAGGGCACACCCACATGGACGAGGTAGTCCTCGACGGTGTGGTCGTAGGCGCATACCATGACGTCCGCTTCATATTCGGACGACGAGTCGAAGAACTGGGCCTGGAGGTGCCGGTTGCCGAGGGAGTGGGCTACGACGCCCATTTCGTGGATGGTCCGGGGTGCGATGACGAGGACGTCGGTGGGCAGCACGGAGACGACGATCATATTGGTTTCTGCGATGTGCAGGATGTCGCCGTCGCGCAGGTCGCCTGAGCCGGAGGGCAGGCGGATGCCGATTTCCTTGCCGTGATCGGTGGTGGCGCGCTGGATGCGCTTGACCAGCTGGGCGCTGGGAAGGACCACTTTTTCCTGGTGCAGGGTGGCGTAGGTGTGCGGGTCCGGCAGTTCGTGCAGGTTGCCGAGGACTTTTTCGATGATCATGGGTGGCTCCGGGGTCAGGAGGTGCTTTAGAAGAGGAAGTAGCGCTGGGCCATGGGCAGGACGTCGGAGGGCTCGCGGGTGACGTCTTCGCCGTCGACGGTCACCTGGTAGGTTTCCGGGTCCACCTGGATGTCCGGGGTGGCGTCGTTGTACTTGAGGTCGGCTTTGGTGAGGGTGCGGATCCCGGAGACGGGCCGGATGACTTTTTCCAGGCCGAGCTCGTGGGGCACGCCGGCGTCGATCGCTGCCTGGGACAGGAACGTGATGGAGCACTGCTGGACGGCCTTGCCGAACGCGCCGAACATGGGGCGCATGGTGCGTGGCTGCGGGGTGGGGATGGAGGCGTTGGCGTCGCCCATGAGTGCGTAGGCGATTTGGCCGCCTTTAAGCACCAGTTCGGGTTTGACGCCGAAGAAGGCCGGGTCCCACAGCACCAGGTCCGCGAACTTGCCCACTTCCACCGAGCCCACCGAATCCGCGATGCCCTGGGCGATGGCTGGGTTAATGGTGTACTTGGCCACGTAGCGCTTGAGCCGGAAGTTGTCGCTGCCCGCAGACCCATGGAAACCGGCAGCGCTGTCCCCCCGGGGGTCTTCCAATACGCCCCGCTGTTTCTTCATCTTGTCCGCCACCTGCCACGTTCGGGTGATAACCTCGCCCACGCGGCCCATCGCCTGGGAGTCCGAGGAGGTGATGGAGAAGATGCCCAGGTCCTGCAGGACGTCCTCGGCGGCGATGGTCTCGGCGCGGATCCGGGAATCAGCGAAGGCCACGTCCTCGGGGATATCCGGATTGAGGTGGTGGCACACCATCAGCATGTCCAGGTGCTCTTCGATGGTGTTTCGCGTGTAGGGCAGGGTGGGGTTGGTGGAGGCCGGCAGGACGTTGGGCATGCCGGCGATCTTGATGATGTCCGGTGCGTGCCCGCCGCCGGCGCCTTCGGTGTGGAAAGTGTGGATGACCCGGCCGTTGATGGCGCGGATGGTGTCCTCCACGAAGCCGCACTCGTTCAGTGTGTCGGTGTGGATGGCCACCTGGACATCGAATTCGTCCGCCACTGTGAGGGACATGTCGATCGAGGAGGTGGTTGATCCCCAGTCCTCGTGGACCTTCAGGCCGATCGCCCCGGCGCGGATCTGCTCGGTCAGGGGTTCGACGGCGGAAGCATGGCCCTTGCCGAAAAGTCCGATGTTCATGGGGAACCCCTCAGCGGCCTGCAGCATCCGCTGGATGTGCCACTTCCCGGGTGTCACGGTGGTTGCCTTGGTGCCTTCGGCCGGGCCGGTGCCGCCGCCGATCATGGTGGTGATACCGCTGGTCAATGCCGCAGGGACCTGGTCCGGGGAGATGAAGTGGATGTGGGTGTCCACGCCGCCGGCGGTGAGGATCTTGCGTTCGCCCGCGATGATTTCGGTGCTGGCCCCGATCACGATGTCCACACCATCGGTGATCTGGGGGTTGCCCGCCTTGCCGATCTTGAAGATATGCCCGTCCCTGAGGGCCACGTCGGCCTTGTAGATGCCGGTGTAGTCCAGGATCACGGCGTTGGTGATCACGGTGTCGGGCACTCCGTCGCCGGAACCATCACCGTCGCGGACCGCCTGGCCGTTCTGGCCCATGCCGTCGCGGATGACCTTGCCACCGCCGAATACCACTTCCTCGCCGTAGACGGTGAGGTCCTTTTCGATTTCGAGGAACAGTTCGGTGTCTGCCAGGCGGATCGAATCGCCGGTCGTGGGGCCGTACAGATCGGCGTACTGCCGGCGTGGAATCTCGAAGCTCACTTGGCACTCTCCTTCGCGTCTTCGGGGGCCGCGCCGCGCAGTTTTCCATTGACGGCGTTGCTGAGGCCGTACACCTCGCGGCTGCCGGCGAGTTCGATCAACCGCACGTTCCGGGAGTCCCCCGGTTCGAACCTGGCAGCGGTTCCGGCGGGAATGTCCAGCCGCCGGCCGTAAGCTGCTTCCCGGTCAAAAGCCAGGGCAGCGTTGGCTTCGGCAAAGTGGAAGTGCGAGCCCACCTGGACGGGCCGGTCGCCGGTGTTGGTGACCGCGACGTCGATCGCCTCACGCCCGGCGTTCGCCGTCAGAGGCTCCGGCCGAAGGATGTACTCTCCAGGAATCATGGCCTGCCCCTCAGCGGATGGGATCGTGGACGGTGACGAGCTTGGTGCCGTCAGGGAAGGTTGCCTCGATCTGCACGTCATGGATCATTTCCGGCACGCCTTCCATCACGTCTTCGCGGGTCAACAACGTTGTTCCGTAGCTCATGAGGTCGGCAACGGTGCGCCCGTCGCGGGCGCCCTCGATCAGTTCGTAGCTGATGATGGCCACGGCTTCCGGGTAGTTGAGCTTGAGTCCGCGGGCCTGGCGGCGGCGCGCCAGATCGGCGGCCACCACAATCAGGAGTTTTTCCTGCTCACGTGGCATCAGATGCATTGCGGGTCCCTTCAGCGGCCAGCGGACGGCGTGCTGCCCACATTAGGTGGCGGACGTTTCAGGCACGTTTCGGGACTGTAATGCAGGTCTCTCCGCCGCCAGGGCTGTACCGGCTCCCGGCTGCGCGCTGAATCTCACCAGGTTTCCGCCCGGGGAAGGCGGTGACGACGGCGTTTCGCCGGGGCACGCCGTCGTCCGTCCTTAAAGGTGGGGAGACTCAGCCCCTACTGCGCCTCACTGAGCCGGGCGAGAATCTCGTCGGTTGACTGGACGGGCTGGCGGTAGGTGGTGGAGAGGATGCGCAGCATGTCCGCCGCGTCCTGGCTGTCCTCGGAGGCCATCGCTTCCTTGGCGTACGTGACCCGGATGTTGTGGGCGAAGGCGTCCGCGCCGGTCTGGGCGATGCAGTTGTGGGTGGAGACGCCGGCCAGCACTACTTCATCGGCACCCCAGTTGCGGAGGCGGGAAAGCAGGTTGGTGCCCACAAACGCGCTGTCCCTCGTCTTGTTCAGCTGGGGCAGGCCGTCGATGGCCAGCCCGGGCACAGCCTCCGCCTGCCTGGTGCCGCGGAAGATAAAGCCCTGGTCGTCGTCGAGCATGTTCAATGTCCAGGTGGATTTGTCCCGCTCGTGCTCGGTGCCCACCATCAGCGCCTTGTGCCCGCTGGCTTTGAAAGCCTCAAGCAGCCTGTTGCAGCACGCCACCAACTGCTCCTGCTGCGCTGCCAGTTCCGGCGCCTCGAAGTATGCGTTCTGCATGTCGATGACAAGAAGGGCAATCATGCGCGGTACCTTTCCTCGTGTTGCTCGTTCCGGAAAACGTACCCTCCCGGCGGCCCGGTGAAACTCAGGCGGGGGAAACCGGAGGCGCGTAAAGACCTAGGGTGCCGATTCCCGGATCTGCAGCTGGAACCCGGCTTCCACGTGCACGCCCTGGTCCGCTGTTTCCCGGCCTTCGATCCGGTCGATCAGCAGGGCGATGGACCGCTCGGCGATCTCTGCCATTCCGGGTGAAACTGTTGTCAGCGACGGCGAGGCAAACCGGGCTTCGTCAATGTCGTCAAAGCCGGCGACGGCCACCTGCTCCGGGACTTTGATGCCGCGGATGAGCAGCTCGTGCATCGCACCCAGGGCCAAGGCGTCGTTCAGCCCGAACACCGCATCAAATTCAACCCCCTGGTCCAGGAGCCCGGCCACTGCCGCGGCGCCCCCGTCCCGGCGCCACTCACACGGTGCAACCAGCGCGGGATCAAAGGGAATCCCGGCTGTGTCCAGCGCCTGCCGGTAGCCGTTGAGGCGAAGCCCTGGAGTCCCGCCGGACTCCTCCGGACGGGCGCCAATGACGGCAACCCGACGGCGGCCGGCCGCCGCCAGGTGCGCGGTCAGTGCCGCGGCCGCTTCCTCGTTCTTCATGGTGACCAGGTCAAACCGGGGATCCAGGATGTGTTCACCGAGCATCACCAGCGGTTTTTTGCCCTGCCGCCCGGCAATGGCATCAGCCTCCATCACCAAAGGGGTGAACAACAGGCCATCGGTGAGCTGCCGGAACGGACCTTGCAGGGCATTCAGTTCAGCATCCACCGTGGCATCGGACTGCTCCACGAGGACCCGGTACCCGCGCTGCGCTGCGGCCTTCATCAGCCTGGACGCCAGTTCGGCGTAATAGGGGGCGGAGAGGTCGGACAGCACCAGGCCCAGCATGCGGGTCTTCCCGGAGCGAAGGCTGCGCGCGGTCAGGTTGGCCTCATAGCCCAGCTCGGCGATGGCGTCCTGGACCCGTTGTTTGGTAGCAGGACGGATGAACTCGTAGTCATTGAGGACGTTGGAGACCGTCTTCAGCGACACCCCCGCTGCCCTCGCAACATCGTTCATGGTGACCGCCATCGTGGCTCCTTTGTGTGGTTCCGCCTGTTCCTGCGATACATCGTTGCAGAAGAAGCCGTTGCGGCGGGAACCCGCCGTCGGGCCTGGGGCAGAAGCAGCCCGTTCAGTCCTTGGCCTTGGCCGCTTTCGCTGCAGCCTTGGCCGCCTGCTTGCTGGCGCGGACCTTCACCAGGGACTCGGGATCAACGATGTCCGCGACCGAGAGATACGAGCCTTCCTCGCCGTAGTGCCCGGCAGCCTCCCGCCAGCCCGGCGCCTGGAGGCCCCGCTGTTTGCCCAGCAGGGCAAGGAAAATCTTTGCCTTTTGCTCACCGAAGCCTGGCAGCGCTTTGAGCCGGCGGAGGACCTCCGCACCGTCAGGACCGCCCTTGGTCCAGATCGCGGTGGCGTCGCCGTCCCATTCGCTCTGCACGGCTTCAGCGAGGGCCTGAACCCGAGCCGCCATGGACCCCGGGAAGCGGTGGACGGCGGGGCGTTCCTTGAACATCTCCACGAAGGCCTGCGGCTCCTGGGAGGCGATCGCTTCCGGCGCAATGGAACCGATCCGGGTCCGGATCTTCTCCGGGCCCGCGAACGCCGATTCCATGGTCACCTGCTGGTCCAGCAGCATGCCCGTCAGCAGCGCAAAGGCGTCCTCACTCAACAACTTGTCCGCGGCGGGATCCCCCGTGATGTGCAGTTCCATGCTGTCCATCCTCCCAGAGGTTGGCAGGGACGTCAGCAGCCATCGCCATGACGTCCCCACCCCCGGATCAGCCGCCCACTGCGAGGCGGATCATGGACCAGGACACTGCCGGGAGGGTGGCGGTGAGGCGGCCGCCGTCGGCCTTCACCGAGACGTTCTCCGCCGGAAGGACGGACGTTGAATCATCGGCGCTGGCCTGCCAGTAGGGGTCCTTGTTCGCGTAGGTCAGCGCCTCCACCACGCGCACATCGCCCAGGCCGGACACCACGGCGTCCAGGCCAAGCGCATCCGTGGCCGAGCGGTTGACGGCGAACACCACTGCCTCGCCCTTCTCGGCGTCATAGGTTGCGACGGCGGACACTGCGGCGAAACCGGCCGTCTTGCCGCCGCTGACAACCGGGGATTCGACGGCGAGCTGCAGCACAGTCCCGGACGCGTGGTGGGAGGTCAGTGCGAACGGATGGAACGTGGTCTGCTTCCAGGAGCGGCCTCCGGGCTCGGTCATGATGGGGGCGATCACGTTGACCAGTTGCGCCAGGCTCGCTGAATGCACGCGGTCAGTGTTCTTGAGCAGGGTCACCAGGAGATCACCGACGACGACGGCGTCCGCCACCGTGTAGGTGTCCTCGAGCAGGACGGGGGCCACCGGCCAGTCCTTGCCCGACGGAACCTTGGACTCGTCGCGGCTCATGTGCCAGACGTTCCACTCGTCGAAGGAGATGTTGACCTGCTTGGTGGACTTCTTCACCGACTTCACGTGGTCGATGTGGCTCACGATGTCGTGGATGAAAGCTTCCATCCGGTGGCCGGCGGAGAGGTGTTCCTGGAGGTCGCCGAAGTCCTCGAAGTACTGGTGCGCGGAGATCAGGTCCACCAGCTCGTACGTCTCGGAGAGGACCACGCGCTCCCATTCACCGAACGTGCTCATGGTGGGGCCGGAGCTGCCGCAGGCCACGAGTTCCAGGTCGGGTTCGATCATGCGCATGCCGCGGGCGGTGTCCGCTGCCAGGCGGCCGTACTCGAGCGCGTTTTTGTGGCCGATCTGCCACGGCCCGTCCATCTCATTGCCAAGGCACCACATCTTGATGCCGTAGCCGTTCTCCGCCCCGTTTGCCCGGCGCTGTTCCGAGAACGCCGTTCCGCTGTCGATGTTGCAATACTCCAGCAGGTCCAGCGCCTCCTGGGTGCCGCGGGTGCCAAGGTTGACCGCCATCATGGTTTCCACGCCGGCCTTGGCCGACCACTTGGCAAACTCGTCCACGCCCACCAGGTTGGGGTCGGTGGAGTGCCAGGCGAGGTCCAGCCGGACGGGGCGCTGGTCTGCCGGTCCAACGCCGTCCTCCCAGCGGTAGCCCGAAACGAAGTTTCCGCCCGGGTAGCGGACCGTGGATACACCAAGTTCTCGCGTCAATTCCAGGACGTCGCCACGGAACCCGTCCTCGTCCGCCGTGGGATGTTCCGGCTCGAAGATGCCGGTGTAGACGCAGCGCCCCAGGTGCTCCACGAAGGCACCGAAGGTGCGGCGGCGGACTGGCCCCACGGTGAAAGCCGGGTCCATGGTGATTTTGGCGGCTGCGGTTCCTGGTACGGCAGATCCGGCGGCCGGTGATTCCGCCCCCGCTCCAGTGGGTCCGGATGCCGCGGCGGGAGTGGTGGTTTCGGTGGGTGCCACGAAAACGTCCTCGTTTCGGTAAATTTACAACGTTATAGAAACCATTGTTGATGGTTGCCGAATGAGAGTCAAGCAACATTCCTGCGGTCGTCCCCGGCCGCATCGGCTGAGGCCGTCCAGGGCCAGGTGCTTCCCACCTGCGGAAACATTGGCCCCAAGGCGTAACGGCCAAAAACCAAGTAGTACCTAATCTCAAAAACGGGTACCGGTTACGCATTCACCGCGCACGGCCACCCAATTAGGTTTTTCTCAGAGACAAGACGGGTTCTGGCTCGCGGTACTTGGCTCACGAGGGGGTGTGAGACTGGCAATGCACGCACAATACGCAAACTCCGATTTCCCGGGTCGACGGACCCGGGCATTAAGCGGGGCCGGCGACGAGGAGGTCTTCGAGACCAAGGCCTCTCCCCCAGCCGTCGCCGGCCCTCTGGTTTCCCAGCAGGGCCCCCTCCACCGCCCCCACGGCCCCGCTGTCTACGGAAATCCGGCAGTTCGACGGGCTCCGCACGGCAACCCGGGGGCCGGAAACGCCGCCTTGGGTGATTCACGGCAGGGCAGGCCTGCCGGTCCGCAGAGCGGGACACAGAACGCCATCCTGCTGGACCTGGTGACCGGCGCCGAAACGCTGTCCGACTCCCTGGAACTGCTCGCCGCTGCATCAGCCCGGGCCGTTGTGGGTACGGCGGGCCTGGTGATCGAAACGGGGGTGGTGGTCCGGCAGGCGAAGCGGGCCCCTGTCATCACCGGAACATCCGCCGAGGTCATCCGGCTCCTGGAATGGGAACAGGAGGCAGGCGAAGGGCCGGTGTGCGACGTACTCGCCGGCGGACATCCCGTGGCGGTGCTGCAGCGCAGCGGCGACTTCCGCTGGCCCCGGTATTGCCAGGAGTTACAGGCGGCCAATCTTGGCAGCGTCCTGGGAATGCGGCTCCGGGTGGACAAGGACAGCGGGACAACCGCTGACGGCAGCGTACCCGGGCGCGAAACCACGGCCGCCCTCTCGTTCTTCGCCCAGGACGCCAAGGCATTTCCGCTGCAGGTCATTTCCGAGGCGCGATCCTTCGCCGGCCTTGCCGCGAAGAGCCTTCAGATGGCCCTGGACCTCCATAACGCCCGGTCAACCGCATCGGATTTGCGGTTCGCGCTGGACAGCCGCACGTCCATCAACGTTGCCTGCGGCGTGATCATGGCCCAGAACAGGTGTTCCTACCACGAGGCTTTTTCGATCCTCGCCCGTGCCTCCAGCCACCGGAATATCAAGGTGCGCCGGGTGGCGGAGGACATCCTCGAGCGGTTGCCCGAGGGTCCTCCGCAGGCGCACTTCGGCCACTAGGTCAGAGGCCGCCGGCCAGCTTGTAGTAGGCGGCGTTCCAGTTCAGGTCCTTCTTGAACTGGCGGATGGTGGTTTCGTCGTCGATCGTGAGCAGCTCGGTTTTGGCGATCTCCGCGAAGTCCTCGAACACGTCCATGCCCACCTGGGTGGAGAGAACGGTGTGGTGTGCGGCGCCGGCGGTGAGCCAGGCGGCAGCGGAGGTGGCGAAGTCGGGTTTGGGCTGCCACAGCGCCCGGGCCACGGGAAGGTTGGGCAGCGGCTGGTCCAGCGGGACCACATCCACGGCGTTGGCCACCAGGCGGAACCTGTCCCGCATGTCCGAAAGGGCGACGACAACGCCCGGGGAGGCATCGGCGTCGAAGACCAGGCGCACCGGGTCTTCCTTGCCGCCAATGCCCAGCGGATGGATTTCCAGTCGTGGCCTTCCGGCGGTCAGGGAGGGGCAGACCTCCAGCATGTGCGCGCCGAGGATCTTCTCGGAACCGGGTTCCAGGTGGTAGGTGTAGTCCTCCATCAGCGAAGCGCCGCCGGGCAGGCCAGCCCCCATCACCTTGGCCGCACGGACCAGGATGGCGGTCTTCCAGTCGCCCTCGGCCCCGAAGCCGTAACCCGCGGCCATGAGCCGCTGCACAGCCAGGCCGGGGAGCTGCCGCAGGGCGCCCAGGTCCTCGAATGAGGTGGTGAACGCGGCGGAGCCGTTGGCTTCAAGGAAGCTGCGCAGGCCGAGCTCGATCCTGGCCCCGTACCGCAACGAGTCGTGACGCGCGGCGCCTGCGCGGAGCTCCGGCACCACGTCATAAAGGTCCTCGTACTCGGCAACCAGGGCGTCGACGTCGGCCTCAGCGGCACCGTGCACGGCGTCGGCGAGCTCGTTCACGGACCATGTGTTAACCGCGACGCCGAACCGCAGCTCCGCCTCGGTCTTGTCACCCTCGGTGACGGCGACGTTACGCATGTTGTCACCGAAGCGGGTCAGCTTCAGGGTCCGCACGGCGGCCCAGCCTGCCGCGGCGCGCTGCCAGGAACCCACCTGCCGGGCTACCTCGGGATTGGAGACGTGCCCCACGACGGTCTTCCGGGCAATGCCCAGCCGGGACTGGATGTAACCGAATTCGCGGTCGCCGTGGGCTGCCTGGTTCAGGTTCATGAAGTCGAAGTCGATGTCCGCCCACGGCAGGTCCCGGTTGGCCTGGGTGTGCAGGTGCAGCAGGGGCTTGCGGAGCAGGTCCAGGCCCTGGATCCACATCTTCGCCGGGCTGAACGTGTGCATCCACGCGGTGACGCCGATGACCGAATCGTTCGAATTCGCCTCGAGCGCGGTGCGGCGGATCGCATCCGAATCAGTCAGGACGGGCTTCCAGACAATCTTTACCGGAACGTCGGAACTGGCGTTGAGCTGGTTGGCAATCTCCTGCGACTGCGCGGCCACCTGCTTGAGGACGTCCTCGCCGTAGAGGTGCTGGCTGCCGGTGAGGAACCAGACCTCATAACCGTCAAGGGATGTGTTTGCTGCGCCACTCATGGGTTCTCCTTTGGAGTAAGTCTTGTTGGGAGTAAGTTCTGGGGGGTGCTGCTTGGATCGGCGGCGCTGGATTACTGCCCGTAGACGTTCTGGTACCGGGCGTACAGGGAATCGATGTGGCTCTGGTCGATGGCTATGGGCTCGCCGAGCTGCCGGGCGATGTGGACAGTGCGGGCCACTTCCTCGCACATCACCGCAGCCTTCACCGCGGACTTGGCGTCCTTGCCGATGGTGAACGGGCCGTGGTTCTGCATCAGCACCGCCGGGGAGTTCGAGTTCTTCAGCGTCTCCACGATGCCGTGCCCGATCGAATCGTCCCCGATCAGTGCGAACGGTCCCACCGGGATGGATCCGCCGAATTCGTCGCTCATCATGGTCAGGACGCACGGGATGGACTCGCCGCGGGCCGCCCACGCGGTGGCGTAGGTGGAGTGCGTGTGCACCACCCCGCCCACCTCCGGCATGTGCCGGTATACGTAGGCATGGGCGGCAGTATCCGACGACGGCGAGAGCGCCGGGTTGCCCCACTCACCTGTCGCATCTCCCGGCACAGGCACCCCATACAGGTCCGTGACCACCATCTGCTCCGGCGTAAGGTCCTGATAAGAAACGCCCGAGGGCTTGATGACCATCAGCTCGTGGCCGGGGACCCGAGCGGAGACGTTGCCCGCGGTCCATACCACCAGTTCATACCGGGTCAGCTCGGCGTGCAGGGCGCAGACTTCCTCCCTGACGCGGGCGATGGTGTCCAGGATTCCGGTGCTCATGCGGACACCTCCACAGCAGCCTCAACAGCCGCGGTATCCTGGCCTGCAGTTCCCGCAAGGGAACCGGCGGCTCCGCCAGGGGAACCGGCAGCCTTCCGCTGGATGGCCTTGAGCCGGTGCATCACGTCGTTGCTTCCCCGTCCGAAGTAGTCATGCAGGGTCCTGTATTCCTGGAATAGTTCCTCGTAGGCGGCGGCGTTTTCAGGGATCGGCGTGTACACCTCGCCCGGCTCCGCCCCCATGGCGGCGGCCGCCTCCCGGATGTCCGCATACCTCCCGGCCGCTACGGCAGCGTGGATGGCCGAGCCCAGGGCCGGGCCCTGCTCCGAGCCGATCGTGGACAGCTGCAGTCCCGTCACGTCAGCGTAGATCTGCATCAGGAGCCGGTTCTTGAGCAGGCCGCCGGCCACGATGAATTCCTTGACCGGAACGCCGGAGCTGCGGAAGGCGTCCACGATGGTCCGTGTGCCGAATGCGGTGGCTTCGAGCAGGGCTCGGTAAGTGTCCTCGGGGCGGGTGGCCAGGGTCTGCCCCACCACGATCCCGGACAGTTCGTGGTCCACCAGCACGGAGCGGTTGCCCGAGTGCCAGTCCAAGGCGATCAGGCCGTGCTCACCAATGGACTGCCGGGACGCCAGCTCAGTGAGGTATTCGTGGATCCCCACGCCTGCTGCTTCGGCGGCCTGGTGGTATTCGGGCGGCACACCGTACTTGGTGAACCAGCCGAAGATGTCGCCCACGCCGGACTGGCCGGCCTCGTACCCCCAGAGTCCGTCCACGATGCCGCCGTCCACCACCCCGCACATGCCCGGCACTTCATGGAGTTCATTACCGTTCATCACGTGGCAGGTGGAGGTGCCCATGATCGCCACCAGCTGGCCGGGGTCCACCGCGCGCGCCGCCGGAGCGGTCACGTGCGCGTCCACGTTGCCTACCGCGACGGCGATGCCCTCAGGCAGGCCTGTCCAGCCGGAAGCCTCCGCCGTGAGGTAGCCCGCGGCGTCGCCGAGACGTCCAATAGTGTGTTCCAGCTTCGTGCTGACAAAGTCCTTGAACCCAGGATTCAAGGCAGCCAGGAAATCCTCCGACGGGTAGCGCCCGTCCTGGTAAATCCCCTTGTAACCGGCAGTGCAGGCATTGCGGACATATTGGCCGCACAGCTGCCAGACGATCCAGTCCGCAGCCTCCACCCAGTGGTCCATCCCGGCGTACGCTTCGGGGTCCTCTTCCAGCAGTTGAAGGCCCTTCGCGAACTCCCATTCTGAAGAAATCAGCCCGCCGTACCTGGGCAGCCACTCTTCGCCGCGTTCGGCCGCCAGCCGGTTGATCCGGTCGGCCTGGCCCTGCGCGGCGTGGTGGCGCCAGAGCTTCACGTAGGCGTGCGGCCGGTTTTCGAATCCGGGCACCTCGTTCAGCGGGGTTCCGTCCGCTTTTACCGGCACCATGGTGCAGGCGGTGAAGTCCGTGGCAATTCCGACGACGGCCGCCGGGTCAATTCCCGCCTCAGCCACCGCTGCCGGGACGGCAAAACGCAGGACGTCCCGGTAGTCGTTGGGCACCTGGAGCGCCCATTCCCCCGGGAGCCGGACGGACCGTCCATCGGCGCCCAGGCCGGCGACGTCTTCCGGTAGTACATCAGTCACCACTGCATGCGGGTACTCGTACACGCCGCTGCCCAGCTCCTTGCCGTCCCGCACGCGGACCACCACGGCCCGGCCCGAAAGGGTTCCGTAATCCACACCGATGACGTAGCTGTCCGTGTCCACTCTGACGTCCATAAAAGCTCCTCCAATAGCTGCCGCAGCTTCGCGACCTTTCAATTGTGAGCGCTAACAAGTATGAAGTCAATGCCGCAAAGGCAACGTTGTAAATCGAGGCGCGCCAAGTATCACCACGGAAACTGTGGGGACGGCTGCCACATGGGGTAGGGACAGAGGGGGTAGGGACAGGATGGAGCAGGGACAGGATGGACCGTCACACCGGACGCCCTGGGCAGGAAGGAAGTTCGTGGCAACCCTTCAACCGGCAGGGCGCACTGGGACTGTCGCGTGGCTGGCCGGTCCGCTCTCCACGGGTTTCGGCCTGGCAGCGCACCTGGCGGCCGGCGGCCCGGCGCCCTCGCTCATCATCCTTGTGGCTTTGGCAGCTCTGCTCGGCATGGCGGCAGCGATGATCGGGCGCTTCAGCATCCCCGGCTGGGCCGTGCTGCTCGCGTGCGCGGTGGCCCAGCAACTGCTTCACCTGGGATTTGCGGCGTTTTCCGGCGGCTCCGCCGAAGGGATACCCAGCCATGGGCACGGCGGCAGCGGGCAGGAGGTCCCGTACCCCGCGCAGGATCGACCATCGGGGGCCGAGGCTGCACCGCCGCCCGGGTATTCGCCGCACCTGATGCTCCACTCGCACATGGCCGCGGCGCTTTCAACCTATGCCGTTATGTACTACTGGCCCGGTTTTGTCCGCTGGTCCCGGCACTTCCACGCATCCCGGCCAAAATCCCCCGTGGTTTAGCGGCTTCGCCGGATAAGGCTCACGTCCGGCCGGGGCTCGCCAGAAGTGCCGGCTGATGCGGGATCAGGACCGCCAGAAGTGGGCCAACGCGGCAATGTCCGCCGGCGTGGTCCGGCAGCAGCCGCCCACCATCCGCGCGCCGCGTTCGTGCCACGCCGGGGCTCCTTCCACAAGGCTGGCTGGCGCCCGTCCTGCATCAGTGGCGTCACCGGAAGCCGCGGACGGCCCCCAGGTCTTTGTGGTGGCGTTGTAGGTTTCTCCGGAGTTGGGATAAGTGATCAACGGTTTGCGGGTGGCCCGCCCTAAGGCATCCAGTGCCGGAGTGACCAACTCCAGCGGGACGCAGTTCACCCCTATCGCGGCTACGCGCGGCTCGTCGTTGCACAGCTCCGCCACCCGTTCGAGGGCAGTGCCGTCACTGATGTGCGCGCCATCCCGGAGTGTGAACGTCAGCCAGGATTCGACGTCGAACTCGGCAACCAGTTCCAGCAGCGCGGCAGCTTCAGGCAGCGAGGGCAATGTTTCGCAGGCAAGGACGTCGGCTCCCGCGTCCACGAGGGCCGCGATCCGCGGCCGGTGGAAAGCCTTAAAATCGTTCCGGCTCAGGGTGTAGTCGCCGCGGTATTCGGATCCGTCCGCGAGGTAGGCGCCGTACGGTCCAACAGATCCGGCCACCAGCAGCGGGCCGGCCTCGGGGTTTGCGGCCAGGTGCTCGCGGCGGGCTTCGTCTGCCAGGCTGACGCTCAGGGCCACCCGTTCCAGGGCTTCGGCTTCGGAAATCCCCCGGCGTGCGAACCCCAGCGGCGTTGCCTGGTAGCTGGCGGTGATGGCAACCCGCGCCCCCGCACGAAAGTAGTCGAGGTGGACCCGCCTGACGAGTTCCGGCTGCTCCAGCAGGACTTTGGCAGACCACAACGGGTCCTCCAGGTCGCAGCCGTGTGCTTCAAGTTCCGTGGCCAGGGCACCGTCCAGGACCACATTCTCTCCGGCATCGAGAAGGCGGGACAGGACGTTGTTGCGGGGCATGGTGTCAGGCAGGGGCATCACTTCAGGCTACAGGGAAGGGGGCGGGTCAGGAGCGCGGTGCTGCCGTGCTCTCCCGGTGCACCAACTGCGGGGTGACCACGGTGGAGCTGACTGGCGCGCCCGCTTCGATCTCCTTCAGCATGGCATCCATGCAGCGCCGGCCCAGCTCTTCGAAGTCCTGGCGCACAGTGGTGAGGGGCGGGGTAAAGAAGCCCGATTCAGGCTGGTCGTCGAACCCCACCACGGAGACGTCGTCGGGCACGCGCACGCCCGCCTCATTAAACGCGCGCAGTACACCGAGGGCCATCTGGTCGTTGCCCACGAACAGGGCCGTTGCCGTCCGCTCGGCCGCCAGCCGCCGCCCGATCGCATAGCCGCTTTCGGCGCTCCAGTCGCCTTCCAGCACCAGGTCGTCCTGCAAACCCGCCTGGTGCAGCGCCGCACGCCAGCCCTCGGCCCGGAGGGCACCATCGATCCAGTCCGCCGGCCCGGCGACGTGGCCGATCCTGCGGTGCCCGAGGTCGATGAGATGCCCGACGGCGATCCCGGCGCCACTCTTCTGGTCCACCATCACGCCGCTGACGGCGTCGTTGCCCGCCGAGCCGACGGCCACCACCGGGACGCCGGGGTTGAACTCCTCCAGGATCCGCAGCGTTTCGGTGTGCGGCACCAGGACGGCGATCCCGTCCACCGACTGGTCCATGAAGTGCCGGAGGGCGTCGAAGATGGCGTCCCGGCCGATGGAACGCAGCGCGGCGATACTGACGAAGTACCCGGCATCGCGCGCGGCACGCTCGACGCCGAGCATGGTGTTGGCGGGGCCGTACTGTGAAAGCTCGCTGCCCAGCACCCCGATGGTCTGCGAGCGCCGGGTCACCAGGCTGCGGGCCGCAGTGTTGCGGCGGTAGCCCAGTTGTGCGATGGCCGCCTCGACCCTTTCGCGCGTTGCCTTGCTGACATTGGGGTGGCCGTTGACCACCCGGGAAACGGTCTGGTGCGAAACACCAGCAAGTTCAGCCACGTCCTCAAGGCGCGGCAGGCGCCCGCTGCTGCTTTTAGTCATGTCCCCATTGTGCCCGTTTGGCCCGGGTTGCCACGCGCCCCACGAAAAATCCCCCGGCGGCTTCGAAAGGCTGCCGGGGGATTCCCGCTCTTACAAAGAGTGGGCCCTGTGGGGCTCGAACCCACGACCCACGGATTAAAAGTCCGATGCTCTACCAACTGAGCTAAAGGCCCCTGCCGGGCTGTGTGGGCACCGAAGTGCCGGGCTGCCCGGCCCAGTCCATTTCTGGACATTTAATACTCTAACCCATGGTTCCGGCGCCGTTGAACGCAAGCCGGGACCCGCCGTCGGGCGCGTGCGCAAAGGGTTCCGATGCTCGATTTACGGCGGGGCACAGGAGTAGCGTGGGTGGCATGAGCGAGCAACCAGGTCCCAGTCCTTACGGCGGCGCCAACCGGCACCATAAGCCGAAGCCTTTCGCCCCCGTGGACTTTGAGCCTTTTGCCGGCGGCGCGGATCCCGCACGCGTGTCCGAGGCCGCCCACCTCGCCGCCCAGGCGCTGGTCCGGCACGGACGCGACAGCGACGATCCCGCCGTGACCGAGCGGCTGGTCAGGCTGGCTGACGAGCAGGGCCTGGAGGCCATTGCGGAGATGTGGGCGGAGAGCCCGGCCCGGTCGCTTCCGGGTGCGCTCTGGCGCCTTTATGCGTTGCGGGCGGCCACAGTGCAGGACCCGGAGCGCATTTCCGTCTACTTCCGCGCCGGAAAGGACACGGCCCAGGTTTCCAACGTGGTGGCCGGCGCGGCCGAGCCTCCCGGGGCAGACGAGATGAAGACCATGGCGGACGCCATCCTCTCCGGGGCGTTCGACGGCGAGTTCGACGTCGCGCTGGAACGTTCCGCGGCGTTCTGCCGCGTGGTGGCACTCGGCCAGGCCACCCTTGCCGACGGGGCCGAGCACGGCAACGAGGCCCACGCCAGCAAGCTCACCCGCAACTCCAACCAACTGGTCAAAACCGCTGAAGACCTTGAGCACGCCGCCAACGCCTGGCGGCTGGGCGAATTGGACTGACAGGGCCCGCTTTGTGGCCCAGAACCGGCGATCTGTCAATGTTGACTTGGGCCAACCAACGTAGAACACTGAAACTGGTGCCGAGCCGCGAAACCCCCGGGCTTCAACATTTAGCCGCCTAGAGCGGCCTACCGCCGAGAGGCGTATCCGGTTCGGCACCATTTTTATGCCCGTTTACGGCCGGCCTGATGTTCGTGGGCCGCCTGCTGTCAGCCCATTTCAGCCCTCCTTTTACGGGCCGGTAGAGTTAGCGTTGGTTGCGCCGGGGTCACGTCACACGGCAGGCAACTCCCGCCCTGAACTACTCCCGGAGACCGGTAACTACGTGAAACTGCGCCTTTTTCCCCAGGAGCCCGCCGGGCTGAACCTCTTGTCGCAAATGGCGCAGCAGATTGTGCTGGGCAGCGCCACGCTCGCCGAAATCCTCGGTGTCCCCGCGGCGGAGCACGGCAGGCTTGTGGAGGACATGCACAACCACGAGGCACGGTCCGCCGAACTGCATTTCGCCCTCCTGACGCACATGCGCACCAGCTTTGTTAACCCGTTGCCGCGCGAGGACATGTATGCCCTCTCGCGGTACCTCAACGAGGCCATCGAGAAACTGGATGCCGCCGCGGAACTCGTGGCCCTTTACCGGCTGGAGCGCCTCCCCAAACGGGCCGCGGACCAACTGGAGATCATCAGCCGGCAGGCCGAACTCACCGTGAATGCCATGCGGCGGCTGGACAACCTGGACGACCTCGAGGATTACTGGATCGAAATCCTCCGCCTGGCCAAACGTGCCGAACGGACCCACCGGGTCTGGGTGGCGGACATGATCAGCGATATGAAGTGGGCGCAGTACTCCCGCAACCGCGACATCGCCAACCAACTCGTGGAAGTCACCAAGGACATGCGCCGCATCGCCACCCAGGTAGGCAGCATCATCGTCAAGGAATCCTGAGGTGACGGCAGTCGTCTTCGGCGCAGTGGTCCTCCTGGCCGCCGTGTTCGCCTTCGTCAACGGGTTCCGCGACGTCTCCACCTCCGTGGCCCTTGCCGTCCGCACCCGGGCACTTACGCCCAGCGTGGCGGTGCTGCTCGCAGCCTTCTTCAACTTCATTGGCGCACTGCTCAGCGCGGGACTGGCGGTGGCCGTGAGCCAGGCCTGGATCAGCCTCCCTGCCGGGACGGACGGACTCAGCATCCTCCTGGCAGGCCTGGCCAGCGCCATCGCCTGGGGAATCTTCCTGTGGTGGCGGGGCATCCCGGCCTCCACCACCCATGCCCTGGTGGGCGGCCTTGCCGGGGCGGGACTCGCCAGCCTCGCCGTGGGCGGGCCGGGTGTTGGCGGAGTGGACAACTCCCTGCTGTTCCAGGTCATCCTGCCCCTGGTGCTGTCACCCCTGGTGGCCTACAGCGGCGCGTTTATGCTGGTCTACCCCGCCACCTGGGCCGCACGGCACACGCAGCCGAACGTGGTGAACCAGCGGTTCCGCCGGAGCCAGTCCATCGCCGCGGGGGCGGTGGCGTTCGGCCACGGCCTGCAGGACGGACAGCGGATCAGCGCCGTCCTCCTCCTTGCCCTGCTGGCGGGCGGCTATTCCGACGGCGGCAGCATCCCCGTGTGGGTTGCGCTGCTTTCAGCGGTGATGATCGCCGCCGGTACGATGTTCGGCGGCTGGCGCATCTCGCACACCATCGGCCATAAAATCACCAGGATCGACCCGCTGCGCGGCTCGGTGGCCCAGATTTCCAGTGCCGTGATGCTTTTTGTGGGTGCCATCGGCCTGCACTGGCCCCTGTCCACCACGCACACCGTCACCTCTGCAGTGTTGGGCGCGGGAGAGAACCAGCACTTCTCGGTCACCAACCGGAAGCTGGTGATCCGCATCGTGGGGCTCTGGATCCTCACCCCGCTGGCCACGGCCGCCCTCGCCTTTGTGCTGGCGCTGGCACTTTCCCCACTGCCGGAATAAGCCGCGCGGACCGGGTCCGCCGGCTCACAGCCGGGGACCACGCCGTCGTCCGCTGCTGCCCTGCCGTACAAGACCTGTACAGCCGGAAGCTGGTGACGTAAATTCAAAAGTAGGCCCCCAGCACCGCTGCCGGGCCTGCCATCCGCAGCCGGGTGCAGGGCTGGGGATGGTTCCGCTGCAGCATATCGGCGGGTTGGCTGCACAACGTGGAAAAGACCAGGCGCCATGTCTACCCCGGCTCCCCGCCACGACCACCCTCAGCCACGCCATATGCAGTGCGAGCTTTGCGGAACGGAACAGCAGCTGACCATCCACGCGATCATTGCGATGGGTGCCGCCAATGGCGACCTGGTCACCGTCTCCTATACGTGCAACGAATGCCGCCGGTTCCAGGAGCACCTCGCGTATGCCGCCGACGTCGCCGCGGCGCTCGGCCAGGTGCGGTGGATGGCAAAAGTCATTTTGCTCGGCGACGAGTACATCCATTGCGGATTTGCCATGGAGGAAGCCGAGTTCGAGATAGAGCGCCTGTGCTACCGGAGCAGTTCCGGCGGAGCACTCAACACGGTCTCGCTGCCCACCAGGGTGCTGCGCTGCCGCTGCGGCTTCCAGCTGGAAGTGCCCGAATAGGCGTACGACGACGCCCCCTGGTTCAGCCGGCTGTGGGCCCACGGCCGCAGGGGTCCCCGGGCGAGCGTGCGAGCCTGGGCGCGGCTGGGGATTATCCGAAGCGGCCGGAGACGTAGTCTTCCGTGGCCTTCTGCGTGGGGTTGCTGAAGATGGTGTGCGTGTTGCCGACTTCGATGAGCTTGCCGGGCTTGCCGGTGCCGGCGATGTTGAAGAACGCGGTGCGGTCCGAGACGCGGGCTGCCTGCTGCATGTTGTGGGTCACGATCACCACCGTGTACTGGTCCTTGAGCTCGTTGATGAGGTCTTCAATGGCCAGGGTGGAGATGGGGTCCAGCGCGGAGCACGGCTCGTCCATCAGGATCACCTGCGGCTCCACGGCGATGGCCCGCGCGATGCAGAGGCGCTGCTGCTGGCCGCCGGAAAGCCCCGAACCAGGCTTGTCCAGGCGGTCCTTGACCTCGTTCCAGAGGTTGGCGCCCTTCAGTGAGCGCTCCACCAGGACGTCGGCCTCGCCCTTGGAGATCTTCTTGTTGTTCAGCTTCACGCCCGCCAGCACATTGTCCCGGATGGACATGGTGGGGAACGGGTTGGGCCGCTGGAACACCATGCCGATCTGCGAGCGGACCGTGACGGGGTCCACGCCCGGGCCGTACAGGTTGTCGCCGTCGAGGAGCACTTCGCCCTCCACGCGGGCGCCGGGAAGTACCTCGTGCATGCGGTTCAGGGTCCGCAGGAAGGTGGACTTGCCGCAGCCGGACGGACCGATGAATGCGGTGACGGACTTGGCCTCGATGTTGATGGTGACGTCCTCCACGGCGAGGAAATCGCCGTAGTACACGTTCAGGTCCTTGACGTCGATGCGCTTAGACATGGTGTTCCTTCACTAACTGGGGATGAATTGAAGTCTAGGTTCCGGCCGGAAGCGGCGGTAGGTGCCACATGCCCGGAGCCGCCGTCAGCGGCCCGTTTTGGGGGCGAAGACCCGGGCGATCAGCCGGGCGCCCAGGTTGAGGATCATCACCAGGATGATCAGCACCAGGGCAGCGCCCCAGGCCCGCTGCGAGGACGGGTCCGGGTTGGCCGGCGACGTTGGGTTCAGGATCTGGGTGTAGATGAACGTGGGCAGCGAGGCCATCCAGCCGCTGAACACGTTGGAGTTGATGCTGGTGGCGAAGCCGGCGGTGACCAGGATGGGCGCCGTCTCGCCGATAACGCGGGCGATGGCCAGGGTGACGCCCGAAGCGATGCCCGAGATCGCCGTCGGAATCACCACCTTGACGATGGTCCGCCACTTGCGCACGCCCAGCGCGTAGGCCGCTTCACGCAGTTCGTTGGGCACGATCTTCAGCATTTCCTCGCTGGACCGCACCACCACGGGGATCATCAGCACGGAAAGGGCGACGGCGGCCACGGCACCTGTCTTGGTTCCCGGGCCCACCACCGCGAAGAAGAAGGCGGCCGCGAAGAGGCCGGCCACGATGGACGGGATGCCGGTCATAACGTCAACGAAGAAGGTGATGGCGCGGGCGAGCCGGCCATCCCTCCCATATTCCACCAGGTAGATCGCGGTCAGCAGGCCAACCGGCACGGAGATAACGGTGGCCAGCAGGGTGATCTCCACTGTACCCAGCAGCGCGTGGTAGATGCCGCCCAGGACGGGTGCGCCCTCCTCGACGGCCCGTCTGTCGTACACTCCCGTGACGCCGTTCATGGAGCTGCTGAGGAATCCCGGGGTCAGGAGGCCGGGGATACCGTTGACCAGCACGGTCCAGATGACCGAGACGAGCGGCAGCAGCGCAACCAGGAAGGACCCCACCACCAGGCAGGTGGCCAGTTTGTCCTTGGCCTTGCGGGATCCTTCAACGGCTGCACTCCAGGACACGAGCCCAATGGCGAACAGGATCGCGGAGACCACGCCCCAGCCGAACGCGTTAAAGCCCACCAGCGCGAGGACCGCCGCGCCGAGAATCAGGGCCGCGGCAAGGACCACGTAGGGCGCGTACTTGGGCAGCTGGCCCTTGGTGAGCGCCGAGCGCTTGCTGCGGACGGGAGTAAGGGTGGAGGTCATTTAGTTGGCTCCCGAGAATTCTTTGTGCCGGGTGATGATCCAGCGCGCGATCATGTTCACGGCCAGGGTGATGATGAACAGGACCAGGCCGGCGGCGATCAGCGTGCTGACCTTGAGTCCGCTGGCCTCGGGGAAGTTCAGGGCGATCTCCGCGGCGATGGTCTGGTTGCCGGACTGGATCAGGCTGGCCGTCAGGGCTCCGGAGGACAGCACCAGGGCCACTGCCATGGTTTCGCCGAGCGCGCGGCCCAGCCCGAGCATAACGGCGCTGATGATGCCGGGCCGTGCAAAGGGCAGGACGGACATCTTGATCATTTCCCAGCGGGTGGCACCCAGCGCGAGCGCGGCTTCCTCGTGCAGTTTGGGGGTCTGCAGGAAAATTTCGCGGGACAGTGAGGTGATGATGGGCAGCACCATCACGGCCAGGACGATGCCGGCGGTAAGGATGGTTTTGCCGGTGGCGGAAGCGGGCCCCTGGAAAATGGGCAGCCAGCCCATGTTCTGGGCGAGCCAGTTGTAGGCCGGGGAGATTTGGCCGGCCAGGAACGTGGCACCCCACGCACCGTAGACCACAGAGGGGATCGCGGCGAGCAGGTCCACCACGTAGCCCAGGCCGGCGGCGAGTCCGCGGGGGGCGAAATGGGAGATAAACAGCGCAACGCCGATGGCGATGGGTGTGGCAATCACCAGCGCAATGACTGCTGCGATGAGCGTGCCGATCACAATGGGCCAGATGTAGGCGAAGAAGCCTGCTCCGCCTTGGATCTCGGCCGCAGGTGCTGTCAGCGCCGGGATGGCCTGGACCACCAGGAAGAGCGCGACGCCGAAGAGGACGGCGAGAATGAGGCAGCCGGCGGCCAGGGCGGCACCCGAAAAGATTTTGTCCCCGGCGCGGCCGGCGCCCTGGGTTCTGGTCAGGGGGGTGGCGGTCATTCGACGGCCCTTCGATCGTGGAGGTTTTTCAAAGACTGGAAGAAGGTGCATCCAATGCCAAGTTCCCCGCACTGCCTGCCGGCAGGCGGGGAACCCGGATTTGGTGCGCTAATTAGGACTTGACCTTGACGGACTCGATGGCCGCCTTTGCCTTCTCGGCGAGGGTGGAGGAGAGCGGAGCGGACTTCGCGGAATCCGCAGCCGTCTCCTGGCCTTCCTCGGACACTACGTAGTTCTCGAAGGCCTTGATCAGGTCTACGGTTTCCTGCTTGTCGTAGGTGGTGCAAACGACGTGGTAGGAAACCAGGACCACGGGGTAGGCGCCGGAGGCGGTGGTCTTGCGGTCCAGCTTGATGGCACCGTCGTTGGCGGAGCGGCCTTCAACGGGCTTGCCGGCTTCAACTGCCTTGGCGGCGGCGTCGGCGGAGATCTTCACGAATTCTTCGCCCACCTTGATGGAGGCGGTGCCGAGCTTGCCGCCCACGGCGGAGTCGTCAGCGTAGGTCACGGCACCGGGGGTGTCGGTGACGGTCTTGACCACGCCGGAGGTGCCCTTGGCGTTCTCACCCTGGAGGCTTGCAGGCCAGACGCCGGCGGCCTTGTCCGTCCAGATCTCAGATGCTGCCGATGCCAGGTAGTCGGTGAAGTTAGTGGTGGTGCCGGAGTCGTCTGAGCGGTTCACCGGGGTGACCTTGAGGTCCGGCAGGGTGACGCCGTCGTTCAGGGCTGCGATGGCGGGATCGTTCCAGGTGGTGATCTGGCCGCGGAAGATCTTGGCCACGGTGGCTGCGTCCAGCTTCAGCTCGGTGATGCCGGGGAGATTGAAGGCTACGGCAATCGGGGAGATGTAGACCGGGATGTTGACAGCGCCCTCGGGGCCGCACTTGGCCTTGGAGGCTTCAAGTTCTTCGTCCTTGAGGTACGCGTCCGAACCGGCAAACTGAGCCGAGCCGTCGATGATGGCCTTGCGGCCGGCGCCGGAGCCGTCCGGCGAGTACTGCACGGTGGCGCCGGGGTTTGCCGAGGCGAAGCCGGCCTTCCACGCGTCCATGGCCGCGGTGGTGGAGGATGCGCCGATGCCGGTGAGCGTGCCGGTCACCTTGGGTCCGGCTGAAGTCTGGTTGCCGCCGGGCGCGGTGCCCGTGGCGTTGTCTGAACCGCAGGCGGTGAGCGCGAGTGCGCCGGCTGCGATAACAGCAATAGCGGCGTGGCGGCCGAAGCGAAGTGCCTTCACTAGGTGTACCCCTTCCAGGGTTTCTCAGTTGCGGGACAGGGGCGGAGAACCCTGCAGCGCGATGCGTACGTTTTGTACCTTCATCGAAGTTAAGGGCCGCAGGTAACGGGATGGGCTGTCCAAAGTGAACGGAACATTAACGACGGCGGGATATTTGCTGACAAGTGCCGGGTTCCCATTGCGCAGATCACATCTCCGGCCGTAGTGCGCGGCAGCAAAAATAAAACACGGGCAGCAAATAGACTGGACGTCATGGCTTCGGCAGCAGGACTCTCAGCGGGCAGGCGTTTCCTGCACGGCCGTATCCGCACCGGGTTGATCCGGAGCCGGAATTCCCTTGTTCCCGCCGTCCAGATGACCCTTTGCGCAGTGGGCGCCTATGCCTTCGCCGAGTACGTTCTGGGCCACTCCGGGCCCTTGTTCGCCGCCACCTCCTCCCTGATCGCCCTGGGCTTCTCGCGCGAACCGCGGTTGCGGCGGGTGGTGGAGGTGGGACTGGGCTGCACCATCGGCATCGCCGTGGGCGACCTGCTCCTGCACTGGCTGGGCAGCGGAATCTGGCAGGCCGCCGTCGTGCTGCTCTTCTCCATCCTGCTGGCCCGCTTCCTGGACAGCGGCACCATCTTTACCACGCAGCTGGGGCTCCAGTCGTTGCTGGTGGTGCTGCTCCCGGCGCCGGCCGGCGGGCCTTTCACCCGGAGTATCGACGCCGTGGTGGGCGGCCTGTGCGCTCTACTGGTGACCATCCTGATCCCCAAGGACCCTCGGCGGGAGCCACGCAAGGACGTGCAGAAGCTGCTGCACGAACTGGCGGAGGTGCTGCGCGAGTGTGCCGACGCCCTGGCCAACAGCGACTCCACCCAGGCGTGGCACGCGCTCATCCGGGGCCGGAACTGCCAGCCTCTGGTGGACGCGATGCGCCAGTCCCTGCGCTCTTCCGGGGAGGTGGCCAGGCTTGCGCCCGCCTACCGGCGGCACCGGGAGGAGCTGGACCAGCTGAAAGTGTCACTGGACTTTATTGATCTGGCTTTGCGGAACAGCCGGGTTTTCGCCCGCCGGCTGACGAGCGCCATCAATCACGCGGCGCTCTCGGACGAGGCCACGGAGAACATCGCAGAAGTGCTGCAGGAGACCGCTGCCGCCATTGATGAGCTGTCGCTGGGCCTGGCGGAAACGCACGACGGCGTCCGCCGCGCCCACCTGCGCACGGCCCGGCGTGACCTGAGCGAGATTGCCCTGCGGCTGCACCCGAAGCTGCTTGAAGTGCAGCGGCTCGAAGGCGAAACGGTGGTGATGCTCTACCGGCCCCTGATGGTGGACCTCCTGGAGGCCACGGGGATGGACGCGCGTGAGGCGCGGGACGTGCTCCCGGCGCTTTAGCTCCGATGGTTGAGCCCAGCCGAAACTAAACGTCGTTGGGGTAGTGCAGCCCCAGTTGCTGCCGTGCTTCGTCCAGCAGCTGCATCATCTGCACGGTTTCGGCCCAGGGCATCAGCGGACTCTCCTGGAGACCGGCGCGGATGCACCGTGCCGTTTCGCGCAGTTCGTGGATGAAGCCCTCGGTCTCCTCTGGAAATTCCTCAACCCGGATTCGGCCGTCCAGGCCGCAAATTTCCAGGCTTTTCGGGCTGTACAGCGGGGAACCGGTCCTGATCCAGCCGGCGGTCCCGCCGAGTGTTGCCATGCCCGGACCGGCCGACGAGAGTGAGGAGGTCAGCTGGGCTGCGGCGCCTTCCGGATATTCGAGCGTGAGCGTGTTCTGCACGTCCACGCCGTCCCGGTTCAGGTGCCCCGTGGCGGTGAGCCTGGTGGGAAATCCGAGGGCAGCCACGGCCCAGGTCAGCGGGTACACCGCGAGGTCCAGGAGGGCGCCGCCGCCGGCAGCCGGGTCCCACAGCCTGTCCGCTGGATCGTACACAGCCGGAAAGCCCAGATCCGCCTGGACCCAGCGGACCGTGCCGATCGCCCCGCTGCCGGCCAGCTCAAGGGCGCGGCGGGTAGCCGGCAGGAAACGGGTCCACACCGCCTCCATCAGGAACACTCCCCGTTCCCCCGCCAGCGCGGTCAGTTCGCGGGCCTCACGGGCGTTGATGGTGAGGGGCTTTTCGCACAAGACATGTTTGCCGGCGTCGAGGGCGGCAAGGGCAACTTCGAAGTGCTGGGCGTGCGGCGTGGCCACGTACACCACGTCCACCAAAGGATCGGCGAACAGCTGTTGGTAGCCGGTTGCGGTGGGTGTGTCGTGGTAGCTGACGGCAAAGCCATGCTGCTCAGCGAAGCCCCGGGCGGAGCCCTCGCTCCGCGAACTCACCGCATACAGCGTGGCATCCTCAAGGCAGGCGAGGTCGCGGGTTACGCGGTGGGCGATCCTGCCGGTGGCCACAACACCCCACCGCAGGAGTCGCCCACTGTGGCCGGAACCTTCCTCCTCGGCGCCCATCAGGCGGACCCGCGCACCACGAGTGACGTGGGGATCTGTGTCACCCGGTCCGGGTCCTTCCCCTCAATCAGGTTCACCAGGATTTCCGCCATTTTCTTTCCCATGTCGATGATCGGGTGATGCACCGTGGTGAGCTGCGGGACCACGGAAACTGCGAACGAGTCGTCGTCGAACCCCACCACGGCGACGTCCTCGGGTATCCGGATCCCGCGTTCCTGCAGGACGGTGTAAGCACCGGCCGCCATCTGGTCATTGGCGACGAACAGTCCGTCCACCGGCCGCCCGCTGCCCAGCAGGCGCCGCATCGCTTTGGCTCCGGAGGCGAGGGTGAAGTCCCCGTACTCCACCATGGAATCATCCAGCCCCGCTTCCGCCAGGGCTTTTCGCCAACCGTTGACGCGGTCAATGCCCGGCGGCATGTCCTGGGGGCCTGCGATGGTGGCGATGTTGCTTCGCCCCCGTTCGATCAGCAGCCGGGTTGCCCCTGCGGCTGCGGCCTCGTTGTCAACGTCCACGTAGTAGCTGCCGCTTTCGCGCAGGGGCCGGCCGGCGAACACCATGGGGATGTAGTCGCCCAGGTGGGTCCAGGACGTGTCCCCCGCATGATGGGACACCACCAGGGCCCCTGCCACGCTTCCGCCGAGCAGGAAAGCCCGGGTCTTTTCCGGCTTGGCCTCGGAAGCAATCACCATGTTCAGTGTGTAGTCCGTGTCTGCCAGATACAGGGCCACGCCCTCCACTACTGAGGCAAAGAACGGGTCCGCGAAGACCTTGGACGTGGACTCCGGCACGATAAGGGTCACGGAGTTGGGCTTCCTGCTGGCCAGGGTACGGGCTGCCCGGTTGGGGGTGTAGTTGACGGCGAGAATGGCCTGCCGCACCTTGGCAGCGATGTCCTCATCCACGCTCGGCACATCATTAACCACCCGCGAGACGGTGGCGCGGGAAACGCCAGCCAGCGCTGCCACCATCTCAAGGGTGGGCGCCGGCCTGCTTGCGCTGGGGTCTTGCTTCACAATCTTCGCTCCGTGATCTAGCTGGCACTGGGCCGGGGATTTCAGTTTAGGCGGGCAGGGATACAGCGGGGCGTGGAATGTTCCGCTTCGCGGCGGCAATCAACCCGGCGTAGGCCTTCCCGCTGTCCTTGGCGGTGCGCTCGAAGCTGCCGTAATCCACTCGGACAATCCCGAAACGTTTTCCATACCCCCACGACCATTCGAAGTTGTCCAGCAGGGACCAGACGAAGTAGCCGCGGACGTCCGCACCCTGGTCTATGGCCTGGCCGACGGCGGCCACATGGTCCAGGATGAACCGGGTCCGGTCCTCGTCGTGCACTGCGCCGCCGGCATCCACCGTGTCCTCGTAGGCGGCGCCGTTCTCGGTGATGTACAGCGGCGGCAAGGACGGATACTCCTCGCCCAGCCGGACCAGCAGCGTACGCAGACCCTCGGGGTTCACTTCCCAGCCCATTGCTGTCCTCGGCAGCCCCCTGCTGGGGAACGCGATGTCCTCGGAACCGATCCAGGGTGAGGCGGTGGGACGTTCGGCTCCGCCGGAGTGGCCGTCACTCCCGGCGGCGTCGGCGTGGCCGCTGATGAGGTCATCGTGGTAGTGGTTCACGCCCAGGAAGTCCAGGGGCGCGCTGATGATTTCGAGGTCGCCCGGACGGATCACCTCCTGCAGGCCGAAGGGTGCCAGGTCCCGCAACGAATCCTCCGGGTAGCTTCCCCGCAGGATGGGGTCCAGGAAAATCCGGTTCTGCAGGGAGTCGAACCGGCGGGCGGCGTCAAGGTCCACCGGGTCCTGGCTGTCCCGCGGAATCGAATTGCTCAGATTAAGGGTGATGCCCAGCTGCTCCGCTCCACGGCTTCGCAGCGCATTGACTGTCAGACCATGGGCCAGGTGCTGGTGGTGCACGGCGGCGATGGCTGCCGCGGGTTCCTGGCGGCCGGGCGCGTGCACGCCCGCCCCGTAGCCCAACAGCGACGAACAGAAGGGTTCGTTGAACGTGGTCCAGTGGCGGACCCGGTCCCCCAGCGCCGAATACACGTCGTCTGCGTACTCAACGAACCGGTACGCAGTGTCCCGGTTGGCCCACCCGCCCTTCTCCTCAAGTGCTTGCGGCAGGTCCCAGTGGTAGAGGGTGAGCCAGGGCAGGATGCCCGCTTCGAGCAACTCGTCCACCAGCCGGGAGTAGAAGTCCAGGCCCTCGCGGTTCGCGGTCCTGTCTCCAGGACGGACCCGCGCCCAGCTGGTGGAGAACCGGTAGGAATCCAATCCCAGCTCCTTCATCAGCCGGACGTCCTGGGGCATCCGGTGATAGTGGTCCACTGCCTGCTCAAGGGTGTCACCGTTGGCGATGGCGCCCGGGATCCTGGCGAAATGGTCCCAAATGGAATCTTCCTTGCCGCCTTCGTGGCCGGCGCCCTCTACCTGGGCGGCCGCCGTCGCCGATCCCCACAGGAAGCCCTCGGGCCATTGCCGCTTATATGTTGAGTGCTGCATTCAGCCCTTCACTGCTCCTTGCATGATTCCTGAGATGAGTTGTTTTCCTGCCAGTACGAAGAGCACCAGCAGCGGGAGGGTTGCCAGCACGGCGCCGGCGAGGACCACGGAGTAGTCCACGTAGCGGGCAGACTGAAGCTGGCTGAGCGCCGTCTGCAAGGTGGGGTTGCCGGCGTCGAGCACCAGAAGGGGCCAGAGGAAATCAGTCCAGGCCGTCATAAAGGTGAAGAGGCCCAGGATGGCCATGGCGGGCCGCGCTGCGGGGATGGCGACATGCCGGAAGGTGGAAATCATGCTGGCCCCGTCCATCCTGGCGGACTCGATGAGTTCGTCCGGGATGACGTCCACCAGGTACTGCCGCATAAAGAAGACACCGAACGCCGTTACCAGGGTGGGCACCACCACGGCGCCGATTTCACCAGTCCAGCCCAGGGTGCGCATCACCATAAAGAGCGGGATGATTCCGAGCTGGGTGGGGATGGCCATGGTGGCCACCACCATCAGCATGAGCCCGTCCCGGCCTTTGAAGCGGAGCTTGGCGAACGCGTAGCCGGCCAGGGTGGAGAAGCCCACCACCGAAACGGTGATGATGCAGGAAATCAGCACGCTGTTGCCCAGGGCGAGCCAGAAGGGAATGGTGTCGAAGACTTCACCCACGTTGGTCCAGAAGTTTCCACCCGGGAGCAGTGGCGGCCAGGTTTCACTCAGGGCCTCATTGGAACGGCTGCCGATCACGGCGGACCACCACAGCGGGTAGGCCGAGGACAGCAGGAACGCCAGGAGCAGGCCGTAAGTCAGGAAGCCGGGTTTCTCTCCGGAACCGAAGAAGCGCTTGCGGGGTCGGGTGGAGGGGCCTGGCGCAGTCGTTCCGGAAGTGCGGGATTCAGGGGGTGCCGGGGCTGCCCCTTCGATGGTGCTCATCGCGTGGTCCTTTCGGCGCGCCGGGCAGCCCGGGAGGGTTTGGCGGCGTCTGCGGTCGCTATCCGCCGGGAAATGAGGTAGTTGACCAGACCGAACAGCACGATGATCAGGAAAAGGAGCCAGGCGATCGTTGATGCCTTGCCGAAGTTCTGGCGCTGGAAGGCCATTTCCCAGAGGTACAGCACGGTGGTCTGGAATTGCCGCTGTGATCCGCCTGCGGTAGCGGGATCGAACAGGCGCGGCTCGGTGAAGATCTGCAGCCCGCCGATGGTGGACGTAATGACCACAAACACCATGGTGGGACGGATGCTGGGCAGGGTGATGCTGAAGAACCGGCGTACCGCTCCGGCCCCGTCCAGGGCGGCGGACTCGTAGAGGTCGCGGGGAACGGCCTGCATGGCTGCGAGCAGGATCAGCGCGTTGTAGCCGGTCCAGCGCCAGTTCACCATGGTGGCGATGGCGATGTGGCTGGGCAGGGTTTCGCTTTTCCACATCACGGGGTCCAGGCCGATATTGCCCAGGACGTTGTTGATCAGGCCGTACTGCTCACCGAACATGTTGGTGAAGATCATGGCCACTGCCACCGGCGTCACGATGTAGGGCAGGAGGACGCTCATCCGCCAGAAGGTCCTGGCCCGGAGGTTCTGGTCAAGCATTGCCGCCAGGAAGAGCGCCACGGCGAGCTGCGGAATGGCGGAGAGCAGGAAGATGCTTACCGTGTTGAACAGGGAGTTCCAGAAGAAACGGTCCTGCAGGACTTCCACGAAGTTTTGCAGCCCAACGAAGTCCCCTTGGCCCTTGAGCAGGTGCCAGTCGAAGAGGCTCACCACGAAGGTGTAGACCAGGGGAAAGAGCCCCACGAGGGCGAAGAGGATAAAGAACGGGGCGACGTACAGGTAGGGCGATGCTTTGACGTCGAAGACGTTCAGCCGCTGCTTCCAGGTGGGTTTCGGTTTGATGACCGCGGGTTTGGCGGCCCGGTTCAGGGTAGTTGTCATGGGCTCTTGCCCTCCATCGGGGGGCCTCCCTTCCGGAAGGCCCCGCAGCGGGTGGTGCTAGTTGTTTACGACCAGGTCGTTGAGGAGGGTCAGTGCTTCAGACCAGGCCTTGTCAGCGTTGGCCGTGCCGCCGTCGAGCATTTTCAGGGCCGGGCCAAACACGTTCTCCTGGATGACGGAATCGTCCGGTCCCTTGAACTGGGCCACCACTCCCTTGGCGCGGTTGGCGAGGATAACGCCGGTGGGGGCGTTGTTGAACAGCACGTTGGGGGTGGCGTCCGCCACGAGCTTCTCCTGTGCCTTAAGCGTGCTGGGGAAGTTGTTGGCCGCGGCCGACTGCTTGACCTGCTGCTCAGGCGCAGTCAGCCACGCGGCGAGCTTGGCAGCTTCTGCCGGATGTTCGGAGGTCTTGGGCACTGAGAGGAAAGCGCCGCCCCAGTTCGAGGCCCCGCCCGGGAAGACATCGGCGAAGTCCCAGCCGCTGTCCGCGCCGCCGCCTGCTGATTCAAGCTGGCCCTTGATGGTGCCGAGCATCCAGCCGGGGCAGACGAAAGTCGCGAAGGAGCCGTCGGTAAACGCCTTGCCGGTGCCCCAGTCAAACTGGGTCTGGTTGGCGGACAGACCCGCCGCCGTTCCGGCCGCCAGCAACTCGAATTTGGCTTTCATCTCCGCGTTGCCATCAACGTTCAGCTTTCCGTCCTTGGTGTAGTACCCCTCCTCCATCTGGTTCACCATGGAGTTCCAGACGAAGCCGGACTGGTCATACCAGGCCTTCCCGGTGGCCGCCTTGTACTGCTCGCCGAGCTTGAAGTAGGTCTCCCACGTGGCGTCCTCGCCGCCGAACAGCTTCGCTACCGATTCGCGGTCCTTCGGCAGGCCGGCAGCCTCAAACAGTTTCCCGTTGTAGCAAAGGCCCTGGGGTCCGATGTCTGTTCCGTAACCAATGACGCGGCCGTCCGGATCTGTGCCCTGCTTGAACTTCCAGTCCACCCAGTTGTCCTTGATGTCCGCAGCCCCGTGCTCGTTCAGGTCCACGAACTGGTCCGAAACTTCCATGATGGATCCGAGCCAGCCTTCCTCGATGGCCACCACGTCGCTGAGGCCGGAGCCGGCAGCAAGTTTCGTGAACGCGTCGGTGCGGGCGTTGGCTCCGCGGTCTATGTTCGTTGCCTTGATCTTGATTCCGGGGTTGGCCTGCTCGTATTCACCGTAGAGATCGTCGTAACCGAAGGTCCCGAAAGTGGTGACCGTGAGTTCCACGGGGTTGTCTGCGCTTGCTGCCTGTTCTTTGCTGCTGCTGCTGCAGCCGGTGGCCATCAGGGCCAGGGCCGCTGCGCCCGCAATTGCGGCCGCGGTATGTCGTGCGAATTTCAAGGTCACTCCTTTGTGGGGGAACTACCGGCGCTGAGAGAGCGCTCTCTGGCAAGTTCCTCAACTGTAGAGGTGGCGCAGATCACTGTCAAGAGAGCGCTCTCTCGGTCCCCTGTTGGCGGGAGGTTAGGGTGCGGGCGGTGGGCCCACGCCCGCAGGGTTCCCTGGCCGTGGATCCGCTCTGGCGAGGGCCCCGGCCCGAGCTTGCGAGGGTGGGGAGCCGGTGTGGCCTTGCGAGGTTAGGGTGCGGGCGGTGGGCCCACGCCCGCAGGGTTCCCTGGCCGTGGATCCGCTCCGGCGAGGGCCCCGACCCGAGCTTGCGAGGGTGGGGAGCCGGTGTGGCCGTGCGAGGTTGGGTGCGGCGGTGGGCCCACGCCCGCAGGGTTCCCTGGCCGAGCGTGCGAGGTTAGGGTGCGGGCGGGGATTGTCGGTGGCCGCCATTAGGGTTGGACGCATGGCAACAAAGACTTCCCGGGCCTCCAAGGCGCCCGCCTACAAATGCGCCGAATGCGGCTGGACCACCGTGAAATGGGTGGGTCGCTGCGGCGAGTGCCAGGCGTGGGGCACCGTGGAGGAGACAGGCACCGCGGTTGCGCGTACGACGGCGGCCACAACAGTCCTTGAGCCGGCCCGCCGGATTGCCGAGGTGGATGCCACCACGGCCGCTTTCCTGCCCACGGGCGTGGACGAACTGGACCGGGTGCTGGGCGGGGGCCTGGTCCCGGGTGCGGTGATCCTGCTGGCAGGCGAACCCGGCGTCGGAAAATCCACGCTGCTCCTGGACGTCGCTGCGAAATTCGCCCGCACGGCGCAGGACGTCCTGTACGTAACGGGCGAGGAGTCCGCGGCGCAGGTGAAGCTGCGCGCGGAACGGATCGACGCCGTCGCGGAGTCGCTTTATCTGTCAGCCGAAACGGACCTGGGCCAGGCGTTGGGGCAAGTGGAGAAGATCGAGCCGCGGCTCCTGATCGTGGATTCGGTCCAGACCCTCAGCAGCGCGGACGTTGACGGCAGCGCGGGCGGTGTTTCGCAGGTGCGGGAGGTCGCGGCATCCATTATTGCCGTGGCGAAACGGCGGAACATGACCACCTTGCTGGTGGGCCACGTGACCAAGGACGGTTCCATCGCCGGGCCCCGGCTCCTGGAGCACCTGGTGGATGTGGTGTGCCAGTTCGAGGGCGAACGGCATTCGCGCCTGCGGCTGCTCCGCGCCGTTAAGAACCGCTACGGGCCTACCGACGATGTGGGCTGCTTCGATTTGAACGAGAACGGCATCGAAGGCCTCGCCGATCCCAGCGGGCTGTTTGTCAGCCGCACCAAGGAACCGGTCTCGGGCACCTGCATCACCGTGACCATGGAGGGCCGGCGCCCACTGCTGGCCGAGGTGCAGTCGCTGCTGGCCGAGAGCCCCAACTCGCAGCCGCGCCGGGCTACCAGCGGGCTGGACAGTTCCCGGGTCTCCATGCTGCTGGCGGTGCTGCAGCAGCGCGCCGGAACCCTGCTGCACAAGGACGACTCCTATGTGGCCACGGTGGGCGGGGTGAAGCTGAGCGAACCCGCCACGGATCTAGCGGTCGCCCTCGCCGTGGCCTCGGCTAAGGCCCGCAAACCCCTCCCGATCCGCTTGATTGCCTTCGGCGAAGTGGGACTCGCCGGCGAAGTCCGCCCGGTTCCGGGCATCAACCAGCGGATCCAGGAGGCCCACCGGTTGGGGTTTACCCATGCCGTGGTCCCGGCAAGCCATGCCGGCCCCGGGCCCGTCCCGGCCGGTTTTTCGGTCCGGGAAGTGGAGCACCTGACGGAAGCCCTGAGCCTGTTGATCGGCTAGCGCCTGCTGATTGGCAGGCCGGTTGGCAAACCGGTTGATCGGCTGGTCCGATTGATTGGCTGACGCCGCTGCCGGGCCGGTGCCTGCTGATTGACAGGCCCGCCGGCGCCTTCTGCCGCGTTCAGTGCTGGCCGTGTTGCGGCAAGGCGTCGGGGTCGTCCCGGTGGGAGTTGAGGAGCCAGCCGGAAACGTCGCTGCGCAGCACCAGCAGCGGGCCGCCGGTGGCACTGACATTTCCGTTGGGCACGTAATAGCCGCGGCCCGAACCGGGGCCCCCGGCCGCGCGGTCCAGTGCCTCAACCAGGTGGCGCGGGAGGTGGCCCTGAGGACCAAGGCTGCGAAGCTCATCAAGTTCTTCCGGCGTAAGCCGTCCCAAAACCTCAGCAATATTGGCCATGACCGGTCCCTTCGAGGAAAGTGCCTGAAGGAATAACCTAAAGCAGGGCCGTGAACTGCCGGTTAACACTGGACGGCGAATTCGCTTCTTTTCAAATGTTGCTGGAAATGGAGGACACATGCCGGTCCGAAGCGCAGGAATCCTCCTGTACAGGATGGACGCGACGCCGGGGCCTGCCACCGGTCAACAGCCAGGCAGCGCACCTGGTGTTTCCGCCGAGCTGCAGGTGTGGATTGCCCACATGGGCGGTCCGTTCTGGGCCCGAAAGGACGCGCACGCCTGGTCCATCCCCAAGGGCGAGTACACGGAGGACGAGGATCCCCTGGCGGCCGCCATCCGGGAGTTCGCCGAGGAAATGGGAACACCCGCACCAGCTGCTGACTACGAACACCTCGGCGAATTCCGCCAGCCCTCCGGCAAGATCATCACCGTTTACGCGGCCGAACAGGACTTCCAGCCGGAACGCATCGAGAGCAATACCTTCCCAATGGAATGGCCCAAGGGTTCAGGCCGGATCCAGCACTTTCCCGAAATTGACGACGCCCGCTGGTTTGCGGAGCCAGAGGCAAGGCTCAAGCTGGTGAAAGGCCAGGTCCAGGTCCTGGACGCCCTCGCCGAACATGTCCACCCCCGGTCCTGGTGAAGGTGGCACCGAAGACCGCCTCCTGTCCCCCATACGGCGGAAGGCCGGGAACCCTCCGGGATCCCCGGCCTTGCATGCCCCTGCCGCGCCAGATGCGGCGTCCTTCAGGCTGCCGCAAGGGTTCGCCCCGCCAGGGGGTTGGCTGACGCAATCTTGACCACGGTCACGTCGTCGCCGCAGCACAGCATGGTCCTGCCGGCCCCGTCGTCCCGGATGATCCAGAAGACGCTTCGGTCTGCGGCAATCATGTCGATTATTCCGGACACCGGGGCACGGCCGGCGGCATGGAGCTCCACATGGTCGTTGCGGCAGAGCCTGGACCAGTCAGGAACCGGCGGCGCCGCGTTTACCGTTCCCCGGCGGGCTGGTTTGCGAACGTACATGCGCCTCTCCAAAGGGCTCTCTGCTAGAAGTTTCCGCCGTCGGCCTTGACGGCAAGGACCGGCCGGTCTGCCTGCATGAGGATGCGCTGCGCGTGGCTGCCCAGGATGAACTTTCCCACCTGGGTGCGGTGCCGAAGCCCGATGACGATCAAGGAGGCATCCGCATCCCTGGCCACGTCCAGGAATTCATCCGCGAGGTCATGCTGGTAGGGCGGCTGGATGACGCTCGCCTTAACCCCTGCCTCGGTGGCGCGGCGGGCGGCCTGCGCCAGGAGTTCCTCGGGCGCCACGGACTTGTCCACCAGTGCGCCTTCCCTGGCGGAATTGACGATCAGGAGGTCCTCGTTCCGCAGCCGGGCTTCGGCGATGCCGGCCGTAAGGGCGGCTTCTCCTGCCGGCGTGGGGACGAATCCGACGACGATGCTCATACTTTCTCCTTGATGTCCTGCCGCGCTGCTGGTGCAGCGACGGGCGGCTTGCGCTTGGCGATGGAAGTCCGGATGACCGGCAGTACTGCCACCAGGACAAAAACAACGAGCAACGTGGCTGAAATGGGCCGGCCAAAGAAGCCCAGCGGGTCGCCGCCGAAGACCAGCAGCGAACGCCGCATGGAGCTTTCGAGCAGTTCGCCCAGCACAAAGGCCAGGACCAGGGGCCCGGGTTCGAACCCGAACTTCTTCATGAGGTACCCGATGATGCCGAAGACCACCACGAGCGTCACATCGAACATGCTGTTGTTGATGGTGTAGGCACCCAGCAGCGTGATCAGGGCAGTGACCGGCGCCAGGATGGCCGCACGGACCCGCAGGATCCGGACAAAGATTCCCACCAGCGGCAGGCTCATGATCAGCAGCAGGATGTTGCCGATGTACATGGAGTTCACTACGCCCCAAAACAGCTCCGGGTTCTGCTCCACCAGCTGCGGACCGGGGGTTACGCCCTGGATGAGCAGCGCGCCGAACATCAGCGCCATGGTGGCGTTGGCCGGGATGCCCAGCGTCAGCAGGGGGATGAACGATGAAGTGGCGGCGGCGTTGTTGGCCGTTTCCGGGCCGGCCACGCCTTCCGGCGCTCCCTTGCCGAACCGCTCGGGCTGCTTGGCGCGCTTCTTCTCCATGGCGTAGGAAGCCATGGAGGCGATAGTGGCACCGCCGCCTGGAAGAATGCCGAGGAAGAAGCCCAGGACAGAGCCGCGGCCGATGGCGCCCGAGGCCTGCCTGAGATCGCCGCGGGAAGGCCAGACGTTGGCCACTTTCGACGGCGCCTTCGCGGCCCGGTGCCGTTCCTCCAGGTTGTAGAGGATCTCACCCAGCCCGAAGATGCCCATGGCAATCGGCACGAAGTCGATGCCGTCGGCCAGTTGCAGGCTGCCGAACGTAAAACGGCTTTCGCCGGTGAAAATGTCCCGGCCGACGGTGGCGAGCAGCAGGCCAAGGGCCGCGGCTATGAGTGCCTTGGCTTTCGCGCCGCTGCTGATGGTGGCCACCAGGAGGATGCCCAGCAGCGCCAGGGCGGTGTACTCCGGCGGCCCGAAATCCAGCGCGAAACCGGCAACGATGGGCGCCAGGAAGGTCAGGCCGATGATGGCCGCCGTGCCGCCGATGAAGGAACCGATGGAGGCAAGGCCCAGGGCGGTACCGGCCTTGCCCTGCCGGGCCATCTGGTAGCCGTCAAAGACGGTCACCACGGAGGAGGCTTCGCCGGGAAGCCGGAGCAGCACCGAGGTGATGGTGCCCCCATACTGGGCGCCGTAGAAAATGCCGGCGAGCATGATGATGGCGGTGACCGGCTCCACGTTGTAGGTCAGCGGAAGCAGGATGGCGATGGTTGCCGCCGGCCCCAATCCGGGCAGCACACCGATCAGCATGCCGATGACGACGCCGATCAGGCAGTAGAGGAGGTTGGTAGGCTCCAGGACCACCGCAAAACCGTTAATGACGGGATTCAGAAAATCCACGGAGGTCTCCTAGAAAAGGTGGGGGATGGACGTGCCGAGCGCAAGGACAAAGATGCCGTAGAACGCCGCGACGACGATGGCGCTGACCAGCAGCGTGGAGCGCCAGGTTTCGCCGCCCAGGAAGCGCATCCAGATGATGCACAGCACCAGGGCAGGAATCTCGAACCCGATCAGCGGCATCAGTGCCACCATGGCTGCCAGAGTCACCAGTCCGGTAAGCGGGGCAAGTGACATGCGCGTGAACTTTTCGGCGTCACGGTTGTGCCTGCCCAGGATGAGCTGGAACAGGCCCAGGGCGGCCATCACGCAGCTGATGACGAACGGCCAGAGGCCAGGCTGCGGGCTGGACGGTGTGCCAAGTCCCATGGAGATGGACAGGACGACGGCGCCGATGCCCACACCGAGGACCACCAGGGACGAGGCCATGTTGGCCAGGGGACCGGCCGCCGGGGGCTTTTCCTCCTCCCATTGGGCGGCCAGCTGCTCCGGCGTCAGTTCGTCGACGGGTTCGGACTGGCCGTCCTCCGATGCGCGGGGGGCGGTGCCGCCGGAGGAGGCAGCCGTGGTGCTTCCTCCGGCAGGCTCCACTGCATGGGTTCCTTTCACAGGAATCACTTATTTCCGCTCAGGCTGATGTCATACTTCTCCACTAGTTCCTTGTACTTTGCTGCGTAGCCCTTCCATTCGGTGACCACTTCCTCGCCGGAGATTTCCTTCGGCGTCAGCATGTTCTTCTCGTTGAACTCCTTGTAGGCGTCCGATTTGAAGGTCTCCTGGAATGCCCCGTACAGCTTGTCCTTGACCTCCTGCGGCGTTCCCTTCGGAGCGGCGACCGCCCGGTACTGGGCTACAGGAACGTCATATCCTGCTTCCTTGGCAGTGGGGGTGTCCGGCAGGAAGCTGTTGCGCTCCTCCGAGAAGACCAGCAGCGGAGACACCTTGCCCGCCTTGATCTGCGGCATGGCCTCGCCCAGCTGGATGGTGGCGAGCTCCACCTGGTTGCCCAGCGCCGCCGTCAGTGCCGGCTTGCCGCTGTCGAACGGGATATCGGTGCCGGTGACGTTGGCCTGCTTGAAGAGGACGGTCTGGGCCAGCTGGCTTCCCGTGCCCACACCGGTGGTGCCGAAGGTTACGTTGCGGCCGGCATCGGTGACGTCCTTGAAGGACTTGAAACCGGAGCCGGGGCTGGCCACCAGGACGTAGTCATCCTGGGACAGGCCGGCGATGATGTCGAGGTCGTCAATATTGACAGCTTCGTCGGCGGAAACAGCCAGCGGCGTGATGGTGATCAGCGAAGCGGTCAGCAGGACCAGTTCCTGCCCGTCGGCGGGCTTGCCGGCAACTTCCTTTGTGGCGAGGGCGCCGTTGGCACCGGGCTTGTTGACGACGGGCATCGGCTTGCCAAGGGTTTTCGAGGCGCCTTCGGCCAGGGCGCGGGCGATGAGGTCCGTGCTGCCGCCGGCCGCCTGGCCTACCGTGAGGTTGATGGGCCCGGAAGGGTATTCAGCCGTTTTGGACTGGCCGCCGGCGACGTTGCCGCAGGCTGTCATGGCCAGCAGGGTGATGGCCGAAGCCGCGCCGAGGACTGAGCGGCGTGTGGGGAAGTGCTTCATTGGGACTCCTCATAAAAACTCCGGGATGCTCCCGGACGGTGCTGTGAACCGAATCACTTCGGCTTGCTCGAACGAGTTTAGGGACGGGTTATGATGCCTGTCTAAGCCCAAAACTGCATCACCTGATACCCGGAAGGCATCATGTTTACGTTTGACCAGCTGGCAGGATTCATCGCCGTCGCCGAGGAGCTCCACTTCGGGAGGGCTGCCGAGCGCCTGAACATGACGCAGCCTCCGTTGAGCCGGCAGATCCAGAAACTTGAAAAAATCGTCGGTGCCGAACTCCTGGAGCGGGACAACAGGCGGGTGGAGCTCACCTCGGCGGGCCGGATGTTCCTTGAGGAAGCCCGCCGGCTCATGGCACTGGCGGAGCGTGCACCGGTGACGGCCCGGCGCATCGCGTCGGGACGTTCCGGCGTGCTGCGCATCGGCTTCACCGCGGCCAGCGGCTTCAGCATCCTGGGCCCGTTACTGGAAGAGGTTTCGAGCCTCATGCCGGACGTGGATATCGACCTTCAGGAACTGGTGACCCGTGAGCAGCTCAACGGCCTGCTGACTGGTGAACTCGACCTTGGCTTCGCCCGCCCTCCCTTCGACGGTGAAACCTTCGATTCCCATCTGCTCTACCGGGAATCCATGGTGCTGGCCGTTCCGTCCGGGCACCGCCTGACCCTGCTCGGCCGGGACATCACCGCAGCGGACTTCAGGGACGAGCCCTTGATCATGCACTCCCCCACGCAGGCCCGCTATTTCTATGACCTCGTGGTCAGCATGCTGCCCATCCGGCATACGAATGTGGTGCACACGGTCAGCCAGATCCTCACCATGGTCTCGCTCGTTGCCGCTAAACGCGGGCTGGCCTTCGTGCCCCACTCCGCCACCATGCTGGGCATCAAAGGGGTGGAGTTCCTGCCGCTGGAAGCAGGCAGGGGGGAACAGGTGGAACTGCACGCCCTATGGAATCGAAGGATCACCAATCCCGCGCTGGCACGGCTGCTGCAGGATCTCGAGTTCTCGATGGAGTAGGTCCTCGATCATGCTGCGAAGGTATCAATACATATAAAAATGCACTTAGACAGGCATTAGGCGCGCTCCTAGGCTGGGAGGGAATCATCACCTTCGCCGCCCGCGGCGCACATACCGGAGGACCACACCGTGGCAAAGCATTCACCCCAGGAACTGGCGGACACACTCAAGGAAGGCCTGCTCTCATTCCCCGTTACCGCATTCGACGCGCAGCTGCAGTTCGATGAGGAAAACTACCGCAAGCACCTGGCGTGGCAGGCCAGCTTCCCCGTTGCCGGCCTGTTCGCGGCCGGCGGCACCGGCGAAGGCTTCTCGCTGACCCCGGCAGAATCCGAGCGCGTGGTCCGCACCGCGGTGGACGAAGTGGGCAGCCGTGTCCCTGTCCTCGCTTCCGCCGGCGGATCCACTGCCCAGGCCATTGAGAACGCCAAGGCAGCAGAGGCTGCCGGCGCTGAGGGCATCCTCCTGCTGCCGCCGTACCTGACCGAGGCTGACCAGGGCGGACTGATCGAGCACGTGAGCGCCGTCTGCAGCGCAACATCCCTGGGCGTCATCATCTACAACCGCGCCAATGCCATTTACAAGGACACCACGGTGGCAACCCTGGCTGAACGGCACAGGAACCTGATCGGATTCAAGGACGGCGTGGGCGACCTCGAACACGATGCCCGCGTGTACGCCAAGCTCGGCGACCGGCTGTTCTACCTCGGCGGCCTGCCCACGGCTGAAACTTTCGCCCTGCCGCTGCTGCAGTTGGGGATGAGCACCTACTCCAGCGCCATGTACAACTTTGTGCCGCAGTTCGCGCTGGACTTTTACCAGGACGTGCGCAACCAGGACCGCGTTGCCGTCAACAGGAAGCTGAACGACTTCGTCATCCCCTACCTGGACATCCGCGACCGTGTGAAAGGCTATTCGGTATCCATCGTCAAGGCCGGGCTGGACGCCATTGGCCGCTCCGCCGGCCCCGTGCGCCCGCCACTGCAGAACCTCGCCGAGCAGGACCTCGCTGACCTCAAAGCCCTGATCGCCACCGTTTCCTAGCCGTCACCGCAGACACAGGAGAAAAGCACATGACCCTTACCGGACATTCCCTTATTGCAGGGCAGCCCACCGTTGGCGAAGGCAAGACGACCTTCGGTCTGAACCCGGCCACCAACCAGGCCCTGGAGCCCAGCTACACGCTGCTCACAGAGGACCAGCTCAAGGCCGCTACTTCCGCCGCAGCCGATGCCTTCCCGTCCTTCAGCACCCTTGACCCCGAAACCCACGCCGGCTTCCTCGAAGCCATCGCGGACAACATCGAGGCCATCGGCGAGGAACTCATCATCCGCGCCGGCCAGGAAACCGGCCTGCCCACAGGCCGGCTCCAGGGCGAACGTGCCCGCACCACCGGCCAGCTGCGCCTCTTCGCAAACGTGGTCCGGCAGGGCGACTTCCGCGGCGTCCGCATCGATCCCGCCATCCCGGACCGCACTCCCCTGCCCCGGGCGGATATCCGCCAGCGCCAGATCCCGCTCGGCCCCGTCGCCGTGTTCGGCGCCAGCAATTTTCCGCTGGCCTTCTCGACGGCGGGCGGCGACACCGCCTCCGCCCTGGCCGCCGGCTGCCCCGTCGTCTTCAAAGCCCACAACGCCCACCCCGGCACCAGCGAACTCGTCGGCCGGGCCGTCACTAAAGCCGTCAAGGACTTCGGCTTGCACCCCGGCGTGTTCTCCCTGGTCTACGGCCCCGGCGCCAGCATCGGCCAGGCCCTCGTGGCCGACCCCGCCATCAAGGCCGTCGGCTTCACCGGCTCCCAGGCCGCCGGCATCGCCCTCATGCGCACCGCCGCCGCGCGCCCCGAGCCCATTCCGGTCTACGCCGAAATGTCCTCCGTGAACCCCGTCTTCGTCTTCGAAGGCGCACTGAACGGCACCGCCGAAGACATCGACGCCCTCGCCCGGCAGTACGTCACCGCCGTCACCGGCAGCTCCGGCCAGCTCTGCACCTCCCCCGGCCTGCTCTTCGCCCCAGAAGGCGAGGCAGGAGACAAACTCGCCGCCGCCGTCGGCCGCGCCGTCTCCGCCTGCGCCGGCCAGACCATGCTCACCGAAGGCATCGCCAACTCCTGGAACAACGGCACCGAAAACCTCGGCACCGCCAACGGCGTCCAACTCATCGGCCAAGGCACCCCCGGCCCCACCGAAAACGCACCCGCCCCGGCCATCTTCGGCACCGGCGTCACCGAATTCACCACCAACCCGGTCCTGCACCAGGAAATCTTCGGCGCCGCATCCCTGGTGATCCGCTATTCCTCCGTCGAGGACCTCCTCCAAGCCACCCGCCGCATCGAAGGCCAGCTCACCGCATCCCTGCAGCTCACCGAACAGGACTACCCGACCGCGGCACGCCTCCTGCCCGTCCTCGAACAGAAAGTAGGCCGCATCATCGTCAACGGCTGGCCCACCGGCGTCGAAGTAGGCCACGCCATGGTCCACGGCGGCCCCTTCCCCGCCACCTCCGACTCCCGCACCACCTCCGTCGGAACCCTCGCCATCAACCGCTTCCTCCGCCCCGTCGCCTACCAGAACCTCCCCCAGGAACTCCTCCCCGAAGCCCTGCAGGACACCAACCCCTGGCACCTGAACCGGCGGATCGACGGCGAAACAATCCCCGCTGCCGAGAAGGCCGAGGTGGGCGCATGAGCAACCAGCCCATCATTGCCGCCGTTGAAGTAGTACCGGTTGCGGGCCATGACAGCATGCTGATGAACCTCAGCGGCGCGCACGGCCCCTTCTTTACCCGCAACGTTGTGATCATTACGGACTCGGATGGCCGCACCGGCCTGGGCGAGGTTCCCGGCGGCGAGAAGATCCGCACCACCATCGAGGAAGCCGGCGCCCTGATCAAGGGCAAGCCGGTGGCCCGCTACCGGTCGCTCCTGCGCGAGGTTGCGTCCGAGTTCGCGGACCGCGACGCCGGCGGCCGCGGCCTGCAGACCTTCGACCTGCGCACCACGGTCCATGCGGTGACGGCAGTGGAATCGGCGCTGCTGGACCTGCACGGCCAGTTCCTCGGCGTTCCCGTGGCTGAACTCCTCGGCGACGGGCAGCAGCGGACCTCCGTGCCGATGCTCGGCTACCTGTTCTTCGTCGGTGACCACGCCCGCACGAATTTGCCTTACCTCGTGGAGGACGCCCCGGCTGACCGCTGGGAGAAACTTCGGCGCCAGGAGGCAATGACTCCGGACGCCGTCGTCGCGCTGGCAGAAGCGGCGCAGGAGCGCTACGGCTTCAGCGACTTTAAGCTCAAGGGCGGCGTACTGTCCGGGGACGACGAAGTGGACGTTGTGACCGCCCTGGCCAAGCGCTTCCCCGAAGCACGGGTCACCCTGGACCCCAACGGCGGCTGGCTCCTGGACGAAGCCATCCGGCTGGGCAAGCGGATGCAGGGCGTCGTTGCCTACGCCGAGGACCCGTGCGGTGCCGAGGGCCGGTTCTCGGGCCGCGAGGTGATGGCCGAATTCCGCCGGGCCACCGGATTGAAGACGGCCACCAACATGATCGCCACGGACTGGCGCGAGATGTCGCACGCCATCCGCAGCAACGCCGTCGATATCCCGCTCGCGGATCCGCACTTCTGGACCATGCACGGCTCGGTCCGGGTGGCCCAGATGTGCCACGAGTTCGGCCTCACCTGGGGCTCGCACTCGAACAACCACTTCGACATCTCGCTGGCAATGTTCACCCACACCGGGGCAGCAGCCCCCGGCGAGATCACGGCGCTGGACACCCACTGGATCTGGCAGGACGGCCAGGGCCTCACGAAGGAGCCGCTGCAGATCAAGGGCGGCGCGATCGAGGTTCCCGACGCTCCCGGCCTGGGCATCGAACTGGACCGCGATGCCCTGGACAAGGCCCACCAGCTGTACCTGCAGCACGGCCTCGACGCCCGCGATGACAGCGTGGGCATGCAGTACTACATCGACGGCTGGTCCTTCGACCCGAAGCGGCCGTGCCTCGTTCGGTAGAAGCTGCCCGGTAGTAGCTGCCCGATAGAAGCAGTCCGCCGGCAGCTGTCCGGTAAAGTAGTGGGGTCCGCTGTGACGGGCCCCACTGCTTTCCAGTGCCCCGCAGCCGGCCTGCGTTATCCAAACCCCAAAGGAAAACATTCAATGATGTCTGTGGACAATGCCGTCACGGACGTGGCCTCGGCCACGAAGAAATTCTTCAAGCGCGTGCTGCCCATCATGCTGGTCATGCTGGTGTGCAACCAGCTGAACCGGTCCAACATCGGCTACGCGCAGGACCACCTCCAGGCTGACGTTGGCATCGGTGCCGCCGCCTATGGTTTTGGTGCAGGGCTGTTTTTTATCGCGTATGCCATTTTTGAGCTTCCCAGCAACGTGATGATGGAGAAGTACGGCGCCAAGGTCTGGCTGGCACGAATCATGGTCAGCTGGGGCATCGTTTCCTTCCTGATGGCGTTCGTGCAGAACGAAACCATGTTCTACGTCCTGCGATTCCTGCTCGGCGCCGCAGAAGCCGGCTTCTTCCCTGCCGTCATCTTCTACTTCGCCCGATGGGTGCCAGCCGGGCAGCGCGGAAAGGCAACCGCGATCTTCATCGCCGGCTCATCCATTGCCGCGGCCATTTCCGGACCCATCGCCGGGACGCTGCTCAGCCTGCACGGCGCGCTGGGCCTGCGCGGCTGGCAGTGGCTGTTCGGCTTCGAAGGCGCCCTGTCAGTAGTTGTGGGCATCACGGTGTTCTTCCTCCTCGACGCCAGGATCAGGGATGCCAAGTGGCTCACCGCACCCGAAAAGGATGCACTGTCCCAGGCGATCGCCGCTGAGGACGCCGAGCACACCACTGCCGGCGGCGGAAAGATCAACCGCTGGAAAATGCTCCTGAACCCGCAGATCCTGCTGCTGTGCGGCATCTACTTCTCCGTGCAGCTGTCCATCTACGCCAACACATTCTGGCTCCCCAGCATCATCAAGCAGATCCCCGGCACCACCGACCTCACGGTGGGCTTCCTGTCTTCGATTCCCTGGATCTGTGCGGTGTTCGCCATGTACTTCGCCGCCAAGTGGCAGGACAAGGCCAAGTCCAAGCGTCCATTGCTGGTGGCCGCACTCCTGGTCGCCGCAATCGGCACGTTCGCAGCCGCCGTAGCATCCCCTGTGATGGCGCTGGTCTTCCTGGCCATCGCCGCGATGGGTTTCAAGAGTGCTTCGCCGCTGTTCTGGACCATCCCGCAGTCAGGGCTGCATCCGCTGGTCCTGGCTCCGGCCATCGCCATCATCAATTCGCTGGGAAACCTTGGCGGGTTCGTAGCGCCGTTCGGCTTCGGCATCATCAAGGAGCAGACCGGAGGCGTCATCCCGGGCCTGTTCGCCCTCGCAGCCGCGTCCACCATCGCCGCCGGCCTGGTGTACTTCCTGAAGGAACGCCGCAACGACACGGAGCCGGCCGCCCAGGCCGGGGACCGCACCGTAGAGACGGCGGTACCCAGCCGGGCGTAGGTGAGAGACTGCGCCTCAATCGCCGGAACAGTGCCGGGACGCTGTAGCGTTCGGGCGCCACCGCACCGTTCCGGCGTCACTGCACTGTTCCAGCGTCCGGGCAGGGAAACCGCCCGGACGCTGTGCGGCTATGAACCCGTGATCACCAGGGCAACGCTGTGCCCGCCGAAACCGAAGGCGTTTACCAATCCGGCCGACGGAGTACCCGGCTGGAGATGGCGGACGTCTTCGGTAACGACGTTAAGGTCCACCTCCGGGTCCAGCGCCTCCACGTTAAGGGTCCCCGGCAGCATTCCGGTCCGCAGCGCCTCCACCACCACCACGGCAGCCAGCGCTCCGGCACCGCCCAGCAGGTGGCCCGTATGCCCCTTGGTGGAGGTCACCGGGACGTCGGCACCGAAGATCGCGTTAATGGCCTGGCCCTCGAGCCGGTCGCCCACCGGTGTGGACGTGGCATGGGCGTGCACAAAACCGATGTCTTCCGCTTGCAGGCCGGCGGAGTCGAGTGCCTTCTGCATCACGCGCCGCTGCATGGCAGGATCGGCGGCCACAATGTCGTTCGCGTCGGAGGTCACCGCTCCCCCGGCAACCGCCCCCAGGATTGCTGCGCCGCGGGCGCGTGCGTGCTCTTCGCTCTCCAGCACCACCACGCCGGCGCCCTCTGCGAGCACAAAGCCGTCCCGGCCGCCGTCGAACGGCCGAGACGCGCGCTGCGGATCATCATTTCGGGTGGACAGCGCCCGGATCTGCGAAAAGCCGGTGACCACCAGGTCGTTGACGGAGGCGTCCACACCGCCGGCTATCACAACGTCGGCAGCACCGGAGCGGATCATCTCGGCAGCCTGGACAATGGCCTCAGCCCCGGAGGCGCAGGCGCTGACGGGCGTCCGGGCGCCGCCGCGGGCGCCGAGGTCGATGGACACCCAAGCCGCCGGCCCGTTGACCATCAGGCGCGTGAGGGTGTGCGGGGAAACCTTGCGCGGCCCCGATGCGGCGAGCGTCCGGTCCTGTTCCAGGGTGGATCCCAGCCCGCCGTAAGCCGAGCCGATCACCACGGCAAATCGCTCCGGGTCAACATCGGGAGCACCGGCCTGCTTCCAGGCTTCCCGGGCCGCGATCAGTGCCAGCTGGCCGCAGCGGTCCATGCGCTTCATCTCGCGGGTGCTCAGGTGTTCATTGAGGTCAGCGGTGACCTGGCCGGCCATTTTCACCGGCAGCTGTTCCGCCCACTCGGCCTCGAGGGGCGCAATCCCGGACTTGCCCGCCACCAGCGCGGCCCAGGTTTCCGGCACGGACGCGCCGAGAGGGTTGATGGTGCCGACGCCGGTGACCAGCGCGCGCGGTTGGGTTGCCCCGGATTGAAGTGCGTTCACGGTGCCTACTTTGCCGGGTTGTGGGTACCGATGGGCACCAGGGTGAGGTCGGGATGGTTCTTTTCGATGCGGCGCAGCGCCCAGACGTCGTTGAACAAGGCGAGGTACTCGCCGTCGGACCGCAACAGCACCTCGGCGCCGGGCACGTTGGCCAGCGCTGGCATGGCATCCGCCGTCGAAATCCTCGCCAACGAGTAGGGCAGGCGTTCCAGCCGCATGGGCGCACTGAAGTCGTGTGCCATCCGGTCCTCCACCACTTCAAACTGCATGGGGCCGACGGCGGCAAGCACCGGCGCCTGGTCGCCGCGGAGGTCGGAGCGGAGCAGCTGGATAACGCCCTCGTGTTCGAGCTGTTCGATGCCGCGGCGGAACTGCTTGAATTTGCTGGGGTCCTTGGAGCGTGCCACCTGGAAGTGCTCCGGGGCAAAGAGCGGGATGGCGGGGTATTCCACGGATTCGTCAAGGAACAGGCTGTCGCCCACGCGCAAGGATGATGCGTTGACCAGGCCCACGACGTCCCCGGGGTACGCCTCGTCAATGACCTCGCGTTCGCGGCCGAACACCTGCTGGGCGTACTTGGTGGCGAAAGACTTGCCGGTGCGGGTCTGCGTGACCACCATGCCCCGCTCGAAGACGCCGGAGCAGACGCGGATGAAGGCCACGTGGTCGCGGTGGGCCTTGTTCATGCCCGCCTGGACCTTAAAGACGAAGCCCGAGAACGGGGACTCAACCGGCCGCGGTTTGCCCTCGATGTCCGGCCGGGCAGCAGCCGGGGGGGCGAAGTCCACCAGCGCATCCAGCAGCTCCTTGACGCCGAAGTTGAGCGCGGCGGAGCTGAACAGGATAGGGGTGGCCTTGCCGGCGTGGAAGGCTTCGACGTCGAACTCAAGGTTGGATTCGATCACCAGGCCAGCCTCGTCCACGGCATCGGACCAGTTGCTGCCCTGGGTTTCAGCTGCCTCTTCAGGGGTGAAGTATTCGGTGATGGCGATCTGGGCGCCGGCGTTGTTGCGCTGGAACCGGGCGAAGCGGTCGTTGCGGAGGTCCCACACACCGCGAAAATCACCGGAGATGCCCACCGCCCAGGTCAGGGGCATGGGCTGCAGCCCGGTACGCTCGGTGATCTCATCCATCAGCGCCAGCGCGTCCAGGCCCGGCCGGTCCCACTTGTTGATGACGGTGATGATGGGAAGGTTGCGCTGCTTGCAGACCTCGAAGAGTTTCATGGTCTGGGTTTCCAGGCCTTTGGCGGCGTCCACCAGCATCACTGCACAGTCGACGGCGGCGAGCACGCGGTAGGTGTCTTCGGAGAAGTCGGCGTGGCCGGGGGTGTCCAGGAGGTTGATGACCGTGTCCCGGTAGGAGAACTGCAGCGCGGCCGAACTGATGGAGATGCCGCGGTCCTTTTCCATCTGCATCCAGTCGGAGACGGTTTCCTTACGGTTGGCCTTGCCGCTGGAGGCACCTGCGGTGCCGATCACCTTGGCGTGCAGGGCCAGCGCTTCGGTCAGCGTCGATTTGCCGGCGTCAGGGTGGGAAATGACAGCAAAGGTCCTGCGACGGCCCGCCTCTTTGTGAATCTCCGAGATCCGGGCGGGGGTGAGGACATCTTGGGACACGGTGCTACTTTCGCTGCGGGTGGGACTGTCCAGGCGCCTTTGCAGGCACTGCGCGCCGGAGCGCTGCGGCCCGGGCCGGGAAACGGACTGGCGGAAAGCCAAGTTCCAGTTTATCGCAGCGCGGCAAATCAATGCCGGTCCGCTTAACGCCGCGGAAACCACTGGTTCAAAGCCTCGAAATGAGTGCCCGCTACCGTGACCGCATGATGAGTCTCAACAACGCCTCCTGGGGCGCCTTCGTGTCACTCCGCACCGCCGTATCCGGCAGGGAAAGGAACTGATCAGTTATGCACGGCATTTCCTTCCCGGGCAACCTGTTTTTTGATCCCCTGGCCACAGGGCTGGTGGCGCCCGCCCCGGCTGCCCATCTTCGCGAGAGCGAATCGATGGACGCTCCGGGTACACCCCCGCGGCGGCCTACGCAGACGGCCGCCGAGCAGAAAGCACTGCGCGCCGCATCCCTGGTGAAAGTCAGCAGGGAGCTGGAACGGATGGTGCGGGAGCGTGCGCGCTAACCGCCTCGCCGCGGTATTCTTGATCCCAGTGACACTTCATTTTTCTCTGTGACCCAGAGCCTTAACAGCGGTTTCGGCTGGCTCCTCCTCGAAGGAGCCGTGATTGTGTGCGCCCGCCGGGGGAACTCCAGTTCCCCCCAAGACCGGCCACATCGAATCCCTGCGCCTGGAAGATCACATGCTCAAGCCTTCATCGCCTTACCCCCAAGCCCCCTATAAGACGCCGTCTTCGCCCGCCCTTGACCGGCAAGCGCTCCGTCCTGACTGCGCCAATTGTTTTGCCCTCTGCTGTACAGCCTTCGGGTTCACCAGGTCTGCCGACTTTGCCGTCGATAAAGATGCAGGAACCCCGTGCACCCAACTCGCCGCAGACTTTTCCTGCACCATCCACCAGAGCCTGCGGGCCCGGGGATTCAAAGGCTGCACAGTGTTTGACTGCTTTGGTGCGGGCCAGCGGGTGTCCCAGGGTCTCTTCGGCGGAGAAAGCTGGCTGGAGCGGCCGGCCGGCAAAGAGAAAATGTTCTCAGCCTTCAAGGCTGCCAGGCAACTGCATGAGATGCTCTGGTACCTGGCGGAGGCACAGGTGCGTACCTTTGATCCGGAGGCCTCGCAACGCGCGGTAGTCCTTCGCTCCATCATCGAAACGGCGGTCGGCGGTGATCCGGACGGGCTGTTGTCACTGGACGTCCAGGAGCTGCACGCCGAAGTCAGGTCGTTGCTGATGGCTGTCAGTGAAGAAGCCCGCGCGTCCTACTTCGCCACCGGGGATGACCACCTGGACACGGATCTTAGGCCCGGGGCAGATCTTATCGGCAAGGATTTGCGGTCCCGCCGGTTGTGCGGGGCGGACCTCAGAGGCAGCTACCTCATTGCAGCGGACCTTCGCGGCAGCGATCTGACTGCCGTGGACCTGCTGGGCGCGGACCTCAGGAACGCCAGGCTTGAGGGCGCCGACCTGTCCCGGGCCCTGTTCCTGACCCAACCGCAAATCAATGCGGCCCAGGGGGATCTCCGGACGCTTTTGCCCGCTGACGTGGCCGCCCCTTCACACTGGAGCCCATAGAGGAACCGTCCGTGCAGGGGCCGGGAGGTGTTTACGAATCCGCGAAATGCCCGCCCGGCCACCCGCCGTCGAACCCATTTTCCGCCTGTTGGCACTGCCCCCTAACGGGGCACTTTGGGGCCTGCCCGTGCGGAAGTTGCCGGTTCTTACCCCTATCATTGAGCTTGCGGGAGAATGAGCATTTTTTGATCCTGCCGGCGGAGCATCAAACCGGCATTCCTGCGGGCGTCCGGCCCGCACCTTTGAAGGGACACACTTAAATGGCGCGGAGCCCCGAAGAATCTCTCAGGGCAACCCTGGCCAGAGTGGCACCCGGAACCCCCCTTCGCGACGGGCTGGAGCGGATCCTGCGCGGACGCACCGGTGCACTGATAGTCCTGGGCATGGACCGGACCATCGAATCCATCTGCTCGGGTGGTTTCGATATCGGTATCGACTTCTCCCCCACCCGGCTCCGCGAACTGGCCAAGATGGATGGCGCCATCATCTGCGACAAGGATGCCGGCAACATCCTCCGCGCCGCCGTCCAGCTGGTCCCCGATTCCAGCATCGAGACCCAGGAATCGGGCACCCGCCACCGCACGGCCGAACGCGTGGCCATCCAGACGGGCGTACCCGTTATCTCGGTCAGCCAGTCCATGCAGATCATCGCCCTGTACGTGAACGGCTTGCGGCATGTCCTCGAGGGATCCGAAAAGGTCCTGGCCCGCGCCAACCAGGCCCTGGCCACCCTTGAGCGCTACCGGTCCCGCCTGGACCAGGTCACCAGTTCGTTGTCCGCCCTGGAGATCGAAGCGATGGTCACGGTCCGGGATGTCGCCGTCACCCTCCAGCGCCAGGAAATGGTCCGCCGCATCTCAGAGGAAATCTCCCAATACGTGCTGGAACTTGGCGAGGATGGCCGGCTCCTGTCGCTCCAGCTCGATGAGCTCACAGTGGGCCGCGGCCCCGGAAGCGACGTGATTATCCGCGATTACGCCAGCCCCAACGCTTCAGCCGATGACATCGAAAAAGCGGTCAACGAACTGGTGAACCTGGGACCTACCGAACTGATTGACCTGGGCAAGATCTCAAACATCGTGGGGTTTGCCGGCGGCGAAGCGAACCTGGACGCCGTGGTGCAGCCTCGGGGCTACCGCCTGCTTTCGGGCCTCAAGGCGGTTCCAAAAGCCGTTGCAGACCGTCTGGTAGACCACTTTGGCGGCCTGCAGTTCCTTATGGCAGCCACCATCGATGACCTGATGACCGTGGACGGCATCGGCGACCAGCGCGCCCGGACCGTGCGCGAAGGCCTCAGCCGGATGGCGGAAGCAAGCCTGCTGGACCGTTTCCTCTAAAGCCAGCCGGCTGCTGGGTAAATGCCGTTTTGAGCGGCCAGAAGGGCGGTTACCGAGCAGTCGCTTGAAAGGAACCCGTTAGTTCAGCTGGAAAACAGCCTTAGGGCTGGCTTTCGAGCCGAGCTTCGCGGTGAAGATGTAGTACGCGCCGCCGCCTCCGGGCTTGGCTTCCACCGGCTGGCAGCCTTCGAGGGAACGGTTCCGCGACCATGGGAAGTTGGCGGTTTCGCTGGCCCCCGGTGCGACGGTCTTCACCAGGTCCTCACTCTTAGCCTGGCAGTCCCTGGACGAAAAGATCCGGTCGGCGCCGCTGGTCACCAGGAATTCCATCTGTGAGGTTCCGATATTCACCTCGCACGGCATGGTGCCGCCGTTGGTCACCTTGAGTGTCAGCATCGGGTTTTCCCCGGGGCCGTAGGCGGCTTTGTCCGTCGACGCCGAGACGGTAACCAGGTTCTGGTTGCAGGTTGGGGTGGGTGACGGCGTCGGGGTGGGTGCGGAAGCAGAGGCCGACGGCGATGCCTGGCGGGAGGGGTCAGTGGACGCGGTTGCGCCGGCGGCCGGGTCAGTTGATGATGCCTGTTCGGACCCGCCACTGAAGGCGCCGGCGAGGGAGAATCCTCCCACCATCAGTGCGATCACCAGCAGCAAGGCCGCACCCAGGAACAGCCGGCGCCGGCGGTACACGGCAGGGCTCGGCTTGCGGACCCTGCTGGATCCGGATGCCGTCGTCCCGCCACGTGATGAATTGCCTTGCCCGCCCATCCTCCTAGGCTAGAGAACGGGGGCCGATCTGCTTTGCCACCACGCCGCCGGCAGCCCCATCGCTCTGGTCACATCCAGCATGGCGGCAGGGCCATATCCCGTTTCGGGCTCCGGAAACTGATCCATTACAGTGTTGGGATCGATACTGAAGCTTTAACCACCGCCGCGCCTGCCCGTTTGCCTTCGGAGCCGGAACTGCAGGAGCTGCATACCCGGATCAACGCGTGGTTCGCGGGCATTGCCCGCGACCTGCCCTGGCGCGAGGCCGCATGTTCTCCATGGGGTGTGCTGGTCAGTGAAATCATGCTGCAGCAGACCCCCGTGGTCCGGGTGCTGCCCGTCTGGCGTGAATGGCTGCAGCGTTGGCCCACCCCGGCCGGGCTGGCCGGCGAGCCGGCGGGAGAGGCAGTGCGGTCCTGGGGCCGTTTGGGCTATCCGCGCCGGGCGCTGCGGCTGCACGCGGCAGCAGTTGCCATCGTCGAAAACCACGGCGGCAAGGTTCCGGACAACTACGCCGACCTACTGGCGTTGCCGGGAGTGGGCAGCTACACGGCCGCGGCGGTGGCGGCCTTCGCCTACGGGCGCCGCGAAACCGTAGTGGACACCAACATCCGGCGGGTACACGCAAGGCTGGTCTCCGGCGTGGCGCTCCCCGCTCCCGCGCTGACGGCCGCGGAGATGCGGCTCGCCGCCCAGCTGCTCCCGGACGACGACGGCACATCAGTCCGCTGGAACGCTGCAGTGATGGAACTGGGGGCGCTCGTGTGCACAGCCCGCGCACCCAAGTGCGGCGACTGCCCGGTCCGGGACTCCTGTGCCTGGCGGGCGGCAGGTGAGCCGCCGCCGTCGTACATCCCGAAGGGACAGGCGTGGCACGGCACCGACCGCCAGGTTCGCGGAGCCGTGATGGCCGTGCTGCGCGTGGCCGAGGGGCCGGTGCCGGCGGAGATGTTCCAGCGGGAGCCGGCGGACCTGGGATTTGCGCCGGAGGGGATCGGGGTGCCCCTGGCGGCCCTGCACAGGCTGAACTCCGCCCCGGAGCAGCTGGAGCGGGCGCTGGCGGGGCTGCTTGCCGACGGCCTGGCCGAAGTGCAGCACGGCGGATACCGGCTGCCCGGTTAGAGCCTGCGCAGAGGGGGCCACCATAACGATGTCTGCATCACTTCACCCCTGACGGCAGGCAGGCACGGCGCCCGGCTTTACGCTGAAGTATGGGCAAGCGCGGACTGCTTTTGGCGCTGGTAACGACGGCGGGACTCGCCACTGCCTGCGGGCCGGGCCCAGGTGCGGTGCCCTGCCCGGCCATCGCCCAGGCCACAGCTGTATCGGTCACCGTCGCAGCGGAGTATGCGCCGCAGGTGGAGAAGCTGAACCTCAAGGCCTGCCAGGACGGGCAGTGCAAGGAAGAATACGTGGAGCTGCGCCCCGGCAGCGCATCGATCGACCAGGGCTGCACGCCGGAGGGGGTCTGCTCGGCCACTTCATCCCCGGACGGGACAAAGATCGCCACACTGTTTTTGGAGAGCCTGACCGAATCCCCCATGTCGGTCACCGCAACGTCCACGGCACCGGACGGGTCACCCCTGCCCGTGCGGACCATCGATTTCCGCCCGCGCGGCGACTACCCGTTTGGCGAGCAGTGCGGCCGGTTCATATCTGCGTCCGTGCTCCTTGACGCCGCCGGGCTGCGGGAACAGCCCTGATCCTGGAACTAGAGCTGGAACAGGGCGGGCTGGCCAAAGTCCTCCCCCGATGAAGCTTCGGGTCCGGCTCCCGCCGCTTCTTCCGGCAGCCATTCGAAGCCAAGGTCGGCGAGGAGTTCCTCAACGGACATTTGCCCCTCGAGCACTTCGATATCGGGGGTGGTGTCTTCAAGGTCCGGCCGTTCCATGGCATCGAGCATATTCGCAGCAGTCCGCTCCGGCGGTGCGAACACACCGCCCGGCCATCATCCGGATTTGTGCAGTCGATCTCGGATGGGCTTACGGCTCGCCGAAGCCAGCCTGCACCAGCCCGCCAACGTAGTTCACGGCGCGTTCGGCGTCCGCACCCCAGGCTTCAACATGCAGCACTGATCCCTTGCCGGCCGCCAGGGTCATCAGCGCTGTCATGGAGGTGGCATCCACGCCGTTGACCTGGACTTCCGCGTCCAGGGACGACAGGCCGCCGGCGATCTTGGCCGCCGGCCGCGCATGCATCCCTGCCTGGTTGATGAGCTCAAAGTCGCCGGTAAAGTCGGGCCCGGAACCGGTGACGGAACCTTCCGCCACCTCCTGGACCGCAGGGCTTTCGGAGTGCCGGGCGGGGCCGCGGACGGCTTCCGCTGCCCGCCTGACCGCCTGCACATCGCCGCCGCCCTGGGCGGCGACGGCAGCGGCCACCAGCCCTTCCACCAGGGGCGCGTCCGCCAGCAACACATCTTCCGGGTTCTCCGCGAATTCCAGGGCTGACTCCGCGGTCATCACGGCGGATCCCAGGTCGGTGAGGATCACGGCGCCACTGCCGTTGGGCACCTGGTCCAGTGCGGCCATGACCTTCTCCAAGCTGGTGCCGATCCGGCCGTCAGTGGTGCCGCCCGCTCGCAGGATGACGACGTCAGGCGCCATTTGCGCGGCAAGTTCCGCGGCGCCGTCGGCAATCTTTTCACTATGGGACACCACCACGATGCTGACGGTCACGCAGCCGCCTTTGCCGCGGCACGCATGATCAGGGCGCTGGAAGCCGCACCGGGATCGCGGTGCCCGGCGCTCCGCTCCCCCAGGTAACTGGCCCGCCCCTTCCGCGCCACGAGCGGATCAGTGGCCACCGCCCCCGCCTCCGCAGCCTCGGCGGCAGCCACAAGGACGGTCAAAGGATCAGTGCTGCCGTTTCCGGCTGCCTTGCCTGCCGCTTCAGCCGCCGGCGTCCAGGCGTCCACCATGGTTTTGTCCCCCGGCTCCGCTTTCCCGCGGGCCACAATCCCGTCCCGGGCTGCGGTGAGGGCACCGGCCCAGGCGGCAGGATCGATCTCGGCGGCGTCACCCAGGGACGTGGCAGCACGCAGGAACGCAGTGCCGTACAGCGGACCGGCAGCCCCGCCCACTTTGGACATCAGCGTCATCGCCGTAAGCTTCAATGCCGCACCCGGGGTTTCCGGCGGCGACTCGGACAGTTTGTCCAGGACAGCCTGGAAACCCCGGTCCATGTTTTCGCCGTGGTCCGAATCCCCGATGGCCCGGTCCAGCTCGATCAGCTCCACCCGGTGTTCCGCCATGGCCTGCGCGCACAGCGTCAACCACTTCACCGTCCAGTTCACATCGAGGACCACGGCTACACGCCCCAACGCAGCGCCGCCGTGTGTACCGGCGCGTCCCACAGTTCGGTGAGCTCATCGTCCAGCCTCAGTACTGAGATGGAACAGCCCTGCATCTCCAGGGAGGTGATGTAGTTGCCCACCAGGGAGCGTTCGACGGCGGCGCCCCTGTCCGCGAGCACCTTCGCGGCCCGCCGGTACACGATGTACAGCTCGCTCAGTGGAGTGCCGCCCATGCCGTTGACGAAGAGCAGCACCTTCTCCCCGGAGGTGATGCCGAGATCGGACAGCACGGGCTCCAGCAGGCGTTCCGTGATGCCGTCCGCTTTTTCCATGGCGATGCGGTGCCGGCCGGGTTCACCATGAATTCCGATGCCGATCTCGATTTCGTCCTCGGCAAGGTCGAAGCTGGGCTTCCCCGCGTGGGGAACGGTGCAGGCCGTGAGGGCCACACCCATGGTACGGACGTTGCTGTTGACCCGCTCGCCGATGGCCGCCACCGCGTCCAGGTCATCGCCGCGTTCGGCCGCGGCCCCGGCAATCTTCTCCACCAGCACCGTTCCGCCCACCCCGCGGCGGCCTGCCGTGTACAGGGAGTCCTCGACTGCCACGTCGTCATTGACCAGGACAGTGCGTACGTTCACGCCCTCGGCTTCCGAGAGTTCCGCCGCCGTTTCGAAGTTCAGGACGTCACCGGTGTAGTTCTTCACGATATGGACGACGCCGGCACCAGAGTCGACGGCGAGCGTCGCGGGAAGGATCTGGTCCGGCGTGGGCGAGGTGAACACCGCCCCCGGCACGGCGGCGTCGAGCATTCCCCGGCCCACAAATCCAGCGTGAAGCGGCTCGTGGCCACTGCCGCCGCCGGAGACCAGGCCCACTTTCCCGTTGACCGGCGCGTCCTTGCGCGTGACGAAAATGGGGTCTGGATTGACGGTCACGAGCTCTGGATGTGCCTGGCCAAATCCCTGCAGCGATTCTTCAACTACCGACCTTGGATCGTTGATGAGCTTTTTCATGGCGTTGCTCCTGGGCATGGTTCCTGGAGGATGACAGTCTGACCCTACTACCGGCCCATGGCGGGGCGGTAGGGTGCGGATTCGCGCAGACGCAGAAAAGGGACAGCCCCCAATGACCGTCCCTTTCCGTGGGCCCCCCAACCCGGCCGCAGCCAGTTTATCCATCAAATCGAGTAAAACCAAGCAGGTCAGATGGATATCTATGTATTTTGGGCTGCCAAAGGGATGCCGGCAGGCCGGGCCGGAACGGCTTCCGGGGGCCGGTCCGGATCGGAGTTTTAGAAGCGGAGTCCGGGCAGGGTTTTCGTCAGAGGAACTTGATCATGCGGGTGTTGCCCAGGGTGTTCGGCTTTACCCGCGCAAGATCGAGGAATTCCGCCACGCCTTCGTCATGGGACCGCAGCAGTTCTGAGTACACCGTCGGGTCCACGGCAGATTGATCTGCCATTACTTCGAAGCCGTGGCGCTTGAAGAAGTCCACCTCAAAGGTGAGGCAAAAGACGCGTGCCACGCCCAGGGCACGGGCTTCCTCAAGCAGGCTCTCCACCAGCACGTGGCCAACACCCTTACCGCGCCAGTCTTCGGAAGCAGCCAGGGTCCTCACCTCGGCAAGGTCTTCCCACATCACGTGGAGCGCTCCGCAACCGATCACGTCGCCGTCGTCCGCCTCGGCGATGCGGAACTCCTGCAGGCTCTCGTAGTAGGCCACGGTCTCCTTGGCCATCAGAATCCGTTGCTCAGCCAGCGGCGCAACTAGTTTCTTGATCGCGGACACATCGCTGGTGCGGGCAGGGCGGATATGGAAGGACTCGGTCACAGAGCAATCCTAGTTCGACGACACCAAGCCGGGGTTGCGTCCGTTTCGCCGCCGGCGCCATTTGCCGCTTGCTGCTCCTTCGTCGCTTTGACGCAAGCTACACAAATGACCCCGACGCCTCACTTACAGCCTCCCGCTTCACGGTTCCCGCTAATGTTCTTCACAAAGAAGCCGAGTTGAAGCTCTGCTTACGCTCGGACACGCGAACCCGGCTGGAGTGTGAAGACTTCTGCGTTCACAACAAGTGCCGTTTGGTGACAAATGCCGGGAACAACCAGTGTTGCGGATGTTACCCAAGTCACCCTAAAGGTGCAGCCGCACGACCCGGAGGAAAAATGGCCATAGGCTCCCCCACGCTGACCGATGAACCATTGGTGCACGACGAAAAACAGGGCCTTCGGCGGTCCATGGAGGCCCGCCACCTGGTGATGATTGCCATGGGAGGTGTCATAGGGTCCGGCTTGTTCCTCAGTTCGGGGTACACCATCGCGCAGGCGGGGCCCCTCGGAGCAATCATCGCCTACCTGCTCGGCGCCGTGGTGGTGTACATGGTGATGGCCTGCCTCGGCGAATTGGCTGTGGCGTATCCAGTGTCCGGTGCGTTCCACATCTACGCAGCCAGGTCCATCGGTCCAGCCACCGGTTTCGCCACCGCCTGGCTTTACTGGCTCTGCTGGGCGGTTGCCCTGGGCTCGGAATTCACCGCAGCCGGCCTTCTGATGCAGCGCTGGTTCCCTGGGGTGGATGTCTGGATTTGGTGCCTCGTTTTTGCGGCCGTACTGTTCACGCTGAACGCGATCTCTTCCCGGGTCTTTGGTGAATCGGAGTTTTGGTTCGCGCTGATAAAGGTTGCAGCCGTCATCGGGTTGATTGTCCTGGGCGGTGCAGCACTGCTCGGCTTTCATCCACTGGCGGAAAATGGCTATCCGTTCCTCGGCGAAAACCTCAATACGCCCCAAGGCCTGTTCCCTAACGGAATTACGGGTGTCCTGGTTACCACGCTTGCGGTCTTCTATGCATTCTCAGGGTCCGAACTCATTGGGGTGGCGGCTGGAGAAACGGCCAACCCGGCAGTCAATATTCCAAAGGCGATGCGGACCACCGTTATCCGCCTGATGATTTTCTTTGTTGGGGCCATCGCTGTTATCGCCGGTACGGTGCCCTACGCGGAAACCTCCCTGGAACAAAGTCCCTTTGTCACCGTTTTTGCACAGCTTGGCATTCCCTACGCGGCCGACATCATGAATTTCGTTATCATCACGGCCCTTTTGTCCGCCGGGAACTGTGGCCTGTTTTCGTGCGCCCGGATGCTCTTTTCCCTGGCCGATGAAGGCCAGGCTCCGAAGGCACTGCAGAAACTCACCAAGCGTGGCATTCCGTTGCTTGCCCTGTGCGTGAGCATGTTAGGCGGCCTGGCTTCGCTGATCAGCAGCGTGGTGGCACCAACCACGGTCTACCTGGTCCTGGTCTCTGTTGCCGGGTTCGCCACGGTGGGCGTCTGGATGTCCATCACGGCCGCGCACTTCTTCCACCGCCGAAACTTCCTCCGGGAGGGCGGGGACACGGCGTCGCTCCCCTACCGGGCGCCGCTGTTCCCGCTGCTGCCCATAGCCGCGTTTATCCTCTGCGTCATCTCCCTGATAGGCATAGGCTTCGACCCCACCCAAGCGACAGCCCTCTACTTCGGAATCCCCTTCGTAGCAGCCTGCTACGCCTACTTCCACTTCAAACACGGCCGAGGAAAGAAGACGCCCAAGCAGCAAGAAGACTCACAGCCACAAAAGATCAGCGCCCCCTAACCACCAAAAGTAAGGCGCGGGCGTTCCGGCAGCTGAGAGATATGGCTTGAACGCAGACCCGGGCATAAGGCGGCAAGGATGCGGCGACTATCTTGCCTCATTGCCTAGGTGACAGTCGGCAAGAGGCACGGAGGCTGGGACATTTATGTAGCGTGCGTCAAAGCGAGGAACGAGCAGCACGCGGGAAATGTCCCAGCCTCCGGGCCGGACCCAGCCGTACCCCGCCGGGGCCGATCAGAGCGACAAGCGGAACCGGATAGAGCTAGAGTCCCAGCTCGGCAGGCAGGGGCACATCCTGGTCCAGGACGTTCCGGGCCAAAAAGTGCTCTACGACCCCGTACCAAACCTTCGCGTGCTGTGGCTGCAGGACCCAGTGGTTTTCGTCGGGGAAGTACAGGAACCGGTGCGGGGTCCGGCCATCCTGGTCCGCGGCAAGCTGTGACTTGGACAGCAGCTCGTACCAGAGCCGCAGCCCTTCCCCGATGGGGACGCGGTAGTCCTTGTCTCCGTGGATCACCAGCATGGGGGTGCTGATTTTTTCGACGTGCAGATGTGGTGAATTTTCCATGGCCATCTCTTCGGTCATTTCCTTGAGCCAGTACTGGGAGGCGTCGGTGGTTGGGCCGAACTGGTCCAGCGCCCAGAGGCTCGCGTGGGTCACGATGGCCTTGAACCGGTCCGTCTGGCCTGCAACCCAGTTGGCCATGTAGCCGCCGAAGGAGCCGCCCATGGCGGCGGTGCGTTCCGGATCGATATCGGGTCTGCTAACAGCCGCATCAGTGGCCGCCATCAGGTCCGTGAACGGCGTCTTGCCCCACGCACCCCAGCCGCGCTGGATGTAATTCTGGCCGTAACCCGTTGAGAGCGCGGGGTCAGGCAGGAGCACCGCGTATCCCTTGGCCGTGAGCAGCCACGGGTTCCAGCGCCAGGTCCAGGCATTCCACGATCCCAGCGGGCCGCCGTGGATCCACAAGAGCATCGGGGCCGGGGACTCCGCAGACGCGCCCTCGGGCAGCGCCAGGTAGGCCGGAACCCGGGAACCGTCAGCAGCTGTGGCTGCGATCCGTTCAAGCCGGCCGGACCGCGCGGGACGGTCTGCGGGGGCCGGGAGGCGGGTCGTTTCCCCGGTCTGCAGGTCGATGCGGACAGCCTCAGGGGGAAACTCATAGGAACTGCGGAGGGCATAGGCGTGGCGTCCCTCGGGCGAGATGACGACGTCGGTGTACGCCGACGCGTCCTGCGTCACCCGGGTGACACTCACTTCAGCGGCAGCGGCCGGGACGCTGATCCGGAAAACCGGCGACGCGCCGTCGTCGTCCGCGGTGACCAGGAGGGCGGAACTGTCCGGCAGCCAGGCTGCGGGCTTGGCCCAGCGGTCCCAGTCATGCGCCAGGGGCGCCAGCCGGGCCGCTCCACGCTCCACCCCTTCCGGTACGTCCAGGAGGTGCAGTTTGACCTGCGGAGCCTGGTGCGGGGTGCTGTCTCTCTCGCTGACGACCACCAGGGTTTTTCCGTCCGGGCTGACGGGGCCGGGGAAGTAGCTCATGCCATCCTGGTCCAGGAGCACGTTGGTGGTTCCGGAAGCCACGTCGACAGCCACGAGGATGGAGCGGCTGTCGGCCTTGGCCAGCGGCTTGGCGTAGCTCGCGTAAATGGTCTGCCCATCGGGGCTGACGGCGGTTTCGGCCTCGCGCAGCCGGGGTCCCGCCTCCGGAGTGAGGTTCCTTAGTGCCAGCGGGGCGGCGGAGTCCACAGTGGCGGGCTTTCCGGGTTCCTGCTCTTTTCCAGGCTCGACGGCGAAAATCCGCGGCTGCCCCGGCCCCAGGTCCGCGTCCCAGTACCGAACCGGATATTCGCTGTGCAGGATGGCCGAGACTTTGTTGTCCTTGCGCGACTTGCGGCGCTCGGCGTCGTCCTCCTCATCCTCAGAACCGGCAAGGACCTCCGCCACCACGAAGGTAGCGTCAGCGTTCCTGGCGGTCAGCACGGAGCTCACACCGCCCGGGCGGGTGAGCACCACGCGCGCCTCACCGCCGTCGGCCGGCAAAAGCCACAGGGCGTTGACCGGGTCTCCCTCGGGGCTCTCAGGATCGGGCCGCCCCGAAGTGAAGTAGACGTCACCGTTCGCTGCGAACGCGGCCCCGGCCTCGCCCTTGGTGCTGCGGGTAATCCGGCGGGCCTGCTTCTGCCCGGCCGGATCAAGCTCCCACAGTGCGGTGGCAAACTCGGTGCCCTTGCCGTTGAGGGTGGCCACTGTAGTGACCAGTCTGCCGCCGTCCGGGCTCAAAGCCAGCCCGCTAACGCGCGGGATGGAGAGGTAATGGTCGATGTCGTGAAAAGGGGTCAAAGGTCGCTCATCCGGGATCACCGGTTCCAAGTTAGCCATGCCCCCGATTCAACCCGAGTTGTGCTTCCCGTCACAACCGCCACGCTCACTTGGCTTTGTCTCCGTGGCCAAGTTCGTACCGGCCCCGACTGCGTTCCCGCGGCTGAGTCCGCTCCGGCCCCGGCGCCATTTGCCGCTTGCTGCTCGTTCCTCGCTTTGACGCAAGCTACACAAATGACCCCGGCGCCCTCGCTTGTGCCTGAGAAACGATCCGAAGCAGCAGGCTTTCCGTAAGTGCGGCCCTGCCCCGCATGAACGGTGTTGGGCAGCAACGGTTCTGCGGGGAAGGGCCGCCCATGCGAGCTCAACCTGGGGATTCCCCACAGCCGCCCCCCCACGAGGTGCCGGGCATCAGGGATTTATGTAGGCGCCGTCAAAGCGAGGAACGAGCAGGCGCCGGGAAATCTCTGATGTCCGGCGCCGAACCCCCCCCGGGGAGCGAACCCAGCCACGGACGAAGCGCCGGACTAAACCACGGATGGGAGCTTAACAAGCGAAAGCCCCGCCTGCTCCGGTGGGGAGCGGGCGGGGCTTTGGCTGTGGAGACTAGACGCTCGGCGCGATTTCCGGGATACGCGGCTTGGCGTTGCCGGCGAACGTGAACTTGGCGTCGTCGCCGTCGCCTTCCACGTCCACTACGACGATGTCGCCGGCGTGGATTTCGCCGAACAGGATCTTCTCGGAGAGCTGATCCTCGATCTCGCGCTGGATGGTGCGGCGCAGCGGCCGGGCACCCATGGCGGGATCGTAACCGCGCGTGGCCAGGAGCACCTTGGCGGCCTTGGTCAGCTCGATGCCCATGTCCTTGTCCTTGAGCCGCTTCTCCAGGCGGGTCACGAACATGTCCACGATCTCGATGATCTCGTCCTGGGTCAGCTGAGGGAACACCACAACGTCGTCAACACGGTTCAGGAACTCGGGGCGGAAGTGCTGCTTGAGCTCCTCGGTGACACGGGCACGCATGCGGTTGTAGCCGGTCTGCGTGTCGGTGCCGGACTGGAAGCCCGTGGCAACACTCTTGGAGATGTCCCGGGTGCCCAGGTTGGTGGTCATGATGATCACGGTGTTCTTGAAGTCCACCACGCGGCCCTGGGAGTCGGTCAGGCGGCCGTCTTCCAGGATCTGCAGCAGCGAGTTGAAGAGGTCCGCGTGGGCCTTTTCCACTTCGTCGAACAGCACTACGGAGAACGGACGGCGCCGGACCTTTTCGGTCAGCTGGCCGCCTTCCTCGTAGCCGACGTAGCCCGGAGGGGCACCGAAGAGCCGCGAGACGGTGTGCTTCTCGGAGTACTCCGACATGTCCAGCGTGATGAGGGCGTCCTCTTCACCGAACAGGAACTCCGCCAGTGCCTTGGCCAGCTCGGTCTTGCCGACGCCGGTGGGGCCGGCGAAGATGAACGAGCCACCGGGACGCTTGGGGTCCTTGAGCCCTGCACGGGTGCGGCGGATGGCCTGTGACAGTGCTTTGATGGCCTCGTCCTGGCCCACCACGCGCTTGTGCAGTTCGTCTTCCATCTTCAGCAGGCGGGAGGATTCTTCCTCGGTCAGCTTGAAGACCGGGATGCCGGTGGAGTTGGCCAGCACCTCGGCGATGAGATCCTCATCCACCTCGGAGATGTCGTCCATGCCGCCGGACTTCCAGTGGCGTTCCTTTTCGGAACGCTCGGTGATCATCTTCTGCTCCTTGTCACGGAGCGCAGCTGCACCTTCGAAGTCCTGCGCATCAATCGCGGACTCCTTCTCCATCTTCAGCTTGGCGATGCGCTCGTCCATGGCCTTGAGCTCCGGCGGAGCGGTCATGCGGCGGATGCGCAGCCGTGCGCCTGCCTCGTCGATCAGGTCGATCGCCTTGTCCGGCAGGAAGCGGTCCGAGATGTAGCGCTCGGCGAGGCTGGCCGCAGAGGCCAGGGCGCCGTCGGTGATGGTGACGCGGTGGTGCGCTTCGTAGCGGTCACGCAGGCCCTTGAGGATCTCGATGGCATGTGCCACGGAGGGTTCCTTGACCTGGATGGGCTGGAAGCGGCGCTCCAGCGCGGCATCCTTCTCGATGTGCTTGCGGTACTCGTCAAGCGTGGTGGCACCGATGGTCTGCAGTTCACCGCGGGCCAGCATGGGCTTCAGGATGGAGGCAGCGTCGATGGCACCTTCGGCGGCACCGGCACCCACGAGGGTGTGGATTTCGTCGATGAACAGGATGATGTCGCCACGGGTGCGGATTTCCTTGAGGACCTTCTTCAGGCGCTCTTCGAAGTCGCCACGGTAGCGGGAGCCTGCCACCAGGGACCCGAGGTCCAGGGTGTACAGCTGCTTGTCGCGGATGGTCTCCGGGACATCGCCGCGGACGATCGCCTGGGCGAGGCCTTCGACGACGGCGGTTTTACCGACGCCGGGCTCACCGATCAGCACCGGGTTGTTCTTGGTACGGCGGGAGAGGACCTGCATGACGCGTTCCATCTCCTGCTCGCGCCCGATGACCGGATCCAGCTTGTTTTCCCGGGCAGCCTGGGTCAGGTTGCGGCCGAACTGGTCCAGCACCACGGAACCTGCCGGAGCGCCTTCGGGCTGGCCGGAGCCAACGCCTGCGCCGGTGGTTTCCTTGCCCTGGTAGCCCGACAGGAGCTGAATGACCTGCTGGCGGACCCGGTTGAGGTCGGCGCCGAGCTTGACCAGCACCTGGGCAGCAACACCCTCACCCTCGCGGATGAGGCCCAGCAGGATGTGCTCCGTGCCGATGTAGTTGTGGCCCAGCTGGAGGGCTTCGCGCAGCGAGAGCTCCAGCACCTTCTTGGCACGGGGGGTGAAGGGGATGTGGCCGGACGGCGCCTGCTGGCCCTGCCCGATGATCTCCTGCACCTGCTCGCGAACGCCGTCGAGCGAAATGCTCAAGGACTCAAGAGCTTTGGCGGCAACGCCCTCACCCTCATGGATAAGACCCAAGAGGATGTGTTCGGTACCGATGTAATTGTGGTTCAGCATGCGTGCCTCTTCTTGGGCAAGCACAACTACGCGACGGGCACGGTCCGTAAATCGCTCAAACATTTCGCCACACTCCTAGCTACGACGTACTTTGATGCTACGTGGCCAGCCCATACTTGTGGAGCGTGTTCGCCACGGGGGAAACCGCAGTGTTCACGGAATATTTGGAACAGCCCCTTCGGGGCGCTTCCATCACGGCGATGAGGAGGCCAAAGAGCCTCTTTCTCGAGGGAACGGAAGAGCGCGTCACATCAGCCGCACCCTCAGTAACGGCCGCCGCCGCGTCAGGGTCCTGATCCTTGATGCAAGGCGCGGGCCTTGAAGGTTCCGGCCCCTCCCAAACACCCCGATGACGCCAGGAGCAGTTACCGGGCCGTGCCGCCCATTTGAGTCCCGCAACCGAAAAAGCCCTGCTCCCAAAATAGGAAGCAGGGCTTATTACGTGAGCTGCCGGCGTAACTAGGAATTGGCCTTTTGGTAGGCTTCCTGGATTTCAGCCTGAATTCGGCCGCGGCTGTTAACCGTGTAGCCGTTTTCGCGGGCCCATTGACGAATCTGGGCCGAATCGTGGCTGCGGCCACCGGTGGGCGCTTTTGCCCGGGCAGTCCGGCCGCTGCCGCCGGAAGCCTTTCGTGCTGCGCCGATAAAACGCTCCAGTGAGGAGCGAAGTTCCGCGGCATTCGCTGCGGAAAGATCGATCTCGTAGTTGACCCCGTCAAGGCCAAACTTAACATTCTCGTCTGCGGATCCCCCATCCAGATCATCAACGAGGATGATGTTTACTTTCTGTGCCATTAAAAGACTTCCTCTTGGAAAGGTTCGGGTTTTCAGAAAAGCAGGATGTTTCCTAAAAAGTATGACTCTTTTTATGGCAACGCGTCAAAGTGCCTAATGGCCCCTGGGGATAAATGCGGAAAATCAGGGGGCTTTATCTTTTGATTCGGGGTCATTGCGGTCCGCCGGAGTTGCTGCCCGGGCTTCGGCTTCTGCCTGCGCACGAGCCTCCGCCTGGCGCTCGGACTTGTCCGCGTTAAAGATCGCTTTCATGGCGAACCAGAAAAGCAAACCCACCACAATGGAGGGCAACAGGACAGCAACGTATTCCATGGTCAGTGGCCCTCGGGCTTGAGCAGCGGGAACAGGATGGTTTCGCGGATGCCGGCACCGGTGAACAGCATGACGAGCCGGTCGATTCCGAGGCCAATGCCACCCATGGGAGGAGCACCGTATTCGAGCGCCCGCAGGAAGTCTTCATCCAGCTGCATCGCCTCATCGTCGCCGGCCGCTGCGTGGCGGGACTGTTCGGTGAGCCGTTCGCGCTGGATGACGGGGTCGATCAACTCCGAGAATGCGGTGCCGCGCTCCATGCCGCCGATGATGAGGTCCCAGGCCTCGATCAGCCGGCCGTCCTTGCGGTGCGGGCGGGCCAGCGGCTGGGCCGACGGCGGGTAGTCGTAAACGAAAGTGGGGTTCAGCAGCGTGGGCTCGACGATTTCGCCGAAGAGCTCAACCACCAGCTTTTCGGCGTCCCACTTCGGGTCCACCTTGACCTCGTGCTTCTCAGCGATCGCGCGAAGCACCTCCAGCGGAGTGTCCGGCGTGATGTCCTGCCCAACGGCGTGGGACAGTCCCGGGTACACGGAGACCCAGGCCCAGTCGCCGTCGAGGTTGATCTCCCCTGCTTCGGTCTGCACGACGCGGCCGGCACCCACGGCATCGGCGGCGTCGAGGATGATCTCCTTGATTCGCTCGGCCATCACAAACTGGTCCGCCCACGCCTCGTAGCACTCGAGCGTGGTGAATTCCGGGCTGTGGGTGGAGTCCACGCCTTCATTGCGGAAAACCCGGCCCATGTCGTAGACGCGGTCGATGCCGCCCACCACGGCGCGCTTGAGGTAGAGCTCGGTGGCGATGCGCAGGGTCATCTTCTGGTCGAAGGCGTTCATGTGGGTCTCGAACGGCCGCGCCAGCGCGCCGCCGTGGACCAGGTTGAGGATGGGCGTTTCCACCTCAACATAGTTGTGCCGGAACAGCGTTTCGCGGATGGAGCGGGTGATAGCTGCGCGGGTGTAGACCATTTCACGGGCTTCGTCGCGGACCATCAGATCCACATAACGCTGGCGGACCCGGGTTTCCTCGTTCAGCTCGGCGTGCAGCACCGGCAGCGGGCGGAGCGCCTTGGAAGCCATGGACCAGGAATCGGCCATGATGGACAGCTCGCCGCGGCGGGAGGAGATGACCTCTCCCTTGATGAATACGTGGTCGCCAAGGTCAACGAGGGCCTTCCAGTCAGCGAGCGCTTCCTCGCCGATGTTGGCAAGGCTGAGCATGGCCTGCAGGCGGGTCCCCTTGCCGTCCGTGCCGCCCTCCTGGAGGGTTGCGAAGCACAGCTTTCCGGTGTTGCGGACGAACACCACGCGCCCGGTGACGCCTACGATGTCGCCGGTGGTGTCGTCAGCCTGGAGGTGGGCGTACTTTTCCCGGATCTCAGCGAGGGAATGCGTCCGCTCCACACCCACCGGGTACGCCTCAACGCCGCGCTCGATCAGTTTGGCGCGCTTCTCCATGCGGATCCGCATCTGCTCGCTGGCATCCAGCGGCTCCGGGGCGTTCTTGGGCGAGGGGGTGTTTTGGGAAGTCACAATCATCAAGTTTACCGGGCATCCGGCCGGCCCGGCTGCGCGGCCTCCCAACCGGGCCTGCCTAGGATGGGGTGGTGAAAGAACAGGTCCTTTCAACGCACGACGGCGGCCGGCTGGCTTTGTACAGTTACGGCACCGAAGACGCTCCCGGCGAACGCCGGGTGGTGCTGATCGGCGGCGCGTTCCTCACGGCCCTGATCTACCGCCCGTTTTCCACAGCGCTGGCGAAGGGCCTGGGCGAGGGCTGGGCCGTGGACGTATATGACAGGCGCGGCCGCGGCAGCTCCTCAGAGCAACCGGCAGGCTACTCGATGGCCACCGAGATTGCGGACGTCCGGACGGTCCTGGAGGCCACCGGCGCGAGGAACATCCTGGGCCACAGCCTGGGCGGCTCAGTGGCACTCAATGCCGTCCAGGAGTTCACCGGCACCGGGTACGTTCCGGACAAACTCGCGGTGTACGACGCCGCCGTGAACATCGACGGCAGCATCGATACCGGATGGCTGGACGGTTTCGAAGATGCGGTGAACAACGGCAAAGTGGGCCGCGCCCTCGCCCACGTGAAGAAGGCAACCAAACCGGGCTCGGCCCTGGCGAGGATCCCGGAGCCTGTCCTTGCCGGGCTGATGGCCGTGCTCTCCGGCACCAAGGTGAACAGGATGTTCCAGGAGGTGATGCCCAGCGCTGTGGGCGAACTCCGGGCGGCCTACAACGAGGCCGATCATGCCAGGGACTTCAGCGTGCTCCCCGCCAACACCCACTTCATGGCGGGCGGCAAGAGCCCCAGCTATTACAAGGCAACAGCCGAGCGGCTGCACGCCGCAGTCCCCGGCAGCACCTACGAGCTCTCCCCCAAGTGCTTCCACGGCTCGATACCGGCCGCCGTGGACGAACTGGTCACGGACATCTCCGAGTACTTCAAGGGCTAGGTTCCCCGGCTGAAGCCGGCCAAGGCAACCTCCCCCAGGTTCTGCCAGAGGCCCTTGGGCCGGCCCAGGTGGTCCTTGGCCGCCAGCCAGTCGCCGTAGCGGGTGATGTCCTCCCCGCCCGCGGCGGCCACCGCGTCGCAGGCGAACCCCACGGCCGTGGAGCCGTCGGCCAGTTCGATGGATCCGAGCAGCATGGGTTCGGGGAGGTCGGCCAGGAACCGCCCCAGCCCCGCCTCGGACACCAGCCACCGTTCACCGGCCAGCTCCGCGCCGTCGTCGTCAGAACGGTAGACGCCCGGCTTGGGCGGCACGGTGTCCAGGGACACCATCCGGTACCGTGCCGCTGTCCGCACGGGTCCGTCCCAAACGGCGCCGAGCGCCTCGAGCTGCGGCGCCAGGGCCTGGCCCCTGCGGTGAGCACCCACAACTACCAGCGGCACGGCTTTTGCGCCGGCTGCTACCGGCCAGGGAGCGGACGACGACGGGGCGTCACCACTGCGGGCTGCCGCCGGAGCCGCGCCCCCGGCGAAGAGGGCGGGAGCCGCCGGAGTTGCCTCCAGGCGGCGGGCAATGTCTGCGGCGACGGCGTCAGCGAACGTCCGGCCCACCACTGTCAGCCCGAACTGGGCCCCGTCCACCTCACCGGCAGGAACTGCCACAGCGCACAGGTCGAACAGGTTGCAGAAGTTGGTGTAAGTGCCCATTAAGGAGTTGACACCCACCGGGTCCGCGGCCACCTCTGCAAGAGTGGGATGGAACGGGGCGGTGGGGATCAGCAGGGCGTCAAAGCCCTCAAGCTCCGCCATCGCCTTCTGTTTCAGCACCTCCAGCTTTGCCGTGTCGGCGACATACAGGTGGGCGGGCACCGTGCCCGCTGCCCGGATGATGCGTTCCACGGTGGGATCGATGCCCGCCTTGCTGTCCGGGCGGCCGTCGTGCTGTTCCAGGAAACCGCCCACGGCGGCGAAACGCTCCGCCACCAGCCCGCCGTCGTACAGCAGCCGGGCCGCCTCAAGGAAGGCATCGAACTCGATGGGTTGGGCATCCACGCCCGATTCGCGGAGTTGGTCAACGTTGCGGTGGAATTCTGCTGCCCACGCCTCCGGGAGCGCGGGCAGGGTTGCCGGGTAGGCGACGCGGGGCTTTTCCGGAGCTGCGAGCCGGATATCCGCCGGCCACGCCCGGGAATCTCCCGCCATCACCCCTATGGCAAGCTCGGCGGTGGAGAGGTGCCGGGCAAAGATGGTGACGGCGTCCCAGGACTTGCAGGCGGGCACCACTCCAGCCGTGGACACAACATCCAAAGTCGGCTTGATTCCCACGATCCCCTGCAGCCCGGCGGGTACGCGGCCCGAGCCGGCCGTGTCCGTCCCGATCGCGATGTCCACCAGGCCCAAGGCGACGGCAACGGCGGAACCGGAGCTGGAGCCGCCTGAGATGAATTCCGGCCGGCGCGAATCTCGGACTGCGCCGTGCGGGCTGCGCGTGCCCACCAGGCCGGTGGCGAACTGGTCCAGGTTGGTGGCGCCCAGCACCAGGGCTCCGGCGGACCGCAGCCGGGCCACCGCTTCGGCGTCTTTCTCCGGAAGGTAGGCGAAGCCGGGGCACGCCGCCGTGGTCGGTATTCCTGCCACGTCAACGTTGTTTTTGACAGCGAGCAGGAGCCCGGCAAGGGGCAGGTCGGCGCCGCGGGTCACCGCCGCGTCGATGGCGGCGGCTTCGGCCAGCAGATCGGCCTCCCCGCGCAGAGTGATCCAAATTTCCGGACGGTCCACTGCTTCGACTCCGGCGAGCGCTGCCTTGACCCGTGCGATGGCCGGGCCGGTGGTTGAGTTGGTCATACTGCTGCTTCTTCCAGTTCCGGGGCTTCGCCCACCAGTTCAAAGTCCACGTCCGAGCCACCCAGGACCACCACGGCTTCGCCGGCCACCACCTGGGAGCCGGCAACCGGCAGCACCCGCAGCACCACGCCGTCGCACGGCGCCTCCAGCACGGTTTCCATCTTCATCGCTTCCAGGGACACCAGCGGCTGGCCCTTGACCACCCGGTCGCCCTCCGCCACGTCAACCTTCCAGACACTCGCGGCGAACGGCGCGGCCACGAGGGAACCGCCGTCCGGAACCTCCACCTCGTCTGCAGCCGGTACCACGACGGCGGCCAGCGCGTCGGCACGGTCGAACTCGCCGGCGTCGGCCCAAGCCTGCCGTTCAACGGCGAAAGCCGCACCCTGCTTTTCGCGGAACACCGCGATGGACTCACGGTTTTCCTCAAGGAACACCTCGTGCTCGGCCAGCGAGAAGGTGCCGTCCTCGATTTCCACGCCGCGGCCGCGCCCGGCGGCCATGTCCGCCCGCAGGTCCAGGAGTTCCTCAGGGCTCACGGGGTACCAGGAGATCCGGTCAAAGAAGCGCAGCAGCCATGGTGAGCCCGGCTCGAACGGGGCGGAATCCGCGTAGCGCGACCAGACCTGGGTGGTGCGGCCAACGAACTGGTAGCCGCCCGGTCCTTCCATCCCGTAAATGCACATGTACGCGCCGCCGATGCCCACCGCGTTCTCCGGCGTCCAGGTGCGGGCCGGGTTGTATTTGGTGGTGACCAGGCGGTGGCGCGGATCCAGCGGGGTGGCCACGGGAGCGCCAAGGTAGACATCTCCCAGGCCCAGGACCAGGTATTCGGCGTTGAAGACGGTGTCGAACACGTCGTTCACGGAGTCCAGGCCGTTGATCCGGCGGATGAACTCGATGTTCCAGGGGCACCACGGGGCGTCGTCGCGGACACCTGCCATGTAGCGCTCGATCGCTTCACGGGTGGCGGGGTCGTCCCAGGACAGCGGCAGCCGGACGGTACGGCTGGGAACCACCAGCTCGGAGCTGGCGGGCAGCGCGGCCTCGATCTCCTGGACCAGGCCCAGCAGCCGGTTGGTGGACAGCACCGAGGGGTCCACCTTGATCTGCAGGGAACGGATGCCCGGGGTAAGGTCCACGATTCCAGGCACCCGCAGCTGTTCGATGTGCTGGTGCAGGGCGTGCACCCGGGCGCGGAGCCCGAGGTCCAGCACCATCTCGCCGTATTCCACGAGCAGGTTGTCGTCGCCGGAGCGGCGGTACGTAACCGCCGGGCGGCCGGCGCCTTCGGGCACCCGGCCCAGCACGCCGTCGTCGCCATCCCCGCGCGGGGTCCGGGCAGGAGATGTGCCGGCTGCTGCGGCGGTGACGGAGGAGATATCCCCGGACCACTCGGCGTCACCGGGCAGGACCAGCTGGCGGCCGGGTCCCAGGTCCCTGGCCGACGGCGCCTGGATGGCTTTGATCGGAACGAACCGGACTTTGTCCCCGGGGCGGAGCTGGCCGAGTTTCCAGCGGTCCGCGGTCACTACGGTAACCGGGCAGACGAACCCGCCCAGGCTGGGGCCGTCCGGGCCCAGCAGGATGGGGGTATCGCCGGTGAAGTCCAGCGCGCCAACGGAGTAGGCGGTGTCGTGGATGTTGGAGGGGTGCAGGCCGGCCTCGCCGCCGTCTGTGCGGGCCCAGCGCGGTTTGGGACCGATAAGCCGGACGCCGGTCCGGGCGGAGTTGAAGTGGACTTCGTACTCAGCGGCGTACAGTTCCTCGATATCTTCGCGCTGGAAGAACTCCGGGGCGCCGTGGGGGCCTTCCACCACCGACAGTTCCCACGCCGAGGTCAGCGCCGGGCGGCTGTCCAGCGGCACCGCGGCGGTGGGAGTTTCGTTTCCGGCAGCGGCGTTCGTGGCAACTGCCCGGAGCACGTCCCCGGCACGCAGTACGCGCCCGGCGTGGCCGCCGAACTGGCCCAGGGTGAACGTGGCGGCGCTGCCCAGGTACTGCGGGATGTCCAGGCCGCCCTGGAAGAGGATGTAGCCGCGCAGGCCCTTTTGGCCCGCAGTGCCGACGTCGAGGGTGCCTCCCGCGGGCACCGTCACCGGTGTCCACGCAGGCGCCTCCGTCCCATCAACTGTCACCGTTACTTCCGCACCTGTGACGCACACGGTGGTGGCGTGGGTGAAGGTCAGGCTGGGGCCGGTCATGGTGAATTCCAGGCCGGGAGCACCTTCCGGGTTGCCCAGGGCGGTATTTCCGAGCCGGAACGAGAGATCGTCCATGGGGCCGCTCGGAGGTACGCCGATCTGCCACAGGCCGGTGCGGCCGGGCCAGTCCTGCACGGTGGTCTGCAGACCGGCGCGGCCCACCGTGATGCGCGGCTCGGGATCCCCCACGCTGTCCAGGGTGCTGGTGGAGTGCTGGACGGTGCGGACCGCGTCGAGGGCGGTGGCGGCGCGGAGCAGCCCGAGGTTGGTTTCGATCCCGTCGATCCGGGTGTCTTTGAGGGCTGCGGCGAGCCGGTTGAAGGCGTCGGTACGGCTCGGACCGGAAGTGATGATTTTGCCCAGGAGGGGGTCGTAGTTGGTGGACACTTCGGTGCCGGTTTCGGCCCAGGCGTCCACGCGGACGCCCTCTGTTTCGGGGTAGACGGCGTTGGTCACGGTGCCGGCGCTGGGCTGGAAGCCGCGGGCCGGGTCCTCTGCGTAGATGCGGGCTTCCACTGCGTGGCCTGAAACCGGGAGGCTGTCCGGCACACCGGCAAGGACGGAAGTGGCTTCGCCTCCGCCCTGGGCCAGGCGGAGCATCCACTCCACCAGGTCCACGCCAGTAACGGCCTCGGTGACGGGGTGCTCCACCTGGAGCCGGGCGTTGACCTCGAGGAAGGATGCCTCGCGGCGGGCGGAGTCGTAGACGAACTCGACGGTGCCGGCGGAGCGGTAGTTAAGGGAGGCGCAGAGGGCGCGGGAGCTGCGGTGGAGTTCTTCGCGCAGTTCCTCTGGCAGGTCCGGGGCGGGTGCCTCTTCGAGGACTTTCTGGTGGCGGCGCTGCAGGGAGCAGTCCCTGTCGCCGAGGCTGACTACCCTGCCTTCGCCGTCGCCGAACACCTGGACCTCGATGTGGCGGGCATTCTCCACGTACCGTTCAGCGAAAACGCCGGCGGTGCCGAAGCTGGCGCCGGCGAGGCGCGCGACGCGGGGAAAGCTGTCAACCAGTTCGGCCTCGTTGCGGCAGACCGTCATGCCAATGCCGCCGCCACCGCCGGTGGCCTTGAGCATCAGCGGGAACCCAATCGATGCGGAGGCCGCGACGGCGTCGTCCACGTCCTCCAGCAGCCCGGAACCGGCGATCATGGGCACCCCGGCCGCCCGGGCGGCGTCGCGCGCTGTGTGCTTGGTGCCGAAGATGCGGAGCTGCTCGGCGGTGGGGCCTACAAAAACCAGCCCGGCTGCTTCCACGGCCTCGGCGAAGGCGGCGTCCTCGGACAGGAAGCCGTAGCCGGGGTGGATGGCGCCGGCGCCGGTGGCTTTGGCGGCCTCAAGCAGGGCGTCCACGCGGAGGTAGGACTCCTTGGCCGGTGCCGGTCCCAGGAGGACGGCTTCATCGGCGAGCCGGACGTGTTTGGCGCCCCGGTCCGCTTCGGAGAAAACGGCAACGGTGCGCAGTCCCAGTTTCCGGGCGGATTCGATGATGCGGCAGGCGATCTCACCGCGGTTGGCAATCAGGAGGGTGTCGAAGTTGGTCACAGTGCAGCCTCCGGCCGGGTGACGATCATGCGGATTGGGGTGGGGTTGAAGCCGTTGCACGGGTTGTTGATCTGGGGGCAGTTGGAGACGAGCACCAGGGTGTCCACCTCGGCCCGCAGCGCCACGCGCTTGCCCGGCGCGGACAGGCCGTCAACGATGCCCAGGGCGCCGTCCGGGTCAACGGGGACGTTCATGAACCAGTTGATGTTGGACACCAGGTCCCGCTTGCCCAGGCCCCAGCGCGAGCCCTCGATCAGGAAGTTCTCCACGCAGGCGTGCTGTTCACGCGTGTGCTGGCCGTAGCGGAGGGTGTTGGATTCCTGGGAGCAGGCGCCGCCGATGGTGTCGTGCACGCCCACCTCGTCCGCCACGACGGTCATCAGGGCCACGCCGGTGTCCGCCCGCAGCACGGAGCCGGTGGTGAGGACAATCGACTGCTGCCGGGCGATGGTGACAGGCGCGGAGTAGCGGACCGAAGTGTCTGCCGCCGCGTACAGCAGGCAGTCCACGGCCTGGTTGCCTTCGAGGTCCACAATGGTCAGCACGTCGCCGGCCGCCACGACGGCGGACCAGGGGCCGCGGGCCTCGACGAATTCATCAAGGACCACATCGCCGGGGGTTAGCGCGATCTCGCGGGCGTCCGCGGTGGGCTGGGTGTCGGTGGCGGTGTTCATCGGGCATTCCTTGCGGTCAGGTCGTGTTCGGTGTTGTGCAGTGCCTGCAGGTGTTCGGGTGCCAAGCGTCCGGTGAGTGTGCCGGCCTCGAGGGCTGCCAGGTCCTGCGGTGCGTGCCAGCCAACGATGTCCACGGCGGTTCCGGTGAAATCCGCGCGGGGGTCCAGCGGGTGCGCGGTATTGGCAAGGACCAGCACGGCGTCCATCTGGAGCAGGAGTTCGACGGCGGCACCCGGCCCGGCGCTTCCGGTGAACCTGATGCTTCCGGCCGGGTCCACGGCGGTGCCTTTGAAGAGAGACAGGGACGGAGCGACGTCGCGCGGGCCCAGCCCGTTCTTCAATGCTCCGAGGGTGAGCAGTTCGCGGGCTGCCGGGGATGCGCTGTGCGCTGTTCCGGCTCCATACTTTGCGTTGTTGCCCTCGAGGGTGGTGGCGCCGGTGAGGGCATCGTGGCGGGAGGAGGTATCGGCGACGATCGTGGCCATCAGGCGGCCGGCGTCGGACAGCAGCGGGTGGCCGGTGGTGGGGTAGGCCTGCCACGGGACCTTGACGGTGTCAGCCACATTGAGGCGCTCGTGCATTGCTCCGGTCCGGTAGAGGAGGGCGTGCACGCAGGCGTCTCCGGCGGCGTCCGTGAGCCTGATCCGGGTGCCGCGGGCGAGGGGCAGCGTGGTGTAGCGGCCGAAGGCGAGGGACTCGGCCCAAGTGGGGGACGCGCCGTCGGGCAGTCCGGCCAAAAGGTGTGCCGGGGCGGAGGCGGTGGGGACGTACCGCATGGTGTCCACGGTCCGGCCGTGCTGCTCCCTTGCGTGGGCACGGGCGCCTGCGGTGGTGGCAGTACCTGCTGGACTTTCGATTACTTGTGTCATGTCGATCCTGTGTTCTGAGGGCTTTGCGAGCTTTACGGCCTGAGTTCTGGAAGGCTGTTACGCGTCGGCGGTCAGGTTCCGGCGGCGGACCCAGACGCCCAGGAGCAGGACCACTGCCACCATGAGCGGCGCGGAGTAGAGCAGCACGGGGTTCTCCCCGGAGGGGTCATACACCTCGGGCCGCGGCCACGCCAGGTTGACCACCATCACGGCGCCGTAGAGGACGGCGAGGATGTTGACGGGAAGGCCCCAGCGGCCCAGGGAAAAGAGGCCGTCCGGAAGGGTCTGCCCCACCTGGTTCCAGTCGCCCCGGAGCCTGTTGAAGAGCTGGGGCACGGTGACCAGGAGGTAGGCGAGGTAGACCATCACGATGCAGACGCTGCAGAGGGTGGTGAACAGCGCCGCGTTGCCCACGTTGATGGCCAGGACGCCCACGGCCAGGGCGCCGATGACGATCGAGGGCCACATGGGCGTGCCGCGGGTGGGGTGGACGGAGGACAGCAGCGCCGAGGCGGGAAGTTTGCCGTCGCGGGCCATGGAAAACACCAGGCGTGAACCGGCGGTCTGGATGGCCAGGGTGCAAACGAAGATGGCGATCGCCACATCCACCAGCAGGACCTTGCCCCAGAAGGTGCCCAGCACGGCGGTGAGGACGTAGGGCAGGCCTTCAGTGGCGAGGCGGCCGTCGTCGAGGCTGGGGGCTGCCATCAGGGCGGTGATGATCATCAGCGCGCCGCCGATTCCGGAGATGAGCAGGGCGGAAAGGATGGTGCGGGGAGCGGTCCGGCGCGGGTCCTTGGTTTCTTCGGAGAGTTCACCGGCGGAGTTGAAGCCCACCATCACATAGGCGGCCATCAGCCCGGAAACCAGGAAGGCTCCCACGGCACCAAGATCAGAATTCTGAAGCACCGTGGTGTCCGCAACAACGTCCGGTCCGCGCTGGGCGGCGCTGATGAGGGCAAGGATGACGGCGGCGACGCCCACGATCTCGCAGGTTACGCCCACCGAGTTCACGTGGGCCATCAGCTTGACGCCCAGGGAGTTGATGATGGTGGTGGCCACCAGGAGCACGGCGCCCAGGATCACGGCGTTCGCGGCTCCCGTCACGGTGTTCAAGGCGGAATCACCTCCCACCAATTGGAACCCGTCCCACAGCTGAGGCAGCACCACCTGAAGGGCGATGGCGGCGGCAGCGGCGGTGACCACCTGGGCGATGGCCATGAACCAGCCGGCGAACCAGCCCACGCCCTCGCCGCCCACCCGCCGGGCCCACTGGTACACGGCTCCGGAGAGCGGATAGCGGGCGGCGAGCTCGGCGAAGTTCAGTGCCACCAGGAGCTGGCCCACCAGCACTACCGGCCAGGTCCAGAAGAAGGCCGGCCCCGCGAACGAGTAGCCGAAGGCGAAGAGCTGGAAGATGGTGGTGAGGATGGAGACGAAGGAAAAGCCGGCGGCAAAGGAAGCGTAGCGGCCGAGTTTCCGGTGGAGGGTGGGCTCATAGCCAAGGGACGTCAAATCTGCATCGTCCGCGTGGACGGTGGGAAGAACTGTTGAGGTCATCGGATTCTCCGGGGGCTGGAAAGGCGAGGGGGCCGGCGGTAATGCAGCCCTCGGCCGATGGCTGCGGAATACCGGTCACTTGATAGTTTTCCAGCGCGATGTCCCCAAACAGTTTCACCTCTGTAAAAGGCGCATTGACATCTTGTTTCCGTTGTATTTCCGTCCCCTCACCGCCCGTTCGGGCGCTCAAAGGGCACCCGGCATGATGCAAGAATGAGGCAGTGACCTCAGCCGGACCGGGACGCCCCCGCAGCCAACAGCCCTCCAGGCCAGGCGCCACCGCCCGTGAGGAAATCCTGGATGCGGCGGCTGAACTCTTCACTACCCAGGGCTTCGCCAACACCTCCACCCGCTCCATCGCCGATGCCGTGGGAATCAGGCAGTCCTCGCTCTACCACCACTTCAAAACCAAGGACGACATCCTCGAGGACCTCCTTGAAGGCACCGTCTCCGGCGGGCTGGAGTTTGCCCGGACGGTGGCGGCCCTGCCGCCGGCGGAAGTGCCGGCCGGGAGCCGCCTTCACGCCGTCGCCCTTTACGACGGGACGCAACTGTGCAGCGCACGCTGGAACCTCGGCGTCCTGTACCACCTGCCCGAGGCGCGCAGCGGCCGCTTTCAGCGGTTCTTGGCAGCGCGGCAGGAGCTGCGCACGTTGTACGGGGAGCTCGGCGCGGCCCTGTCCCCCGCCGGAACCTCGGCCCTGGCCGGCGCCAATCCCGGCGACCTGGCCTTCCGCCTGGTCGAATCGCTGATCAACCTCCGGGCGGACGGCCTCGCCACCTCCGGCTCTCCCCGGCAGGCCGCGGATGCCGCGCTCATCCTGTGCGGGCTGGCTGCTGAACTGCCGGCGATCCGCGAGCAGAGCGCGGCACTCATCAAACGCCTCGGCTGATGTCAGCGCCGAGTGCCGGTGCAGTGTCCATGGTGCCCGCGTTCAGGTTGCTCGGCTAGGCTCGGAACATGACGCGTGAGAACATCAGGACCCCCGACGGCGGCACTCTGGAGCTCTTTTCCACCGGCACGGAACTCGCTTCGGCGGGTTCTGGCGTGGTGGTTGTCCCGCCGTCCCTGGTGACTGCCGCGGATTACACCAAGTTCGCGCAGAAACTCAGTACTGCCCTGGGCCGGCCGGTCCACACGTTCAACCGCCGCGGCCGGGGCTCGTCGTCGCCGCAGCCGGAGGATTACACCTTGGACGTGGACATCCGGGACCTCGATACCGTGATGAAGCACACCTCCAGCACGGACGTCTTTGGGCACAGCTTTGGCGGGGCCGTTGCGCTCCATGCCGCACGGACCCTGCCGGTGGAACGGCTGGCTGTCTACGATCCCGCCGTCTCTGTTAACCACAGCGTCAAGGCGGACTGGACCGCCGAGTACGAGCGGGCCATCGCGGCCGGGGATGACGACCGCGCCCTCGCCGTCCTGCAGCGCGGCCTCGAAGCCGGTGGCGCCTTCTCGTCCCGCATGCCGCTCTCCATGCTGACGCTGGCCAACAAGCTCATGGCCGGGACTTCGGAGGGTAAGCAGCAGCGCGAGCTTATGCGAACGGGCGTCCGGGAGATCAAGGCGATCATTGCCGCGGACATGCCAGCCGAGCCGTTCCTGGAACTGCCGCTGGAAACGCTGATCGTGGTGGGCGAAAAGAGCCCGGCCTATTTCGGGGTGGCCTGCGGACAGATCCACGACGTCCTCTCCGGCTCCAGCTACACCATCCTGCCCGGATTCGGCCACGACGGCGTCATCAAGGCCCCGGACAAGCTGATCAAGGAGCTGGCGGACTTCTACGCCGGCTAAACCCTCGGGTAGCTCGCAGTTAACGTCGCGAAGCGGTTTTCACGACGTCAACTGCGATCCCGTTGGGTCATTGGGCGGGGTTAGTGCCCGCCGTGGCCCGCCCCGGCACCTTCCGTTTTGCGCATCATGGCGGAGAGTACGACGGCGGCGAAGGCTATGACGGTCGCCGTCATGAAGGCGGCGCTCATCCCCGCGACGAGGCCCGACGCCGCCGAGACCACGGCGAAGATGGACACCAGCAAAGCAGTACCGGCGGCACCGGCCACCTGCTGCGTGGTGCTCATGATCGCGGACCCGTGCGAGTAGAGGTGTGGCGGAAGCGGGTTCAGGCCTGTGGTGAAGGCCGGCGTGAACAACAGCGCAAGTCCGAAACTCAACCCCACGTGCAAGGTGACAATCCACCAGACGGGCGTGCCGGCGTCGAGCATTGAAAACTGCCACAGCGCCACCACCATCAGGATTGAGCCGGTGACCGTGAGCGGCAGCGGGCCTACCTTGTCGAAGAGCCGGCCGATGACCGGACCCAGCAGGCCCATGGCCAGGCCACCGGGCAGCAGCGCGAGGCCGGTCTCGAGGGAGCCCAGTCCGCGGACTTCCTGCAGGTAGAGGGGCAGCAGGATGACGCCGCCGAACAGTGCCATCATGGCCACCACCATCAGCAGGACCGAGACGGTGAACATGCGGAAGTTGAATGCGCGCAGGTCCAGCAGCGGGGCGTCGCCCTTCTGCAGGCGGAGCTGGCGGAGGACAAAGACGGCGAGGCTGGCGACGCCGATAACCAGTGCGGCGATGGCTGCAACACCCGGCCCGGCCTGGCCGCCATGGCCGCCGCCGATCTGACTGAGCCCGTAGACCAGGCCACCAAAGGCGGGGACGGTGAGGATGACGGAGAGGGCATCGAGCTTGGCCTTTTCCGTCTCACCGACGTTGGTCAGGTACTTGGCGCCGATGGCAAGGGCCGCGAGGGCCACCGGGAGGACGAACACGAACATAAAGCGCCAGGTGAAGTGTTCAAGGATCAGCCCTGAAACAGTGGGGCCCATCGCGGGCGCGACGGAAATGGCGATGCTGACGTTGCCCATTACTGCGCCGCGCTTGGCCATGGGGACCAGTGTGAGGATGGTGGTCATCAGCAGGGGCAGCATGATTGCGGTGCCGCCGGCCTGGACAATGCGTGCCAGCAGCAGGATCTCAAAGCCGGGAGCCACTGCGGCAAGTGCCGTGCCACCGGCAAAAAGCCCCATCGCGAGCATAAATACTGCGCGGGTGGACAGGGTCTGCAGGATGAACCCGGTGGTGGGAATGACCACGGCCATGGTGAGCATAAAACCGGTGGAGAGCCACTGGACGGTGGGGGCATCCACCTGGAGGTCCACCATGAGCCGCTGCAGGGCGACGTTCATGATGGTCTCGTTGAGGATCACCACAAACGTCGCCACCAGCAGCGTGCTGATGACTGTTACCGATTCGCGGGACATCTTCTCCGGCGCGGCGGGCGTGGTTCCTTCGGTTTGGACGGACTTGCCGCTGGCGTTCGGAGAGACTTCGGTAGACATGGGTGTTCCCTCAGGGAGTTGTTTGAAAGGTGCGCGATCGGCGTCGCTGCAGACTCCAACACTCTACCGGCTGGAGTAATTCCTCCGCACGGTATTTTTTCTTTAACCCTGAGGGAACAATGGGTGCTTTTAGGCCGTCTGGCCGGCGTGCTGGCCTTCGGAAATCTCCTCGACGAGCTTGCTGTTGAATGCCGGGAGATCGTCCGGATTGCGGCTGGTGACCAGGCCCTGGTCAACCACCACTTCCTCGTCGGTCCAGTTGGCGCCGGCATTCTTCAGGTCCGTCTGGAGCGTGTGGTAGGAGGTGACGTTGCGGCCGCTGATGACGCCGGCGTCGATGAGCAGCCAGGGTCCGTGGCAGATGGAGGCTACCGGCTTGTGCTGTTCAAAGAAGCTTCTGGTGAAAGCCTGGGCGTCCTTGTCCACGCGGAGGTGATCGGCGTTAACGACGCCGCCGGGCAGGACCAGGGCATCAAAGTCCGAGGCGTTCGCCTCTGCCACCGTGAGGTCGACGTCGAACGTGTCGCCCTTTTCTGTGCCCTCGAAGCCCTGGAGCTTTCCGCTCTTTGGCGCCACCAGGGTGGGTTGGCCACCGGCCTCCTTGACCGCCTGCCAGGGGCTGGTCAGCTCAATCTGCTCCACGCCGTCCGTCAGCAGGAATGCCACCTTCTTGCCTGTGATGCTGTGTTCTGCCATTTTTCCTCCTCATATGGGCGGCACACCGCACGCTATTGAGGGCGCGGACTACCGCTTCGAGAGTTGTTTGCCTGACAGCTTCCAGCGTAGGAAAAGGAGAAGTGATAAGCAAGCTGACTATATTTGCTTGCATCCTGTGTAAGTGCCGGGCACGGAGGACCATTACGACGGCGGCCGGGCGGCGGCGGGCGAGGGGCCTCGCTATTTCGTTACCCGATGTACCAAAACCGGGGCATGGACGAAGAATGTCAGGGCCTCCACCGAGGATGTTTTTATGAGGAGATTCGATGCGGGCGAAGGCATTGACGGGGCGGTCGGGCCTGCAATTTCCAATGCGCCGGCATGCGCTCTTCAGAATCCATGCGCCCACCGGAATGTCAGGGCATCCACCGAGGATGCTTTTATGAGGAGATTCGATGCGGGCGAAGGCATTGACGGGGCGGTCGGGCCTGCAATTTCCAATGCGCCGGCATGCGTTCTTCAGAATCCATGCGCCCACCGGAATGTCAGTGCCTCGAGGGATGATTCTTGTATGGGAAACGGAGCGGGTACGGCAGCAGCGTTGGAGGGCATTCAGGCCTCCGTTGCCCGGCTTGATGCGTTGTTCCTCGAAGATGCCCGGCTGGAAGCTGAGACCGGCGCCGGTGCCGATGGCGCTCCCAGTGGCGGAGCTGTTGTGGATGTGCTGCAGCGCCGGTATGAAATCCGGCTCGAACGGTTGGCGGTAACGAAGCAGCTGGAAGCCCAAGTCGCGGGCGTGAAGGCCCGGGACGCCGCCGAAGCCATCGAGATCCAGCATGCAATGATCCCGCCGGAAGCGCCCGCGCACGAGCGGACCTACGCCGAAATGTCCGCCGTCGAGGAAATCGCCGGGGTCCTGACCATCAGCTCCGCCGCCGCCGGGGCACTCATCACCCAATCCCGGCAACTCACTGCCCTGCCACCGGCCATGGACGCCCTCTGCGCCGGGACCATCTCCTGGCAGCACGCCAAAATCATCGCCGACGAAACCGACAACCTCGACCCCACCGGCGCGGCCGCCCTCGTCGGGCATGTCCTGAACCCCAACCCGGCCCGTGGAGCCGCCGCGGGCGAACTCGTCCCGTCGCGGTTCCGGTCCCGGGTCCGTAACTGGCGCGAACGCCACCACCCCGAATCCCTCGAGAAGCGCCACGCCAAGTGCGCGGCGGACCGGAGGATGGAATACACCCCGGACCGCGACGGCATGGCCTGGGTTTCCCTCTATATCCCCGCGGACCAGGGCTCAGCCATCTGGAACCGCACCACCGCCATCGCCCGCGGCCTCCAAGGCCCCGACGAACCCCGGACCATCACCCAACTCCGCCCCGACATCGCCGCCAGCCTCCTCCTCCGCGCCGGCCCAGCCCTCACCCACACAAACGCACTCAGCGCAGCAGAAAACACCGCAGGTCAAGGCAATCCGCGTGGAGGCAACCCGGGTGAAGGCAGCCCCGGTGAAGACTCCGGGGTAACCACCGAAGCCGGCGACCAGGACACGATCGGGCTGGCCTCGCTCACGCCGGCCAACATCAACGACACCGCCGCCGGTACCGCCACCGCCCCCGGCACCGCCGAGGACGAGAGCACCGCCGACCATGAGGCCCCCGGCGCCGCAGAGCACGAGTTCAACGGCGGCAACGGGTACACGGACCTCGGCAACATCCCGGTACCCAAGGCGGACGTCCTGGTCACCGTCCCGGTACTCGCCCTATTCGACATCACGGACGAACCGGCAAACCTGGACGGCTACGGCCCCATCCCCGCCTCGATGGCCCGCAAACTCCTCGCCAACGGAGCCACCTCGTTCTACCGGGTCCTCGTTGACCCCCGCGACGGCGCACCACTTGAAATCGGCCGCACCAACTACCGCCTCACCAAAGCCATGAAAAAAGCACTCCAGCTCAGAGACGGCAAATGCACCTTCCCCGGCTGCAACAACCCATCCCCGGACAACGACACCGACCACCTTCAAGCCTGGCAACACGGCGGACATACCGGGATCAGCAACCTGGCCCAACTCTGCCCCAAACACCACCACCTCAAACACAACAGCCGCTGGAAACCCACACCAGCCACCACAACCGAACCACCCGGCTGGACCTCACCCACCGGCCGCCACTACAAAGCCGAACAACCCGACCACGAACCACCCCAATGGCCACCCGGACTCCTAACCCGTGCACCGGGTACAGCCGGGCAGCTGCCGGGTTCAGCGGAAATACCCAAGGTCCGGCCGATCGAAAAGAGCCAAGTCGAAAATGCCCTCGTAGCCTTGCTATCGGGCTAAGGTCGAGAGCAGAGGTTGCTTTGGGCTGCACACCGGCCCCCACTGGCACAATCAACTCAGCTTCAGCGGTGGTGCTCGATCAGCCAGCCGGCCATCTGTTGGGCGCGCTTGGCTGCCTGCATGTCGCCCTCGGTGGCGGAGATGATGGAGCCCTTCATCAGGATGTGCCATGACCGTGCGAACTCGTCTGGACGCTCCAGCCCGGCTTCTGTCGCCAACGCCTGCACGTGTCCCCGGATTTTCGCGAGGTAGTCGATGCTGGCCTGGCCCAGCGGGTGCGCCGGGCCCATCTCCAGCAGGACGTTGATGAAGGAGCAGGCCTCGAAGTCCTCCCGCAGGAACCAGTCTCCGAAGACGTCGAAAATGGCTAACAGCTGCTCGGTGGGTGTGTTTCCGCGGCGCCGGGCTTCGGAGACGATGGCCTCCACGGTCCACTGCTTGTCCCGCTGTTCGAGGAAGGCCAGGACCAGGGCGTCCTTCGACGGGAAATGGCGATAGAACGTGGCCTTTGCCACGCCGGACCGCTCAATCAGTTCATTCACGCCGACATCCCGGACGCCTCGCCGGGAGAAAAGCTCATAAGCCACCGTCATGATCCTGGCCACGGACTTGGCGGCGGCACTCTCCGGGGCGGGCGGTTCAGTAACCACAGGCGCATGAACGGCCGCTGCAGGCTCGGCTGACAATGCCTGGTCAATCGCATTGACTGCTGGATACTCCGCTTCTGGATTCATGACAATTCCAGTTTACCGCCGTGAGGGGAAGACAGACCGGTCTTCCCCGCGGTAGTGTTCGCTTACGCGCAGTGCTTACTACGCCGCAGGGGCCAGCCCACCGGCCGCTCGGATTGGTGCAAGGAGGCTCCTATGTCAGCAGAGCGGATGTTCCAAAGCGTGCCCTCGGATCCCGATCCGTGGATGAGTGGCGACACTCCCGCCGAGATCCGCCAGTTCGCCATCGAGTCACTTCGATGGCAGGCCCAAGAGATCATCGACGAGATCCTCTGCAGCCACGAGCCGGGCGAGGAGCTCGCCAGGGCCAGGCTCCGCCGCTGCGTCGCCCGGAACCCGGGCCGTCCAGAACAGGCGCTCCTCGAACAGTTGATGACCAGCCGCGGCCGGCCTGGAATTTAGCGCAGATAAACCCCACTACGTGTTGCGGTAAGCCAGCCCACGGCCCGGTACCTTCCGCCTGCGCAACAGGTTCAGGAACCTACAAGCGCCAGCAGCTCAAGCAGGGGAAAGCGCTGGCGCTAGGAGCTCAGCGGCATATTGTCGATCAGCCGCACCGGCCCCACCTTGGCAGCGATGAGGGCCAAAGCCTCACCCCGGAACGGCGTCTCCCGGCAGTTCTCCGCCAAGGGCTCAAGCGTGTCAGGATCCACAACATCGAAGTAGTCCAACCCCACCAGCGGCTGCGACTGCACCATCGTCTGCGCAGACTCCAGGTCCAGCGGCTCCCGCGCTTTTGCCCGCTCCTCAAGCAGCCGCAACGCCCGCGACAGCACCAGCGCAGCCTCGCGCTCGTCGTCGGACAGGAAGCGGTTTCGGCTGGAGAGCGCCAACCCGTCGGCTGAGCGGACCGTGGGCACGCCCACGATCTCCACCGGGAAGTTCAGATCCGACACCATCCGCCGGACCAGCGCCAACTGCTGGGCGTCCTTTTGGCCGAAGTAGGCGCGGTAGGCCGGCAGGCCGCCCGGCGCCCCCTCACTGTCTACCGCCTTGCCAGCGGACAGCCCGGCCCCAGGGGTTCCGTAATGCAGCAGCTTGGCCACTACGGTGAGGGCGCCGTCAAAGTGGCCGGGCCGGGAAGCCCCCTCCCACTTCTCACCGAGCCTGCCGGAGGTGATCCGCACCAGCGGTTCGCCGCCGGGATACACCTCCTCCACGGACGGCGCAAAAGCCAGGTCCACGCCCTGCGCTTCCAGCAGGGCAAGGTCGGCATCCAGCGTCCGCGGATAGCGGTCCAGGTCCGTGGCATCACCGAACTGCAGCGGATTGACGAAGATGGTGGCCACCACAACGTCGTTCTGCTCGACGGCGGTCCGCGCCAACGCGGCATGCCCCTCGTGGAGTGCGCCCATCGTTGGAACCAGGCCCTGGGACGTTCCGTTTTTATCGGTGAGGAGCTGGGCGCTCTGGGAGTGCAGATCAGCAACAGTTGTGACGAGTTTGATGGGCATCTTCAGTCTTCCTCCGGTTCCAGGGCCTTGCGCAGTTCCCCCAGCTGGTCAGGTTTGAGCAGCCCGCGCCCCTCGGCGCGGAGGGCTGTGGCGCGCGCCATGGCAAGGTAAGCCGCCAGCACATCGCCCTGCCGTCCGCCGTCGAACTCCCGCAAGGCTTCCGCGTGGGCTTTCACGGTTCCCACATCGCCCCGCGCCACCGGCCCGGTCAGGGCGGACTCCCCCGACGCCAGCGCGTTCTCCAGGGTGGCCCGCAACAACGGACCCAGCATCCGCTCCGGCAATTCGACGCCGACATCGCGCAGCAGCTCGGAAGCCTGCGCCACAAGGGTCACCAGATGGTTTGATCCGTGCGCCAGGGCTGCGTGGTAAAGGATCCGGTCGGCCTCGGCAATGGCCACCGGTTCTGCGCCCATTTCCACCACCAGCGCCTGCGCAATGGGCAGCATGGCGGCGTCGGCGGTGACCCCGAACGTGCAATCCAGCAGCCGGGTCAGGTCCAGGCTCATCCCGGTGAAAGTCATGGCAGGATGCAGCGCCAGCGGGACGGCGCCGGCCGCGCGCACCGGACGCAGCACCCCCACCCCGAACCGGCCGGACGTGTGCGCAACCAGTTGGCCCGGCTGCCATGCACCGAGTTTCGCCAATCCGTCAACCAGTCCAGGCAGGGCGTCGTCCGGCACGGCCAGCAGCACCAGCTCAGCCCGCTCCACGATTTCCTGGATTTCCAGGACGGGCACTCCGGGCAGCAGCGTCTCCGCGCGTTCACGGCTTGCGTCCGAAACAGCTGAGACTCCCACGACGGCGTGTTCGGCTGCGCGCAGGGCTGCGCCGAGTACCGCACCCACCTTGCCCGCACCGATGATTCCGACGCCGAGGCGCCCGGGCTTAGCCATGATGCTGGCCTTTCTGGGTTGGGATCGGGGTTTCAGCAGGCCCCTCCGCCGGCTGATGCTCACTTGCCAGCTCGGGCCCGGCGGCGGGCTTACCCGGAAGCCCCGCATCACCGAGCGGGGTGCCAGGGGCCACCTGGGCCAGCCACTGTTCAGTAGTCTGCCGCTTCCGGGCCAGCCGCGCCCGGGCGGACTGGGCGTCAAAAAGCGCGAGTGCCTGCTCCTCGCCGGCCTGCCGCAACCGCGGCGTAACCGGCCCAACGGTGGTGTGCAATACCAGATCAGCCACGCGGAACCGGCGCGCCAGCGGGCCCTGATGCAGTGCCAGGGACTGGGTCCGCTGGTGCGGCACCATCACAAGTTCACGCCAACAGCGGCCGGACCGGATCAGCAGTGCGGTGTCCGTGGCGGCAAAACCGTTCCGGCGCCACCCCAGTGGCGCAAGCAGGCGGGCCCTGCGCGGCGTGGTGACGAATCCGCCGTCGGAATCCAGGCCATGGAGCCCTGCGCCGAAGACGTCGGCAGGATTCGCCGTGCCCGGATCCGGGAGCACGAGCGCCAGGATCGCCATCACGTCTTCCAGCCTCCCCACCGGCAGGAGCGTGGTCCGCGCGGAGCCCTCGGCAGCGTTCTCGACGCCGCCGTACCCGGCCACATTGACCTGGATCCGGTACCAGCCCAGCGCCCGCCATAATGGAGGCTGGCCGACTTTCAGCGCCTGGATCCGGCCCGGCGGAAGCGTCTGGGCCTGGGTGTCCAGCAACCCGTAGCGGAGCCGGATGCCGTCCGGCGAGATGGCCGCAGTGAAGTTGTAGCCCTTGTTGAACAGGTTCCAGTAGCTTGCCGCCAGGCCCAGGGCAGCCGGAATCAGGTAAAAGTAGAAACCGCGGTTGTCAGTGATGGCGGAAAGAACAACGGACGCCACCCCGCCCAGCAGCACAAAGACGCTTTGCTCACTGAGCAGCAGGGAACCGATAAGGCGCGACGGCGGCACCGCCAGTACCGGATATTCCGGCGCCTCGGGTGCCGGCCCGTCGGGGCGGGACGGGTCCACGGCCACGCCCGCGGCACGCGCCAGGATGGTGGCGCGGAGCTGGCGGGCTTCCTCCATGGTGAGGTAGGCAAGGCGCACGGCGGACTCCCCCGCGTCGGCCACCTCGAATTTGAGCTCGGCCAGGCCGAAGATCCGCGCCAGCAGGGGCTGCTCAATGTCGATGGCCTGCACCCGGTCCAGCCGTGCCTGGCGCTGCTGCCGGAAAATGAAGCCGGTATTCACCCGGACGTAGCCTCCGGACACCTGGTATTTCGTGAAGTACCAGGTGAGGATGAAACCCAGCACCGCAATCGCCAGTATGATGCCGCCACCGGCCAGCAGCCAGGGCGCGCGGCCGGCGAACTCGTCCTCCAGGATCGGCCGCCCCTGGAGCGCCCGCTCAAAAACGTCCCGGCCGAAAAAGAATCCAATGGCAGCCAGGGCCACCCAGCCACGTACAAAAGGCGACGCCGGGTGCACCCGCAGCCATTCGCCGTCGGCCGTGCTGGCTGCCACACCTTGGGGTTCCGCGGTTCCGTTGGCGGGGGCAACACGGGGAGCAGCAGGGTCGGTAATGGCCGGGGCGGGGGCTGTGCTGGGGGCGCCGGGCTCGGGACGCGGTCCCTCTGCCCTCACAGTCCAGCCAGCCTGGCTTCGCCCCGCGCCGCGAGCTGTTCACGGAGCCGTGCCCCTTCCGCCGCGGGCAGCCCGGGGATGTGCGCGCGGGTGCCGGGCGAGGCAGTGTGAAGTTTCAGGGTGCACAGGCCCAGCCCGCGCTCCACCGGACCTACGCCGATGTCCACGTATTGCATGCGGCCGTAGGGGACGGCCATGGTGCGCTGGAAAAAGATGCCGGTCCTGATGAGCAGGTCGTCATCCCGTTCCGCGTAGCCGATGGCGCGGACCTGCCGCGGGATCAGCACCAGCCTCCACAGCGCCAGGACCAGCGCCACGGCGGGCACGGTGACGGCAAGCCACAGCGGCGGCCATGCCCACACACCAAGCAGCACAAACACCAGGGGCAGGGACAGCAGGAGCACAGTAATGAGGTTCGCCAGCGCCCACTCCACCAGCCGGACGGTGACGTACTTTGGTGATACGCGCTGCCAGATGATTCCCGGCGGGTCAATCGCCCCGGTATGCATATTCGCCTTCCCCTGTGGCTTCGCCGCGTACCGATCGGCCCGTCTTCCCGTCTGTGCCGTTGGTATCGCCATCCTCCGGCGGGATCTTGCAGAACCGCTCCACAAGGAAGCCAACCACGATCATCACCAGTCCGCCGGCGGCCATCGCCAGCGCCAGCCAGGTAATGCCCTGGTTGCTGCGCAGGCTCCAGATCCTCAGCTGGTCCAGGAAGATTCCCACGTGCCAACCCAGCAGGACCGTCCCCGCGTAGGCGCAGGCCTGCGCGAGCACCAGGGTCCGGGCCGCGAGGAGGGGATCGAGCAGTGTTTTTTTCTTGGAGCTGTTGGGTTTGTTGCTGTTGCGCCACCGCAGGATCCTGATGCCAAGGATCAGGGTGATGGCCACAATCACGCCCATCGTGGCCAGCGCGGTGGCCGGCAGGACGGGAGTGGCCATGCCGTAGCGGCTGGTCACCACCGTGGCCGACCAGCCCGCCACGGCCAGGATGACGCAGATCAGCATCAGGCGCAGCGGATTGAGGGGTTTCATCGCTCCTCCACAGCTCCTGCCGTGGGCAGGCCGTCGAAGTCGCCGAAGCCGTCGAACAGGGCAAGGTCGCCGAAATCATCAGCCCGGGCGGCAAGGACGCTGATGCGTTCACCGTTCAGCGTGGCTGCGGGCTCGATCAGCGACCAGGGGCACAGGACGAAGGCGCGGCTTGCCGCGCGCGGATGCGGCAGGGTGAGGACAGGGTCATCGCTGCGCAGGTCGCCGTACGTAATGATGTCGACGTCGAGCGTCCGCGGGCCCCAGCGCACCTCCCGAACGCGGTGGTGCTTGTTTTCGACTGACTGGCAGTGTTCCAGCAACTCCTCCGGAGTGAGGCTGGTTTCGACAGTGATCACCATGTTCAGGAAATCCGGCTGGTTCGGCGGACCGCCCACGGCCTTGGTCTGCACAATGGGCGAAACCGCTAGGAGGCGGACCTCGGGCGGGTCAACCAGGTCCGCAACGGCTTCGGTCAGGGTCTCGTTGCGTTCACCAAGGTTGCTGCCCAGGGCAAGCACCACCTTGGAATACATGGAGTTCATGCGGCTTCCCCCTGCGCTGGTCTCTCCCTGTTGTCCTGGCCGGCAGTGTCCAGGCGTGCGTCATTCCTGGCCCGGTGGACGCTGACCGCAACGTCGCCGAAGGGAACCTCGATGGGTGCCTGCGGCTTATGCACGGTGATGTCCACGGCCTCAAGCCGGAATTCGCTGAGCAGGCTGTCCGCGATCCGCACAGCAAGCGCCTCGATCAGGTTCAGCGGTTCGCCGGAAATCCATTCAGTAATACGCTGCGCCACCTCGCCGTAGTGCGCGGTGTCCCGGACGTCGTCCGATTCCGCGGCCTTGGCAAAGTCCAGGTGGAGCACCGCGTCCACCACAAACGGCTGGCCTTCACGGCGTTCGAAATCAAAGACTCCGTGATGGCCGACGGCGGTGACACCGGTCAGCGTAATCCTGTCCATGGCTGGGCCTACTGGCTGGTTCTTGGGGCGGCCATGCGCGCGGCAACCTTCACGGCGTCCAGGCTGGGGCCGACGTCGTGCACGCGCACTGCCCAGGCACCCCGGTAGGCGCTGATGGCGGTAATGGCTGCGGTGGCGGCGTCACGTTCCTGGGGGGCGGCCGTCTTGCCGGCAACGGTCAGGAGTGTGCCGAGGAACCTTTTGCGGGAAGCACCCACCAGGACCTTGTGGCCCAGGCTGTCCAACTGGTCCAGGTTCTGCAGCAGTTCCCAGTTCTGGGCATCGTTCTTGGCGAACCCCAGGCCCGGATCGATGATGATCTGCTCCGGGCTGACGCCCGCGGCATAAAGCTTGTCCCGGACGCCGGCCAGTTCGGCCACCACTTCGGCGGCTACGTCCTTGTACTCCGCGAGGGAGTTCATGGTGCGGGCGTCGCCGCGGCGGTGCGTGAGGATGTACGGGGCCTTGGAGGACGCCGCGAGCTCGGCCATTTCGGGTTCCATGGTGAGCCCGGAAACGTCGTTGATGATGGCCGCGCCGGCCTGCAGTGCGGCCGCCGCGGTGGAGGCGTGGATGGTGTCGATGCTGACCAGGGCGCCGGCCTTGACCAGCGCCTCGATCACGGGAATCACGCGCCGCTGTTCTTCCTCGGGGCTGACGTCTTCCGCGCCGGGACGCGTGGATTCGCCTCCGACGTCGATGATGTCCGCTCCCGCGTAGAACATCCGGAGCCCGGCGGCGATGGCGGAATCGGCCGTGCCGTGCTGGCCGCCGTCGCTGAAGGAGTCCGGCGTAACGTTCACAATGCCCATGACGAGCGTGCGGTCGGTGGGCAGGTCTTCGAAGCGGGCTGCCGGCCGCGGTTTGCGCAGGACGGGCAGTGGCGAGGTTGCGGGGCCGGTTCCCGGCGCTGCAGCGAGTGAATCCATGGTCTGTTGATTACCTTCCGAGGATAAGGCTCATGGCTTCGGCGCGCGTGGCCGGGTCATGAAGCTGCCCGCGGACCGCACTGGTGACGGTCTTTGCTCCGGGCTTGCGGATACCGCGCATGGACATGCACATGTGTTCGCATTCAACAACAACGATGGCGCCACGCGGCTTGAGGTGGCGGACCATCGCTTCAACGATCTCCGTGGTGAGGCGCTCCTGCACCTGGGGACGGCGGGCGTAGATATCCACGAGCCGGGCCAGCTTGCTCAGCCCGGTCACCTTGCCGTCATGCGAGGGGATGTAGCCCACGTGGGCCACACCGTGGAACGGCACCAGGTGGTGCTCACAGGTGGAGTAGAACGGGATGTCCTTGACCAGCACCAGTTCTTCATGGTCCAGGTCGAAGGTGGTGGACAGGACGTCGGCGGGGTCGTGGTGCAGCCCGGCAAACACCTCGGCATATGCCTTGGCCACCCGTTTGGGAGTGTCCACGAGGCCGCCGCGGTCCGGGTCTTCCCCGATAGCAATGAGGATCTCGCGGACGGCAGCCTCAATGCGCGGCCGGTCCACCTTCTGGTGCTTTGAATGGTGGGCGCCGCCCTCCGCCGGATAGCCGGCGGAGGCGGGAACGTCGTCGTCGTCGAAGTGGGTCACGTAAGAAAGCTTAGCCGCGAAGGGCGTCAGGCCCCGAGTCGGGGATGCCTCCCTGGAACGGGGCGTCTTCCGGAACACCCTGCGGATGCGGCGGCTGGGCGTCCAGCGGCTCGTCCAGGCGGGCCTGCTTGGCTTCCTCCTGGGCTTCACGCTCAGCCTGCTCCCGGCGGGACTCCACCGGACCGGCTTTCTGTACCGGACGGGTCTCCTTGGACAGCCACACCTCGCGGAAATCGCGCTTGCGGATGTCACGGAAGATGTCGGCGATCTCGGCCTGGTTAAGGGTCTCCCGTTCCAGCAACTCAAGGGCCAGCCGGTCCAGGACGTCGCGGTTCTCGGTGAGGATGGCGTAGGCCTCGTCATGGGCCTGGTCGATCAACCGGCGCACTTCCTCATCCACCACGTAGGCGATCTGGTCCGAGTAGTTGCGCTCGTGGCCGGCGTCGCGGCCCAGGAACGGCTCGCCGCCGCCCTGGCCCAGGCGTACCGCGCCCACTCGTTCGCTCATGCCGTACTCGGTGACCATCTTCCGGGCGGTTCCGGTGGCCTTCTCGATGTCGTTCGAGGCGCCGGTGGAGGGATCGTGGAAGACGATCTCCTCGGCCACACGGCCGCCCATGGCATAGGCCATCTGGTCCAGGAGCTCGTTGCGGGTCACGGAGTACTTGTCGTTGTCCGGGACCACCATGGTGTAGCCGAGGGCGCGGCCGCGGGGAAGGATGGTGATCTTGGTGACCGGGGCCGAGTTCCGCAGCGCGGCCGCCACCAGGGCGTGGCCGCCTTCGTGGTAGGCGGTGATCTTGCGCTCGTGCTCCTTCATCACGCGGCTGCGCTTCTGCGGGCCAGCCATCACACGGTCGATGGCCTCGTCCAGGGCGCGGTCATCAATCAGGTTGGCATTGGAGCGCGCGGTCAGCAGTGCCGCCTCGTTCAGGACGTTGGCGAGGTCCGCACCGGTGTAGCCGGGCGTTTTCTTGGCAACGGCCTTGAGGTCCACGGCGGGCGCCATGGGCTTACCCTTGGCATGCACCTGCAGGATCTGGTCGCGGCCGATCATGTCCGGTGCTTCCACGCCGATCTGGCGGTCGAAACGGCCCGGCCGCAGCAGTGCGGGGTCCAGGACGTCCGGGCGGTTGGTCGCGGCGATGAGGATGACGTTGGTTTTGACGTCGAAGCCGTCCATCTCCACCAGCAGCTGGTTGAGGGTCTGCTCGCGTTCGTCGTTGCCGCCGCCGATGCCGGCACCGCGATGGCGTCCGACAGCGTCGATCTCGTCCACGAAGATGATGGCGGGCGAGTTGGCCTTGGCCTGTTCGAAGAGGTCGCGGACGCGGGAGGCACCCACGCCAACGAACATTTCCACGAAGTCCGAGCCGGAGATGGAGAAGAAGGGGACGCCGGCCTCACCGGCGACGGCGCGGGCGAGGAGGGTCTTACCGGTACCCGGAGGGCCGTACAGCAGCACGCCCTTGGGGATCTTGGCGCCAACAGCCTGGAACTTGGCCGGTTCCTGCAGGAATTCCTTGATCTCCTGCAGTTCCTCCACAGCTTCGTCGGAGCCGGCCACGTCTGCGAACGTCACCTGCGGCATGTCCTTGCTGACCATCTTGGCCTTGGACTTGCCGAACTGCATGATCTTGGAGCCGCCGCCCTGCATCCGGGTCATCAGGAACCAGAACAGGGCACCAAGCAGGATGACCGGGATCAGCAGCGAGAGCAGGCCGGAGAACCAGTTGCTTTCGATCGGCTGGTCCGTGAAGCCCTCGGCCGGCTTTGCATCAGTGACTGCTTTAACCACGTCCTGGGCGCGCGCATCCACAAAGAAGAACTGGACGCTCTTGCCTTTGTCCTGGCCTTCCAGCTGGAGGTTGTCCTTCAGCACCAGGTCAACACGGTTTTCGCCGTCGAAGATCTTTGCCTGCTCCACCTTGTCGCCGGAGAGCAGTTCCAGGCCCTTATCTGTGTCGATCCGGGCTGCACCGCCGGGAGCGAGCGTTGCAAAGGCCACCAGGAGCATCCCGATCACAACGACGATCCAGATGCCCGGGCCCTTGAAGAAGTTCTTAGCTTTCATCTGTTCGGGGCCTGGCCCCGTCCCTCCTGGTAGTGCTGCACGGCGAGTACTCTGCGCGCGTGATGGTGCTGCGTCAGCTTCTAGCTATACACCGTCCGGAGTAGATCACGCATGGTGTGGGGCAAAAGTTCCCTGTGGGCGTACTGGCGCCGCCCCGCCTTCACACAGGAGCCTAGGGCCTAAATCCGGGGCGCGGCCACGGAGCCGCGGGCCACCAGGGGGCAGTTGAGGAGCACTGGTTCAGGAACGGCGGCCTCCGGCAGCTGCGTTCCCTCAACCGTGTCGATCAACCGATCCGCGGCCCACGCACCCATTTCGTAGTGCGGCAGGGCAACGGTGGTAAGCCCGGGGTGCAGGTTGGCGGCGATCAGTTCCTGGTCGTCAAAACCCACCACGGACAGGTCCGCGGGGATGGACAGGCCCAGCTCGGCGGCTGCCCGGTAGGCTCCCATGGCCATCCGGTCGTTGTAGCAGAACAAGGCCGACGGCGGGTTGCCACCTTGGAGGATCCGGCGGGCTGCGTCGTAGCCGCCCTGTGCATCGGAGGAGGCTGACTGCACGGGTGCGGCGCCGCCGTCGAGCCCGGCCCGGTTCAGGGTTTCGCGGAAGCCGCGGAGCCGCCCGCGGGTGGAGGGCACGTCCTCGGTGTTGTTGATGAAGCCGACGCGGACGTGCCCTGCGGCGAGCAGTGTTTCGACGGCGGTACCAGCCCCGCCGTATTCGTCCGGGACTACGGAGGTGAATGGCTCGCCGGTGCTGACTGCATCAACGAGGACCGCCGGCACCTTTCCAAGGTTGGGCGGAGCGTCCACGGTCCGGTGGTACATCGTGGCGTAGAGGATGCCGTCCACCTGCCGCTCAAGGAGCGCCTCCACGTCTGCTTCCCGGGATGCCGGGCCGGCGGAGCCAGAGGTGTTGATGACCATCAGGGTGTAACCGCGGGCGCGGGCAGCATCATCGGCCCCCAGCAGGATGCTGCCCGCGTGCGGAGTGGTGGCGATGTCCTCGCTGACCAGGCCCAGCATTCCGGTGCGCCGGCTCCGCAATGCTTGCGCCAGGCGGTTCGGCCCGTAGCCCAGCTGCACGGCCGCGGACCGGACCTTATCGCGCGTTTCGGCGCTGACGCGCGCGTAGGCAACATCGTTCAGGACATGGGAGACCGTGGTGACAGACACTCCCGCGGCCAGCGCCACGTCCTTGATGCCAATGTTTTTACGCAAGGTCCGGGCGGCGCAGCCTACTCGTAAACGTGCGGGGCGAGGGTGCCCACGAAGTCCAGGTTGCGGTACTTCTCGGCGTAGTCCAGGCCGTAGCCCACCACGAATTCGTTGGGGATGTCGTACCCGACGTACTTGACGTCGATCTCCACCTTGGCAGCGGTGGGCTTGCGGAAAGCGGTGCAGATTTCCACTGAAGCGGTGCCGCGGGATTCCAGGTTGGTCTTCAGCCAGGAGAGCGTGAGGCCGGAGTCGATGATGTCCTCGACGATCAGCACGTCCTTGCCCATAAGGTCCGTGTCCAGGTCCTTCAGGATGCGGACAACTCCCGAGGACTGGGTGCCGGAGCCGTAGGAGGAGACAGCCATCCAGTCCATGGAGATGTGGCTGTGGAGTGCGCGCGCCAGGTCAGCCATCACCATCACGGCCCCCTTGAGGACGCCCACAAGGAGGATCTCGCGGCCCTCGTAGTCCTTGTCGATCTGAGCAGCGAGCTCGGTGATCCGCTGCTGGATCTGCTCCTTGGTGTAGAGAACGTGCTTGAGGTCTGCCTGGACGTCGTTTGAATCCACCAATGGCTCCTGTGTAGATGCGGGGGTGCGACTATTTTGCGGGCGGTTTTTGAGGCCGGAATACTAGCTTCCCACAGCGTGCGCCTCCGCGGGGAACGGAGCCGGGGCTGCCGTGGGCCGCCGGAACGCCGGCATCCTTCGATCCCTCCAGCTGCGCCAGCGACAACCTGTACACGCTCACGCCACCGGGCAGCTCCACCGGGCCGGCCGAACCCTGCCGCCGCAGCAGCGCTTCCGCGGCCAAAAGGCGCTGGTAGCTGGGCTGCTGCCCGCCGACGTCGGCCGCTGCCTTGGCGATGACGCGGAACCTGATGGCGGGGGCCAAGCTGCGCAACGCGTCCTCCGGAAGGCTGAGTTCGCGGCCGTTCCGCTCCACAAGCGAGGCAAAGGTGCTTTCCGCCACATCCTCCAGGTAGTCGGCGTCCAGCTGCAGGATGGAGGCCGTCCGGGCCAGGGATTCGGCGACTCCGGGACCCAGCTTGTCCTCAAGGTGCGGCAGCACCTCCACACGGGTGCGCGAACGGGCGAAGGCCGGATCCGAGTTGCTGGGATCGTGCCACGGGTCCAGTTCCTCGACGGCGCAGATCTCCTCCGTGTCCGCCCGGCGGAGTCCCAGGAAGGGCCGCAGCAGCTTGCCGCGGACCGGCCTCATCCCGGCCAGCGACCTGGTTCCCGAACCCCGGGCCAGGCCCAGGAGCACCTGTTCGGCCTGGTCGTCCAGCGTGTGTCCCAGCAGGATGGCATCCGCGCCCTGGTCCTGCGCTGCTGCTTCGAGCGCAGCGTGCCGGGCTTCGCGTGCGGCGGCTTCCGGGCCGAGTCCCGTCCCGCCCACGGTCACGGTCCGGATTTCCACGGGGGCAAGGCCCAGTTCCTTCAGGACGCGGGCTGTTTCGGCCGCCACGTGGGCGGAACCTTCCTGCAACTGGTGGTCCACCACCACGGCGCCCACCGTGACAGGGTGGCCGTCGACGTGGCCGCGGCGGGCGAAGTAAGCCGCCACTGCTGCCAGGGCGAGGGAGTCCGGTCCCCCACTGCAGGCCACCAGGAGGTGCCGGGGGTAGCCGGCCTGGGCCAGGGCTTCCTGGAGCATCTTGCGCGCGGTGCCAATCACGGGCGCAAGCCGGCCGGGCCGTCGTCGTCCTGTTGGCTGGGGTGGTTCGCTGCGCTGGGGTGGTTCGCTGCGCTGAGGTGGCTTGCTGGACTGGGCTGCCTGGCCGGGGTGGGGACCGGTGTTAATCAGAGTCCCATCCGCTCAAGCCACAGCTTGGCATCGTGGATTTCGGGCTCGGTGGGCAGGTGGTCGGCCGACTCCCACACCCGGTTGAAGCCTTCCATTCCGGCGACGTCCACCACTGCGCGGACGAACCGCGCGCCGTCGGAGTACTGGCGCATCTTGGCGTCCAGGCCCAGGAGGCTGCGGATGAACTTTTCGATGACGCCGCGGTCCTTGCCGCGGTCGTTGAACCGCTGCCGGATGGTTTTCACCGACGGAACAATGCTGGCGTCCACGGCGTCCATCACCACATTCGCGTGGCCTTCGAGCAGGCTCATCACCGCGGTGAGGTGCGAGATGGCGGCCTTCTCCTCGGGATCCTGCAGCAGGTCCAGGATGGCGCCGCGGCCGGGCGTGTTTCCGTCGGCCGTACGGTCCTTCAGTGAACGGGCGGCGGCGGTGGCGCGCTCCATCAGCGAATCGACGTTGCCCAGCAGGTGGCCGCTGAGTTCGTCGATCTGCTCCAGCATGTGGTGCCGCAGCCACGGCGCGGCCGCGAACTGGACCCGGTGGGTCTGCTCATGCAGGCAGACCCAGAGGCGGAAATCCTCCGGGGTGACGTTCAGTTCCCGCTCCACAGCAACGATGTTGGGGGCCACCAGGAGCAGGCGTCCCCCTGACGGCGCGGTGGAACCCTCGGCGAGCGCCGCGAACGGATCGTATTGGCCCAGGACCTTGCTGGACAGGAAGGCCAGGACGGCACCCAACTGGCTGCCGGTGATGGCGCCGCTGACACTCGCTGCGGCAGGGCTCAGGGAACCGCGCCTGCTTTCGAGCATCTTTTCCATGGCGGGCTTCAGCATCACGGCGAAGCTTTGGGTGTTGGCCTTGGCCCAGGAAGCACGGTCCACTACCAGCACGTTGGAATCCCGCAGGTTCCGTGCCGCTTCCAGGCCCGTGATCTCGTGGACATGCTCCACCGAAGCGTCGGCGAGCCGGCGGAGGCTGTCCACGGCGTCACCGATGGCGGCCTGGTTCAGGACCGGGCCGGCCGGAGCCAGCCGCGCCGCGGTGGAGGCGGCCAGGTCCCAGTTGATCAGGGACGAGGCCTGGCTGGACAACGTTTGTGCTGACGACTCACCTGTAGTGGACTCCATAAGTCCCATCAGAACACAGCACCCTGTGGATAGTCCTTAAGTTCGCTCACCGGCGAACCAAACCAGCGGCCCCAACAGCTCGACAGCCGGTGGACAGGAGCACAAAGCCCACGCCTATCCGTCGCCGGAAACATGGTGTCCAATCGCACGGACGGCCCGGCCCCGCATAAGCGGCGTTGGCCAGCAACGGTTGAGCGGGGCGGGGCCGCTCCTGCAGATGCGCTGGGTGCTACCTGCAGCCGCAGGCCGCGAGCGCCGTGGCTGCCCGGTCCAGCGCCACCTTGTTGCCTGCGGCGCCGGGTGTGAGCCCGTTGCCGATGAAGGAGAAGACCAGGAGGCGGCCGTCGGCGTCCACAACGTAGCCGCTGAGCGCCAGCACCGTGTTCAGTGTGCCGGTCTTGGCGCGGACCAGCCCTGCACCCCGGGCGGTTGACTCTTCGCCGTAGCGGGTGTCCAGCGTGCCGGTGAGGCCGGCCACGGGGAAGCCGTCCAGCGCGGCGCGCAGCCGACTGTCCGTGCCGGCGGCGATGGCCCGCACCACCTCGGTGAACTGGCGGGCCGACACCTGGTTGCCCATCGCGAGGCCGCACACATCCACGAGCCTGATGCCGTCAACGTTGATTCCGGCGTCGGTGAGCTGCGCTCGGACGGCAGCCGTGGCGCCGTCGTTGCTGCCCGGTCCCCCTGCGGCCACCGATGCCATTCGTCCCAAAACTTCGGCAAGGTAGTTGTCCGAGGCTTGAAGCATCAGGTCCACCTGTTCGGCCACCGCGGCTGACTGCGCCTCCGCGAAGACCGCCGGCTCCCCTGCTTCCCCGCCTGTTGGTGCTGACCGGGGCGAGCGTTCGACGGCGGCTGCCACAGTCAGTCCCGCGGCCGCGCCCGCCGCCCGCAGCCGGGCCGCGAATTCCTCCCCAGCTGTGATGGCCGGGTCCTGTGGACGCGGGCCGGTGGTGACAGCGGGGTCGTAGCGGGCAGAGTTCAACGCCAGCGGGTACACCGGTGCCACTTCCCCGGCAGCAACATCACCGCTTTCCCAGGCCGGATTCAGTGCCGGACCGGTGAACAGGGAATCGTCCACCAGCACTTTAATTTCACCCGCGGCGCCTGCGGCTTTCAGCGCTTCCACAGTTTCCGCGGCGAGGGTGGCCAGGCCGGTATGGCCCATCGTCTGGTCCGCATTCGACTCGCCGGCACCGAGGAGGACGTCGCCGCCACCGACCAGCACTACCTGCCCTGCTGCCGGACCTTGGACAACGGACGTGGTGAAGCGGTGCTCCGGGCCAAGGGAACGGAGGGCGGCCACAGCGGTCAGCAGCTTCAGGTTGGAGGCCGGCACCCTGCCCTCGGACCCGCCCCGGTCATAGAGGACCTGTCCGGTGAGTGCATCCTGAACCAGTCCCGTAAAGTTCCCGCCGCCGTCGGCCTTCAACAGCGGTTCCACCTGCGCGGTGACGCTGGACGCGGCGGGAATGCTGGCTAATACGTCCAGCGGGGCAAGTCCACGTGCGGCAGACAGTGTGGCGGGGGCCTGCTGCCATTCAGGCGCCGGCGGGGCGGGGGCAGGGGCCTGCGGGCCCACGAACCCCGGCGCAACCAGCAGGGCTGCGGGGGCCATCAGGACCAACAGCAGGGCGGTCAGGACAACCGCGGGCCAGGACCGCTTAAGGGCCGTGACTGTGCCCCGGAAACTGTGGCGGACGCGGTCAGGCCACGGTTCCGCGGCAGTTGGTTTGGTCATGCTGGTGCTGGTCCTCAAGTCCTGAAATTTCCCCACAAGTTCCTGATTCCAGGGCCTCTCGCTATATCCTCAATAATAGTCGGCGGCACGGACACTCCCTTTGGTGAGCAGTCAAGTGTGCCGCGAACCCCCTGCAATTGCCGAGGAGCATTCCATGAAGCATGATGTGACCATCGAGATCCCCAAGGGATCACGCGTCAAGTACGAAGTTGACCACGAGACCGGCCGCGTCCGCCTGGACCGCGTCCTCTTCACCTCCATGCAGTACCCCACGCATTACGGATACTTCGAAAACACCCTCGGCGAAGACGGCGATCCCCTGGACGCACTGGTGCTCCTGCAGGACTTCGACCTGCACCCCGGCGTCATCGTTGAGTCCCGCCCCATCGGCGTCTTCAACATGACCGACGACGGCGGCGGAGACGCCAAGATCCTCTGCGTTCCGGTGGATGCCCGCTTCGACCACATCCAGGAAGTCAGCGACGTCAACGAGTTCCTGATCAAGGAAATCGAGCACTTCTTCACCCGCTACAAGGACCTGGAGCCGGGCAAGTGGGTCAAGGCCGAGGGCTGGGGCGACCGCGCCGCTGCCGAAGCTGAGCTGGAAGCCTCCATCAAGCGTTACGTGCCCACCGGCCACTAGTACTGTCCTGCAACGCGAGGTCACATCTCGCCCAATTCACCACGGAAATTGGGCCGGAAGTGACCCCGCGTTGCGGTTTAAGAGTTGTGCTTTAGGGTAGGTCGGTGAGCTCCGCACCCATCTTCATCCCGCCCTGCGGTCCCGTTACCGGCTGGCACGACAGGGACGTCCTTCGGGCCACCGGCATTCCTTATGCCAGGGCGGCCCGGTTCCAGCCTCCCGTTCCTGTGCGGGACTGGACCGAGCCGTTGGCAGCCACTTCCCCGGCCCCCGCCTGCCCGCAGGGGCCGGTTCCGTTCCTCGACGACGTCCTGGGCACCCGCTACGGGGAACTTCCGGGCAGCGAGGACTGCCAGAACCTCTCCATCACCATGCCTGCGGATCTGTCCCCGGGCGAGCGGCTGCCGGTGATGGTGTGGATCCATGGCGGTTCCTACACCACCGGTTCGGGGGACCTGGCCATCTTTGACCCCGCAGTTCTGGTGGCCGAGAACCGCGTGGTGGTGGTTTCGGTGACCTATCGGCTGGGGCTGTTTGGGTTCCTGGCCACGCGGTCGGGCCGCCCGGGCAACCTCGGACTGCTGGACCAGCTGGAGGCCTTCCGCTGGGTACAGCGGAACATTGGCGCGTTCGGCGGTGATCCGGGGCGGGTGACGGCGTTCGGGCAGTCCGCCGGTGGCGACGCCATCGCCCATCTCATGGCCACCCCTGAGGCGCCGCAGCTGTTCCAGCGGGCCATCATCCAAAGCGCCCCGCTGGGCATCTCCCGGGGCAGGGCAAAGATGAACCATGCGATGGGCATCGCCGCCGAGACAGTTGACGGCGGCACCCGGGCCATGGATGTGGTGGAGCGGGAGGACCACGTGGCGCAGGTAGCGCGGAAGTTCGGAATGCTGGCCGCCATGCCGTTCGGGACGCAGTACGGGCACGCGCCCTTGCCGGAGGAACCGGACATCGAGGCCGCATGGAACCGTTCCGCACCCGGGATAGAGGTGCTGATCGGGCATACGTCTGAAGAGGCGCGGCTGTTCCTGCCGCGCAGCCCGTACCTGAGCCGGCTGGCCCGCGTTCCGGTTGCTGGAACCGCCGCCGTCCGGGCCATCGACTGGGTGGTCACCGAGACCGTGTACGGCAGGGCCGCCCGGAAATTCGCCCGCCGCCATGCCAGGGCAGGGGGAAAGGCCCACCGGTACGTCCTGCACTGGCATGCGCCCGGCAACATTTTCGGTGCGGCCCACACCATCGACCTTCCCCTTCTCTTTGGCAACCGGAGCACCTGGGACGGCGTGGGCTTGATTGCCGGCGCGGCCTGGGAGGACGTGCACGACGTCGGGCGGCAAGTGCGGAGCCTCTGGGCGGCTTTCGCACGGGGAGACTCCCTCGGCCAAAAGGGCGGGGTCCCGGGCGCGCTGACGTACCAGGCGGCCTGACTAAGGACTTCGTGTCAGGCGGCAACTAAGTTGCGGATGGCTTCCACCAGGATGTCCTGGCGCTGGAAGTAGGCGTTGTGGCCGGCGTCCTCGACCACCAGGAGGCGGGCACCCGGAACGGTGGCGGCCACGTGCTCGGCACCGCGGCGGATGCGTGGCCTTTCCTGGTCTCCGATCAGCACCAGCAGCGGGCTGGTGATGGATTCCAGTCCTTGCTGGAACCAGTCCACATCCGCCGGATCGGCGCTGAGGAACTCGCCCTGGCTTTGTTCGAGGCTGCGTGGGTAGCGGGCGGCTTCGATGGCGGCAGCTGTGGAGCGGACGCGGATATAGCGGGCGTAGTCCTTGGGGTTCTCAGCGATCCACCGCTCCGTGAAGGAATTCCCCACCCCCAGCCAGATCCGCTCGTCCGCGTCCAGCGAGCTGAACACCTCGAATTTCTCGGCCTGGCCGGGCTGCCCGGGCGGCGGCACCACCAGCGGCCACCCCATCCCGCAAACCACGAGTGCTGCGGCACTGCCGGGATTCCGTACCGCCCAGCGGAGGGCCGTCATGCCACCCATGGATTGCCCCACAATCACCGGGTTCTCCAGGCGCAGCGAGCTGATGAACTGGTCCAGCTCTGCAGCCCGGTCCACCAGCGGGCCCTGCCGCGGGGAGTTGGACGACCAGCCGTGATCGTAGGTGTCGTAGGTCAACACCCGGAAATCCTGCTCCAGTTCGGCGGCGATCGGCTCCCAGCAGGCTGCCGCGGAGGCATGGCCGTGCAGCAGCACAACTGGCTGGCCCCGGCCGGAGTCCGTGTAGTGGATGTCGTTGCCGAGCACGTCGAGCCAGGGCATGGGTTGATCCTTTCGGGCAATGTTGGCAGGCGGCCCACCATGCACCAGAGTTCCAGATCAAAGGGTCCGGAGTCACCAGGTGTCCAGAACGGGCCAAGCCGTCCAGAACCGGGCCATGCCGTCAAAAATGCCGCCGGAGGTAGAGTCTGGTTCCGTTAGAACGCTCGGAGTGGACCTTGCCGCGGCCACCAAAAAGACGGCGGTGGCGGTCATCGAATGGGGCCATGGCTCCGCGCGGCTGGCGCACCTCGCACTCAATGTGGCTGACCAGGAGATCGTGGAGCTGTTCGGAGCCACAGACATGACGGGCATTGATTGCCCCGTCGGCTGGCCGCAGGCGTTGATCCCGTTCCTTACCGGGCATCTGGAGTTCAACGGCGGCCCCGTCCTGGCATACGACGGCATTGAGGGCCGGCGCCTCCTCGCCTACCGGGACACGGACCGCTTCGTCACCGCCAGGACCGGCCTGATCCCGCTCAGTGTCTCTGCGGACCGGCTCGCGCACCCGGCCATGCGCTGCGCAGTCATCCAGGCAAAGATCGCAGCGCTCCACGGCCCACAGCCGAGGGACGGCTCCGGCAAACTGGCCGAGGTCTACCCCGCTGCCTCACTGAAGCTCTGGGGCCTGGCAGCCCGCGGCTACAAAGGACGCGGCACCACGGAAGCCGAACGCCTCTCGGTGCTGCTCGAAGGCCTGCGCGGGCACGCACCCTGGCTGGATTTAGCCGGCCACGAGGAACGGCTGGCCGGCTCGGACGACCTGTTTGACGCCGTCGTCGCTTCCCTTACCGCCCGCGCGGCCGCCGTCGGACTCACCGCGCAGCCTGATGACGCACACTCCCCAGCCGCCATCAAGGAAGGCTGGATCCACCTGCCCACGGGCGGCCTCGACCGGCTGGTGTGCCCGGGCGGCTAAAGAGGCGGGGGTCAGCCGAGTTTCCAGTTCCGGATCTCTTCCGGATCCTCACCGTGTGAACGCGTGTGCTCGCGGGCCCGGATCCGGCGGTCCTGGAGCTCCTGCCGCAGCATGGAGTGCTTCTCCGCCAGGCCAGGCACACGGTCGATGGCGTCGATGGCCAGCTGGAACCGGTCGATGCCGTTCAGCATGGCCATGTCGAAGGGTGTGGTGGTGGTCCCTTCCTCCTTGTAGCCGCGCACGTGCAGGCCCTCCTGATTGGAGCGGCGGTAGGCCAGCCGGTGGATCAGCGACGGATAGCCGTGGTACGCGAAGATGACGGGCTTGTCCGCGGTGAAGATCCCGTCAAAGTCCCGCGCCGGCAGCCCGTGCGGGTGTTCGCTCTCGTCCTGCAGCCGCATCAGGTCAACAACATTGACTACGCGGACCTTCAGCCCTGGCGCCCCCAGCCGGAGCAGCTCCGCCGCCGCCACCGTCTCCACCGTAGGCACGTCGCCAGCGCAGGCCAGGACGACGTCGGGCTCCTCCCCCGGCACCTCCGAGCCCGCAAACTCCCAAATCCCCAGCCCGCGCTGGCAGTGGGTGGCGGCGTCGTCCGGCCCCAGCCAGGTGGGTGAGGGCTGCTTGCCGCTGACCACGATGTTCACGTAATCGGTGGACGCCAGGCAGTGTTCCATCACCGACAGCAGCGTGTTCGCATCCGGCGGCAGGTACACCCTGATGACTTCGGCCTTTTTGTTCACCGCGTGGTCGATGAACCCGGGGTCCTGGTGCGAAAACCCGTTGTGGTCCTGCTGCCAGACGTGTGAGGACAGCAGGTAGTTCAGCGACGCGACCGGTTGGCGCCACGGCAGTTTCCGGTGCACCTTCAGCCACTTGGCATGCTGGTTAAACATCGAATCAACGATGTGGATGAACGCCTCATAGCAATTGAAGACCCCGTGCCGGCCGGTCAGCAGGTAACCCTCCAGCCAACCCTGGCACAGGTGCTCGCTCAGCACCTCCATCACCCTGCCGGAGCGCGCAAGGTGCTCGTCGACGTCGTCAATCCGGTACTGCCACACCTTGTCCGTGACCTCGTAGACGTTCTGGAGCCGGTTGGACGCCGTCTCGTCCGGGCCGAACAGCCGGAACGTTTCCATGTTCAGGGCCACCACGTCCCGCATCCAGGAACCCAAAGTGACCATCGGGCTGACGCGCTTGGTCCCGGCCTTGGCAACCTCGACGGCGTGGTCACGGTAGGCGGGCAGCTTCAGCGCGCGGCGGAGCAGGCCGCCGTTGGCGTGCGGTGTGGCGCTCATCCGGAAGTCGCCGGTGGGCGCACCCTCGGCGACGTCGGGCCGGAGCCGCCCGTCGCCGTCGAACAGTTCCTCCGGGCGGTAGGACTGCAGCCACTCCTCCAGCAGCCGCAGGTGGTCGCCGTTGGTGCGGACCTCGGACAGCGGTACCTGGTGGCTCCGCCACGTTCCCTCAACCTGCAGCCCGTCCACCTCGCGCGGCCCGGTCCAGCCCTTCGGCGAGCGCAGCACAATCATGGGCCAATGCTGCGCCTCCGCAGCATCCCTGCCCGCCTGCCCGCCGCTCTCCGGGGTCCGCCGGGCGTCCTGGATGGCACGGATATCCGTCATGCAGCTTTCCAGCGCCGCAGCGAAGTCCCGGTGGGCCTGCTCCGTGCTGTCCGGGTCCTTCACCGTCACGAAGTAGGGCTCGTGGCCGTATCCGCGCAGGAGCTGCTCGAGCTGCGCTTCAGGCATGCGCGCCAGGACCGTGGGGTTGGCGATTTTGTAGCCGTTCAGGTGCAGGATGGGCAGGACCGCGCCGTCCGCTGCCGGGTCGAGGAAGTTATGGGAGTGCCAGCTCGCGGCCAGCGGCCCGGTCTCCGCCTCGCCGTCGCCAATCACGACGGCGGCCACGAGCTGGGGATTGTCGAGGACCGCACCGTAGGCGTGGGCGAGGGAGTAGCCAAGTTCGCCGCCCTCGTTGATGGAGCCGGGAGTCTCCGGGGCGGCATGGCTGGGGATGCCGCCCGGGTAGGAAAACTGCCGGAAGAGTTCCGCCAGACCATCCTCGTCGTTGCCCACGTGGCCATAAATTTCGGAGTAGGTGCCTTCCAGCCAGGCGTTGGCGACGACGGCGGGACCGCCATGGCCGGGACCTGCCACAAAGAGCATCTCGGCTGAGTCGCGGCGGATGATGCGGTTCAGGTGGGCGTAGATGAAGTTCAGCCCGGGCGTGGTGCCCCAGTGCCCCAGCAGCCGGGACTTGGTGTGCCCGGCCTTCAGCGGTTCGCGCAGCAGCGGGTTGGAGCGGAGGTAGATCTGGCCTACCGAAAGGTAGTTGGCGGCGCGCCACCAGCGGTCCACCAGTTCGAGTTCGTCCTGCCCCATGCTGCTGGTCATACCCATCCTCACGTCGCGGTCACCGCCCAAAGGCGGCCGTTGCTCCATCGCACCAGATGGGCCCGGATGGGGCAACCCCGCTTGCCCGGCGGAGGCTACCTGCGGGTAGGCTGTGCTTTCAGATGTTCACGCTGACAATCAACCAGACCGATAGCCGGCGCGATGGTGACCGGGTGCCGCAGCTGCTCAAGGACCTGCGGCATATTCCCGCGCGCCTGGACTTTGACCGGTCCGTGGAAGATGAAGTGCATGGCATCGTGGAGTGCCCGCACCAGGCCGTGGAGGCTGCGCTGATCGCGCTGCGGGCCGGTGCCTGGTACGTCGGCATCGGCGTAGGGCCGGTGAATGAACCCCTGCCCAACCAGATCAAGGACGCATCCGGCCATGGGCTGGTGTATGCCCGGCGGGCGGTGGACCGGCTCCGGAACAGCAATTACAGGGTTCCGGTGGCGGTAGATGGTCCGCTGGCCGACGTTGCCCATGACGCCGAGGCCGTGCTGCGGCTGCTCGGGCATATTGTCCGTGACCGCTCCGATGCCGAGTGGCGGGTCCTGGACCTGCTGACTCCGGGAGTCCGAGGGCAGCAGAAAGCCGTGGCCCAGGAACTCGGGATCACCACGCAGGCTGTCAGCAAGGCGGTGGCCCGGGCACAGTGGAACGAGGAGCACGCGGCCCGGCCGGCCGCAGCACGGTTGCTGGCCCTGATCCTCGAGGCGCGCTGAGCAGGGTCAGCCCTGGCTGGCCGCCATCACCGGCTCGCCGTTGAAGTATTCGAGCTGCCAGCCGTCGATCGCGTGGTGATGCGCCAGGTTGAGCACCGCGTTGTCGATGCTTTTCAGCGTGCTGCCCACTGCGCGGCTGAGGCTAACGCGCAGGAGCGTCCCGTGCGCGACGACGAGAAGGCGCCGTCCGCGGTATTCTCCGGCCAGTGCCTCCAGGGCGGCCAGGCCCCGGTCGGCTGCCTCGTCCTCGCTTTCGGCGCCGCGGAAGCCTCCGGGGATGCGTAGCGCGTCCAGTTCGGGGCCAGCCTGCATCCCCTCGGCCGGCCCAAAGCTCCGCTCCGTAAGTTCTGGCATGCGGCGGACCTCGCCGAGCCCCAGCCCGGCGGCGATCACATCGGCTGTCTCAGCCGCGCGGCTCAGGGGCGAGGACACGATTGCGTCCCATTCGTACGCGGACAAAACGGCGACGGCGTCACGCGCCTGTGCCCGGCCGACGTCGTTCAGCGGGATATCCGTGGAGCCCTGCAGGCGGCGCTCCGCATTCCAGTCGGTCTGGCCGTGGCGGATGAGGGCGAACGTCGTAAGGGTCATGCCTTCCATTCTGCCCGACGGCGGGACCTGGCCAGGAATTGCGGGCCGTCCCGGGAGCCGCGCAAGTCCTCCCGCTAAAGGAGGCTGCGCAGCACGTAGGCGGCGCCGTCGTCATACACCGAGTGGGTGACCTCGTCAGCTGCCTCGATCACTTCCGCCGGAGCCTGGCCCATGGCAACTCCCCGACCGGCCCAGGTCAGCATCTCGATATCGTTCCGGCCGTCGCCGACTGCCACCGTGAGGTGGGGTTCGATGCCGAGCCGGCCGCGCAGGTTTTCCAGGGCGCTGGCCTTGGTAACCCCCGCCGCGGCGATGTCCAGCCACGCCGTCCAACCTACCGAGTAGGTGACACCGGCGAGGCCTACGTGCTCAATGGCCTCATTGAACTCTTCGGGTGTGTTTTCGGTGCTGAAGACCACCACGCGCACGGCGGTTGCTTCGAGCATGGTGTGGAAATCGACCCCCACCGCCTCCACACCAAAACTCGGGTCCTGGAAGCGTTCGGTGGACAGGAAGTTGCCGTCCTCGTCCTCAAGCGCGTACTTCGCGGATGGAAGCCGTTCGCGGAGGGCGCGGAGGGCGGGAGCCGGATCGAACGTGGCCTTGTGGATGACCTCGTAGCCGTTGTCCAGATCGGGGTGCAGCCGCAGGGTCACGCCGCCGTTGCAGCACACGGCGTAACCGCGGTCGATGCCGATGTTTTCAATGATGGGCAGCATGGCGTTGAGCGAGCGGCCGGTGGCGATCATGACCTCGTGGCCGGCTGCTACTACTGCCTGCGCCGCTTCACGAACAGCCGGGGACATGTGCCCGTCGTGGTCCACCAGGGTGCCATCCACGTCCAGGGCGACCATCAGCTTTTGGTCTACGTTGTTGTTTTCGTTGTCTCGCCGGTCATCGTTGCCGGCGACTGAGGTTTCAGTCAGCGTTGTCATCCATCAAGTAGAGCAGAAACCCCCAAAAAACCGCTAGGACGCGCCCCCACAGAGTTATTGAACAGTTGGTTAATGGGCGTTTGCGTCCCGCGGGTCCTGCACTCCTAAGCTTGTTCGCGAAACCGAGCCTTCAAGGCCTAGATTCGCGAACTTGGCCGCTGATCTGTGGGCGAAGCCCGGCGGCAAGGAGCTTCCGATTCAGTCGCTCCGGGTTCTCCACATCCGCCCAGCCCCAACGCACGAAGCCAAGGCCAAGCGCACGGATCCGGTCCTCGCGGAGCTTTTCCCGGTACACGGCTTCCTCCGCCGAGGACTCACCGCGAACGGCGGCCTCGACGTACTTTGCCTTTCCATCCAACTCCCCCACAACCCGGTTCCGCGGCCACCAGCAGTCAACCCTGCCGATGAAGCCATCGCCGTCCCGGAAAACGTGCTGGAGCACCGGTTGCTCGAAGCCAAGAAACTCAAAGGCTGCCCGGCTGTAGGACTCCCCCACGGATTCGGCCATCGGACTTGCCAGCGCCGCCACCCGTTCGGCCCGGCGCTGCGCGGAAAGGTGCGGCTGAGACGAAATCCCCTCCACGATAGAGGCAACGGCGAGCAGATTGGCCTGCGCAGGCAACGTTCCCTGGTGATGCAGCATCCGGGCCAGTCCGTCCGCAACCACCAGGGCCTCACTCAGGTTGCCAGCAACCATCAGGTCAAGGCCGGTTTGAACAGGGCCGGTGCACCGGAATTCCCCACGAACCACTGTTTCACTGGCGGGCTTCAGGCAGTACCGGAGGGGATACGACCGCAACTCCCGGACCTGCCGGGCTACCTCATCCTCACCGAGGACCGTCAGGGGCGACCGCCGCACTCCGCTCCGCCCGGGAAGCGTGGTGGCCAGTTCCACACACGACGGCGTCCGTAGCGTGGGCAATCCGTTGGCCAGCGCTGCGGTCTCACCGCACAACACCGCACCTTTCACCGACCTGGCCACGGCCGCCGTCGTCCAGGCAAAGCGGTCCGAGGGCCGGGCGTTGAGCCAGTCCAGCGAGCGGACGTAGAAACCGCGGCGGATCCGGACCAGCCGTCCGGCCCGGAAGTCCCTGTGAATGGTGTCAGTAGTCCCGTGCGTACGCAGGATAGCGGCGGAATCGATCAGCCCGGGCAAGATTTCCATGCCACAAGGCTCGCTGGAAGCCACCCTGAAGTCAGTACCCGGGCCGGCTTATGTGGACAAGCCAGGAAACGCCCCGGCCCGTCCGCTCCAAGGGGTGAGAAGCGTGTTCGCGGATCCGAACCTTCAAGACTCGGATCCGAGAACTAGCTTAGGACCGGTTGGGAAACGCCAGCGAGGGCCGGAACCTACATGACCGGGAGGACCTCGAGCCCACCCAGGTACTTCTGCAGCGCCTTGGGCACGTTGACCGAGCCGTCGGCGTTCTGGTGGTGCTCCAGGAGCGCCACGATCCAGCGGGTGGTGGCAAGTGTCCCGTTCAGCGTGGCCACAGCCCGGGTGCCCTTGGTGACACCTTCGGAGTTCACGGCCCGTTCGCGGATGTTCAGGCGGCGCGCCTGGAAAGTGGTGCAGTTGGACGTCGAGGTCAGCTCGCGGTACGCACCCTGGGTGGGAACCCAGGCTTCGCAGTCGTACTTGCGGGCTGCGGACGTGCCGAGGTCGCCGGCAGCGGTATCAATCACCCGGTACGGCAGCTCGCACTTGGCCAGCATCTCCTCTTCCCACGCCAGGAGCCGCTGGTGTTCGGCCGCTGCCTCCTCAACCGTGGTGTAGATAAACATTTCCACCTTGTTGAACTGGTGGACACGGATGATGCCACGGGTGTCCTTGCCGTGCGAGCCGGCCTCACGCCGGTAGCACGAGCTCTGGCCGGCGTATCGGATGGGCCCGGCAGAGAAGTCCAGGATCTCGTCCGCGTGGTACCCGGCCAGCGCCACTTCGGAGGTGCCCACCAGGTAAAGGTCGTCTTCGGCGAGACGGTAGATCTCGGCGTCGTGCTTGACGTCAAAGCCCGTACCCTGCATGGTCTCCGGACGCACCAAAGTGGGGGTGATCATGGGGATGAAACCGGCCTGGATGGCCTGGTCCATGGCCATCTGCAGCAGCGCCATCTCCAGCCGGGCACCCACGCCGCGGAGGAAGTAGAAACGTGCACCGGACACCTTGGCGCCGCGCTCCATGTCGATGGCACCGATCAGCTCGCCGATCTCCAGGTGGTCCTTGGGCTCAAAGTCGGGGAATTCGCGGGGCGTGCCCACGGTCTTGACCACCACGTAGTCGTCCTCGCCGCCTTCGGGCACACCGTCCTCGATGAGGTTGGGGATGGTGCGCAGGAGTTCCTCCTGCTTGGTCTGCGCGGCGTCGGCTTCAGCGGAGGCTGCCTTCACCGAGTTGGCGAGCTCCTTGACCTCGGCCAGCAGGGCCTTCTTCTCGTCACCCTTGGCCTGGGCCACCTTCTTGCCGAAGGCGTTCTGCTCCGCCCGGAGGTTCTCGAAGCGGATCAGCGCCGCGCGGCGTGCGGAGTCGGCGGAAATGATCGCGTCCACCACCGATTCGTCCGCGCCGCGGGCGCGCTGGCTGGCTCGGAACTTCTCCGGGTTTTCGCTGAGGTCTTTTACGTCGATCACCACATAAGGGTATCCAATCCGGAGGAGTACGACGGCGGCCGGCCACTATGCCCGAAAGCCCGCCTCCCGCCGGGATACTGTTGAGGAACCATGAGCGACCTGATTCTCTACCTGTTGATAGCGGTGGCGCTTGCCTTCGCCATCTCCAGCTGGTGGGGAGTCCGCAGGCTCAAGGCCCTGCACGTGCGCAGCGCGGTTGCCGGCGAAGCACACGAGGCCGGCCTCAGCCAGCAGCGCGTGGCGGTCATACTGAACCCCATCAAGGCACGCTCCCCCGAAGCGAAAGCCGCAATCCACCGCGCCTGCCTTACGGCCGGGTGGGACGAGCCCGTCTTTTACGAGACGACGGCGGAGGATCCGGGCTTCTCGCAGGTGCGGGCAGCGTTGGCGGACAAGCCCGACGTCGTTTTGGTGGGCGGCGGCGACGGTACCGTGCGGGTGGTGGCTGAGTCCCTCGCAGGCACCGGGGTTGCGATGGGCCTGATCCCGCTGGGTACCGGGAACCTGCTGGCGCGGAATGTGGACCTGGACGTCTATGACCTCCACGGGAACGTCCAGACTGCCCTCTTCGGCCGCCAGCGCTACATCGATACCGCCCGGATGGGCATTGAGAACTCCCGGACCGGGCATTCGTCCGAACACGTATTCCTGGTGATCGCGGGACTCGGCATGGATGCGGAGGTGCTGGCCGATACCAATGCAGGCCTGAAGAAGACCTTCGGGTGGCTGGCCTATACGGAGGCCGGAATGCGCCACCTGCCCGGCCGTCGGAAGAAAATCTCCATTTCCCTGGACGGCAGTCCGGACCAGATCCGCAATGTCCGCAGCATCCTCTTTGCCAACTGCGGCCTGGTTCCGGGCGGCATCGATTTCATCCCGCAGGCCATGATCGACGACGGCATGCTGGACGTGGTGGTGATGAGTCCCCGCAGTGCCATTGGCTGGCTGCTGATGTACGTCAAGATCATGTTCAAGCACAGCGGGAAGCTGCCCATCATGACCGTCTACCGGTCCGGCAGGATCATCATCAAGTGCCCGGAACCAATGCCCACCCAGCTCGACGGGGACACGGCAGGCGAGGCCACCAAGGTCACGGTCCAGGTGGAACCGCGCTCGTTGTTGATCAGGGTTAAGGGTCAGGCGTCACTGGGCTGAACCAGCGGCTGAAGCAGCCACGGAACCGGCGGCTGGACCAGCGGGTCAGGCGTGGGCTTCCTTGTTCGCCTCTGCTGCGGCTTTAGCGGCGGCGCGGGCCTCGGACTGCTCACGGATCATGGCCTGTTCCTCTTCGAAGCGCAGGCGGTCAGCACGGTCAGCGTCGTCGCCGTCCCAGTCCTGGTTGTCGGCAGTGGGACGGGGATTGACGATCATTCCCTGGCCATCATTGTCAGTGCTGTTGCTAGTCATGACCCGCTCCCTTCGTTAGGGGCCATCCCCATTGTGGATCAAGCAAGCATACGCATTGTCCACAGCCCGCGGAAGTGGTAGGGAAGGCAATTGCCTACGCTGTGGGCGAAGCGGCGGAACCGTTTTCCGTGCGCGCAGGTCCCGGCTGCAGCCCTGCCACCCATGCCCGGGCCGCCCGGAACGCCGCGTCCGAGGTGTGCGGTTCTACCACTGTCTCCTGCTGGTCCGCCCGCGGGTACGAGCCGAGGAAACGGGTGGCCGGGCTGATGCGGTGGAGCCCCGCCAGGGCATCAGCCAGCCGCGCGTCAGCAAGGTGGCCATCGGCGTCGATGCTGAAGAAGTAGTGGCCCAGGTACTGGCCGGTGGGCCTGGACTCGATCCGGCTGAGGTTCACGCCACGACTCGCGAACTGGTCCAGGATCTCCATCAGGGCGCCCGGCCGGTCTTCGGGCAGCGGCACCACAACTGTGGTCTTGTCCGCGCCGGTGCGCTGCGGAAGGATGCCCGGACGGCTGACCAGGATGAACCGTGTTACCGCATCCGGATTGTCACCAATGTCCCGTGCTAGCGCGGAGAGTCCGGGCTGTTCGTCGGCAACGAGCGGGGCGCAGATCGCGGCGTCATAGTGGCAGTCCTCGGCCAGCAGCCCCACGGCAGCGGCAGCGGTGGAAGATCCTGGAACGTATTCCGCGTCCGGAAGGTGGGCGTCCATCCACAGCCGGCACTGCGCCCAGGCATGGCCATGCGTGGACACCCGCCGGATATCCTGCAGCCGCACACCCGGCCGGGTCACCAGGACAAAGCTGATAGGCACCAGGACCTCGCGGACGATCCGCAGTTCCTGCCCGCTGGCAATGGCGTCAAGGGTGGCGGTGACACCGCCCTCCACGGAGTTTTCAATCGGCACCATGGCGGCGTCGGCGGAACCCTCGCGGACTTTGTCCAGTGCTGCATTCACGTTCGACGCCGGCACGCGCCTCGCGTGCGCAGCGCCCGGCACCTGCAGCAGCGCGGCCTCCGTGAACGTGCCTTCGGGCCCAAGAAAGGCATAGGTGACGCGGGACGCAGGCATAGGTATTCCTTTTGAAGCATATGAGCGCCCTGGACAGGCGGCGGAAGGGCGGGGACGCGCGGGAGGCTAGAGCACCATGGGCTTCAACCCGTTATCCGAGACCAGGGGCTTTCCGGCTTCCAACCACTGGTCCATACCTCCGGAGACATTGATGGCGGTGTAGCCCTGGCCGGTCAGCCACTGTGCGGCGCGGAAGGACCGGCCGCTGGTCCGGCAAATGACATAGAGATCCTGGTCCGGATCGAGTTCATCGAGCCGCGCCGGCAACTGGTCCAGGGGAATGTGGAGGGCGCCGTCGGCATGGCCGGCCACCCATTCGTAGTCCTCACGGACATCAAGGATCGCGGCGTCGTCGGGGATGTCATTGACGGGGACGGTATCGAAATCGCTCATGGGGAGTCCTGTCTGGCAGATCGTGGGTCAGCGTTAAGCCTAGTACCCTGCCCTAAGCCATCAGCCGGCCACGTCACCGTCCCCGGGACCAGCACCGTCGCCGAACCCAGCGCTGTCCCCCTCACCAGTCCCACTTGCGGCGGCCCGCACCCTTGCCTTTGCGGAAGGGCCGCGGGTTAGGCTTTTTAGGACCATCTTGCAGCAAGAAGCGTGGGAGGATCCTTGCCGGTAGACCACCCCGCCGCCTCCAGCGGCGCGGCCCCGGAGTCCCTGGAGCTGTGCGGAGAGCCTTGGGATCCGGGGCACTTTGGCTGAGCTCCACGAACTTTCCGCCGTCGCCCTCCGGAACAGCCTGCGCACAGGCGAGGTTTCCTCCGCGGAGGCCACAGCCCACTTCCTGGCGCGGATTGAAGAGCAGAATCCCCTGCTGGGCGCGTTTGTCACGGTGACGGCCGAGCAGGCGATGAAGAGTGCCCGCGCCGCCGACTCGCTCTTTGCCCGAAACCTCCCGGAAGAGCTCCCGCTCCTGCACGGTATGCCCCTGGCTTTCAAGGACCTCACCGACGTAGCCGGCATAGTGACCACCCACGGCAGCGCGGCCCTGGACCACAAACCCGCTGTCACCGACAGCCCCCTGGTGGCGCTGCTCAAGGAAACGGGCGTGGTCTCGCTGGGCAAAACCCAGGTGCCGGAATTCGGACTGACGGCTTACAGCGAAAACCGGGTGGCGCCGCCGTCGCGCAATCCCTACGCCCTGAGCAGGAGCTCGGGTGGATCCTCCGGCGGCAGCGCGGCGGCTGTGGCCGCCGGACTGCTTCCCTTCGCTCCCGGCACGGACGGCGGCGGTTCCATCCGGATCCCTGCCGCGGCGTGCGGCCTCGTGGGGCTTAAACCCGGCCGCGGGCTGGTGCCCGCTGGGGAAAGCCTGGGCGACCCCGGCAGGTTGGTGGTGGCCGGTCCCCTGGCGCGGAGCGCCGCTGATGCGGCATTGATGATGGATGCGCTGGTCCCGGCCGGGTCCGCGGAAGGCAGCTACCTTGCGTCGGTGGAACAGGAGCCGCCTCGGCTGCGGATCGGCGTCACGCTGGACAGCCCCTGGCAGGGGACCTTCCCGTTCACCCCGGACCAGGAGGCCATGGACGCACTCCGTGCGGGGGAGAAACTCCTGGAAGGCGCCGGCCATTCGCTCAGCGAGGCAGCCGTCCGTTACGACAACCGGTATCCGGATGCGTTCACTACGGCCTGGACGGCGGCAGTGGGTGCGGCGCGGATCAGTCCCCACCGTGAAGCGTTGCTGGCGCCGCTCACCCGGACTTTCCGCCGCAGGGCCCAGCAGCGAAGTTCTGCCAAGCTGAACGAGGCCCTGGCCTTCCTGCGGCAGTTTGAGCGGGACACGGTGACGCAGTACGCACAGTGGGACCTGCTGCTGATGCCAGCACTCGCCCAGACGCCACGCCCCGTGGGCTGGTTCACGGGAGCGTCGCACGGCAACTCGCCTTGGCCGTCGGCCCAGTGGGCCGGTGATGCCGACGGCGACTACCGGAAACAGTGCGAATTCGCACCCTGGTCCTCTATGGTCAACGTGTGCGGCCTGCCAGCGATCAGCATTCCCGTCCACTGGACCGGTGGCGCACCCGGCGAAGGGCTGCCGATGGGGGTTCAACTGGTGGGCCCCTTGGGCTCTGAGACGCTCCTGCTGCAGGTGGCCCGGCAACTGGGCTTCTAACACTTCCCCGTTCCAAACCTTGGGTTTGTTGACCTGGATCTAACGCCGGCTTCATCCGCCTGTAACCCCGGGGCAGCAGACTGGGCAGGACCAGACGGCTTCCCGTTCCGGGATGTGCCATCACTCGAAGGGGAGTTGCCGCAATGAACGCAGAATCCTCCACCACAACAAGCAGCGGCACAACGCAGCCGGCAGGTGACAGGCCGGACCTCAGCAACGCCAATGTGAGGGAGGACCTGGCCACCACGGGACGGTGCGCCCTGGTGCACCTGCCCACCGGCTGGACCTGCCTGCTGCCGCTCCGCCACCCGGGGCCTTGCCAGTTCCATCAGCCGCAGGAGGCCGAGGACGTACTGTCCGGCGGCCATTGACCAGGCGTCCAGGCCTTCCCGTCCGCCGCCTGTTTCCACCCCAGGGGGATCACAGCTCATGGACAAGGCCGCACTGTCCACACCTCGACTCCGGGGGCTAACAGGAGGACGATTAAAGGGCAGTCACTATGAGGAGGCCTGTGATGTGCTATTCATCCAGCAAGGACTTCGGGTGGGGCATCAGGAAAGAAACTGAACGCCAGCCCGAGGCGAAGCAGGAAACCCCGGCGGAAACTCCGGAGAAGCCGGTCAAGGCGCAGGACTTCACGTTCTGGGCATTCCCCAACTGGCGCAGGACGCCAGCTCCGCGCACTCCCTCGGCTGAAAAGAGCAAAGAGAGGGTCTGACGCCTTGACGGTGCCTTAATACGGAAGGGACTCCGCCGGAGCCCCTTCCGCTTTGTTTGCGAGGGTTGTGTTTGCGAGGGTTGTGTTCGCGAAATTTGGTTTGTGGTGGCGTATTCGCGACGGTTGCCTGCGGAGGGTGTGTTATATGGAGCATGCCGGGCTGCGGCAGCACGAATCATGTTTTGGCGGAAGGATCAGCACGGTGAACGGACTGTATGTGCATGCGGCCACCCTGTTGATGGAAGGCGCCGCCGATCCTGCTGCTCCCGGTGCCGCCATCACTACCGCGTTATGCGGGAACTGGGAACACCCGCCGCCGTGCCCGCTGGCCGCGCACCATACCGGCTGGTCCCGCGAGGGGGACAGCGTTTCGCTGCGGATCGTCTTCGCCACCGCGCCCGCATCTGAACCCGAGGTGCGGCGCCTCATCGCCAGCGCCCTGACAGCCGGCGCGTTCGACACGCCTGACGGCACCACTTCCCGGTGGAAACTCCTCACAAGCGGCCCGGCAGAACTGAGCATCGAGGAACTGCAGCACGCTGAACGGATCTCCGGAACGTAGCAGCGAGTTCGAGAACCGGGACTTTCGGAACCTGGGCTTCCGGAAGACAGCCCACGCGTTCGGGTTGCCTGCACTGGCGCTGAAAGCAGGAGGCGCAGGCAGGTCCAGGAGGTGCTTCGGCGACCGGACCTGCAGTGCCGGATACCGCTGAATCTCCATCCCGTTGTACTGTTCCGCCGACTCCCATTAGGGTGGGACCATAAGCATGCTTAGTATCAGTCCATAGGAGTCCTGGGAAGGGAACCAGCATGAGCACCGGAAACTACCCGCCAGCCGGACAGCCGGAATCCGCGGGACGTTACGTCGAACCCAACCCGCCTGGCGAAACACCCGCGCACGTCGATGCCGGCACCGGCCACGGCACGGCCCCGGGCACCGCCGGTCTCCAGGCACCGGATTCGACGCCGACAACCACCCCACCGCCCGCCCGCCCTGCCGCCAACCATGCGCCGGTGACCCGCGCCGGCGTAGTGTGGGCCGCCGTCGTGGCTGCGCTGGTACTCCTGATTTTGCTGATCATCTTCATCTTGCAGAACCAGGACCTGGTGCTCGTCCGGTACTTCGGGTTTGAGGGTTCGGTCCCGCTGGGGATGGCCCTGTTTATTGCCAGCGTGTCAGGGGCAGTAGTGGTTGCCGTGGCCGGCGGCGCCCGGATTCTTCAGCTCCGCAGGAACGCCCACCGCGCCCGCGCCGCGCAGCGCAGGTAGCCTCCCCCAGTAACAAACGGCGGCAACAGGCAACGGTAACAAGCGTGGCGGCATGCACCGGTGGCGCAGTCGAGGCAGCCATATTGGGGGTTCAGGGCCACCAGCGGGCGCGGCGCATGAAGCACCGCGCCGCCGGAGTCACCCGTCGCCCAGGCTCCGGTACTTCGCAGAGCGGGCCGCCACCAGCTCCGGCACGGGACTGCCCGCAACGGATGCCAGCTCGTATTCGATAGCGAGCGCCATCCGCCGGCAAAACTCCTGGGGTTCCAGCGAGGCGTCGTCGCGCTCATCCACGATATGGTCCACCAGGCCGTTCGCGTAGAGTGACGCAACATTCACGCCCTGGGCCTGCGCCATGGCCGGAGCATGTGCAGTGGTCCGGTGGACGATGGCACTGGCCCCTTCGGGCGGCAACGGTGAGAGCCAGCTGTGCTGCGCTGCGATGGTCCTGTCCGCCGGCAGCAGTGCCAGGGCTCCTCCCCCGGCGCCCTGGCCCAGCAGCACCGAAACGGACGGCGCTTCCAGCCCGATGAGCTCGTGCAGCGAGCGCGCGATCTCGCCCGCCAGCCCGCCTTCTTCCGCTTCCTGCGAGAGGGCCGCGCCGGCGGTGTCGATGACAGTGAGCAGCGGCAGCCGCAGTTCCTCGGCCAGCTTCATGCCGCGCCGGGCCTCACGCAGCGAGCCGGGACCCATCCCGGCCGCGTCCCTGCGCAGCGGGCGGGCGTGCCCCAGGACGATGCAGGACTGTCCGCCAAACCGCGCAAGGGCCAGGAGGAGCCCGGGGTCCTTCTCCCCCTGCCCCGTTCCGTTCAGGGGCAGGGCATCGGAGGCGCCGTATTTCAGGAGCTGCCGCAGGTCCGGCCGGCGGGGCCGCCGGGAAATGCCAATGGAGGTCCATGCGTCCACCGGAGCCGGCCGGACGGCAAGCGAGGGCGGCGGTGCCGGCAGCGGACCACGGCGGGCGCAAAGGATATCCAGCGCCCTGGCCACCAGGCAGGCAAGGTCAGCAGGCTCCACCACGCCGTCGATAAGGCCCTTGTTGAACAGGTTTTCCGCCACCTGGACGTTCTCCGGGAACGCTTCGCCGTGCAGGGCTTCGTAAACCCGCGGGCCCAGGAAGCCCAGGAGGGAACCCGGTTCGGCCACGTTGATGTGGCCCAGGGATCCCCAGGAGGCCATGACGCCGCCGGTGGTCGGGTGGCGCAGGTAGACCAGGTAGGGCAGGCCGGCCTGGCGGTGGGCGCGCACCGCACCGGTGATCTTCACCATCGACAGGAAGGCCAGCGTTCCCTCCTGCATCCGGGTGCCGCCGGACGCGGGCCCGGCCAGCAGCGGCAGTCCCTCTGCAGTGGCCCGTTCGATGGCGGCGACGATCCTTTGAGCTGCAGCATGGCCGATCGATCCCGCCAGGAAGGAAAACTCGCTGACGATCACCGCCACCCGTCGTCCACGGATGAGTCCGGCACCGGTGATGACGGATTCGTCAGTCCCGCTGCGTTCACGTGCTTTGGCGAGGTCGCGGAAGTATTCCTCGGAAAGTGCGGGTTCCTGCGCAGGTGAATCCCAGGAGACAAACGAGCCGTCGTCCACTACGGCGGCCAGCAGTTCGGCGGCATTGAGGTGCCGCACCTTCTCAACGGTGGGCATGTCAGGACACTCCCGCTGCAACAGTTTCCAAACCGAGCCATTCCCGGATCGCCGGCCCGTCCTCATCCAGCAGCGGCGGCGCGTCGTGCTCGGTGACGGTGGTTTCGGCACCGTCACCGGGGGCAAAGAACCTCAGCGGCGGCCCGGGCAGGCTGACCTTGCCGAGTACCGGATGGTCCACATCCACCACGAGGCCCTGGGACGCCACCTGCTCCCACGCGTACACCTCATCAAGCGAGCGCACCTTCCCGGCCGGGATCCCGGCGTCGTTCAGTTTCTGCAGCAACTCTGCTGCTCCATAGTCCGCGAAAGCGCGTTCGACGGCGGCAATCACCGCGGCGCGGTTCCGCACCCTCTCGGCGTTGCTGGCAAAGCCCGGCGCTGCCGGGTCCAGGCCGAAGGCGGCGGCGAAGGAGGCCCAGAGCTTTTCGCTGCCGACGCTGATCTGCACGCTGCCGTCCTTGCAGTTGAACAGGCCGTAGGGGGCGATGGAGGGATGGTGGTTCCCTTGCGCTTCGGGGACTTCCCCCGCCACCGTGGTCCGGGTGCCCTGGAAGGCGTGGACCCCGATCAGGGATGCCAGCAGCGAGGTGCGCACCACCTGGCCGCGGCCGGTCCGCTCCCGCTCAACCAGGGCCGCCAGGACACCGAACGCGCCGTTCATGCCCGCAAGCAGGTCTGCAATGGGGACACCGACGCGCTGGGGGTCGTTCGGGCCGGACCCGGTGAGCGACATCAGTCCCGCCTCGCCCTGGAGGATCTGGTCGTAGCCGCTGCGCTGGGATTCCGGCCCGTCATGGCCGAAACCAGTGATCGAAAGAATCACCAGCCGGGGGTTCAGCTCGTGCATGGCCGCAGGCGAGAAGCCCAGCCGATCCATCACTCCGGGGCGGAAGTTTTCGATCACCACGTCGGCGCGTTCCAGCAGCCCGCGCAGCACTTCCTGGCCGTCAGCGCTTTTCAGGTCCAGGCTGATGGATTCCTTGTTGCGGTTGCAGGACATGAAGTAGGTGGACTGGAGGTCATCGGCGGGCCCGACAAAGGGCGGGCCCCAGCCCCGGGTATCGTCCCCGGTTCCCGGGTTCTCCACCTTGATGACGCGGGCACCGAGGTCCGCCAGCATCATGCCGGCGTGCGGACCTGCCAAAGCGCGGCTCAGGTCAACTACAAGGTGGCCGGACAGGGGGCCCCGTGCGTTATCGGTTCTGCTCATGTGCGGGTTCCTTTTCTCGAACAGGCGGGGAAGTTTGGCGCGGCCGGCCAGCTACAGCCATCCGGGCACCACCAGTGCCAGCCACGCCAGGACGGGCCCGGCGACGATCACGATGCCGCTGTAGCCAAGGATCTTTTTGTAGAACCGGTCCTTGTCCACGCCTTCGGGGGCGTTGGCGAGCACCAGCGCGCCATTGGTGGAAAACGGGGAAACGTCCACGATGGTGGCGGAAACGGCGAGCGCGCAGATGACGCCAACGGCCCCAATTTCACCGGTGGAAAGGAACGGCACGGCGAGCGGGATCAGGGCCGCCAGGATGGCGGTGGACGAAGCGAAGGCGGAAACCACGGCGCCGATGAAGCAGATGAGCAGGGCCGCCAGCAGCGGCATGCCCATGCCGGCCACGCCGTTGGAGACGAACTCGATGGTTCCGGCTTCCTCCAGTACGCCAACGAAGGTGAGCATGCCGCAGATCAGCAGCACGGTAGACCAGCTGATCTTGTTGATGGCACCTTTCTGGGCTGCCGGCGAGACAAGCGCCAGCACGATGGCGATGGTGATGGACACGAACCCGACGTCCACCTTGAACCCGAGGGCGATGACGGCCAGTGCCACCAGGCCGGCGATGGTGACCAGTTGCGGGATCCGCTCGGAGCGCTCTTTGGTGGCCGCGACGCCGTCGCCCGCGGGATCCCGGGGGCCATACATGCCGGAGCCGAAGCCCTTGAACGGCACATCGGAGCCGGCCTTGGCTCCGACGCTGACGGCCATCCGCGCCTCGGCGGCCTGCTCCACGAAGTGCCCCACCTTGGAGGACAGCAGTCCGCGGCCGCCCAGGACAACAAAGAGGACCAGCGCGATGAGGAGGTTGAAGACGAAGCTGGAAAGGAACAGTGCGGTGGGGCTGAAGGCCAGGTCGGTCTTTGCAAGAATGCCGTTGACCGTGACGCCGTAGACGGCGATGGGCGAGAAGCCGCCGGCCTGGGCGCCGTGGATCACCATCATGCCCATCAGGAGCGGGCTAATCTTGTACTTCCCGGCGAAGCTGAGCGCGATGGGGGCAATGATGGCGACGGCGGCGGGAGACAGTGCGCCCACGGCCGTGATGACTGCGGTGATGGCGAACATGACCCAGGGGATGAGGGCCACCCGGCTTCCCACGAGCCGGACGGCACCACGCACGAGGAGGTCGATGGTGCCGTTGTTCTGGGCAATGGCGAACAGATAAGTGACGCCAACGATGGTCAGGAAGAGGCCGCCGGGGAAGTTGGCCAGGATCTCGTTGGTGGACATGCCCAGCACCACGGCGCCGAGCAGGAACGCGCCGACGAAGGCGAGCGCGCCCATATTGAGGGGCAGGACGGTGGCAAGCAGGAACATCGCCGCCAGGATGATGATCGACAAGACAGGAGCGGACATCGTTGGTCCTCCGTTGGGGAAAGAAGAATGTGACGTGAGTAACTGGCTCACTGGACTAGCCTCTTAGACAGTGAGTCTATCTGTCAATAGGAAGAGGCATGTATTCTGGGAGGACCTACGACGTAGACGAGGCTTTGTGGAGAAGACAGCGCGGCTTGGACTGGAGCGGGTGACCCGCCCCCGGCTGTACGAACAGCTGGTGGAGCAGATCCTCGCGTATATCGAATCGGCCCAGCTGGGTCCAGGTGATCTCCTGCCCGCGGAACGTGACCTGGCCGAGCGGCTTGGCGTTTCCCGTGCCACCCTGGCCCAGGCCCTGGTGGCCCTTGAGGTGCTCGGAGTCATCGATGTCCAGCACGGAACCGGTGCCGTGCTGGCGCGGCGGCCCAGTGTTGCCTCCGTGATCAAGGGGTTGCGCGAACACCGCAGCCGGCTCCCGGAGATCGTGGAGGCCCGCAGCACGCTGGAGGTGAAACTCGCGGCCCTCGCCGCCGCCCGGCGCACGGAGGATGACCTCGCGGCAATAGACCACGCCCTGGATGTGATGTCCCAGGAGATCAACGACGGCGACCGCGGCACCCACGGCGACGAGCTGTTCCACCAGGCCGTCACTGGCGCCGCTCATTCCAGCGTGCTGGCGCAGCTCATGGCGTTCATCGCCGAGATGATCCTTGAGACAAGGATGGAGTCGCTCGGCCAGCCCGGCCGCCCCGAACAGTCCCTGGCTTCACACCGCAAAATCGCCGATGCCATCCGCGCGCAGGATCCGGAAGGGGCGGCCGAAGCCATGCTGGCGCACATCGAGCTCGTCTCGGATGTGGAGCTGCTCCGCTGACCGCGTCCCGGCAGCGACACGCCGAAACCTGCCTCCCCTGTCTCCTATCCCGGACAAAGCCGCGTTGATTCCGGTTCTCATTGGCCGCCTGACCCGGTGTGATTGAACGAACGTTTATCACAAGGAGTTGGCCATGGCCGCAGCAAGCAGTGCCGTAGAGGCACGATCAATTGAAATGATTCCGCCCGGCGAGCGCCACGGCCATCCGCGGGGGCAGTTCACGCTCTGGTTCGGCGCCAACGCCCAAATCACCGCAATCGTCGACGGTGCACTGGCGGTGGTTTTCGGCGCCGATGCCTTCTGGGCGATTGTGGGCCTGCTGGTGGGCAACGTGGTGGGCGGGGCTGTTATGGCCCTGCACTCGGCCCAGGGACCAAAGCTGGGACTGCCGCAGATGATCTCCAGCCGGGCGCAGTTCGGCGTGTACGGGGCCGTGATCCCGCTTGCCCTGGTGATCCTGATGTACGTGGGGTTCGCCTCCACCGGAACCGTGCTCTCCGGACAGGCCATCAACCTGATGCTCGGCGTGGACGTTCCCGCCGTCGGCATCCTCATCTTCGGCGCCGCGACGGCCCTGCTCGCGATCCTTGGCTACAAGTACATCCATGCCCTCGGACGCATCGCCACGGTGATGGGGCTGGCAGGCTTCCTCTACCTGACTGTCGCCGTCCTCACCAAGTTCGACGTCACCCAGGTGATGATGGTCAAGGGGTTCGAATGGCCCACGTTCCTGACCGCGATCGCCCTCGGCGCCGGCTGGCAGCTGACCTTTGGTCCGTACGTGGCCGACTACTCCCGCTACCTTCCCGCCGACACCTCCGAGCGCAAGACCTTCTGGTACACATTCGCGGGATCCGTGGGCGGTGCGCAGTGGGCCATGACCCTGGGCGCCCTCGCCGGCGGGCTCTCTGCCGCAAAACTGGGCGGGGACTTCCTGAAGAACCAGGTGGGGTACATGGGCGACCTCGCCGGCGGCGGGCTGATCGCCGTCTTTATCTACCTGGTGATCGTCACGGGCAAACTCACCGTCAACTGCCTGAACGCCTACGGCGCGTTTATGTGCGGGGTCACCATCAGCACCGCGGTCAACCGCAAGGACACGGTATCGAAGACGTTGCGGATCGTCTTTATCATCGCCGTTATCGGGGCCAGCGTCCTGATCGCGCTGTTTGCGAGCAAGGACTTCCTGAACCTGTTCAAGAACTTCGTCCTGCTGCTTTTGATGGTGTTCACGCCCTGGTCCGTGATCAACCTGGTGGACTACTACAAGATCTCCCGCGACCGGCTGGATATCCCGGCCCTCTACAATCCGGACGGCCGGTACGGGCGCTGGAACATGGCCGCGCTGGTGTCCTACGGGGTGGGCGTACTGGTCCAGATCCCGTTCCTCGCGCAGGCACTCTACACGGGACCGGTCACTAAATGGCTGGGCGGAGCGGACATCTCATGGCTGGTGGGGATCGCCGTCACCCTCGCCGTCTACTACCCCTGGGCAAAGGCCACCAACCGGGCGCCGGCCGAATCCATTTATCCGGACAGTGCGTACCAGGACAGCTCTGCGGAGGACACCGTTCCGCTTGCAGCCGGCGGCAAAGCCTGAAGAACTAAAAATGCCCCATCACTTTTGGTCCCTAAAACCGCATCTTGGGGACCAAAAGTGATGGGGCATCTGCAGGTTTAGAAGGTGTAGGAGGAACTGCTGGTGGAACTGGCGATGGCCAGGCCGATGATGGCCAGCAGCCAGAACGCGCCATAGCCCAAAAGACACAGGTATCCGAGCACCAGGCCGGTGATGGACATGCCCTTGCCGGACGGCTCCCGCTTAAGCGCCAGGTGGCCGGTGACGATTGCGGCGATCTGCGGCAGCAGGATGAAGCCCATGATCACCGAGGCAATGCCGCACACCATGCTGGCGATGCTGAGCGTCTTCGGTTCGGCCGGCATGCCGTAGTAGCCGGGCTGGGCGTAGGGGCCCTGCTGGCCGTACGGGCTGGGCGGCTGGTTGTAAGCGGCGTACTGACCCTGTCCTTCGTAGGGGTTCTGGCCGTAGCCGCCCTCGCCATAGTTGCCCTGCCTGTACTGATCCTTTCCGTACTGATCCTGTCCGTACTGGGACTGGGACGTGGCCTCCGGACCAAACGGCGGGGCGAACCGCGGTTCAAAGCCCGATGGCGGGTTGCCGTCAGGGTGCTGGGATTCAGGCCGGTGGGCGGGCTGGTCAGTCAAAGTTGTCCCCCTGGAAGTTTTGCTTCCAGACTACCGCCGCGAACAGGTCAACGTCCCAGGTAGGGCAGCACGTACACGGCAAAGATGACGAAGGCAGCGAGGACGGCCAGGCGTCCGCCCCCAGTTGTGCCGCGCTGGCGGCCCTTGGCTTTGCGTGCGCCCGCACGCGCGTTCGGGGGATACCCCCGGACTGCGGAACTTCCTGACCCGGCACGGCGTGACACTGTTCGGGCGGGCACGGGGCGCGGTTCCGCCGTCCCCGGACCGCCTGTAACTGACGGGGCGGGCCGTGGGTCCACCGGCCTTACCACTGTCCCGGGCCGAACGCTCCGGAAGGCCGTGATGCCAGGCTCCTGCTCGTGCGTGAGTTGCTGTCCAAGGTGCGCGTAGAGCCCCACCACCGTCTGCTGGTCCAGGACCGGAGGCAAGGCTTCGATGGCGCCCACCACCCGCTGGGCTCCCACTACGGCAACATCCGAGTTGGTCACGCCGAAGAGGTCCGGCTGTGCCGCCATACAAATCAGGGGGCGCACGGTCCGGCGGTGCGGCGGCGCAAGAACGGAGGCGACGGCGGCGCATTGGGCCAGTGCCCCTTCCACCGCCTGCGTGCGTGCGTACCGACCCTGCCACAGCACGCCGGACGCAACCCTGACTTCGCCGGTCCAGTTCTTGGCGTCCACCACCACCACGCCGCCGGGCCCTACGAGGACATGGTCGAGGTTCGCTTTCGGCCGGCCGGGCCAGTGGACGTCATGCAGCACGTACCAGCCGCGGGGGACCAATTCGCTGAGCTTCTCCGCCACAACGCGCTCACCGACGGCGCCTGCGTCCCAGGCTTTGGTGGTGCGTTCGGCTTGGTCGAGCTGCCGCTTCAACCTGGCAACCCGTTCGGCCGCCAGCCTGGACTGCTCCGCTGCCCCGTCCCCTGCCCCCATGGCCGTCCCTGCTTCCCTGCCGCACATATGACGGCGGAAGGCCGCCGTCGTCCTTTAGCTCCCGGACATTCCGCCCGATTTTTTCGAAAGTAACAGGGCGCGAAGGCGGCGGTATATAAGTACTTTGCGGGGCCTGTACTCAGGTTGGCTACTTGTTTTGATGACGCTGCGCCGTCACAGGGCCGGACACATGGGCCGGATTTGGGCCTGGTCGTTTTGACTGTGGCTCCCTTCTGGCATGCTGGTCCCATGGCTAGCCGCGCGGGTACAGTTGCCCAACCCCAGGACCTTGTTGACATCACTGCGCTTCTTGACGCGTATTACGACATCTCGCCGGATCTGGGTGATCCCGGCCAGCGCGTGGTGTTTGGCACGTCCGGGCACCGCGGTTCCAGCCTCAAGGCGTCATTCAATGAAAAGCACATCGTCGCCATCACCCAGGCGATTGTGGAATACCGGGCGGCGCAGGGCGTTACGGGGCCGTTGTTCCTGGCCAAGGACACCCACGCCCTGAGCGAGCCGGCACAGAACTCGGCCCTTGAGGTGCTCGCCGCCAACGGTGTGCAGGTCCTGATCGATGCGCGCCACGGCTACACCCCCACCCCCGCCCTGAGCCACGCCATCCTCACCTACAACCGGAATGCCGGCGCCGGGGCACCCCAGGCTGATGGCATCGTGGTCACGCCCAGCCACAACCCGCCGGGCGACGGCGGCTTCAAGTACAACCCCCCGCACGGCGGACCCGCCGATTCGGACGCCACCGGCTGGATCGCCAACCGCGCCAACGAACTGCTCGAAAACGGCCTCCGCGGTGTCAAGCGGGTAGCAGTGGCCGAGGCCCTGGCCGCCGACACCACAGGCAAATTCGACTTCCTCAGCAGCTACGTGGACAATCTCCCCTCGGTCCTGGGCCTGGATGCCATCCGCGAAGCCGGGGTCCGGATCGGGGCCGACCCCATGGGCGGAGCGTCCGTGGACTACTGGGGCGAGATCGCCGAGCGCCACCAGCTGAACCTGACCGTGGTCAACCCCACCGTGGACCCGCAGTGGGCCTTTATGACCCTGGACTGGGACGAGAAGATCCGGATGGACTGCTCCTCCCCGGCGGCTATGGCCTCGCTGATCAAGCGCATGTCCGACGGTGGTGCTGGCGCCGCTTTCGATGTTGCCACCGGCAACGACGCAGACGCAGACAGGCACGGCATCGTTACCCCCGATGGCGGGCTGATGAATCCGAACCACTACCTCGCCGTCGCCATCGACTACCTGTACCGGAACCGCAGCGGCTGGAACCCCGGGTCCGTGGTGGGCAAGACCCTGGTGTCTTCCTCCATCATCGACCGCGTCGCCGAGAGCCTGGGACGCAAGCTCGTGGAGGTCCCGGTGGGCTTCAAATGGTTTGTGCCCGGCCTGCTCTCCGGCGAGGGCGCGTTCGGCGGCGAGGAATCCGCCGGTGCTTCCTTCAACAAAAAGGACGGCAGCGTCTGGACCACGGACAAGGACGGCATCCTGCTGGCCTTGCTCGCCTCGGAAATCACGGCAGTCACCGGCAAGTCCCCGTCGCAGCTCTACAAGGGCCTGACGGACCAGTTCGGTGCCCCCGTTTATGCCCGTATCGACGCCGCCGCAACGCGCGAGCAGAAGTCGGCACTGGGCAAGCTCTCGCCGACGGACGTTACGGCCACGGAACTGGCGGGCGAGGCCATTACCGCCAAGCTCACCGAAGCACCCGGCAACGGTGCCTCCATCGGCGGCCTGAAGGTGGTCACGGAGAACGCCTGGTTCGCCGCCCGCCCGTCCGGCACCGAGGATGTCTACAAGATCTACGCCGAGTCCTTCAAAGGCGAGGACCACCTCAAGCAGGTCCAGGCCGAAGCCAAGGCGTTGGTGGACAGCGTCATCGCCTAGGGTTCTTCGCCCCGGCTGTTTCGTCCCGGCCCCAGAGCCGGAGGACACGCCGGACGGTACGGTCACCGTCCGGCGCCATGTCCACCAGCGCGATCCAGTCAAGAACCACGACGTCTCCCGGGTATAGCCGTTTGTCACCGTGGTGTGACACGTGGGGCCGGTAGCCGGACAGGGTGTGGGCGGGGGTGAGGACTTTGCCGCCCAGGCTGCCGACCGCCGCGACCAACTGCTCGTGCAGGGTTTGCAGGTCCCGTTGCGGCTGGATCAGGCTGACGGGAACGGAGCCGTTCCGGCCGAACCCCGCGTCGTTTCCCACCGTGAGCCGGGCCCCGAGGGCGGCCCCGGCCGGCGCTTCCGCAAGTGCTGCGATGCCTTCCGCAGGGTCGGCACCGTCTGTGGCGCCGACGTCGAACCTCACCAGGGTGATGTGCAGCGGCCAGTCGGAGCGCGGGAACACCAGCCCCTCCGTCACGGGCTCCACAAAAGCAACCAGGATGAGGTTCCGCATCCGGCAATTGTCCCACCGCCGCCCCAAAGCTCTCTCACTTAATGCCGGTTAAACGCCAATGCTCTCTCACGAATGAGAGAGCATTGGCGGAAAAGGCACATTAAGTGAGAGAGCGTTCCGGCAGGCTCGACCACCCGCCGGGGGAGGTTAGACGGTGCGGACGACCTCGTCGTAGGAGAACTTGGGCTTGGCTTCGCCCCAGGCGTCCTCGGCGGGCTGGCCGATGTTGACCACCAGGAAGCTCTTCTGGTCGCCGGCCGGGAAGAAAGCGGCGTCGATGGCGGCGAAATCGGCACCGGTCATGGGGCCCGCAGCGAAACCGAGCGACCGGACGGCCAGGATGAAGTACCCGGCCTGCAGGTGGGCGTTGTTGTTGCCCGTGGCGGCGGCCAGTTCCGGGTTGGCGTCGTACATGGCCTTCGGGGCGTTGTAGCCGGGGAGGAAGTTGTCCCACTGGCCTGCCCAGTCGGTGTCGTAGCTGAGGATCGCCACGAGCGGGGCGGATGCGGTCTTGGCCTTGTTCCCGTTGGCGAGTGCATCTACGAGGGTGGCGCGGGCTTCGGCGGAGCGGACGTAGGTCACGCGCAGCGGCTGCGAGTTGAAGGCAGTGGGGCCGTACTTGGTGAGTTCGTAGATGGCCTGCGCCTGCTCGTCGGTCACCTCTCCGGTGAAGGAGTTGGCGGTGCGGGCCTGGGCGAAAATGGCATCAACGGCGGCCGAATCGATAACCGCTTCTTCGTGGGCAATAGTCATTTGCGTACCTTTCGCTGCGCCGCCCCGCGTGCCGGGGTGGCCTGTTCGCTTTCCATAGTTGCAACTTCAACTACCCGTGTCCTCTTCCCGTGACGGCGCGTGACGTTAGCCACAGCAGCACCCGGCAGCAGCCTGGCCGCCAGCGGCGGAAAGCTTGGCGGTATTCTGGAGCCAGTTGTTCTTCGCCCCTGCGGCAACCCCCTTGAAAGGCCTCCGCCCATGAGCATGCTCGGAATCAAATGGAAGCTGCACGGCACCGGCAAGTCCATCAAGCCTGGCCACGTGGTGGCCCCCGATGAGCGGCTTGCCTGGCCGCTGACCATTGGCGTGGGCATGCAGCACGTGGTGGCCATGTTCGGCGCCACCTTCCTGGTGCCCATCATCACGGGCATGCCGCCCGCCACCACCTTGTTCTTCTCCGGCATCGGCACATTGCTGTTCCTGGTAATCACCAAGGGCCGTGTGCCCAGCTACCTGGGCTCAAGCTTTGCGTTCATCGCCCCCATCATGGCGTCGCAGCAGCAGTTCGGCGTCCCCGGAGCGCTGGGGGGCGTGGTGCTGGCCGGCGCCGTCCTTGCCCTGGTGGGCGCCATCGTGCAGAAGTTCGGTGCGGGCTGGATCAACCGGCTGATGCCGCCCATCGTCACCGGCGCGATCGTGGCGCTCATCGGCCTCAACCTCGCCCCCGCGGCCAAAAACAATTTCGACGCCGCCCCGGTCACCGCCGTGATCACGCTGGCCACCATCATCCTGGTCAGCGTCCTTTTCCGCGGAATCCTGGGCCGCCTCAGCATCCTGGTGGGCGTAGTGGTGGGCTACCTCGTGGCCATGCTCCGCGGGGAGGTCAGCTACGACAAGATGGACGCCGCCGCCTGGGTGGGCCTGCCCCAGTTCCAGGCCCCCGAATTCCACCTCGGCATCCTGGGCCTGTTCGTTCCCGTGGTACTGGTGCTCGTCGCCGAGAACATCGGCCACGTGAAGTCGGTGGCTGCCATGACCGGCCAGAACCTCGACGGCGTCTCCGGCCGCGCGCTGATGGCCGACGGCGCCGCCACCGTCCTGGCCGGCTTCGGCGGCGGATCCGGCACCACCACCTACGCGGAAAACATCGGCGTCATGGCCGCCACCAAGGTCTATTCGACGGCGGCCTACTGGGTGGCGGGCATCTTCGCCATCCTGCTCAGCTTCTCCCCTAAATTCGGTGAGCTGATCGCCACCGTCCCGCCGGGTGTGCTGGGCGGTGCGGCCACCATGCTCTACGGCATGATCGGCATCCTGGGCGTGAAGATCTGGGTGCAGAACAAAGTGAACTTCTCCAACCCCGTGAACCTGACCACCGCCGCCGTCGCCCTGATCATCGGCATCGCGGACTACACCTGGACCGTCGGCGAGCTCAAGTTCACGGGGATCGCCTTGGGTTCGGCCGCGGCGCTGGTGATCTATCACGGCATGAAGGCCATCGCGAAGGCCCGTGGAACAGTGGCGGAACCTGAAACCGAGCAGGCCGCGTTGCCTCCTGCCGCCAAGGCCGCCATCAACGCTGCGGCGAAGAAGCGGGCACCGAAGAAGCGCTAGCGCTGGCTAGGCGGCGTCGTGTGAACCGGCATCGCCGTGGCCCACACCGAAGACCGGCCCGGGCAGCGGACGCTTCGGCGCCAGTGCCTCACCGCCGTGGGGCAGCAGCCTCTGCAGGACCCACGGAAAGAAGTACCGCCTCGCCCAGATCAGGTCCTCCGCCCTGGCTTGGGTCCAGCCATGGGCCGGGACCGGCCGCGGCTGCAGCGGCTTGAGGGAATGCGGCACAGCGAGCGCGTCGAGCGCGGCAACGGCAACAATGTGATGGCCCAACGGCGACAGGTGAAGCCGGTCCCTGTCCCACATCCGGGCGTCCCTGAGCGCGGGAAGGCACCAGAGGTCCACCATCAAGGCCTGATGGTGCATGCCGATCGTGTGCAGGTGCTCGTTGTAGATAGCCAGCCGGCCCCGGACCTGCCCCAGAACAGGGGTCCCGCCCCAGTCCGGCGCCGCGAACAACATGACTGTGGCCCCGGTTTCCGTCAGTTCGCCAACGGCCTGGTCCATCTTCCCGGCCAGTTTGTCCGGGTCCCCGCGCCGGAACACGATGTCGTTGCCTCCGCCGGACATCGCCACGAGGTCCGGCTTCAGTGCCATGGCAGCCTCGAGCTGCGTGTCGATGATCTCCTGGAGCACCATCCCCCGCACCGCGAGGTTGGCGTAGGCGAAGTCATGCTGCCCGATGGCGAGTTCCTCGGCTGCCCTGTCAGCCCAGCCCCGGTACCCGCCGATGCTGCGCGGTTCGAGGTCACCGATTCCTTCCGTGTAGGAGTCGCCGAGGGCGACGAAGCGGTGCCAGGGGTGCCGCTGGCCGGGGGTATTTCCGCTCCAGGTTTCCTGCTGGTCGATGGTCATGCCCGCCGTCCTTTCGCCGTTGTGGAAGGGGCCTTGTTCCGGCCAGCTCCTGCATCGGGCGGTTGGCCCAACTCGGCCGGAGCCAGCAGGCGGAAGTCCTCAACGTCGTCGGCCATATCCCGCCGCGGCCCCGAAACGTCCCTTACGGGCCCTGGCACCACAACATTCAAGGCCGCACCATGAAGGTCCAATTCGTGGTGCGAAGCCTCGCGCTGCAGGAAGCGCAGGGCACCCTCACGGCTGAGCCCGTACTCGTCCATCAGGCTTCGCACCGCCAGGTCAACCAGCACCAGTGAGCTCTGTGCCACGGCAATTCCCGCCGCTGCCTCCGCGCGCTCTGCCACCCGGACCACCACGCGCAGGGCACGCGCAAGCTGCCGCGCGTAGCTTTGGGTGCGGAGGAGATCGTCACTGGCGAAGGTATGGGGCGAGGAGGCGTAAAGGTTAATGGCGGCGCTGGTCAGGCCCTCGGAGACGATGGGCACTGACAAAAGCGACTGCACGCCATGGCCCGCCGCGGCATTTGCGTACCCGGGCCACCGCCGGTCCCGGCCCAGATCGGACAACAGCACGAACTCGCCGCTCCGCAGGGCCTCGATGACGGGTCCGTCGGCGAAGGAACACTGTTCCCGGTCTGCCTCGCGTGCCTGCTCGCTGCTCGCGGCGAGGGTGCGTGCCTTCCCCAGGCGGAAAAGGGTGGCGGCCCAGCCGATGCCGCGGCGCTCACCCTTGATGTCCCTCATAAACTCCTGGGTGACTTCCTGGAGGTAGGTTTCCACGTCCTTGCTGTCGAAAACCGGCTCCGGGGGAAGTGGGAGCGATCCCCAGCCAATCTGTCCGGCGGGTTCAGCGGCCATGTTGCACGCCTTGCTTGTAGCGCTGCGGCCCACTGCAAAACCTCGTGATTACAGAATACGACGCATCGCACCGTTGGCGGGAGGGGGCAGCCCAGTTCCTGGCTAGTCGACGGCGGCTTAGTCGACGGCGCCGCTGTTGCCTGCGTACGCTGCCACAGTTTCGGCGAGGACGACGTCGTAGGCTTCCACCCGCCGGTCCGTCACCGTAGTGGGGGACTCAAGGTGGACGGCCCCCGAGGGCAGGATGCCGGCGGCACCGTACCTCTCCATAACCTGCCACTGCGCAACCACGTCCTCCCCTGCATGATCCGCAGGCAGGCTCGGCCAGAAGCTGAACCCGCCGGCGTCGCGCAGTGCATCGCGCTGGTAGAGCACGCACCCGCCGAGCCACGCCACCCGGTACGGCAGCCACTCCCCCGGCCCCAGGGAAAGATCGGCACTGAGGTGGCTGAGGTTTGCGGCACTGTGCAGTGGCCAGCGCTCAAAGCCGGGGGTGCCGGGACGAATGCGTTCCGGCGTTACGGGTCCGTCCCAGACTTCAAAGCCCGCCGTTTGCTCCGGCCTCCTGTCATCAAGGTAGGACAGGCCCTGCGGCGCCATGCCCACAAAGCCGCAGTCCAGCTCGTCAAGTGCCCGGTTCATCCGCTCCAACGCGCCAGGTTCCAGCCACACATCGTCGTCAAGGAAGAGGCACTTTGCCGCGTTTGACTGGTCGAGCAGGAACTGGCGGTGCTCAGCGAGCCCGCGCCGCGGCAAGTGCCGCAGCAGTGCGACCGGCCGGCCCTGGGCTTCGAGGACCCGAACCATGGCAGCGGCCGCAGGATGCTCCCAGGCGGGCGCATCGCTGGACTGGTCGCTGACCACTACCCGGAAGGAAGGATCAGCCTGCCCGGCCAGGCCCGACAGTGTTACTGCCAGCTCGGCAGGGCGGTTGCACGTGGGTACCAGCACATCCACGTCCACCCGTTCCGGCACCCCACAACGGCCTGCCCATTGTCCTGATGATCTCCTGCTCACAGCCCACCTCCGGGCGCCTGCACGGCATAGATAGCGAATGGGTTTCGTCGTGTCCTGTACCCACATCCCCGGGATGTATGCGGCCACGGCAAAGGCCTCCGGCCGCTGCCACAGTGGACAGCAGGCGGAGGCCTTCAACGGTTCGTGCGGCTGGGCTCAAGCAGCCGCGGCGGCCCGGTCAGCCGGCGTCGAAGCTTTCCCCGCCGTCGTCGTTCGGGGATTTCTCCCGGGGCAAATCATTGCCGGTTCCGTCCGGGATGCCCGCTGCTTCCTGCCCGGACTCAGAGGACACGGGAGCGGACCCCTTTGAATCGTCGTTGTTCTCGTCGATTTCAGCCGCACTCGAAGGAAGGTCCACGTCGCGGGGCAGGGGGTCGCTGCCGGTGCCGGACTGCGGCTCGTTGGTGTCCACGCTTCCTGCCCCGCCGTCACCGGTGGTGGCCGAGCCGTTGGCTGCGCCCTGGGTACCTCCCAGTTCCTGCTCTGCGGTGGGAGTGCCGTATCCGCCCGGATCGGTCTCCGGCTGGGCCTGCTGGTTTTCCTGCGTCATTATTCCTCCTGCTTGTGCGTTGGATGGATGGTGGCTTGGACCTTGAATGGGACCCGGGCTGCTCAGAGGCCCTTTCCGCCGGTCACCGGCAGCACGGCCCCGGAAATATAGGACCCGTCCTCCGAGGCCAGCAGGACATAGGCTGCGGCGAGCTCGGCGGGCTGGCCGGCCCGTTCCAGCGGTGTGTCCTGTCCGAACTTCGGAAGCTTGTCCGGCCACTCGGTGGCCGGGATCAACGGGGTCCAGATGGGTCCCGGAGCCACAGCGTTCACCCGGATCCCCTTGGGCCCCAGTTCCTGCGCCAGCGCCTTGGTGAAAGCCACCTGCGCGGCCTTGGTCATGGCGTAGTCGATCAGGCCCGGCGACGGGTTGAAGGCCTGGATCGAGGCCGTGGTGATGATCGAAGCGCCCGGCTTGAGGTGGGGCACGGCGGCCCTGGCCGTCCACAGCAGCGAGTAGAGATTGGTCTTAAAGACCCGGTCGAATTCCTCCGTGGGCAGCGATTCAAGGCTTTCGCGGTTCTTCTGGTACGCGGCGTTCAGCACCACTACGTCCAGGCGGCCAAACTCTGCCGCCGTTTCGTCAACAATCCGGGTACTGAATTCTTCCTCGCGGCCGTCGCCGGCAAAAAGCAGGACCCGCCGGCCCGCCTTCCGGATCCAGTCCGCGGTGTCCTGGGCGTCCTCCTCCTCTTCAGGGAGGTAGGAGATGGCCACGTCGGCTCCTTCGCGGGCGAATGCGATGGCCACCGCCTTGCCGATGCCCGAATCTCCACCGGTGATGAGGGCGGCCTTGCCCTGAAGCTTCCCGTGCCCCTCATAACTGAGTTCCCCGTGGTCCGGTTTGGGATCCATGGGTGCCGTCAGGCCGGGCTGCTTCTGTTCCTGCTCCGGAAAAGGCCCTGCGTGGTAGCCGCCCCGGGGATCCTTCGGCTGGTCCGCCTGCTTGTCCGTCCCGCTCATAGTCCGCCTCCTCACTGTGTCCGTTTCCACCGTGTCGTTTTCCACTGTGTCAGTCGGTTTCAACTGTGTCGGTTTCGAAGGGCGTGTGCACCGGCCCTTCGAAGCTATCCCGGCCGGCGGAGTAAAGTCCACCGTTCCGGGCGAATAATCAGTAAACTTATCAAATGGCAGGCGCGGTGCAACATTGCCCCCGCTTGTGGGTAGGCAGGGAGTAGAAGGATACCCAGGCACTGGTGGGGGCTGGAGGGAGAGGCAATGTCCGACGTGGAGGACTACACAGGCCGGACCGGCCGCAACGAAACCCGCGAGGAGCAGATGGACCGCAACTGGGCGGAACTGCTGCAGGAGCTGCGGGTGCTGCAGACCGGCGTGCAGATCCTTGCGGGATTCCTGCTGACCCTGCCGTTCCAGTCGCGCTTTGAAGAGCTTGACGACTTCCAAGTGGCCCTGTACCTGGTCAACGTGGTCATCGCAGCCCTGACCACAGCGTTTATCCTCCTGCCGGTCAGCGTGCACCGGAGGCTGTTCCGGAAGCGGCTGAAGGAGACCCTGGTGTCGAGCGCCGATTTCATCACGAAGATTGCGCTTGCCGGCATAGGGCTCCTGAGCGCCGGAACCGCCGCACTGGTGTTCGACGTGACGGCCGGCCGGTCAGCCGGCCTCACTGCCGGAGGCGTACTCCTTGCCGTCCTGGTGGTCCTCCTGGTCTATGTCCCGCTGCACCTGAACAGGCGCGCTACGGCAGGACGCTAGCTGTACTAACCCGGTTGGTTGGTGACACGGCTGACCGGTGAGGCGCCTTTGAGTGCGGTGTGGGGCCTGTGGTGATTGTAGTACTCGATGAAGTTG
>FOEZ01000023.1 GCA_900110595.1 Arthrobacter sp. OV608 | reverse complement strand
GCGGTTGGCTTCGCTTTTGCTGATCCGCAGCCGCTGGCGGAGGAACTCTGCGGTATTGGCGCAGCCGTCATCGGCCGGTGAGGTGATCACCCGGTCCCGGCCGTCGGTGACACTCATGGTCCCGGTGTCACAGGGTGCAGATCCGGCGGGCCAGTGGGTGTCTGTTTCGTTCAGGGTTTCGACGCCGTTGTCCCAGCCTGTGACCCAGGCCTTGCCGGTGCGGGACCGGTTGGCGCGGGCGGTGTCCGCGGCGGCGATGGCCTGGGTGCGGGTCCGGTCCACGGTCCCGGCCGACAGGACCTGCAAGTACTCCACCGTTCGGGAGAGATCCTCCACGTCAGCGGCGTATTGGGATGCGTCAACGTAGCTGGCCCCGGCAAGCATCGATGGCGCAGCGGCAGCAGTCTGGGCCACGAGCCTGCCGATCTCCGCCAGATCCAGCGGATCCTCGGACCGCAAAGAATCTGCCGGGACCGGCCCTGTTACAGAAGCTGTTGGTGCTGCCCCAGCCTCCGGGGGCGCGGCTGCTGCGGAATCAGCCCGGGTTGGCTCAGTTGGGTGAGACTCAGCCTGTGTGAGCTCGGCTGGTACGGAATCAGCCGCTGTGGGCTCGGAGGGTACAGCGTGAAGCGGCCTGCCGGGACTAAGCGGGGTGCCGTCGTCGTAGTCGGCGTGGGCAGAAGGACTGGAAGCGGTGAAGGAGCCGGAGCCTGCCGCCACGGGACCGTTGAAGCCCGAAGGAGTACCAGGGGTAGTAACCCCGGCCCGCCCGAGCACCACGACGTTACCGCCGTACTGCTCTGGCCGTTCCCCAATGGCTTCCATAGGTCAACTCTGCCAAAGGGCACTGACAAAAGTGGCTGCAATGGATGCTATGTGGAAAACTCCGGGGCGAACGGCAACTGCAGCACTTTCGGTCCAAGTTCCAGGCCAGGGAAGATGCCAGTTAAAGGGGCCCAGCCACTTGAATACACCCACCAGTTGAAAACACCAATCGGGTTAAACGCCGCCGGCCGCCGCGTCCCCCAAGGATCGCGACGGCCAGCAAAACCATCTAGTTGTAGCACATGAGCGTGGCTGCTCCCTTGTCACACGGGGAATGCCGCGTCATGAGCGGGCGCGTTGGCTACGCCTTGGACTGCGCTTCGCCGCTGGAGGTATCCAGGTTGAGCGTTTCCGGGTGTGTGCTGTGCGCCGGGATGTGGCTGTCGTCAAGGCCCTCGGCCGAGGCAGGAGTGCCTGCGGCACCAGCCGTGCCTGCCGCAGAAGCAGTCCCGGTGGTGCCCGTGGTACCCGACGTGCCAAGCCCGCTGGAAGTGCCGGTGGGCGCACCTGCTGTGGTGCCGGCGTCGGACGTTGAGGACTTGACGTCGCCGGACGAGCCGTCACGGTGCATCGCGGAGCCGATCACGGTGCCTGCGCGGCGGGCCGCTTCAGTCAGCTGATCCGCGACTTCAGGGGCCTTTTCCTTGATGGCCTCGGTGGCAACGGTCACCTTGTCCTGGACAGGCTTGCTGTCCCAGATGCCGGCAGCCCGCGCCTTCAGCTTGTCGTAGGCTGCCCGGCCGGACCGGGATCCGAGAACGTACCCGGTGGCGATTCCGATACCCAAAAGAAGTTTGTTTTTCATGATGAACTCCTGCTCCGTGAGAAGGTTTTCAGTTCCGGCCTCGGAAACCCAGAAGCCGGGAAAGGGAAAACCGGCCCAGGGATGATGTCCCCAGGCCGGTTTCCCTGGCTTGCGCTCCGCTTAGCGGCGCGCGCCGCGGTTCGTGACCAGGCCGTAGACCAGCAGCACGATGAGTGCGCCGCCGATGGCCAGCAGCCACGTCTGCAGGGAGAAGAACTCCTGCAGTCCGCTGCCGAAGATCATTCCGCCGATCCAACCGCCGAGGAGTGCTCCAACGACGCCCAGGACGAGCGTGACGAGCCAGCCGCCACCCTGCCTGCCCGGAAGGATCGCCTTAGCGATCGCACCAGCAATAAGTCCGAGAATCAGAAATGCAATAAATCCCATTTTTCGTTCCTCTTCCTAAGTAAAGGAGGCCTCCGGATCCCGGAAGCACTTCATCCTTCTGCCTCAATAGTAATCATGCTTACTATCTGTTTGCCAACCCCGAAGATAACGAAAAGCGCAGTTCAGGCCTGTTTCAGTGCCCCGTCACGTCGGAATCATTGCCTGTCCCCGGCCCCTCGTCGAGGATGGCTAATTCCGCGAGATCCTGCGGATCCAGGGCGAAATCGAAGATGTCCAGGTTCTCGCTCATCCGGTCCGGATCCGCCGTTTTCGGAATCGTTACAAGTCCGTGCTGAATATGCCACCGCAGGACCAGTTGACCGGGTGTTTTTCCATGTTTTTCGGCCAGCTGGGACAGGATGGGAGCGCCGAGCAGGCCCGCCCCGGACCCACCCAGCGGGCTGTAGGACTCCGTGATAATTCCGTGCTTTTCGTGGAACTCCCGCTCGGCCGTTCGGGTAATGGCAGGGCTGAGCTGGATCTGGTTCACCGCCGGCACCACCTCGGTTTCGGCCATAAGCCGCTCAAGGTGGGCCGGCTTGAAGTTGGAAACGCCGATGGAACGCACCTTGCCCTCCGCCTGCAACCGCTCGAACGTCTTCCACGTGGACACGTATTCATCGCGCTGGGGGAGCGGCCAGTGGATCAGGAGCAGGTCCACGTAGTCGAGCCCCAGCCGCTCCAGCGCACCGTCCAGCCCCTCAATGGCGCGGTCGTTGCCCTGGTACTGGCCGTCCAGCTTGGTGGTGATGAACAGCTCTCCACGGTCCACGCCGCTGGCCCGGACACCGTTCCCCACACCACGCTCGTTGCCGTATTTCACCGCGGTGTCGATATGCCGGTACCCGGCTTCCAGGGCTTGTACGACGGCGGTGGCCGCCTGATCGTCGTCCAGCGGCCAGGTGCCCAGCCCCAGTTGGGGGATGGAGTTACCGTCATTGAGTTTGATCACGGGTGCAAGTGTCATTCCAACAGTCTCTCCCTTATCGGCTGAACCTAGCCCCCAAACGCCCGCAGAATATTTTCGGCGTTGTACGTCAGGGACACGCGGGCGGTGTCGGACACCTTGTCAGGGCCCTTCTGCTGGCCCAGGAAGTCCACGAAGCGCTTCAGCGCCTCCGATGCCTTGCCGGCGTCGCGGTATTCCACTGCTTTCGCCGCTTGCTGCACGCTCGCAGCCAGCTGACTGCCCACCGGGCCGGACACGTCTCCAGAGTCTGCGAGGTCTTCCAGCACGTGCTGCAGTGCCTTTACGCTGCCGGGCAGCCAGGCCGCGCGCAGGGGAACTTTGCCGAAGTCCATGTCGGAGGCAAAGTAGAAGTCCGTGTAGGCGGGCTGGTTGTAGGTGGTGTTTTGCCGGGCCACCTCTGCCCGGTACTGGGGGTCGTGCATCAGCGTGTACAGCTTGTGGTTGGTCACCTCGGTGCTGAGGTACATCCGCAGCGCGGAGCTGTCCGCGGTCCGCACCAGCAGTTCCTCCCGCCAGTCGCCCACTACGTCCGCCACCAGGCTCGGTGTGCCCTTGGTGCCGTTGTTGGTGCGGGTGTCCGTTGCGGTGAGGAGCCTGCCGCGCTTCCAGTCATCGATGGTGGGCGTCTGGTCCCCGGCGCCGTTGACGATCTGAGTGGTCATGTCCGCGGCCCATTTAATGCTCATGTTGGTGCCCGGAGTGGACGTGGAGAGCTTGTCGCCGTCGGCGGATTGCATGCCGATGGCCCAGTTCTCGATGCCGGGAACGGTGGGATCAACGTCGCCGATCATGCCGCGGCCTGTGTCCTTGCCGGAGTAGGCGCCGAAGAGGACCTCGCCGGTGGCGGCATCGCGCATGGCATAGCCGTAGGGTGCGTAGGCGGCGCCTTCGTGGACGGTGAAGATTTCCTTGCCCGGACGGGCGGGGTCGATGTCCGTGACGTGCATGGCATCGCCGTGGCCCAGCCGGGCCTCTTCGCCGGGTACGGCGCTGCCGGCCGGCAGGGTGTCGAACGAGCTGTACAGCAGTGACCCGTCGTCGTCGATCGTTGCCGAGCCGTAGACAATCTCCTGCTTGCCGTCACCGTCCACATCAGAGGCACTCAGCGAGTGGAAGCCTTGGGTAGTGAGCTTGCCGAACTCGGGATCGGTGCCGTCGCGGCCATGCGGGGAATCGTTGAACGGGTTGGTCATGGACGTCCAGCCTGAATCCACATTCCACACGGGTGCGAGGTCTGACCCGTCCCAGGTGTAGGCAGCGAGCGTGCTCCGCGTGTAGTAGCCGCGGGCGAAAACCGCGGCCGGCTTCTTGCCGTCCAGGTAGGCGACGCCGGCCAGGAAGCGGTCCACGCGGTTGCCCGGCTCGATGCGGGCCATGGCGTAGTCGCCCCACATCAGTCCGTCGTCGTGCCGGCCCGGCTTGTAGGCGACCGTCTTCAGTTCCTTGCCCGTGGCGCCCTCGAACACTGTGAGGTACTCGGGCCCGGAGACGATGAAGCCTTCAAAGGCGCGCAGGTTGTTCCGGGCGCTGCGAGACGGGGCGTAGACGTCCATGAAGTAGTCAGTCAAAGCCTCGGCGTCGGCCTGGGACAGCGGGTACTGGTACTTTTTCGCGATACCGAACGCTTCCTCGAGCGTGGCGGGCCAGTGTCCGGCCTTGACTTCGGGATGCTCGGTCCAGCCCTGGAACGTCTTTACCATGTGCTGGTAGTAGTCTGCGGCGCTCATGCGGTAGTCATCCGAGTTTGAGTAGCCGGCGTTGATGTCCTGCTGCAGCAGTGAAATGAAGTTCTCTGAGGCGACACTGCCGTCGGCATTGAAGTTGGTGCTCTTGGTCCCGGGGGCGGTCTTCATCATCATCTCGGCCCGGCCGTCGCCGTCGAAATCATTGACCAGCAACTGGGTGTAGTGCGCGCCCGAGCGGATGTTCACGCCCAGGTCGATCCTGTGGAGCAGGGTGCCGTCAGCTTTGTAGGTGTCCACGTAGGTGTTGCCGGTGTAGCCCACCTGGGAGACGTCCTTGGAGTTGTTGGGGTCCCATTTGACGACGAATTCGTACTGGCCGTCGCCGTCCACGTCGCCGATGGAGGCATCGTTGGCGGCGTACGTGTAGGCCTGGCCGGCGGGGGTGACGCCGTCGGCCGGCTTCTTCAAGGGGATGTCCTTGAAGTTGCCGCCCCAGGACGTGGCGGTGGCGCTGCGGTCCAGTTCAACGCCGCCGACGACGGCCCGCACCTGGTACTCCGACGCTGCGGTTCCAGCGGAGTCCTGGAAGTTGGTGCTGTCCGTGACGGTGGCCAGCTTTTGGCCGTCCCGGTAGACATTGAAGTCCGTGCCGGTGACGCCCGTGGCGGAGGAGCCGGTGGCTTCGTGGCCGAGCAGGCGCCAGCTGAGGAACACTCCTTCTGATGTCTTGGCGGCCACCAGGCCGCGGTCCAAATGGTCCAGCTGGACGCCGGGCGTGCCCGGCTTGGGAGAGGGGCCGACGGCGGAGGCCGGGGCTGCGAGGCAGCCGAACGTGAGGGCAATTCCGACGGCGGCGACGGACAGGAGGCGCGCAGGGGTACGGCTCGGATTCATCAGTGAATCCTTTCAATTCTCGGACGGGAAAACGCTTCCCCAGTAACCTAGTAGGAGGGGTACGCAGAAAACAAGCCCTTGCGGGCCGGCGCAAAAGGCGGTATTTAGAACGTTGTAAATCCAGTGCAAAAGCTCACGTGCGGAGGCATGTAGCGTGGATGCTCAGGCCCCGTCGCGGGCCCAGCCGGTCAACCGGTCGCTCAGGTCCATAAAGGTCTGGTCCACCACCTGAAGATCAGGGTTGTGGTCATACCAGTCCACGATCTCGCGCGCCCCGTCAGCAAAGGGGATGGTGGCGCAGTAATCGGGTACCAGGGATTTGATTTTGGTGTTGTCGAAAATGACCGAGTGGGACCGGTCGCCCAGGAGGTTCGGGCCCAGCTCTTCGCTGTGGGCGGCAATGGTTTCCGAGGCGACGTGGACCAGTTCCGGTTCCGGAACTCCAGCTGCGCGGGCAAACAGCTGGTAGATCTGGTTCCAGGGCAGGTATTCGTCCGAGGTGATGGTGTAGCTCTCGCCCACCGCTTGCGGGCGGCCCAGCAGCCCCACGAACGCCTTGGCGAAGTCCTTGCTGTGGGTCAGCGTCCAGAGCGAGGTGCCGTCGCCGTGCACCATGACCGGCAGTCCGGCACGCATCCGGTGGATGTCCGTCCAGCCGCCCACCATGGCGATCTTGGTCCGGTCATAAGTATGGGACGGCCGAATCACCGTGAGCGGAAAATCCTGCTCACGGTAGGCCTGGAAAAGCAGCTCCTCGCAGGCGATCTTGTCCCGCGAATACTGCCAGAACGGATTCTTGAGCGGCGTGGATTCCCTGATCGGCAACCGGGTTGGCGGCTTCTGGTAGGCAGATGCGGAACTGATGAAAACGTATTGTCCGGTGCGGCCGGCGAACAGGTCCAGGCTGGCCTTGGCCTGGTCGGGGGTGTACGTGATGAAGTCCGCGACGGCGTCGAACTCCCGGCCTGCCAACGCCTCCCGGACCGCTGAGGCGTCGCGGACGTCCGCGGAGAGGGTCTCCACCCCTTCCGGGACCGGCCTGGTGGACCGGCCCCGGTTGAGGATTGTCAGCCGGTGGCCCAGCGCGGCGGCGCGTTGTGCCGCCGCCGCGCTGATAACGCCGGTGCCGCCGATGAAAAGGATGCTTTTCGGCGCCACAGTATCGGCCTCGGGAACGAGTGGGTTCACCACGCGTAGTCTTCCGGCGCCGTCTTGTGCCCGGGGAAGATGTCATCGAGCCGCTTGAGGGCATCGGCGTCGAGGGTGACGTCAAGTGCCCGGATCGCGGCGTCGAGCTGTTCCTGGGTCCGCGGCCCAACAATGGGGGCCGTGACGGCGGGCTGGTGCAGCAGCCAGGCGAGGGCAATGTCGCCGGGTTCCTGGCCCAGCTCATCGGCAAAATCCTCGTACTGCTGGATCTGGTCCCGGTGCTTTTTGAGCGTTTCGGCGGCACGGCCCTCGCTTCGCCGGACGCCCTGCTGCTCCTTCTTCAGGACGCCGCCCAGGAGTCCGCCCTGAAGCGGGGACCAGGGGATGAGTCCCAGTCCGTACTGCTGGGCGGCCGGGATGACTTCCAGCTCAACCTGCCGCATGAACAGGTTGTAGATGGATTGCTCGCTGACAAGTCCGGTGTAGTTCCGCCGCCGGGCAGCTTCCTGGGCCTGGGCGATGTGCCATCCGGCGAAGTTGCTGCTTCCTGAGTACAGGATCTTCCCCTGTTGCACGGCGACCTCGATGGCCTGCCAGATCTCGTCCCAGGGTGTGTCCCGGTCGATGTGGTGGAACTGGTAGATGTCGATGTAGTCCGTCTGCAGCCGCTTCAGGCTCGCATCCAGGGCCCGGCGGATGTTCAGCGCGGACAGCTTTGATTCGTTGGGCCGGTCCGTCATGGTGCCGTACAGCTTGGTGGCCAGGACGGTGTGCTCGCGGCGCTCGCCGCCCTTGGCGAACCACCGGCCGATGATTTCTTCGGTCCAGCCGCGGTGCCCGGCACCGCCGTACACGTTGGCGGTGTCGAAAAAGTTGATGCCGTTCCCGTGCGCGGAGTCCATGATGCTGTGGGCATCGCTTTCTTCGGTCTGCGGACCGAAGTTCATAGTGCCCAGGCAGAGCCGGGAGACTTTCAGGCCGGAGCGGCCAAGGTGGGTGTACTGCATGGGAAATCCTTTGGTTGGGCGATGCTACAGCTGGGTGAAGGAGGCGACGGCGGGATCGGAGCCAAGGCGCGCCCCGGACTCCAGGGCGGTGATCGAGGCGATCTCCTCGCTGGAAAGCGTGAGTCCTGAAGCGGCGAAGTTTTCCCGGATCCGTTCTGCCCGGCTGGATTTCGGGATCACGATGTTCCCGGCGGCCAGGTGCCAGGCGAGGACCACCTGGGCAGTGGTGGCGTTGTGGGCATTGGCGATGGTGGTCACGGCATTGCCGTTCAGGTCCGCGCCGCGGCCCAGGGGACTGTAAGCCTCGACGGCGATGCCCAGGTTCCTGCACTTGTCCGCCAGTTCCGCCTGCTGGTAGCTGGGGTGGAGTTCGATCTGGTTCACGGCCGGAACAATTTCTGCGGACTCCAGCAGCTTGTCCAGGTGTTCGGCGAGGAAGTTGGAAACGCCGATGGCGCGGATCTCGTTGTTTTCGTACAACCGCTCCATTTCCTTCCAGGCCTGGATATATAGACCCTGGGACGGGACCGGCCAGTGGATGAGGTACAGGTCCACGTAGTCCAGGCCGAGGGCTTTGCGGCTGTTCTGGAATGCCGCCTGCGCCCGGTCCTGTTCGCCGTTCCGGAGCTTGGTGGTGATGAAGATGTCCTCGCGCGGAATGCCGGCGGCCGCGATGGCAGCCCCTACGCCTGCTTCATTGCGGTAGGCCGCGGCTGTGTCGATGTGGCGGTACCCGGCTTCGAGTGCGTCCTCGACGGCCCGCTGGGTGTCCTCCGGCGGCACCTGGAAAACACCGAAACCAAGTTGGGGGATGGTGATGCCATTGTTCAGTGTCAGCTCTGACATGGGGGCTCCTTGAATGATTCTTGGGTGGGTGCCGTGGACTCGACCATGAGAAAGCGGTTTCCGCCTGGCTCGCTATTGAGCCTATGCACTTTTGGCCGCCGTGTCAGTAAGCAAGGCTGATCTTGTTTTTCCTAGGACTGCCAGTCCTACCTTCGTTGTAGAAAGTGGGTGGCCTGGAGTAGAACCGGTCGGACTGCGCGGGTCACAATGGTCTGCATGGGTCAAAGCGCCGAGTTTGGAAAATTCCTCAAAGCCATGCGGTCCCGGCTGAGCCCGGAGGACATCGGGGCGGGGAGCACGTCCGGTGCCCGGAGGGTGCCCGGACTGCGCCGCGAGGAGGTGGCACGGCTGGCGGGAGTCAGCACGGACTATTACGTCCGCCTCGAGCAGGGCCGGAACATCCACCCGTCACGCACGGTACTGGAGTCCGTGGCCCGGGCTCTCCGGCTTAGCAGCAGCGAGCATGCGCACATGATGGACCTGCTGGAGAACTGTGCCGCGGCACCGCGCGCGGGCGGTCAGCCGGCGCAGGCAGTCCGCCCGGCGCTGCGTCATCTGCTGGAAGCTGTGGGCGACGTGCCGGCCATGGTGCTGGGGCGCCGCAGCGACGTACTGGCCGGGAACCGGCTGGCCTTCCTCCTCTTCGCGGATTTCCCGGCGCTGCCGGCGGGGGAACGGAACCTGACCCGCTGGCTCATTCTCGACCCCGCTGCCCGGGAGCTGTTCCGCGACTGGAAGACGGTGGCCGCCGAAGCCGCCGGAGCCCTCAGGCTCGACGTCGGCCGGCACCCGAATGACCCGCAGGCCAACCAGTTGGTGGGCGAACTCGCGGTTAACAGCGAGCACTTCCGGCAATGGTGGGCGGGCCACCGAGTGGCCAGCCCGTCCGCCGGAACCGTCCGCCTGCACCATCGCTCCGTGGGGGACCTCGAACTCAACTTTGAAAACCTTGTCCTCCCGGACGACCCCGACCAGACGCTCAGGGTCTATTCCGCCCGGCCCGGCTCGCCGTCGTCGGACGCCCTGGCCTTGCTGGGCAGCCTCGGCGCCGCAGACGCCGGGAACGGGCAACCGCATTTTCCGACGGCGGAGGCCCCGGCCGCCGTGGTGGAAACGGGCGAGTAAAAAGCCGCTGTACATTTGGCCAGCTCCGCACGCTGATTCTGGCCAGGAGCCCATTGGGAAGCTGTTGCCGCTTTCCTAGGCTGGAAGCACGAACTGCTTACCCAAGGATGGTCTCAACGATGAAACGCATCGCACTGCTCAAGGAACGCCAGGCCTCGCCCGCCGGCAATCCCTCCACCGCCACCGGCTCACACTGCCCCGTGTCCGGTCTCTGGAGCCCTGACCACGACCCCCACACAGTGCTGTCCTTCTTCGAAGGCCACGTGTTTCCGGCGTTCGACGGCGTTCCCACCGTGTGGCGCCGGCGTGCAGCCGGCACTGTCTCGGCCAACTAGTCCTGCTTAAACCCCAACTGACCCGCAGTTAACGTCCCCATTTCGGGTTTTCGCGACGTTTACTGCGGGTCAGTTGTGTGGAAATTACTGTTCTTCGAGCCGGAAGCCGAGCTTGATGGTCACCTGCCAGTCGGCGATCTTGCCTTCTTCGAGGTGCCCCCGGATTTCTTTCACTTCGAACCAGTCAAGGTTGCGCAGGGTCTGGGAGGCCTTGGCGATACCGTTGCGGACGGCGTCGTCCACTCCCTGATCCGACGTGCCGACAATTTCAGAAATGCTGTACGTGTGGTTGGACAAGTTCGCTCCTCGTGATTGCCTTGGGGCTCCCGGTTGCGGGCCGTTCTTGAAGACTAGTAGCAGTTCAAGAACGTTGGCCAGCCTTTATCCCGATGTTCCGTTGAGAACCGTCACGTTGGAGAAGGACACGTTACTGCCGGTGGTGCGCAGGACGTTGCCGCCTTGCGGGGTGTCTGACGTGACGGTCAGGTCCTTGATAGCGGCGTGGTCAGCAGCCACAAGCAGGGTGACGCCCTCGCTGTTGGTCAGCACCACATCGGCGGCATTTCCGGTGACTCCCGCCAAGGTGACGTTGCGCCTGTCTCCCCAGATCACGGCTGGCTCGCGGTAGGTCCCCGGCTGGATCAGCACCGTAACCGGACCGGGGTTGCGGGACGGGATCGCCCCGACGGCCGCCCGGATGCTTGCGTAATCACCGGTGCCGTCCAGCGCCACGGTGATGACGCGCGCGGCCACAGGTTCCGTCCCGCCCAGCGGACCTCCGAAGCCGCGGACCAAGGCGGGCACCGCCGCTGTTGGCGTGAGCTCATAGGAATACGCCGCCGATGGATCGAAGGCGGTCCCGCGCTCCTGCCCGGTGTTGCCGCTACACGCTTCAAAAATGTTGTCCCGCGCCACCAGTTCACCGCCCGCCCCCTGGTGATGGAGCGGATTCCGCACATCCCGGAAGTAGTTGCCCTCCACCACCAGCAGGGCCGCGTTGCGCCCCAGCATCCCGTAACTGGAAATGTCCTCCAGGTAGTTGTTGTAGACATGGGACGCCGCGGTGTTGTCCAGGCTGGCGTTGCGCTGATGAGTGTTCCGGATCCAGTTGTGGTGCAGGGTGAGCCGGGTGACCACGTTGGAGGTCCATCCTTCGCCCAGCGCCTTGTTGTGGTCGGAGAAGACGTTCCAGGACAGGGTCACGTTGTCGCAGTCCTTGCGGATGTCCACCAGGCCGTCGCCCAGCCGGGTGAAGTGCATGTGGTCCACCCAGACGTGCGTTGAAGTGTCCATCTGGATCCCGTCCCGGTCATTATCGGGGCGTTTTCCCTCGAAATCGCCCGGAATGTAGGAATCCCGCACAGTGAAGTTCCGGAACACCACGTTGGAGACGTTCACCAGCTTGAACCCGGCATTCACCACCGCAGTTCCAACGCCAGCCCCCAGGAAGGACTTGTTGGAGGTCACCATCAGCTTCTCGTACTGCGGGAAGGCCAGTTCGCCGTGCAGGATCACCACGAGCGGGTCAGGGCTCTTGGCGAAAGTGCGGAGCTGGTCCGGGGTATATGCGTGGACCAGCGCCCCTCCCGTCCCGCCGGTAGCGCCTTCGCGGCCATGGGCTGCGACGCCGGCATAGCCGGTGGGTGCTGAGGCCCAGGCGTACCCGCCAAGAGCTTGGCCTACCGGAAGCCCGGCTTCGGCAAAGCCGTTGGGGCCGACGGCGGCATCCAGTCCCACAGGCCCCGCGGCCTTGGCAGCCGGACCCAGGAGGCCGGACGCAACCACAGCGCCACCTGCCAGGCCGGCCGCGAGGAGGCTCCGCCGTCGGACGCTCATTCCTGATGCTTCAGCCATCTCAACCACGTCCCGCTGGGGTCCAGCCGCCGAGGAAGGTTTCCACGGTGAATTTTGCGGCCTCTTCCGGGCTGAGCTGCGGGTGGAATTCATTGACGTATGCGCCCGGGCCCTTGTTGTTGAATTCGGCGAACCTGCCTTCGGTCCAGGCGTGTCCGCTCATGTCGGCCCAACCTCGGACCGCGATGTGGCTGCCCAGCACGGAGTCCCGGATGACGGCCATCGGGTGGGCGTCCGGATCGCTGCTGGCGAACCAGGGGCGGCCGAGGCTGACCGTGCCCGGGGCGGCATCGGAGGTCAGGGCGCTGTTGACGATCAGGATGCCGTACCGGTTGGAGTTCTTGGTGCTCGGGGCCACGATGTAGCCGTTGTTGGTGTCGCTGCCGCGGTTCAGGGAATGGATGGTGCAGCCGTCCAATACTGCAGTGCCGCGGCCGTAGATGAAGTCAACGTCGCCTTCGACATAGCAGTTCTTCAGGTAGGTGCGGGCAGTGGCGTCGCGGCCGGTGGTGTCCGCCAGATAGGTGTCCTGGTTGCCCAGGAAGCGGGTGCCGTCAAACGTTACCCGGTCCGCCACAGTCCGAACGGCGAGCGCCTGGCTTCCTCCGTTGGCGGCCTCGTCATAGGCGTTTTCCACGGTGAGGTTCCGGATGGTGGTGCCCTCGGCGAGGACGTTGAGCGTGGCGCTGCCGCCCGCGCCCCAGGTGCCGCCGAAGAACTTTGCGCCGTTGGCCGGAAGGTCGTAGCTGATGACGACGTCGGCCGGGTTGGCTGTTGCGCCCTGGATGGTGAGGTTGGGGCGGTCGGCCCAGATGTTCACCGATTCGCGGTAGGTGCCGGGTTTTACCGTGATGGTGCGGGGGAGCGTGCTGCCGCTGGGGATGGAGCCGATAGCGGCCTGCAGGCTGCCAAAGTCGCCGGTGCCATCCAGGGCAACGGTGATGTTGGTGGTGTTGTTCGGGGCGTTGTTCTCCCGCGGCCCGGCACCGGCGGCAACGATCTCCGGAACGCGGGCAGCGTCGTCCTTCTGGTAACTGTAGTTCTGCGATGGGTCGAAGGCGGCCCCCACGTTGTCCTTTCGGCCGCGGGTGCCGTTGAAGATGTTGTCCCGGTTGACCACTTCAGTGGCGGGATCCTTGGCCACAATCGGGTCCTGCACGGTGCTGAAGCTGTTGCCTTCCAGGACCACCTTGGCGGCGTTGCGGCCCATCATGCCGTACTGGCCGATGTCCTGCAGGTAGTTGTTGTAGACGTGCGCGGCCGCGGTGTTGTCCAGGCTGAAGTTCCGCTGCGTGGTGTTGCGGATCCAGTTGTGGTGGATGGTCATGCGGGTTACGGCGTTGGAGGTCCAGCCCACGCCCAGGGCCTTGTTGTTGTCCGCGAACACGTTCCAGGAGTAGGTGACCAGGTCCGAGTCCTTGCGGGTGTCAATCAGGCCGTCGCCCATGCGCTGGATCTTCATGTGGTCCACCCAGACGTGGTGCGTGGTGTCCAGCTGGATGCCGTCGCGGTCGTTCTGCGGGGTCTTGCCGTCCCAGTCGCCTGGAATGTAGGAATCGCGGATGGTGAAGTTCCGGAAAATGACGTTGGAGACATTGATGAGTTTGAAGCCGGCGTTCACCACCTCCGCGCCCGCGCCTGTGCCGATGAAGCTCTTATTGGCGGCCACCGGGATCTTGATGTAGTCGGCGGCTTTCAGGCTGCCGCTGATGAAGATGACTAGAGGTTCAGGCGCAGCGGCAAAGTCCTCGAGCTCCTGGATGGTGGACGGGGTGACAATCCGGCCCGCCTGCCCGCCGGTAGTTCCGGCCAGGCCGTAGCCAGGCAATGCCGCGAAGCCGTCCGGCGTCTTCTTCCACATTGCCTCGGCCGTGTTTTCAGCGGCCGGTGCGGGAGTTGCGGGCAAGGCGCCTGATTGTTGCAGGGTGTTGGGCGGGGCAGCGGTGGCGGCTGGAACTGCCGCCAGGCTTCCCAGGAGGGCGACGGCGGTGGCCGCGCCGAGAAGGCGTCGCAAACTCATACAAAAACTCCTTTGTTTTTGTGCCCGGGCAGCCTCCAGCCCGGGCACGTGCAATCACGGATGGTTGATGTGCTGATGATGCATGCGGAGATGGTGCCGGACTGAGCTTCAGTCCGTTGCCGGTTCGGGCTGCCCTGCTTCAGGCCTGCCCGAGATCAGGCCAGCATTACTTCAGGCCTGCGCTACTTCAGGCCGGTGGTCGCAATGCCGTTGATGAGGTACTTCTGCCCGGCGATGAAGAAGCCGATGATGGGGGCAATGGACACCACTGACATGGCGAACATAGGGCCCCACATGCTCTGGCCTTCGGAGTCCATAAAGGCCCGCAGTGCCAGGGGAACTGTGTAGAGGTCCTGGTTCTGGATGTACAGCAGGGGACCAAAGAACTCATTCCAGGTGGAGATGAACGTGAAGATGGCGGTGGTGGCCATTGCCGGAACGCAGAGCGGCAGGATGACCCGCAGGAAGGTCCGGAACGGGCCGCAGCCGTCGATTTGGGCGGCGTCGTCGAGCTCCTTGGGGAGGGCCTTCATGAACTGGACCATCAGGAAGATAAAGAAGGCGTTGGTGGCCATGAAGTTGGGAACGATCAGCGGCAGGTAGGTGTCCAGCCAGCCGAGCTGCGAAAAGATGATGTACTGCGGCACCAGGAGCACGTGGCCGGGGAGCATGAGGGTTCCCAGCATCAGGGCGAAGAACAGCTTCCGGCCGGTGAACTCCATCCGGGCGAAGGCGTAGGCCGCCAGGGCGCAGGAGAAGATGTTGCCCACGATCGAGAACACCACCACGATCAGTGAGTTGATCAGGTACACATGGAAGGGCTGGTCCAGGGCGGTCCAGCCCTGGGCGTAGTTGCTGAAGTCCCAGTTTTCGGGCCACAGCCCAAGCTGCCGGAAGATGTCATTGCTGGGCTTGAACGAGCTTGAGATCAGCCACAGCAGCGGGTAGAGCATCACCAGCCCCACCAGGCACAGGATGAGGTGCCGGGAGAAGCGGGTGCCCGTGGTGCCCGTCAGGGCATCCTCGGCAGGCGCTTCCTTCTTCTGCTTGTTTTTGAGGGGTAGTTCGAGGAGAGCCATAGCGGTGCCTTAATTGTCGTAGAAGACCCAGAACTTGGATGCGATGAAGTTGATGGCAGTGAAAACCGCGATGATCATCAGGAGCAGCCACGCCATGGCGGAGGCATAGCCCATCTCGAACTCCGTGAAGCCCTTTTGGTACAGGTACAGGTTGTAGAACAGGGTGGAATCCGCCGGCCCGCCGGTGCCGCCGCTCATCACATAGCCCTGGGTGAAGGTCTGGAAAGACCCGATCAGCTGCATGATGAGGTTGAAGAAGATGATGGGGCTGATCAGCGGCAGGGTGATGCTGCGGAACTGGCGCCACCGGGAGGCGCCGTCAATGGCCGCCGCCTCGTAGTACATGGTTGGCACCTGCCGGAGCCCTGCCAGGAAGATCACCATGGGCGAGCCGAAGGTCCATACATTCAGGACGATCAGGGTGCCCAGGGCGAATTCCGGGTCGGTGACCCAGGCCGGGCCCTGGATTCCCAGGAGGCCCAGGAAACCGTTGACGATGCCTTCGTTGCCGAAGATGTAGCGCCACAGCATCACGATCGCCACGCTCCCGCCCAGCAGGGACGGCAGGTAGTACACGGAGCGGTAGATCGCCAGGCCCTGGAGGCCGCGGTTAAGTACCAGGGCTATCAGCAGGGCCACCGCCAGCGAGATGGGCACGGATACGAACGTGTAGATAAACGTGACTTTCAGCGACTGCAGGAGGCGCGGATCCTCGAACATGGCCTGGAAGTTGGCCAGGCCCACAAAGTTCGGCTCGGTGAAGAGGTTGTAGTCCGTAAACGCCAGGTAGAGGGATGCGAAGAACGGGATGATGGTGAACAGCATGCCTATGAACCACGGCAGCAGGAAGAGGTAGCCCGAACGTTGGTTCTTGCGCTTGAGGCGTGCCCGGCCGGGTTTCCCGCCCGGCGCGGCCAAGGTGGCGGCCGCGCCCGGGGCTTGCTTGGTCAGCACTGACATGGCGCCAGGCTCCTATCGTCGGATGTACCGGTGTTGGATGTGGCGGCCTCGGATTGTGAAAAGAGGCCAGTGCGCCTACTTGTTGATGGCTGCATTGCTCTTCTCGAGGAACGTCTTCGCGGCATCGGCCGGGGTGACACGGCCGAATTCCACCTCGGTGGCCAGTTGCTTGAGGGTGTCCGCCACAACGCTGGCACCCTTGGGATACACGTAGGCGGGGGCGAGGTCGTCCTTCTGGATCCCGGCCATCAGGTCAACGAACTTTTTGTCGTCTTCGCTGAGCTTGGAGGTGATGGACTCGGCTACCTCGGGGTTGACCGGAACGCCGCGCTGCGTCAGCGTATGGGCGGCGCCGTCGGCGTCATTGGTCAGGAAATCCAGGAGTTTGGCAGCCTCCTTGGGGTGCTTGGATTTGGCGGCGATGGACCACAGCATGGTGGGGTCGGCAGAGTAGCCGCGGCGCTCGCCGGAGGTCTCACCGGGGATACGCAGCAGCACCACGTCTCCTTCAACAGCGTCGTTGTAGCCCTTGTAGTTGTTGATGGGGATGATTTGTGAGGCCACCGTGCCCTTGGCCAGATAGGACTGGGCGGGGGAGCCGCCAATCTGTTCGAAGAATCCCGCCGGCGGGTAGCCCCCGGCCTTGCGCAGGTCGACGCTGTACTGGAACCAGTCGCGGATGGTCTCCTCGCTAACGCCCAGCTTGTTGTCCTTGGTGTAAAAATCCTCGCCGCGCTGCCTGGCAAGCATGATGGGCCCGGTCTCGGTGGACACGTCGTAACCCGCGCCATAGACTTTGCCGCCGGTCTTCTGCGTCACCTCGGTGGCGAACTTCGCATAGTCTTCCCAGCTCCAGGTCTTGTCGTCCGGAATGGTGACGCCGGCCTGGTCTGTGATGGTCTTGTTCACCACCATGCCAATGGTGGTGACGCCGGTGGCAAGGCCATAGAGCTTGCCGTCCACTTCGCCACGGCTCAGCACCGTGTCCGGGACGTTGCCGAGATCCAGTTCCTTCAGGCTCTTCAAGTCCGCCAGGGTGCCGCGCTGGGCGTACTCCAGCAGGCTGCGGTTGGCCATGGCGAGCACGTCCGGCGGGTTTCCACCGGCGAACCGGGTGGCCAGCTTGTCCGCGTAAGGGCCGCTGTCCTGGTATTCGGTTTTCACCTTGATGCCGGGGTTTTTCTCCTCGAAGATCCGCAGCGCCTCCTCGGTCACCTTGGCACGGTTAGCATCTCCCCAGAAGACGAAGTTGAGCTCCACATCGCCGCCGGCCGACGGGGTTGCACCTCCTCCGCAGCCGCTCAGGGCCAGTCCGGCGGCCGTGATGGCTGCGCCCAAAACCAGCCTGCGGGAGATGGGTGTGCCAACTGTCTTCATCATTGAATGACGCCTCTCTAAAGGGTTTCCACCAACCGTTGGATGGTGGTTTCGGTGCGAGATGTCCGGAAAGTTTCTGGAATGGCAAGCGCTCCAACGTGACCGCGGGTGCCAACCGTTCCAAGTGGTACCGCCCATCAAGCAAAACTCAGTAAACGATTTCTAGCAAGAGAACGCTGTGACTGTCAACACGTTTTTGGAAACTTGTATGAATGCCAAACTCAGAAAGTTTCTGAATTGCTTGCCGATCTATTTCTGATCTGCGTATGCTGATGCCTACATCCTGGAACTGCCCCTCACCGGAGGTCCGCTTGGCCATTCCCATCGATACCCCTGCAGCGGCACGTGGCGCTGCACCGCAGAAGCATCCTCTTGCCGCCCACAACACTTCACTGCTACAACCCGCGCGCTTTTCGCCTCGGCCCTATTTCCACCCGATGCGGTCAAAGGCGGGTGTGGTTGTCACCGGCGCCGAACCCGCGGACCACCCGCACCATCTCGGGCTGTCCATCGCCTTTTCCGACGTCAACGGAACCAACTTTTGGGGCGGTTCCACCTACACGGCAACCAACGGCCCAATGCAGCTGCCCAACCACGGAAAGCAGGTGCCGCACGGTTGGCAGTCTCCATCGCAGGAAGGCGGCGAGGAACACAGTGAGGAGGAATCAGGCCGGGTCTCGTGGCTCACGGAGGGCGGCCGGGATTTAGCCGTCGAACACCGCCGCATCCAGTATTTCAGCAATGCCGGACCCTCGAGCTGGGCCCTTTCATTGTCCTCGATGATTGTCCCGGCGGTGGGCGTACAGCGGCTGGAGGTGTCGTCGTCGGCCGTTAAAGGCAGGAAGGGCGCCGGGTATGGCGGCATTTTCTGGCGCTTTCCGGAGGCAGCCCGCGAGCCGCTGGTCCTGTCCGAGGCGGGCAGCGGCGCAGGCCCCGCCCACGGATCCGGCTCGCGCTGGCTGTCCATCGGTATGGTCATCGACGCCTCACCCGTAACGGTGATCCTCGCCCAGGATGCCGGCCACATCCTGCCGTGGTTCGTCCGGGCGGAGGGCTACCTTGGTGCCGGGCCGGCGGTGGCGTGGGCCAAGCCCGCCACCGTGGACCACCACAACCCGCTGAAGCTGGCGCTGCACGCCGTTATCCATGACGGACACGTCCACACGCCCGCCCACGCCCTGGAACTTCTGGACCAGCACCCCCTCATCAACCCCGGCTCTCCCGACAGGACACCATGACCACCCGGATCCCCGCCCCCGTCTACCGCAATCCCATCCTCAACGCAGACTGGCCGGACCCCGACGCCGTGCAGGTCAACGGCGTCTACTACCTCATTGCCTCCAGCTTCAACCGCGTGCCCGGGCTGCCGGTCCTGCGCTCCCGGAACCTGGTGGACTGGGAGCACATCGGCCACGCGCTGACCCAACTGCCGCAGGCCAGCCACTATTCATTGGTGCGGCACGGCAGCGGCGTGTGGGCTCCGGCGCTGCGCCACCACAACGGGCGCTTCTGGATTTTCTACCCGGACCCGGACCACGGCATCTTTGTGCTGAGCGCGGAAAAGGCCGAGGGCCCGTGGACTCAGCCGCACCTGCTCTATGCCGGCCGCGGCCTCATTGATCCTTGCCCCTTATGGGATGACGACGGCCAGGCGTACCTGGTGCATGGCTGGGCGCAGAGCCGGATCGGGGTTAAGAACCGGCTGACGGTCCACCGCATGAGCCCGGATGCCAGCAGGCTCCTCGATAACGGAACCCACGTGATCAACGGGGCTGACCTGCCCGGTTACACCACCCTGGAGGGGCCGAAGTTCTACAAGCGCGAGGGCTGGTACTGGATTTTTGCCCCCGCCGGCGGTGTGTCGACGGGCTGGCAGTCAGTGTTCCGCTCCCGGTCCCCGTTCGGGCCTTATGAGGAGCGGCGCGTCCTGGAACAGGGGGACACCGTGGTCAACGGGCCGCACCAGGGCGCGTGGGTCACCAGCCCCCGCGGCGAGGACTGGTTCCTGCATTTCCAGGACCGCGGGCCATACGGCCGTGTGGTGCACCTGCAGCCCATGGGGTGGACCGGGGACGGCTGGCCCTGGATGGGGGAGCAGGATCCCGACGGCGGACCGGGCACCCCGGTGCCCGCCCACACCTACCCTTTGGGTACTTTTGCCCAGGACGTGTCGCCTCCGGCCAGCGACGACTTCAGCTCACCGAAGCTGGGGCCGCAATGGCACTGGCAGGCGAACCCACAGGAGGACTGGGCGCACCAGTGCGGGGGAGGGCACCTGGTTTTGAAGCCGAAGGCCAACGATCCGGTGAATCTGCGCGAGCTGCCCAACATACTGGGGCAGATCCTGCCGGGCACACCGTCCACCTTCACCACCTCCCTGGAGTTGCAGGATGTGCCGGTGGGGACCCGGGCAGGAGTGGTGGTGCTTGGCATGAAGTACGCCTGGCTCGGCATCATCCGGACAGCTGAGGGCTATGTCCTCGGTGATGGCATCGGGGGTGAGGGTCCGCACGAGCAGCGGCTGGGCCGAAGGATTGCGTTGCCGGGCCCCCGGATAGAGCTGCAGATCCGCACCGACGGAACGCCGCGCGCCACTTTCGCCTGGCGTTCCGGACCAGGGAAACCGTGGGAGGTCCAGGGCTGGGACTTCCACGTGGTCAAGGGCCAGTGGATAGGCGCCGAACTGGGCCTTTTCGCCACGTCTCCACTGGGTTCGGAGGAAAGCGGAAATGTTATCGTGGGACCCGTGCGCGTGGACGTTTCGCCCGCCCGCCGCACCACTGCACCGCAACTCGCCGCCGCAACCCCATGACCCCGAGGACTGCCCCCGTGACCGCCACCCCGCGTCCCAAGATCGCTGACGTCGCGGCCGCGGCAGGTGTATCGGTGCCCACCGTTTCCAAGGTGCTCAACGGCCGGACCCATGTTTCCGACGCCACCCGCGCCAGGGTACAGCAGGCCCTGGAGGACTTGGACTACTCCAAACGCGCCGTTCCAACCACCCAGCCGGGCATCCTGCAACTTGTGGTCAACAACTTCGATTCCCCCTGGGTGCTGGAACTGATGGAAGGGGTGGAAGCGGCGGCTGATCGCCTGGGATATGCGGTGGCCTATGCCCGGGCCGAGCATGTAACGCCGGAGCGGTGGCGCAAGCTGCGGGAGCCGTCAGTGAACCGGCTCGACGGCGTGCTCCTGCTGGCTCCGCGGAAGGGCTCCCGTCTGGTGAGCATGGTGCGGACCCTGAAGATTCCTGCCGTCGCCATCGACCCCGAGGGCGCGGAAGGACTCGCCATCCCCAGCGTCAGCCCGGCGTCGTTCTCAGGCGCCCTGGCTGCAGTCGGCCACTTGCTGGGGCAGGGCCACCGCCGGATCGGCATCATTACCGGCCGCAAGCACAGTCCCGGACATGGCCGGGCGCGCTATGCCGCCTATGCTGCTGCGTTGCACGAGGCCGGGCTGCCAGTACTGCCCGAGCTGGTACAGGACGGCGATTTCAGCACCGAATCGGGGATGCGGCTCGGCGGGGAATTGCTGGACCTGGCTCAACCGCCCACCGCGATTTTCACCGGAAGTGACCTTCAGGCCCTTGGTGTGATGAACGCGGCGGCGCAGCGCTCGCTGCACGTTCCGCAGGACCTCAGCATTGTGGGTTTTGACGATATTTCCCAGGCCGCGTTGACGTCGCCACCACTCACTACGGTGCGGCAGCCCTTGGCGCAGCTGGCTTCCATGGCGGTGGGGATGCTGACCGAACAGCAGGACCAGCCCGGTTCCGCCGCCCCGACTGCCTTGGAAGTGGCAACTGAACTGGTGATCCGCGGAACCACTGCCGCGCCCGCGGACTGACCCCGTCAGTTGACTCCGGCTCCTACTTCGCCTCGAGTACCAGGTTCTTGAGGTCGTCCAGGGTCTGCTGCATGTGCGCGTCCATCGCTTCGCGGGATCGCGCCGCGTCGCGGGATTCGAGGGCTTCGGCGATGTTCTGGTGATGGCCGATGGCGTGTTCCTGGATCTGGGGCACGGCCGAGGTTTCGGTGCGCCGCTTCTCCAGCACCCTGTGCAGCGGCTCGAACAAGACGGCGACAAATACATTCTCGGAGGCATGCAGGATCAGGTCGTGAAAGGCGAGGTCCGCTTCCACGAATGCGGCGACATCATTCACCTCATGGGCGGCGCGCATGGCGGCCACGTACCCGAAGAGTGCCTGGATATCACTGTCGCTGATTCGTCCGGCCGCCAGCTCGCACGCGCCGGTTTCCAGCATGCGGCGGAGTTCGATGAGCTGGACAGAGGCTTCGGCTTCGTTTTTGCCCTCTGAGGCTGCCCGCAGCACTGCTTCCAATGATGCCCACCGGTTGAGCGGGTTGACGAACGTGCCGCGGCCGCGTTCCACGCTGAGGATGTGCTGCGCCTGCAGGGTTTTCATGGCTTCGCGGACGGTCATGCGGCTGACTTCGTGCCGGGCGCTGAGTTCGTGCTCTCCGGGGACGAGTGAGCCCGGCGGGAATTCGCCCGCAATGATGCGGTCCAGGAGCTCATCGGCCACCTGGCCTACCAGCGACTTCCTTGCCATGCTGCTGCCCCCATTACTGCCTTTGCGGATATGTCAGACAAGTCTACTTGCGCGTCTTTATGTCCTGTGCCACACTAGCATTCAAATGCAAGATGTCAGACATCTTACAGTTCCATCAGGTTCCGAGGACCCATACACAACGGAGTGCACCGTGAAGCTTGAAGCAGACGTTCTGGCCGCTTACCCGGCCGAGGTCCGGATTTCCGCCGCGACCGTGGCCGATGCCGTGGCCGCCTCCAACGCGGAGACCCCGCGGGTGCTGGTAGTGCTCGACGACGACCCCACCGGAACCCAGTCCGTGGCAGATCTGCCCGTGCTCACCCGCTGGGACGTCGAGGACTTCATCTGGGCCTTCGGCCAGTCAAAGCCCGCCGTCTACGTCCTGACCAACACCCGCAGCCTGGACCCCGCAGAAGCCGCCGCCCGCAACGAGGAAGTGGTCCGCAACGCCCTCGCCGCCGCCGGGTCTCCCGCTGAACTCCGGCTCGGCTTCGTCAGCCGCAGCGATTCCACCCTCCGTGGCCACTACCCGCTGGAACCGGACGTCATCGCCGCCACCGTGGCGGACGTCAGTGGAGAAAAGACCGACGGCGTGGTGCTGGTTCCAGCCTTCCCCGACGCCGGGCGGGTCACCATCGGCGGCGTCCACTTCATGCGCGGCACCGGTGAAGCAGCCGGGACCCTCACCCCGGTATCCGAGACCGAATTCGCCAAGGACGCCACCTTCGGCTTCACCACCTCCGTGATGGCCGACTACGTCCAGGAGAAGTCCCAGGGACGCTTCGCCGCCGGATCCGTGATCGTCCTGGACCTCAACACCATCCGCGCCGGAGCAGCCGCCCAGGACCCTGCCGCCGGTGCACAGACCAGCGCCAACGCCATCGCCGACGCCATCGACGCCGCCACGGACTCAACCCCCATCGTGGCCGACATCGTCACCGAAAACGACCTTCGCGCCCTGTCCCTCGGCCTGGAAGAAGCCGAACGCCGGGGCAAGAAGCTCCTCTACCGCGTGGGCCCGCCGTTCGGCCGCGCCCGCATCGGCCAGGAAATCCGCACCGAACTCAGCGGCGCAGAAGCCTACGCCGGCAACACCCCGTCCGAAGCCGGCGGCCTCATCGTCGTCGGCTCCCACGTGGGCGTCACCACCCGCCAGCTCAAAGCCCTGACCGAACAACACAGCGCCGCCCGCATCGTGGAGATCGACGTCGAAAAACTCCTCGGTGACACCGCGGAGGAACACCTCGACCAGACCGTGGACACCGTCGTCGAAGCCCTCCGCAGCGGCGACGTCATCGTCCACACCAGCCGCCTGCTCATCAAGACGGACGACCCCGCCGAAAGCCTGCGGATCGCACGCACCGTCTCCGCCGCCGTCGTCGCCGTGGTCAACCGGACGCTGAAAACCTTCCCGCCGCGGTTCGTCATCGCCAAGGGCGGCATCACCTCCTCCGACGTCGCCGCGCACGGCCTGGAAATCCGCCACGCGATCGTCCGCGGCCCCATGCTCCCCGGCATCGTCTCGCTCTGGGAACCGGTGGACGGCCCCGCAAAGGGCATCCCCTACATCGTTTTCGCCGGCAACGTGGGAGACGACCAGTCCCTCGCCGACGTCACCCGCAAGCTCAGCAACACCTTCTAATCCCCACCGGCTCCCAACCCTCCCGGGTGGCGGGCCGGCCCGCAACTAACCCCTAGTCCTGCAAGAATTCAATGGAGAACACCATGACCAGCAACTACACCGTCACCGTCCTGGGCCTCGGCGCCATGGGCCTGCCTATGGCCACCCGCCTCGCGTCCCAGCTGACCGTCCACGGCTTCGACATCGCCGAGCCCCGCCTCAACCTCGCCCAAGAAGCCGGTATCGCCACGTTCAGCACCGCCCGCGAAGCCGCCAAGGGTGCCGACGCCGTGCTCCTGGCCGTCCGCAACGGCGAGCAGCTCAACGACGTACTGTTCGGCGAAAACGGTGTGGCCTCCGTGCTCGAGCCCGGCGCCGTTGTGATCCTCGGCAGCACCGTAGGCACCGAAGCTATCCCGGCCACCGTCGCCAGGCTGGCGGAATATGGCGTAGAGCTGGTGGATGCACCCTTGTCCGGCGGCCCCAAGCGCGCCGGCGAAGGCGACCTGCTGATCGTCGTCGGCGCTTCCCCCGAAGCCCGGGAAAAGGCCGCCCCCGCGCTGGAACTCCTGGCTTCCACCCTGACCGTGGTGGGCGACAAGCCCGGCGACGGCCAGGCACTCAAGACCGTGAACCAGCTGCTCTGCGGCGTGCACATCGCCGCTGCGGCTGAAGCCATGGCCCTCGCCGACGCCCTGGGACTGGACCAGGCCAAGACGCTTGCCGCCCTCGAAGCCGGTGCTGCCGGCTCCTTTATGCTCTCCAACCGCGGCCCCCGCATCCTGGAGGCTTACAACGAGGAAGGCGCCGAGGTCCTCTCCCGCCTGGACATCTTCGTCAAGGACATGGGCATCGTGGGCAAAGCCACCCGCGCCGCCGGCCTGGCTGCCCCGGTTGCCGCAGCCGCGGAGCAGCTCTACCTCCTGGGCCAGGCCCAGGGCCTCGCCGCCGCCGACGACTCCGCGGTCATCAAGGTGGTCGCCCCCACCAAGCGCACCAACTAGCGCCGCCCTCCAGGGAAGTACGACGACGGCGGTCCCCCCTCCGCCGTCGCCGTACCTCCCGGCAGTTCCCCAGCAGTCCCCAGCGTTCCCCCTCAGAAAAACCAGCGCCTGATCGCCCGTCTTCTGGAAGACTGGCTCGTCAAAGGAGACACCCTTCATGAACCACCTCATGAGCCCGCTCATAGTGCGGGCGGCTGATGCCCCCGCCATTAAACCCGCAGTGGAGCTCGGCACGCCGCTGCTGCTCACCATCGCGGCCATCGGCATCGCCGTACTGCTGGTGATGATCATCCGCTTCAAAATCCAGGCTTTCGTTGCCCTGCTCACGGTCAGCATTATGGTTGCCGTCGCCGCGCAGATCCCGCTCAAGGACGTCTTCACCGTTGTGGCCAACGGCGTGGGCAGCACCATGGGCAAAGTGGCACTGCTGATCGCCCTTGGCGCCGTCCTGGGCCGCATGATCGAAGTATCCGGCGGCGTCCAGTCGCTCGCTGCCCACTTCACCGAAAAGCTCGGCGCCAAGCGCGTGGCCGTGGCCCTCACCGCCGTCGGCTTCCTGGTGGCCATCCCCGTATTCTTCGAGGTGGGCGTCATCGTCCTGGTCCCCATCGTGTACGCCTTCGCCAAGATCGCCAAGGTCCACCCGGTCAAGTTCGGCCTGCCCATGGCGGGCATCATGCTGGCAATCCACGTGGCAGTTCCGCCGCACCCCGGCATCGTGGCGGGTGCTGGCGTCTTCGGCGCCGACATCGGACTCATCACCCTTATCTCCCTGGCCATCTGCGTTCCGCTCGGCTTCCTGTCCTACTGGGTTGCCAGCATCATGAACCGCAAGGATTACGAACTGCTCCCGTCCGTCAAGGCACAGGTTGAGGAATTCGGTTCCGACTCGCTGGTAAAGGTGGGCCACGACGGCCCCGGTGCCGCTGCCATCGCTCCGCCGCGTCCGGGCCTGATCATCTTCCTGATCGCTGCTCCCATCGTGCAGATCCTGATCGGCACGATGGGTACGCTCACCATTCCCAAGGACAACTCCTGGTACGGCCTGGCGGCCTTCGTCGGCAATCCGTTCTTCGCCCTCCTCGTCGCCGTCGCCCTGTCCTTCTTCCTGCTGGCGGTCCGCCGCAACTGGTCGCTGAAGGAGACCGGTGAAATCTTCGAAGGCGCACTGCCTCCCATCGCCTCCATCCTGATGGTGGTTGCCGCCGGCGGCGCGTTCGGCGAAGTCCTGCGTACCTCCGGCATCGGGGCCGCCCTGTCCCAGACCCTGGACCACCTCGGCCTGCCCATCATCGCGCTGGGCTTCGTGATCTCCCTGGCCCTTCGCGCAGCACAGGGCTCGGCCACCGTTGCCATTGTCACCACCACGGGCCTGCTCACCTCCGCCGTCGCCGAAGGCGGCTATACCCCGGCACAGATCGCGGTGATCGTTATCGCCATCGGGTTCGGTGCTCTGGGCCTCTCCCACGTGACTGACGCCGGATTCTGGACCGTAGTCCGCTACTACGGCCTCACCGTCTCGGACGGCCTGAAGACCTGGACCGTCCTCACCACCATCCTCGGCCTGGCCGGCTTCGCCCTGACCTTCGTGGCCTGGATCCTGGTGGGAGGCCTGGGCGTCTGATGCGCACCCGACTGGACCACCTGGTCACCTCCGCCCTCCAGCACGGATCCGCGGTCCCGGCCTTCACCTGCTACGACTTCACCACCGCACTGGCCGTGGTGGCCGCGGCGGAGGAAGCCGGCCGGGGCGTCATCCTGCTGGTGGCCCCCAAAACGGCAGCCACGCCCAACGGAATGCGCCTTACCGGAGCCCTTCGCGGCCTCGCCGATGCTGCGGCCGTTCCGGTTGCGGTGCAGCTTGACCACGCCACTGACCTTAAAATCATGGCCGACGCCGTTGCGGCGGGTGCGGATTCCGTCCTCGCCGACGGTTCGTCCTTTCCTTACGAGGAGAACATCGCGCTGGTCCGTGCAGCCCGGGAACTCCTGGGACCCGACGTGGTGCTGGAAGCAGAACTGGGCGGCCTGGCCGGCGACGAGGACCGCGCTTTCGGTGCTGACCAGTCCGGCGTGCGAGTGGCCGGGCTGACGGATTCGGCCCAGGTGGAGGACTTCGTGTCCCGGACCGGCGCGGAACTGCTGGCCGTCGCCGTCGGCAACGTCCACGGCAAGTACAAGGGCGAGCCGCAGCTGCGCTGGGATGTCCTGCAGGACATCGCCGTGCGGACCCATATCCCGCTGGTGCTCCACGGCGCCTCCGGCATTCCTGCTGAAGAGCTGGTGAAGGCGGCATCCATGAACGTAGGCAAGGTCAACTTCAACACGGAGCTCCGCACCGGTGTGCTGTCCACGTTGCAGGAACAGCTGCCGGCCCACCGGTCTGACGGTGAAAACCTCCAGGGGCTCCTGGGCCACTGGAACCACTCGGCGGCCAGCTTCGCAAGCACCACGCTGGCCACGCTCTCACGCTGACGTTTTCCGTCAAGGGGAGGCTAGGATCAAGCAATGATCCTGGCCTCCCTCCTTTTTGCCTTCCTGGCCGCCGCTCTCCACGTCTACATCTTCATCATGGAGTCGGTGACCTGGACCAGGCCGGCCACCTGGAAGCGTTTCGGTGTGGGCTCGCAGGCCGACGCTGAAACCACCAGGCCGTTGGCCTACAACCAGGGCTTCTACAACCTGTTCCTGGCCATTGGAGCTTTCATTGGTATTGGCCTGGTGGCGCTGGGCAACGGGGGATCGGCCCAGTCCGTGGCTGGCTGGACCCTGGTTTTCTCCAGCTGCGGTTCCATGCTGCTGGCCGCCGCAGTGCTGGCCGGAACCGGCAGGAAGTACCTCCGGCCCGCAGCCACCCAGGGCACCCTGCCGCTGCTCGCCGTCGTGCTGGGCATTCTGGCCCTTGTTATGACCTGACTTTCCCAGCCCCTTCTTCAATCCGGAAGCGCCGCAGGGGGACAATGGAGCTGTCAGCAGCGAGGGCTTTTCGTTAGGCAGCATGGTGGGCGGCGTCAGGGAGCGTATGGCATCCCCGGGACCCGGCACGGCAACCGGCCGTGACCCCGTCATCGACCTTGTCCGGTTCTTTTGCCTCGCGCTGGTAGTGGTGGGCCATTGCATGATGGTCAGCCCGGTGTTGCACGCGGACGGCACCGTGACCACGGAAAACACCCTTGCGGAGCAGGACTGGTTTGTGCCCGTCATCTGGATTTTTATGGTCATGCCGCTCTTCTTCTTCACGGGCGGCGCCACCGGCCTGCAGTCGTGGCGGCGGCTCAAGGCCGCCGGCGGCACGGCAGCACAGTTCGTCCGGCTCCGGCTGCTGCGCCTGGTGCGTCCGGCCATGGCACTGCTGGCCGTGATGTTCCTGGGCCTCGGCGCCGCCGGGCTGATGGGGGTCCACCCGCAGGTGGTGCAGCTGATGGTGGCGGGCGCGGCGATGCCGTTGTGGTTCCTGGCTGCCTACCTGGCGGCGCAGCTGAACATTCCGCTGCTGGCCGCCTGCCACACCCGGGCGCCTTGGCTCACCATGGCCGTCCTCATGGCGCTGGTGGTGGCAGTGGACTGCCTGCGGGGCGCCCTGCCTGCCCTGGCCTACGCCAACCTGGTTTTCCTCTGGTGCGCCGTGCAGCAGCTTGGCTTCCTGGCGGCCGACGGGTGCTGGGCCAGGGTTTCGCGGTCCGGCCTCGTGGGCATTGCCTTGGCGGCGAATCTTGTCCTGGGAACCGTGACGGGCCTCGGGCTGTACCCGGGCAACATGCTGGTGAACCTCAATCCGCCCACCCTTTGCCTCCTCCTGCTGGGAGTGTCACAGGCTGCCATCCTGGAACTTTCCCGGCCGGCGCTGGCACCGCTGTGCGCCGTGCGGTGGGTGCACGGCCTGCTGTACCGGGCCGGAGTCCGCTCGCTGACCGTGTACCTCTGGCATCTTCCGCTGCTGGTGGGAATGTCCGGCCTGCTTCTCCTCACCCCGGTCCCCAAGCCCCCATCCGGCACGGCTCCGTGGTGGTGGGCCAGGCCCGTGGTGCTCCTGGCCCTGGTCCTCCTGCTGCTCCCGGTGGTGGGGGTCTTTGGCCGCCTGGAGGAACGTCCGACGGCGGTCAGCACTTCCCGCTGCCGCCCGCCTGCCGTGGCGGCCGCCGTCGTCGTAACTTTCCTTCCCGTCGCAGCCGCCGCGTTGGGCGGGTTGACGCTGGAACTGCTGGGAGCTGGTGCTCTGTGCTTTGCCATTGCCGTCCTGGTGCTGCGCGGAATTCCGGACAGGGTGCCCGGTCCTGCGAGGTCCACGTCCCGGGATCCCCGCAGGAGGGGGCACCCGGGCATTGCCAGCGGGGTGAAGTAGTGCCAGTGTCGAACCATGACCGAGAACATGATGTCCACCGAGGATAGGTATACCCCCGACGTCACGCTGCGGCGCAATGACGCGCAACACCGCTACGAGCTGCTGGTGGGCGGCAAGCTTGCCGTGCAGTCCTTCTACCAGGACCTGCCCGGCCATATCGACTTCAGCCACACCGAAACCTCGCCGGACTTCGAAGGCCAGGGCCTGGGCAAGGTCCTCGCCCACTTCGCCCTGGATGACGTTGTGGCAGCAGGAAAGCGGATCATCCCGCACTGCCCGTTCATCGCCGCCTACCTTCGCAAACACGAGGGCTATGAGCAATGCGTGGACTGGCCGGAACGGCCGGCCCGGACCGGCCTGGGAGCGTGAGCCGGCGCCAGTAGCCGCTGCTCCTTCCCCTCCAGTCTGCGCCGATCCCGGCCTGCGCGTTATTCTGTCGGGGGGCAGGGTAATTCCTCCTGAGCGCGGTCTTGCAGAGGGCGCGCGCATAGTGAATGCGCACGCTTCTACAGTGCTGCGCACGCCGGGAAGGAACCGGGGATGGACCACCTCGGAGAACTGTTCGATGTTGCCGTCATAGGCGGCGGGCCGGCCGGGCTGAGCGCCGGAGTTGCCCTCGCCAGGGCGCTGCGCTCAGTGGTGGTGATTGACGCCGGCGGGCAGCGGAACCTGCGGGCGGAGGGAGTGCACGGCTTCCTGACGCGCGAGGGAATGAGCCCCCGGCAGTTCCTTGCTGCCGGACGCGCAGAACTGGAGGGCTACGGCGGGACGGCCGTGACCGGGCTCGTCAACTCCGCCGTACGCGAGGACGGGAACTTTGTCCTTTCGCTCGACGACGGCTCCACCTGCACAGCCCGCCGGCTGCTGATCACGTCGGGCAGTGAGGATGAGCTTCCGGACCTGCCAGGTCTGCGCGAGCGCTGGGGCCGGGACGTTTTGTACTGCCCCTACTGCCACGGCTGGGAGATCCGGAACCAAGCGGTAGGGGTCCTGGCTTCCGGTTCCCATGCCGTGCTCCAGGCCCTGACCTTCCGGCAATGGAGCCGCGACGTGACACTCCTGCTCAACGGCGAACTGACCCTCAGCCCCGGTCAGAGGGAACAGTTGGACGCCCGGTCCGTGAAGGTGGCCGATGGCAGGGTGCGCGGGCTGGTGGTCCAGGATGACAAGCTCAGGGCGGTCACGCTCGACGACGGTTCGGCGGTACCGCTGGAGGTGCTGGTGGTTAATCCGGCAACAGTCAGCAAAACCAACATGCTCGAGGTCCTGGGGCTGGAACCCGACAGCCTTGAAGAGGGGCCGGGGACCCGCCTGCACACCGACGACTCCGGCCTGACATCCTGTCCTGGAGTGTGGGCCGCAGGCAATGTCACGGATGTGTCCGCGCAGGTGATGACGGCCGCGGCCGCTGGGCTGAAAGCTGCCGCCGCCATCCACGCGGACCTGGTGCTGGAGGATACCCGGCTGGCGGTGGAGGCTGCCCGGGCTCCCGCACGTTAGCGGGGCCGGGCAATTCTTTTTCGAGTAGGTACGGGTCTTTTCGAGTAGATACGGGGCGGAGGGGCGTCCCCGAGGCCGCCCGCGGCGCGGCCAGCCGCCGTAGAGCCGGCCGCGAGGGCGGATAGCCTTGGGGCCGCCTTGGCCGGGGCTACAGTGGCGCCGGGGCGTCAGCTGGCCAGGGCGTGTGCCTCGGCCACGGGAACATCGATGGTGAAGCCGCAGGCGCAGCGGTAGGTTTCCATAGCGGGTGACGGACCCGCCGGGGACACGGCGGCCGGTGACGGGGCGCCGACAGGAATGACCGTGGAGCCATCCACCCGCACCGGCTGGAAGAGGGGCGTCTCATCCGGATCCACACGCTTCATCGGCGTCCGGCAGTGCATCCTTGAGTTCAACGTCTCCAGCAAACCCAGGTCCACAGGACGGATGGAGCCAACGGGAGCTCCTGCTTCTGCTGCCGTTCCCATTGGGGCCGCGAGGTGGTCTTGTGTTGCGGTGGTCATGATGTTCGTCCTTGGGCTTCTTACGGTCCTGCCGGCGTTGGCAGCCCGCCGCGGTTGCTTGCGGAGGTTCATTTACCCCATAAGCAAAGCATGCTTACTAATCCTGAAACAAATCCGTATGTTCCCCAGGTCACATATCCGGTTCCCTTGGACGAGCCCTAGTGCCCGGGGCATGCCTTCGCTGCCACTGGTGCGCGTGCCAGAACAGCAGGCCAATGATGGCGATGATGCCGCTCAATACCGCGTGCGGGGCAAAGGTGAATATCACAAAGGACAAGGGCATCGCCCCACTTGAGGGCCCTATCGTGAAGTTGGCGGTGAGGAAAGCCAGGATTCCACCGCCCAGCAGTGCTATGGCGAGTACCCACAAGACGGCGATGAATGGGTTCACGGCGGCAAGAAGACGCCCTTCAGGCTGAGTCTCCGCCATGGCCGGATTAGCCTCGGCGCCCACCGGATTTCCGTCCTGGTCCACTTCCCGGAAGCCGATCGCACCGGCTGGCTGCTCCATGTTTCCCCCCTGATGGATCCGCGGCCTGGCGGGCCGCCCGTACCCCCACCCTAGTCCGCCGTCATTCCCTTTTGGGTTGGCCGTGACGGGAGGCGACGGCGGGGCATTCTGCAGCCGGAGGAGCAGGGCGCCTGGCCAACCCGTTGACCCGGTTCGGCGGGTAAGGCGACGGAAGAAGGACTGGCAAAAGGCGCCAGGTGCACGGCTAGGCTGGCACCATGACCTCAGATATCACTTCGATTTCCGGAACTACAGCCCTGGTCACCGGTGCCAGTGCAGGCCTGGGTGCGGAGTTCGCACGGCAGTTGGCGGAACAGGGCCACAACCTGGTGCTGGTGGCGCGGGACCGGGCCCGCCTCGAGGAAACGGCGGCGGGCCTGGAACGGCGTTACGGAATCACGGCTGAGGTGCTGCCCGCGGACCTGACGGACGATGCAGACGTTGCCGCCGTCGTCGGACGCTTGTCCGATGCCCGGCGGCCGGTGGGAATCCTGGTCAACAACGCCGGCATCGGGCTGCTGCACAACTTCGAGGACAACCCCGTCTCCGAGGAGAAACTGCACCTGAAGCTGCATGTGGAAACGTCCATGGTGCTGGCGCATGCCGCCCTGAAGGGCATGCTGGACCGTGGCGAGGGACGGATCATCAACGTGGCCAGCATCGCCGCGTTCCTGCCGCGGGGCACGTATTCCGCGGCGAAGGCGTGGATGCTGAGCTTCAGCCGGTGGGCCAACCTCGCCTACGGTGCCCGGGGCGTGAAAGTTACGGCGGTCTGCCCCGGCTTTGTCCACACGGAATTCCATGAGCGCATGGGCATGGACAAGTCCGTGGTTCCATCGTGGACCTGGCTGCGTCCGGGGCGCGTGGTCCGGGAGGGGCTGGCGGACAATGCCAGGGGCAAAGCCGTTTCCATCCCCACCAAACGCTACAAACTGGTCGCTGCGCTGGCACGGATAGCCCCGGCGAAACTAGTGGCGGGCCCTCCGCGGAAGCCCAAGGAGGGCAGCAACGGTCCGTGACCCTGCCCGCCGCACCGCTACCACCACCGCAATGCCCACCAGCGCGCCCACCAGGGTCTCCACACCGCGTTCCAGGATCAGGACCGCGGGGTCGATGGGTGCGGCAAGCTGGGTCATCAGCAGGATCACCGGCGTAAAGGAAACCATGGCCAGCCCGTAGTGGCGGGCCATAAACAGCTCGGTGGTGAACTGGAACAGGATCACCAGGACGGCCAGCAGCACGGCCTGCTGCCCCGGGAACAGGCCCGCCAGGGTCCACGGCCCGGGAATAAGGACGACGGCGGTCACGGCCAGTCCCACGAACGTTCCCACGATGCGGTGGATGCCCCGCCGGACGCTGCTGGGCAGGTCGGCGCCGGCGAGGGGAACGGCTGCGGCGGCCATCGCCCAGTGCGGGTGGCCACTGCCGCTGAGGACACCCACGGTACCGGCAGCCCCAACGGCGAGCACGTACCGGGTGGCGTGCACCAGCACCTCGCGCCGGCCGGCGGGCTGCAGGGCGGCCGCCGCCCGGGCGGCACCCCGGTGCCAGGATCTGTGCCGGACCCAGCCGCCGAAACCCACCAGCAAGGAAAAAGCAGCAGCCCCTGCCGCAACGAGCAGGGCCAGGTACCAGGGAACCGGCACCGGGACCGAGGCACACGCTCCAAGCGCCAGGATGCCAAAGAATGGGCCGTTCGGCTTGAGCCGCACCCTGTCGGCGAAGACGGATCCCACCCCGGCGAGGACAGCTTCCACGCCCACAAGCCACCAGGACTGCAGGTGGTTGACGGACAGCAAGAGGCCGGCAGTCACGCCGCCCAACAGGACCACCGCGGCCTGGCACTGGTGCAGGAAGCGGAGCTGGTGCGGCTCCGAGCGCCCGTACATCCCGGTCAAGGCGCCAAAGACGGCGTACATGATGAGGTCGGTCCGGCCCACGGCCAGGAGCAGGAGCGAGGGGACGGCGACACTGATGGCCACGCGAAGGGCGGCGAGGTGGTCCCGGTTTGCGGGTTCCAGCCGGTGGAGGGCACGCACCTGCTCCATCAGAAGCTTCATGCCGCACCGTCCCTGCCTATACCCCGGATCCCCTTCAAGGTCCCTTTGGAAAGTATCACCGGACCCCGCCGGACGGCATGTCCTGGAGCCTTGCGGGGAAATAAAACGACATGGGCGGCGGCACGGCAAAGGCCCGCCCCGCGCTCTTCTTGTGGAAGCTGCGCTGGACGGGCCTTGGGAGCGTGGGCTGCTGGTCTGCCCGGTCCGGACTCTGCCAGCCCGGATGGCTAAACCTGGTTGGCTAAACCTGGGCCGCTAGACCTGGTTGGCTAAACCTGGGCCGCTAGACCTTGGCTGGAACCTTGTCGGCGCTGGAATCGGTAATGTCCTGGGTCTCGAACGGGAGCTCGTCCAGGTCGATCAGCGGGTTCTCGTCCTGGGTGGCCACCAGTTCGCGGGCCTCAGCCTGGGTGTCCACGCTGGGCATGGAGCCGGGGAGGGGACGCTGGGCCGATTCCTTCAGGAAGTAGATGGCCACGGCGCCCACCAGCGAGGTGCCCATGAGGTAGTAGGCAGGCATCATGTCGTTGCCGGTGGCGCTGATCAGGGCTGCCACGATGAACGGGGTGGTGCCGCCGAAGATGGCCACCGAGAAGTTGTAGGCAATACCCATGGCGCCGTAGCGGCTGGACGTAGGGAACTGGGCCGGAAGGGCCGAAGCCAGGTTGGCCACGTAGAAGGTCACGGGGAACGCGATGAGTGCAAGGCCGGCCAGCGTGGACCAGATCTCGCCGACGCCGATCAGCATAAAGGCCGGCGCGGCCAGGACAACTGTGCTCAGCGCACCGATCCACAGCACGGGCCGGCGGCCGATCCGGTCGGACAGCTTGCCGGTCAGCGGGATGCAGAGGCTCATCACCACCAGGACGGGGATGGTCAGCAGCGTGCCGTGCACCTCGTCGTAGCCCTTGGCCTCGGTGAGGTAGGTCGGCATGTAGGACGTCAGCGCATAGCCGGCGGTGTTGGCGGCGGCCACCAGGACCATCGCCACAATGATCGAGCGCCAGTAGGCCTTCACGATTCCTACGGGGCCCTTTGCCGTTGCCACGTCAGTTGCGGCGGCGTGCTTGGCGAGGTCTTCCTGCGCGTCCAAGGTGGCCTGGAATTGAGGGGATTCCTCGATCTTGCTCCGGAAGTAGATGGCGATCAGGCCCATCGGACCGGCCACCAGGAACGGGATGCGCCAGCCCCACTCCTCCATCACACCCTGGCCCAGGGTCAGCTGCAGCACAGAGACCAGCGCTGCGCCCAGGGCAAAGCCGAAGTAGCTGCCCATATCCAGGAAGCTGGCGAAGAAGCCGCGGCGCTTGTCCGGGGCGTATTCGCTGACGAAGGTGGTGGCGCCGGCGTATTCACCGCCGGTGGAGAAGCCTTGGACGATCTTCAGCAGGACCAGGAGGCCTGCGGCCCAGAGTCCGATCTGCGCGTAGCCGGGGAGGAGTCCGATGGCGAACGTGCTGGCTGCCATGATCATCAGTGTGGTGGCGAGGATCTTCTGCCGGCCCACCTTGTCGCCAAGCCAGCCGAAGATCACGCCGCCGAGCGGGCGGGCGATAAACGTTGCGGCAAAAGTTCCGAGCAGGAACAGCGTCTGGGTGGTGGGATCGGATTCCGGCAGGAAGACCGGCCCCATGGTGGTGATGAGGTAGCCGAAAACGCCTACGTCGTACCACTCCATCGTGTTGCCCACGATGGTTCCGCCCAGTGCTTTCTTGAGCATGGGCTGGTTCACCACGTTGACGTCCGACTCCTTGAGCCGGCGGCGCCCGAGTTTTACCGGCTTCCGTGGTGCTTTGGCAGCCGCGGGTGGGGTGCCCGGGGGTGTTGCTGGGTTGGTTCCGGAGGCGCTGTACGTGCCTGCGGAAGAGTCGGTGATGCTTCGGTCTGTGGGCATTTGGGCAACTCCTGTGGAGGTCATTTGCTTGCGACTTATAGCTGCCCCGCTCCGGGCAGGCCTTCAATTTTACGCGAAACCCATGGCGCCCGCCGGTTTAATCCCGTAGGATCAACCCCTTTCGGCACTTTTCATGGCGACTTCACTGAGATCTTTTCCCTGCTTTTCCCGCGCCAGCACTGGGATCGGCACGGTACAAGGCAATCGTTACCGAATTTTTTCCCGATAGTGCCCCGGCGGGCTGCTTTTAGCACGCTCCGGGAAGCGAATTGTGACGCCGCCCACGGCCTTACGGAGGCCGCTTCATGGCGGGGGTTCACAGGTGCCCGGCGGTTCCCTAAGGTGGTGCCATGGGAACACTTTCTTAGGGCAGGCGGACGCCTGCGGCCTGGCGGTTGCCGGCCACCCACAGTCGCACGGGCCTTGCCGGGCCCCACTTTGGTAACACTTCATTTCATCGCGGAAAGGAAGAACAAATGGCTGACGAAATCACCCGAAAAAACCTGGCGCCTGAAGTCGCTGACCACCTGGCGGAGGCAATGAAAGCCCCCGATATGCCAAGCGCAGCGGTTCCGGCCGTCTCCATGGACTCAGGTGCAGCGGGCTCCTGGCCAGATGGCAACGGGAAGCGGCGGCACCCCAAGGAACGCGGGGCCGGTCACGGACGCATGGGGCAGGGGGCAGCCGTGACGGCGGTCCACCGCACCAGCCGGCCGCAGATGCCGCACTCGTCCTAGGAGCACGCGCGTTTAGGACACACGTCCATGACGGGAAACGGCCGGGCGGCACCCACATTTCGGGGTCGCCCGGCCGTTTCGGTGTCCTGGAATGCGGGTCGCCCGGCCGTTTCGGTGTCCTGGAATGCGGATCGCGGCGCGGACTTACGCTTCCGGCACAACCTCTTCCGGGTCCTTGTCCAGCCGCCAGCCGCGCCATACGGGGTGCCTTAGACGCCCGGTCCCGGTCCACTCGCTGTAGGTCACCTCACCCACCAAGCGGGGACTGACCCACCGGGCATCGGCAGCATCTTCACGGGGGACGTCCTGGAAGGGCGACGTTTTCCGGGCCAGCCGGTCCACGGTTTGCCGGAGCTCGGTGAGTTCACGCCAGCTGAAACCGCTGCCCACCCTGCCCACATAGCGCAGGTTCTGCCCGTCCGGGATGCCCACCAGCAGCGATCCAACCGACCCCGCACGGGCGCCTTTCCCGGGCCGCCAGCCGCCCACCACCACTTCCTGGGTCTGGTCGAGCTTGAGCTTGATCCACGTGCGGGTCCGCTGTCCGCTGACGTAGCGGCTGTCGGTGCGTTTGGCCATCACGCCTTCGAGGCCAAGTTCCCGCGCGCTCTCGAGGATGTGTTCCACCGGCTCATCGAGGACCATCGACAGGTCCACCGGGCAGTCCGAAGGACTGAAGAATTGCTCCAGCCGGGCGCGCCGCCTGGCGAGGGGCAGCGTGCGAAGGTCCGTGCCGCCGTCGTTCAGCAGATCGAAAAGCATCAGCCGGACCGGGATGGCCCTGCGGGCTTTGGCGACGTCGGCGGGCCGGGTGAGCTTCATGCGGCCTTGCAGCTGGCCGAAGTCAGGCCGGCCGGAAGGTCCGACGGCGATAATCTCGCCGTCGGCGACGAACGGCTGGGGCGGCCAGCAGCCCCTGTCCGTAAACTCGGGGTAGGTCCTGGTGACGTCGTTCCCGTTGCGGCTGAAGATACGAATGGTCTGTTCGTCGGCCACGAGGATGGCGCGCACCCCGTCCCACTTGAGCTCGAACTGCCAGTTGCTGCCCTGCAGGTCCGCTGCTTTCCCGGACGTAGCCATCATCGGGCTGAAATCTTCAGGTGATGCTGCAGCGGCGGGGGCTTTTTCACCGGGCTGCCCGGATTCGCTGTCCGGCTCCACAACGGACTCCTCCGCAACTTCCCCTGCCCCACCCTCCGGGCTGGCCGCAGTCTGCTCATGGTCCGGCTCTTCGTCCCCCTCCTCCGGCTCCTCCGGCACGGCGGCAGGCCGGTGCCGGGTGCTCGGCCGGTCTTTGTCCATGAGGTGGATCAGCCACTGGCCTTCGGCATCCTTGCCCTGGCCGCGGCCGGTATGGATGAGAGCCACCTTCTTCGTCCCGCCCAGGCCGCCGCCCTCGGAACCGTGCAGGGTAACAATCACTTCCCGCCCATTGATCCACTTGTGCAGTTCATAGGTTCCCTGATCCCAAATGGTCATTTCGCCAGCACCGTATTCGCCCTTGGGGATGGTCCCGTGAAAGGTGAGGTAGTCCATCGGATGGTCCTCTGTCTGGACCGCCAGATGGTTCTTGCCTCCGCTTTCAGGGACGCCTTTCGGCAGCGCCCAGGACACCAGGACGCCGTCGTGCTCCAGCCGGAGGTCGAAGTGGAGCCGGCTGGCATGGTGCTCCTGGATAACAAACGCGTCCCCGCTGCCGGCCATGCCGCTGAACGGTTCCGGCGTGGCCTTGGGATCACGCATGGAGCGGTACTTGCCCAGGCGCGGGTCGCCGTCGTGATGCTTGTCCGGTACGTCCATGCTTTGGTCCGAGGCGCGGAAATTCGAGGCGCGGACGACGGCGGCAAACGGGTCAGTGCCGTCCTGCACCCGGCGCAGCACGGCCTGGTAGTCCAGATGCTTCAGTCCCGGCGAACCGATCTCCTCCCACGTCCGGGGAGCGGCCACCATCGGAGTGGGCCGGCCGCGCAGCGAATACGGCACGATGGTGGTTTTGGCCGCGTTGTTCTGGCTCCAGTCCACCAGCACCTTGCCCTTGCGCAGTGTTTTTTTCATGTCACTGACGGCCAGGTCCGGATGGTCCGCTTCCAGGGCGCGGGCCAGTTCGCGGGCGAACGCGGAGATTTGGTCAGAGGTCTGGCTCCGGTCAAGAGCGGCGTAGAGGTGGATGCCCTTGCTGCCGCTGGTCACCGGGACCGGGTCCAGTCCCACATCCTCGAGGATGCCGCGTGCCAGCAATGCGACTTCCACGCACTCCTCGAGTCCGGCGCCCGTGCCGGGGTCGAGGTCCAGGACCAGCCGGTCCGGATTCAGCTGGTTGCCGTGCGAATCCACCTGCCACTGGGGGACGTGGATTTCCAGGGAGTTGATCTGCCCGAACCAGGTCAGCGTGGCGGGATCATTCACCATGGGGTAGTGGATGGTCCGGTCCTTGTGGGTGATGGCCGCACGGGGAAGCCAGCCGGGGGCGGAGTCTTCCAGGTTTTTCTGGAAGAAGACCTCACCGGGCTTTTCTTCCGTTCCAACGCCGTTGACCCACCTTTTCCGGGTGGCCGGCCGGTTGGCTGCGGCGGGGATCAGGACGTGTGCCACGGCGGCGTAGTAGGCAAGGATGTCCGCCTTGGTGGTGCCGGTCTCCGGATAGATGACCTTGCCCAGGTTGGTGAGGGTCATTTCCCTGCCGGCAACCCGGACACGCTCCTTAGCGGCGGCCACAGGTCTTCACCTCCGGCGCTCCTTGCTGTTGACTTAGGGAATGAGAGCCATCTGGAAAGGTGCCATCGCGTTTGGCCTGGTCAACGTACCCGTGAAGGTCTACAGCGCAACCGAAGATCATGACATCAGTCTGCACCAGGTCCACAACGCCGACGGCGGCCGGATCCGCTACCAGCGCAGGTGCGAGGTGTGCAGCCAGGTCATCGATTACTCGGACATCGAGAAGGCCTACGAGGAGGACGGCAAGACCGTGGTCCTCTCCAAGGACGAGCTCAAGGCCATTCCAGCCGAGAACAGCCACGAGATCGAAGTGGTCCAGTTCGTCCCGTCCGAGCAGCTTGAACCCATGATGTTCGAGAAGAGCTACTACCTGGAGCCGGACTCCAAATCGCCCAAGGCCTACGTGCTGCTCAGGCGCGCGCTCGAGGACACGGACAGGGTGGCCATCGTCCAGTTCGCCCTGCGCGAGAAGACCAGGCTGGGGGCGCTCCGCATTAAGGACGACGTCCTGGTGCTGCAGTCCCTGCTCTGGCCGGACGAGGTGCGCGAAGCGAACTTCCCTTCGCTGGACGTATCCATCAAGATCTCTCCGCAGGAGCGGGACATGTCCGCGGCCCTGGTGGAATCCATGGCCGCCGATTTCGACCCCGAACACTTCACCGACGACTACCAGGTGCAGCTGCGCCAGCTCATCGAGGCCAAACTCGAGCAGGGCGATGCACTGGACACCGACGAGACCTTTGGTGTGGAGGCCGGTGAAGGCGGCAAGGGTGAGGTCATTGACCTGATGGAGGCGCTGAAGCGGAGCCTGGACCGGAAGCGCGGGGGAGGGGCTGGAACTGCTGCCGGCGACTCCGACGACACAGCCGGCTCCACGGAATCCGAGGACGACGAAGAGGCTGCTGCCAAGCCGGCGCGCAAGCGGGCTGCGGCCGGCAAAGCGACGGAAAGCAAGTCCGCTGAGACCAAGTCCACGGCCGGCAAGACCACCGCGAGCAGAGCCACCGCGAGCAGGACCACCGCCAAGTCCACGGACAGCAAGTCCACTGCCAAGACCGGTACCACCAAATCCACGGCCACCAAATCGACCGCTAAGTCCACAGCCAGCAAAACTGCCGACAAGCCTGCCGCGAAAACCGCTGCCGGCAAGGCAACCAGTACCAGGGCCCGCAAGCCGGCGTGACCATCGCGGTCCCGCCAGGAGCGCTACCTGGGTGCGTGCCATAGCTATGAAACTACTGAGCGTTCCGGCTTTGCGATAGCGGGTGTTCCCGTTCGTTGCCCCTGGCGCAGTGCCCGTTTCAGCTGTCCCTTTACAGCGAAGGCGGGCGCGTCCACAATGAGTCGCATCACAGCCTCCGCTGTGCCGGCAGCGCGCTGTTACTCACTGGGAACATTCACAGTAGGGAGGCACAGTCATGACTGAACAGGCTGATGTTCTGGAAGCGGACCGGGCGCTCAAGCAAAAGCACCGCGCCATGTGGGCCTCTGGGGACTACCCTGCGCTCGCGAGTGAGCTGCTCCCTGAGCTGGGGGCGATCCTCGTTGAAGCCTGCGGCATCACGTCCCGCCACCGCGTCTTGGACGTGGCCGCCGGCGCTGGGAACGCCGCCATCCCCGCCGCGATGATGGGGGCGAAGGTAGTAGCGAGCGACCTCACCCCGGAGCTGTTCGACGCCGGCCGCCACCAGGCCGCCGACCGCGGCGTTGAGCTGGAATGGAAAGAGGGGGACGCCGAGGCCCTGCCGTTCGGCGACGAAGAGTTCGATACCGTGATGTCCTGCCTTGGTGTGATGTTCGCGCCGCACCACCAGGCCGCAGCGGACCAGCTCCTGCGCGTCTGCAAACCGGGCGGCACCATCGGGCTGCTCAGTTGGACGCCGGAAGGGTTCATCGGCAAGATGTTCGCCGCCTTGAAGCCGTTCGCCCCGCCGCCGCCACCGGGTGCGCAACCCGCGCCGCTGTGGGGGAGCGAGGATCATGTACGCGAACTGCTTGGCAGCGGGGTCACCGACGTCAAGGCCCGCAAACAGTCCCTGGCCGTCCGCAGTTTCCACCAGCCCGAGGATTTCGTGCGCTACTTCAAATCGCACTACGGCCCCACCATCTCCGTGTACAAGTTCATTGCGGAGGACAGCGCCAGGGTCAAGGAACTGGACGCTGCGCTGACCGAACTTGCTGAGTCCTTCGGCGATGCCCACGGTGATTCCCCGTTCCAGATGGAATGGGAGTACCTGCTGTTGACGGCAAAGAAGGCCAAGTCCAATGCCCGGTGACTACCTTGCGGCGTCGGCCGTCACCATCGAGGCCCCGCCCGGCCGGGTGTGGGACGTCATCACGGATCCGGCGGCCACGAAGGAGTTTATGTTCGGCGCCGATCTCGCCACGGACTGGAGTGTCGGCGGACCCATCACCTGGCAGGGCACCTGGGAAGGCAAGGAGTACCAGGACAAGGGAGTGGTCCTCGACGTGGAACCCGGCCGGCGGCTGGTGTATACGCACTTCAGTCCGCTCACGGGCCAGGAGGACAAGCCGGAAAACTACCACACGCTCACCTGGACGCTGCAGGACCAGGGTGGCCGGACGCTGCTGACGCTGTCCCAGGACAACAACCCCACAGCTGAGGCCGCAGAGCACTCGCAGGGCATGTGGGACAAGCTGGTGGCGGACGTCAAGAGGCTGTCCGAGCGCGGCTGACCCACCCCCGCCCAACTAAGTAGCGCTAAGTGTCGTTATGAACGTTCATAACGACACTTAGCGCTACCTACTTGGACCGCTTAACGCCGGCAGCCGCCGTCGGACACCTCCCGGGGAAGGGAAGTCCGACGGCGGCCGCGCGGCTTTGGTGCCTGTGGCAGCGGGGCTTCTACTCGGCGTCGTGATCCGTTTCGAGGATCTGGACCAGGTGGTCCAGGGCGGTCTCAGCGCCGTCGCCCTCGGCCCGGAGGACCACTACGTCGCCGTGGGAGGCGCCCAGGCTCATGAGGGACAGGATGCTGGCAGCGTCCATCGCCTCGTCGGCCGGCTCGCCTTCGCGGGCGATGGTGATGTCCAGGTCGTACTCGCCGGCTGCCTCGGCAAAGATGGCGGCGGGACGGGCGTGCAGGCCCACGCGGCTGGCGACGGTTGCTGTGCGTTCTGGCATTTTTGCTCCTTTGTCTTCCGGCGGGATGGTTGGACGCCGGGTAGCGGTAGTGGGTGGGGAAGGGTCAGACGGTTGCTGGAACGGTCTCCACCGTAGCAGCGGTCTTCGGGGCTGCCCAGCGCTTGAGGGCCACTACGGCCAGGGCGCTGACGATGGTTCCGGCGATGATGGACAGGACGAACATCAGCAGGTTGCCGATCGCGAAGAACACGAAGATGCCGCCATGGGGTGCCTGCGAGGTGACGTTGAAGGCCATGCAGAGCGCGCCGGTGAGGGCGCCGCCCACCATGCTGGCAGGAATCACGCGCAGCGGATCTGCAGCAGCAAACGGGATGGCGCCTTCGGAGATGAAGGAGGCACCCAGCAGCCAGGCGGCCTTGCCGTTTTCACGCTCGGCCAGGCTGAAGAGCTTCTTGTCCAGGACGGTGGCCAGGGCCATCGCCAGCGGGGGCACCATGCCGGCGGCCATGACGGTCGCCATGATCTGCCACGGCGCCTGGTTGGTGGCGCTGCCTGCACTGAGACCGGCCACTGCGAAGGCGTAGGCCACCTTGTTGACGGGTCCACCAAGGTCGAAGCACATCATGAGGCCGAGGATGATGCCCAGGACCACGGCGGAGGCGCCGGTCATGCCGGTGAGCCAGGCGTTGAGGGCTTTGGTGAGGCCGGCGATGGGTCCGCCGAGTACCAGGAACATCAGGCCGGAGGCAACGATGGAGGCGAGCAGCGGGATAATCACCACGGGCATCAGGCCGCGCAGCCAGCGGGGCACCTGCCAGGTGCCGATGAGGTGCGCGATGTAGCCGGCCAGCAGGCCGCCCACGATGCCGCCGAGGAACCCGGCGCCCATGAATCCGGATACTGCACCTGCGACGAAGCCGGGGGCGATGCCGGGGCGGTCAGCGATGGCGTAGGCGATGTAGCCTGCCAGTGCGGGGACCAGGAACCCCATGGACAGGTTACCGATCTTGAACAGGACCGCGCCAAGGTAAATGGCCAGGCCGCCCTCGGGCAGGTTCCCGAAGTTGTTGGCCAGGACTACCTTGTCAGCCACGCTGGTGATGTTGTATCCGCCCAGCAGGAAGCCCAGGGCGATCAGCAGCCCGCCGCCGGCGACGAACGGAATCATGTAGCTGACACCGGTGAGCAGTGCGCGCTTGAGCTTCTGGCCGATGTGCTCGCCCTTTTCCTCTGCATCGTGCTCTGCCTGCTCTTCAGCCCCGAAGTGCGGGACACGGCGGGCGTTGGGGTTGTCGGCGGCGGCGAGGGCCTCCTGGACCATCTTGGCCGGCTCGTCGATGCCACGCTTGACAGGTGCGTTGATGACGGGCATGCCGGCGAAGCGTTCCTTGCCGCGTACGTCTACGTCCACGGCGAAGATCACGGCGTCGGCGGCGGCGATGACGGCGGGGTCCAGCGGCTTGGCGCCGGAGGAACCCTGGGTCTCCACCTGCAGGTCAACGCCGGCTTCCTGTGCGGCCAGGACGAGGGAGTCGGCTGCCATGTAGGTGTGGGCGATGCCGGTGGGGCACGCGGTCACGGCAACGAGGCGCTTGGGCCCCCGGGCTGCCGAAGCCCCGGTGGTTGAGCTGGTCGAGACCGAGCCCGCCGAAGAAGAACCTGCCGAAGCGCTGGCGGCAGCGCCGGCTGCAACACCGGCAGCAGCTGCAGGCGCGGCGGCGTGTGCCGCAGGCTTGTCAGCCAGCGCACCGTCCACCAGCTCAACGATCTCCTCGCGGGAGGTGGCGTTGCGCAGTGCTGCGGTGAAGTCCTTTTTGATCAGGGACCTGGCGAGCTTGGAGAGCAGCTTCAGGTGCGCCTGGTCCGCGCCGTCCGGGGCTGCGATAAAGAAGACCAGGTCCGCCGGGCCGTCCTTGGCGCCGAAGTCCACCTTGGGGTCCAGGCGTGCCATGGCCAGGGTGGGTTCGGTGACGGCCGCGGAGCGGCAGTGCGGGATGGCTATGCCGCCGGGAATGCCCGTGGCGGTCTTCTGCTCGCGGGCGAAGGCATCGGCGAAGAGGCCTTCGACTTCTGATGCGCGTCCGGTGGCAGCTACTTTGCTTGCCAGGTGCCGGATCACCGTCTCGGGGGAATTGCCCAGGTTCTGGTCGAGCTCGACCAGTTCCGTGGTGATGAGCTGGGTCACTGTCAATCCTTTCGAAGGGCCGTGATGGTTACGGCATCCGGGGTGGTTTGGTGAACTGCCGGGACCGTGGAGCCCGGCAGGGAGGCGGCTGCGGCACCGTGGGCCACCGCCTGACGAAGGCAATCGGCCGGGGCGGCGCCCTGGCCTTGGGCGAGCAGGTAGCCTGCAAGGGCTGAATCGCCCGCGCCGACAGTACTGACCGCGGCGACCGGCGGGTGCGTGGCCAGCCACGCGCCGTCGGCCGTTACCAGGACAGCTCCCTTGGATCCGAGAGTTGCCAGCACAGCACCCACACCGGAGCGTACGACGGCGGCGGCGGCTGCTGCGGCAGCAGCCGGGTCCGCTTCCAGTTCGTCAGCGGTGGCCGGTGAAGCGAAACCGGCTGCGGCAGCCAGTTCAGCCAGTTCTTCGGCGTTGGGTTTGAGGAGGTCCGGTTTTCCCGAACCAGTGCCCGCCCCCGCCAGGCCGTCGCCGGACGGACTATCGCTGGAGACGGCGGCGGCAAGAGGGGCGCCCGAGGAATCCACCGCGATCTGCGGGGCGGTTCCATCAGCGGCGGAGCGCAACCGGCGCGCCGCCGTGGCGTAGAAGTCGGCGGGGAATCCGGGAGGCAGCGAACCGGCCAGGACCACCCAACTGGCGCCGCGGGCGCTCTCCACCAGCAGCTTGATCAGTGCTTCCTGCTGGTTTTCATCCAGCAAGGGGCCTGGTTCGTTGATCTTGGTGGTCACGCCGCCGGGTTCGGTGAGCGCAACGTTGGTTCGCAGGGGCTCACCGATGGGCAGGGAAACGAAAGGCACCCCGCTTTCGCGCAGGCCGGCCAGGACGGGATCGCTGTCCGCGCCGGGGAGGACCGCAAGGGATTCGAGGCCGGAGGCCACCAGGGCGCGGGAGACGTTGACGCCCTTGCCGCCGGACTCCTGGCTGACGGAGACGGCGCGCTGCACTTCGCCCCGTTCGAGCGGGCCGGGAAGGGCCACCGTCCGGTCCAGGCTCGGGTTGGCCGTGAAGGTGACGATCATGCGATCACCACGTCCACGCCGGCGTCCTCAAGGGCGGCTGCGAGTTCCGGGCCGGGTTCGCTGTCTGTAATCAAGGTGTCCAGATCTTTCAGGGAGGCGAACTGGACCAGGGTTTCCGTGTCCAGCTTGGAGGAGTCGGCCAACACCACGATGCGGCGGGCCGAATGGACGAAAGCTGCCTTGACGGCGGCTTCCTCGGGGTCGGGAGTGCTGAGGCCAAAGGATGCGTGGATGCCGTTGGTGCCGATGAAGGCGATATCCGGCCGGATCCTGCCGGCGGCTTCCACGGTTGACTGGCCGACGGCCACCTGCGTGATTCCGCGGACGCGTCCGCCCAGGATGTCGAGGGCGATTCCGGGAATGCTGGAAAGCCTGCTGGCAATTGGAAGGGCGTGCGTGACGGCCACCAGATCGGCCCTGGGTCCTGTTCCGTCGGAAGGTTCGACGGCGGTACGCCTGGCGAGCAGGTCTGCCAGTACTTCGGTGGTGGTTCCGCCGTCGATCAGGACGCTGCCGGGGGAGGTCCGGGGGATGAGGGCCAGGGCGGCTTCGGCGATGCGGATCTTCTGGTCCGGCCGCTGGATGGCCCGTTCGGTGACGCTTTCCTCGGTGGTGCTGAACCGGTCCGCGGCCACGGCGCCACCGTGTACACGCCGGACGGTACCTGCGTTTTCGAGGGTGGCGAGATCGCGGCGGACGGTTTCGGTGGTGATGCGGAAGCGCTCGGCCAGGTGGGTCACGCTGACCCGGCCGGTGCCGGCTACAAGCTCGGCAATCTGTTGCTGGCGCTCCTCGGCGAACACGTACCCTCCGTTGCGTAAGGCTTGCTGTCAGTGACTGGCATCACATGATGTTGAGTTACTTGACTTTATCTTTGCTTCTGTTGGTTTGTCAATGGAAACCAACATGAAACAAAATCCAGGCCCAAGGTTGGAAGCCGAAAGGCCCTCGGCCGAAGGCTCCCCAGGGGATGCGAACCGTTTTGGGGAAACAAAAATGCCGGGCGGGACCAGTTCGCAGTGGTTCCGCCCGGCTTCCCGGGTTGTACGTGTTGGGGGCTGGTTAGAGACCGCCGTCCCGGCTTTCGTTCCTGGTGATGCGCTCGCCCGTATTCGGATCCACTACCGAGCGCGATTCGCTGACGCGGCGGCTGCGGCCGGGGGAGGCCAGGATCAGCGAAGCGATGAGTCCGATCACACCCACCACCATCAGGATGTAGCCGATGAGCACCTGATCCACAAAGGGGATAAGGCCGGGAGCAACCGCCCAGGCGAGAATGGCGCCGAGGGCGATGAGGAAGATGGAGGATCCGATTCTCATATGGTGCTCCTGTTGTGAGTGGGGGCACTTTCCTGGCCCCGCGGGAATTGCTAAGCATGCTGTCAAGCGTCACGCTACAGCTCCGTGGAGCGGTATTCAATGGTTCGAACGGGGCTTTCGGCGCTGATGCGGTTGGTGCTGGTGTGATTCCCGTTGCCTTTCCGGGCCCTTCTCCTGTCCCTGGCGCCCTTGGTATGACCGGCCGGTCCACTTTGGATGGATGGACGGCTGCCGCATGCCGCTTAACAGCTTCGCTCCGCCGGTGCGGCACGGCTTCAGGCTGCTTGCCATTCCGCCTCGCTAGGCTGGTCCGATGGAAACAGTGGTGTGGTCAAAGCCGGAGGGCGAGCGGGCGGGCACTCCGTTGCTGGTGATGATGCACGGCTACGGCACCGACGAGTCCCGGATGGTCCGGCTGTTTGAGTATCTGCCGGCCGAATTCACGTGCGCAGCACTCCGGGCTCCCATGAACATTGGCGACCATTACGGCTGGTTCCTGCTGGACTACTTCCTGGCTAACGACTTCGCTGACGTGATCAAGGCAGCCAATGCCGTCCAAACCTGGATTAACAGCGTCAAGGGCGAGCACACCAGCGTCAGCCTGCTCGGCTATTCCCAAGGCATGGCCATGGCCAGCACCCTGCTGCGCCTTCATCCCAAGGACTACCCTGCCGTTGTGGGCCTGTCCGGCTTTGTTCTCGAAAACGAACTCCTCTCGCTCACCGAGTCCTTTGATGCCCCGCCGCCCTTCTTCTGGGGGCGGGATAAGGCGGACCTGGTGATCAACGACGACGCGGTGGCGTACACCGAGGAGTGGCTCCAGGCGAACACGCTTCTCACCGCCAGGACCTATCCGGGTATGGGCCACGCCATGTCTAAAACGGAAATGGTGGATGTCAGCGCCTTCCTCCGCCACTACGTGCTCCGCCCCGGCGGTTCCTCCGGCTCTTAGCACTTCCGGGACCGACATAGCGAGACTTGCGTCACAAAGAGGGCTGAAGAAAAAACAGTTGCCAGCCAAATTTGTAAGCGCTTACACTCGTCTTCGGCCGCGTGCGCGGCCGTGAACTGGGCAGACACGGAAGGTGGTGCGGTGCGGATGCTTTGCGGCAGCCCGTTCAGGCGCATCATTGGTGGCTGCTGCGGCAGCGCCGGACGTCCGGCCGGCTTGTCCGGCGGCCCGAAACAGGCCCATGATGGTAGGAACAGATGGATCAGCAGGGCGCCGGCAAGGCTCCCCGGCGGGATGACAACAGGGACAACCGGGACAGCAGTTGGGACACCACCGCTGCGCATGTAACGCCGGCAGGCCCGCCGACTCTGCAGATGATCCGGGCACCGAAGCCACCACACCCCAGAAGCAACCCCGCCTTCGAGGCTGCCCGCCGTCTGAAAGGACACCGCACCACCCATGACTGAAAACACCGCCACAGACCATCCCGTCAACAGCCTCACCGCCTGGACGGGCGCCTCGGCCATCCTCTTTGACCTGGACGGCGTGCTGACCCCCACCGCAACGGTGCATGAACAGGCATGGCAGGAGTTGTTCGAAAGCTACCTCTCCTCCCGGCCGGAGGTCACGGGCTACAGCGAGAGCGACTACTTCGACCACATCGACGGCAAGCCGCGGTTTGACGGCGTCCGCGATTTCCTGGCTTCACGCGGGATAGTCCTTCCCGAAGGCCCCACAGATGACGACCCCGCCAACACCACTGTGCAGGGCCTGGGCAACCGCAAGAACCGGATTTTCAACGACATTGTCAGCACGGGCGTGGAACCGTTCGAAGGCTCCGTTCGCTTCCTGGAAGCCGTGCTGGAGCGCGGACTGAAGGTCGCCGTCGTTTCCTCCTCACGGAACGCGCCAGCAGTCCTGGAAGCGGCCGGCCTCAGCCACCACTTCCGTGTAGTTGTGGACGGCGTGGTGGCGGCCGGGGAAGGCCTGCCGGGCAAACCCAGCCCCGCCACCTACCAGTACGCCGCCCAGCTGCTGGGCCTGCCCAGTGAGGAATGCGTAGTGGTGGAGGACGCCGTCTCCGGTGTCCAGGCCGGAGAGGCCGGTTCGTTCCACTCGGTCATCGGTGTGGACCGCGGCGCGGGACGGCAAACCCTGCTGGACGCCGGAGCGACCGTGGTGGTCAACGACCTCGACGAACTCCTCTGACCAGGGCCCAGCCGGTTCCCCCATCCCGGCACCCGGACCCAACGAACTACTTAAGCACGCAGTAGCAGCACCCAAGCTGCCGAGCCCGCCCCAGGCCAACGACAGCTGCCCCAGCACCCGCCTAAGGACCCCAACACCATGGCTATCATCTCCGCAGACCGCGAGCGGTTCCCCAACACCCCCTGGCAACTCGTCGAAACACGCCACGAGCCGGGCGTCGAAGGCACCCTGGAAACCCTCTTTGCCCTCGGCAACGGGCACCTTGGAATCCGCGGCGCCCACTGGGCGGCGGCAGACTCCGACCTGCCGGGCAGCTTCATTAACGGATTGCACGAGATCTGGGACATCAAGCACGCCGAAAACGCCTTCGGCTTTGCCAGGACCGGCCAACGCATCCTGTACATCCCGGACGCCAACAACTTCACCGTGGTCATCGACGGCGAGTCCCTCACCCTGGCCGAATCCGAGGTCCTGGACTACCGCCGTTCCGTTGACTTCGCTACCGGAGTCTACGAATGCCGCATCACCTGGCAGTGCCGCTCCGGGGCCGCCGTCACCACCACGGAACGCCGCGCCGTCGGCTTCGCAACCCGCGGCGCCCTCGGCATTTCACTCGAGGTGGCCACCGACCGCGAGATCTCCGTGGACGTCACGTCCTCGGTGATCAACCGCCAGGACCAGCCCGTGGAGGACCACTCGGTCCATGACCCCCGCCGGGCAGGCCGCCACGCCGGACGCGTGCTGCTGCCGCTGCGCCTCGATGGTGGCGACGGCTCGCTCCGCCTTGCCTGGGAAGCAGCCGAATCCAAGCAGCGGGTGGGCGTCGCGGTGGACCACTGGACCTCGGCGGGCCACCAGCCGTTCGATACCCTCGTGGACCAGGACGACAGCAGCGTCCGCTATGTGCTGGCAGTGGGCCCGGATGAGCCGTTCCGCCTGGAAAAGACCGTCAGCTACGCCGCGGGCGCCGGAATCCAGGACCCCTCCATTGATGCTGCCGCCGTCGCAGAAGCTGGCCTGAAGCCGGTTGCTGACATCTTCGCCGAAAGCGAGGCGCACTACCGCGAGCACTGGTCCACCTCGGACATCGTGGTGTCCGGCGGTACGCCGGAACTCCAGCAGGCCATCCGCTGGAACCTGTTCCAGCTGGCCCAGGCAACGGCACGCGCGGACGTGGCCGGGATCCCCGCGAAAGGCGTTACGGGCTCCGGTTACGAGGGCCACTATTTCTGGGACCAGGAGGTGTACCTCCTGCCGTACCTGACCTACACCAACCCCGTTGGCGCCCGCCGGGTCCTGGAGTTCCGCCACGCCATGCTCCCTGAAGCCAAGATCCGGGCCAAGGAACTGAGCGTGGAAGGCGCGTTGTTCCCGTGGCGCACCATCAACGGGCTTGAGGCCAGTGCGTATTACGCCGCCGGCACGGCCCAGTTCCACATCGCCGCCGCCATCGCCTTCGCCACCAACCGGTTCGTCTGGGCCACGGGGGACGTGGCGTTCCGTGACAGCATCGGTGCCGACCTGTTGATCGAGACGGCCCGGATGTGGATTTCACTGGGCTTCTTCGGCAAAGACGGCATGTTCCACATCCACGGCGTCACGGGTCCTGACGAGTACACGGCAGTGGTCAATGACAACCTCTACACCAATGTCATGGCCCGCTTTAACCTGCGCGCCGCCGCTGCCCTGCGGCACGCCGGCATCAGCCAGGAAGAGCGGCAGCTGTGGGAGGCAGCAGCGAACCGGATGCAGCTGCCGTTTGATGAGCGCATGCAGGTGTATTCGCAGGACAACGACTTTATGACCCTGGAGTCCTGGGACTGGACCACGCCCCGGTCCAAGTACCCGCTGCTCCTGCACTTCCACCCGCTGGTCATCTACCGCCACCAGGTCCTGAAGCAGGCCGACACCGTCCTGGCCATGTTCCTGCAGTGGCAGGATTTCACCGCCGAGGAAAAGCACCGGGCCTTCGACTTCTACGATCCGCTGACCACCGGAGACTCAACGCTTTCCGCCTGCGTGCAGGGCATCATGGCCGCCGAAGTGGGATACTCGCGCGAAGCGCTGGAACACTTCACCAACGCGGTGTTCATCGACCTGGATGATACGCATGGCAACACCATCGACGGCGTGCACATCGCTTCCACCGGCGGGGTGTGGAGCTCGCTGGTCTGCGGCTTTGCCGGCCTGCGGGACCAGGGCCCTGTTCCGTTCTTCGATCCGCGGCTGCCTGCCGAGTGGGAGGGGCTCACTTTCCACCTCAAGATCCGCGGCCGGCTGCTGCGGGTCCAGCTCGACGCCGGCGCGCTCACCCTGGCCATCCAGGAAGGCGATCCGCTCGACGTGGACGTCCGCGGCCAGTTGGTGACTGTGGGCGCTGAACCGGTCCGGGTGGGACTCGCGCCGGTTCCGGTGCCGGAGTCCACGGTGTTCCCGAGCGGACATCCGACGGCGAGCCTCCCGGTAGTGCACGCCAACAGCTAAGGGCGCCTTCCGGAAGTTCAGCCGCGCACCTGGCCTTCGCCCGCCGTCGTCCTTTCCACCCCAGGTGACCGGTCCAGCGGGTGGGCCAGTTCGTCGTCGGGCATCCGTGCCACCATCATGGCGATGACCGCCATGATGGGGCACACGCCCCCTGCCACCACGAAGATCAGCCAGATGGGCAGGACTTCGGCGGCGGGTCCGGCCAGGGCCATGGACACCGGCATCAGGGCGAGCGAGACGAAGAAGTCCAGGCTGGACACCCGGCCCAGGAGGTGGGGCGGAACGCGCCGCTGGAGCAGCGTGCCCCAGATCACCATGCCCACGCTGCCGGTGGCGCCGAAGATGAACAGCGCCACCGCGATGGCCCAGAAGGTGTCCATGATCCCGACGGCGGCCAGGGGCAGGCTGCCCGCGCCCCAGCTCACCATCATCACCGTGAGGTAGCGCCTGGGCAGCCGCAGGGAGGCCGTGAGCAGCGAGCCGAGGGCCGCGCCCACACCCATGACGGCGAGCAGGAACCCGAACATGCTGGAGTCTCCACCCAGCTGGTCGCGGACCACAAACGGCAGCAGCACCTCGATGGGGCCGATCAGGAAGAGGACCGAAATGCACGCCCAGATCAGGGTCCAAAGCAGCCACGGGGTCCGCAGCGTGTAGCTGACCCCTTCGCGCAGGTCCTGGAAAAAGGACGACTTGCGGCTTGGGGTGCCACCGTCCTCTGTGCCGTTGGCCGGCGCAGCCAGTTCGTGCCGGCCCAGGAAGTTCAGGATGATGAAGGCCGAAAGGTGGCACAGCGCCACAGCCGTCACGGCGTGCGACGGCGACAGGGCAGCCACCACAACACCTGCAACGGCCGGGCCGGCGGCCTGCTGGAGGACCGGCCGCATGGATCCCTCCATCCCGTTCGCGGCCAGCAGGTCCTCTGCCGGAAGGATGCGCGGCAGGATCGCGGAGTAGGCGGGGAAGAAGAAGGCAGCCCCGACGCCGAGCACAAAAGCGCCCGCGGCAACGTGCCAGAGCTGCAGCCAGCCGGCGAGCGCCAGTCCGCTGATGGCGGCGATAACGGCCAGGTTGGCACCCTCGACTGCAATGATCAGGCGGCGCTGCGGAATCCGGTCGGCCGCGATGCCGCCGGCCAGGACAAAGGCCACCAGGCCCACGCTGCCGGCCGCGGCCACCAGGGACAGCTCCAACGGTCCACCGCCGAGATGGATCACCTGGTAAACCATTGCAACGGCCCACATGCCGGAGCCGAAAATGGAGATGGCCAGTGCCGAAATCAGTACCCGGTACTCACGGTGGACAAAGGGCCGCAAAGCTTTGGGAGCGGGCATAGGGTAAGTCTAGGCTTCGGCCGGACAGGCGGCACGCGGTTGATACCGTGAAAACCGACTGGGGCCAGCCACCATGCGTGGCCTAATGTTAAGCAAGCTTAGTATCAGGAGAGCCGCAACCAACGCGGCCGGCGAGACCAACAGAGGTGACCATGGCCAGGCGCAGCAACCCCGCAGTACGAATCGCAACCGAAACCGCCCATAATGCAGTGTTCGACGCCGACGGCAAGCCCAAGCCCGGAGTCCACAACGCGCTCCTGAAGGCAGTGGAGATCCAGCGTCCGCTGGTCCTGGCCTACATCCGCCGGCTGCAGAAAAAGCACCCGCGCGCCACCGCCGCCCAGCTGGCAGACATCCTGGAGCGGGACTACCTGCGTGCCGTCACCGGAGGCGGCGCAATCGTGGGGGCCACCGCCGTCGTTCCCGGCGTTGGCACAGTCGCGTCCCTGGGACTGTCCGCTGCGGCGACAGTAGGGTTCCTCGAAGCAACCGCGCTGTACGCCACCTCCCTCGCGGAGTTGCACGGCATCCGCCTTACCAACCCGGAAAAGGCCAGCACCATGGTGATGGCCATCATGCTGGGCGAGGAGGGCACGGCCCTGCTCGGAACGCTCGGCGGACAGGCAGCCGGCAACGGCATGAACGCCACCAGGGCCTGGGGCAATGTCCTGTCCAAATCCATGTCGGTGCCCGGCTTCGGTTCGGTCCGCAACCGCATCCAGAAAGCCTTCCTCAAGAACCTCCTCAAACGCCAGGGAACTGCCCTGTTCGGCCGGGCGCTGCCGTTCGGCATCGGCGCCGTGGTGGGCGGAGCCGGTAACCTCATGATGGGGCGGGCAGTGGTGGGGAACGCGAAGGAAGCGTTTGGTCCCATGCCGGATACGATTCCCGGCGAGCTGAACGCTGCCGCACCGGACCACCTGACGCTGGAAGGCAACAACCTTGGATCTCAACGCTGACCTCGGCGAATCATTCGGCTCCTGGACCATGGGGGACGACGCCGCGATGTTCCAGCTGGTCACCAGCGCCAACGTTGCCTGCGGATTCCACGCCGGCGACCCCGTCACCATGCTGGACAGCTGCCGCGCCGCCTATGAGCTTGATGTAACTGTCGGTGCGCACGTGGGCTACCGCGACCTCGCCGGTTTCGGCCGCCGCTCGCTGGACACGTCCTTCGATGAGCTGTTCGGCGATGTGCTGTACCAGCTGGGCGCGCTGGACGGCGTGGCGCACGCCGTGGGCGCCTCGGTGGATTACGTGAAACCGCACGGGGCGCTGTACAACAGGCTGGTGCACGACTCCGAACAGGCCTCTGCGGTAGTGGCCGCCGTGAACTCCTACGATCCCGGCCTGCCCATCCTTGGCCTGCCAGGGTCTGAGCTGTTGAAGCAGGCCAAGGAAGCGGGACATCCGGTCTTCATCGAAGCCTTCGTGGACCGCGCCTACCAGGGCGACGGGACCCTGGTGCCGCGCTCGCAGGAAGGCGCCGTCCTGCACGACGTCGACGCGATCGTCGAGCGTGCGGTGCGCCTGGCGACTAAAGGCGAAGTGGTGGCGCTGGACGGGACAGTGGTCCAGGTGCGGCCGGACTCCCTGTGCATCCATGGCGACACCCCCGGTGCCGTGGAGATGGCTGCGGCCGTCCGGGCCGGGCTGGAGGCCGCCGGCGTTGAACTGGAACCGTTCGCCTAGGTCGGGCCTTTGGAGCAACGCGGGGTCACTCCTGGCCCATGTACGGCCGTTTATTGGGCGTTTTGTGACCCCGCGTTGCTGTGAAAAGTAGCTGGGCTCACCCGAAAATCAGGTGCGCCACCGTAAAGATCGCCAGGCCGGCCAGTGAGCCCACCACGGTGCCGTTGATCCGGATGAACTGCAGGTCCTTGCCCACCTGGAGCTCGATCTTCTGCGAGGTCTCCTCGGCATCCCACCGGGCCACGGTATCGGTGATCACCCCGGCAATGTCCGAGCGGTAGGTCCGCACCAGATAGCCCGCGGCATCGCCAATCCAGGCGTTGACCTTGCCGGCGAGTTCGGGGTCGTTGACCAGCCTGGAGCCGAAGTCGCGAACGGCCGCCTTGAACTTGACGGTCAGCTCGCTGTCCGGATCCTCGACGGCGCCGAGCAGGGCATTCTTCACCGTGCCCCAGGTGCGGGAGGCAAGCTCGCGCACCTCCGGATCGCCGAGGACCTGGGCCTTGATGTCCTCCGCGCGGGCGATCATCACCGGATCGTGCTGCAGGTCCTGGGCGAGATCGTTCAGGTACTTGTCGATGGACTGCCGGACCTGGTGGTTCGGATCGGACTGGACGGCCCGGACGAACTTCAGGAACTCGATGTAGACCTTGTCGCCCACCAGCCCGTCCACGAACTGCGGAACCCAGGTGGGCGAACGCTCCGAGACGAGCCGGCTGACCGTTTCATGGTTTTCGCTGACCCAGTCGGCCGCCCGGTCCACCAGCAGGTCCACCAGCTTGTGGTGGTGCCCGTCGTGGAAAATCCGCTCCGCCAGCTTGCCCACCGGAGGTCCCCACGGCGGAGTGAGCAGGTGCTTGCGCACCATTCCTTCGATGACCGCCTGGACGTCGTCGTCGTTCAGGACCTTGAACAAGCCCCGGATAACGGCCGCGCCCTCCTTGGCCACGCGGTTGGCACCGGCCGGGGTGGCGAGCCACTCGCCGGCCCGGCGGGCGATGTTCACGCTTGCCAGCTTGTCCTGGACCACCTGCTCGGACAGGAAGTTCGTCTCCACGAACTCGCCCAGCGAGGCGCCGATCTGGTCCTTGCGGCGCGGAATAATCGCCGTGTGCGGGATTTTGATGCCCATGGGGTACTTGAACAGCGCCGTGACGGCGAACCAGTCGGCCAGCGCGCCCACCATGCCGCCCTCCGCGGCCGCCCGCACGTATTGGAGCCACGGGTACTCCCTTTGCAGGGCAAAGGCGAACACAAAAACCACGGCCATGGCGATGAGCAGTCCCAGCGCCACAAGCTTCATTTTCCGCAGCGCTGCCGCCTTTTCGGCGTCGCCGGCAGTGAGCTGCTGGCGGACGACGGCGGGACGCGCCTTTTCGTCGGATGGTCCGGCGGGTGCCGGCCTGGTGGGTGCTTCGCGGGTAGTTGGCTCAGAGTTCACCTGCATGTGCCAAGCCTATCGCCGCAGTCCTGGCCGGGTCGGCTACCGTGGCTGCATGACTACTGAAGAGTCACTGCCGCAGCGGCCGCTGGTCTTTGCCCACCGCGGCTCGAGCGCCGCGTTCGCCGAGCACACCCGCGCCGCCTATCTGCAGGCGTTGGCGGACGGGGCGGACGGCGTGGAGTGCGATGTCCACCTCACCCGCGACCAGCACGTCGTCCTCCTGCACGACGCCAACCTTGACCGTACTTCAGACGGAACCGGGCCGGTGGCGGAACGCACGCTGCGCGAACTGCGCCGCCTGGACTTTTCGTCCTGGAAGGGCGTGCGCATTCCGGAAATGTACGGGGCGCGGTCGGAGCAGTTCCTGACGCTTCCGGAACTGCTGGAGATCCTCCGCGCTGCCGGCCGGCCCGTTCGGCTCGCCATCGAGCTGAAGCATCCCAGCCCCTATCAGCTCAAGCTGGAGGACCGGGTGCTTGAGGTCCTGCGGGCCTCGGGCTGGGGTGCGGCGGACTCTTGCATAGACAACGTGTCGGTGACCTTCATGAGCTTCAGCCCCGAATCCGTCCGCCGGCTGCTCCGTTCAGTTCCGGCGCAATACGTCTGCCAGCTGGTGGATGACGTGGACGTGAGCGAACTCCGCGAGGAACTGGGCCTGGGGCTGATTACCGGGGGAGCTATAGCCAACGTGATGAAAGCTGCCCAGTTGGAAGGGGAACGGATCCTGGACGTCGGCGAAGCCGGACTGGCCGGTCCCGGCGTCGAGTACGTCCGCCGGTATCCGGGCACCATCCTGCGGTGGCAGGAGCGGGGCCGGCGCCTCCGGGTGTGGACCGTGGACACGGACCAGGATGTGGCGTTGTGCCAGGGCCTTGGTATCCACGAGATCACCACCAACGTGCCCGCGCGCGTGTTGGGGCAGTTGCACGTGGCCTCGCCGCAAGGAAGGTAGTTAGGCCATGGTGCAGGCTGGCAGTGAACTTCCCCCGCTGTTCCGTGACCTGGTGCCGGTGTTCGCGGACGCCGGGCTGGAGTTGGGAAAGGCGGACTGGTCCTGGTCCGGCCCGCGCCGGTGGTGGGGCGGCCTCCTGGACGTGGAAGGCCTGGCCCTGGCGTCCGTAGGAGCTGCCGCTGCAGCATTGAACCTCCTGGCAGGAACTCCGGGCCGGTTCGGCACTACGGCTGCCCTGACTGCGGCTGCGTTCGATTCGTACGGCTATCTGCGGATTGGCGGGCGGGGCATCCAGGGCTTTGCCCCGCTGTCCGGTTTCCGGCGCACCCGCGACGGCTGGATCCGGCTCCACGCCAATTACCCGCACCATGAACAGCGGCTGATGCAGGCGCTGGACGTCAGCACGGCAGACGGGGTGGCGGCGGCACTTGCCGGCATGACCTCGCTCGAAGCAGAAGCGGCGATTCAAGCCAGGGGAGGAGTTGCCGCTGCCGTCCGAAGCCGCAATGAGTGGCTCAATTCCCGGATGGGCAGCGCGGACGGCAGTGGTCCCTGGATCGAAGTGAATTTTGCTTCCGGAGAACCTTTGACAGCCCGGAATCGCCGCCTGTCCGGCGACGACCCACGCCGCCCCTTGGCTGGCGTGCGCGTTCTGGACCTGACCCGGGTTATTGCCGGGCCGGTTGCCACACGCCTGCTGGGAGCGCTCGGCGCCGACGTCCTGCGGATTGATCCGCCAGGCCTTCCTGAAATTATGGACCAGTTCGTGGACACCGGGTTTGGCAAGCGGAGCGCCGAGGCGGACCTTGCAGCCCCTGGGAACCGGCACCAGTTGCAGGAGTTGCTGGCTTCTGCCGACGTGGTCATCAGTGGATACCGGCGGGGCTCCCTGGAGCGCTTTGGGCTTGAACCGGACGTTCTGCTGGCGGCCCGGCCCGGGCTGGCGGTGGTCACGCTGGACGCCTGGGGCAGCACCGGCCCGTGGAGCGGCCTTCGCGGCTTCGACAGCATTGTCCAGGCGGCCACCGGAATCGCCTCCCTTTACGGGACGGAACATCACGACGACGGCTGGCGGCCTGGTGCGCTCCCTGTCCAGGCCCTGGACCACGCCACTGGCTACGGCGTGGCGGCGGCCGCCATCGCCCTGCTCGCCCGGCGCCAGGAGTTGGGGCTGGGCGGATCGGCCCGGTTGTCCCTTGTCCGCACCGCCGAGGAGCTGTTCAGCCTCCAGCCCCCGCCACCGGATCTTCCACTACGGCAGTTGCCCGCACCCGAACTGCGCAGCACGGCCAGCAGTTACGGGGGCCTGCGCTACGTCGGCCCGCCCCTCGTGGTGGACGGGCAACCGCTCGACTATCCCGGCCCGCCGGCACCGTACGGAAGTTCTGCGCTCGCCTGGGCATAACGGGTCCAGTGGACCGGGCTGGTTTTCGGGCCCTGCCGCGCTTGTGATTGAGTGGAGGCATGCCTTTTCCCCGGTCCGGCCGGGCCCTCCAAAGCCTTTCCGCTGCAGCCATGAGCGCCCTCCTTCTGGCCAGCGCCATGAAGCACTTCCGCGACCCCCTGTTCTTCCGCCAGGTAGTGCCTGACTACCTCTGCCTGGAGGGCAGGGACGACGGCAGCGAGCCGGACCGCCGTCGGCCGTTCGCGGTGATGACCAGGGAGGAGTGGATCGCGGTAAGCGGCCTGCTGGAGCTGGCGGCCGCCGCCGGCATCCTCGTTCCGCCGGCGCGCAAGGCCACCGCAACTGCCCTCGCCGCCATGTTCACCGTCTTCCTGGCCGGGCACGTCGACGCCCTGCGCCGCGCCTACAGCCCGGTTGGAACACCCGGCCAGCGCACAGTGCACACGCTGCGGCTCCCGCTTCAAGCGCCTCTCATCCTGTGGGCCTGGAGCCTCCGGAAGCCTGCATCGGCCCCTGTCGGGCGCCAGCCGGGAGCCCGGGTGTGAAGCTCTTGTCATCCCCTGCCGTTCGGGTGGGACTGTCCATCAGTGTTGCCACGGGCTTGTACGGAGTGTCCTTCGGCGCCTTGTCCGTTACATCGGGGCTGGACTTCTGGCAAACCATGGCGCTGAGCCTGCTGCTGTTCAGCGGCGGCTCGCAATTCGCCTTCATCGGTGTTGTAAGCGGGGGCGGATCGGGCATCGCAGCCATGAGCGCCGCCACGCTGCTGGGGATGCGCAATGGAATTTACGGCATGCAGCTCAACGCACTGCTGCACCCCACCGGCTGGCGGAAATACGTCGCGGCGCAGGTGACCATCGACGAATCCACCGCCACGAGCACAGGCCAGACCGATCCCGCCGAGCAGCGCCGGGGTTTCTGGGCAGCGGGCATCGGCATCTATGTGCTCTGGAACCTGTTCACAGCGGTGGGGGCACTCGCCGGCAGCGGGTTGGGCGACCCGAAGCAGTGGGGACTTGACGGGGCGGCAGTGGCTGCTTTCCTGGCTCTGCTCTGGCCCCGGCTGAAGGGCCGCGAACCGATCGCCATCGCAGTGGCCTGCGCTGTTGCCACGGTGGCTGCAGTGCCTTTCGTTCCGGCGGGGGTGCCAATCCTCGTCGCGGCCGTCGTGGCAGCCGCGATCGGCTGGTACAGCCATGGCCGGAGCGACGAGGGCCTGGAACCGGATGTCGAGCCCTACCGCGGGCATCACCACCGGGGCGCCGAACACCGCGGCGGTGAGGACCGGCAGCGCGGCAAGGGCGTTTCCGGGGCAGACGCATGAGTCTGTGGATCTGGCTGCTCATCGCTTGTGCCATGGCCTACGCGTGGAAGCTCATGGGCTACTTTGTCCCGGCCAGGCTCCTCAAGGACCCCCGGATGTCCAGGGTGGCGGGAACCATGACCATCGGTCTGCTGGCGTCCCTCACTGTTGTGAACACCGTGGCTTCCGGACAGTCACTGGCCGCGGACGCACGCCTGGGCGCGCTCGCGGCCGCGGCGATCGCACTCGCGCTGCGGGCGCCCTTCCTGGTGGTGGTGGTGTTGGGCGCCGGAACTGCGGCAGTGTTGAGGATGCTGGGCTGGAACTGAGCAACGTCCCGGCGGCGTGACGCCAGTCACTGCCGCGGGGAGCGGCGGGTTGTAGTATGAAAACGGCTATGCAGTTGGCCACGAACGGTTCGTATGAACGGCGACGATGGAAAATCAACTGCACGCGACCGGGGACAAAGCCGGACGCCCCCTCTTCCACAAGAATTCACGACGCCAGGCTGGGCTCCCGGCCAAACGCTTCTTCAGGCGATTCGCCGGCTTGTCCGATGTCCCGACAAAGACTTGGAAGCCCTGTCAGAGAGCCTGGCAAGTGGGATGGATTGTCATCCGGCGTCCCAGGTCCTGGCGCTGCAGGCCATGGTGGGCGAGGAACTCCGGGCGAGGGCAGCAGCGAACGGCGGCTAGATTGGCGGAACAGGTGGTGGGCCGGCAGGCGGCCATCCCGGACAAAGCCCCCGAATAAAGCCCGGCCGGACAACCGCTGTGGGCAGCAGCCAGTTATGCCACTCCGTGCGCGGCGCTTTCGCTTGCAGCAGCGCTTTCCCTTGCACGTGAACCGGCCGACGTGGACCGTCGCAAGCTTTCTTCGACTGCCATCTCATACCAGGCCTGCGCGCCGAACTCGGGTTCGGGAGTGTCAAGGTTTTGGAAAAGGGCATCCAACAGTTTCGCGAGTTCCTCACCCGACAATGTGGGCAGAACTTCCTCTGGACCCCGCGGATCGTTGATGTAGTGCAGAAGCCTGGAGGTGTTCATCACGATGCGGCCGTGGGCTGGAAGTGCAGGAACTGGGGCATGGAGGGCTCCATCCGGAAAGTTCAGAGAGGCTGGCTGCGTAACCCACTTGAAGTGTATTGCACCTGCTGAACGCCCACAATGGGGAGGCCCGCCGGGCCGGTCCCCCGCGTCCGGGGCCATCTCCGGGCCGCCTTGCGGAAGGCAGCGTCCCGTTTTTGGCCTGTCAGGGGAGAGACGTCAGGGGTGCGGCCGGCACCGGCACATGGACAGGAAGCGGGCGGCTGGGCCGCACTGTCCTGATGGCATCCTCCACCAGGGCCAGGGGCCTGCGCCACGCATCTGATCCCGGTTCCATGGTGTCCACCACCCCAATGAGCATGGCCAGCAGCCGGAACATGTCCGTCATGGAGATGTCCTCGCGCAGGCTTCCCTGGCCCTGCCCGCGGACCAGCAGGATGCTGATCGATTCCATCAATGAGCCCGTGATGCCGGTGAGCAGTTCCCGGCGGCCGGCAACCGCCCCGAGAAGGTTGGCGTCGTCGCTGGCGGCGGCCATCAGGGCCTCCATGACACGCAGCAGCCCTGCAGCGGCATCGATATCGGCCAGGGCGCCGTCCACCACCGGATCAACGGTGAGCCGGAGCTGCCGGTTAAGCGCTGCAAGGACCAGCTCCTCTTTGTCCGAGAAGTTCCGGAACAAGGTGGCCGGACCCACGCCCGCCGTCGCTGCAATGGTCTGCAGCGGAACTTCCGGGCCGAATTCGCGGAAGCATTGGCGCGCCGCCGTAATGATCTTGTCCACATTCCGCGCTGCGTCGGCGCGGAGCGGCTTGCGGGCGACTGCGAGGCTCATGCCAAAAGGTTAGCAATGGTGGTCCTGCCGATCACCGTTACCGGGGGGTAGGGGGTTTTGTGACGGCCGCAGCGGCGTGCTCCGCCTGCGCCCTGCCTCCTCACCATGGCACACTGGCCCTATGCTGCTTGCCTTTTCTGTTGCCCCCTCCGGTACCCCCGCTGAAGGCTCCCGGCCCGCGGACGCCTCCGTTCACGACGCCGTCGCCGCCGCTGTGAAAATCGTCAGGGAGTCAGGGTTGCCCAATACAACGGATTCAATGTTCACCACCATCGAGGGTGAATGGGACGAAGTCTTTGATGTCGTAAAGCGTGCAACCGAGGCTGTGGGCCACTACGGCAGCCGCGTTTCCCTGGTCATCAAGGCGGACATCAGGCCGGGATACTCTGGCGAGTTGACGGCCAAGGTGGACCGGCTCGAAGCAGCATTGGCTGACGGCCCCTCCTGAGGCGGCGGACCCCTAAGCGCCGGCTGCCTGCCGGGCCAGCTGGGTTCGGGAAGCGCAAATTGTCTGGACCCGCGCCGGAGCCCGTGCCAGACTGTGCCCATGTTTGAGCACAAGCCGCGCCCGGAGTGGACCGCCACCGAAAAGTTCCTGTCCGACGTGGTGGTACATCCCGATCCCGCCCTGCTCCGGGCAGTGCAATCCGCAGCTGATGCCGGTATGCCGCCCATCGAGGTGGCGCCCAACGCAGGCAAGCTGCTCAAGCTTTTGGTCCAGCTGTCCGGCGCCCGGCGGGTGCTGGAGATTGGCACGCTGGCGGGCTTCAGTACGATTTGGATGGGGCAGGGCCTGCCCGACGACGGCACGCTGGTGACGTGCGAATTCCTCCCCAAGCACGCGGAAGTCGCGTGGGCGAATATTGACTTCGCCGGACTGGGACAGAAGGTGGAGATCCGGCTGGGACCTGCCCTGGATACGCTCGCGGCCTTGGCGGAGGAGGACCGCGAACCCTTCGACTTCATCTTCATCGACGCTGATAAAGAGAACAACAGCCGCTACCTGGAATGGGCGGTTCGACTCGGCCGCCCCGGGACCACCGTGGTCCTGGATAACACCATTTGGGAAGGTGCGGTGCTGGATCCGGACATGGATCCTGTTAACGCGCCGGGAATCGTTGACGCACTGAAGCTGCTGGGCGAGCATCCCCGGCTTGATGCCACCGTCATTCAAACGGTGGGCTCCAAAGGCTGGGACGGATTCGCACTGGCCCGGATCAAGTAGCGCCGGCCTGTGCCCCGGTGTCACTGCCTGCATCAAACTGGTAAGTATGCTTATAGTAATTGTCCGGTTGATCCCAGCCGGATACGCAGCCGCAGCGGAGGTAAATGATGAAAGCGTCGCCCACCCTTGCCAGTAACCTGCAGATGGTGCTCACTGACCTCATTGAGTTGCACCTGCAGGGAAAACAGGCCCACTGGAACCTGGTGGGCACCAATTTCCGCGACCTGCACCTGCAGCTGGACGAGATCATTGCCGCAGCCAGGCTCTTCGCCGACCAGGCAGCGGAGAGGATGCGGGCACTGCACGCCCTGCCTGACGGCCGCAGCAGCACCGTCTCCTCCGGCAGCCGCCTGGAGGAGTTCCCACAAGGGCTGGTCAGCACCAAGGACACCGTCAAACTTATGACCGCCCGTCTTGAACGGACCGTGCAGACCATGAGGGACGTCCACGACGAGGTGGATGAGGAAGATCCCACCAGCGCTGATCTCCTCCATGCCGTCATCGAGCGCCTGGAGCAGCTGGCCTGGATGGTCAATGCCGAAACCATGGCGGCCACGGCACCCGTCACCGAACCTGCCTAGCCGGGTTCCCGGGAAGCTGGCCGGGAACCCGGAGCCGGAGGAACGAAAAAGGGCTGCTGCGGAACCGCAGCCGCCCTTTTTCGCGGTTATGGTTTCCCGGACCTAATCCTTCTTGAAAGCATCCTTGATTTTTTCGCCGGCCTGCTTCAGGTCGGCCTTGGACTGGTCCATCTTGCCTTCGGCGCGGAGGCTTTCGTCGTCCGTGGCCGCGCCTGCACCCTCTTTGGCTTTGCCGCCCATCTTTTCCGCGGCATTGTCAATCTTGTCATCCAAACCCATGGTGATTCTCCCTTCGGCTGGTGGCCGGCAGACGGTAATTCACCGGCCATGATCTCCATGCTAACCAGCCAAGAGCAGCTTCAACAGGCCTTGGACAAGAACTCAGACCAAGTCCGGGGCGCTGGCCACGATGTAGTCTGCGGCGGCGGGGCCTGTCATGGACAGGTTGTTGCTGTCCGGGTTAATTCCGTGGACCTGCAGTGCCTCCCACAGGGCCTCCGGTGCCTGAAGCTGCTCTTTCTGGAGCAGGCACCAACTGGTGTAGAGCCCATAGAGTTCATCCCGGCGAAGGCCCAGTCCGGGCTCCCTGTCCGCGACAACTGCTTCAGCAATAAATTGTTCAAAATGGGTGGCAGGCATGTTCGCTCATTCGGGGTCGACCGTGTTGCCGCCGTATCTGCTTCAGCGGCCCTGCATGGCTCCAGTGAGTCCGCGCAGGGTAAACATGAAACTATTGCAGGGCGGTTCACTTTGTCCAGTCGCGCCGTCGCGTGCGGGGATCGAGGGGGCCGACGGCGACTGGGGGGACTGGCCTCGGTCTCAGAAGAGGCCATCTCACCGCCGGCCCCGCCTTGTCCCGGACCACCTTGCTGACCCGGGAAACCTGAACAGGACCTTCACAACAATTTTCTCCTATCTTGAAGGTCCTGCCTAGCCCCCGGAGGCGGCGCCGGCTGCGCCTGCCATTTCGGCCGCCCCGGGGCCACCCTCCTACTCGCTGCCGGTACCCCGCTCACGGAGCTTGTCCCGCACCCTGTCGCGGTGGCGCTCCGCGGACTGGCTGGAACGCTCGCTCCGGTCCCCTTCCCCGCCGGAGTCCCCATTCCCCCCGTTCTCGGCACTGTACTTTTCGCGGAGTTCGCGGCCGTGCTGGATATCCTCTTCCGCCTGCTTCTGCAGCTTCTCGCTCTTCTTGGTGTCACGCGGCGGAAGCTGGATGGTTTCCTCGGCTTCGATGCCTGCCTGGAGCTGGCGGCCACGCTCTGTCTCCGCGTCGAACTCGGCACCGAAAAGCAGGGACATGTTCAGGATCCACAGCCACAGCAGCATCACGATCACCCCGCCCAGGGCACCGTAGGTCTTGTTGTAGTTTCCGAAGTTGCCCACGTAGAACCCAAAGCCCAAGGATGCGAGCAGGAAGACGAACAGTGCAATGCCTGAACCCATGCTCATCCACTTGAACTTGGGCTGCTTGACGTTGGGGGTTGCGTAGTAGAGCACAGCAATGATCACGATAATGAGCGCCACCATGACAGGCCACTTGGCAATATTCCAGATTGTCAGGAACGCGCCGCTGAGCCCAATGAGGCCGCCCACTGCCTCGGCGACCGGCCCGCTCAGGACCAGCATGCCGGCGAGGATGGCGACGACGACAACGGCAAAGAGCGTAACCACCAGCATGGTGCCGCGGAGCTTAATAAACGGACGGCCCTCGTCCACTTCGTATACCCGGTTCATGGCCCGGCCGAAAGCCCCGACGTAGCCGGAGGCCGACCACAGGGCGGTGGCAAGGCCGAGCACGAGCGTGAGCCCGGCAGCGGGTGCGTTGGCGAGATCCGAGACAACGCCCCCGACGGTATTGGCCGTCTCGGCGGGGACAAATCCCCGCACTATTTGGAGCAGGGCATCCGTCGTTTTCTGCGCGTCCCCGAAGATTCCGACCAATGAAACCAGTGCCAGAATGGCCGGGAACAACGATAGGACTGCGTAGTAGGTCAGGGCTGCCGCGAGGTCCGGGCACTGGTCTTTGCTGAACTCCCGCAGGGTCTTCTTGGCGATGTACTTCCAGTTCGGCTTGTCCAGGTCCCTGGGGCTGTCCGGCTTCCGTGAGTCGTTCGGATCCGGAGCCTGGCCTGCTTTGGCTGTGCTGGTCTCGGATGAATCCTGAGTGGCCATGGGGTTGTCCTCTCGCTAAGGGCGCAAAACTGAGAGGCCGGCTCCGCGGTATGGCGGGGCCGGCCTGTCAGGTGATGCTCATGCCTTGGGTACCGCGTTGGTGCTTAGGTGTTTTGGACGTTGGTTTTGGCGTCGGCGGCGCGGTCTTTGACGTCGGTGACGGCGCCTTGGCCTTCGGCTTTGACGTTCTGGACGCCTTCGGTGGCGGTGGTTTTGACGTTCTCCATCGCTTCCTGGGCTGGTTCCTTGAGGTCCTGGACCATGTCCTTGGCGGCGTCGGTGACCTGGGTGGC
>FOEZ01000047.1 GCA_900110595.1 Arthrobacter sp. OV608 | reverse complement strand
GGTCTGGTTTTTACAGCTGGTTTCAAATTTTGCAGTCGGGTTTCCGCGTTTTCCCGTGGTGCCTGGTTGTGTTCGTTTTTGTTTTACTTCAACGGAGAGTTTGATCCTGGCTCAGGATGAACGCTGGCGGCGTGCTTAACACATGCAAGTCGAACGATGATCCGGTGCTTGCACCGGGGATTAGTGGCGAACGGGTGAGTAACACGTGAGTAACCTGCCCTTAACTCTGGGATAAGCCTGGGAAACTGGGTCTAATACCGGATATGACTGATCATCGCATGGTGGTTGGTGGAAAGCTTTTTGTGGTTTTGGATGGACTCGCGGCCTATCAGCTTGTTGGTGAGGTAATGGCTTACCAAGGCGACGACGGGTAGCCGGCCTGAGAGGGTGACCGGCCACACTGGGACTGAGACACGGCCCAGACTCCTACGGGAGGCAGCAGTGGGGAATATTGCACAATGGGCGAAAGCCTGATGCAGCGACGCCGCGTGAGGGATGACGGCCTTCGGGTTGTAAACCTCTTTCAGTAGGGAAGAAGCGAAAGTGACGGTACCTGCAGAAGAAGCGCCGGCTAACTACGTGCCAGCAGCCGCGGTAATACGTAGGGCGCAAGCGTTATCCGGAATTATTGGGCGTAAAGAGCTCGTAGGCGGTTTGTCGCGTCTGCCGTGAAAGTCCGGGGCTCAACTCCGGATCTGCGGTGGGTACGGGCAGACTAGAGTGATGTAGGGGAGACTGGAATTCCTGGTGTAGCGGTGAAATGCGCAGATATCAGGAGGAACACCGATGGCGAAGGCAGGTCTCTGGGCATTAACTGACGCTGAGGAGCGAAAGCATGGGGAGCGAACAGGATTAGATACCCTGGTAGTCCATGCCGTAAACGTTGGGCACTAGGTGTGGGGGACATTCCACGTTTTCCGCGCCGTAGCTAACGCATTAAGTGCCCCGCCTGGGGAGTACGGCCGCAAGGCTAAAACTCAAAGGAATTGACGGGGGCCCGCACAAGCGGCGGAGCATGCGGATTAATTCGATGCAACGCGAAGAACCTTACCAAGGCTTGACATGAACCGGAAAGACCTGGAAACAGGTGCCCCGCTTGCGGTCGGTTTACAGGTGGTGCATGGTTGTCGTCAGCTCGTGTCGTGAGATGTTGGGTTAAGTCCCGCAACGAGCGCAACCCTCGTTCTATGTTGCCAGCACGTGATGGTGGGGACTCATAGGAGACTGCCGGGGTCAACTCGGAGGAAGGTGGGGACGACGTCAAATCATCATGCCCCTTATGTCTTGGGCTTCACGCATGCTACAATGGCCGGTACAAAGGGTTGCGATACTGTGAGGTGGAGCTAATCCCAAAAAGCCGGTCTCAGTTCGGATTGGGGTCTGCAACTCGACCCCATGAAGTCGGAGTCGCTAGTAATCGCAGATCAGCAACGCTGCGGTGAATACGTTCCCGGGCCTTGTACACACCGCCCGTCAAGTCACGAAAGTTGGTAACACCCGAAGCCGGTGGCCTAACCCCTTGTGGGAGGGAGCTGTCGAAGGTGGGACTGGCGATTGGGACTAAGTCGTAACAAGGTAGCCGTACCGGAAGGTGCGGCTGGATCACCTCCTTTCTAAGGAGCACCTACAAGCATTCAGTGCCGCGTATGTGGTGGTGGGGGTTTGTCAGGAGTATATGCCCGTTGCGCAGACGCTAGTTCTGCGGCGGGTGCTCAAGGGTGGAATATCAACGGATAGGTGCCTGGTGGCTGTCACCGGTTGTTAGTACGGATGCTTGTTTCTTCTTTTGGGGAGGGGCGGTGTTCAGGAAAGCGTGCCGGTGTGTGGTTGTTGGGTAGTGTTTGGCACACTGTTGGGTCCTGAGGCAACAGGGCCGGGGGTTGCTGCGGCTTTTGGTCGTGGTGGTGTTCCGGGTTTGTTTGTTTCTGGTTTTCCTGGCTGCATCGAGCGCGCACGTAGGTGTGTGGGGTGTGTGGTTTGGGGTTGTTGTTTGAGAACTACATAGTGGACGCGAGCATCTTTTATAAGAAGCAATTTCCAAGAATATGAACCTGGATCTGGCTGCGCGTGATGGTTACTGGCCCTTTTGGGGGTTGGTGGTGTTGTGTGTGGTTGGTTTTCGTGGTTCTCTCGAAAATTTTTGATTGATCTTCTGTGGTCAAGTTTTTAAGAGCACACGGTGGATGCCTTGGCATTAGGAGCCGAAGAAGGACGTAGGAATCTGCGATAAGCCTGGGGGAGTCGATAACCGGACTGTGATCCCAGGGTGTCCGAATGGGGAAACCCCGCCAGGGGCGCGAGTTGCCTGGTGACCCGCATCTGAACACATAGGGTGCGTGGAGGGAACGCGGGGAAGTGAAACATCTCAGTACCCGCAGGAAGAGAAAACAATAGTGATTCCGTTAGTAGTGGCGAGCGAACGCGGATCAGGCTAAACCGTTCCATGTGTGATAGCCGGCGGGCGTTGCATGGTCGGGGTTGTGGGACTTTCCGTTCTGTCTCTGCCGGGACAGTGGGGTGTGATGTGCAGGCATAGGTGAACGGTCTTGAAAGGCCGGCCAGAGAGGGTGTGAGCCCCGTAACTGTAATGTTGTGTACCGCCTGGAGAGTATCCCAAGTAGCACGGGGCCCGAGAAATCCCGTGTGAATCTGTCAGGACCACCTGATAAGCCTAAATACTCCCTAATGACCGATAGCGGACCAGTACCGTGAGGGAAAGGTGAAAAGTACCCCGGGAGGGGAGTGAAACAGTACCTGAAACCGTGTGCTTACAATCCGTCGGAGCAGCCTTGTAGTTGTGACGGCGTGCCTTTTGAAGAATGAGCCTGCGAGTTAGTGTTACGTCGCGAGGTTAACCCGTGTGGGGAAGCCGTAGCGAAAGCGAGTCTGAATAGGGCGTTGCAGTGGCGTGATCTAGACCCGAAGCGAAGTGATCTACCCATGGCCAGGTTGAAGCGACGGTAAGACGTCGTGGAGGACCGAACCCACTTCAGTTGAAAATGGAGGGGATGAGCTGTGGGTAGGGGTGAAAGGCCAATCAAACTTCGTGATAGCTGGTTCTCCCCGAAATGCATTTAGGTGCAGCGTTGCGTGTTTCTTGCTGGAGGTAGAGCTACTGGATGGCTAATGGGCCCTACAAGGTTACTGACGTCAGCCAAACTCCGAATGCCGGTAAGTGAGAGCGCAGCAGTGAGACTGTGGGGGATAAGCTTCATAGTCGAGAGGGAAACAGCCCAGACCACCAACTAAGGCCCCTAAGCGTGTGCTAAGTGGGAAAGGATGTGGAGTTGCTCAGACAACCAGGAGGTTGGCTTAGAAGCAGCCATCCTTAAAAGAGTGCGTAATAGCTCACTGGTCAAGTGATTCCGCGCCGACAATGTAGCGGGGCTCAAGTACACCGCCGAAGTTGTGGCATTCAAATATTAGCTAAGCCCTTGTGGTTCAGGCGTTTGGATGGGTAGGGGAGCGTCGTGTGGGCAGTGAAGTCGCGGTGTAAACCAGCGGTGGAGCCTACACGAGTGAGAATGCAGGCATGAGTAGCGAAAGACGGGTGAGAAACCCGTCCGCCGAATGATCAAGGGTTCCAGGGTCAAGCTAATCTGCCCTGGGTAAGTCGGGACCTAAGGCGAGGCCGACAGGCGTAGTCGATGGACAACGGGTTGATATTCCCGTACCGGCGAAAAACCGCCCATGCTGAACAGGGGATACTAACTGCCCGAGACCTGCCCGACACCCCTTGTGGGTGAAGGGTTTTGGTGGAGCGCAGGACCTGATCCTGGGAGGCAAGCGTATTAACAGGTGTGACGCAGGAAGGTAGCCGAGCCGGGCGATGGTTGTCCCGGTCTAAGGATGTAGGGCGAACGGTAGGCAAATCCGCTGTTCATGATGCCTGAGATCTGATGGGACCCCCGTTTGGGGGGATTTGGTGATCCTATGCTGCCGAGAAAAGCATCGACGCGAGGTTTTAGCCGCCCGTACCCCAAACCGACACAGGTGATCAGGTAGAGAATACTAAGGCGATCGAGAGAATTATGGTTAAGGAACTCGGCAAAATGCCCCCGTAACTTCGGGAGAAGGGGGGCCCCAACCTTGAACCACACTTGCTGTGGGGAGGGGATCGGGGCCGCAGAGACCAGGGGGAAGCGACTGTTTACTAAAAACACAGGTCCGTGCGAAGTCGCAAGACGATGTATACGGACTGACTCCTGCCCGGTGCTGGAAGGTTAAGAGGACCGGTTAGCCTCACGGCGAAGCTGAGAATTTAAGCCCCAGTAAACGGCGGTGGTAACTATAACCATCCTAAGGTAGCGAAATTCCTTGTCGGGTAAGTTCCGACCTGCACGAATGGAGTAACGACTTCCCCGCTGTCTCAACCATAAACTCGGCGAAATTGCAGTACGAGTAAAGATGCTCGTTACGCGCAGCAGGACGGAAAGACCCCGAGACCTTTACTATAGTTTGGTATTGGTGTTCGGAGTGGCTTGTGTAGGATAGGTGGGAGACGTTGAAGCCCGGACGCCAGTTCGGGTGGAGTCATCGTTGAAATACCACTCTGGTCACTTTGGACATCTAACTTCGGCCCGTAATCCGGGTCAGGGACAGTGCCTGATGGGTAGTTTAACTGGGGCGGTTGCCTCCTAAAAAGTAACGGAGGCGCCCAAAGGTTCCCTCAGCCTGGTTGGCAATCAGGTGTCGAGTGTAAGTGCACAAGGGAGCTTGACTGTGAGAGAGACATCTCGAGCAGGGACGAAAGTCGGGACTAGTGATCCGGCGGTACATTGTGGAATGGCCGTCGCTCAACGGATAAAAGGTACCTCGGGGATAACAGGCTGATCTTGCCCAAGAGTCCATATCGACGGCATGGTTTGGCACCTCGATGTCGGCTCGTCGCATCCTGGGGCTGGAGTAGGTCCCAAGGGTTGGGCTGTTCGCCCATTAAAGCGGTACGCGAGCTGGGTTTAGAACGTCGTGAGACAGTTCGGTCCCTATCCGCTGCGCGCGCAGGAAATTTGAGAAGGGCTGTCCTTAGTACGAGAGGACCGGGACGGACGAACCTCTGGTGTGTCAGTTGTACTGCCAAGTGCACCGCTGATTAGCTACGTTCGGATGGGATAACCGCTGAAAGCATCTAAGCGGGAAGCTCGCTTCAAGATGAGATTTCCATACACCTTGTGTGTGAGAGGCCCCCAGCCAGACCACTGGGTTGATAGGCCGGATGTGGAAGCGAGGACTAACGACTCGTGAAGCTGACCGGTACTAATAGGCCGATAACTTACACCACACACCCTCTTCGTGAACGGATTCAAAAGACGTTCACACCATGAAGCAGGGTAAAAAGATAAACAAGACTGCTTGCGTCCACTATGTGGTTCCCAAACAACAAACCAAAAGTTGTCCAGGGAACAAAAACACAACACAATAACAACACCACAATGTTGTAACCACAGTTTTCCCACCCCCAAGCATCATCACAGGGGTTGGGTACAAGGGTTACGGCGGTCATAGCGTGGGGGAAACGCCCGGTCCCATTCCGAACCCGGAAGCTAAGACCCACAGCGCCGATGGTACTGCACCCGGGAGGGTGTGGGAGAGTAGGTCACCGCCGGACA
>FOEZ01000004.1 GCA_900110595.1 Arthrobacter sp. OV608 | reverse complement strand
TGTCCTTAACGAAGCCGGGATCAGGCACAAACGCACCAGGCCCTACCGACCCCAAACCAACGGCAAAGTCGAGCGCTTCAACCGCATCCTCCAAGAAGAGTGGGCCTACGCCAAGGCCTATGCCTCAGAAACTGAACGCCAAGCCTGCTACCCCAACTTCATCGAGTACTACAATCACCACAGGCCCCACACCGCACTCAAAGGCGCCTCACCGGTCAGCCGTGTCACCAACCAACCGGGTTAGTACAACTAACCGTACAGCGGGAGGCCGCCGTCGTACTTTTGAAGCAGGCCAATAACAACTGAGGGCCCCACCACCAGGTGGGGCCCTCAGCCGTTGGAGAACTCAGGCAATGCGCATGGCGCCGGCAGCCGGCGTCACAGTGAAGATGTCCGGTGCGGTGAAACCGGCGCCTGCAAACGCCTTGACGACGGCGTCCCGCACCTTGTGCTCGGAGCTGACCGGGGTAAGGGCGATGGCCGCACCGCCGAAACCGCCGCCGGTCATGCGGGCGCCGATGGCGCCATTGGCGCGTGAGGCCTCCACTGCCAGGTCCAGTTCCGGGCAGGAGATTTCGAAATCGTCGCGCATCGATACATGGCTGGCATCCAGCAGGGCACCGATTGCTGCCGGACCCTGGGCCCCCAAAAGCTCCACTGTCTGAAGGACGCGGTCGTTCTCCGTGACCACGTGCCGTACGCGGCGGAACGTCACTTCATCCAGGAGTCCGGAGGCCTCTTCCAGGTCGCCCACCTGGACGTCCCGCAGGGCCTTGACTCCGAGGACCTCCGCGCCCAGCTCACAGGAGGCGCGCCGGGAGGCATAACCGCCGTCGGCATGGGAGTGCGACACCTTGGTGTCGATCACCAGCATCACCAGGTCCGCCGGGTCCGTTTCGAAGGGAACCAGGTTGACGTCCTGGTTCCGGCAGTCCAGGAACACGGCGTGTCCTTTTGACCCGCGCAACGATGCTGACTGGTCCATAATCCCGGTGGGCGCCCCCACAAAGTCGTTCTCGGCCTGCTGCGTGGCCAGGACCATCTCCTCTGCCTTCAGGCCCGCGCCGGTCAGGTCGTTCAATGCCGAGATGACCGCACACTCGATGGCATGGGAGGAGGAGAGTCCTGCGCCGAGCGGAACATTGGAGTCGAGCAGCAGGTCAATGCCGGGAACGCCGATGCCCCGCTGGCGCAGGGCCCACATCACTCCCAAGGGATACTTGGTCCAGCCCTTGGCCGAACCGGGGCGCAGGGAATCCAGGGGCATACTCACAATTCCCTGGTCCCCGTAGGTGGACAGCAGCCGGACTGTGGAATCGGTGCGGGTCCCTACGGCCACCCGGGCAGTCCGGTCAATGGCGAAGGGCAGCACGAATCCCTCGTTGTAGTCGGTGTGCTCGCCGATCAGGTTCACCCGTCCGGGCGCCTGCCAGACGCCGGCGGGAACGCTGCCGAATTCACGGGTGAAGCGCGCCGTAAGATCTTCGGTGCCTGCCGGTCCGGAGGTGGTCAAAGAATCACGAATGGCGCTCACGCAGTTGCTCCTTCAGGCAAGGCTGCCTGAAGGGCAGCGGGGGATGGGGTGGAGGCCGGAACGGTGACGTTGCGCAGCCGCTCCGCCACACTTTCCGGAGTGGTGTCGTTGATGAACGCGCCCATGGCGGCCTCCGATCCGGCAAGGAACTTGAGTTTGTCCGCAGCCCGGCGCGGCGAGGTCAGCTGGAGGTGCAGGTAGCTTGCGGGGCGCAGCAGGTCGTCAATCGGCGCTTGGTGCCATGCTGAGATGTACGGCGTGGGGGTGGGGTAGATGGCATCCAGGCGTTTGAGCAGGTCAAGGTAGACGTGCGCCAGTTCATCCTTCTCCTCCCCGCTCAACGCCGCCAGGTCGGGAACCTGGCGGTGTGGAACCAGGTGGATCTCCAGGGGCCAGCGGGCAGCGAACGGGACATAGGCGCTGAAGTTCTCACCCTCCATGACCATTCGGCTTCCGTCCTCGCGCTCGGAGCGCAGCAGCGAGCCAGTGAGCGTCTCCCGGCCCTGGGCCGCATCGTAGAATTTGCGGGCCGCCGCACCCAGGACGCCTGCCCGCGGGGTCACATACGGGTAGGCGTAGATCTGCCCATGCGGGTGGTGCAGGGTCACGCCGATGTCCGCGCCGCGGTTTTCAAACGGAAACACCTGCTTGATTCCCGGAAGCGCGCTCAGGGCTTCTGTCCGCTGTGCCCATGCCTCGATGACGGTGCGGGAACGGGCTTCACTCAATCCGCTGAAGGACCCGGTGTGGGCAGGGGTGAAGGCCACCACCTCACAGCGTCCATAGGCCGGCCCCTTTGTTCCCCAGGCGGGGTCAGCAGGGACGGTCCCGAGGGCAGGGCCCAGGGACGGGAAGCGGTTCTCGAACACCACAACGTCGTAGTCGTCTGCCGGAATCTCTGAAGGGTTGCTGGCAGTAGTGGGGCAGATGGGGCATTGGTCTGCCGGGGGAAGATGCGTGCGGCTCTGGCGGTGGGCGGCAACGGCTACCCACTCGTCCGTCAGGGCGTCAAAACGGACTTCGCCCGGCTCGCCCCGCGGCGGCAGGCCGCGGTGGTCCGTCGTGTTTTCCGCCGCCCTTGCCTTGGGGGCGTGGGCGTCGTCGAAGTAGATCAATTCCCGGCCGTCGGAGAGCCTGGTGCTGGTGATTCCCGTCATGAACCCTGTCCTTTGGTGGTGCAGCAACTTAACAATATTGTGCCACAGTCCGCTCAGAAGAGAAGAGAATCAAACAAAAAGTAACACGGAAGGTTGATGCGACGGCAGGGGTTGGGCTGTACGGTAATGCTCATGACTTCCGACTCATCCGTTGAAACCGGCGTTGCTTCAGGCTACCGGGCATACGCCACCGGACGGCAGTATGAGCTCCGCCGGGGAGATGCCTTTGCTGTGGTCACTGAGCTGGCGGCCGGACTCCGCCTCTACAGCCGGGGAGGAATCCAGCTGACCGAGACCTACGGCGATGACCAGATTCCGCCGGGCGGATGCGGCATTACCTTGGCTCCCTGGGCCAACAGGGTCCAAGACGGACAGTGGTTCCTGGACGGCAAAAAGCAGCAGCTGGACATCACGGAAGTGGCACGCAACAACGCCAGCCACGGCCTCCTCCGGAACGCCTCCTACGCGCTGGTGGACGAGTCGGAACATTCGGTCACACTGGAAGCCACCATCTTTCCCCAGCACGGCTACCCCTTCCTGGTACGGCACCGCGTGCAGTACCTGCTTGCGGAGGACCTGGGGCTGGTGGTCCGCCAGACGCTGGCCAACGACGCCAAGGCTCCGGCGCCCTTTGTCCTCGGTGCCCACCCGTACCTGCGGCTTGGTGACGTACCGGTTGAAGACCTGGCGCTGACCGTTTCCGCGGGCACCCAACTGCTCGCTGATGAGCGGCTCATCCCGCGCAGCAGTGCGCCAGTCGAGGGGGACACTGACTTCCGGGCGGGACGGCACATTGCTCCATTGAGCGTGGACGTTGCTTTGACAGGCCTGCAGTTCGACGGCGGCCGGGCCCGCCACACCCTTGCGGGACCTGGCGGGCAGCAGGTCAGCCTCTGGCAGGACGAATCCTGCCAGTACGTCCATGTCTACGTCAGTACCATCTACCCCGGCCGGAACCGTGCTGTGGCGGTCGAACCCATGACGGGGCCGGCGAATGCCTTCAACTCCGGGGACGGGCTCCGTTGGCTGTCGCCGGGGGAATCGTTCACCATCTCGTGGGGAATTGACTACAGTCCCGGCGCAGCGGGGTAGCAGTTTCCCATTAGGCCACGGCTGCGGAAGTATAAGGGCTATGACGCCAGCCGAGGATCCCGTTACGTCCGACCCTCAACCAGTGCGGCAACCAGCCGCCACACCTGCCCAGGCAGGTCCGCCACTGCGGGTCCTCACAGACCGTGAACTGGACAAGGACATTCCGTACGGCGTGCGCATCGCCGCGTCCTGGGCCTGGCGGTTGGGCCTCATCCTCCTGGTGTCCGGCGCGCTGATCTGGCTGCTGCGGCAAGTCAGCTTCCTGATCATCCCGGTGATGGTGGCCGCGCTCCTCGCCGGCCTCCTCAGCCCGGTGACCACCTGGCTGCGGCGCCGGGGACTGCCTGGCGGCCTCGCAGTGGCCGTGACCGTCCTCGGTTTTATTGGACTCATCGCCGGAGCGCTGGCACTGGTGGGCAGGCAGTTGCTCATCGGATTCGGCGAGCTCTGGTCCCAGGCGCTGGAAGGCGTGAAGCAGGTCCAGGACTGGCTTTCGGCCGGACCCCTCCACCTCACCGCCGCCCAGATTGATCAGTATGTCAAGGAGGCCACGGACGCGCTGCAGAACAACAGCAGCAGCATCCTCAGCGGCGCCTTGTCCTTTGGCAGTACTGCCGGCCACTTCGCCGCGGGAATGCTCCTGGCGCTGTTTATCCTGATTTTCTTCCTCCTTGAAGGCGACCGCATCTGGGCGTTCCTGGTACGGCTGCTGCCCAGGAAGGCCCGGGCCGCGACGTTCGGAGCTGGCCGGAAGGGCTGGTCATCCATGGTCAGCTACGCCCGCATCCAGATGTTCGTGGCCGCCGTGGACGCAATTGGCATAGGTGTGGGCGCCGCCATCATCGGTGTGCCGCTGGCTCTTCCCCTGGGCGTGCTGGTGTTCCTGGGTTCCTTTATCCCGGTAGTGGGTGCCCTGATCACCGGCATCATTGCCGTCCTCCTGGCACTCGTGGCCAACGGCCCGGTCAACGCGCTGATCATGCTGGCCATCGTGCTGGCGGTCCAGCAACTGGAAGGACACATCCTGCAGCCGCTGGTCATGGGCAAGGCCGTATCCCTGCACCCGGTGGCTGTGATTCTCTCCGTTGCGGCGGGCTCGTACCTGGCAGGGATCCCCGGAGCGCTGTTCTCGGTGCCCATCCTCGCCGTCGCAAATTCGGCCATTCGCTACATCGCCGCCAGAACGTGGGAACATGAACAGGTGCTGGCAGCGCCGGGCAGCCCCCTGCTTGCCGGCGCCGGACCGGACAACACCGTTAAGAATGTTGACCCGCCGGACGCCCACAAGGACGGCAACCGCGACGCAGCCGGCACAATCGCAGAACATCCTGACGCCCGTACCAATGACGCGGCGCCGGGGCCGAAATCCAGAGGAGATTAGTCCGTGAACATCCTTGAAACCCTTCCCGTCACGCTGGACGATGTCCTGGAGGCGCAGAAGTTGCTCGACGGGATTATTGCGCGGACTCCGGTGGAATCATCACGCGCCCTGGGAAAGCTTGTGGGCGGAGACGTCTACTTCAAGTGCGAAAACCTGCAGCGCGCGGGATCGTTCAAGGTCCGCGGCGCCTACGTCCGGATGGCCCGCCTGTCGCCCGAAGAAAAGAAGCGCGGCGTGGTGGCCGCTTCCGCAGGCAACCACGCCCAGGGCGTCGCCGTGGCGGCCAAGAGCCTGGGAATCAAAGCCCGCATCTACATGCCGCTCGGAGTGGCCCTGCCCAAGCTGGCCGCCACCCGCAGCCACGGCGCCGAGGTCATCCTGCACGGCCACAACGTGGATGAGGCGCTCGCCGAAGCCCAGCGCTACAGCAACGAGACCGGGACGGTCTTTGTCCACCCCTTCGATAACGTGGACGTCGTCGCCGGCCAGGGAACGCTGGGACTGGAAATACTGGAGCAGGTGCCCAACGTGGACACCGTCCTGATGGGCGTTGGCGGCGGAGGGCTCCTGGCCGGTGTCGCCGTCGCCATCAAGGCCCGTGCCAAGGAACTGGGCCGGGACATCCGCATCATCGGCGTACAGGCGGAGAACGCGGCGGCCTACCCGCCCTCACTCGCGGCAGATGCACTGGTGCCTTTGAAGAAGGTGTCCACCATGGCCGACGGCATCGCCGTCGGGCGGCCCGGCCAGCTTCCCTTCAGCATCATCCGCGAGCTGGTGGACGATGTGGTGACCGTCAGCGAAGACTCCCTGGCCCGCGCCCTGATCTTCCTGCTGGAGCGGGCCAAGATGGTGGTTGAGCCGGCCGGCGCCGTGGGGGTTGCCGCCCTGATGGACGGCAAGATCGAAAATCCCGGAACCACAGCAGTGGTCCTCTCGGGCGGCAATATCGATCCCATGCTGATGCTCAAGGTCATCCAGCGCGGCCTCTCCGCCGCAGGGCGCTACATGACCGTGCGCATGATGCTCGACGACCGCCCCGGTTCGCTCGCCACCATCGCCAGGATCATTGCCGAGAACGACGCCAACGTCACCGGCCTGGACCACACCCGCGTGGGCGGCTCCATCAGCATGGGCGACGTCTCCATTACCGTCAACCTGGAAACCAAGGGCCATGAGCACGGCGAGCAGGTGCTCAGCGCGCTCCGGGCCGAGGGGTTCCAGCCCATCGTGGTGCACTAGGGGGAGCCGATGGCCGGACTGACCGGGTACAAGGGTTCCGACGGCAACGGTTTCGGGGACCGGCGGACCATTGCCGCCAGGGCCAAGGGCGGCCTGCTGGTGCTGGGGAGTTTTGTGGCGCTCCTCTTTATCATCGAACTGTTCAACGCACTGATGCTGCGCTCGCTCAACCGGACGTTCGGCCTGCGCCCCAGGAGCGCCGACGGGCTGCTGGACATCTTCACCTTCCCGCTCCTGCACGCCAACCTGAACCATTTGCTGTCCAACAGTTTTCCGCTGATCATTTTCGGCTTCCTGGTCTTTTTGTCCGGACTGCGGGTCTTTCTGACGGCCCTGGCCTTCAGCTGGCTCGGATCGGGACTGACGGTGTGGCTCATCGGAAACGGCGGCGTCACAGTGGGTTCCTCAGGCCTGGTTTTCGGACTGTTCGCGTTCTTGCTGGTGCGCGGATTCTTCAACCGCAGCTGGCGCCAGATCCTCCTGGCGGTGGTGCTGTTTATGGGCTACGGCGGCATCCTGCTGGGCGTACTGCCTTTATTTTCCAGCTACGTCTCCTGGCAGGCCCATCTTGGCGGTGCCGCCGGGGGAGTGGTGGCGGCGCTGCTCCTGCGCCCGCGGAAGGCCGATGCGGTCAACGACTTCTGACCGCAGCCCCCGCCGCTGACAAAGCAAAACGCCGGCCACCCCTCAGGGCGGCCGGCGTTTTTGTTTGCTCTTACCGCTATGCGGTATACGGCTTGGCGGAAAGGATCTCTACCTTGATGTCCTTGCCGTTGGGCGCTGTGTAGCTGAGCGTCTCGCCTTCCTTGTGGCCAAGGATGGCAGCGCCCAGCGGTGACTTCTCGCTGAAGACGTCGAGATCGGAATCGCCTGCGATCTCACGGGAGCCCAGCAGGAAGGTTTCTTTGTCGCCGGCGATCCTGGCCACCACGATCATGCCGGGCTCCACAATTCCGTCATCTGCCGGAGACTCGCCCACGTGGGCGTCCCGAAGCAGGGAAGTCAGCTGGCGGATGCGGGCCTCAATCTTGCCCTGCTCCTCCTTGGCAGCGTGGTAGCCCCCGTTCTCCTTGAGGTCACCCTCCTGCCGGGCGGCTTCAATCTTCTGGACAATCTCTGCCCGGCCAGCGCCGGAAAGGTGGTCCAGCTCTGCCTTCAGGCGGTCAAAAGCTTCCTGGGTAAGCCAGGCTGCAGCTGCGCTGTTGGTGGTAGACACGGACTTCTCCTCTAATGGTCCTACATGCAAAAGACCCCGCCACGGTGGCCACTTGTGGAACAGTAACCAGCTCAGCGGGGTAAAGGTATTGCTCCATTGTAGTCAATCCCGTGGATTTACCCAACGCGGGAGCGGCGCGGATCACATTTTCTGGCCGGAGCTGCCAGGAATCCAGCAGCTGTCCACCACGCCGGATACGGACAGGGACTCCGTGCGGACGGTAACGCGCTGCGAAACTGTCCGCCCGCCGTCGGCCGTCTCCTCGGCCTGCGACGGCGGAACGTCCACGACTTTCCAGCCAACCACCGCGAATTTCGAGTCCAGCGCCTTAACCGCGCACTTGACGGCCGTGCCAGGTTCCCTGGTGACCTGGAAATCCACCTCGGCCACCGTGGCATCCGTAGTGGCGTAGCCGATATCTTTGAAGCTCACCGTGGTGAGGGAATTCGAGGTGGAGACCCAGGCCATGAACCCAATGCCCGCGGCAAGCGCAACACCGCCGATGGCCCGCCTGGCGGCAGGGGAGAGCCTGCGCTTTTGAGCACCATAACGATTGGCTAGGCTAGTGTTCGCGGGCTCGGGTGGGGCCTGCTGGTCCGGGGAAGTCACCAGACCAGTTTAGTGCCCATCCGCAGCCGACTTTCCGGCCGCAGCCCGGCCGGGGGCAACCGCCTGTTCAGCGATACATCCAGCAGCCACAAGCCGCGATATGAAGAATAAAGGAGCAGTCCTTCGATGACAGCGTCCAGCAACTCACAGGCGCCGCTCCGGCTGCTCGCCGTCCATGCCCATCCGGATGACGAGTCCAGCAAGGGTGCCGCCACGATGGCGAAGTACGCCGCAGCGGGGGTGGACGTTATGGTGGCCACCTGCACCGATGGGTCACGCGGGGACATCCAGAACCCGGCAGTTGAAGGCGAACCACATCCAAAGCGGGACATGGCGGGGGCCCGACGCCTGGAAATGCAGCGGGCAGCCAAAATTCTGGGTATCAGGCAGCGCTGGCTGGGTTTCGTGGATTCGGGTTTGCCTGAGGGCGATCCGCTGCCGCCTTTGCCGGCCGGGTCCTTTGCCACGCTGCCGCTCCACCAAGCAGCCGCCCCATTGGTGCGCCTGGTCCGGTCCTTCAAGCCCCATGTCATCCTGAGCTACGACGAAAACGGCGGCTATCCCCACCCGGACCACATCATGGCCCATCGCGTAGCAGTCGAGGCCTTCGGCGCCGCGGGCGATCCGGCGCGCTACCCAGAGGCGGGCGAACCCTGGGAGCCCAGCAAGCTGTACTACGACCGGGCCTTCAGTCCCGAGCGCTTCCGTGCACTGCATTTCGCCCTGGAGGAGGCGGGCCTTCAGTCGCCGTATGCGGAGCGGCTCGCCGCATGGCTGGAGTCCGACGCCGAGGGTCATACGCCGCCGCCGGCCCCCCACCCCACTACCACCCAGGTGGACTGCGGCGACTTCTTTGAAGTGCGCGACGACGCTTTGCGTGCACACAGGACGCAGGTGGACCCGCTGGGGTTCTTCTTCGCCGTTTCGCCGGAGATGCAGCGCCGGGCATGGCCTTGGGAGGACTACTCGCTGATCAGTTCCCGGGTGCCCTCGGAGCTGCCGGAGAAGGACCTGTTCGCCGGGCTAAGATAGAACCGGCAGGCAATTTCTATGCTGCGTAGAAGAAGCGCCCGGACCTCGGGTGGCTGGATCTGCTCCCTGCTGACACCCGTTCCATAGAAGGTATTCACCGTGCAAAGTCTGCTCCTCAGCCTGGCCACCACGCCCGCGCCCCAGCCCACGCCCTCGTTGCGGGAGGGAATTACGCAGGACCAGGTGACACCGGGACTCCTGGGCTTCATTATGACCGCATTTTTTGTGGTGGCCACGGCATTGCTCATCGTGGACATGGTCCGGCGCATCCGGCGGGTCCGCTACCGCGCCCAGGTGGAGGAGGAGCGCATCGCGGCTGCTTCGGCTGCTGACATCGAAGCGGCTGAGGCTGCCGAAAGGGGATCCGCTGCGGGGCCGTTGGCAAGTCCGGCGGACGGTTTTGCTGCCGGTTCAGCCTCCGGGGAGTCCCTCCAAGGGCCGGCCGACGGCGGCACGGACGCCGGTCCCGGGACCCGGCGCCACTAACTGGCTAGCTGAGCACGGCTAATCGGCTAGCTGAGCACGGCCAGGGCTATTGCCGTGAAGTGCGCGGCGAAGGCAACCACGGTCAAGGCATGGAACAGTTCGTGGAAGCCGAAGTGGTGGTAGCTGAAGTTCGGCTTCTTCAGCGCGTAGAAGACCGCCCCCGTGATGTAGAGAACCCCGCCCACGCAGATGAGGACGGCTGCAGGAACGCTGGCCTGGAAGAACTGCGGAAGATAAAACAGCGATCCGCAGCCCAGGGCGATGTAGATCGGAACGTAGAGCCAACGGGGAGCGTCGGTCCATAGCAGCCGGAACAGCACGCCCAGGATGGCGCCGGACCAGATGACCCAGAGCAGCAGGACGGCCTGGGGCCGTTCCAGGAGGGTCCAGGCCAGCGGCGTGTAGGTCCCCGCGATCACCAGCATGATGTTGGTATGGTCCAGCCGCTTAAGGACCATTTTTACCTTCGGGGACCAGTTGCCGCGGTGGTAGATGGCGCTGATGCCGAACAGCATCACTCCGGTCGCCGCAAAGACGGCGGACGAGATCTTGCGGTCCACTGTGGGGGCCAGCGCCACCAGGACGATGCCAGCCGCCAGGGCCAGCGGCGCGGTCATGGTATGGATCCAGCCCCGCCACTTGGGCTTGATCATCAGGAGTTCAGCCAGGCGGACTGCGGCCCCGTCCACAGCGTTCATGTCAGGGCCGGTTCCGGGGCTTGCAGTGCCGTCCGGCTGCGGCTTCCGGGACGCATCCGGGGTGTTGCTGTTCATCGGTCCAGAATAACTTACGCAGCAGTAAGTTACCGGTGAGTAATAAACTGTCCCGCCTGGTTCCGGCCGGGCCGGGACCGCACCTGCGGCTGCGGACGGTAGCCTAGGATGTGCACAGCCGAACGTACAGCAAGGAAGTCAGGTGAGAGAGCGCGTGGAGTTGCCCGGGTTCCTCTACGGCTTTTACGAGCGCAGGCTGCTCAAGGACCTTGCCCGAGACCGGATTCCGCGGCACATCGGCGTGATGGTGGACGGCAACCGGCGCTGGGCCAGGCAGTTCAACGCCCCCACCAGCCAGGGCCACCAGGCCGGCGCGGACAAGATCCACGAGTTCCTTGGCTGGTGCCAGGAACTCGGGATCAAGGTGGTCACGCTGTACATGCTGTCCACAGACAACATGAACAGGTCCAGCGAAGAACTTGACCTGCTGATGGGCATTATCGCCAACACGCTGGACCGGCTGGACGAGGACGCCAACATTTCCGTGCACGCCATGGGTGCGCCCGAATTGCTGCCGGACTACCTGGCCGAGCGGCTGAACAAGCTGACTGCACGTACCCCGGTCCGGGAAAAAATCCATGTGAACGTCGCCGTGGGGTACGGCGGCCGCCGGGAGATTGTTGATGCGGTCCGTGAGCTGCTGCATGATGCCGTGTCCAAGGGCAGGGACATCGGCAAGCTGGCGGACGACCTCTGCGTGGACGACATCTCCCAGTTCCTCTACACGCGGGGCCAGCCCGATCCGGACCTGGTGATCCGCACGTCAGGGGAGCAGCGCCTGTCCGGGTTCCTGATGTGGCAGAGCGCCTACAGCGAGTTCTACTTCTGCGAGGCGCTCTGGCCCGCCTTCCGCAAAGTGGATTTCCTGCGTGCCCTCCGTGATTACGCCGGACGGCAGCGGCGCTTCGGAGCCTGACCTTCCCGGTTCACCGCGAGTTCACGCGGCCGCAACAAGAATCGCCGCGTAATGGTTGCGGAAATTACTTCCGATGGATTTACGTTATATCCATCAGCAGGCAAAACCGCCGGCTGATCGGGGAGGCCAGTACATGGAGCGAGACATCGCACCGGTTGTATGGGAGGCCGGACCCGGCCTCATGGCCGAGCCGGCTCACCACTAACACATCCGGGCTTGCGCCCGGGGCTGGAGTCGATGTGGCTACTTCTGAACAACTGCCCGCGGTCCTTTCCGACCAGGGAGAGAAAGCTACCTCTCGCGCCACGCGAGCCACCATAGAAACCGGTGCAGCGGAAGAAACCGCGGCCGGTTTTGCTGTCTCTGGAAGGGAAGCCAGCATCCACACCTTTGTGATCGACACCTCCGTCCTGCTCTCCGACCCCCGTGCGCTGCTGCGCTTTGCAGAGCATGAGGTCATCGTGCCGGTCGTGGTTATCACCGAGCTGGAGGCAAAGCGGCACGACCCGGAACTTGGCTACTTTGCCCGCAAGGCACTCCGGCTCCTCGACGACCTGCGGGTCAAACACGGCGGCCTCAACCAGCCCGTTCCCATCGGCGACGACGGCGGAAGCCTTGTGGTGGAGCTGAACCACATCTCCTCGGAAGTGCTGCCGCTGGGCTTCCGCAGCGGAGACAATGACAGCCGCATCCTCGCCGTCGCAAAGAATTTGGCGAACGAAGGCCGGAACGTCACCGTTGTGTCCAAGGACCTGCCCATGCGCGTCAAGGCCTCTGCCATGGGCCTCACCGCAGACGAGTACCGCAACGAACTGGTGAAGGACTCCGGCTGGACCGGCGTGGCCGAGGTCGAAGCCGGCGAACAGGAGATCAACACGCTCTACGGGCACGAGCCCGTCTTCATCCCGGCCGCTGCTGAACTGCCGGTCAACACCGGGCTGGTGCTGCTGTCCAACCGAGGCTCGGCGCTGGGCCGGGTGGGACCGGACAAGCAGGTGCGGCTGGTCAAGGGAGACCGTGACGTGTTCGGCCTCCACGGCCGCTCCGCGGAACAGCGCTTGGCCATCGACATGCTGATGGATCCCGCCGTCGGGATCGTCTCCATCGGTGGCCGGGCGGGAACCGGCAAGTCGGCACTGGCCCTGTGCGCCGGCCTGGAAGCGGTGCTGGAGCGTCGGGAACACCGCAAAGTGATCGTGTTCCGGCCGCTCTACGCAGTGGGCGGGCAGGAACTCGGCTACCTCCCCGGCTCGGAGTCCGAGAAAATGAACCCCTGGGCGCAGGCTGTCTTCGACACCCTCGGCGCGCTGGTGAGCCAGGAAGTGGTGGAGGAAGTCATGGACCGCGGCATGCTCGAGGTCATGCCCCTCACCCACATCCGCGGCCGCTCCCTCCACGACGCCTTCGTGATCGTTGACGAGGCCCAGTCGCTCGAAAAGAACGTCCTGCTCACGGTCATGAGCCGCATGGGACAAAACTCCAAGATCGTCCTCACCCACGACGTCGCCCAGCGCGACAACCTCCGCGTCGGACGCCACGACGGAATCGCCGCCGTCGTCGAAACCCTGAAAGGACACCCGCTCTTCGGCCACATCACCCTGACCCGCTCCGAGCGTTCACCAATCGCAGCCTTGGTCACCGAGTTGCTTGAGGGCTGAGAGCTCAGTTATTCAGAGAGGCCGTGGTCCGGTTCGTCGGGCCACGGCCCTTCTGTTCGGGGTAGTGGCTGGGTTCGCCGGGCCACGGCCCTTCTCCGTCGCTTAGACACGTCGCATAGGGGCCCCTCCGGTCGCTGGGCGACCTGCGCCACGCTCTGGTCGGCGATGCGCTCCTACACGAAGGACCGTAACCCGACGTGTGCGCGTCTTCAGTCACCAGAAGCGCACCTACGAACACGTCCGTCGGGAAGGAGCCTGAGCGGCTTGTTCGTTGCGCCCTGCCAGGGTGAGGCGAGGCACCAGCCGCGTCGCAGTCCTTCTCGTAGGAGCGCATCGCGACGCATCGGGCCCCGGAGGTCGCCCAGCGACCGAAGGTGCCCCTATGCGTTGTGTCTAAGCGACGGAGAAGGGCTGTGGCGTGGCGGACTGGACCGCGGAGACTTGCTCAGGTGACCTTGAGGAACTTGGCTACAGGTTCGTGGCCCTCGACCTGGAGGGTCCAGTCGGGGCGTTTGAAGGCTTCGGGGGTGAGACGGACGTGTTGGACGGTTTCGACTTTGGGACCCCAGGCTTTCCGGGTGATGCCGTTCAGGTCGTAGCCCAGGGACCGGGAGACGCCGATTGAGGCTTCGTTCCAGAGGGCCGCTTCGGATTCGGCGACTTCCGCACCCAGCCAGTCGAACGCATAAAGGACGACGGCGGCACGCATCTCCTTGCCGAGGCCCCGGCCCTGCATGGACTGCTTCAGCCACGAGCCGGTGCTGACTGTCTTGAGGGCGGCGAAGTCCTTGGCGCCCACGTCCTGGCAGCCGATGAACTCGCCGTCGTGCCAGATGCCCAGCAGCAGGGTCCAGGATTCCGGGGTGCACTCGGCCCGGCAACGCCAGTGCCATTGCGCCATGCGTGGACCAAGCTCATGTATCGGAGCTTCTGCCCACGCGGTGCTGAAGGGGTTTCTGCCAGGCTCGTGGATCCCGCTGTGCGCGGCTTCCACGGCCGCCGGGATGTCCTGGTCCAGGATGGGGCGGAGTTCAAGGCGGGGAGTGGTTAGCCGAAGGCCAAAAAGTGGCCAGACGTCGCTGATCGTTGTCATTCGCGAAGCCTAGCCGATGGCCTCATCGAAGGCTTGTCATCCTCAGGCGGGGATTTCCCAGCTGATGTGCTGCCGGACATCGGTGAGGCTCATCGATTGCGCTACGAAGAGGTCGTCCAGCATGTACTCGTCCACGGCGATGATCCGGAGCCAATGGCCGTACTCTTCCGTGCCGGGCTCCAGGGACTGGCTTGCCACGCAGACGCCGGTGGCAAGGTCCAGCCGGATCCGTGACTTTCCCGGCAGGCACAGCGGCGCCGAGGGATGGATGGGGTGGTAGGCGGCGGTGGGTGCCACCACCGCTTCCAGCACTGGCCGGCCTTCGTGCTCCCGGTGGCTGACCCCGTGCACTTCCACCCTGTTGCTGCCGGGGAATTCGATGGGCACCGGCGCGTTGCCGGCCAGTTCCACCGGGTCCAGTGCAGCGGAAAACCGGCCGTTGCCGAAGCCGGGCTCACCGTAGGCGGCTTCCGGGCGGCGCCGCACCAGGCCCTGGTCGTCATAGACGGGCGTGACCAGATGCGGCGGCAGGAGCCAGGACTTACGGGTGGCACTGACGTACAGGCCGTCCTTGGAATCATTGATCCCCGTGGTGCTGTGCAGGACAAGTCCGTCTGCGGTTTCGAGCCGGAGTGCGCCGGGGCGGCGCAGCCAGGCCCGGACCAGGGGCGCTGCAGGGCTGGGCGCCTCGGCGAATGGCTCATCCCAGTATTCGAAGCGCAGGGACTGCCACTTCCAGGGGGAGGACCTGCAAAGATTCCGGAACATGGCCGGATCCGCGGCGGCTGAACTGCTGTCCGGATTCGTCCGGTGACGGGAGTCCCAGGTCGCCATATCCACAGTTTACGCGCGGGCGCTGCAGGGGACAGCGGAAATCCAGTAGCATCCGAGGGTGATCCAACGACTGGGCGAACTCTGGCAGCACACCCCGCTGGCCTTTTGGCTGGTGCTGGCTGCCTGCGCCTACTTCGCAGTGATGGCTGTGAGGCTCACCGTCATAGACGTCCGGCATCACCTCCTGCCCAACCGGATCGTCTTCCCGTCCTATGCCGTGGCCGGCGTCCTGTTGCTCACCGCCGCAGTTTTCTCCGATGTGGTCAGCGGTGCGGACCAAAGCCGCGGTGGTCCGCCCGCCGCTCTTCTGGCCGTCCCCGCCCTCCGGATTGTGGCCGGGGCTGCCATCTTGTGGCTGTTCTATTTCGTCCTCCGGTTTGCCTACCCGCCGGGAATGGGCTTTGGCGATGTGAAACTGGCGGGTGTCCTGGGTATGTATCTTGGCTTTCTCGGCTGGGGCCACCTGTTCGCCGGTACTTTCCTGGCATTCCTGCTGGGCGGCCTGTGGTCCATTGCCCTGCTGGCTGCCCGCCGGGGGACCCTGAAGTCCTCCATTCCGTTCGGGCCGTTTATGCTGGCCGGCGCCGCGGCCGCCATGCTGCTGCCCGCCTGACAGGCCGGGCCAATATGCGTGCGGCCAGTTCGGTAGGCTGGCCTAATGCCTGCGCCTGACTACGTCCTGAAACTCCGCAAGAAGATCGGCAACGACCCCCTGTGGGTCCCTGGTGTGCGGGGCGTGGTGGTCGACGACTCGGGCCGGGTCCTGCTCGCCCGGCGGGCGGACAACAGGCAGTGGGCCCTGATCAGCGGCATGCTCGATCCGGGCGAGCAGCCGGCACGCGGCCTGGTGCGGGAGATCTTTGAGGAAACGGCGGTAGTGGCCGAACCGGAGCGTGTTGTGTCCGTGGGGGCGGTGGGTCCCATCACCTATCCAAACGGAGACGTGTGCGAGTTCCTCGACGTGGTTTTCCTGTGCCGCTACATCTCGGGAACCGCCCGCGTCAATGACGACGAGTCGATCGACGTCGGCTGGTTCGGCCTGGATGAACTCCCCGACCTGATGGCCGGGCACCTCACCAGCATTCACCGTGCCCTGGCTCCGGCGGAAGCAGCCCACTTCGAACCCTGAGCAGGCTGGCCGCGCTGCGGAATAGCACGCGGCGCGGCCAACGTCCCGAAACACAACAGGGTCGCCGCAACCCCCAAGATTGCGGCGACCCTGTCAGTCCGGCACTCCTGCACCACGGCTTGCAGGAGGACGACGGCGGTCAGCGGCGCTGGGAAACCAGCTCGCCGTCGTCGTCCTTGACGCTGTCCTGGTCCCCTGCGGCGTCCGCCGCAGTTCCGGTCCCGCGATTGGCCAACTCAGCGGCGAGGCGCTCAGCTTCCTCCCCACCCACGGCTTCTCCGCGAGCCACCATTCCGGCGGTGTCCGAGAGCGGAATCTGCTTGAGCGTGAGGGCGAGGAGCAGCGCCACGGCGATGAACGGGATCAGGTACCAGAAGACCGGTGCCAGCGACTCGGCGTAGGCATTGACGATGGCATCACGCAGCTGCTCCGGAAGCTGGTTCAGGGCCTGCGGATCCAGTGTGCTGGTGGACTGCGCAGCCTGCTCACTGGAGGCGCCGGCGCCGGTAAAGGCGCCCGTGAGGGCCTCGGACAACCGGTTGGTGAAGATGGAGCCGAAGATGGCCACGCCCATGGCCGCACCCACTTCACGGAAGTAGTTGTTGGTGCTGGTGGCGGTGCCGATCTGGTCGGCCGGGACGGAGTTCTGGACCACCAGCACCACCACCTGCATGATCAGGCCGAGGCCCGCGCCGAAGATGAACAGCTGGACGCAGATGACCCAGATGGGAGTGCTGGCGGCCAGTGTGGTCATCCACAACATGGCGGCCATGGTGAAGGCCGCGCCCAGGATGGGGAACATCTTGTACTTGCCGGTTTTGGAGATCCGGATGCCGGAGTAGATGGAGGTGCCCATCAGGCCCGCCATCATGGGCAGCATCAGCAGGCCGGACTCGGCGGCGGAGGTGCCGGAGGACATCTGCAGGAACGTGGGAACGAAGGCGATCGCGGAGAACATGCCCAGCCCAAGGGTGAAGCCGATGGCCGTGGCGTTGACGAAGATCCGGTTGCGGAACAGGCTCAGCGGAATGATGGGGTCCTCGGCCCGGCGCTCAACCATGACAAAGGCGGCGCCGGACAGCACCATGCCGGCGCCAAAGGCCCAGGTGAGGGGAGAATCCCAGCCTTCGTCCTTCTTGCCGCCGAAATCCGTGAAGAAGATCAAGCAGGTGGTGGCGGCCGACAGCAGCACCACGCCGAGGATGTCAATCCGCTTTTCGGCCTTTTTGTTGGGCAGCGTCAGGGTGAACCAGGCGATGGCGAATGCGGCGATCCCGATGGGGATGTTGATATAGAAGGCCCATTCCCAGGTCAAGTGGTCCACAAAGAATCCGCCCAGCAGGGGGCCAGCCACCGCGGAAAGGCCGAAGATCGCACCGAGGGGGCCCATGTACTTGCCGCGGTCCTTGGCCGGGACAATGTCGGCGATGATGGCCTGCGAGAGGATCATCAACCCGCCTCCGCCCAGGCCCTGGATGGCCCGGAAGATCACGAAGCCCCAGAAATCGGTGGCAAGGGCGCAGCCCACCGACGCCAGGGTGAACAGGGCGATGGCGATAAGGAACAGGTTGCGCCTGCCCAGGACGTCGCCGAACTTGCCGTAGATGGGCATCACGATGGTGGTGGCGAGCAGGTAGGCGGTGGTGATCCAGGCCTGGTGTTCCACCCCGCCCAGCTTGCCCACGATGGTGGGCATGGCCGTGGAGACGATGGTCTGGTCCAGGCTGGAGAGCAGCATGCCGGCGATCAGCGCCGAAAAGATGATCCAGATGCGTTTCTGGGTCAGCAGCAGGGGACCGGCTGCTGTTGCCCTCGTAGCGGCGGCGTTACTCATGGTTGTCCTTCTGCGGCGGTGGTGTCCGGCTGGTCGAATGGCTGGGAGAAGAGCAGGCTTGCGGCGGAGATGTTCTCCATCAGCAGCTCTTTGTAAGGGCGGGTGTTGCCGTCGGCGAAATAGGCGATGCTGCTTTTCCGGGCGATGGTGCTGAGCAGGGCAACGGCCATCTGCACCACGGGGTGGTCAGGGGCAACGCCTTCACGCAGGGCCACGTCGCGGGCGAATTGTGCCTCCCGACGCTCGGTGACCCCGATGAGGCGGAGGATCAGCTGGGGCTCTTTTTTGACGACGGCGATCAGCTGGCGGGTCTCCTCTTCCGTGGCTTCCATGTCCTCGGACAACCGCAGGGAAAGCCGGACAAGGTCCCGGAAGAGGGTGGGCGACAGTTCGCCGGAGGGTGAGGAGCCGCCGCCGTCGATGAACTCTTTGAGGATGTCGGCGGGCAGGTCCTCGTCGCCGTGGCCGATGACGGCGTCTTCCTTCGCGGGGAAGTAGTTGAAGAACGTCCGGCGCGAAATGCCTGCGCGCTCGCAGACTTCCTCCACGGTGTAGCCGTTCAGGCCGCGCTCGGCGGTGAGGGCACGGGCGGCGGAGGTGATGCCGGCACGGGTGGCAGCCCGTTTCCGCTCGCGAAGCCCGCCCTCAATTTCTGCACTATCGTCCACAGAGTAAAGTTTTGCACTAATTCGGAAATGGTGCAACTTCTGATGGCCTCGTGCAGGAGGGTGAGGGGAGAAAGCAGTACGACGACGGCCGGTACCTTTCGTGCGAAAGGTACCGGCCGCCGTCGTACTTGGGGTTGGTGCGGAGGCTAGGCCTTGTGGGCCGGGGCCGTCATGGTGGTGACGTCCAGGGCCTTGTCGAGGTCGGCCTCGGAAACCTTGCCTTCGCCGTCACCCACGAAGCCGAGCTTCTCGGTGGCCTGGCGGACGGTGAGGCCCTCGGCAACAGCCGTCTTGGCGATCTTGGCTGCGTTCTCGTAGCCGATGTACTTGTTCAGCGGCGTAACGATGGACGGGGAAGCCTCGGCGAGGAAGCGGGCACGCTCCACGTTGGCCGTGATGCCGTCAATCATCTTGTCCGCCATCACGCGGCTGGTGTTGGCCAGCAGGCGGATGGACTCGAGCAGGTTGGACGCCATCACCGGGATGCCGACGTTCAGCTCGAAGGCGCCGTTGGTGCCGGACCAGGCGATGGCGGTGTCGTTGCCGATGACCTGGGCGGCCACCATGATGGACGCCTCGCAGATGACCGGGTTGACCTTGCCGGGCATGATCGAGGAACCGGGCTGCAGGTCCGGGATGGCGATCTCGCCCAGGCCGGTGTTGGGGCCTGAGCCCATCCAGCGGAGGTCGTTGTTGATCTTCATGAAGGAGATGGCGATGTTGCGCAGCTGGCTGGACGCTTCGATGAGGCCGTCGCGGTTGGCCTGGGCCTCGAAGTGGTCGCGGGCCTCGGTGAGCGGGAGCCCGGTGTCCGTGGCCAGCAGTTCGATCACGCGCTCCGGGAAGCCGGCCGGAGTGTTGATGCCGGTACCCACGGCCGTGCCGCCGAGCGGAACTTCGGCAACGCGGGGGAGAGAGGCGTTGATGCGCTCGATGCCGTAGCGGACCTGTGCTGCGTAGCCGCCGAACTCCTGGCCGAGCATCACCGGGGTGGCATCCATGAGGTGGGTGCGGCCGGACTTAACAACGTCCTTGAACTCCACGGCCTTGCGCTCCAGCGACTCGGCCAGGTAGCCGAGGGCCGGAATGAGGTCGTTGATCAGGGCCGAGGTCGCGGCAACGTGCACCGACGTGGGGAACACGTCGTTCGAGGACTGCGAGGCGTTGACGTGGTCGTTCGGGTGGACAACCTTGTCGCTGCCGGCGGCCTTCAGGGCACGCGAGGCGAGCTCGGCGATGACCTCGTTCGTGTTCATGTTCGAGGACGTGCCGGAACCGGTCTGGAAGACGTCGATGGGGAAGTCGCCGTCGTACTTTCCGGCAGCCACCTCATCCGCCGCGTCTGCGATGGCCTTGGCAAGCTCGCCGTCGAGCACACCCAGTTCAGCGTTGGCCTGGGCGGCAGCCTTCTTGACCCGGGCCAGTGCCTCAATGTGGGCACGTTCCAGGGTCTTGCCGGAAATAGGGAAGTTCTCCACTGCCCGCTGCGTCTGCGCGCGGTACAGTGCGTTCACGGGGACGCGGACTTCGCCCATCGTGTCATGTTCAATGCGGAACTCTTCAGTGGAAGTCATGGGGCTAGCTTAGGGCGATCCGGCACCCCATCGAAAACCGTGAAGAGCATGCTACGGGCGGGTTTTTACCCCCGCCCTAGAGCTCACCGATCCCGGAAACAACGTTGGCGCGCCCCTCGGCCAGGCTGTACGAGAGGCCGATGACCGCAGTGCGTCCACTTTCGATTGCGTCCGAAATCACACGTGAGCTGTCCACCAGCCGCTCGGACGTCTGCTTGACGTGCTCCACCACCATGTCGTTGACCTCGTGCTTGTCCTGGCGCATCGAGGTAAGCACCGACGGCGTGATGCGCTCCACCAGGTCGCGGATGAAGCCGGGAGGCATCTCGCCGGTATCCACTGCCGCCTTGGTGGCGCTGACGGCACCGCAGCTGTCGTGGCCCAGGATGGCGATCAGCGGCACCCCGAGCACGCCCACGCTGTACTCCAGCGAGCCGAGGACGGCGTCGTCAATCACCTGGCCCGCCGTGCGCACCACAAAAACGTCACCGAGTCCGACGTCGAAAATGATTTCCGCAGCGAGCCGGGAGTCCGAGCAGCCGAAAATCACGGCGAATGGGTGCTGGTTCTCCACGAGCGAGGACCGGCGCGAGGAGTCCTGGTTCGGGTGGGAGGATTCGCCGGCGACGAAGCGTTCATTTCCTTCGCGCATCCGGCGCCAGGCAAGGGCAGGAGTCAGATAGGTAGTCACCCTGCTTACCTTAGGGGGCAGTGGTGGCCGAAGGTGAAACTGTGACGGCAGGATTGCTGTCCATGGACTTCACGACGGCGTCCGCCAGGGTGGCGAATTCGTCCAGTTGGGCGGCGCCGGAGAGGATGACGGTAGTCCCGCGGTAGTCAAGCACCATCGACTTTTCGCCTTTGCCGGTATCCCGGAGTTCCCATTCCTGCCCGCCGGCATTGCGGGATCCGGTGACCGGTGCATTTTCTGTCTGCTGCAGGAGCCAGGTGGGGTTGGCAGCGCGGGTCTGGATGAGTCCGATGAAGGACTGTTTGGGCGTGATGTAGCCCACCTCCCACGAGGGAACGCCGCTTCCCGTGCCGGCTTCCCAGCGGGCGTAGTTGGGCCGGAAGGTGTTGCCCGTGTCCGGGGCCGCCGGTGTGAATCCTGCCACATCCGTTGCGTTGCGGGCTGCGGCGCTGACGTCGATGTCCGGGCGGTAGCCGTCATTCTTGGGGGAGGGGTTCATCAGGACGATGGGCAGGAAGGCCGCGATGCTGACCGCCAGGGCAATGATCATCCCGATCACCGAGGCGTTGGCCCGCTTCGCTGCTGCAGCCGGAATCACAGGCTTAACCGGGGGCTGCCCTCCCTGCACGCCGGGTCCGTTGTTGCTTCCGGATCCGGCCGGTTCGGGGGTGGGACTGGTCTTTTCCTGCATTTCGCTCACCCCTCCATAGTCCCCTATGCCGGTGCACAACTCACACTCGCCCCAGGCGCTGCCGGCCCCTGTCTGCGGCAGCGTGCGCGGGTACATTGCGGCGCCGCGTCATGCCGCAGCCCGAGGGCGGTGCCGCGACTATGATCGATATCAGAGGAATCACCGCGTTCGCTGTTCCGGCGGAGCGGGTTCAATGATCGCCACTCGAAGAAGAGGTTCACGTGTCACCAGCGTCCATGACCCAGAAGTACTCCACGATCTCCCCGTCCCTGGCTGTGGGCAATGACGAGCCGGACCGCAACCTCGCCCTTGAGCTTGTCCGCGTTACCGAGGCCGCGGCAATCGCCGGCGGCCACTGGGTTGGCTTTGGCGACAAGAACACGGCCGACGGCGCCGCCGTTGACGCCATGCGCTCCTTCCTTCAGACGGTCCACTTCAACGGCGTTGTGGTCATCGGCGAAGGCGAAAAAGACGAAGCCCCCATGCTGTTCAACGGCGAACGCGTCGGCGACGGCACAGGCCCCGAATGTGATGTGGCCGTAGACCCCATCGACGGCACCCGCCTGACCGCCCTGGGCATCAACAACGCCCTCGCCGTCCTGGCCGTGGCCGAACGCGGCTCCATGTTCGACCCCTCCGCTGTGTTCTACATGGAAAAGCTCGTCACCGGCCCCGAGGCCGCTGACATGGTGGACCTCCGCCTGCCCGTCAAGCAGAACCTGCACCTGATCGCCAAGGCCAAGGGCGTCAAGGTCAACCAGCTCAACGTCATGATCCTTGACCGCGACCGCCACCGCCCGCTGGTGGAGGAAATCCGCGAGGCAGGCGCCCGCACCAAATTCATCATGGACGGCGACGTTGCCGGCGCCATCGCAGCCGCCCGCTCCGGTACCGGCGTGGACGCCCTGATGGGTATCGGTGGAACTCCCGAAGGCATCGTTGCGGCCTGTGCCATCAAGTCCCTCGGTGGTGTCATCCAGGGCCGCCTGTGGCCTACCAGCGACGAGGAAAAGCAGAAGGCCATCGACGCCGGACACGACCTTGAGCGCGTCCTGTCCACCAACGACCTCGTCTCCAGCGACAACTGCTACTTTGCCGCCACCGGCATCACCGACGGCGACCTGCTCAAGGGCGTCCGGTACTCCAAGGACAAGGTCCTCACCCAGTCCATCGTGATGCGGTCCAAGTCCGGCACCATCCGTTTTGTGGAGGGTGAGCACCAGGCCAGCAAGTGGGAAGGGTACGCCCGCAAGAGCTGATCCCCTTCCTGCCCGACACAGATCCCCGGAGCGCCGCAGCGTGCTCCGGGGATCTGCCGTTTCAGGCCTTGGTATAGGGTTGAAGCCATGATTCCTGCTGTTGTGCCCTGTACTGACCGCGCCCTCTGGGACGAATATGTTGACCGGTTCCAGGGACATCCGCAGCAGCTGTGGGGCTGGGGCGAGACCAAGGCAATGCACGGCTGGTCCGTGGACCGGGTGCTGGTCAATCACGGCGACAAGACCGTGGGCTGCGCCCAGTTGCTGGTCCGGAGGCTGCCGTTCCCCTTCCGCGCCCTGGCGTACGTCCCCCGCGGCCCGATGTGTTCGGTGGAGGACGCCCCGGCCGTACTGGCCAGCCTGGCTGACCATGCAGCCGCGGGCCACCAGGCAGTGGCGTTGAGCATCGAACCCGACTGGGATCAGGACTCCGCCTTCGCCGGCGCGGTAGCCTCCGCCGGCTTCCGGCCCACCACCAACACCGTGCTGATCCCGCGGACGCTGATCCTGGATCTCTCAAGGACAGACGACGAACTGATGGCGGAGATGTCCAAGTCCACCCGGGCCAACATCCGCAAGGCCATGCGCAGCGACGTCGAGTTCCGCAAGGTCAAGAACGAGGCCGAGCTTGAACAGGTCCTCGCGATCTACCACGAGACGGCCGAGCGCGCCGGCTTCGGCATCCATGAGGATCAGTACTACCGCGACATCTTCAAGAACATGGGGGATGGGTCCCCGGTCATCGCCGCGTTCGAAGGCGAGCAGATGCTGGCCTTTGTCTGGCTGGCCAGGAGCGGGTCCACGGCTTTCGAGCTGTACGGCGGGGTCTCTGCCGAGGGCCAGAAGCAGCGCGTGAACTACGGCGTGAAATGGGCCGCCCTGCAGGCCATGCGTGAAGACGGGTGCTCCCGCTACGACTTCAACGGCCTCCTCAACGACGGTATCTCCGACTTCAAGAAGCAGTTCGCCAAGCACGAAAACATGCTCCTGGGTACGTGGGAAAAGCCGCTCTCACCGCTCTACCCGGCCTACGCCCAGGCCATGCCGCTGGCCCGCCGAGGCGTGCAGCAGGGGAGACGGCTCCTGAAGACCGCGGCCGGCCGCATCCGGCCACTGATCCAGCGCCTGCGCCCGGGCAACTGACGAAGCAGGCCAGAAAAAGGGCGACGGCGGCACCCGCGTGGGGTGCCGCCGTCGCCCTTTGCTCTTTGCTGGCCTGGCAGCCGCCGGTTGCTGAGCAGGCTGCTAAAGGCCAGTGGTGACTGCGAACGCCAGGGCAGGTTCGGTGCTGCCGGCTACCGGGTGGACGTTAACGGGCGCCTCGGCGGCCGGCAGGAAGGCGCTGCCGCCGCGCGAGAGCTGCAGATCGCCCTTGGGGGAGTCCAGGTAGATGTCCCCGGCCACCACAATCACCACGGCGGCGCCGGACTGGGCCAGCGGAACGGGGCCCGCGTCCGGCGCGAGCTCGATACGCTGGAGCTGGAATTCCTCGAAGGGCGGCCGGAAAAGCTCCTGGTCCATGACGGTCCGCTCGGCCTGAAGCATTGGCACGGCGACTGGCTGGAAGTCGATGGTCCGCAGCAATTCCGGGACGTCGACGAACTTCGGTGTGAGCCCGCCGCGCAGCACGTTGTCGGAGGACGCCATGACTTCGACGCCAAGCCCGTGCAGGTACGCGTGCACGTTCCCCGCCGGCAGGTAGACGGCCTCGCCCGGCTCCAGCGATATCCGGTTGAGCAGCAGTGAGATCAGCACGCCGGGGTCACCCGGGTACTTTTCATTGAGGCTGATGACCGTGGCCAGTTCGGTTTCGTAGGGTGCCAGCGGAGCTCCGGCCAGCAGCGCGGCAACCACCTGGGCAGTGTCGTCAGCTACTGACTGGCCGCCGGTGATCAGCCGCTCGAAAGCGGCCCGCAGGCCGGCCCCTTCATCACCCGCCCGGAGATCCTCGAGCAGGGTACCGATCAGCGCGGGTGGCTCGCCTTCCACCTGATCAAAGGCTGCCGCAACATGCTGCAGGATTTCGCGGGTCCGGGCTGCCGGGCGGAAACCGCAAAGCGCCTCGAACGGCGTCAGGGCAAAAATCATCTCCGGTTTGTGGTTGTCATCCCGGTAATTCCGGTTGGGGGCGTCAGGGGCGAGGCCCTGCGCGTTTTCCCGCGCAAAACCGGCCCTCGCCTGGTCAAGGCTGGGATGGACCTGCAGGGACAGCGGCTGTGCGGCAGCCAGGACCTTGGCCAGGAAGGGGAGGCGTGGGCCGAAACGCGCCACCGAGTCGGAGCCGAGGAAATGCTCGGGGTCGCGCGAGATCAGCGCGTCCAGGGCAGTGGCGGAGCCGTCCTCCGGAACGCGGGCCACGGAGGGCGAGTCCGGGTGCGCGCCGATCCACAGCTCAGCTTCGGGACGGCCGGACTCGGGGCGCCCCAGCAGGGCCGCGATGGCCGTTGTTGATCCCCAGGCGTAATCCCGGAGGACGTTCTCAATCTCGTACAAGTTGGTGTCCGTTCCTAGGTCTGGAGGGAAAGTGGGCTTACAAGGGGGCGCACTGGCCGTTGGTCGCCACCAGTTCACGGATGGCTTGTTCGTCGCCCTGGCGCTTGAGCCCGTTGAGCAGGGACTCGGTGATGGGTTCACCGTCCGGAGTGGTGGTCACCGGCGTGAAGTCCGCCGAGGGAGGAGACTGCTGGGTCCGGATTCCGCCCCCTGCAGCCGGCGCTCCAGCGGCGGGCGCTGCGGGAGCGGGCGCCGCGGGAGCGGGCGCCGCCTGCAGGTGCCCGGAGGCGGCCGCCGGAACCACCAGCATGTCATCGGCGGTTCCTGCAGACTGGGCATCCGAGGCCGAGGCCAGCAGCTGGTCCACACGCTCGTGGATGATGTCGAAGTCCGGAACCGTGGAGAAGGAGGCGTCAAAGTCCGGCGGGCCGATGGTGAGCCGCTTGGCTTCCTTGCCCTTTGCCTTGATGGCCAGGTCCAGGAAGCTGCCCAGCTGCGAGGAGGAGATATTGGAGTCCACAACCTTGGTTCCGGCGTTGGCGATGTCCTCGAACTTGGCCAGCAGGGTGGCCGGGTCCAGCTGTTTGAGCATGGCCTGCTGGACGCACTGCTGGCGCGCGATCCTGGCGTAATCGTCCACGAATTCCCGCGAGCGGCCGTACCACAGGGCGTGGTAGCCGTCCAGGGTGTTGTCGCCGGCCGGGATCCAGCCCAGCGGCATGCCGTGAATGCCGTTGGCCTCGTCGATGGTTTCCCCGCTGATGGGCACCCAGCCGCCGGCCTTGATCCGGATGCCGCCCATGGCGTCAATGAGCTTGGAGAAGCCGTCCATGTCCACCAGCACGTAGGCCTGGATGTCCATGCCCAAGGTTCCGGAGACGGCTTCCAGGGTTGCCTGCGCACCGGGGTCCGCCACGCCGGGGTAGAGGTCCGCGTGTTCGTTGGTGACCTCAGTGTTGATGGCGTTGATCAGGCACGCGTCGCCGCAGTCGTACCCGTCGGGGTAGATGGCGCGCATGGGGGAGTCCGCGCTGAACTGGGCGTTCTGGAAGTTCCGGGGGATGGAGATGATTGCCGTCTGGCCGGTCTCGGCATCGACACTCAGCACGGACAGGCTGTCCGGGCGCCTGCCGGTCCGGTCATCCCCGGCGTCGCCGCCCATCATCAGGAAGTTGTACCGGCCGTCCACCGGTTCCATGGCGGGGCCGGCCGAGAAGATGCTGCCGATGGCGTTCCGGCCAACGTTTAGCAAGTAGGCGGCGTAGCCCAGCGAGCCGCTTCCCAGCACCATCGCCAGCACCAGGGCAATCACGACGGCGGGACGGGCGGGCGGCGCCAGCAGTACCGGGCGGATGAGCCTCAGGGTGTTGATAAAGAGGATGGCCCAGCCAACGGCCAGCGCCGCCATCACGATGATGATGGCCAGGGAGGCGAGGGGGTTGGTGATGATGCTGATCAGCAGGCTCCGGTTGACCAGCAGCAGGATGACGGCCAGTACCAGGGCTGCCCAGGCGCAGAGGGTTACGCGCAGCGCAGCCCGGCCGAGTTTGCGGTCGCCCGCTACGAGTTGGGCACTGCCGGGCACCAGGAGCGTCATCAGGACCAGCACAAAGCCGCGTTTAGTCCGGACCTGGGGTGAGGCGCTCACCGGGTAGCGGACGGGGTCGGTCATGGCAGTGTCCGAGGGGGACTGCTGGATCTTGCTGCTGGACATGGCCGCCTCCCTAACGGCTGCCCCGGAGCGTTCCGTTTCCCTCTGCGAAGACCTCACTGACCTTCTGCCGGAGGTTTGCCCCCTTGCGGGTGGCCACGGCATTGAGGTCGGCGGCGAATTCGATAAGGTCGGCGCGCAGCGAGGCGGCAAGCTCATCAGTGCCTGCTGCCAGCATCCGGACTGCGAGGAGTCCGGCATTGCGGGCTCCCGCGATGGAAACCGTGGCTACCGGAACACCGGCAGGCATCTGCACGATGGAGAGCAGGGAGTCCATACCGTCCAGGGTCTTCAAGGGAACGGGCACTCCGATCACGGGGAGCGGTGTGACACTGGCCAGCATGCCTGGAAGGTGGGCGGCGCCACCGGCGCCGGCAATGATGACCCTCAAACCGCGCTCGTGCGCTGTCTGGCCGTAACGGATCATTTCCATCGGCATCCGGTGTGCCGAGACAACGTCGGCTTCGAAGGGAATGCCGAACTCCGCCAGGGCGTCCGCTGCCGCTTCCATTACCGGCCAGTCGGAGTCCGAACCCATCACCAGGCCTACCAGAGGGCTGGCTGCGGTGCCTCGGGCCGGGGTAGCTTCGGCGCTCATGCGTTCTCCTCAAGAATTGCTGGCGGTTCTTCTGCCGGCACCCGCCCGTCCCGGATGATGCCTGCCACCACGGCGGCCCGGCGTCGAACGGAGTCAACGTCCGCCGTCGACGTGCCTGCCAGGTTGACGTGGCCGATCTTGCGGCCGGGGCGCACGGATTTGCCGTAGCAGTGCACCTTGGCGGCCGGTTCGCTGGCCAGGGCCAGCGGGTAAGCGGAAAACAGGTCCTGGTTGTCTCCGCCCAGGAAGTTCTTCATCACCACAACCGGTGCCAGGGCATCTGTGGCACCCAAGGGCAGATTCAGGACCGCCCGGAGGTGCTGCTCGAACTGGCTCGTCACCGCACCGTCCTGGGTCCAGTGCCCGGTGTTGTGCGGCCGCATCGCCAGTTCGTTGATCAGGAAGCCGGCACCTGTTCCGGGCGTTTCGAAGAGTTCCACCGCCAGGACGCCAGTCACTCCGAGTTCATTGGCAATCCTCAGCGCGGCGTCCTCGGCCGCGGCGGCAACTTCCACGGGGATGTCGAGGGCGGGGGCGATGACTTCGTCGCATACGCCATCCACCTGGACAGTGTGTACTACCGGCCACGCCCGGGCTTCCCCGTCCGGTGTGCGCGCAACCAGCGCAGACAGTTCCCGGGTGAATTCGACTTTTGCTTCGGCGAGGAGGGGGCTCATGGACTCGAACCAGTCACTGGTTTCGGCAGCCTCCGCGGCGGAGGAGATGATCCGTACACCCTTGCCGTCGTAGCCGCCGCGCGGCGTCTTCAGGACTACCGGCCAGCCGGTCTCCTCGCCGAATGCGACCAGTGCGGCAACATCGGCGACGGAAGCCCAGACCGGATTCGGCAGTTCGAGGCGGTCGATGGCAGCGCGCATGACGAGTTTGTCCTGGGCGTGGACCAGGGCGTCCGGGCCGGGCTGGACGTTGACGCCGGCTTCCTGCAGGGCCCTGAGATGGGCCGTGGGAACATGTTCGTGGTCGAACGTCATCACGTCCAGGCCCTTGGAGAATTCCAGCAGGGTCTGGAAGTCCTTGTAGTCGCCCACCGGCGAGGAGGACACTGCAGACACGGCTGAAACGTCGTCACTTTCGGCAAGGACGCGCAGTTCGAAGCCGAGTGCTGTTGCCGCTGGGGCCATCATTCGCGCAAGCTGGCCGCCGCCAACCACACCTATTACTGGAAAAGTCACATGGGCCAGCCTACCGAAAACCGCCGGGTATCCCGCCTTCGGGTCGGGGCGGCGGTTGAGTTTTTCGGCGCACGCGGCGCCGGATGGAGCAAGTTTGGGGGGCTTCCATCCAGCTTTGGGGGCTAAAATAGGCCTCTGGCCGTGTGGCCCATAGTTTCAACGGCCATGGAGGGTCATGTTTAGCGCACTTTCAGATCGCATCCGGGGGCTCGCCTCGCTTTTCTGGCGTGAGGTGGCCAAGTTTGGTGCCGTCGGCGGTGTGGCATTCGTCATCGACAACGGCCTCACGTATTTCCTGATGCACGGAGCGATGTCGGACAGCGAGGCCAAGGCCCGCTTTGTGGGCGCTTCGGTGGCCACGATCTTTTCCTGGATCGCGAACCGCCTCTGGACCTTCCGGCACCGCCGGCAGGCCAACGTGCTGCGCGAGTTCCTGATGTTCATCCTCATCAACGGCATCGGGATCGGGATTTCCACCGGATTTACCGCCCTGGCCAAGTACGGGCTGGGCGTCACGGACAAGAACCTGCTCTTCCTTGCCGGCGTTGTGGGCATCCTGGTAGCAACAGTGGTCCGGTTCTTCGCCTACCGGTTCCTGGTGTTCAACCAGGAACTGGACCAGGAGCCCGAGTTCTCGCACGACCACGAGCTCATCGAACTCCACCATGCCAAAGGTGCGCACGCCCATGCGGATGTGGCGGAGCCCGAGCCTTTTGCCGGGGACCCCGCCCAGCCCCAAAAGTAGGGGCGCCGCCCGGGCCAGCCTTCAGCTGCCGTGGATGCGTTCCGCGGCGAGCAGCTTCCCGGTATCCGCAACGTCAGGGTGCGTGAGCACCACTGAGCCTCCGCGGCGCCAGGCGCCGAGTGCATCGGCCAGCGCCGCTTCAAGCCCGCCGCCGCCCGCCACGTGAAGCCGGACGCCTTCTTCATGGGGCACCGCGAAGCCGTCCAGCAGGTCCTGGTGGAGGTGCCGGCGCCCGTCAGATGTCACGATGGCGCAGGCGGCTGGATCCGGATCGACATGCTGCATAAAAACATCCCCGTGGGAGCGCACCTCGGCCGCGTAGTCGAGGAAGCCGGCCGGAAGTCCGCCGTCCCACCGCATGGCAAGGGCCGGCAGCGCCACTGCCACCACGGCGTCGTACTTTCCGTTCACCGCATCCGGCGCGGCGGTTGCCAGGAAGTCGGCCTCCTCCCCGTTCAGCACGGTCTCAAGGCCGAGCTGCCAGGCGGCCAACGCCCACACCATGGACTTCCAATGCGCCGGAAGGTCCAGGGCCAGCCGCATGCCGGGCCCGGCGTCCAGTTCGTCCTGCAGCAGGTTGCTGGTTTTGGCCACCCAGTTGTCCAGCACCTTTCCGGACAATTCCACGCGCTCGGAGTCCGGGCCGTACCAGGTGAGCCGCGGGGCCGTGGAATTGCCGGAGCGAAGGCTGGTCATCAGATCGATTGCGGGGGTATTCATGGCTCAATCCTGCCACCCGCCGCTCGGCGGGTCATCCGGTCGTCCGAGCCTGGTTCCATCGCACCAGTGCCGCTGTGATCTTTATCACTTCCGATGCTAAGCGTGCTTGCTATTTTGATGAAAAGCGGCTATTTTCCGCACCAACTGGGACCTTTTGGCATTCCGGCGCCTACTTTTCGCCCCCTCGGCCCCGCTGTGGCGCCGGAGCCGCAGAAAATCCCGGGCGTGGCGTGCGAAACTTCGCAGGATTTACTGATTATTATCCGGGCAGCGGCTTGACTCACCCTAGTTACACGCGTGTAATTAGATAACTAAAGGCAACTGCGTAAATACCGGCACACAACCGAGTGTCCATGTATCCAGGCAGTCGCTGCAACATCAGGAGGGTCGCCGTGGGGCAAGCAGAGCGTATCCAGGAAGATGCCGTCGTCGCCGGTCAGGCAACGGCGAAATACCGTTCGCGGGGGGTGCCGAGCGATTGGTACGTTGACCCTGCCGACCCTGATGCGGCGGAGCGGTACAACACGAACAACAAGGACTTTCTCCAGGACCAGGCCACGGCATTCCTTGCCGCCCATGAGGCCCTCCTGGATGGCGGCGGGGACCCTGAGGACGAGCTGGACCCGCCCATGGAACTGGCGGCGGCCGGAACGGCGCAGCCGGTCTGGATCGGCCTGCCCTTCCAGCAGGACTTTGATGACGAAGGCGAGCTTGGCTGGCAGACGGACGCCTTGTGCGCCCAAACGGACCCGGAGGCATTCTTCCCCGAAAAGGGCGGTTCCACGCGCGACGCGAAAAAAGTATGCGGTGCCTGCAACGTGCGGTCGCAATGCCTTGAGTACGCGCTGGCGAACGACGAACGGTTCGGCATCTGGGGAGGCCTGTCCGAGCGTGAGCGCCGGCGGCTGAGGAAGCGAGCAATCTAATTCATCAGGATGTTCACGTCACTGCCGTTGTGGTTGCCCACAACGGCAGTGCCTATCTCCCCAGGACCCTGGCAGCACTGGCGGACCAGACCCGGCCCGCGGACTATGTCATCGGGGTCGATACCGGCTCCCGCGACGATTCCGAGGTCCTCCTCCAGCAGGCTCTGGGCGGGGCGCACGTCGTCAGCCACCGCGGGAAGAGCGGTATGGGCGCTGCCGTCTCCGCCGGCCTCGCCCGGCTCGCCCCCTGGCGCGGCGAGCCAGGCGCGGGCGGGCCGGAGTGGATTTGGCTGCTCCACGACGATGCCGCACCCGCCCCGGAAGCCCTCGCTGAGCTTCTCACCGCTGTTGAACGCGCACCGTCTGTCACTGTCGCCGGCTGCAAGCAGCTGGATTGGCACGCTGAACGCCATCTGATAGACGTCGGCCTGTCAACGAGCCGCTGGGCCGAACGGCTCACACTGATCGACGCCGACGAACTGGACCAGGGGCAATACGACGGCCGCACGGACACGTTCGCCGTTAACTCGGCGGGCATGCTGGTCCGCCGCGACGTCTGGGAGCAGTTGGGCGGCTTCGACCCCGCGTTGCCCGGCAGCGGCGATGACGTCGACTTCTGCTGGCGCAACCGGCTGGCCGGACACCGGGTGGTGGTAGTTCCCGCAGCCACGATGTTCCACGTTGCCCACCGGCCCCATGCGCTGGGGAATGCTGCTGCAGCCCGGAAAGCACAGGTCCATCTGCGCCTGAAGCATGCACCGCTGTGGATGGTTCCTGTCCACGCTGCAGCCGCCCTGCTGGGAAGCATCTTCAAATTTGTGCTGAGCATTGCCGTTAAGGATCCCGGGCACGGCATCACGCAGCTCGTTGCGACGTTCGCTGCGCTGGCCAGGCCGGGCGCTGTTCTGAAGGCCAGGCGGACCGCCCGGAGGACACGCCGGATCAGGCGCTCCGTCATCCGCAAGCTCCAGACACCGAGGCGGGAGGTCTGGAGCCACAGGCGTTCGCTGATGGAAGCCCTGGGGTCGGACGCCACTGCAGTCGACCACCTAGAACACGACCCCCTGGCGCATCAGCCCACCGGTGACGCTTCGGACGACTTCGCGGCGCTGGCCACGAGTAAACGCGGCTGGGTGGGCAACGGGGCGCTGGCCGCAATTATCATCGCCTCAGTCACGTCGCTGCTGGGCCTGACCGGACTGTTCGGAGCCCCTGCAGTATCAGGCGGTGCCCTGATCCCCGTGTCCGCCGGGCTGGGCGAGATCTGGCACCACGCGTCCAGCTGGTGGATCTCCCTGGGCGCCGGACTCCCGGGGCGCGGCGACCCCTTCGGCTATGTCCTCTGGGTCCTCGGCGTACTCGGTGGCGGCGACGCCAATGCGGCCATGGCCTGGCTGCTGCTGCTCAGCACGCCGCTGTCCGGCCTGACCGCCTGGTTTGCTGCCGGTGGACTGACGGTCCGCCGCCGGCTGCGCCTGGTGGCGGCACTTTTCTGGGCCGGTGCTCCCGCCCTGCAGGTGGCACTGAACCAGGGCCGGGCAGGGGCCCTCATTGCCCACATCATGGTTCCCCTCCTGGCGCTTGCCCTGCTGCGCGCTACCGGTTCAGCCGTGGGCCAAGGCCGCTTTGAGGCCCCGGCTCCCGGCGACCAGCGCTTCGCCGACAGGCCGCCAATTAAACCCGGGATCAACGGGATGCCGTCCTGGACCGCGGCGGCAGCTGCAGGCCTGGCCATGGCGGTGGTGACAGCTTCCGCGCCTTCCCTGCTCCTTCCCGCCACCGCGGCAGTAGTGCTCTGCGGGCTCCTCCTTGGACGCCGCGGGCGCACGGTCTGGTGGGCACTGCTGCCCACGGCCGCCCTGTTCATTCCCTTCGGACTTTCCACGCTCGACCGGCCCCGGGCCTTACTGGCAGACCCCGGCGTGCCGCTGGCCTTTGACGCCGCACCGTTGTGGCAGCAGCTCCTCGGACAGCCGCTCGAGTTCGGCCCCGGTGGCGGCCTCTCCGGGCTCCCGTTCTTCGCCGACGGCGCCCTGCCGTGGGCATCACTGCTGGCGTTCCTGGTGGCCGTGCCGGTCCTGCTCCTGGCTGTAGCCGGACTTTGCCTGCCGGGCCAGCGGACCGGAATTGCCCGGTTGTTGTGGGTTATTGCCATCATCGCCCTGGCCGGTGGATGGCTTGCAGGCAACGTGGCCGCCGGCATCAATGCCAACACCATGGTGACTGCCTTCCCCGGGCCGGCGGTTTCTGCCGCGGCCTTTGCCTTCCTGGGTGCCGCCCTGCTGGGGGCGGAACAGCTCCTTGGCCGTGCAGACAGGGCTGCAGTCACGGGCACGAAGCACAAGCTGACGCTGCGGTCCGCCACAGCGTTGGGCACGGTGCTCCTTGTTGCAGGACCGCTGGCCGGCATGACGGCCTGGTCGGCGCAAAACCTTCTTCGAACGTCCGCCGTGACGTCCCAGGCGCCCGCCGGCGCCGGTGCACCGCTGGGCACACCCCGCCTGGTGGAAGCCGCGGGCCGGCGTATCCTCCCGGCAACGGCCATCGACAGGGGGACCGGCCCCGAACAGACACGCACCCTGTTGATCAGCACCCGTGACGACGGCACCTATGACGCCTCGTTGATGCGTGGTGCGGGCACCACGCTGGACAGCCTCTCCGCCATCGCCTCCGCGCGGAACATCCTGGGCGCCCCGGGCTCCGAAGCAGTCCGGGACGACGACGAGGTCACCGCCGCAGTCCGCCGTGTGGTGGCCACCCTGGTTGCAGGCCAGGGCGTGGATCCCCGGACCGACCTCGAACAACTGGGCGCCGGCTTTGTGGTGCTGCGGGCCGCCGATACCGCCGCGCAACTGACCGCCAGCAGGATGGATGCGGTGCCGGGGCTTATTGCCGTAGGACAGACCGACGTCGGCTGGCTCTGGCGCATCGCTCCGCTGAACCAGCCGGCGCTGCAGCCGGCAGACATCACCCAGCGCGTAAGGATTGTTGATGGCAAGGGCGCCGCGATCGGCCTGGTACCTTCAGGCCACGACGACGTCGACGCCCCCATTCCCGAGGGTCCTGAGGGCCGCCTGGTGGTGCTCGCAGAGCGGGCAGATCCGGGGTGGACTGCGTGGCTGGATGGCCGGAAGCTCACAGCCACCACGTCCGGATGGTCACAGGCTTTCACACTGCCGCCCACGGCGGGACACCTGAGCGTGCGGTACGAAAACCCGGCCGCCCTGTGGGCCGGGATCGCCCAGGCCGCCGTCATCGGACTGACGGTGATGCTGGCCATCCCCATGCCGGCCCGGCGCCAGCGGACCGGCCTGTCCCGGGATGAAGGCTCGCTGCGTAAGGAACGCCAGAATGCATAACAACCCTGTTCACCCTGCAGCACCGCACGCGCTGCCTGCCGGCGGGGAAGCGGAAACCGAGGAAACCGAGGGGAGCCCGGACCCGGCGAAGCGCACCGGCAGCGGACGCAAAGCGCTCGTGACCGGGCTGCTGTCGGCTGCGGTCATCATGGCCGGTGCGGGAGCAGTGGTTGCGGCCGGATCCTTCCTTCCGCAGCCCGGCTCCAGCCGCAGCGTGCCCGCGGGGGTGTCCGCGGTTCCGGCCGGGACAAGCGTCGGGGTCTGCCCGGGACCCGCCCGCCTGCTGGAAGGCACGGAAGCGGGCACGGACCCGCAATTCAGTCCCGAGTCGGAGACTGCTGCCAGTACAGTCACCGGCGCCGTCCTCAGTGCCGGCGGCGTGCTGCCGGCAAGCCGCCTGTCGGAACTCAGCGGCCGGACCGCCGTCGAAATCGCCAAAGGGCCCGGCCCGTCCGCTGCCGCCGGCGCTCCGCAGGAGCTCCTGGCCGGGGTTGTTGCAGGGCGGCAGGTGAACCAGGTGAGTGTGCTCAGCGCCGATGCCACCACCAACCAGAAGGCCTCAGCTGCGGCCGGCATGAAGTTCACGGCAACCGACGGCGACCTGCAGGGGACGGCAGCCGCGAACTGCCAGCAGCCCTCGAACGACCAATGGCTCGCCGGTGCCAGTACTACGGTGGGCCGCACGTCCGTGCTGATGCTCACCAACGCTTCATCCACACCGGCCACCGTGAGCCTGGAGCTGTTTGGGTCCAACGGACAGATCCAGGCGCCGGGAAGCCGCGGCCTGCTCGTGGCGCCCGGTACTTCACGGGCTGTAGTTCTCGCCGGGCTCGCCCCGGGTGAAGCCCAGTTGAGCGTGCATATCCGCAGCGCCGGCGGGCCGGTCGCTGCCGTCATCCAGCAGAGCGTCCTGCGGGGACTGACCCCGGGAGGTGTGGACTTCATAGCCCCCGGTGCAGCACCGGCTGTGCGGCAGGTGATGACCGGCGTCGACATCCAGGAGGCGGGCCAGGTTGCTTCGCTCACGGCGAAGTCCGGATATGAGGACGCCGGACCGGCCCTGCAGCTCACCGTTCCCGGACCGTCGGACGCCGTAGTGGAGGTCAAGCTGTACGGGCGGGACGGCCAGAAGGCCCTGCCGTCCGGCGGCGTGATCACCGCGAAAGCGGGTGCAGTCACGGAAATTCCACTCGCCGGGGTCCCGGCCGGCCACTACACGGTGGCTGCATCGTCGGACGTCACTTTCGTGGCCAGTACGCGGATTACGCGCGGACTCCAGGACAGTAAAGCGGTAGATGTCGCCTGGGCGGCATCCGGAGTCAGGCTCGGCAGCCAGCACGTGGTCCCGGTTCCGCCGGGCGGCCAGCGCACCCTGGTTTTTGGTGCCCTGGAGAACCGGGCCACCATCACGTATTCGGCCATCACCGCAGACGGCAAAGTACGGGCGCCGGCCACGGCGGACATTGCCGGCGGAACAACGGCTTCCATCGCGGTGCCTGGGAAGGCTGACGATTCGGACGTCGTCGGCTACGTGGTCTCGGCGTCAGGAGACGCTGCCTATGGTTCCTTGCTGCTGCAGCAGGACGGCCGCGACGACATCTCGTCACTGGCATTCCTCCCGGCCGCTGCCGGGCAGGAAACGGTACCCGTGACCCTCAGCTACTAACGACGCCTCTTCAGCCGGCCCTTAGTACAGGCCCTCAGTACCGGCGCCGGTAAACGGGGTCCAGCGTTTCGGGGGCAACACCCAGCATTTCAGCCGTGTGTTCCACTACCACGTCATGGACCAGGTCCTGGAGATCGTCGACGCCCCCGCACGCCTGCTCCACCACGCGCCGGTACACCGTGATCATGGGGCCGTCCTGGTCCGTTGCAGGGATGTAGGCGCCCATGGGTGCCGGGGCCGAATTCGCTGCCAGCTGTTCGAGGTCCGGAGGGATCTCATCCACGCCGAACCGCACGCCGTCGAGGGTCTTGCCCCAGATATCGTGGAGCCGCTGGGCGGAGTCCAGGACCATGTCATCGAACCGGTCAGAGCGCGTGCGGTAGCCGGGATGCGTGGGGAGCATCACTTCGCCACGGAGACCGCGTCCATGCCGGTTCCGGCGGCGGGCCATAAAGCTTTTGCCGGGCATTCCGGTGCCCGGGTCCTTAACGGCACCCGGGTCAGCCAACCGGACCGTAAAACCTGATTCATGGTTCGATGACTGCATACATCGACTGTAAACCCGGGCGAACAATTACGCGATACATTGTCCCCGGCTTCACGGGCGCGTCGACCCGAAGCGGCAATGCGCCGATATGCGGTGGACAGCGAGTAGTCTGGGATGTCGTGGGAGCTATCCGTCAGTGTTCAAGATCTGCGTGCCGCCAGTCAGCGGTGGCTACCCTGACGTACGTCTATGCCGATTCCACTGCAGTCCTTGGTCCGCTGGCCACCTATGCTGAACCGCATTGTTACGATCTGTGCGAGCAGCATGCAGGCTCCCTGACCGTTCCCCGGGGCTGGGAAGTCCTGCGCCTGGCCATGCCCACCACTCCGCAGCAGCCGGGCCCGGATGACCTGCTGGCCTTGGCCAATGCGGTGCGGGACGCCGCGGCCTTGCCGGCCCAGCCGCCGTCGACCCCAGCCAAGCGCGGGCCGCACTCAGCCCTCGAAGCTCCGGCTGGAGCAGAAGGTACCCGGCGCGGCCACCTGCGCGTCCTCCGGGAACCGTCCTGAACGCATCTGGCGGTACGCTGGAAGCTGCAATTCCGTCCGCTACCGGCGCCAGCGCGCCCGTCAGGGAGCATGTATCAATGCCAAAGATCAGTCCTGAACTGCTGTCCGTCCTGCGTTGCCCCGTGACAGGTTCGCTGTTGGTGCAGGAGGGCGAGGAGCTTGTAGCAACAGCCGGGGACGAGTCCGGCGTCAGGCCCCGGTACGCCATCGAGGACGGGATTCCGCTCCTGCTTCCGCCCGAACTGCTGGCAGCCGCCGCCTCTGCCGGTTCAGACCAGCACGACGCAACCACTGCTGCGCCGCCGGCAGGGTAGCCCCACATCCCTTTCGAACCACAGGCCCACCAGGCCACCGGCACTCCGCTGCCGCAGTTCCCGGACCCAGCACCGGCGTTCGCCGGACCAAGTAAAGGATTCACCCATGGCTTTTGATTACAAGGTTGCCGACATTTCACTGGCTGAAGCCGGCCGGCACCAGATCCGCCTCGCCGAGCACGAGATGCCCGGCCTGATGTCCCTGCGCGAGGAGTTCGGCCCCAGCCAGCCGCTCAAGGGCGCCCGGATCGCCGGATCCCTGCACATGACCGTGCAGACCGCCGTGCTGATCGAAACCCTGACGGCCCTCGGCGCCGAGGTCCGCTGGGCTTCCTGCAACATCTTCTCCACCCAGGATGAAGCCGCTGCCGCCGTTGTGGTGGGCAAGGGCACCGTGGAGGATCCGCAGGGCGTGCCGGTGTTCGCCTGGAAGGGCGAAACCCTCGAGGAATACTGGTGGACCGCGGAGCAGATCCTCACCTGGCCCGGCGCCGGGTCTGATCCGGAGCTCGGCCCCAACATGATCCTGGATGACGGCGGCGACGCCACCATGCTGGTGCACAAGGGTGTGGAGTTTGAGGCGGTGGGCAACGTTCCCTCCGCCGATCCCACCGATTCCGAGGAATACGGAATCTTCCTGGAGGTCCTCCGCCGCTCCCTCGCGGCTGACCCCAAAAAGTGGACCCGTACGGCCAACACCATCAAGGGCGTCAGCGAGGAAACCACCACCGGCGTACACCGCCTCTACCAGCTGGCCGAACAGGGCAAGCTGCTGTTCCCGGCCATCAACGTCAACGACTCCGTCACGAAGAGCAAGTTCGACAACAAGTACGGGATCCGCCACTCCCTCCCGGACGGCATCAACCGGGCCACCGATGTGCTGATGGGCGGCAAGGTCGCCGTCGTCTGCGGCTACGGCGACGTCGGCAAGGGCGCTGCCGAGGCCCTCCGGGGCCAGGGCTCCCGGGTCATCGTCACCGAAATCGACCCCATCTGCGCCCTGCAGGCCGCGATGGACGGCTACCAGGTGGCCAAGCTCGAGTCCGTCCTGGCCCAGGGTGACATCTTCATCACCACCACGGGCAACAAGGACGTCATCATGGCCGAGCACATGGCGGGCATGAAAAACAAAGCAATCGTGGGCAACATCGGCCACTTCGACAACGAAATCGACATGGCCGGGCTCGCGAAGGTCCCGGGGATCAGGAAAGTGGAGATCAAGCCGCAGGTCCACGAGTGGGTGTTCGACGCCGGAACGGCAGCCGAGCGTTCCATCATCGTCCTGTCCGAAGGCCGGCTGCTGAACCTGGGCAATGCCACCGGGCACCCGTCCTTCGTCATGAGCAACTCGTTCGCCAACCAGACCATCGCCCAGATCGAGCTGTGGACCAAGAAGGACCAGCCGGAAGGCCAGCGCGAGTACGAAAACCAGGTCTACGTCCTGCCCAAGGTCCTGGACGAAAAAGTTGCACGCCTGCACCTGGACGCCCTGGGTGTGGAGCTCACCGAGCTGACCAAGGACCAGGCCGAGTACCTGGACCTCGACGTCGCCGGCCCCTACAAGCCCGAGCATTATCGTTACTAAGAAGTAAAGCGCCCGGGGGCCAACGGCACCCGGGCCGTTACTTTTTGCACCTAGGATCAAAATATGGAGCCTGAAGTCAAGCCCCGCCGCCCGGGCAGAACCAAGAAAATTCTTGTGGTGGTAGCGGTGTGCCTCCTCGCCGCTGTCGGCGGCGTGTTCTCCGCGGTGGCGCCGGGAATCGCCCGCGGTGCCATTGAATCCGAGGCAGGCTCCGCCGTCAGGACATCCCCCGGCGTCGCTCTGCCGGTCATCGCTCCCGTTAAACTGGACGCCGCGCCGGCCAACGGTGCCAAGCAGGTCAACCCTGCCGCCCCGGTGTCACTGAAGGTGGCCAACGGCACCATCGAGCGCGTCACACTCACCAGCACTTCAGGGGAGACCGTCGAAGGCAGCATCGACGCCGAGGGCACCGGCTGGACCGCAGCCGGAGCATTGAAGTTCAACACGGACTACAGCTACACCTTCGTGGTCAAGGACAGCGCCGGACGCGAGGCAAGCACCACCCAAACCTTCAGCACCGTCTCCAGCACCCATGAAGCCGATGCCGCCATCTACCCCCTGGACGGCATGAAAGTGGGTGTGGGGCAGCCCCTGCAGATCACCTTCAGTGAACCTGTCATTAACCGCGACGCCGTGGAGAAGGCCATCACCATCTCCAGCAGTGCCGGCCAGGTGGGCGCCTTCCACTGGTACAGCGACACCATGGTCCGGTACCGGGCCGAAAACTTCTGGGCCGCAAACTCCACCATCACCATGGACATGAAGCTCTTCGGCGTGGACCTGGGCAACGGCCAGATCGCCAACTTCAACAAGAAAGTGAACGTTGCCATTGGCGACAAAAAGGTGGCTGTGGCGGACGCCACCGCCCATACCTTCACGCTGAGCGTCAACGACCAGGTGGTCAAGACGCTGCCGGTCAGCATGGGCGACAAGCGCTTCCCGTCTGCCCGGGGTTACGGCGTGCTGATGGAGAAGAAACGCTATGACCACTTCCGGGCCTCAAGCATCGGATTGAAGCCGGACGACCCCGCCTACTACGGCGACGTGGACGTCGAATACACCATCAGGCTGACGCTCAGTGGGGCCTACATCCACCAGGCCCTGCCGTCCGCGTTCCCCTTCATCGGCAACACCAACGTCTCGCATGGCTGCATCGGGTTCGCTCCCGACGGCGCCGCCTGGGTCTTCGACAACATGGGCACCGGCGACGTGGTCCAGATCATCAACACCGAGGGGGACTACGCGGCCCACACGGACGGCTTCGGCGACTGGAACATCCCCTGGGGCGAATACAACAACTAGCGCCCGGCCGCAGCGGCTAACTGCTGAAGGGCAGCCGCTGCAGCCTCTCGCCCGTCTCAGCGCTCCGCCGTCGTGCCTTGCCCAGCCTCGCCAGGTCCCTGGTGCGCCGTTCGGCAACGACGGCGGCAAGGTAGTCTTCAGGGCTGGTTCCCGCGGGCGGGGGAGGGGCCACGTGGGCCGTGAGTTCGGTGGCAATTGACTCGGCCATTCCGGCCCTGGAGAACGGCGCCATGCGCCCTGCCTGCCGGATGAATTGGGATGCCCGCCGCGCCGTGGCATCCGGGAGCCTGCCGATATCCGCCGTGGCCGCCCAGGCTGCCAACCGGGGCGGAACGAACACCGGCGCGGACCGTTCCACCGGTACCCGGCTCCGGATGGCGTAGGTCCCGGCCATCAGGTCGCCCAGCCGGCGTGACCTCTCGTTAAAGAGGGCCACGGCAATGGCCAGGCCGCCGAAGGTCAAATAGATTTCGAGGAATCCGGTCAGGCCGCGGATGAGGGCGTGGCGGAAGCGGATGGCGCCGCCATCCTCCCGGACCACCCGCAGGCCCGCTGCAAGTTTGCCCAGCGAGAGCCCGCGGCTCAAGGTCTCGATGGCCACGGGAACGATCACCAGGCAAAAAACCACACCGGCAAGGACCAATGCCCGCTGGGCGGCCTCGTCCAGGTCTTCACCGGCGGCCGATATCCCCACCAGGATCAGCACGAGCAACACGATGCTCAACGCCATGTCCAGGAGCAGGCCCAGGGCACGGGCCGCGAAGGAGGCGGGACGCAATTCCAGGACGACTGCTTCGCCCGTGACGATCGAACTCATGCTGGTCCCCGTTCCCCGCATTTGATGTTGCAGACGCAAGTCTAGTGCCGGGCGCTAGGCTGATGCCGTGGATATGGACGCGTTCTCCGCCATCAATGCGGACAGGTGGTCCCGGCTGCACGAGCTCGCCTACAAGGCCAGGCTCACCGGGTCCGAGGCAGACGAACTGCTGGCCCTGTACCAGTCCACGTCCGCGCATCTGTCCCTTATCCGGTCCCTGGCTCCGGAAAGCGGCCTGTCCGCGTCCCTTTCGGCGACGCTGGCGCAGGCCCGCACCCGTTTCACCGGAGCACGCTCGAACGTGATGGCGGACCTGGCGCGGTTCTTTGGGGTGGCCCTTCCTGCCGCCTTGTACCGCCTCACCTGGCTTACCCTGGCGTGCGGTGCCGTGTTCGTCCTGGTCGGTGCCGTATATGCCTTGTGGATCAGCGGGAATCCCGAGGCGCTGCGGGCAGTGGCATCCGAAGCGGCGGCGCGGCAGTACATCGAGGAAGACTTCATCAACTATTACTCGGAGAACCCTGCCGCATCCTTCGCCGGAGCAGTCTGGACCAACAACGCCTGGATCAGCGCGCAGGCCGTAGCCCTGGGGATCACCGGCGTGTGGGTGCCCATGATCCTGTTCGCCAATGCCCAAGGGGTGGGCATTGCCGCCGGCATCTTCGCCGCGGCCGGCAAGTCCGACGTTTTCTTCAGCTACATCCTGCCGCACGGGCTGATGGAGCTCACTGCCGTGTTTATCGCCTCCGCCGCCGGCCTCCGGATTTTTTGGGCCATGGTGTCCCCGGGCCCGCGCCCCCGGGGAAGGGCCGTGGCCGAGGAAGGCCGGTCATTGGTCACCGTTGCCCTGGGACTGGTCCTGGTACTCTTCGTCTCCGGCCTGGTGGAAGGGTTCGTGACGCCCAGTGCGCTGCCGGTATGGGCAAAGATCGGCATCGGAGCCACGGTCCTGGGCGGGTACTGGCTTTACGTGGTGGTGTGTGGCCGGCCCGCGTACCTGGCGGGGGGGCGCGGTGACCTTCGCCGTGAGGATGCGGGCTATTCCGACATCACTGCCTGAATCGTTGTAATCCTGCCGGGGTGGTTCCTCGCCCAGCCCGAATTCCGGACGGTAGGCTCGTCAACAGAGAAAACGCGCCGGTGGACCCGGAACCAGGTGCGAAGACCAACGGAAGTGGACGCTGCTGTGAAAGACGAAACTCCTGCCCGCGCCCGGCGAGCCGAGCCGCAGCCGGACCCGATCCTGGACACGTCCGGGGATTCTGCCGAGCCGGCGTTTTCCTGGATGACCGGGGCCACAGACGCTGAACGCCCGGCCATCGATGACGCCCGTGAACCCGTCAGTACAGAATCCGCAAGCGCTCATTCCGAAAGCACCGTTGAACCTGCCGGTGTCGCTGATGCCCACCGCGGCACGCCGTCCCGGGGCGCGGTGGATGCCCACGGTTCCACAGCTGCGGCCGGCGCGGCTGCCCCAGGTACAGGCAAGGTGGAGCAGCCGGAAAGCCGGGCGGACCGCAAAGCCGCTGAGGCCGCCGGCGAAGACCCGGAGGCCTCGTCCAGCCAGGAAAGCTCACCCGAATTCCGTGAGCAGCTGCCCACCTCGGCCCTCCAGGTCCGCCCGCCCCAGGAAGAAGTGGAGCGCCGCAATGCCCAGCGGGAGAGCGCCGCAAACGTCAAACCGGTGGCTCCCCGCGTGATGCAGGTCCTGCTCGCCATCTTCTTCCCGCTGGTTTTGCTGATCCTCGCCGTCCGCGCCGTCACCAGCCCCCTGTTCCTGTGGGTGGAATACAACCGCCCCGGATTTCCCGGCGACGGCTACGGGTTCAGCACCGACGACAGGATGACCTACGGCTCCTACGCCGTGGACTACCTCAGCAACTGGGCCGGCCCGCGCTACCTGGGGGACCTGGTGCACCGCAGCGGGGACAAGTTGTTCAAGGACGGCGAAGTCAGCCACATGGCGGACGTCAAGCTGGTAATCCTGTCCACGTTCGGTGCCGGTGTGCTGCTGGTCCTGTTCTGCCTCATCGCCATCCTGTACCTGCGCAGGCGCAGTTCCGGCGGCGTCCGGAGGGGGCTGTTCGCCGGCTCCCTCATCACGCTGGTGCTGATCCTGGGCCTGGGAACGCTGGCAGTGCTGGGATGGCAGCAGTTCTTCACCGAGTTCCACAGGATCTTCTTCGCCGAGGGCTCCTGGACGTTCAGTATGGATGACACCCTGATCCGGTTGTTCCCCGGCCAGTTCTGGATTGACGCCGGAATGGTGATCGGGGGCCTGGTAGTGGTGACAGCGCTGGTGACCCTGATCCTTACCTGGCCCACCCGCCGGCGGCGCGGCCTGGTACCGGAGAAAACCGGGGCGGCCGGGCAGCCAGCGGATCAGTTGTAAAGCTTGCCGATTTCGGCTTCGAAATCGCGCACCACGGTGTTGCGCTTCACCTTCAGCGACGGCGTGAGGTGACCGGATTCGACCGTGAACTCCGCGTCCAGCACGGCGATTTTGCGGATGGATTCCGCTTTGGACACCAGCAGGTTCGCCTGGTCCACCGCTTCCTGCACGGCGGCCGCCACCTGTGGATCGCCGGCGGCCTCCCTGATGGACCGGGCCGGCAGGCCGCGCTCCGAGCACCAGTTCTCCAGGCCCTCGGGATCGAGGGTCACCAGGGCTGAGATAAACGGCTTCCCGTCACCCACCACCACGGCATGGCCCACCAGCTGATGTGCCCGGATTTTTTCCTCGAGGGGTCCGGGCGCCACGTTTTTTCCGCCGGCGGTGACCAGCAGGTCCTTCTTCCGCCCCGTAATGGTGAGGAATCCCTGCGGGTCCAGTTCCCCAAGATCGCCGGTACGGAAGAAACCGTCCACAAAAGCCTCAGCGTTCGCTGCCTGGTTTGCGTGGTATCCCCGGAAGACACCAATGCCCTTAACCAGGATCTCCCCGTCCTCGGCTACCCGGATGGTGGTGCCTGGAATGGGGATGCCCACTGATCCCACCCTGGTACGCGCCGGGGTGTTGGCTGTGCACGGAGCAGTGGTCTCGGTCAGCCCGTAGCCTTCCAGGACCGGGATCCCGGCGCCGCGGAAGAAATGGGCGTCCTCCGGGCTCAGCGGGCTGGCGCCGGAAACGGTGTACCCCACCTGGCCGCCCATGGCCTGGCGGAGCCGCGGGTAGAGCAGCCTGTCGAAAATTCCGTGGCGGATCCGGCACAGCAGGCCGGGCCCAATTCCCTCGCCCCGGCTCTTCAAATCCTCGGCACGGGAGTATTCAATGGCCGTGGCGGACGCCGCACCGAACAGCCGGGCTTTGCCCCCTACTGCCGCCTTGTGGGCCGCGGCAGCACGGACCTTTTCAAAGATCCGCGGAACCACCAGGAGGAAGGTGGGCCTGAAGGAGCCCAGGTCTTCCAGGAGCTCCTTTGCGCCCGGCGAGTGCGCCAACGTGGCACCTGCCGTCAGGCAGACCACCTGCACCGCCCGGGCCAGCACATGGGCCAGAGGCAGGAACATCAACGTCCGCGCCTGCTCCTGGAGCAGCAGCTCTGGAAGGAAGGCAACAATGTTCTTGGCTACGAGGGCGAAGTTGCCGTGCGTGATTTCGCAGCCCTTGGGCTTGCCCGTGGTCCCGGAGGTGTAGACCAGGGAGGCGACGTCGTCCAGCACAGCCTTGCTCCGGTGCCGTTCCAGCTCGGCGTCCGTGACGCCCGTTCCTGCAGCGGCGAGGCTTGCGAGGTTGGGGGCATCGCCGTCGAAATCCATCCGGACCACGTTGACCAGCCGGTCCCGTAGCAGGGACGAGCCGGCCAGGACACCCGCGACGAGCTCCACCTTGGCCCGGTTTTCCGCGAACACGCGCCGGACTCCGGCGTCGTGGAGGATCCATTCCACCTGGCTGGCGGAGGACGTCTCGTAAATGGGCACCGTTACTCCGCCGGCGAACCAGATGGCAAAATCCACCAGCGTCCATTCATAGGAGGTGGCCGACATCACCGCCACGGTGTCACCGGGCTCGAGTCCGCCGGCGATGAGCCCCTTGGCAAGGGCGCTGACATCCTGCAGGAACTTCTGCGCCGGAACGTCCACCCAGCCGTTAGGTCCCTTGCGCCGGTACAGGGCACGCGCAGGATTGGCGGCCTCCTGTTCCAGCAACAGGTCAGTGACGTTGCTGGCAGCGTCAAGCTCAACCAGCAGCTCCGTGCTCGCTTCTCTCACAGCAGGTCTCCGTTCCGCTGCCACGCCGCGGCAGCGGCTCCTTCGGGGTCTCCTGACATCCTGCCCTAGATCCAGGACGGCATCCACATCCGGAGCCTCCACTGCTGGTACGGAATGATCTCGGCAGCCCAGACCGGGTAGAAGAAGGCCGACAACAGGATGGCCGCCGCCACAAACACGACCACCAGGTACAGCCCGGACCGGCGGCGCCATGGCGGATCCGTGGTTTTCCCCAGGACCAGGCCCAGGCAGTAGACCAGGGCAAGCACCAGGAACGGTTCGAAGGAGACGGCGTAAAAGTAGAACATGGTCCGTTCGGGGTACATGAACCATGGCAGGTATCCGGCGGCCATGCCGGCAAGCACGGCCCCTGCCCGCCAGTCACGGCGTCCTGCCCACCAGAACAGGAGCACCACCAGAGAAATGGCGGCCGTCCACCAGATCAACGGGTTCCCTACGGACAGGATGGCGGAGGTGCACCGGTCAAAGTCGCAGCCCGGGGTGCCGCGCTCGGGGGACTCATAGAAGAACGACGTCGGCCGGCCCATCACCAGCCAGCTCCAGGCACTTGCCTCGTAGGGATGCTCCGAGCCCAGGCCCTGATGGAACTTGTACGCTTCCAGGTGGTAGTGCGCGAGGGACCGGACCGAGTCCGGCAGCCAGCCCCACTCCGCGGAAGGATTGCTTTGCGCCCAACGGCGGAAGTAGGCGTCCTCGGACCGGAACCAGCCCGTCCAGCTCAGGGCGTAGGCCACGGCAGCAACCGGAACCATGCCCAGGAATGCTGGTACACCGTCTTTGATGATGCCGCCGCTGATCCAGCCGCGGATACCCGCCACCCGGCGCGCATTGAGGTCCCAGAGCACCGTGAGGATACCGAACGCGGCCAGGAAGAACAGCCCGGACCACTTGGTCCCCACGGCGAGGCCCAGGCAGAGGCCTGCCGCAATCCGCCACCAGCGGACCCCCAGCCAGGGCCCGGCCAGGAGCTGGACTGGAGTGGGACGTCCGCCGCTGGCCTCCGCCTCCCGGGCAAGCCTGGCGGCCAGCCGCCGTCGTCCGTCATCCCGGTCCAGCAGCAGTGCGCCGAACGCCGCGAGGACCCAGAACATCAGGAAGATGTCCAGCAGCGAGGTGCGGGACATCACCAGGTGGTGGCCGTCCACGGCAAGCAGGAGGCCCGCGGCGCCGGCGAGCGGAAGCGACCCGAAGAGCTTCAGCGCGATGAATGACAGGAGCAGGATGGACAGGGTTCCGGTCAGGGCTGCGGAGAAGCGCCAGCCGAAGGAACTGTCCGGGCCGAAGAGCCACATGCCGGCGGCGATCATCCATTTTCCCACCGGGGGATGGACCACGTATTCGGGCGAGTTCAGGAGCACGCCGGGGTTTCCGGCGTTGAAGGAATCGTTGGCTTTGTCCGGCCAGGCCCGTTCGTAACCGCTCATCAGGAGCGAGTAGGCGTCCTTGACGTAGTAGGTCTCGTCGAAGACGAGCTTGTGCGGTGTTTCCAGCCGGACGAACCGCAGGACCCCGCCCGTCACGGCCGTCAGGACGGGAACCAGCAGGAACCACAGGCGCAGCGACGGCGGGTAGTCGCGCCACTGCTCCCGGTGGCCCAGCAGCCGGGTCCGGAGGGATTCGGCGGTAAATGCCTCGGCCGGGCGGCTGATCCATGGCCGGGCCGGGGCGTTTCCGGGCTGGCCGCCGGCAGCTGGAGAGCTTGTGCTGGACGCCGCGGGTGTGGCGTGTCCGGCCCCGGCTGGCCGCGTCGAGGTCTGCGTCACGAGCCCCATGCTACCTTTTGCGGCTGGCAGTGCCCGCAGCAGTAGGCTGGTGGCGTGGACCCTAACCCCAGCCCCTTCCCTGATTCCGGCATTGCACCCTCCAGCCTGGCCGGTGGAGAACCCGCAGGGGATGCAGCGGTGGCGGCACCGGGCCAGGGGGCCGGGCGCATCGTGCTCGCCGCCACGCCGATCGGGAACGCCGGTGACGCCTCCGCCCGGCTGGTGGAACTGCTGGCGACGGCGGACATCGTTGCCGCTGAGGATACCCGCCGGCTGCACCGGCTCGTACAGAACCTGGGGGTCACGGTGGCAGGGCGGGTGATCAGTTACCACGAGCACAACGAGGCCGCCAAGACTGCCGAACTCCTCGACCAGGTCAGGGCTGGAAAGACGCTTGTTATGGTCACCGACGCGGGAATGCCGTCGGTATCCGATCCTGGCTTCCGGCTCGTGGAAGGTGCTGTGGCGGCCGGACTCACCGTCACCGCTGTTCCCGGGCCATCGGCAGTCCTGACGGCCCTGGCGCTGTCCGGCCTGCCGACCGACCGCTTCTGCTTCGAAGGGTTCCTGCCGCGGAAGGCCGGTGAAAGGGCCTCACGCCTGGCCGACCTCGCCGGGGAGCGGCGGACCATGGTGTTCTTCGAAGCGCCGCACCGCCTCGAAGCCATGCTGCGGGCCCTGCGGGAACGGTTCGGCCCTGAGCGGCGGGTCGCCGTCTGCCGCGAACTGACCAAAACCTATGAGGAAGTCATCCGCGGCTCCCTGGCCGAACTCCTGCAGTGGGCCGAAAGCTCTGAGGTGCGTGGTGAGATTGCGGTGGTGCTGGCAGGGGCACCCGAGCAGGCCGCCGGAACACCGGAGGACCACGTGGCTGCGGTCAACGAGCTGGTGGCGCAAGGCATCCGGCTCAAGGAAGCCGTTGCCGCTGTCGCGGAGGATGTCCGGGTGAGCAAGCGGGAGCTCTATTCAGCGGTCCTGGCTGCCCGCTGAGGCACCCCCGCTTGCCCGCGCTGAGGGCTGTGCAGGTGCACAGCCTTTCCCTCTTGAGGTAGTGCGTAAAGGCGTAGACCGGCCCGCTGCCCGGCAGTAGTCTGGCACTAATCAGCCCGTATCACAGCGGCCGTTCCGGCCACCTGCCCGCGGGCTGCAATAACCCTACTGACGAGGGAGTCATCGTGACTGTCACTGCACAGCCGGCCGTTTCCGCAGAACGCGAAAGCGCCCTTTTGGCCTCTGTTCCCACCGGCCTGCTTATCAATGGTGAGTGGCGGGCCGCCGCTTCCGGCAAGACGTTCGACGTCGAAGATCCGGCCACGGGCAAGGTGCTGCTGACCATTGCCGACGCCGGTCCCGAAGATGGTGCCGCCGCCCTGGATGCCGCCGCTGCCGCACAGGAGTCCTGGGCGAAGGTCCCGCCCAGGGAGCGCGGCGAAATCCTGCGCCGTGCCTTTGACCTGGTCACCGAACGCGCCGAGGATTTTGCGCTGCTGATGACCATGGAAATGGGCAAGCCCCTGGCCGAGGCCAGGGGAGAAGTGAGCTACGGTGCCGAGTTCCTGCGCTGGTTCTCCGAAGAAGCCGTCCGTGCCTTCGGCCGCTACTCCGTCTCCCCGGACGGCAAGTCCCGGCTGCTGGTGACCAAGAAGCCGGTGGGCCCGTGCCTGCTGATCACGCCGTGGAACTTCCCGCTGGCCATGGCCACCCGTAAGATCGCCCCGGCCGTCGCCGCCGGCTGCACCATGGTGCTGAAGTCCGCGAACCTCACGCCGCTGACCTCCCAGCTGTTCGCCGCCGTGATGATGGAAGCCGGCCTGCCCGCCGGCGTCCTGAACGTCATCCCCACCTCCACAGCCGGCGCCACCACCGGGCCTCTGATCAAGGACTCCCGGCTGCGCAAGCTCTCCTTCACCGGCTCCACAGAAGTGGGCCGCCGCCTGCTCTCCGACGCCTCCGAAACCGTGCTGCGCACCTCCATGGAACTCGGCGGCAACGCCCCGTTCGTCGTCTTCGAGGACGCCGACCTGGACGCTGCCGTCGCCGGCGCCATGCTCGCCAAGCTGCGGAACATGGGCGAGGCCTGCACCGCGGCCAACCGCTTCATCGTCCACGAATCCGTCGCAGCCGAATTCGCGGAGAAGTTCGCCGCGAAAATGCGCGAAATGACCACCGCCCGCGGCACCGAACCGGAGTCCAAGGTGGGCCCGCTGATCGATGCCAAGAGCCGGGACAAGGTCCACGAACTGGTGTCCGACGCCGTTGCCTCCGGCGCCACAGCGGTTGTGGGCGGCGGACCGGTGGAGGGCCCGGGCTACTTCTACCAGCCCACCATCCTCTCCGGCGTCACCGAAGGCACCCGGATCCTGTCCGAGGAGATCTTCGGCCCCGTCGCCCCGATCACCACGTTCAGCTCTGAGGATGACGCGGTGCGGCTGGCCAACAACACCGAATACGGGCTGGTGGCGTACGTCTTCACGAAGGACCTGAACCGCGGCATCCGGATGGGTGAAAAACTCGAAACCGGCATGCTGGGCCTGAACGCCGGCGTCATCTCCAATGCCGCAGCGCCGTTCGGCGGCGTCAAGCAGTCCGGCCTGGGCCGCGAAGGCGGCCTCGAAGGCATCGAGGAATACCTCTACACCCAGTACATCGGCATCGCCGACCCCTACGCCGGATAGGCTACCCGGCGAGCGAAAGCCGCTGCCTGTCCTGGCGCGCGAACCGCTGGATCGGAGGGCCTGTATCAGGAATCTCCGGACCAGCGCGCAGACCAGGTGCGGGCGGCGGCTTTCGCCGCCTGGCCGACGGCAACCCCGGCAGCCCGGAATGGCACAGCCAGCAGGCGTCCAAACCGTCCAACAACCGACGCCGGCAGCCAGGCTGCGTGCAGCCGGCGCAGCGTGGGGGAGTTGGCCCGGAATGCCGATTCAAGAGCCGCGATGCGGGCAGCGGTGATTTCGCTGCTCCGGGAGGCCTTCCGCGCAGTTTCCGGCTGGTCTGCTTCAGGCTCCCCGCCCAACGGCGGGCCGTATTTCTGGCGTTCGAAATCGGCGGTCAACGCGGCCGCTGCCTGGTGGGCGGCCTCGTCCATCCCGCCTGGTTCGCCCAGCAGTTGGGAGCCGCGCAGCCTGGCGGAGTACGCCCGTGGAGTCTCGCTCGGCTGGGGCGGCAGGCCGTAGTCGGTCCCCAGGTCCACCATTTCGATCCACGCCAACGGCACGGCAGCGGCGGGATCGGCTGTCCTGAGCCGCCGTGCCCGGATGCCTGCCCGGATCAGCCGGGGGCTTGCGGCAAGCAGCGCAGCCCCCAAAAGCGCTCCGATACCTGTCAGCCAAGGAAGGAGTTGGCTTCCGGTGTCCGTGGTGACGCCCGCCTCCGGGCCGGGCAGCGGAGCGGCGCTCGGCGCTGGTGCCGGAGCAGGTGTGGCTCCCGGGACTAAATCGTCACCATTGTCCAACGCGTTGGGGGCCGAAGAGGCGGAGGTCTCGGTGGCGTAGTCCGGCACCACGCCGCGGGACGGTGTGGGCTCGAACGGGACCCAGCCCAGCCCCTGGAAGTAGAGCTCCGGCCACGCGTGGGCATCCCTGGCGTCCACCTCGTATTCAGGCAGTGCACCCTGACCGGCCACGGATACGGTGGCGCCCGTCAGCCTGCCCGGGGCGTAGCCCACGGCGATCCGGCTGGGGATTCCCTCGAGCCTGGCCATCACCGCCATGGCGGACGCGTAGTGGATGCAGTAGCCGCTCTTCTGGTTCAGGAAGTCCGCAAGGACCGAGAGCCCGTTTCCGTCATAGCCACCCTGCACGGGGGACTGCAGCGAGTAGGTGAACTCCGCGGACCGCAGGTACTTCTGGATGGCCATCGCTTTGTCATAAGGCGTGGAATCGGAACCCGCGACCGTGTCCGCCGTGCGACGGACGATGTCCGGAATGTTTCCCGGAATCCGGGTGAAGTCATCCGCTATGCCCTGCACAGGTGCCGAAGACCTGGCCAGCAGCCCCGCTGTCACCTTTGGCACGGTGGAGGTGACCAGGTACTCCTGCCGGCGTGAGGTGGTGTCGGTCCCCTTGATGCTCAAGGTGGCAGGATCCCAGGTCCACCGTCCTTCCAGGCCCCGCACGGATTCCGGTGCGTAGGGGACGGGCAGATAGGGGCTGGTGAATGTCCCGGCATCGATGGCCGTGACCAGTTGCTGCATGTCGGGCACCGCATACCCGGGGTCGATCTGGTTGCCCAGCGGGCGCCGGGAAGCGTTGCGGTCATCGGGGCCCCAGGAGTCGCCGTCGAAATTGTCCACGGTGACAGAACGAAGGTACAGCGGGGCAGGGGAGTTGGTGGCATAGGTGATGCGGCCGCTCCCGGCAGGTGTCCGCAGGCTGTTGCCCAGCGTGATCATAGGATTCAGGCCGGTGGACTGGCCCCATGGATTAATCCGCGAGCCTTGGGGGAAGGTGCCCTGGTCGAATCCCGGAATGGCCAGCGGCAGAACCAGGGTGGCGGCCACCGCCACCGCCCCGGTCAGGACTGCCCGCCGGACCTGGCCGGGACTGCGCGCGGAATCGGCCGGTGTCCGCGCGTCCGGGACGTACCACTGGCTGCAGGCCAGGATCATCAGGTACCCGGCCACAACGGCTGCAAATGCCCAGAAGCCAACGCTTTGGGGCTTGATCATTGCCGGCACCACCAGGATGGCCAGCAGCCCCACCCCGGTGGCGGCGGGCATGCCGAGTGGTACGGCCAGCGCGTCCACCAGGATGACGGCCAGGCCCAGGACCACGCAGATGACCATCACGATGCCCACGTTGGGTGCCACGGGGGCCGTTTCGGAGAGAACGGTTTCGCTGGCGCGGCGGATCAGCCGGTCAAGCTCGGACAGGCTGGCTCCGGTGGGAAGGATGCCCGCGAAACTGGAGCTGCGGAAGAACGTCAGCGTCAAGATGGCGGCCAGGGAAAGGAATCCGCCGGCGGTCACCAGCAGCGGTTGCGCCCTGACCGAACGCAAGACCGCGAGCGTGAGGCTGACCACCAGTACCGTGGTGAGAACCGGCCAGTACCAGGCCCAGCCCCGCAGCACTCCGTTCAGCGACACAGCCGCGCCTGCCACCGCGAACGCAATGGACCCTGCCATCACCCACGGATAGGCCCCTACCCGTGGGCGTCCCGGCGTTCCTGCCGGTGCCGGCTGTTGCCGGTCAGTCCCGGGCTTCCTTGCAGGTGCAATGGTCATCGGGCCACCCCGGCTCCGCGCCGGACCTCCGCCGCCGGTGGTTCCGGCACGGCAGGATCCTGGTCGAACTGGTTCCAGGCCGCCGCCACGGATACGCTGGGCGCCACGGCCGCAGCCCGCCAGCCTCCCTGCCGGAGCTTTTCAAGGGCATCCTCGAACTCCGCCGGCCGCTCCGCCACCAGGATGGCAAATGCGTTGGTGCCGTAGCCTGCGGCGGGCGCAAGGGACAGCGCCTCCAGTGCGGAGATCCTGCCCAGGACGGCAATCACCGGGCCCCGCATGCGGTGGGCGGAGAGCTTGTCCATGAGGTTGTCATCAAAAGGCGGGGGTCCTGCCTCCTGGCCATGGGATTCCCTGGCGCCAAAGAAGTCCCTGCGGCCCGCCCCGCCGTGCAGGTGGTGGGGTCCGGTGAGCTGGATTGCGGCGAGGCTCTCTGCGATGGACTGGAGCCCGGAGGCTCCGGTGTACTCTTCCAGCTCGGGTTCCGGAGCGGAGAGCGAACGCAGGAAGGCCGGTTCCCCGCGCGCATCCAGGAGCCGCAGTGCGTAATTGCGTTCGGAAAGGTGGGCGCTGATGGACATCGCGGCTACCACCGCCCACTCGAAGGTATCGCTGCTGATCATGGTGTGGCCGTCCTGGGCCGCGTTTCCTGCCGGGGCGGCGCCGGAGCTGCCGGAGAACGCCCCGAACCGGTGATCCAGGATGATGGTGGCCTCAGGCGTGGTGACGGATTCCTCCTGCCGCACCATCAGCTCGCCGTGGCGCGCGGTGGCAGCCCAGTGGACACGGCGCATCGGATCCCCGTGCCGGTATTCGCGGGTCATCACGTCGTCATCGCTGGGGTTGGCCCGGATCCTCGTAGCAGTAACGCCGTCGTTGCCCCGTGCCCCGGCCAACCCGGTCAACGGAAGGACGACGGCGGCAGGCGTCACGGTGAGGGTGTCGCCGTCGTCAATGGCCTGCCTGTGCAGCGACAGGCCAAACGGATCGGTGAACTCCGCTGTGACTGGCCCGATCAGGAACTGGCCGCGCTGGGCGGAGCGCAGGTGGTACTCATACCTGCTGGTGCCGCCGGTGGCGGAACGGGAAGGGAACCGGAAAGCCGGTGACTCGCCGAACCTGGCCGGCAGCCGTTCCTCCATGGTGGCGCGGCCGCTGGCCGACCCCGTCCGGGCCACCGCCAGCCTGACCGTGGTGGGTGAAGACGTCTCTACGGGCGAGGGGTTGAACTCGCGGTACACCTGGAACCGTGGTTTCACCAGCCGGATCCCGGCGAGGGAAACCAGCGGGAGGACAAAGAGGAGCACAGCAAGGCTCAACAGGTCCCTGCGGCCCATGACCTGGGCCGCGGCAAGCGCTGCTGCCCCCGCAGCCAGCATTCCCCAGCCGCGTTGCGTGAAGAGGTGTCGGGGCAGTCGGTCCAGCAGCGCCATGGAAATCCGCCTAGTGGTTCCTGCTTAAACCTGCCACCGGAGCGTTCCGGCCGGCGGGCGCGGAAGCCCTTGCCCCGGTATCCGCCGGCTTCTGCGCCACCGGCAGCCGGGACAGGATGCCGCGCAGGACGCTGTGTGCTGTTTCCCCGGCACCCGCCGCTTTCCGGTCCAGGATGATCCGGTGTGCCAGGACAGCCTCGGCGACGTCCACAACGTCATCCGGCAGGACAAAGTCGCGGCCGTCCAGAGCCGCAGTGGCCTTCGCCGCGCGCAGCAGCTGCAGCATGGACCGGGGGCTGGCCCCGAGGCGAAGCAGCGGGCTTTCCCGGGTGGCGCGGCCCACGGACACCGTATATTCCTTGACAGCCTGCGAGACGTAGACCTGCTGGACCGTGGCGATCATGGCGGCCACCTCGGCGGTGGTCACCACCGGGGACACCTTGGCCAGTGGTGACGCCGACTGGTGGGTCTCCAGCATCTCGATCTCGGATTCCTTGTCCGGGTATCCCATGGAGATCCGGGCCATGAAGCGGTCCCGCTGTGCCTCCGGCAAGGGATAGGTGCCCTCCATTTCGATGGGATTCTGCGTTGCCACCACCATGAACGGCTCATCCAGGCGGTAGGACTTGCCGTCCACCGTCACCTGGTGCTCCTCCATGCACTCCAGCAGGGCGGACTGGGTCTTCGCTGACGCCCGGTTGATCTCGTCGCCGATGACAATGTTGGCGAAGACCGCGCCGGGCCGGAATTCGAAGAGCCTGGAGGACTGGTTGTAGATGGACACACCCGTAACGTCGGAGGGAAGCAGGTCCGGGGTGAACTGGATCCGGTTCACCGTGCAGTCGATGGTCCGGGCGAGCGTTTTTGCCAGGAGCGTCTTGCCCACCCCCGGTACATCCTCCAGCAGCAGGTGGCCCTGGGCGAGCAGCACCGTCAATGCGAGCTTCGCGGCATCCGATTTCCCGTCGATGACCGTATTGACGGTGGTCAGGATCCGGTGGCTTGCCTCGTGGAAGGACGTGGCATCCATGGCAGCTGACCGGTGGCCGTTCAGGTGGCTTACGGGCTCTGCGATTCCTGCGAGATTGCGGTTCGCAGCGCTCACATCGTTGGCAGTGCGTCGGTGGGATTCCATCGGCAACCTTTCAGCCCGGGGTTCACCTGGACGGGACAGCTGGCCCTGCCTTCGCCCGTCGGTGGGCGTCCGCATGTGTTCGTACCAGACTACTAACACAACTGCCACCACAGACAGAGAGTTCCAACAAATATGGGGCTGCACTGTCGGTTTAGGCTTGATGGATGTGCAATCCGCTGATCCCCGCCGCGTACCGTGCTCCAGCTGCCGGTGATGCGCCGGAATCCGAACGCTCCAGGCAGCGGGAGTTTCCTCCGGCTCCTGAGCCCTTGCCGGTGCCCGTTATGGACAACCACACCCACCTCGACTTCCCGGACGGAGAGGCGCCGGTGGGGATCAAGGAAGCCCTTGACGCTGCTGCGGCGGTAGGCGTCCAGGGTGCCGTGCAGGTGGGCTGCGACCTGGAATCATCCCGGTTCACGGTGCAGGCGGTTGACCTGGATGAACGGCTGCTGGGGGCAGTGGCGCTCCACCCCAACGATGCGCCGCGTTATGCCGCGCGGGGCCAGCTGGAAGAGGCACTGGCAGAGATCGAGCAACTGGCTGCCCATCCCCGGATCCGCGCCATCGGCGAAACCGGCCTTGATTTCTTCCGGACCGAGGGAGAGGGCCTGGCCCACCAGCGCTACTCCTTCCGCCGCCACATCGACATCGCCAAGCGGCTGGACCTGACATTGCAGATCCATGACCGCGACGCCCACAGCGATGTGGTGCAGGTGCTCAAGGAAGAAGGCGCCCCCGAACGGGTGGTTTTCCATTGCTTCTCAGGCGACGAGGAACTGGCGGCGATCTGCAACCGTGAAGGCTGGTGGATGTCCTTCGCCGGGACGCTGACGTTCAAGAACGCGGCCAACCTGCGGGCCGCGCTCGCCGCAGCGGACCCGGCACTCCTGCTGGTGGAAACGGATGCTCCTTTCCTGACCCCGCATCCCCACCGGGGGAGGCCCAACGCCAGCTACATGGTCCCCTATACGGTGCGGGCCATGGCGGAATTGACAAGCCGGGACCTCGCCGGGCTATGTGCCGACATCAGCGAAAACACCGTGCGCGCCTACGGAAAATGGGATTAAGAACACATTTCCTGGCCTGCCGCAGGCATATACCTGGTATGCAAATTTCTTGGCGGCTTTATAACGCTACGGTTACAGTGGAAAACTATTAGCCGGGGTCGGGGAAGGCCACCGGATAAGTTCACTTCTTCCGCAGCGGATATGCCGGGCCTCGTCCCGGCTTGCCCGCAGGCAGGAGTGTGGCGGCGCGACGGTGCCCGGACTACCCCTCCTCGAGGTGGTGCCCGGGCATTTTATTGCGCTCTCCCCGTGCCCGGACGGAGCTAAAGTTACGGGCAATCGTGGTCAAGTTCTTCACAACGGACGGCAAGTTCAGCTTTTTCAAGGTTGGAACCCAGCTGCTGGTGCTGTGCGCACTGGTGGTGGGACTCGTAGCCTTCGTGGGCAATAACAAAACCATCACGCTCAACGTTGATGGCAAGGTAACTTCCGTTCAAACCTTCGGTGGAACAGTGGGGCAGGTCGTTAAGAGCGCCAACCTCGAACTGAAGCCGGCGGACCGGGTTTCCCCGTCCATCGACGCCACCGTCCAGAACGGCACTGTCATCAACGTGAACCAGGCCAAGGAAGTCAAAGTCAGCCTGGACGGCTCCGAAAAAACGGTGAACACCACCGCCCAGGACGTTGAAGGACTGGTCACCGAACTTGGAGTCGCAAGCGCGTCGTCCGTCTCGGTTCCCAAGGACGCACAGCTTTCAGTCGCTGGATCGTTCGTTTCCATCTCCACCCCCAAGTCCGTGAGCATCGTCGCCGACGGCAAGGTCCACGCGGCCACCACCACTGCCGCCACCGTGGGCAAGGTCCTGGAGGATGCCGGCCTGACCCTTGGGGCCAACGACCGCTCCTCCCAGCCCGCCAACGCCCACGTAGTCAACAACATGGTGGTCAAGGTCTCCCGCGTGGACGTTGGACAGACCGCAGTGACCACTGAGGATGTCCCCTTCAAGACCGAAACGGTGGAAAGCGCCGAGCTTTTGAAGGGTGAAAAGGAAGTCACCCAGGCCGGTGCCGCCGGCAAGCTGGAGAAGACCTTCAAGCTGGTGCTCGTTGATGGCCGCGAGGCATCCCGCACCCTGGTGACTGAGTCGGTCACCGCGCAGCCCGTCACCGAGAAGATCACCGTGGGTACAAAGGCCAAGCCTGTGGCCCAGGCCGCCCCGGCACCCGCAGCCAGCGCAAGTACCGGTGCCAACACCGGTGCGGCCGCTCCCGCCATGATGAACGAAGCCATGTGGGACAAGATCGCCCAGTGTGAATCAGGCGGCAACTGGTCCATCAACAGCGGCAACGGCTACTACGGCGGCCTTCAGTTCGACATCCGGACCTGGATCGGCTCGGGCGGCGGCGCGTACGCCCCCAACGCCAGCCTCGCCAGCAAGGCACAGCAGATCGACATCGCCAACCGGGTCTACGCGCAGCGCGGCCTCCAGCCCTGGGGCTGCGGCTGGGCGGCAAGCCGCTGACGCGCGGCACAACTGAAGCCACACCGCATCGCGGCCGGGGCCGGATCTTCCGGGCCCGGCCGCGGCACTTAACCGCGGCTTTCTCCGGCAGGGCGGTGCCGGCACGCGGGATAGGATACCTAGGTGACTGAACCCATCCCCGCCGCGCCCGCACCGCTGTTTGGTGCCTCCGATATACGCCGGCTGGCGGAAGAGATCGGCATCCGTCCCACCAAGACCCTGGGCCAGAACTTCGTCATTGACGGCAACACCATCCGCAGGATCGTAGCCGCCGCAGGTGTTGGGCCGGACGAAACAGTACTCGAAGTAGGGCCCGGCCTCGGGTCGCTGACCCTCGGCCTGCTGGACGCAGCAGCCGCCGTGGTGGCCGTGGAAATCGACCCTGTACTGGCTGCAAGGCTCCCCGAAACTGTCAAGGAATGGCGCCCTGCCGCCGTCGGAAACTTCCACCTCGTCCAGGCCGACGCCATGAAGGTCGCAGAACTCCCCGTCCAGCCCACCGCGCTGGTGGCCAACCTCCCCTACAACGTGGCCGTGCCCGTTGTGCTGCACCTCCTGCAGCATTTCCCCAGCCTCCAGCACGGCCTGGTGATGGTGCAGGACGAAGTGGCTGACCGGCTGGCTGCCGTGCCGGGCTCCAAAATCTACGGCGTGCCGTCCGTGAAGGCTGCCTGGTACAGCCACATGCGCAAGGCCGGCGTGATCGGGATGAACGTGTTCTGGCCGGCCCCCAAGATCCATTCAGGGCTGGTGTCCTTCACGCGGCACGAACCTCCGGCCACCACCGCCACCCGGGAACAGGTCTTCGCGGTGATTGACGCCGCCTTCGCCCAGCGCCGCAAGACCCTGCGCGCCGCCCTTGCCGGTTGGGCCGGCAGTGCCCCGGAGGCTGAGCGCTGCCTTGTCGCCGCCGGCGTCGATCCCACGGCCCGTGGTGAAGTCATCGACATTTCCGCCTTCGCAAGGATCGCCGAAGCCCGTGAGGCCCGCGCGTGAACGCCCTTCCGGGGCGCTTCGCGGCCAGGACCGTCAGGGCCAAGGCGCCGGGCAAGGTGAACGTGGCCCTGGACGTCGGCCCGCTGCGGCCGGACGGCTACCATTCGGTGGCCAGCGTTTACCTCGCCGTGTCCCTGTATGAGGAAGTCGCGGCCACCAGTACCGAAACACCGGGGATCACCGTCAGCCTGAGCCCGGACAGCACGCTGGACCTGGACGCCGTGGACATCCCCCTGGACGGGAACAACCTAGCCTTCAAGGCGGCGGCCATCATGGCGGACGTTTCCGAACGCCCAACGGGTGTCCACCTCGAGATCACCAAGCGCGTGCCCGTGGCAGGCGGCATGGGCGGCGGCTCAGCCGACGCCGCCGCAACCCTGCTGGCCTGCGACGCACTGTGGAACAGCGGCCTCTCGCGGGAGGAACTCGCCCATCTGGCTGCCGAGCTCGGTGCCGACGTCCCGTTCTCGCTGCTGGGCGGAACCGCCGTCGGCCTCGGGGTGGGCGACGAACTTTCCCCGGCGCTGGCCAAGGCGCAGACGGACTGGGTCCTGGTCACGGCGGATTACGGGCTCCCGACGCCAGAGGTCTACAGGACGCTGGACCGGCTGCGGGCGGCAGAGGGCATCGAAGGCGCCGAGCCCACCGGCGTGGACCCGCAGATCCTCACCGCCCTCCGCAGCGGGGACGCAGAAGCCCTCAGCCGCGTCCTGGTCAACGACCTCCAGCGGGCCGCGATCGAGTTGGCGCCCTCATTGCGCGATACGCTGGGAATCGGCGAATCACATGGTGCCGTTGCCGGGATTGTCTCCGGCTCGGGCCCCACCGTGGCGCTGTTGGCCGATGACCCCGTTGCCGCAGAGGGCCTGGCGGAGAACCTGCGGCGCTACGGCCTGACGGCTCTCGCCGTCCACGGCCCCGTTCCCGGCGCGCGCATCATCTCCGACACCGTCCTGTAAGACCTACAGTTTCCAGCAGCAGAAAGCAGTTCCCTTTGGCACACCTTCTTGGCGGCGAGAACCTCACCGTCTCCTACGCCACCCGCACCGTCCTGGACGGCATCACCCTCGGGCTTGAAGAGGGTGACCGCATTGGCATGGTGGGACGGAACGGCGACGGAAAGTCCACCCTGATGCGCCTGCTGGCGCTGCGGTCCACCCCTGATTCCGGCCGCGTTACCAAACGCGGGGACGTCAACGTGGGGTACCTGGACCAAAGCGACGTGCTCGACGGCGACCTGACAGTCGGTGCCGCGATCGTGGGGGACCAAGCGGATTACGAATGGGCGCGGAACCCGCAGATCCGCGAGATCATGGGCGGGCTGGTGTCCGACGTCGACTGGCACGCCAACGTCCACGCCCTGTCCGGCGGTCAGAAGCGCCGTGTTGCACTGGCCAAGCTCCTGATTGAGGACCACGACGTCATCATGCTGGACGAGCCCACCAACCACCTGGACGTGGAAGGCGTTGCCTGGCTGTCCCGGCACCTGAAGACGCGCTGGCGGGCGAACCAAGGCGCTTTCCTGGTGGTCACCCACGACCGCTGGTTCCTGGATGAGGTCTGCAACAAAACCTGGGAAGTACACGACGGCATCGTGGATCCCTTCGAGGGCGGCTACGCGGCGTACGTCCTGGCCCGCGCCGAGCGGGACCGCGCCGCTTCGGTGATGGAAAGCAAGCGCCAGCAGCTGGTCAAGAAGGAACTCGCGTGGCTGCGCCGGGGTGCCCCGGCACGGACCGCCAAGCCGAAGTTCCGGATTGAAGCGGCGAATGCCCTGATCGCCGATGTCCCGGAGCCCAGGGACTCCACCGCACTGAGCAAGATGGCCACCGCCCGCCTCGGCAAGGACGTGCTGGACCTGGAAAACGTCTCGCTGGACTTCCTCGGCGGCAGCGAAGGGCAAAAACTCTTTGACAACATCACCCTGCGCCTCGCGCCCGGCGAGCGGCTGGGGCTGGTGGGTGTCAATGGTGCCGGCAAGACCACACTGCTGAAACTGCTCAACGGCCAGATCGAGCCGACGTCCGGCAAACTCAAGCGCGGCAAGACCGTGGTCACGGCCGTGCTGACCCAGGAGGTCAAGGAGCTCGACGACGTCTCCGACCTGCGGGTGATCGAAGTGATCGAGCGGGAGAAGCGATCCTTCAACGTGGGCGGCAAGGAGTTTTCGGCAGGCCAGCTCGTGGAGCAGCTTGGCTTCACCAACGAGAAGCAGTGGACCCCGGTCAAGGACCTCTCCGGCGGCGAGCGGCGCCGCCTCCAGCTGCTGCGGCTGCTGGTGGGGGAGCCCAACGTGCTGATGCTCGACGAGCCCACCAACGACCTTGACACGGACACCCTCGCAGCAGTGGAGGACGTCCTTGACGGCTGGCCGGGAACACTTGTTGTGGTGAGCCACGACCGGTACCTCCTGGAGCGCGTCACCGACCACCAGATGGCCCTCCTGGGCGACGGCAAGATCCGCGCCCTGCCGCGCGGCGTGGACCAGTACCTGGAACTCCGGGAAGCCACCCTGGCTGGTTCCACCATTACCGGCGGCGGCAACCCCGTCACGGGCGGGACCTCCGGTGCGGCGGCTGCAGCCCCCGCCGGGCCTTCCGAAGCACAAAAACGCGACGCCCGGAAAGCGCTGAACAGGATCGAGCGCCAGCTCAAGAAGCTGGAACAGCAGGAAAAGAAGCTCCACGACCAGATGGTGAAGAGCACGGAGCAGTCCGATTTCGACGCCCTCGCCGAACAAAACAAGGAGCTCAAGGACCTCGCCGACGAAAAGGACGCGCTCGAGCTCGAATGGCTTGAAGCCTCCGAAGTCCTGGGCCAATAGGCTGCTCAGCCCGGCATCACGGTCCACTCCGGAAGCCGCCAGTCGCCGCCGCCTGGCGACCGTTGTGGCCCCTATGGTCCGTGCCGGGCGGCCCCGTGTCGCGCGGCGGCCCGAACCCGTGGCAAAATAGGGACTTGTGCCCGGGGCTTGCGCCTTCGGCACGGTCCGCTCTGGTGTAACGGCAGCACCCCGGCCTTTGGAGCCGTGGAGTATAGGTTCGAATCCTATGGGCGGAACTGCTGTGCCAGAAGCGTTCAGTCAGCACGACAAATCGGTTGCCCCGCCGGCTGGAAGCCGGGCGGGCGCCGCAAGCGCCAGCATAACCAAGCAAGGAGAGCCCGTACGTGATCCCCGAGAACACCGGCCCGGCCGCAGTCATCGTCCTGGCGGCAGGCGCCGGTACCCGGATGAAATCGCGTACCCCCAAGATCCTGCATGAAATCGGCGGCAGGTCCATGGTGGGGCATGCGCTCCTGGCAGCACGGAGCATCAACCCCCGCCAGCTGGCCGTGGTGGTCCGCCACGAGCGCGACCTCGTGGCACGCCACCTCTCCGACCTTGATCCGGCCGCGCTGATCGTGGACCAGGACGACGTCCCCGGAACCGGCCGCGCTGTGGAGGTCGCCCTGCAGGCCCTCGACGCCGAGCAGATCCTCACGGGAACGGTCGTGGTGACCTACGGCGATGTGCCGCTTCTTTCCGGGGACCTGCTGGCCGAACTGGTGGCCACGCACGAACGCGAGGCCAACGCGGTCACGGTCCTCACCGCTGTCCTGGACGACGCCACCGGATATGGCCGGATCCTGCGCGCCGAAGACGGCACCGTCACCGGCATCCGCGAACACAAGGATGCCTCCGATGCCGAGCGCCTCATCCGCGAAGTCAACTCCGGCATCTACGCCTTCGACGCCGCTGTCCTCCGCAACGCGCTGGCCCACGTCACCACCGACAACTCGCAGGGCGAAAAGTACCTCACCGACGTGCTCGCACTGGCCCGTCAGGCAGGTGGCCGCGTGGCCGCCGTCGTCACCGCAGACCGGTGGCAGGTGGAAGGCGCGAACGACCGCGTCCAGCTCGCTGCCCTCGGCGCTGAACTGAACCGCCGCGTCGTGGAAGCCTGGATGCGGGCGGGCGTCACCGTGGTGGACCCGTCCACCACCTGGATCGATTCCTCCGTGACCCTCGAAGAGGACGTCCGGCTCCTGCCCAACACCCAGCTGCACGGTGCTACCAGCGTGGCACGGGACGCCGTCGTTGGCCCTGACACCACCCTGACCGACGTCACCGTCGGCGAAGGCGCGAAAGTGGTCCGCACCCATGGTTCCGGCGCGGTCATCGGCCCGGACGCCGCCGTCGGCCCCTTTACCTACCTGCGTCCCGGCACTGTCCTGGGCGAAAGCGGCAAGATCGGCGCGTTCTATGAGACCAAGAACGTCACCATCGGCCGCGGCTCCAAGCTGTCTCACCTTGGCTACGCCGGCGACGCCGAGATCGGCGAGGACACCAACATCGGCTGCGGCAATATCACTGCCAATTACGACGGCGAGAAGAAGCACCGCACGGTCATCGGCTCAGGCGTCCGGACCGGCTCCAATACTGTCTTTGTTGCCCCGGTCACCGTGGGGGACGGTGCCTACAGCGGCGCCGGCGCGGTGATCCGCAAGGACGTTCCGGCGGGCGCGCTGGCCCTGACGGTTGCTGCTCAGCGCAACACCGAGGGCTGGGTGCAGGCCAACCGGCCCGGCACCCGCTCCGCCGAACTGGCCCAGGCAGCCACCTCACATTCCTCAAGTACCCCGGCATCTACAGAAGAGGGCAAGTAATAATGAGCGAAATCACGGCGCGCGGCGAAAAGAAGCTGGTGCTGGCCACCGGCCGTGCCCACCCCGAGCTGGCCCGGGAGATCGCCAAGGAACTGGGCACTGAACTGCTGCCGGTGGATGCCTACGACTTCGCCAACGGTGAGATCTACGTGCGAGCAGGCGAAAGCGTCCGCGGAACTGACGCCTTCGTCATCCAGGCGCACCCCGCCCCGCTGAACAACTGGCTGATGGAACAGCTGATCATGATCGACTCGCTGAAACGGGCCTCCGCGAAGCGCATCACTGTTGTTTCACCCTTTTACCCGTACGCGCGGCAGGACAAAAAGGGCCGCGGCCGCGAACCCATCTCGGCCCGCCTGGTGGCAGACCTATACAAGACCGCGGGTGCGGACCGCATCATGAGCGTAGACCTGCACACCTCGCAGATCCAGGGATTCTTCGACGGCCCGGTGGACCACCTGATGGCCATCCCGCTGCTTGCCGATTACATCCGGACCCGGGTGAACGCGGAAAACATCACCGTGGTTTCGCCGGACACCGGGCGTGTGCGCGTCGCGGAGCAGTGGGCTGAGCGCCTGGGCGGCGCCCCGCTGGCCTTCGTGCACAAGAGCCGGGACCTGACCGTTCCCAACCAGGCCGTTTCCAAGACCGTGGTGGGCCAGATCGAAGGCCGCACCTGCGTGCTGATCGACGACATGATCGACACCGGCGGAACCATCTCCGGCGCAGTCAATGTGCTGAAGAACGCCGGAGCCAAGGACGTCATCATCGCGGCCACGCACGCAGTCTTCTCCGAGCCGGCCGCGCAGCGCCTCTCGGAGTCCGGTGCCCGTGAGGTAGTGGTCACCAACACCCTGCCGCTTTCCGCATCTCAGCGCTTCCCGCAGCTGACGGTGCTCTCGATCGCGCCGCTGATCGCCCGCGCCGTCCGTGAAGTGTTCGACGACGGCTCCGTCACCAGCCTCTTCGACGGCAAAGCCTGACCACACTGCCGGTGGTTGAGCTTGGTCGAAACCCTGGTTTCACAAGCTCAACCACCGGCGCCGGCCCGGACCCGATTCGGCCATCCGGTCCGGCGCTGGTAGACTCTTCAGCGATACCTTGGCGAGGGAGAACGCCGGTTGCCGCAGCTGCGGGAACCGGACTGCAGTCTCCGTTATCGACTGGGTCTGAATCTCCCTTCGAAGTGGGCCGCCTCCGGGCCGCCTGGCGTTGAAGGTCGCAACAGACCTCCGCCCTTGCTGAACACCGTTTAGTTTTCAAGGAGATCTCCATGTCTGAGCAGAAGCTCGCAGCAGAAGTACGCACCGAATTCGGCAAGGGCTATGCCCGCCGCGCCCGGATGAACAACCAGATCCCCGCCGTCATCTACGGCCACGGCGCAGAGCCCATCCACATCACCCTCCCGGCCAAGGCCACCACCCTGGCTGTCCGCACGGCCAACGCCCTGCTGTCCCTGGACATCAACGGTGAAGGCCACCTGGCCCTCGTGAAGGATGTCCAGCGCGACCCGATCAAGCAGATCATCGAGCACATCGACCTGCTGACCGTCCGCCAGGGCGAAAAGGTCACCGTTGACATCCCCGTCCACGTTGTTGGCGAAGTTGCCCCCGGCAACGCCTACAACCAGGAACTGACCGTCATCTCGCTCGAGGCTGAGGCAACCCACCTGCCCACCGCCGTCGAGGTTAACATCGAAGGCCGCACCGCCGGACAGCACATCCACGCTTCCGACCTGGTCCTGCCCAAGGGCGCCGTCCTGCTGGCCGACGCCGATGCACTCGTTGTGAACATCTCCGAGGCCACCGAGTCCGCCGAGGAAGGCGCCGAGGAATCTGCTGAAGGCGCTTCCGCGGCAGCGGCCGAGTAATTCCGCTGATGTGCAGTGGCCGGACCCCAAGGGTCCGGCCACTGTCGTCTCTGCCCACTTGCCGCGCGTCCCAATACTCCACTTTAGGATTGACCCATGACTGACACCTGGCTGATCGTCGGCCTCGGAAACCCCGGAGCCCAGTATCAAGGCAACAGGCATAACGTGGGCCAGATGGTGCTGGACGAACTCGCAGGCCGGGTGGGGGCAGGTTTCAAGACCCACAAGGCGCGGGCACAGGTGGTGGAGGGGCGGCTTGGAATCGGCGGCCCCCGCGTGGTGCTGGCCAAACCCATGAGCTACATGAACGTTTCAGGCGGCCCTGTCTCGGCCCTGGCCAATTTCTACGGCATCGACCCGGATCATGTGGTGGCAGTGCACGATGAAATCGACATCCCCTTCAATACGGTCAAGCTCAAGATTGGCGGGGGAGAAGGCGGCCACAACGGGCTGCGCGACATCTCCAAAGCGCTCGGCACCAAGGACTACTACCGCGTCCGTGTAGGAGTGGGCCGGCCGCCCGGCCGGATGGACACCGCCGACTTCGTGCTGCGGGATTTCGGCACAGCCGAGCTCAAAGAGCTGCCCTTCCTGCTGGATGAGGCGGCCGATGCAGCGGAGTTGCTGGCGCGTGACGGACTGCTGGCGGCGCAGCAGAAGTTCCATTCTGCAAAGTCTGAGCGATAGCGACATAAAAACTTAAAGTCGCATGAACCTGTTTCCTTGTCTGCACGACGATGTACTCTAACTCCAAGGCGGGGGAGCAATGGGGCTACATCCCGCCACCAGGGGACGTAGGGGATAAGTTCATGTCAATCGAGCCACTCAGCTGGGGACGTGGGTCAACACCTCAGGGCGCTGGGCTGCAGACCGAAACCTCCGGAACACCAGGGGGGCAACAGTGGTCTGCCCCTGCCCGCAGCGCAAACCTTGAATCCATCCGGGCAGCGCTGACCACTGACGATTCCCTCGGCGTCGTTATCACCGGCGGCAGAGGCGTGGGAAAGTCATCACTTGCCCGGGCCGCAGTGGCCGACCTTGGCCCTGATACCTGGTCGCTTCAACTCCGCAGCGGCCCTTCCGGCGCCAACACCCCCTATGGCTGCCTTTCCTTCCTCCTCGCCCGCCTGCCCCAGGCGTACATGGGCTCGCCCACCGCCATCCTGCGCGGCATCACCTCCTTGATCCGGAGCGATGCCGCCGGGCGGCCCTGCGTCATCACCCTTGATACGTCCGGAAGCATTGACGACATGAGCGCCGGGGTGCTCCTGAACGTACTCCTGACCGGCACCGCAAAGATCATCGCCGTCGCACCGAAGATCAGCGACCTTCCCCCGGACTTCCACTGGCTGCTCACGGACCGGCGCCTGACCGAGGTCCGGCTCAGCAACCTGAATGAACTGCAAACGCGCCAGGTGCTGCTGTCCCTGCTGGGCCACCGGGTCTCCGCTTCTCTGGTTGCCACTTACCACCACACGGTGGGCGGCAACCCGCTGCTGCTGAAGGCCCTGGTCACCGAACAAAAACTTTCCGGGAACCTGGTCCTTTCCGACTCCGTCTGGACGCTTCGCGACAAAGTGGTGCTCGACGGCGCCGCCAGCCTTGATGACATCGTCCGCTCCCGCTGGTCCAGGGAGACGCCGGAAACCCGCGAAGTCATCGAAATGCTTTCCTGCGCCCGGCGTGTGGAACTCGGAAGGCTCACTGCCCTCTACAGTGCCGACGTCGTGGCAGACATGGAGGACGCGGGCCTGCTGGAGATCGACGACTCCGACCACCGCTGGGTCTCGTTGCGTGAGAAATACATCGGCGAAGTAGTGCGCTCCTGGTTGAGCATTGCCCGGCGGCGGGAGCTACGGAGCGGGCTCCTGGGCGGGACGGAACCCGAGCCGGCGGAGATGGCAGTCGATGAGCTGATGGCCTTCGCCGCCTGGACCCATGAATGCGAAGCCGAACTCAGCCCGGCACTGGCCCTCGCCGCCGCTGAAGCCGCCGTTCAACTCTTTGATCCCCATTTCGCCCTGTCCTACGCGGACATGCTCAAGAGGACGGACCGGGAGTGGGTGCCGGCCCAGCGGCACAAGGCCGCCGCCTACCTTCAGCTGAACCTGCCCGTTCAGGCCCTTTCAGCCTTGGATGACATCTCGCAGCCCGAACTGGACAGCGTGGGAGTGGAAGAGTACGCCCACGTTGTGGCGGCGAAGGCCCAGGTGATGCTGTGGCTTCCGGAGCAGGCAGGCAAGATTCCGGCTCTCCTTGCCGCGGCAAAGGAAAGGCTGGATGCCGCCACAGGCCACGCCACGTGGCCGCACCGGGCCGTTGCCGCCGCACACCGGGTGGCATTAAGCGGGTTCGAGTACCGCGCGTTCGCCGGTGATTACGCTGACATGATTCCGGAGCTTGAGGCAGCAGCGGATCCGGCCCTCAACCCGGACACGTCCTACCGGATGCAGGCTTCCGTCATCCTGATGAGCGCACTGTCCATGACGGGGCGGGAAATGGACGCGTTGAGCCTGATGCGGAGGATTGGCGGGCAAATCTCGGATGCGTCCCACGTGGTGGGCCTGCGCGAGCAGTTCACCAGGGAGGCCTTCGTGGTGCTGCTGACCGCCGGGCAATGGCGCCGCTGCATCGACCTTGTCGGACAGCGGCCCGACGGCGAACCGGACCGTATGCCTTACCGGAGCGCCGCGTCCGAACTTGCGGCCGGCCTGGCCTATGTTTTTTCGGGGCGTGGCGGCGCGGCCCTGGACCCGTTGATTTCGGCGATGGCCCAGCTGGAGCTCCAGCCGGCCCAAAGCGCCCTCCGCTCGGCCTACGCCGCAACGGCCCTCGCATATGCCCAGACCGGCAACGGCACCCAGGCGCGGAAGTATCTGGGCAAACTCCAAAGGACTCCCGGCAAAGCCAGTTTTTCCGCCGAGAAAATCATTGAGTTCTGCGCCCTGGTTGCCGGCCGCTGGCTGGGCGACGCCGAAGCCGTGGCCGGACTGAAGCAGTCGGCCGAGCGGCACATGAGGGCAGGGATCTACACCATGGCAGGAATCAGCCTGCTGGCTGCCACGGTCAACGGCAGCGACGCCGACTTCCGCCTCCTGGAGGACATCGCCGGGCACCGGCAGGGTCCTTTGGCAGAGGTCTCCCGGCTCATTGCGCTGGGCAGCCGGACCAAGGACGCCAAAACCCTCCTCGCAGCCGGTGAACTGGCGGCCACGCTGGAACTGGACGCGGTGGAAGCCCGCTGCATGGCGCTGGCCGTGGACTTCGCCCGGCAGGACGGGGACGCCGTCTCCGCCCGCACCGCCCAGGCCAGGCTGGACATCCTGGCGGCCACGGTGGCAAATCTTCCCATCATGCCCAGCAGCGGCAGCCCGCTGCTCACCGCGCGGGAGCGCCAGATCGCGCGGCTCGCCGGCCGGGGAGCCTCTAACCGTGACATCGCCCTGGAAATGGGTGTGTCAGTCCGAACCGTTGAAGGCCATTTGTACCAGGTCTTCACTAAGCTCGGCGTAACTTCCAGGGGTGATCTGACTGGACTCGTCTAACGGCCACAAACCGCAAACAGCCCACCGCGCCCTCACCGGGAGGCGGGAGCCGCTGGAACGGATCTGCAATATTGTCCGGAACGGCAGCAGCCATGCCGTTTTCCTCATGGCAGGACCAGGCATCGGCAAAACGTCCGTAACCGAGGCGATTGCCGAACGTCTCGCCGGGCAGCTGAACATCCTGCAGATCCACGGCAGCTCCGCCCTCGCGGCCGTGCCCTTCGGCGTCCTCACCCCCTATACGGGCGACCTGAGCGCTGAAGAGTCCGTCTCGCCGGTAGCGGTCCTGCGGTCAATGTGGACCTACTTCGAAAAACTCAAGGCAGGCCGCGGTGCCCCCGTCCTGCTGGTGGTGGATGATGCCCACCACCTGGACGACGCCTCCGCCGGCGTACTGGCAGACCTCATCTCTGCCGGCTGGGCTACGGTGGTGGCTGCTGCCAGGCCCCGGCCCGGCCTTCCGCAGCCGTTGGACCAGCTCTGGTACGACGGCCTTGCCGAGCGGGTGGACCTGCGGCCCCTGAACCGGGACCAGATCGAAGAGGTATTGGCCCATGTCCTCGACGGAACCGTTCCGCCGGCCACTGTTGATGCTGTCTGGCATGGCTCCGGCGGGAACCCGCGCATCCTGGACGCACTGCTGCACGATGCCGCGGAAACGGGCGTCCTGGCCAAACGGAACGGCATCTGGATACTGTTGGGAGCCCTGCCTTCTGACGGCCCCCAGCTCACGGCTGTAGTGACGAAGGACCACCTCCGGCGGGCGCCGGAGGAACAGGAAGCCCTGAAGCTCATAGCCCTCGCCGGACCGGTAGGCCGGAAAGTGATCGAGGACATCAGCGGGGCCGCCGTGGTCCGGTCCCTCATTGACCAGCAGATGGTTTCCGAGAGTTCCGGGATTCCCTCCGAACTCTCCATGTGGAACGCCCTGTTCGCCAAGGCCATCAGGAACACCTTGTCAGTGTCCCGGAGCCTGCAACTGCTGGAACGGATCCGGGCCCATCAGGACGGCACTGCCCTGCGCGGCGAGGGCATGCTCCGCTCCGTCGAGTGGGCATTCGAGGTTGGCCTGCGCATTCCTGATCCCGAGATGCTGCAGGCCGCCCGCGAAGCCTTGAGGCGCTTCCGCAACGACAGTGCCCGCACCATAGCCGCCAAAATCAGGGATCCTGCACTGGTGCCCCTGGCTAAGGCCATCCAGGCCCGGGCGCTCTATAACGAGGGCATGTACGGGCCGGCTGCCGACCTCCTGGACGCCTGCTGGCGGCAATTGTCCGGTACGGCGGAAGGTCCCGCCGTCGTACTGCTCCGGGCCGCCGCCCACCAGGCGAATGGCGCCCCGCTCAACGCCCTCGCAGAGGACATGCGCGGGCACGTCCAACAGCGGGAGGACGGCGACGACCCCGCGCCGGATCAGCTCCTGCGCGTCGTGCGGCTCCTGGAGCTGGGCGGGGACGTGGACGCCGAAGCGCTGGCCGCGGAGGTCAGGGACATCAGGAACAGCACCTCAACGGATGCCGGAGGCGAACCGCTCAGGGCGTTGGGGGAGGCACTCCTGGCGCACGCCCTGGCTGCCACCGGCCGCGCCTCCGAGGGCCTGGATTCGGCGCTGCTGGCCGCATCCGAGCTGCCTCCGCTGGAAGACAGCCTGTTCTTCTACACCGAGTTTGTGCTGGGCCGGCTGGTGACCGACTACCTTGCGATGGGGGAGTGGGAATCGGCCGAGCGGGAGCTCGACAATTACGCCGCAAGCCATGGGCCTGGGTCCGCCACCTTCAGCGGCAGCCTCCAGGTGCTGCGGGGCTACTCCCTGCTGCGGCAGGGCCGGATGGAGCGTGCATACCAGGTGCTGCTGCCGGCCGTGGAGGCACTCCGGCTGAACGATCCCCTGCAGCTGTTCCGCTTCGCTTCAGCCCTGGGCTTTTATGTTGCCGCGAGGCTGGGGGATTCGGCCCAGGCGCAGCGACTGGAACAGGACTACAGCGATGCGGGCGCAGGCGGACCTGCCCACGAACTCCTTGCCGCTGCCTACAGCGCCGCTGCCGCCGAGTACCTTTCCCGGGACGGCAAAGGACTTGCCGCGCTGCACACGCTGGCCACCACGCCGGATGCCACCGCGAGGGCGGGAACCCTGCTTGAGCTCCTTGCGGTCTGCTGGGATCTGGGCGACCCCTCGGTTATCCCGATGGTGCAGACGGTTGCCCAAGGCGTGGAGGGCCGCTGGGCCCAGGCAATGCTTGCCCTGGCCGCCCGGTGGGAAGAAGCGGACGGGGACGCGTTGATGGAGACGGCCTCCGCACTGGAGGAAGCGGGCTTCGTGAACCTGGCACGGGAGGCCTACGCCCGCGCCAGCACCCTGCTGGAACAGTCGGGGGAACGCCGGCGGTCCAGGCAGGCCGTGGCGCTGCGGGAGAAATGCGACCACGAACTCGGTGAAAGATTCCGGGAAGGCCGCTTTATCGCCGCGGCACCGGCCGTCCACCTTACCCGGCGTGAACAGGACATTGTGGGACTGGCGGTCCAAGGCCTCACGGACCGTGAAATCGCCCAGCGGCTGATGGTGTCGGTGCGCACCGTGGAGGGCCACCTGTACCGCACGTACGTCAAGCTTGGCGTGCGGAGCCGTGATGAGCTGGAGTCCGCACTGCCCAAGTAGGCTTTCCCGCCAGAGCCCCCGGTTGTGCTTCCCTGAGGCACCGGCCGGGCACTTCCATGCCCCTCCGTCCGCAAGCCGCCGGGGCACTCCCGGGCGCTTTCCGGTGCCTGCGGGTATCCGCCGACCCTAGGTAGTCCCAGGTGGCGGAATTCGAGTACACCCTACTCGTGTGCAGGGTGGCCCCGGAGTATTTACTTATGGAACCAAAGCAAGCGGCACGAAAGAAGCCGCAGCGGCGGGAACATAACCAGGCCTTGTATCCAACAAACTTCCGGTCCACTGGGACCGGGCTGGACGGGGCCGGCGACGTCAGAGTCTTCTGAGACCGAGACTCTCCCCCCAGCCGTCGCCGGCCCTCCATTCCGCGGGCTGAAGCCCGGAGCGACTGTGGCGGCTGCCCCCACCGGGCGGCCGCCACAGCCGTGTGTGGGACAATTGAGTGTCATCCGTTGGCATTTCAAGGAGTTTGTTTTGGCCGTAGTTTCAACGCCAGCCACACTGGAACGTGCCGTACCGGTGATGGACAACGCCGAAGTGCAGCGCATCCGCAACGATTTCCCGGTCCTGGACCAACTGGTCAACGGTCGCCCGCTGATCTACCTGGACTCCGGCGCCACGTCACAGAATCCGCTCAGCGTCATCGAGGCCGAGCAGGAGTTCTACGAGCAGCGCAACGCCGCCGTGCACCGCGGCGCCCACCACCTCGCCGTCGAGGCCACCGAGGCGTTCGAGGACGCCCGGCAGACGGTGGCCGACTTTGTGGGCGCCGACTACTCGGAGGTCATCTGGACGTCCAACGCCACCGAGGGCCTGAACCTCCTCAGCTACGCCCTGTCCAATGCGGGGTTGTGGGCTGCCCAGGGCCGGGGCGACGCGCGGCTCAAGGAGCTTGCCCTGAACCCGGGCGACGAAATCGTGGTCACCGAGATGGAGCACCACGCCAACCTCATTCCCTGGCAGGAACTCGCCTTCCGCACCGGGGCCACCCTGCGGTACATTCCCGTGGACGACGCCGGCAGCCTCCGTATGGACGCGGCCAGGGAGATCGTGAACGGCCGGACAAAGCTCCTGGCCTTCACCCACGCCTCCAACGTCCTAGGCACCATCAACCCCGTCACTGAACTCGCAGCCCTGGGCCGGCAGGCCGGAGCCTTGGTGGTGCTGGACGCCTGCCAGTCCGCCCCGCACATGCCGCTGGACGTCAAAGAGCTGGATGTGGACTTTGCGGTGTTCTCCGGGCACAAGATGCTTGCACCCACGGGAATCGGCGTGTTCTACGGGAAGCAGGACATCCTGGACGTGCTGCCGCCGTTCCTGACCGGCGGCTCCATGATCACCACGGTCACCATGGAGCGGGCCGAGTACCTGCCTGCGCCCCAGCGCTTCGAAGCCGGCACCCAGCGCATCTCCCAGGCGGTGGCGCTGGCCGCGGCCGTGAACTACCTGACCGAAACAGGGCTGGACCGGATCCACCGGTGGGAGGCCGAGCTCGGCCAGCGGATGGTCACCGGCCTCGAATCCATCCCGGGCGTCCGCGTCCTCGGGCCTGCAGCCGGGCAGGACCGCATCGGGCTCGCCGCCTTCGACGTCGACGGTGTCCACGCCCATGACGTGGGCCAGTTCCTGGACTCGCGGGGCATCGCGGTGCGGGTGGGCCACCACTGTGCCCAGCCGCTGCACCGACGGCTGGGTCTGACCGCCACCACCAGGGCGAGCGCCTACCTTTACAACACCACGGACGACGTCGACCAGTTCCTGGATGCCGTCGCGGGCGTGCGTGCCTACTTCCGCGCCTAAGACCCCACACACCCCAAAGGTAAAACCATGAGCCTCGACCAGCTGTACCAGCAGATCATCCTGGACCATTCCAAAGCCCGCCATGGCAGCGGACTGGCCGGCACCGACGCGCCCAACGGCGCCACCACCGGCCAGTCCCATCAGCTCAATCCGGTCTGCGGCGACGAAGTAACACTGCGCCTGGCCGTCAGCGAAGGGAAAGTGGCACAGGTTGCCTGGGACGGCGCGGGTTGCTCCATCTCCATGGCCTCGGCCTCTGTCCTGACCGACCTTGCAGAGGGCATGACCGTGGCGGAACTTCACGAGGTGATCGACAGCTTCCGCGAGGTCCTGCGATCCCGGGGAAAGATCCATGCGGATCCGGACTTGCTGGGAGACGCAGCAGCGTTTGAGGGCGTGGCCCGGTACGCGGCACGGGTCAAGTGCGCCATGATTTCCTGGGTTGCCGCCGAAGACGCGCTCAACCAGGCCGCCTGAGACGCAAAAGCCAAGACAGCAAAACGTCCGGCCCTCCTCCCCAACGGGATGAGGGCCGGACGTTTTTAATGCCTGGCGGCCTGGTTTGATGCCTGGCGGGGCTGGCCCTAGCTGAACAGCCCCAGAATTCCAATCAGGGCCGTGGCCGCACCCAGCACCATCGAGATGGCTACCAGCACCACGTGGACGGTGAGGAACTTGGTGGCCTTGCCGGCAGCGTCGCGGGCGCGCGGATCCTTCATGACCCGGCGCAGGAACTGCGGCCAGACCACCAGCGACCAGATGCCGGCAACGATCAGGACGAGCGCGGCAAAGACGGGCAGTTCCACGCGCCTAGTGGCTTTCCAGCCAGGCCTGTGCCTGCTGGGCCTGCAGGTTCAGTGCCTTGGCAACCATCGGTTCGGCAGCGTCGGCGATCTTGCCGCCCAGGAACGGCACGGAGGACTTAACGGCACCTTCGAGCTCCACGCGGGTGCCGCCGTCGGCCGCTACCAGCCGCTGAACGGCGGTGACGTCCACCGGGGCGCCGGCGATCTTCAGGGAAATGTTGCTCTGCCGGGAACCGTCCGCGGCGGGAGCGTCCCAGTTCTCCACCTGGGTCACCTTAAGGTGCTCACCCACGAACTTACGGGCGATCTCCGGCAGCCGCGTGGTGGGCAGGGTCCGGACGGACGTGGCGCTGAATGCGCCGGCAAGATCGCCGTCAACAGTGAAGGATTCCAGGGTGCCGCCCACCAGCTGGCTGACGTGGCGCTGGAAATCCTCGTTCACCAGGACAGCTGCAACGCTGGGGACGGAGTGCGGAAGGGTGGTGGTTGCGCTCAAGGCCATGGGTCCTCCTGGGACGTGGGGGGTCGGATTAGGCTCCAAACATCCTACGGGGTCCGGACGCCTGCCTCCGCATCCACCAGTTTCCGCGCCGCGCCGGTGATATTCCTTGCCATGGCGGGGAAGATCAGGCTGTGGAACGGCAGGACAGCGAGCCAGTACAGCCTCCCGCTCAGCCCCTTGGGGAAGAAAATGGCCCGCTGCCGGTACCGGCTGCCGTTCCCGTCCGGTTCCACGGACAGCTCCAGCCAGGCACGCCCCGGCGCCCGCATTTCGGCCCGGAGCCGGAGCAGTTTCCCGCGCTCGATCCGTTCCACCCGCCACCAGTCCACCACTTCACCTGTGGCCAGGGTGTGCGGGTGCCGGCGTCCGCGCAGCAGCCCGGCGCCGCCGGTCAGTTTGTCCAGCCAGCCGCGCACCTGCCAGGCCAGCGGCAGGGAATACCAGCCGTTCCTACCCCCGATGCCCTCGATGACCGTCCACACGTGGGCGGGATCGACGTCGCCATGGAAGGTCCGTTCGTCGGTGTACACCTTGTGCCCGGCCCAGTCGGGGTCACTCGGCAGGGGATCCGCATCGACGCCGGCGTTGGCCCACGTGGTCTCCACCTGTCCGTCGCGTTCCTTGCCCAAGGCCAGGGCCACGGCGGTACGGTAGGCGGTCAGGCCGCCGTCGGGCTGCGGAATGTACTGGTCGATGTCGTGCTCATTGGCGACAGCATCGTGCTGCAGCGATTGGACCAGGGGCACGGCCATGGACAGCGGGATGGGGGTGGTCAGGGCCACCCAAATGCCGGCCAGCTTGGGCGCCGGAACCGGCAGGGCCAGCACCGGCCGGTAGGGCAGGCCGGCTTCCGCAGCGTACTCCTGCATCATGCCGGCGTACGTGAGCACCTGGCGGCAGCCGACGTCGAACGTGCGGTTGAGCGGGCCCTCCAGCGACGCCGCGGAGACGAGGTAGTAGAGGACATCGCGCACCGCGATCGCCTCGATCCGGTTCCGGACCCAGCTGGGCGCCGGCATCAGCGGCAGCGTTTCGGCGAGGTGCCGGATCATCTCGAACGACGCCGACCCCGAGCCGATCACCACCCCGGCCTGGAAAACAATGGCGTCCACCGGGCTGTCCAGGAAGACCTGGCCCACAGCCTCCCGGGAGCGCATGTGGGTGGACAGCTCAACTCCACTGGGGTGGAGACCGCCCAGGTAGACGATCCTGTCCACGCCGGCCTCGGCTGCGGCACCCGCAGCTGTCCGTGCCATCGCTTGTTCCTTCGCTTCAAAGCCGGCACCGGCCGCCATGGAGTGCACAAGGTAGTAGAAGACGTCAACGCCGGCCAGCGCCGCCCGCAACGCCCCGCCGTCGTCCAGGCTGCTTTCCACCACCTCCACCTGGTCCCGCCACGGGACGCCGGCGATCTTGCCGGGGGAGCGCACCAGGACTTTGACCGTGTGCCCCTCGTCCAGGAGCCTGGGCACCAGGCGGCCGCCGATGTAGCCGGTGGCGCCGGTAACCAGGACAGTTTTGGCTGGATGCTTGCTGGTTCCGCTCATGCTGTGCCCTCTCGTCCTGTTTCCTTGCCTGTCCCTGTTCAGGGGTTCGGAGCCGCGGCGGCTGTGGACGGCTGCCATGTCACCGGCTGGGGGTAGGCTGGAACTACCCGGGATTCGCAGCGAATTTCGGGTTTTCGCGCTGCCTGCTTTTTCGCAACACCACAGGAGCTTCTGCCATGAGCCTTCCCGGCCCGTCCACTGCCGGCACATCCATCGCTGGAAAGTCCGGCACCGGTAAATCCAGCACCGGCAAGTCCAGCGTAGGCCCTTCGCTGGAGGGGCTGCGCCGCGCCCTCGCCGCGGACCAGACCTTCGCCCGGGTCCGTGCGGAGGCTGCCCGCGGCTTCGCCGTCCGCGGCCAGGATTACCAGATCAGCGCCCCGGCCGGGCTGCGGCCTGTGCTGCTCGCCGAGATGGCCGACGGCGTGGCTGCCGCTGCCGGGGGAGCGGACGGTGCGGGGCCGGGCGTGGTCCTGGCGGTCACCGCCACGGGGCGGGAGGCGGAGGACCTTACCGCCGCCCTGCGCGCATACCTGCCTGCCGATGCCGTAGCCGAATTCCCCAGCTGGGAGACCCTCCCGCACGAGCGGCTCTCACCGCGCTCGGACACCGTGGGGCGGCGGCTGTCCGTGCTGCGCCGCCTCGCGCACCCGGAAACGTCGACGGCGGGGCCGCTCCGGGTGGTGGTGGCGCCCGTCCGCGCCGTGGTCCAGCCCGTTGTGGCCGGCCTCGGCGAGCTGGTCCCCGTCACCCTGAAGGTGGGCCAGGAGAAGCCGTTCACCGACGTGGTGCGGAGCCTGGCCGACGCCGCGTATGCCCGGGTGGACATGGTGACCCACCGCGGCGAGTTTGCCGTCCGCGGCGGCATCATCGACGTGTTTCCGCCCACCGAGGACCATCCCATCCGGGTGGAATTCTTCGGCGACGAAGTGGACCAGATGCGCTGGTTTGCTGTGGCCGACCAGCGCTCGCTGTCCTCACCCGGACTGCACCACCCCACCGAACTGCATGCACCGCCGTGCCGTGAAATCCTCATCACCCCGTCCGTGATGTCCCGGGCCGCCACGCTCAAGGCGCAGCTTCCGGCGGCAGCAGACATGCTCGAGAAAATCGCCGGCGGCATCGCGGTGGAAGGCATGGAATCCCTGGCTCCGGTGCTGGTGGACGCCATGGTCCCGTTTGTGGAGCAGCTGCCCGCCGGTTCCATCTCCGTTGTCATCGAACCGGAGAAGGTCCGCACCCGCGCCCACGACCTCGCCGCCACCAATGAGGAATTCCTGGAAGCGGCCTGGTCCACGGCGTCCGACGGCGGGACCGCGCCGCTGGACCTCAGCTCGCAGGCAAGTGCTGCCCTCCATTCCGCCAGCTTCCGGTCACTGACGGACACCCGCACCTCCTCCCTGGAGCACGGGGTTTCGTGGTGGTCCATTACGTCGCTGGCCCAGGACGAGGAACTGCTGCCCGAGATCGACGTCCTGAACCTGCACGCCCGCGAACCGCGCGGCTACCAGGGTGATGTGGCGGAAATGATGGAGTTTATCGGGTCCCACGTGCGCGACCAGTGGCGGATCGTGGTGGCCACCGAGGGCCCCGGCCCCGCCCAGCGCCTTGCCGAACTGTTCCACGACGCGGACATCCCCTGCGCCCGGGTGGACAGCCTGGACCACGAACCCCAGGCGGGCATCATCGAGGTGACCACTGCCGCCGTCGGACGCGGTTTCGTCCTGGACGGGCTGAAGCTCGGCCTGCTCACCGAAGCCGACCTGCTGGGCCGCACCTCCGCCGGATCCACCAAGGACATGCGCCGCATGCCCTCGAAGCGCCGCAACGCAGTGGACCCGCTGCAGCTTGTTGCGGGCGACCACGTGGTGCACGAGCAGCACGGCATCGGCAGGTTCGTGGAGCTGATCCAGCGCAAGGTTGCCGGCGGCGGTGACGGCGTGCGCGAGTACCTGGCCCTGGAGTACGCGCCTTCCAAGCGCGGCGCCCCGGGGGACCGGCTGTTTGTCCCCACGGACCAGCTGGACCAGGTGACGCGCTACGTCGGCGGCGACACCCCGGTCCTGAGCAAGATGGGCGGCGCGGACTGGGCCAGCACCAAGTCCAAGGCCCGGAAGGCGGTCAAGGAGATCGCGGGCGAGCTGATCCGGCTGTATTCGGCCCGGATGGCCTCCCGTGGGCACGCCTTCGCCCCGGACACGCCGTGGCAGCGCGAGCTCGAGGAAGCCTTCCCCTACGTGGAGACCCCCGATCAGCTGACCACCATCAACGAGGTCAAGGCGGACATGGAACGCGAGATCCCCATGGACCGGCTGGTCTCCGGCGATGTGGGCTACGGCAAGACGGAAATCGCCGTGCGTGCCGCGTTCAAGGCCGTGCAGGACGGCAAGCAGGTGGCCGTGCTGGTGCCCACCACCCTGCTGGCCCAGCAGCACTACGAAACGTTCACCGAGCGGTTCTCCGGGTTCCCGCTGCGGGTCAAGGCACTGTCCCGCTTCCAGGGGACCAAGGAAACCAAGGAGACGGTGGAAGGCGTCAAGAGCGGATCTGTTGACGTGGTGATCGGCACGCACCGGCTGCTGTCCAAGGACTTCGAGTTCAAGGACCTGGGCCTGGTCATCGTGGACGAGGAACAGCGCTTCGGCGTCGAGCACAAAGAAGCGCTGAAGAAAATGCGCACTAACGTCGATGTGCTGGCCATGAGCGCCACCCCGATTCCCCGCACCCTGGAAATGTCCCTCACCGGCATCCGGGAAACCTCCACCCTGGCTACCCCGCCGGAGGAGCGGCACCCTGTCCTGACCTATGTGGGGCCCTACACGGACAAGCAGACCTCGGCCGCCATTCGGCGTGAGCTGATGCGCGAGGGCCAGGTGTTCCTGGTCCACAACCGGGTGTCCACCATTGAGCGCACCGCGGCGAAGATCCGCGAGCTCGTGCCGGAAGCACGGGTGGAGGTGGCCCACGGGCAGATGTCCGAGAGCCGCCTGGAGCAGATCATCGTGGACTTCTGGGAAAAGCGGTTCGACGTGCTGGTGTGCACCACCATCATCGAAACCGGCCTGGACATCTCCAACGCCAACACCCTGATTGTGGACGGCGCGGACAAGTACGGCCTGTCCCAGCTTCACCAGCTCCGCGGGCGCGTGGGCCGCGGCCGCGAGCGTGCGTACGCCTACTTCCTCTACCCGTCGGAGAAGCCGCTGGGCGAGGTGGCACTCGAACGGCTCAAAGCGGTGGCCACGCACAACGAACTGGGCGCCGGCATGCAGCTGGCCATGAAGGACCTCGAAATACGCGGCGCCGGCAACCTGCTGGGCGGCGAACAGTCCGGCCACATCCAGGGCGTGGGCTTCGACCTCTACATCCGCCTGGTGGGGGAGGCCGTGGCCGACTTCCGCGGCGAGGCCGAGGAGAAGGCCGCCGAGATGAAGATCGAACTGCCGGTCAACGCCCACCTCCCGCACGACTACGTGCCGGGGGAGCGGCTCCGGCTGGAGGCCTACCGCAAGCTCGCGGCAGCCCTCACCAACGAGGCCATCGACGAAGTCCTGGCTGAGCTGGTGGACCGGTACGGCGAGCCGCCGCTGCCCGCCCAGAACCTGGTGGCCGTGGCCCGCTTCCGGGTGGGAGCCCGGGAAGCCGGCCTGTCCGACGTCGCACTCCAGGGCAACTTCATCAAGTTCTCGCCGGCCACCCTGCCGGAGTCCAAGGTGATGCGGCTGAACCGGATGTACCCGGGATCCCAGTCCAAGCCGGCCCTCGACGCCGTGCTGATCCCCAAGCCGAAAACGGCCAAGATCGGCGGCCGGGACCTGCAGGACGCGGAAATCCTGGAATGGGCCAACGGCGTCATCCGCAACATTTTCTCGGACGCACCGCTGGCGGTGGGATAGGACTTGATGGGAGGACATCACGCCGCGTCGGGAGCCGCGGCGTGGGTAGCTATTGCCTCAACGGGGCCGTACACCCTTGGCTGGTATCCGCTGGACGCCACCGGGATCCTGATCGGCGGGATGGCGACGGCGGGCACCGCCCTGGTCTGCGACTGGGACCACCGGCACAGCACGGTAGCGAATGCCCTGCCGCCGCTGTCGAATCTGATCGCCGTCGGAATTGAAAATGCCAGCGGCGGGCACCGGCAGGGGACGCACTCCGTCCTCGGAGCCGCCTTCTTTGTGCTGCTGGCCACCTTGGCCGGTCAGTTCCAGCTGCAGACCCAGTGGGGCCTGCTGTCCGTGGGCGCCGGACTGCTGTGCATGTTTATGATCAACATCGCGGCCAAGGCGCTCAAGCTGTTCCCGAAGGCGGGGTTCATCAGCAACTGGATCTTCGCGCTGACCATGGCCGGGCTTGTCACCTGGTTCGCACCGGACCAGTGGACCTGGCTGCCCGTCTCGATGCTCACGGGCGTGCTTGTGCACATTGTGGGGGACCTCATCACCACCAACGGGGTGCCCCTTCTGTGGCCGCTGGTGATCCGGCCGCCCAAGGTGCTGCGCCGGCTGCCGCTGCTGCGCCAGGTGTGGCGGCCCAACGGCGCACTGTCCCTGCCATTGCTCGGCCGGGCGGGGTCCAAGCGCGAATGGCTGCTGCTCATTCCCGTGAGCGCGTACGCAATGGTGGGGTTGTGCGTGGCCGGCTGGGCGATAGCCCGGACCCACTGGACCAGCGTGGCGGCGGCAGCCGAAGCCTGGACCCGCATCTGGTTCTAATGTCGTTTTCAGAAGCCGGCCGCACATAATCCGGCTGAATTCCGGGGGTTTGCGCAGGCGGGTTTTGATGAGTGGCTGGCTGGGACCGCGATGCCTCTCGAAACCTGGGGGATTCGGGGCGCTGAGGTTATGAGACATCCAGATGGGGAACGGATTACTGCCGTTTTCCTCAGCCGGAACCCCTCCAACGACCACGACGGATTGCCCTGAAATGCACATCCGAAATGCTCCAAGTCGCCTGCCCCGACGCTCTAAATCTGTCCGCCGCACGGGCGGGCGTGGCGAAATCCCCGGTGTAAGACAGAGGGTCCCATGCGCCATGTTAAGGAATGGCGACGCCATTGTCAGTTTCCGAAGTCGACTGCACAGAATGTCCGAAGTCATCTGCACAGCCCGTCAAAGGAATGAAAGGTCTATTGGGTATATAAGAAACAGTCCCGCATACGGCTGGCAGCAGGGACGGCCGCTACTGCGGCTCACGGTTTATCCACTAGGCTCGCTTTTGGTCCATTCTGGGCCTTGACTCGGCTACGCCGGACTTATGGGGGCATATCCATGGTGGGAACTGGCAATACAGCAAAGACGACGACTGGCCTGCCCGCGGTTCGGCCAGCGCTGCTTGTTGTGCTGTCGCTGGGACTGGCAGGGTGCACTTACGCGGATGCTCCAACCCAGGCGGAACCGGCCGCCCAGACCACCCCCGCTGCAGTTGCGTCGTCCGCTGCGAAGCCTGCCCTGAGTGGAGAAACCGTGCGGGACTCGTTTGGCAACGCGGACTTCTACACCACCGTTCCAGGAGACACCCTCCCGGCCGTGGCGGCGGCGTACAAGCTATCCGAGGCGAAAGTCGCCGCGTTCAACGGACTCCAGCCAGGAACTCCCCTCACTCCGGACACACGGCTCCGGCTGATTCCGACCGGTCCCATGCCGGGTGCCAAGGGGGCTGCAACGGTTGACGCAAACGGCATTCCAACGGGTTACACAATAGAGCCCGAAGACAGCCTGGCCGGCATCACCTACCGGTTCAACCTGACCTCTGAGCAGTTGGCGGAAGCGAACAAGGTCCCGTTCACCTACGAAAAGGGAAACGTCTTCTTCATCCAGGCCGGCAAGGTCATCCAGCTGCAGAAGAAGCCGGTAGACAGCAGGTCCGGCTCGGGTGCCTCGGTCAACAACTCATTCGGCCAGACGGTCTTCTACACCACGGTGGACGGTGACTCGTTCGACAGCCTTGGCTACAAGTTCCGCTCAACCACGGCACAGATCCTGCTGTACAACCCCTCGCTGTCGGCGGATCAGCCCATCCATGCCGGCACGAAGGTTCGACTGATACCCGGCGAACTGACCATCGAGGGCGCCCAGGGAACGTTCACCACCGATGCCCAAAATATTCCGCTGACCTATACCACCGCCCCAGGGGACACCGAGCGGCAAGTTTCGTTTCGATTCGGCGTGACTGACCTGCGCTCGGCCAATCGTCCGAGCACGGGCACGGCCGGGTCTTGGTATGAATACACAGACCTGCCCAATGGCGAACTTGCGCCAGGGCAGACCATCAGCGTGGCGCTGGACAAGCCCATCAACAGACCCGGGAGCTGACATCCGCCCCGCGGACTCCGGCAGGCATACGAATTGTCGTCATCGCGTAATCCTGTCACTACTCCAGGGCCGTCCGACTAACGTGCACCAACAGTGCGGTGATCGACCGGCTAGCGGGCGCTGGCGGAGCCACCTAGTAGCGCCTGCCAGTCCGGTGGTTCTAGGTGCTCAGATTGAGACCTGGAAACCCCGATATTTTGTTGCCCGCGTGTATGGTCGGTTCATGGACGCAAGTGCAGCGTATCGATCACAGCGGTTGTGGCCTTGGGCGATGGCGATCCTGGGCGTAATCGTCTTAAACGCCTTCTTCATCGGATCAGGGGGAGGTGAGTGCTTTGACTACGTTGTTGAGTCGGGCGCCATCGGTACCTGCACTAGTGGTCCGATGCTCGGGATCGAAGGGACATGGATCTTGGGCGTCGTGAGCGCGGGGGCCGTCGTTTACTTCGCACGTTGCGTCGTGCGCATAGTTAGCGCCCGAGGGACTAGGGAAGAACATCTCTAGCAATCACGTGTGGGACATCGTTCAGCGAGCCGGCTGTTGGCGGCACAAACGGACCCCATGCGCATCTATCCTGCGTATTCCGGGTAAGGATCCTCTACCGGCACAAACCGCCTATCCAGCGACAACGAAGCCAGTTATTGAAGGTCTTAGCCCCAGATGCGCCAAGGGCTTTGACGCGGGCTTATTGGCGAGTGCCCGGACTGCGGCGAGATCCCCACGGCGCGCTAAAACAGCGGCTGGTGGACCCAGCGTCCCCAGCCCCTTACATTCCAGGCAATACGTATACGGGGGAGGACTTCCGCGGTCCTTGTAGCGAAATGGGGCCGCGATTAGTACCAGTACCGTCTTCCGGCAAGGGGTCGTCCGATTGCACCGAGCACGAAAAGCACGAGTCCAATAACAACCAGAATCCACCCAATCGTTATCAGTATTCCAATGCCGAAAATATAACCGAGGATTAGTAGAACAACTCCGAGTGAAAGCACCTTAGTCCTTACCTTCCCAAATATTCGGACCAACCCTAGGCTGCAAGACGGTTGCTTGCGGTCGTCCCATTCGTACCACACCGGGTTCTCCAGGGGAACAGGAACCTTGTACAGGTGTGCCACGCACTTTGAGTGCAGGAAATGCCGGCTACATCGATAGAGCTGCGATGCCTACGGCAGAAGCCGTCCCCCCACCCATAAGCCGGCTCCCAGTCGCCCGCCACAGATTTCCGGCAGCACTCATCCCGCCCCACCACACTGTTGCTGGCCATAGTCCCTGCCATTCATTTATGCGGATTTGCGAGCTCCAGCGTCCTCGCAAACGATTGGCGCTGGGGCAATCTCGGCGAGGAACACCAGGCCGATTGCCGCTAACGGGGTGCATGCCGAAAGTCTAGGACTGTGCCGCGCGGGGTTTGAGGCGCAGCAAAATGAGGGCACGAAAAAGGTGCGCCCCGTTCGCTGAGCGCACCCTTTCGTAAAATCATTCAGTCTTTGAAGGCGTCTTTGACCTTTTCGCCGGCCTGCTTCACGTCGCCTTTGGCCTGGTCCGTCTGGCCTTCAGCCTTCAGGCTGTCATCGCCTGTGGCGTTACCGGCCGCTTCCTTGCCCTTGCCGCCAGCCTTCTCGGCAGCGTTCTCAATCTTGTCGCCTAGTCCCATGGTGTTTCCTCCTCTGGTTGGCAGCCGTTCGCATTCGGCTACACCCATACTAAGCATGCTTAGGATTGATCGCGCAAGTCGGACGAGCCGACTTGCATCCGTCAGTTGATGTGCACAGCCGCAGCGCGAGACGCTCGGTCAGGTGTCGCTGGGCCGTCGACGGGCAGTTATCGGTGACCAAGCAGATGCCTTTTCCAAGTTAATCGCTTGAGATCCTTCAGGCAGCGGCAGGACATCCCTGGGGCGAACTCTGTCCATGCCGGGTTTGCCGTGCCGGGATCAACGGTGGCAAGGAGTGCTCGGACTTCTTCTCCGCCGGTTGAGTCGGGGCCATGGCCAGCTTCCGGGGAGCTGATTTCCGCGATCTTCTCCCCGGCTTCCCGGAAGAGCGTACCGCGGACGAATCGTCCATTTTCAGATTCGAGGATCAGATAGGTGGCGTCCTCATAGGCAGCCAGAACAAGACGGGCGAGCAGCGAGACCTTGGACATCCCCAGTGCCGCGGACGCTTGGTCAAGCATCTGTCCGGTAGCAGTGATGGCCTGCCTGACTTCGTCATTGTCGAGCCGGCCAGGAATCATCTGCAACTCGGGGAAGCCGTGATCGCGCGTCCATTCCCACGCCGCGTCTTCGATACCCGCCCAGTCGTACCCGGGGGAGTTCTTCAGCTTCATGATCGGCCAGCCGCGCCCGTAGAGATTTGTCTCTGCCCAGAATTGAATTGCCTTCACGGTTGCCCAAGGAAGGCTGTAGGCCCATTCCGGGTGATCCTCGCCGGTCTGGTAGTTGTAGCATCTCGCCGCTAAATAGATCTGCACCAAATGCCTGGGCTCGAGCGCCCCGGTCAGGATCTCATCCACCGGGGTGAACGTGTACTCCGGCTCGGCACGTTCTTCCTGATAGTGGTCTGAGACCGCCACGATGTTGAAGTGGGACAATGCTTCCCCGATCGATTGTGCTGTGGCAGTGTCCTCGTAGTCGAAGAAAAGGTCCGGCATTCTGCCGTTTCGGATCCTTCGCGCGGCGGTCGCCAAGAGGTCAATCAGATCGGTGCCGACAATAAATGAGCTCAAAGCGGTCCCCCTGTCTTGCGAGCCGCGGCCGGCCCGGTTTCCGCAGCATATCCACCGCAAATTAGTCCTGAATAGGTTGGGACGGCTTGGAGAATCATTGTTCACTGGCCGCCAGTAGGCCGATCCACTTCCGGGCCAGGAACGGTTGTGCCGACGACTTCTGACATTCCGTGCGGACGACTTCGGAAAACGACTTTTTTCCCACGCCTAATGACACTTGTGCAGAGGACTTCTGACATTCTGTGCGGTCAGCTTCTGAAAATGACGTCTAATCCCGCAAACACCCGGTGCCAGCCTGCCAGCGCGTGCGCCAAATGCAAGAGACCCCCTGGACATCGTCCAGGGGGTCTCTTGTCTGCTGTGGGATTAGTGCTCGCCGGCGGAGTCCGAGCGGCCCAGGATGGTCTGCGGGATCCAGTACGCCAGGGCGAACAGCGCCAGGCAAACAGCCATGGGCCACGGGTTGCCGAGCGTCAGGAAGGACAGGGAATAGATGGCGCCGAGGAACAGGGCCATGCAGACCACAAAGAGGATGATGCTGGTGCCGAGCTTGTTCTCGTTCTGCGGGGTCCGGAGTTCCCCTTCGTGAGACGCCGGGCCGTGGCTGGAAGCCGTGATCTTGCTGGACATTCATTCCTCCTTGGCCGCGGGGGCCTTCAATCTGTGGCGGCTCCGGTTGCCGTCAGTAGGAGGATGAACCCTGTTCACCCTTGACGATGGCGATGCCGGAGCTGGCACCAATACGTGTTGCACCTGCTGCAATCATAGCCTGCGCGTCCTCGAGGGAACGCACGCCGCCGGAGGCCTTGACGCCAAGGCCGGGACCTACCGTGCGGCGCATCAGGGCGATGTCCTCGGCGGTGGCGCCTCCGCCGTTGAAGCCGGTGGAGGTCTTGACGAAATCGGCGCCGGCTTCCACGGCGGCCTCACACGCGAGAACCTTCTGGCTGTCCGTGAGCAGCGCCGTTTCGATGATGACCTTCAGGATGGCACCGCTGGCGTGGACAGCCTCCGCCACCGACGTGATGTCCTCAACCAGCGCGCCCTTGTCCCCGGCCCGGGCGGCTGCGATGTTGATGACCATATCCACTTCGTCGGCGCCGTCCAGCACCGCCCCGCGGGCCTCGAACGTCTTGACGTCCGTGGGCGTGGCGCCCAGCGGGAAACCCACCACGGAGCAAGTGAGGACGCCGGAACCCTTCAGGGCCTTCTTCACGGTCTTGACCCAGATGGGGTTCACGCACACGGACTTGAAGCGGTATTCAGCGGCTTCGGCACACACTTTGAGGACGTCGGACTCACCAGCTTCCGGCTTCAGCAGCGTGTGGTCGATGAATGACGCGATGCTGCCGGAGTCCGGGGCGCCGGATGCGGCTGTTTGAACGGAAGGGGTGGCTTCGTTGCTCATGATGGTCCTCTCGAAGGGGCCGATAGGCCAGGGCGTTGTGACGCCCTGCCTCGTTTCGGAACCATCTTGCCACAGAGCAACGCGGGGTCACTTCCGGCCCTATGCGGACGGATTATCGGGCCGTAAGTGACCGCGCGTTGCTGCTCAGGCGGCGGCCGGCAGTGCGGAGGGTGCGGAAGGAGCGGGAGGAGCGGACGGAGCGGATGCGGCAGTGAGCAGCTGCGTGGCGCAGGCGCCCGCTGCGGAAGCCGCGGCGACCAGCAGGCCCAGCCGGACGCCGTCGAACGCTGCCGCATCGCCGAGGGCCCAGATTCCCGGGACGGACGTCCGGAAGTCCTTGCTGATGACAATCCCGCCGCTGGCCGCTGTCTGCAGTCCCGCGCTGGCAGCCAGCCCGTCCCGGGACACCCGCTCCTCGGCCAGGACCACCAGGTCGCCGTACATGCTGCTGCCGTCTTCGAAGACCACACCGGAAGCCGCGAAGCCTGACTCTGAAGCATGGGGCATAACGGCGGCCGGCCGGGCCGTAGTGCGGATGGGCCGCACGCCCCTGGCACGGAGCACGGCTTCAGCCTGGCCGGCCGCGGCACCCGTGCCCACCAGGATCCCCAGCGGCCGCCGGCCCAGTTCCCGGGTGACTTCGCTGACAGCCTCGCCGATGCGGGCGGCGTCGTCGATGGTGGAGTAGCTCAGGCAGCGGCTGGCGCCCTCCACCGGGCTGGCCACCGGTGCGGATCCGGTGGCGATGACCAGCTGGTCGTAGCTGAATTCCATGCCGTCCGCCGTTGCCACCGTCCGGTTCTCCGGGTCAATGTGGCTGGCCGGCTGGCCAAACCGCACCGAGACCTGGGGGAGCAGCGCCAGCTCCAGCAGCTCCTCGGGAGTGTCGTCCCGGTTGCTCAGCACCGTGATGGTTCCCGTGAACCGTGCACGGTTGAGCTGGCTGACCAGAGCCTGGGCGGCAGGTCCTGCCCCCGCAATGACGATGCGGGTGGCGGGAACAGTGGAGGTGGAGGGTGCCGGAGCGGACATGTGCTGGCCCTTTCGCTGGCGGCCGGTGAACGGCCGGAACTTCGTGATGGACCCAGCGTAGGACCCTGCTTTTTCCGGGGTGTTTCCCCTCAGTTGCCGTTTAGCGGGTCCGTGTTCGCCAGTTTTTACCGGCCGGTAACAGAACCCGTGACGTGCCTCTCATCCAGGCAGAAACGGACACATTCGACGTGCACCCGCCATGTACAAAGTGCCCGGGGCAATGCCCGGGCACTTTGAGCGGTGCACCGCAGGCACTAGACGCGGATACGGTAGCCGCGCTTCACCACAGTTTCCACGAGGCGGCCGTCGGGCAGCGAAGAACGGAGCCGGCTCACGGTCATGTCCAGCGCGTGGACCGAACCTCGGAGTTCCAGCAGGTCGGACAGGGATTCGCGGGACAGGACCGCGCCGCCGGCACCCAGCAGCGCCCGGAGGAGCAGCAGCGGAGCGGGCGCCAGTTCCACCGGCTGGCCATCGATGCGCAGGCTCCTGCCGCGCAGCTCGATCTTGCCGGACCTGGTGTCCAGCCGCCGGACATGGTTCAGTGCGAGGTGCTCGCACACCAGCCTGATCAAGGCGCCCATCCGGAAGCGTTCCGGGATCAGGGGTGTGATGCCGGCGTCCAGCAGCGGCTGCGCGGTCACCGGACCCACCACGGCCGTGGTCACGTTCGTCTTCAGGCTCTCGATCAGCTGCTTGTAGACGCCCATCTCATGGGCAGTGCTCCACAGGGCGTCGACAGCAGGCGCGCTGGTGAAGGTCAGGACGTCCAGGTTTCCACTGCACACCGCCTCGATGAGGCGGGGAAGCTTGTCCTCGCCGTCGGGCTTCACCCAGCGGTATGGGGTGACCGTCAGGACGGTGGCGCCGGACATGCGCAGGCGCTCCAGCTGCCGGACATCCGTGTACCCGTGCAGCTGCACGGCCACGGTCTTGCCGCGGACGCCCTCGGTGAGCAGCATGTCCACCAGCGTTGCGGTGGTTTCGTCGCTGCTGATTCCGACGTCGGCAAGGCCGGCCGCGCGCACGGCACCGCGGGCTTTGGGGCCGCGGACGAACATCCGGCACGCTCCGAGGGTTTCCAGCAGCTCGTCGCCGATGCCGAAGGAATCCGCGGCTTCGCACCAGCGGCGCATGCCGTAAGCGGTGGTGGCGATGCACAGGTCCGGCTTGGCCGCGATGATGGCGCGGGTGTCGTCGATGAGGCGCATGTCCTCCTGCACCGGGGCGATCTTCAGGGCGGGGGCGTGCAGTACCTCAGCGCCGCGGCGTTCGAGGGCCTCGATCAGGTCCTGGGACCGCCGGTCCGAGGTGACACCGATGCGGAAACCCTCCAGCGGTGCTTCGGCTGCCTCTGGCGTTTCCTCGACCTGGGGTGCTTCGGCCGGTGCAAGAGCATTCATGGAGGTCAATCCTTTCACGAGCCCAGCAGCGAGGCCGCCAGCCTGTCCAGGTCGGCGGCGGCCTCAGCATGCCCGCGGTTGGCTTCCGCCACCCGCACCACCTCGCCGATGACCAGCACAGCCGGGTTGCTGCAGCCGGCGGCCGCAGTGGTGATGCTGCCGAGGTCCGCGATGGTGGTGCGCTGTCCGGGCCGGTAGCCACGTTCAACAACGGCCATGGGCATGTCCGTGCGCATTCCTGCCCGGCGGAGGCCTGCGGCAAGCTGGTGCAGGGTGCCGATGCCCATCAGCACAACGATGGTTCCGCCCAGTCCGGCCAGGTGCTGGTGCTCCTTTTCGGTCAGCGGGGCGTGCCCGGAGACCACGGTGAACATGTGGCTCACTTCGCGGTGGGTGACCGGGATTCCGGCCGCCGCGGGGACGGAGATGGCGCTGGTGACACCCGAAATGACGCGGACCGGGACGCCGGCTGCCACGCAGGAGGCGACCTCCTCGCCGCCGCGGCCAAAGACGTACGGATCGCCGCCTTTGAGCCGCACCACGTTGTTGCCCGCGAGGGCGCTTTCCACCATGAGCTTTTCGATGTCGGCCTGGCCGACTTTGTGGTGCCCGGGCTTCTTGCCCACATCCACGAGTTCGGCCGAGGTCAGCTGCGGCAGGTCCTGGCAGGGGGCCAGCCGGTCATAAAAGACGACGTCGGCATCGCGCAGCGCCTTGATGGCGCCCACAGTGAGCAGTTCGGTGGTTCCGGGTCCGCCGCCCACGAGGGTGACGTGGCCGACCGGTCCGGCAGCAGGTTCCACGGCCACGGGGATGCCGGCTGCACGGCACCGGTCCAGCAGCGGCTCCCAGCCCGGCTGGCCGTCGTCGACCGCTGCCACCAGGAAGGGGCGCTCGGGCAGGGGGCCGTCATGGCCTGCGCCCTGCGGGGTGCTGAGGCGGTAGACCACGGCGCCGGCCGCCTGGTAGCGGCGCACCGCCTGCCGGGCTGCGTGGTCCGAGCCGGCCACGAGGACGTCGCGGCCGGTGAGGTCGATGCTGAGCTGCATGTCTATGCCTCGTTCCTGACGGGTTCCGGCGAGCCGGGACGGACCGGGATGGATGCCCCGATCAGGACTTTGCCCTTCTCCTCCGGGGTGGCGGGGCGCATCTGGCCGCGCTCGTCCGGAACGAAGGTGATGGAGTCATCCTTCTGGTCGGGGGCGTTGACGAAGGAGCGGAACCGGCGCAGGCGCTCGGGGTCCTTGAGGGTGTCTGCCCATTCGTCGATGTAGGTGTCAACGTGCTTGGCCATGGCCGCCTCGAGGTCCGCGGCGATGCCCAGGGTGTCCTTGACCACCACGTCCTCGACGTGTTTGATGCCGCCGTCGAGCTCCTCCTGCCAGCGCGCCGTGCGCTGGAGGCGGTCCGCAGTGCGGATGTAGTACATGAAGTAGCGGTCGATGTACTTGATCAGCGTTTCGTCGTCGAGGTCCTTGGCCAGGAGCTGGGCGTGGGCGGGGGTGGCGCCGCCGTTGCCGCCGACGTACAGGTTCCAGCCGTCGGCGGTGGCGATCACGCCCACGTCCTTGCCGCGGGCCTCGGCGCATTCACGGGCACAGCCGGAGACCCCCATTTTGAGCTTGTGCGGGCTGCGCAGGCCGCGGTACCGCAGTTCCAGCTGGATCGCCATGGCCACCGAGTCCTGCACGCCGAACCGGCACCAGGTGGAGCCGACGCAGGACTTCACGGTGCGCAGGCTCTTGCCGTAGGCCTGGCCGGATTCGAAGCCGGCGTCCACCAGTTCCTTCCAGATCTCCGGGAGCTGTTCCAGGCGGGCACCGAACATGTCGATCCGCTGGCCGCCGGTGATCTTGGTGTACAGGTTGTACTTTTCGGCCACTGCCGCGATGACGCCCAGCTTCCTGGGGGTGATCTCGCCGCCGGCGATGCGGGGGACCACCGAGTAGGTGCCGTCCTTCTGCATGTTGGCCAGGGCGCGGTCGTTGGTGTCCTGCAGGGTGCCGCGGCCGGCATCGAGCACGTAGGCGCTGTTCTGGCTGGCCAGGATGTTGGCGATGGTGGGCTTGCAGATATCGCAGCCGGCGCCCGTGCCGTACTTGGCCATGATCTCTTCGAAGGAGGTCAGTTCCAGGACACGGATGGCGTCGAACAGTTCCTGGCGGGACAGTTCGATGTGCTCGCAGAGCGCCTTGGACACCTCGACGCCGGACTTGGTCAGTTCAGTTTCGAGCAGTTTCTTCAGCATGGGAACACAGGAACCGCACTGGGTGCCGGCGCGGGTGCAGCCCTTCAGCTCACCGAGCTCCTGGATCGGGGCGTTGCCATCGCAGGCGCCGCAGCCCTTGATGGCGTCGCGGATGGTCCCGGCGGTGACGTTGTTGCAGGAGCAGAGGGTGGCGTCGTCCGGCAGTTCGGTCTCGGGGGCCTCACCGCCGCCGGCCGCGCTGAGGAACGCGCCGGGCTCGGCGGGAAGTTCGCGGCCCAGGAGCGGGCGCAGGCTCATGTACGGAGAGGCGTCGCCGACGAAGATGCCGCCCAGGAGTGTCTTGGCGTCGTCCGTCGTCACGATCTTCTGGTAGACGCCGCGTGCCGGGTCGGCGTAGACGATTTCGAGGGCGTGTTCGGTCTTGGCGAAAGCGTCGCCGAAGCTGGCGACGTCGACGCCGGACAGCTTGAGCTTGGTGGCGGTGTCAAAGCCGGGGAAGGTGGCATCTCCGCCGTGGAGACGGTCGGCAACGATTTCCGCCATCGTGTTGGCGGGGGCCACCAGGCCAAGGCACATGCCGCCATAGTTGGCGACTTCGCCGATGGCCCAGATGCCGTCCACCTCGGTGGCGCAGTAGTCGTTGATGACCACACCGCCGCGCTGGCCCAGGCTGAACACCTGCTCCTCGCCTTCGGCGGCGCGGAACAGTTCATCGCGGGGCCGCACGCCGATGGCGACAATCACGATGTCCGCATCGATGACCCGGCCGTCAGCCATCAGGACGCCGGTGACCTGGCCGTCGTCGTCCGACAATACTTCCGACGGGAAGACGCCGCCGTGGACCTCAAAGCCCTTGGACTTGATGAGCCGGCCCATGGCCTGGCCCGCGCCTTCGTCCAGCTGCGTGGCCATCAGCCACTGGGAACCGTCAATAACAATGGGGTTGGCGCCAAGTTGTTCGGTGCCGGCCGCGGACTCGAGCCCGAGGAGGCCACCACCGATGGTCACCGCGTTGACCTTGCGGCCCAGCTTTTCCCTGAGGCCGGTGATTGCCTCGTTGATGGCCCACACGTCCTCGAGGGTGCGGTAGACGTGGGTGTGCTCGGCACCGGGGATGGGCAGGCGCGCTGCGTTTGAGCCGGTGGCCACCACCAGCTCGTCGTATTCGAAAATGTTGCCGGCAGCGGTTTCCACCGTCTTGGCTTCGGCATTGATCTTGACTACCCGCTCACCTGTCTTCAGCTCCAGGGAAGGATGGTCCCACATTGAGGCGGTGCCCAAGGTGAGGTCCACGTCCTTTTCGGTGAGGGCCTTGGACAGCGCCACCCTGTCGTAGGGGAGGTGGGCTTCTTCGGTGAGGACCGTGACATGCCAGCCATCGATGCCGCGGGCATGCATGGCGTCCGCAAAACGGTGGGCCGCTGGGCCGCCGCCGGCGACGACGATGCGGCGCGGAGTCTCTGTGCTTGAAGTCTGTTCGGTCACTGTGGGCCTTTCGCATGGGCCGCAGTGTTTCCTGCAGCCTTCTGGTGACGAGTGTCCATCCAGACTAGGGAGACGCAGTTTCGCTTCAGTTTCCCAATTGTTTCGTCAACTTAACTTCTGCATCACGAACGCATTTCCGGCCGCGTGAGGTGTCTTTTACGCACTGGACACATTCACTGCACCCCTCTGAAACACCCGCGGCCTAGCGTGGAACACGGCCGCAGAGGCAGCCAAAGGCAAGGAAAAACGCACAGGAAGAGGAGCCGACATGACGGCAACACTGGAACTTGGGGCACTCGCAGCAGCCACCGACGAGGTCGCACCGGGCATCACCGCCGGTTGGCACCGCGTCTGCCTTGTGGACGACCTGGAGCCCGCCTGGGGTGAAGCCGCCCTCGTGGCCGGCCGCCAGATTGCCCTTTTCCGCACCGGGCCGGCCGAGGTTTTCGCGGTGGCCCATGAGGACCCGGCCACCGGAGCGCACGTGATGGCCCGGGGGATCCTGGGATCACGCGGGGCGCGTCCCACTATCGCCTCGCCGCTGCACAAAGAGGTCTACGACTTGGAAACCGGGGAATGCTTCAGCACCCCGGGTCTGAGCATCGCAGCGTTCAGCACCCGCGTGGTGGACGGCTTCGTCGAAGTCGAGCTGTAGAAACACTGCCGGAAGTTACATTCAGGAAAAAGGGCGCCCGGCAGGGCGCCCTTTTCGCGGTTCGGGGATCCTGCTACAGGCCCAGCGCCTCGCTGACGTCCCGGAGTACTTCATCCAGTTTGGCGCGGACGGCCTGCCGGGCCTCCGGCAGTTCCGCCGCGGACCCAACGTAGTGGATCACCTCGAGGTAGCACTTGAGCTTGGGCTCGGTGCCGCTGGGCCTGATGATCACGCGGGTGAGGTCTCGGGTGAGGTAGAGGAGGCCGTCCGTGGGCGGAAGCTGCCCGCTGCCTTCGGCCAGGTCCGTGAAGACCTCGACGGCGGATGACCCGAACGATTCCGGCGGGCTCACCCGGAGCCGGTTCATCATCGCGTCCAGCAGGCCCAGGTCGGCCACCCTGATGCTGAGCTGGTCGCTGGCGTGCAGGCCGTGCTGCAGGTACAGCTCATCCAGGGTGTCAAAGACGGTCTTCCCGTCAGCCTTCGCGGCGGCGGCAAGTTCGGCGATCAGCACTGCTGCCGAAATCCCGTCCTTATCCTTCACCAGGTCCGGGGCAACGCAGTAGCCCAGCGCCTCCTCGTAGCCGTACAGGAGGCCCGGCACCCGGGAAATCCATTTGAACCCGGTCAGCGTTTCCTCATGCGCGTAACTGGCTGCGGCCGCGATCCGGGCCAGCAGCCGCGAGGATACGATGGAGTTCGCGAACACGCCCTCGCTGCCGGCGGCACTTCCGCTGCCTGCACTTTCGCCGGCCGCGGCCAGCCGCGCTGCCACATGCGCGCCCAGCAGCGCGCCCACTTCGTCCCCGCGGAGCATGCGCCAGGCGCCGGTGTCCGGGTCCTTGGCGGCAACTGCTGCCCGGTCGGCGTCGGGATCATTGGCGATAACAATGTCCGCGTCCAGCCGCCCGGCCGTCTCCAGGGCCAGGTCCAGCGCCCCTGGCTCCTCCGGGTTCGGGAAACTGACGGTGGGAAAGTCCGGGTCCGGCTGGGCCTGTTCGGCCACCAGCGTGACATCGCTGAAACCGGCGGCGTTCAGCACGGCCAGCGCAGTCTCGCCGCCGACGCCATGCATCGGAGTGAGGACGATGCGCAGGTCCCGGGCCGGGAAATATTCGGGCAGGGCCAGCGCGGCCGCCGCCTGCTGGTAACCGGCGGCCACGGACCCGTCCAGGACTGTCCAGCCCTCGGGGGCAAGGGCAATCGTGTCGAGCGGGCCAACGGCGTTGATCCTCGCCGCGATTTCGGCATCATAAGGTGCCACGATCTGGGCCCCGTTGCCGCTGTCCGCCACGGCGTGGCGGCCCAGATAGACCTTGTAGCCGTTGTCCTGCGGAGGGTTGTGGCTTGCCGTGACCATCACGCCGCCGTCGCATTCCAGCGCCCGGACGGCGTATGCCAGCAGGGGAGTGGGCAGCGCCGCCGGCATCAGGAACGTCTCGATGCCGGCAGCCGTAAAGACCGCCGCGGTTTCCGCCGCAAAGATGTCCGAGTTGTACCGGGCGTCATAGCCGACGACGGCGCGCGGCCGGGTCCACGGGGATGCCTCGCCTGTCGCGCGGACCAGGAAGTCCGCCAGTCCGGCAGCAGCGCGCCTCACCACCACGCGGTTCATCCGGTTCGGCCCGGGCCCCAGGGCCGCGCGGAGTCCCGCCGTGCCGAACTGCAGCGTTCCACGGAAGCTGTCCTCGAGTTCCTGGCGGGCTGCCGGGGAACCGTCTTCCACCAGCCGGACCAGCTCAAGCAGGGATGCCGACGTTTCCGGATCCGGGTCTTGGGCAGCCCATTTACGGGCCTCGGTGAGCAGGCGATAATCGGCATCGGAAGACGTCATGGGCACAAACCTATCGTCATTGCTCCCCTACTTCCCGCAACGCGGGGTCAGATGCGGCCCAAAGAACGCGACGGATGGGGCCTGAAGTGTCCCCACCCGCACCCTGGCCTCGCAAGCTCGGTCAGGGAACCCGGCGGGCGTGGCCCCACGCTGCTTTAGAGTTTGGCGATGATTTCGGCGAGCAGTTTGGAGATCCGAGGTCCCGCTGCCTGCCCTGACTCAATGACTTCCTGGTGGCTGAGGGGCTGCGGGCTGATGCCTGCGGCAAGGTTGGTGACCAGCGAAATGCCAAACACCTCCATGCCTGCGTGCCGCCCCGCAATGGCCTCAAGGGCAGTGGACATTCCCACCAGGTCGGCGCCGATGCGTTTGGCGTACTGCACCTCGGCCGGTGTTTCGTAGTGCGGGCCGGGGAACTGGGCGTAGACGCCTTCATCCAGGGTTGCGTCCACGTCGCGGGCGATTTTGCGGATCCGGGCAGAGTAGAGATCTGTCAGGTCGACGAATGTGGCGCCCTCCAGCGGCGAGGCCGCGGTGAGGTTTATGTGATCGCTGATCAGCACCGGAGTGCCCGGCGCCCAATTTTCGTTCAGGCCGCCGCAGCCGTTGGTAAGGACCAGTGTGTTGCAGCCGGCGGCCGCCGCGGCCCGGATTCCGTGGACTACGGCGCGTACGCCCTTGCCTTCGTAATAGTGGGTGCGGGCGCCCAGCACCAGGGCCCGTTTGCCCTCTTTGGTCAGCACAGAGCGGATGGTGCCCACATGCCCTTCCACTGCCGGAGCGTGGAAACCGGGGACTTCCTCGGCGGACAGGGTAGCCGTGGTCTCGCCGATGAGGCTGGCGGCGTCTGCCCAGCCGGAGCCGAGCACCAGGGCCACGTCGTGGCGGTCCACGCCGGTTTCCTCGGCAATGTAGTCGGCGGCGGCGCGGGCGGCAGCGAAGGGATCCGTGTTCAGGAAGTCTGTTGTACTCACTGGTACAAGTTATCCTGCCGCTCCTGCAGGGCCCAGCCTTTGGCGGTTTTCCCCAGAGAACGGTTTCTTTGGCGGTCCGGCCGGGGATGCAGGAGAATGATTGTTTGTGACTACGCATCCTGATTTCAGTTCACCCCGGATCGCAATCCTGGGAGGTGGTCCGGGCGGATACGAGGCCGCCATGGTGGCCGCCTCGCTTGGAGCGCAGGTCACCATCATCGAGCGTGCCGGGCTCGGCGGATCCGCCGTGCTGACCGACGTCGTCCCGTCCAAGACCCTGATCGCCACCGCGGACCTGATGACCCGCGTCGCCGAGGCGGGGGAGCTGGGAGTGAAGTTCGACGTCGACGGCGGCGACTTTGTGCCGGTGATGCGCGCGGACCTCAAGCACATCAACGACCGCCTCCTGAACCTCGCGCGCAGCCAGTCCAAGGACATCTCCGACGGTTTGGCGCAGCAGGGCGTGCGCATCCTGGCCGGATCCGGGCGGCTCCTGGATGACCACACCATCGAGGTCCTCACGGCGGAGGGCACCGAGACCGTGGAGGCGGACACCATCCTGCTGGCGCTCGGCGCCCATCCCCGTGAGCTGCCCACGGCCCGCCCTGACGGTGAGCGGATCCTGAACTGGACCCAGATCTACAACCTGGACGAACTTCCCGAAGACCTGATCGTGGTGGGCTCCGGTGTGACCGGGGCCGAGTTCGCGTCCGCCTACAACGGCCTCGGCTCGAAGGTCACCTTGATCTCCAGCCGTGACCGGGTGCTGCCGGGTTCTGACGTTGACGCGGCCGTGGTTCTCGAGGAAGTGTTTGAACGCCGCGGCGTGCGGGTCCTGTCGCGGTCCCGCGCGGAGCAGGTGGAGCGCACGGACGACGGCGTGGTGGTCACCTTGAGCGACGGGTCCAAAGTGACCGGCAGCCACTGCCTGCTCTGCCTGGGCTCCATCCCGAACACCGCCGGCATCGGGCTGGAAGAAGCGGGCGTTGCGGTCAGCGAAAGTGGCCACATCAAAGTGGACGGCGTCTCCCGCACCACCGCCCCCAATATTTACGCCGCCGGTGACTGCACCGGAGTCCTGCCGCTGGCCTCCGTCGCGGCGATGCAGGGCCGGATTGCCGTTGCCCACTTCATGGGTGACGCCGTTACCCCGCTCAAGCTGCACCAGGTGGCATCCAACATTTTCACCTCACCCGAAATTGCCAATGTGGGCGTGTCCGAGGCCGATATCGACTCCGGCAAGTACCAGGGCGACGTGGTGAAGCTCTCGCTCCGCAGCAATGCACGGGCCAAGATGCGCAACACCAAGGACGGTTTTGTAAAGATTTTCGCCCGGAAGGGCTCGGGAACGGTCATCGGCGGCGTGGTGGTGGGTCCCAACGCCTCCGAGCTGATCTTCCCCATCTCCATCGCCGTCAAGCAGAAGCTGCATGTGGACGACGTCGCCAGCACCTTCACCGTGTACCCGTCACTCACGGGCTCGATCTCGGAGGCTGCGCGCCGGCTGCACGTGCACATGTAGCCCCGGAGTGCCGGCGGGGAGGGCTTGCGGGGGCACTGCTACACTCTGCTCATGATCGGGCTTCCCTTCGCGGGAGACGGGTTGGTGCACGCCAGCCTGTTAGGGCTGGGAATCCTCGCAGCCTTGCTGTTCTACGCGTATGAGAAGCGCCGGCGCGGCCTGTCCGACCCACGGTTGTGGCCCATTGCCGGTTTTGCTCTCGCCTTCGGGGCCATCGGCTCACGGCTCCTCACCTGGGATGTTTCGCGCCAGGTCTCCTTGGCGGACTGGTGGGGCAACGGCGACCGCAGCATCCTCGCGGGCCTTGTGGGCGCGTGGCTCGGCGTGCATTTGGGTAAACGGCTGACAGGTTACCGTGAATCCACGGGGGACTTACTTGCGCCCGCGGTCGCCTTGGCGCTGGCCATCGGACGCGTGGGCTGCCTCCTCACGGAACTGCCCGGCACCCCCACCGGGGGAGGATGGGGTATATCGCTCACGCCCGGGCAGGCGGCAGTGCTGGGTGGACCCGCAGGGGTGGGACTCCACCCGTCCTTTGCTTATGAAATCGTGTTCCATGTGGCCGCATTGGCGCTCATGTGGCGTTATCGGGACCGCCTGCCTCGTCCTGGCGACCTCTTCATCTGCTACGTGACTTCCTACGCGTTGTTCCGCTTCGGCGTCGAATTCGTCCGCGGCAACGAGGTGCTCTGGCTCGGGATGAGCCGTCCCCAGTGGTTCCTCCTGGCGGTTCTGCCGCTGCTGTTCCGGCGGATGCTGCGGGTCTTCGGGGAACCACTCCGCCCGGAGTTGAAAGGAACGGCGGCGTGAGCAAGGACAAGTCGCCTCAAGAAGACGAGGAACTTCCTGAACCAGCGCTCGGCCCCATGGGCTTCGGAATCCTGTTGGGGACTGCTGCCCTTTATGCGGTCTATGTCGGGGTACCGATTGCTTTCGGTGGACCCGCTTCCATGCGTTTCCTCACGGGGCTCTCCGCCTTCATTCCCATCGCCGTCTACCTGGCGGTAGCCGTTGTTCTGGCGGTCCGGCCACGCACGTCACGGTGGGGTGCGGGCTTGCTGATTGGCCTGGGAATCTTCACCCTCCTCGGCGGCGGGATCTGCGTTGGAACACTCGCCGCGCAGACGAGAGCTTGAGATGAATCCTTCACCACTCCGCCCAAAATTGGAGGAAAGAGCAGCATGAGCGAGGACAACCCTGAAGAAGCCTGGAGCCCGCTGCCACCGCCCCATGACGAGGAGCCATCCCCTAAGCCAAAACGTGGCTCCATGGTGCTCGGAATCCTGCTCGGAGCTACTGCCCTTTATGCCCTCTATTTCGGGACGACAGCTGGTATTGCTCCGGATGAAGGCTACAAGACCGACCTCGCCGGGCCGGCAGCGTTAATTCCCATCGGCGCTTATCTTGCGGTCGCCGGTGCCCTGGCCATTTGGCCGCGCACCTCCCGCTGGGGTGCGGGGCTGTTGTTTGGCTTGGGGATCTTCATCCTGCTCGGCGGCGGGATCTGCGTCATGGCCCTCTCCCAGATGAGTAGCCGGATATGAATCCGTCTCCATTTACTTCCCGGCAGGCGCTGCCCGGCCCTGGCCAGCCGCTTCGCGGGGACCGCATCCACCGGTACGTCACAGCCTTCTGTCCCCACTGCCACGAGACAAACCCCCCGCTCGCGCAGGTCCGGCGCCTCTCCGGGGCGCTGCTGATCCGGGATGACCGGGTGTGGCTCGAACGCGGCTGCCCGGACCATGGCCTCGTCAGCACCTTGTACGACGAATCCCCGGAAATTCTGCGATACCTGGAGAAGTGGCAGGCGCCCACCAAACAGCACATCCCGGACCAGGCCGATAATTACCGCCAGGTACCGGAGGCCTACGCCTACGGGCTGCCCGCCATGCAGACCCAGCACACCTGCATCCTCCTGCAGGACATCATCGAGCACTGCAACCTGCGCTGCCCCACCTGCTTCACCGCCTCCGGCCCCCAACTGCAGGGAGTGGCGCCGCTCGGCGAGGTGCTCACGAATATCGACACCCGGCTTGCCCGCGAAAACGGGCGGCTGGACGTGCTGATGCTCTCCGGCGGCGAGCCCACGCTTTACCCTCATCTGGCCGAACTTCTCGATGAGCTCGTCGCCCGGCCGATCGTCCGGATCATGGTGAACAGCAACGGCATGCTCGTAGCCACCGACGACGAACTCCTCGCACTGCTGGCCAGGCACCGGGACCGGGTGGAGGTGTACCTCCAATACGACGGCCCGTCCAAAGCAGCCTCCATCCACCACCGCGGGGGAGACCTGACCCGCTTCAAGGACATGGCCATCGCGCGACTGTCAGAGGCAGGTATTTTCACCACCCTGACGATGACGGCGGCACTTGGCATCAACGACGGCGAGGTCGGCGCCGTCGTGATGAGGGCATTGGAAACCCCGTTCGTGGGTGGCGTTGCGCTTCAGCCAGTGTTCGGTTCAGGGCGCGGCCACGGCATCGATCCCACAGACAGGCTCACCCACACGGGTGTGCTGGAACGGCTCGCGGAGCAAACCGGAGGGGTGGTCTCATGGCACGACCTGACAGCACTGCCGTGTTCACATCCGCATTGCGCGTCCGTGGGCTACATGCTGAAGGACGATGCAGGAGTCTGGCGTTCGCTGACAGCCCTCATCGGGCACGACCAGCTGCTCGCCTGGCTGGAACTCAACCCGGACAGCATCGCCAACCGCATCGCCGACAGCGCGATCCCGCTGGAGTTGCGCAACCTCATGAAGTCCTCCCTGCTGGACCTGCTAAGCGAGCAGTCCTCGCTGTCCCACCCGCGGACAATGGATCTTTGGAAAAACATCTGCACCCAGTGCGACCTCGGAATCGGCACCCTCACCACACTGGCCGCCGGCAAACTTCCAGGCCAGCAACAACGGCTTCGCCGGCTCCTCGCCCAACGAATCACCCGCATCATGGTCAAGCCCTTCATGGACATCTCCACCATGATCGAAGAACGGCTCACCCAATGCTGCGTCCACGTGGGCACAAAGAGCGACGCCGGTGATCACCAGTGCGCTCCGTTCTGTGCTGTCCAGGCATGGCCGTCCCTGGCAAGGCAACGAATCAGCACAGCCACGGGCCGGGAGCTCCTCCCAGTCCGGCAGGTTTGATTAAGCGACAGGGAGGAATGATGAGTTCTGCTTCGGATGCGCGACGCATCGCAGCCGGATCGCTGCCGTCGGAATTCGTGCTTCGCACGCATGCCGGAAACCAGTCCGGTGGCGCGTCCGGTCCAGAGGGCCAGGCAAAAGCACCGTTCGATCCTTTGCGTCTGTGCATCTTTGCCACTATTGCCTTATTGGGTTGGGTGGCAGGTCCGCTGGCGTTGAGCGTGTTTGCAGCCGTCGGAGTCATTGGCTACTGGAAGGCCCGACGGCAAGGACTGAGGAAATCGAAGTGCTTCCTACGTGACACGAGGCTCGTGCTTGCTTATCTGGGAATCCTGCTCGCGCTTGGACTCTATGGAATATACGGGCTGGCAAAAGGACTCTTCAGTTTTTGAGACTGCGGTTGTTCATTGACGTTCGGTGGCCAGGTGTCCCCGCACGCCGAAGCCTTCCGGCGTGCAGACGCCGCGAGGGAGGACGCGGCAGGAATTCTGGACCCTCCCGCTACCATCTGGATAGACTCCTCGAAGGAACTGGGAGGACGGACATGTCATGGCACTTGTTCGACCGCGCCGCGGCAAACTCATCGGCGGCGTCTGCGCTGCCCTGGCGGCCCGGTTCGGGCTTCCGAAGGTCCTGGTCCGGCTGGGCTTCGTCGTTTTCGGATTGGTGGGGATCGGCGAGCTGGTCTACATCGCTCTCTGGATCCTGATCCCCAAGGCACCGGTGTAAACAGCCCAGGTTTCGACGGGCTCAACGACCGGGTGCTTGAGCCCCGGGAGGTCAGGGGACGGCTGGGGAGAAATGTTTTTCGATGAGCCCCTTGATGTCCTCGTGGCAGCCGCCGCAGCCGGTACCCGCCCGGGTGGCTTTGGAAACCTCGGCCACGGTGGAGCAGCCTTCTTCCACGGCCCCCTGGATGGTTGCCCCGCTGACGCCTGCGCAGCGGCATACGGTCCCCTGCGGATCGGCCGCCGCACCGGGCAGCTGGTCCGGCCCGTCAAGGCGCAGCAGCAGCGACCTGTCCGCGGGCAGCTCGGCGCCTCGCTCGAAAAGCCCCACCAGTTCGGCCGCCGTGCGCGGCATGCCCACGGCCACCAGCCCCTCCAGGACGCCGCCCCGGGTGGTCATTTTGACGTAGCGGCCATGCTCCGGGTCCGCCCACTGCGCAATCTGCAGCCGGGCGCGGCCGTTGCCGGCGCCGGCCGTGAGGACCTCCTCGTCCCACGGCTCAGCGGCGTTGTCCCCGGCCACAGCCATGTTCATGCCCCGGGCCTTGAGGACAACAACGCCTGCCTGCTCGGCCGGCAGCTCCGGAAGCAGCCCGGCTTCTTCCGAAGCCCCTGACGCCAGCAGGGTCAGGTATTCGGCCAGCCATTCGGCCTGCCGCCAGCCCGGCCCCACCAGGCCGGACGGGCCCTTGGCATTCCGGCAGCGGGCGCAGTCCGGTTCAGGGCAACGCACCTCCGCGCAGTCGCCGATGGCAAAGATGTGCGGTTCGTGGTGCGCCCGCAGCCGGTGGTCCACCAGGATCCCGCTGGCGGTGGAAAGCCCGCAGCCCTCGGCCAGTTCGGTGCGGGGGCGGACACCGCACGAAATGACCAGGAGGTCGCCGTCGATCGCCGACCCGTCGTCGAGCAGCAATGCCGAGAACCCGCCGTCGGCCGCGTTGTGCTCCACGCCGGTGGAGCGCGCGTTGCCGGCCATCCGGACTCCGCAGCGGCGCAGGCTCGCGGCAAGGACGGCGCCGCCGCCGCGGTCGATGTTGCGTCCCAGCGGGTGCGGTCCGTTGTGGACCACCGTGACCGTGGCGCCTTCTTCAGCCGCTGCCAGCGCCGTCTCCAGGCCCAGGACGCCGCCGCCGAGGACCACCACGCGCTTACCGCCGTCCACCGCCTGCCGCAGCACTTCAGCGTCGCGCAGGTCGCGAAGGGCTGTCACGCCGGCCGGCAGGACCGGCGAGGTGGGATCCGGGTTGATGCCGGTCAGGTTGGGGATCACCGGGCGGGATCCGGTGGCGAATACCAGCCGGTCGTAGTGCGCCACGGAGCCGTCGGTCAGCAGGACCTGCTGCCTTGCGCGGTCCACGCGGCGGACGCGGATGCCCAGCCGGACATCCACGCCGTCGGCGGCCAGGGCATCGGCGTCGGAAAGCGCCAAGGCTTCAGCAGTGGTCCGGCCCACGCCCAGATCGGCCACCAGCACGCGGTTGTAGGCTGCTTCAGCTTCCGCGCCCACCACCGTGAGATGCACATGGCCGTCCCGAACGGCGGGCAGGAGCTCATCAACCAGCCGGGCGGCCACCGGGCCGAATCCCACAATGACAATCTGCTCGCTCATGAGGCCTCCGTCGTTTGCAGCAAGTTGGTTGACAGGGGGGTGGCGGCAGGCCGCACCCACACCTTGTTGAACTTGAACTCGGGCATTCCGGACGTAGGGTCCGTGGCCGCTTCCGTGAGGCGGTTGGCGCTCTCTAGTTCAGGAAAATGGAAGGGCAGGAACACTGTGTCCATGCGGATCGCCGTGCTCAGCTCGGCCCGGCACAGCACCTCGCCGCGCTCATTCGCCACAGAGACGAGTGCACCTTCGTTAATGCCCATCGATGCCGCGGCGGCCGGGTGGACCTGCAGCTTCGCCTCCGGCCGGGTTTCCAGCAGCTCGGCCACCCGGCGGGTCTGGGCGCCGGACTGGTAATGCTCCAGGAGGCGGCCGGTGATGAGGGTCATGGTCGTGGCGGCCGGGTCAGGATTTGCGGCGGGCGTCCGACGGCGGCGGGGCGCCACCGGGACCATTACGGCTTTGCCGTCGGCGTGCGCGAAGGTGTCCCGGAACAGGCGCGGGGTTCCGGCGCTGCCTTTCGGGTACGGCCAGTAGGCGGCCTCGCCGCGGTCCAGCATGGCGTAGTCGATGCCGGAGTAGTCGGCCAGCCCGCCGGCGGAGGCCAGCCGGAGTTCCTCGAAGACCGTTTCCGGGTCCTCGCTGTAGGTGGACGGCGCATCAAGGGCCTCGGCCAGCCGTGCCATGATCCACAGTTCACTGCGGGCGCCAGCGGGCGGCGTGAGGGCCCGGCGGCGGCGCAGGACCCGGCCTTCAAGGTTGGTCAGTGTGCCCTCTTCCTCGGCCCACTGAAGCACGGGAAGAATGAGGTCTGCCTCGGCCGCGGTTTCGGACATAAAGAAGTCGCAGACCACCAGGAAATCCAGGCTGCGCAGTCCTTGAATCACCGCGTTGGCGTCGGGGGAGGCCACGGCAATGTTGGAGGCGTGGACGAAAAGGCAACGGACGCCGTCGGGCTGGCCCAACGACTTGAGAAGCTGGACGGCCGGCAGCCCCGGCCCGGGGATCAGCTGTTCCGGGACACCCCACACCTTGGCCACGTGCTCACGGGCGGCGGGATCGGTGATTTTGCGGTAGCCCGGGAGCTGGTCGGCCTTCTGGCCGTGCTCGCGGCCGCCCTGGCCGTTGCCCTGGCCGGTGAGGGTGCCGTAGCCGCTCCGGGCCGAACCCGGCAGGCCCAGCAGGAGGCTGAGGTTGATGGCAGCGGTGGCGGTATCGGTGCCGTCCACGTGCTGCTCCACGCCGCGGCCGGTGAGGACGTAGCTGCCGCCCGCACGTGCGCCGGAAGCGAGACGGCGGGCGGTTTCGCGGATGAGCTCGGCAGGCACTCCTGTGATGGACTGGACACGTTCGGGCCAGAAGGAGTTCACGCTGCGGACCACGGCGCTGTAGCCCGATGTGCGTTCCTCGATGTACGCGGCGTCTACCAGGTCCTCATGGATGACCACGTGCGAAATTCCCAGGAGCAGGGCGAGATCGGTGCCCGGCAGGGGCTGGAGGTGCAGGCCGCCGCCGTCGGCCGTAAAAGCCGCCGTGGCGGAACGGCGCGGATCCACCACAATCAGCCCGCCGGCGTCGCGCGTGCCTTTCAGGTGCTGGACGAAGGGAGGCATGGTTTCGGCAACATTGGAGCCCAGCATCAGGATGGTGCTGGCGGTGTCCAAGGCTTCGAGCGGGAACGGCAGGCCGCGGTCCACCCCGAAGGCGCGCATTCCGGCCGCCGCGGCGGAGGACATGCAGAAGCGTCCGTTGTAGTCGATGCGGGAGGTTCCCAGGGCGAGCCGGGCAAACTTGCCCAGCATGTAGGCCTTTTCGTTGGTGAGGCCGCCGCCGCCGAAAACGCCGACCGCGTCGCGTCCGTAGCGGGCCTGCGCGTCTTTCACTGCGCCGGCCGCGAGGTCCAGGGCCTGGTCCCAGCCGATGGGGCGGTGGACGCCGTCGGGGCCCTTCAGCAGGGGCTCGGTGATCCGGCCCGGGTGGTTCAACAGGGTGGCCGAAGTCCAGCCCTTGCGGCACAGGCCGCCGCGGTTGGTGGGGAAGTCGCGTCCGCTGACCTCAAGGGGTGCCTTGAGGGAAGGCCGTTCCCCGGCGGCCGGTGCGGACACGGGGACTGACCCCGGCTGGACGGCCGGGGTCAGTTCCGCTGGAGACGTGAGCGTCATGGCGCACTGCAAAGCGCAGTAAGGGCAGTGCGTGTCGGCGCTTTTGGTCATGTTAGACGTGTCCCATCGCATTTCGGTTGGCGTTGCGGATGTAGCAGAACCAGCAGACGGCCAGCATCAGGACGTACGCTCCGACGAAGCCGTAGAAGGCCGGGGTGTAGGAGCCGCTGGCGGTGTTGGAGGCGTTCAGTACCTGCGGGATCACGAACCCGCCGTAGGCGCCGATGGCGGAGATCAGGCCGAGGGCTGAGGACGCCAGGCGCTGGGTGGCCACCGAGCTTGCACCCTTGCGGGCGGCACGGCTGGAGGTGGCGAAGATGACCGGGATCATCCGGTAGGTGGCGCCGTTTCCGAAGCCGCTCGCGGTGAAGAGCATCAGAAAGAGGACCAGGAACAGCCAGAAGTTCTTCAGCGGCAGGGTCCAGATCATGGTGAGGGTGATGACTGCCATGGAGGCGAACGCGGTCACGGTCATCCGGGCGCCGCCCATACGGTCCGCCATCCGTCCGCCGTACGGCCGGGCCAGCGAGCCCACCAGCGGTCCGAGGAAGGCCAGCGACAATGCCACGGTGCCCACTCCGATGGAGGAGAAAGCGGGGAAGTAGTCCTTGATCAGCTTCGGGAACACACCGGCGAAGCCGATGAACGAACCGAAAGTGCCGATATACAGCAGCGCCATGATCCACAGGTGCGGTTCCTTCAGCGCTGCCACGGAGCCGGCGATGTCGCCCTTGGCGCTGGTGAGGTTGTCCATGTACTTGAAGGCGCCAAAGGCTGCCACCAGGATCAGCGGCACCCACATCCAGCCGGCCAGCGGCAGGTTGACAGTGCCGGCGGCGAGCAGGGTGATGGCAATGGGCACGGCGAGCTGAGCGACCGCGGCTCCCATGTTTCCGCCGGCGGCGTTCAGGCCCAGGGCCCAGCCCTTTTCACGGGCGGGGTAGAAGAAGGTGATGTTGGCCATGGAGCTGGCGAAGTTGCCGCCACCAAAACCGGCCAGGGCTGCCACCAGGAGCATCACGCCGAACGGCGTTTCCGGGTTGGAAACACACAGTGCCAGGCCCGTAGTGGGGATCAGGAGCAGGAGCGCGGACACGATGGTCCAGTTCCGGCCGCCGAAGCGGGGAACCATAAAGGTGTAGGGGATGCGCAGCGTGGCACCCACCAGGCTGGGCATGGAGATCAGCCAGAAGATTTCCGAGGTGGAGAGCGTAAAGCCTGCGGCGGGCAGCTGGACCACCACGATGGACCAGAGCTGCCACACAACGAAACCGAGGAATTCGGCGAAGATTGACCAATTGAGGTTGCGGCGGGCGATGATGCGGCCGCCGGATTCCCACTGTTCCTTATTCTCTGCATCCCAGTTGGCGATCCAGCGGCCGGGGCGGAAATCAAGGGCGGGGGCAACGGTAGTGCGGGTAGAGCCGGGCTGTGCGCTGGCGGATGCGTCTTTCGACCTTGCGGTCTCGTCAAGATCAAGGGAATTGCCGGGGCCGGCATCAGCGGTGCGGTCAACAGTCACGGGGTACCTCCTTCGGGGGGATGTTGTTCCTCCAAGGTAGGTAAGGCGCGTTTCACAGACCGACGCCGTGTGTTAACGGGCTGTGACATTTGCCTATCGGAGCCTTTGGGGGACCGTTAGGCTTGGTGGAGCGCGCAAAAATGAGACACACAGCACAGGTCCGAATAGTGGACCTTTCGTCCATTGACTGGACGACCGGAACTAATATTGAACTCTAACTATTTCGAGCCGGAGGCAATGCCAGCGTCCGGCCGGTTCAAGCGAAAGCGTTTACCCTATGTCATCCACCGATACGTCCACGGTGCCCGGTTCGCAGCCGGTGAACTCACGCGGCCGAGTCATCGTTGCCAGCCTGATCGGCACCACGGTCGAGTTTTACGACTTTTACGTCTACGCCACGGCTGCGGTACTGGTGTTCCCGCAGCTGTTCTTCCCCAGCCAGAATGAAACAACCCAGCTGCTGAGCTCCTTCGCAGTCTTCGGTGTGGCCTTCGTGGCCCGCCCGCTGGGATCCATCATCTTCGGCCACTTCGGCGACAAGTTCGGCCGCAAGGGCACCCTGGTGGCCTCGCTGCTGACCATGGGCATCGCCACCTTCCTGATCGGCTGCCTGCCCACGGCGCTGGTGCCCGGCTGGGAATTCCTGGCTCCGGCCCTGCTCGTGGTGATGCGCTTCGCCCAGGGCCTCGCCCTCGGTGGCGAATGGAGCGGCGCCGCGCTGCTGGCCACCGAAAACGCACCGGCCAACAAGCGCGCAATCTACGGCACCTTCCCGCAACTGGGCGCACCCATCGGCTTCATCATCGCCAACGTCATCTTCCTGGTCTTCAACTACGCCCTGAGCCCGGCTGACTTCCAGGCCTGGGGCTGGCGTGTGCCGTTCCTGCTCAGCGCAGTCATGGTGATCATCGGCCTCTACGTCCGCCTCAAGCTGATCGAGACCCCTGCCTTCACCAAGGTCCTCGAGTCCAACGAGGTGGCCAAGCTGCCCCTGGGCCGGGTGTTCAAGACCAGCTGGCGCCAGCTGATCCTGGGCACGTTCATCATGCTGGCCACGTACGTGCTCTTCTACCTGATGACCACGTTCACCCTGACGTTCGGCACCCGTCCCTCAAGCCTCGAGGCCGCCAGGGCCGCGGCGGAAAAGGCCGGCAAGCCGATGTCCGACGCGGCAGCAGCTGCGTTCGTCCCCGGCCTGGGCTACACCCGCAACGACTTCCTCTGGATGCTGATTGCCGGCGTCGTCTTCTTCGGCATCTTCACACTGGTGTCCGGACCACTGGCCGAGAAGTACGGCCGCCGCAAGATGCTCATCGCCGTCACCGCCGGCATCTTCGTTTTCGGCCTGCTGTTCGTCCCGCTGTTCAGCGGCGGGTTCATCGGCACCATGGCCCTGCTCATCATCGGCTTCTCCCTCATGGGCCTTACCTTCGGTCCGATGGGCGCCCTGCTGCCTGAGCTGTTCCCCACGAACGTCCGCTACACCGGCTCTGCCGTGAGCTACAACTTCTCCAGCATCCTCGGTGCCGCGGTGGCGCCGTTCATTGCCGTGGCGCTGTGGGAACTCGCAGACGGCAGCCCGGTGCTGGTGGGTGTGTACCTGACCGCCATGGCGGTGCTGACACTTATCGCGCTGTTCGTCAGCAAGGAAACCCGCGACCTGGACTACGAGAACAACGTGGCCTAAGTCCGCTGGCTGTTCCTTCCAGCCCGGTTGGCAGCAGAGGTGCCCGGCACAAATCCCGTAACTGCGGGGATTGTGCCGGGCACTTTTCTGCCTCTGCGGGAGTAACCGGGCGGGAACGCACGACGGCGGGCTGCCGCGGCTAGCGTGCGTAGCGGGCCACGAAGTTCTTGAGGATGTTCATGGGCTCCGTGACCGTGAACCGCCGTGCGCTTGCCATCAGGTCTTCGGCGGATTCCGGCGGGAAGTAGCCCGCGTGCCGGTAGATGTCGATGCGGGTGCAAAGGCCGTCGGCATCGAGCTCGGGGTGGAACTGGGTGGCGTACAGGTTCTGCCGGAAGCGGAACATCTGCACGGGGCAGGCCGCCGATCTCGCCAGGAGCACGGCGTGCCGGGGCAGGACGGTGCAGGCTTCCTTGTGGCCGGTGAAGGCGGTGAACCGGCGCGGCATGCCGCTGAGCACGGGGTCCTCCAGTCCGGCGTCCGTGAGTTCGATCTCCGCCGCGCCGAGCGGCTCGCCGTAGGTCCTGTCGATCACCGCCCCCTGGTGCGTACCCAGCGTCCCCACCCCGTAGCAGGCTCCCAGGAACGGGAAGTCCTCCGCAACCAGCTCGTCCAGGAGCCCGGCCAGTTCGTGTTCCACCCGCTGCTGTGTGGGCGTCTTGTGCTCGGGCGGGTCGCTGGAAGTGAACGGGCTGCCGCCCACGATCACCCCCGAATAGGCGGACAGGTCCAGCTCGGGCAGGGGAGCAGCTTCCAGCCTGATGCGCCGCAGCTCCGAGGGTTCCAGGCCGCCGTACCGCAGATAGGCGGCATACTCGTCCTCGGCGGCGGCGTCCTCGGCGCGTGATGCCAGGAGCAGGAAAGGCAACATGTGCTAAGTGTGCCTTCTTCGCTCCGGCCTGTCAGCCTCCTGGCCCAGCCGAGGAGACCAGACTCCCGGCACAACCTCACGGCCCGGTGCTGCGGCCTGTCAGCTGGCGGCGGGCTGGCTCAGCGACCGGCGGGACTGGGGACGGGCAGCGGGGTCGGCGTGCCGGTGCACCAGTTTCCAGTACCCTTCCTCGCGCCGGAAGACGCTGGTGACCCGGAGCGCGAATTCCTCGGCGACGGCGGCACCGTCCAGGCGGGCGCGGAAATGTTCCGTTTCCACCAGGAAGGCGGTGTCACGGGCGGTGTAGGAAGTGACAGTGTCAAACCCGAGCATCTCGCCGTCGTGGAACTGCCGTGCGGCCTGATCCAGCCGGGCTTCCACCTGCGCCCACCCGCGGGCGATGCCGCCGAACGGGTTGGCGAGGGTCACGTCGTCGAGCCGCGAATACAGCTCCTTGACGGGCTCCGGGTTGCCCTGGGTGATTTCCGGGACGGCGAGGTGGTAGCGGTCCACTTCTTCTTCAAAACTTGGTGCGAGCACGAGGGGCCTCCGGCGCTAGTCTTCGATGGTGGCGATGACGGCGCCTGCTGACACCGTTTCGCCGGCGGCTGCGGTGAGCCCGGTGACGGTTCCGGAGCGGTGCGCGGTCAGCGGCTGTTCCATCTTCATTGCTTCCAGGACTACCACCAGGTCACCCTCGGCCACTACGTCACCGTTGGCAACGGCCACCTTGACGATGGTGCCCTGCATGGGTGAGGTCAGGGCGTTGCCCGTGGCCGCAGCGGTGCCGCCTGCACGCAAGCGCTTCTTCGACTTGCCTGGCTTGGCAGTGGCGCCTGCGGTGCCGGCAGTCACGGAACCGAGCGAGGCCGGGAGGACCACCTCGAGCCGCTTGCCGCCCACCTCAACCACCACGCGCTGCCGGTCTTCGGCCGGGGTTTCGGTGCTGCCGCCATCGGGGGTCCAAGCGGGCAGGTTGTTGACGAACTCGGTCTCAATCCAGCGGGTGTGGACCCGGAACGGGCCCTCGGCCGGTGCGAAGGCGGGGTCGGAAACCACTGCGAGGTCGAACGGGATCACCGTGGGAATGCCTTCGACCACCATTTCCTCCAGGGCGCGGCGGGCGCGCTGCAGCGCCTGCGGGCGGCTGGCGCCTGTGACGATGAGCTTGGAGAGCATGGAATCGAAGTTGCCGCTGATCACATCGCCCTGCTCCACACCGGAGTCGATCCGCACGCCGGGGCCGGTGGGGTTTTTCAGGACCCGGAGGGTGCCGGGGGCGGGCAGGAAGTTCCGGCCCGGGTCTTCGCCGGTGATCCGGAATTCGAAAGAGTGCCCGCGTACTTCCGGGTCGTCGTAGCCGAGCTCCTCGCCGCGGGCCAGCCGGAACTGTTCGCGCACCAGGTCGATGCCGGTGACTTCCTCGGAAACGCAGTGCTCCACCTGCAGGCGGGTATTGACCTCAAGGAAGGAGATGGTGCCGTCCTGCCCCACGAGGAATTCGCAGGTGCCGGCGCCAAGGTAGCCGGCCTCTTTCAGGATGGCCTTGGAGGATTCGTAGAGGCGGCGGTTCTGGTCTTCGGTGAGGAAGGGGGCGGGGGCTTCTTCCACCAGTTTCTGGTTGCGGCGCTGCAGGGAGCAGTCGCGGGTGGAGACCACCACCACGTTCCCGTACGCGTCCGCCAGGCACTGGGTCTCCACGTGGCGGGGCGCGTCCAGGAACCGTTCGATGAAGCATTCACCGCGGCCGAAGGCGGCGGTGGCTTCACGGACGGCGGATTCGTACAGTTCGGGAATCTCGTCCCGGGTGCGCGCCACCTTGATGCCGCGGCCGCCCCCACCGAAAGCGGCCTTGATGGCTACGGGCAGCCCGTGCCGGTCCACGAAGTCAAGGATTTCCTCGGCTGATTCCACAGGATCGGCGGTGCCGGGAACGAGGGGCGCGCCGACTTTTTCTGCGATGTGCCGGGCCTGGACCTTGTCGCCAAGGGCCGAGATGGCTTCGGGCGAGGGGCCGATCCAGGTGATGCCGGCTTCAATCACGCGGGCAGCGAACTGGGCGTTCTCCGCCAGGAAGCCGTAGCCGGGGTGGATTGCGTCGGCTCCGGACTGGCGGGCGGCGTCGATGATCTTGTCCATTACCAGGTAGGACTCCGCGGCGGTGTTCCCGCCCAGCGCGTAGGCCTCGTCAGCAAGGCGGACATGCAGGGCATCCCGGTCCGCGTCGGCATAGACAGCAACCGAGGCGATGCCTTCATCACGGGCGGCGCGGATGATGCGCACTGCGATTTCGCCGCGGTTCGCGATCAGCACCTTTGTGAGGGTCGACTGCGTGGGATGTGCGGACTGCTCCAAATTTGCTGACAAGGCGTCTCCTTCTTTCCTTCAGGGAGCCTAGCGCGGTTTTGAGGGTTCCGCCGATATTACTTGCGGATTCCGCGTGTAAAGCGCCAAGCCTTTGTAGGGAAGCTACAAGAGTCGCCGAAATCGCTTCCTTTAGGACTCCGGCCAGAGTTCCGTGATCCGGACCTGCGCACTGGCCAGCAGGGCGCGGAGCGTGGAGACGGAAAGTCCGACGACGGTGTGCGGATCGCCGTCGACCTTCCGGATGAAGGCCCCACCCAGGCCGTCGATGGTGAAGGAGCCCGCGCAGTGCAGCGGCTCGCCCGTGGCGATGTACGCGTCGATCTCCACCGCGTCCATCTCCAGGAAGGAAACCTCCGCCGAGGCCACTGTCCCCAAGGTGGCACCGGTGCCCGGCGCGCCATCATCGTCCGGCTCGGTATCGCGGCAGTCCACCAGCCAGTGCCCGGTGTGCAGCACACCGGTGTTGCCGCTCATCCGGAGCATGCGTTCCCGCGCGACGGCGGCGGTGTACGGCTTGCCGTGCGCCTCGCCGTCGAACTCAAAGACGGAGTCGCAGCCAAGCACCAGCGCCCCGTCCGCCTCGGGAAGGGCTGCGACGGCCTCGGCCTTGGCACGCGCCAGCAGCAGGGCCGTGTCATGCGGATCGGTGACGCCGTACCGGGCCTGGACGGCGTCCTCGTCAACGTCCGATACCAGCACTGTATGCCGGATGCCGGCCTCGGTGAGGAGCTTGGTGCGGGCGGGGGACTGGGAGGCAAGAATCAGGCGGACCACGGATCCAGCCTAGTGGACCAGTTCTTCGGACGCCTTGGTGGCGGCGGGCCGGCTCAGCTGGGCGCCTTCCACATCCACGTCCGGGAGGATCCGGTCCAGCCAGCGCGGCAGCCACCAGGACTTCTCGCCCAGCAGGTACATCACGGCAGGGACGATGGTCATGCGGACCACGAACGCATCAAGCAGCACACCGAACGCCATCGCGAAGCCCAGCGGCCGCACCATGGTGAGGTGGCTGAAGATGAAGCCGGCGAAGACGCTGACCATAATGATCGCCGCGGCTGTCACCACGGCGGCCGCGTGGCGGAAGCCCACCCGGACCGCCTGCTTCGCAGTGGAGCCGTGCATGTAGGCCTCGCGCATTCCGGAGGCGATGAACACCTGGTAGTCCATGGCCAGGCCGAACAGCACACCGATGAGGATGATCGGCAGGAAGCTCAGGACCGCGCCGGGGTTGGCGACGTCGAACACGCTCCCCAGCCAGCCCCACTGGTACACAGCCACCACGGCGCCGAACGCCGCCGCGAGGGAGAGCAGGAAGCCGCCCGTGGCGAGGAGCGGCACCACGATGGAGCGGAAGACCAGCAGCAGCAGCACCAGGGAAAGGCCGACGACGATGGCCAGGTAGGGCGGCAGGGCGGCGCCGAGCTTCGTGGAGACGTCCACGTTGCCGGCGGTCTGGCCGGTGAGGCCCATGGCCACCCCGTATTCGGACTGGATGTCCTCGTTCAAGCCGCGGAGTTCGGCCACCACCTGGACGGTGCTGGCGCTGGCCGGGCCTTCCTTGGGGATGACCTGGAAGACGGCGGTGCGCCGGTCCTCGCTGAGGGCGACGGGCACGGCAGCCACCACGTTGTCCACGGCCCGGAGCTTGTCCGCGACGTCATACTGCAGGGCCTGCGCCTGAGCTTCGTCCAGGTTTGCCGGGAACTCGCCCACGGCAACAATCGGACCGGTGACGCCTTCACCGAAGCTCCGGGCGGTCAGGTCGTACGCCTGGTAGGCCTCTGACTCCACCGGTTCGGATCCGCCGTCGGGAAGTGCCAGCTGCAGTTGGGTGGCAGGGAGCGCGAGCGTGCCCAGCAGGAGCACACCGGCCAGGAGTGCCAGCACCGGGTGGCGGGTGACCAGGCCGCCCCAGCCGTGCGTGCTGCGCTCGCGGTCCTGGGCTTCATCGGCTGCTTCATGGCCGGGTTCGGCGTTGTGTGCCGCGGCTTTGGCCCAGGCACGCTTCGAGATAATGCGGCGGCCGATCAGCGACAGCATGGCCGGGGTCAGGGTGATGGCCACCAGTACGGCTACTGCCACGGTCCCGGCCGCAGCCAGGCCCATTACGGCGAGGAAGGGCAGGCCCGGCACCACCAGGGCGGCCAGGGCGATGATAACGGTGAGGCCGGCGAAAACCACGGCGTTGCCGGAGGTGCCGGTGGCACGGGCCACTGATTCCTCCTGGGCCATTCCGGCCAGGAGCTGCGTGCGGTGCCGGTTGACGATGAACAGGGAGTAGTCGATCCCGACGGCGAGGCCCAGCATCAGGGCCAGCATGGGGGAGATGGAGCTCATGTCGAACAGGCCGGAGAGCGCGAAGGTGATGCCGACGCCGATGCCGACACCCATGATGGCCATCAGCAGCGGCAGCCCGGCGGCAATCAGCGTGCCCAGCATGATGATCAGGACCAGGGCAGCAACCGCGATGCCGATGATCTCGGCGGCGCCGAAGAGTTCGGAGATGTCCTCGGTGATCTCCTTGCTGGCATAGGCGGTGACTCCGGCAGCGGATGTTTCATGGGCGATGTCCTGGACCTGCTGGCGGACCTCCGGGCTCAGGCCGTTGATGGAGGTGTTGAACTGCACCTGTGCCACGGCGGCACGTCCGTCTTCGGAGACAAAGCGGATGGCCGACGATGCTTCTGCCTGGCGCTTGCCCGCCTCCAGCTTGGCCTTGCCGGCTTCGAGTTCCCGGGCACCGGCGTCGAGCTTTGCCTGCCCCTCTGCCAGGGCCGCCTTCTGCTGGCCAAGCTGCGCCTCAATGAGGGCCGCGGGTGCGCCGGCTGCTGCCAGCTGCTGCTCGGCTGCCGCCAGCTGGGCTTTGCCGGCATCCAGCTGCGCGCGGGAGGCGTCCAGTTGTGCCTGGCCGGCGGCGAGCTGCTGCCCGCCGTCGGCGATGGCCTGGCCGGCCTGGTCCACCTGCGCCTGCGTGGCGAAAGGATCCACGGTGCCGCGGACGTTTGGCACGGACTCAAGCTTCTTCAGCGCGTCGGTCACCGCGGCCCGGCTCTCGGCGGTAAAACCGCCGTCGGGAGCTTCGAAAACGATGGTGGCCGTGCCTCCGGAAGCGGCCGGAAGCTCTTGCTTCAGCTTGTCCGCGATCCGTTGCGTTTCGGTGCCGGGGATCTGGAAATTGTTGGACAGAGTGCCATGGAAGGCGGCAGCCGACCCGCCAACAGCAACCAGAACGGCCAGCCACAGTGAGATGACCAGCCAGCGCCGGCGGTAGGAGAACTTGCCCAGGCGGTAAAGGAACAGTGCCATAACAGGAAGCCGATCTGATCAGGAAGAAACGGATGCGGAAGAGGTGGAACGGGATGCAGGACTGGTGCCTGCGGTGAAACCGGACCCCAGCAGCGCCATGGAGTCAATGAGCAGCTGCCGGAGCTCTGCCAGGGAAGCGGGGGATAGGTCCGCGCCGCGGCGCGTAAACCAGACCTCCAGGGCGGCCTTGCCGCAGGAGATCACTGCACCGGCCAGCGCACGGACATAGAGTTCGTCAACGCCTTCTGCCGCCCCCGTCACCCGTTCGCGGGCAACGGCGATGATTTGTTCGGTGCAGTGCTCCCAGGCCTGAAGCTCCGAGTGCGACATCAGCGTGCTTTGCTGCGTGAGCGTAAACAGTTCCGCCAGCGGCGCCACGGTCATGGGGTCGGCCAGTGCCATCAGTGCCGCTTGTGCCGACTGCAGGATCGGTTCGTCAGCCGGCCGCAGCCGGAACTGCTGGATGGCATTGTCCAGGAACCCGTGGGTGACGGCCGCGAGGGCGGCGTCGGTGCTGCTGAAGTAGTTGAAGAAGGTGCGCCGTGAAATGCCGGCGGTGTCCGCAATGTCCTCCACCGTGAAGCTTCCCGGGCCGTGGCTGCGCAGCAGTGACAAAGCAGCGTCCGTGATGGCCTGGCGGGTGGCGGCCTTGTTCAGCTCGCGCCGTGACGGGGTGGCTGCTGCCGCTGGGATGCTGCCTGTGCTGGTTGTCATGCTGATTACACTACGTGCAACTTTGCACGCTGAGCAAGTTTTTCCGCTCCGGATTCACAGGAAGATGAAAGGTTCCGAACAGCTGTTCCAGAACTGGCCTGGCGATGCTTGGAATGTCCCGGGAGGGATGAACCATCAGCAGCCGTTACTGACGGCAGATCCAGGAGACAAAGAATGTCACGCACAAAGAAAATGACCCTTGGCTTGTCAGCCGCGGCGCTGGCCCTCGGCGCCGGAATCGGTGTTGCCGGCATGGCCTCCGCCACCACCACACCAACCCCCGCTCCCAGCGTCAGCTCCAGTGCCTCAGCCGACGGAAGCACCAGCACCGCGCCCGGCAGCATGGGCAAGCACGGCGGACGCGGCGGTGAGCGGGGCGTAGCCCAGGCATCCGCGCTCGCGGCGAAGCTCGGCGTGGAGGAGGCCAAGGTAACGGAGGCGCTCCAGGCCTTCCGTGAGGCCAACAAGCCTTCCTCCCCGCCCGCCGATGGCGAGAGGCCTGACCCGGCCACCCGTGATGCTGCCTTGGCCAAGGCCTTGTCGGAGTCCCTCGGCATCGAGGAATCCAAGGTGACCGCTGCGCTGGACGAACTCCGCACCGAGAAGCAGGCGGAACGGGCTGCGGCGCTGAAGTCGAGGCTTGACCAGGCCGTGACGGACGGAAAGCTGACGCAGGCCGAAGCGGACGCCGTCACCAAGGCTGTACAGAATGGTGTCATCGGTGGCCACTGAGCCTGGGGCTTAAATACAGAAGAAGTCCCCGGGAGATTTCCCGGGGACTTCTTCTCACTGCCAGTTGTTTACTGCCAGTGGTGAGCAGAGGCCCCTTAGGCCTTCGCGTCCGCCAGCTCACGCGACGTGGTGTCGGTGGAGGTTCCGTCGGACGGGGCGGCTGCGGTGTCAACAGAGTCGTCAACAAACGGCGTGCCGTTGCGGGGTGCGTTGTACAGCTGCTCGTCCAGGATGCCCTGGCGCTTGGCGACGATGGTGGGCACCAGCGCCTGTCCGGCCACGTTTACGGCGGTGCGGCCCATGTCCAGGATGGGATCGATGGCCAGCAGGAGGCCGACGCCGGCCAGCGGCAGTCCCAGCGTGGAGAGGGTCAGCGTCAGCATCACCACAGCGCCGGTGGTTCCGGCGGTTGCGGCCGAGCCCAGGACGGACACCAGGGCGATCAGCAGGTACTGGCTGAAGTCCAGCTGGATGCCGAAGAACTGGGCCACGAAGATCGCCGAGATGGCGGGGTAGATGGCTGCGCAGCCGTCCATCTTGGTGGTGGCGCCCAGCGGCACGGCGAAGGAGGCGTAGGCGCGGGGGACACCCAGGCTGCGCTCGGTGACACGCTGGGTCAGCGGGAGGGTTCCCACCGAGGAGCGGGACACAAAGGCCAGCTGGACGGCCGGCCATACGCCGGAGAAGTACTGCTTGACGGACAGGCCGTGGCTGCGGACCAGGATGGGGTAGACCGCGAAGATGACCAGGGCCAGGCCCACGTAGATGGCGAAGGTGAACTTGCCCAGGGAGCCGATGGTGTCCCAGCCGTAGACTGCGACGGCGTTGCCGATGAGGCCGACGGTACCAAGCGGTGCGATGCGGATGATCCACCACAGGACCTTCTGGATGACAGCCAGTGCGGAGGCGTTCAGGTTCAGGAACGGTTCGGCAGCCTTGCCCACCTTGAGCGCGGCAACGCCGACGGCGATGGCGATCACCAGGATCTGGAGCACGTTGAAGCTCACGGAGGTGGTAACGGCGCCGGATTCGGCAACTGTGGAGCTGGCGCCCAGGCCGAGGAAGTTCTTGGGGAACAGGCCGATGAGGAAGGACCACCAGTCACCGGACTTGCCGGAGTACTTGGCTTCCTCGGTGATGCCGGTGTTGGCGCCGGGCTGCAGCAGCACGCCCAGGCCGATGCCGATCAGCACGGCGATGAGGGAAGTGATGGCGAACCACAGCAGGGTGTTCCAGGCGAGCTTGGCCGCATTGGAGACCTGGCGGAGGTTGGAGATGGAGCTGACGACGGCGGTGAAAATCAGGGGAACCACTGCTGTCTGCAGCAGTGACACATAGCTGGAGCCGATGGTCTGCAGCGTGGCGCCGAGGCCGTTGGGATTGGTCTTGGTGCTGCCGGTGTACTTGGCCAGCAGGCCGAGGCCAAGGCCGACGACCAGGGCGGCAATGATCTGGAAACCGAACGAGCCAGCCCACTTGGGGAGCTGGAAGCCGGTCTTGGCGGATTCTGAGGGGCGGGTTTGAGTGCTCACCCGAATACGCTAAGACCGTGCCGCATATCATGACGAACCAACATTGAGAAATATTACGCGGCCAGAACAGCGCCACGGCATAAGGAACCCCGTCATATCAAGGGTTTTACGGCGTTATGTTACTTATTCCCGGCTCGGATGTGCTTAATGTCTCGCGCCACCGAGGCAGCAGGCCCGACGTGACTGCCTTCCCGCAGCTTGCTCCCCGTCGCAGCGCCAGCCTCTGAAGCTGGCCGGGGTTCCACCGGCGCGGTGCAGTCAGGACAGGTGCAGGCTGCTGTCCTTGCGCTGGTTGAAAGCGGGCCTGGGGCTATCGTGCTCCAGGCGCGACGCCGCGACATCGTCCATGTTTTCCTCGGCCCATTCCTTCATGTCGAAAATGATCTTCAGCAGCGAGCGGCCGCGGGGAGTGAGCTCGTAGTCTGTGCGCACTGGAACGGCGACGGTGACGTGGCGCAGAACCAGGCCATCGCGTTCGAGCGAGCGCAGTGTGGACGTCAGCATTTTCTGGCTGGCCCCGGGAATGCGCTTGCGAAGATCGCTGTGGCGCTGCTGCCCGTCCTCAAGCGCCAGCATCACCAGGGTGACCCACTTGCTGCTGATGGCTTCCAGCAGCTGCCGGGCCGGGCACAGGTCAAGGGAAGCGTTGTAGTGGTCCTGGGCATTCTGGCGTTCTTGTTCGGCCGTGAGAGTCATATCCCCAATACTTTCCTCAACAAGTGGACTGGCGGCCCAGTTTACCGGGCACTTTGAGGTGCCTTAGGCACAAAAAAGTGCGTTCTTACGCGGCGCGGTGGTGTCGGCGAGGATCGATGACGGGGCACAAGCGCCCCGCAGCAAAGCCTCGAAAGGATGCCAATGCCTACCCTCCTCCACGTCAACGCCTCTCCACGCTACGCCAACAGCGACTCCCTGCGGTTGGCCCGACACTTCATCGATGCCGTCCAGACTGCCGGCCCGGAGAGCTTTGAGGTGGAGACGCTGAACCTGTTCGACGACCATGTGCTGCCCGCGTTCGGGCGTGTGGCCGCCGCCGCGAAGATGGCTGTTTTCACAGGCCAGGACCAGACGCCCGAGCAGGTTGCCGCCTGGGAAGCCGCCCGCGCAGTCTTCGACCAGTTCGCTTCGGCTGACGCCTACGTCTTCAACATCCCGATGTGGAACGCCGGCGTCCCCTATGTCCTGAAGCAGTGGATCGATGTCATGACCCAGCCCGGCTGGAGCTTTGGTTTCGACCCCGGGCAGGGCTACCGCGGCTTGCTGGAGGGCAAACACGCCCTCGCGGTCCACACCAGCGGCGTCTACGCTCCGGGTGTCCCGGCAGCCTTCGGCTCGGACTTCAGCAGCACCTTCTTCGCCGACTGGCTGAACTTTGTGGGCATCGAAGACGCCGTGCACGTCCGTTTCGCTCCAACCGTGCTGAACGGGGATGTGGACGGCACCCGCGAGGTTGCCGAGGCTGAACTCCTCGACGCCGCCATCGAGTTTGCCGGCAAGCTCAGCACCGCGGGAACCCTCCAGCTCGTCAACGACTAAGGCGTTCACGGTGCGCATCGGCATGTCGGGTACCGATTCCTGGACCAAGGCGTTTACGTTGAACAGGAAGCCGTGGTCCAGGTGTGTTCGGTCAGAGCAGGGCGCGCCTTAGGGTGTCCAGCCCCACGGAGCCGATGTTCAAAGCCCGGGTGTGGAATTCCTTCAGGTCGAAACCCGGCCGTGCTTCGAGCTCGGCGCGGATCTGTTCCCAGAGGCGCTGGCCCACCTTGTAGGACGGTGCCTGTCCCGGCCAACCAAGGTAACGGGTGAACTCGAAATTGAGCTGGCCTTCGCTGATGGGCAGGTTCTGCTTCAAGAAGTCGTAGCCCTTCTCGGGCGTCCACGTGCCGGAGCCCCACCGTTCGGGGACCTGCAGTTCGAGATGGACGCCGATGTCGAACACCACGCGGGCGGCCCGCATCCGCTGCATGTCCAGCATGCCCATGTGGTCGCCGGGATCATTAAGGTAGCCGAGTTCCTGCATCAGCTTTTCGGCGTAGAGCGCCCAGCCTTCGCCATGGCCGGAGGTCCAGCAGACGTTCCGTCGCCATTTGTTCAGCAGTTCGCGGCGGTACGTTGCAGTGGCCACCTGGAGGTGGTGGCCGGGGACGCCTTCGTGGAAAACGGTGGTGGTTTCGGCCCAGGTGGTGAAGGTGTCCTCGCCCGCTGGGACGGACCACCACATGCGGCCGGGGCGGCTGAAGTCGTCCGACGGGCCTGTGTAATAGATGCCGCCCTCGTCGGTGGGGGCGATAAGGCACTCGAGTTTCTTCATCACGTCCGGGATGTCGAAGTGAACGCCGGCGAGCTCCGCCACGGCCTTGTCCGAGAGCTCCTGCATCCACTCCCGCAGGGCCTCCTTGCCCTTGAGCTGGCGGGCGGGATCGTTGTTGAGGATTTCCTTGGCTTCATCGATGGTGGCACCGGCTTTGATGCTGTGGGCCACCCGTTCCTGCTCGGCGATCAGGCGGTCCAGCTCTTCCACGCCCCAGGCGTACGTTTCCTCCAGGTCCACGGTGGCCCCGAGGAAGGAACGTGAGGCCAGCGCGTAGCGGGACCTTCCCACGGCGTCCTTCTCCGGCGCGGCGGGCAGCAGTTCCCGGCGGAGGAAATCCGCCAACCCTGCGTAGGCGCTCCGGGCGGCGGCAGCACCGGCGTCGAGCTCTTCCTGGATAGCGGCAGGCAGGGGGCCGCCGGCAGTGGATGCTCCCGCGGCAAGCTTGGCGAAGAAGCCGTCCTCCGCCGCATATTTGGTGACCTGCTCGATGACGATCCTGACCTGCCGCGCGGCGGACACCCGGCCGGCGTCCCGGGCCTGTCGGAGAGACTCCATGTACCCGGCGATGGCTGCTGGAACGTTGGCTGCCCGGCCGGCGATGTGCTGCCAGTGCTGCTCCGTCTCCGTGGGCATCAGGTCGAAGATGGCGCGGATGTCCTGGGCGGGGGAGGCGATGTTGTTCAGGTCCGCGTACTCCCAGCCGGACGCGTGGATCAGCAGCTGCAGGCCCAGCCGCTCCCGCATGGCGTCAAGGGTCACGGCGTCCACATCGTCCTCGGGCTCCAGCCCCTCAAGTTCTTCCAGCGTGTGGCGGGCAGCCTCGGCGAATTCCGCGATGCCGGCGGGGGAGAAGTCCTGGTATTCCGTTTCGTGTCCGGGGACGCCAAGGGTGGTGGCGAACGACGGATTAAGCCTGATGAGGGTGTCCGTGTAGTTGTCCGCGACGGCGTCGATGCGGCTTGTCGGGCGGGCGGCAGGTGCGGTGTCTATAGTCACCCCACGACACTAACCGGGCACCCAAGGTTCCGGAAGGAGGCTGGGGTGGGGCGGAGAAGTTTCAGCCGCGGCTGCGCTTCCAGGCCCCGGGGCCGGGCGTGGGGGCGAGCCGAAGCTGCTGCCGGCGCACCCAGTGCCGGACGGACGGCTTGTTGTCGGGCTCCGGTTCGCCGCCACTCAGGGAAAGGACGACGGCGGTCAGTGCCGCCAGTTCCTCGGCCGTAGGCTGGCCCTTGGCAACAGACAGCAGCGGTGCGGCGGGTGCCTCGGCCGCCTCAACCATCGGATCAGGGCCCACGCCCGCAGGGTTCCCTGGCTGAGCTTGCGAAGTTAGGGGGCGGGTGGGGATCACAGCGGGATGTTCCCATGCTTCTTGGTGGGGAGGCTGGCGCGTTTGTCGCGGAGCGCGCGCAGGCCCTTGATGATCTGGGTCCGGGTTTCGGAGGGGGCGATGACGGCGTCAACATAGCCAAGCTGGGCTGCCTGGTACGGGTTCAGCAGCTCTTCCTCGTACTGGCGGATGACCTCGGCGCGCCGGGCTTCGACGTCTCCGCCGGCCTCGGCAACGGACGCCAGATCGCGGCGGTAGAGGATGTTGACGGCACCCTGGGCGCCCATCACGCCGATCTGCGCGGTGGGCCAGGCGAGGTTCAGGTCAGCGCCCAGTTTCTTGGAACCCATCACAATGTAGGCGCCGCCGTAGGCCTTGCGGGTGATCACGGTGAGCTTGGGGACGGTGGCCTCGGCGTAGGCGTACAGGAGTTTGGCGCCGCGGCGGATGATGCCCTGGAACTCCTGGTCCTTGCCGGGCAGGAAGCCGGGAACGTCCACCAGGGTGATGATGGGGATGTTGAAGGCATCGCAGTGGCGGACAAAGCGCGCAGCCTTTTCCGACGCTGCGATGTCCAGGGTCCCGGCGAACTGCAGGGGCTGGTTGGCCACGATGCCCACCGTGTGGCCCTCCACCCGGCCGTAGCCGATCATCACATTGGGGGCGTACAGGGACTGCATCTCCAGGAAGTGGCCGTCGTCCACGATCTGCTCCACCACGCTGCGCATGTCATAGGGCTGGTTGGCCGAATCGGGGATGAGCGTGTCCAAGGCGAGGTCGTCGTCGTCGATCTCCAGCTCCTGCTGGTGCTCCAGGACAGGTGCCTCGGAAAGGTTGTTTGACGGCAGGAAGTCCAGCAGTTCGCGGACGAACTCGATGGCATCGGCTTCATCCGAGGCCAGGTAGGTGGAGGTTCCGGTGGTGGCATTGTGCTGGCGGGCACCGCCGAGCGTCTCCATGTCCACGTCCTCGCCGGTGACCGTCTTGATGACGTCCGGGCCGGTAATGAACATGTGCGAGGTCTTGTCCACCATCACCACGTAGTCGGTGAGGGCGGGGGAGTAGGCGGCGCCGCCGGCGGAAGGGCCCATGATCAGGGAAATCTGCGGGACCACGCCTGAGGCGTGGACGTTGTTGCGGAAGATGTCGGCAAACATGGCCAGTGAGGCGACACCCTCCTGGATACGTGCGCCGCCGCCGTCCAGGATGCCCACCACGGGGCAGCCGTTGCGGATCGCGAACTCCTGGACCTTGACGATCTTCTCGCCGTTGACCTGGCTCAGGGAGCCGCCGTAGACGGAGAAGTCCTGGCTGTAGACCGCCACGGGACGGCCGTCCACGGTGCCGTAACCCGAAACCAGGCCGTCACCCAGGGGTTTCTTCTTCTCCATGCCGAACGCGGTGGAGCGGTGGACCGCCAGGGCGTCGAACTCAACAAACGAGTCGTCGTCCAGCAGGAGGCTGATGCGCTCGCGGGCGGTGTTCTTGCCGCGGGCGTGCTGCTTCTCGATAGCTTCGGGGCCGGAGGGCTGTTCGGCACGGGCCTGGCGGTCGCGGAAATCGGCGATCTTTCCCGCTGTCGTTGTCAGATCGTGGCTCATCAAATATCTCCGGCTCTGTAGCAGATTGGTCCAGTGGCGCTGTTGTTGCTGGCTGGTCTGTTGCGGGAGTTAAGTAGCATCCACACAAAAAACGAACCCTGCTGGCTAGTCTAGTGACGCTTCTGGCGGCGGCTGCTGTAGAAAACCTACAATTTTCTGCCGTGCCGCAGCCCGCCGCGATAAGTTACTCGCCGGTAACATAAGTGGGTTAGAGTGGCTCCATGACTTTGAGCAACGACGCTTCGGACTCTCCGGCTACTCCCTACCAAGCCAGCGGATCCCTGCGGGGACGCACCCTTTTGATCTCCGGCGGAAGCCGCGGAATCGGGCTCGCCATCGCCGTGCGCGCCGCGCAGGACGGTGCCAACATCGTGCTGATGGCCAAGACCGGCGAGCCGCACCCCAAGCTTGCCGGCACGGTCTACACCGCCGCAGAAGAGCTGGTGGCTGCCGGCGGCCAGGCGCTTCCCCTGGTGGGTGACGTTCGGAACGACGACGACGTGGCGCGCGCTGTCTCAGCTGCCGTGGACCGCTTTGGCGGCATCGACGTCGTTATTAACAATGCTTCCGCCATCGACCTGTCCCGCACTGATGCGGTGGACATGAAAAGGTACGACCTCATGCAGGACATCAATGTCCGCGGGACGTTCCTGCTGTCCAAGCTGGCCCTGCCCGCCCTGCGCGCCTCCGCCGCCGGCCAGATCCTGACCCTCTCGCCGCCGCTGAACCTTGACCCGCATTGGGCCGGCAAGCACCTGGCCTACACCATGGCCAAATACGGAATGAGCCTGACTACGTTGGGGCTGGCGGAAGAGCTGAAGGCGGATGGAATCCGGGTCAACTCACTGTGGCCCTGCACCTTGATCGACACCGCGGCAATCCGGAATATGCCCCACGGCGACCAGATGGTCCAGGCGGCGCGTGGGCCACAGATCATGGCCGATGCCGCCCACGCCGTCCTCACCGGCGCCAACCTCGCGGCCGGCGGCGCGGCCAGCGGCGCGGCCAGCGGCAATTTCTACACGGATGAGGAAGTCCTGGCGGCGGCAGGAGTATCGGACTTCCGTCCCTACAGCCTGGGTGCCCCGGAGGACCGGCTCGTAGCGGACATCTTCCTGTAGGGCGGGAACGGGCGCGGCCGGCACAGGTTGGCTCTGTAGGATTTAGCTATGGATGACGCACACACCCCCGGTACGCCCCTGAACCGGAGGGACCTGGCGGACGAGCGCTTCCTGTCCGCCACCGGCATCCCCCGGCTTGACGTGGTGGACTCCACCGGATCCACCAACGCCGACCTCCTCCGGTCAGTCACCGTTGAGCCTGCAGGCTGGCCAGACCTCTCCGTGCTCACCGCTGAGTACCAGACGGCTGCGCGGGGCCGGCTCGACAGGCACTGGGAAGCCCCGCCCCTGAGCTCCATCTCAGTTTCGGTGGTCCTTCGCCCGGCCAACGCCGAAGGCCGCCCGCTGCCCACGCAAAGCTACTCCTGGTTGTCGCTGATCGCGGCACTCGCGCTCCGTGAAACACTCCTCGAAACGGCCGGCGTCCCTGCCGAACTCAAATGGCCCAACGATGTCCTGGTCAGGGGGAAGAAGATCGCCGGCATCCTGGCCCAACTGGGACCCATGGTGGACGGCTCCGTGCCGCCGGTCATCCTGGGCACAGGCCTCAACGTCACACTCACCGCCAGTGAACTGCCTGTTCCCACCGCCACCTCGGTGGTGCTGGAGGGCGCCCGCACGGCGGACAGGACAGTGCTACTGAAAAGCTACCTGTCAAACTTCTCCGTGCTCTACCGCAGCTTCTGCAATGCCGACGGCGACCCGGCGGCAGGGATGGCGGGCGGCCCGTCCCTGCACAAGCGGGTAGAGGCAGTGATGGTCACCTTGGGCAAGCAGGTCCGGGCGCAGCTTCCAGGGGATCACGAGATCATCGGCCACGCATCCAGGCTTGACGAATACGGTTCCCTGCTGGTGGTTGACCGGGACGCGCGTGAACACGTGGTCACCGCCGGGGACGTGGTGCATCTGCGGCCGTGGACTTCCCCCGACGCTTCCGGCCAAGGCGGTTATGCGTAAAGACCTCCTGCCGGGCGAGCAGGTCATTGTGACCACCCGCCCGCAGCCGCGGCGGCTCGCCGGCGCCGGGGTTGCGTTTATCCTCGCGCCGGCGGTTGCGGCCTTTTGTTCCGCCTGGCTGATCCGCGGCGGGGCGGCGCGGGCCGTGCCCGCGCTCTCCGGCCGCTGGACACCGTGGCTGGTGGGCGGCTGCGTCCTTGCCGCAGCCGCGGTGTGGCTGGGCTTCTGCCTGCCCCGGCTTTTGCGCTGGCAAAGCACCCGGTACACGCTCACCAGCAGGAGGCTGGTGGCCAGGTCCGGTATGTGGAAGCGGCGTGACCAGCAGGTGAACCTGGCCTCGGTCCGCAACCTCACTGTCCATGAATCGGTCCTGCAACGCCTCTTCCGCTCGGGGAATATATCCTTGGAAGCCGGATATCAGTCAGTGGTGACGTTCCCGGACGTGCCGGAGGTGGCCAGGTTCCGGGACTTCATCCTCGATGCCATCGAGGACCTGCCGGACGGGCAGGATGTCCAGCCGGACGGGTCAACGGATGACCCTGACGAAGCTTTGCCGTGGGAAATGAGAGAAGGTGGACGGGATGAACGATGAGGACCAGCAGGAACGTGTCGGGTCCGTCGCGCCCGCTCCGGAGGCGGACGCCCATCCTCCCACCGGCACCATGTCCGCCGAGCGGCTGGCCATGAAAGCCCTCGAGGCCCGGCTCCTGGGCGGGGAACGCAAGCTCCGCCGTCGTGAAGTCGCTGCCGGCGCGGGGCTGTCCCTGCTCTCTGCACGCAAATTGTGGCGCGCCCTGGGTTTTCCCAACTTCGGGGACGAGGACGTGGCGTTCACCGAGCGCGACCAGGCGGCCCTGTCCACCGTGGTGGATCTGGTCCGTTCGGGCAAGCTGACGGAGGAAGCGGCCATTTCCGTCACGCGCTCCATCGGGCAGATGACGGACCGCATGGTGGTCTGGCAGATCGAGGCACTGGTGGAGGACATGGTGCACGAGCAGGGCGTCAGCGACGCCGTGGCCCGCAAGCGCCTGGTGAACGAACTTCCCGCCCTGGTGGACGCCCTCGAGGAAGTCCTGGTCTACTCCTGGCGGCGCCAGCTCAACGCCGGCGTCCAGCGGTTGGCGGTCCGCGCCGAGGCCGGCCTGCAGGCAAGCGAAGAAGGCCGCGACGGCGACGAGGACGATGCCCCGCTGCCCCTGGCACGCGCCGTCGGCTTCGCTGACCTGGTCTCTTACACCAGCCTGTCCCGGCGGATGAACGAGAAAACACTGGCCCGCCTGGTGCAGCGCTTCGAGAACAAGTGCGCGGAAATCATTTCCGTGGGCGGCGGCCGGCTGGTCAAGACCGTGGGCGACGAAGTGCTTTACATTGCGGAAACGCCCGCTGCCGGAGCGGAAATTTCGCTGGCACTGGCCCATGCCTTCACCGAGGACGAGATCCTTCCAGAGGCCCGGGTGGCCATGGTGTGGGGCAGGATCCTGTCCCGGCTCGGCGACATCTACGGGCCCACCGTCAACCTTGCCGCGCGGCTGACGTCCCTCGCGGATCCGGGAACCGTGCTGGTGGACTCCATGACCGCGTCAGCCTTGGAACAGGATGAACGTTTTGTGATGGTGCCCCAGCCCCCCGAAAACGTCCGCGGCTTCGGCGAAATCCGGCCCGTCCGGCTCACCCGGGGCCTGGGCAAGGGGCTGGTCCTGGACTGACCGGCGGCCTGTAGAAACCGTCCATCCTGACTTTATCCAGTTGATGGTGAATTCCGATATAGTCGGAAGACACCCGGCCACTGCATGCCGGAAACCGGCTCTGCCGAAGCCTTACTGGGGGAAACAACATCGTGAAACTTCGCAGACCTGCGCGCTCAAAAGGGCCGGGAATCTCTGAAGGGCGCTTCCGCTCGCGGCGGCTGGTCAGTGGCGCTGCGTTTGGTGCTGCTGTTGTTGTGGTGGTGACCGGTGCTGTGTTGTATCCGGGGTTTAAGACCACTGAGGTGGATTTGAACGACGGCGGCGTGTGGGTGGTCTCGAAGTCCAAGAACGCGGTGGGCCGGCTGAATTACCCGTCGCGTGTTTTGGATGGTGCTGTGACGCCGGCGTCGACGACGTTCGACATCCTGCAGGATGCGGGGGAGGTGTTTGTTGATGATGAGTCTGGTTCGACGTTGAACCAGGTGTCGCCGGCGAACATGCGCCTGGGCGGGGATAAGCAGTTGCCGGGTGCTGCTGATGTGAGTTTCGGTTCGGACGTGATTTCGGTGACGGATGCTGCGTCGGGCAAGGTGTGGGCGGTGTCGCCGTCGACGGTGAATGGTTTTGATGAGGAGGCCACCGAGCCGGTGCTGGTGGGTTCGGAGGGTACGGTGTCGGCGGTGGGGGCCGATGACCGGATTTACACGGCGGATCCGAAGTCCGGTGTGGTGACGGTGACCGGTGTTGATGCCAACGGTGAAGTCACGTCCTCGGATGCTGAAACCTGGGGGGAGTTGAAGGGCGCCGGGGATCTGCAGATCACTGTGGTGGGGGATCAGCCGGTGGTCCTGGATGCGGCGGCGGGGAAGCTGTTGTTGCCTGGTGGTAAGCGGTTGCAGTTGGAGAACGCGCGGGATGCGAAGTTGCAGCAGACCGGTCCTGGCAGTGATTTTGTTGCCATCTCCACGCCGAAGGCGTTGCTGAAGCAGCCCCTGGACGGTGGTACGGCGAAGACGGTGTCGTTCGGTGGTGAGGGTGTTCCGGCCAGCCCGGTGCAGTTGGGCGGGTGTGTGCATGCGGCGTGGTCGGGGGCGAACAAGTATGTCCGTGACTGCACGAATGATGCTGATGATAAGAACGTGGAGGTGCCGAAGGCGAGTGCGTCGCCGTCGTATGTTTTCCGGGTGAACCGGGACCTGGTGGTCCTGAACGATGTGAACTCCGGGAATGTGTGGCTGGTCAACCAGAACATGCAGCTGGTCAACAACTGGGACGACGTCATCCCGCCGCAGCAGACCTCAGACGACGCCGACAAGGACTCCGCAGACGAGGTGCAGCAGACCGTGCTGCCGGACCGCACCAAACCCAACAGTTCACCCGTGGCCAAACCGGACACCTTCGGGGTGCGCGCCGGAAAGACCACCATCCTCCCGGTGCTGGACAACGACTCCGACCCCGACGGCGACATCCTCACCGTCCGGACCCCTGAACCGCTCCAGTCCGGCCTCCTCTCACCCATCTACGGCGCCACCGGTTTCCAGGTAAACGTCGGCGCCGACAAGACCGGCGCAGAAGGTTTCAAGTACACGGTGGACGACGGCCGGGGGCTTTCCGGCTCCGCCGACGTCACGCTGAACATCATCCCGCCGGGGGAGAACTCCGCCCCGCGGCAGAAACCCAACCGGAACACCACACTGGTGGTGCAGGCGGGCAAGGTGGTCAGCCAGAACATCCTGCCCGACTGGATCGATCCCGACGGCGACGACCTTTTTGTTGTCGGCGCTGCCGGCAGTGATCCCCGCGACCAGGTCAAGATCCGGCCCGACGGGCTGCTCAGCTTCCAGGACTCCGGGTCCGACCCCGGGCGTAAAACCGTCACCGTCACTGTCTCGGACGGACGGTCCACCACCGAGGGTAAGGTCACCGTGGACGTGCGACCGGCCGGCGCACTGCCGCCGATCGCCAACGCGGACCACGTGGTGGCCGTTGCCGGGGTGGACACGGTGATCGCCCCGCTGAAGAACGATTCGGACCCGCAGGGCGGCGCCCTTCGGCTGGCCCAGATCACCCCGGACGGCAACTCCACCGCCGTTATGGGCGCCGACCAGCAAACGTTCACGTTCAACGCCACCGCACCGGGCGCCCACTACATCACCTACCTCGTCACCAACGGACCCGCCAGTGCGCAGCAGCTGGTGCGCGTCGACGTCGTGCCTGGCGGCGGCGACGCGGCCCCGGTCGCAGTCCGTGACACCGCCCTGCTGCCCAGCGGCGGCAGCGTGCTCGTGGACGTTTTGGGCAATGACTCCGACCCCTCCGGAGGAGTGCTGGTGGTCCAGTCGGTGACGGCCGCGGACGGGCTGCCGCTGAGCGTCGCCGTCCTGGACCACTCGGTGGTGCGGATCACCGACCTCCGCGCCCAGGGCCAGCTCAGCGTGAAGTACACCATCTCCAACGGCAAGTCCTCCGCCACCGGCGAAATCTCCGTGCTGGTGGTCCCCGCCCCCGCCAAGCTGCAGGCGCCGCAGGCCAAGCAGGACGAAGCCACCGTCCGCGCCGGCGACGTCGTCACCATTCCCGTGCTGGAAAACGACACGGACCCCAACGGCGGCAAGCTCACCCTGGAACCAGTCCTGGCGCAGACACCGGACACCGCGGACGGCCGGATCTTCACCTCCGGGCAATCAGTGCGTTTCATCGCCGGCGACATGCCCAAGACGGTCTACGCCATCTACAAGGTCACCAACGAATCCGGGCAGTCCGATTCCCAGCAGGTGACCATCCGGATCCGGGCCAGGGACGACCAACTCAACACCCGGCCCGAACCCCGCAACCTGACCGCCCGCGTCGTGGCAGGCATGACAGTCCGCATCCCCGTGCCCTTGGAGGGCGTGGACACCGACGGCGACTCCGTCCAGCTGACCGGCGTGGATAAGGCGCCGGCGATGGGAACGGCAGTGGTCAAGGACGGATACCTCGAATTCACCGCCGCAGGCAACGCCGCCGGCACGGACACTTTCACCTACCGTGTCCGGGACCGGATTGGTGCCGAGAACACAGGCACGGTGATCGTTGGCATAGCACCGCAGGAGACCAACAACCAGAAACCCATCGCCATTGACGACGCCGTGGATGTCCGCCCCGGCCGGAAAATCGCAGTGGACGCACTCACCAACGATTCGGACCCGGACGGCGACCCGGTCAGCCTGGTGTCCAACGGCTTCGAAGCCCGCCCCGAGCTTGCCGTCGAAGCAGCCGACGGCGGCAAAGTACTGCTCACGGCGCCCGCCGCCGCAGGCAACGAAAGCGTCAGCTACAAAATCCAGGACGACAAAAAAGCCCAGACAGGTGCGGTGATCCGCGTCCGGGTCAGCCCCGATGCCGCGTTGAAGATTCCGCTCGCCAAGGATGACGTGGTCACCCAGGCCGAGACGCTGGGCAAGTCCGCGGTGGATGTTCCCGTGCTGAAGAACGACGCCGATCCCGACGGCGTCGCCTCCGAGCTGAAGATCAGCCTCCCTGACGGCAACCCCAACGCCCGTGCCACCGGTGACGGCACAGTCCAGGTCACGCTCGCGCCGGAGGACCAGCTGGTGCCCTACACCGTCACCGATGTTGACGGCCAAAGCGCGACGGCGGTCATCTGGGTTCCCGGGCAGGGCGAACAGCACCCCACCCTGGCCAGGACCGACGTCGTAGAGGTCATGTCCGGCAAGGAGGTCACCCTTGACCTGGCCGACTACGTCCGGGTCCGCAACGGCCGCACACCCCTCATCACCCAGGTGGACAAGGTCCGTGTCCAGGGTGCGGAGCCGGATGACGTGGTGGCCGGGAGCGGCGGCGCCCTCCGTTACGCCGCCCTCAAGGACTATGTGGGACCCGGGTCCCTCACGTTCGAAGTGACTGACGGTACCGGACCGGAGGACCCCGCCGGCCTCAAGTCCACCCTCAGCATCATCACCAAGGTGATTCCGGATCCGAACGCCAACCACGCACCTACCTTCAGCGGTGCCACCCTCGACGTGCCAAAGGGCGAATCCGCCACCCTGGAGCTTGCAAACCTAGCGAAGGACGTGGACTCAGGCGACCAGGAAAAGCTCAAGTACGAAGTCGACGGTTCCTTGCCCGAGGGCTTCACCGCCAGCGTGGACAAAACAACCCTCAAAGTGACTCCGGAATCGGCCAGGGACGCCGGCTGGAAGGGAAGCATCCCGCTCAAAGTCACCGACGGCCGGTCCGAGCCGGTCCGTGCCACGGTGACAGCAACGGTCGTCGCGTCGAACCGGCCGTTGCCGGTGGCTAACGAGGACGTAGTGGACAAAGCCAACGCCGGCAGTTCCGAGACCATCAATGTGCTCGGGAATGACTTCAACCCGTTCCCGGAGACCCCATTGCGGATCACGTCCGCCACCGTGGAAACCGGCTCCGCCGCCGGGCAGCCCGCCGTCGCGGGGGACTCCATCACCGTCACCCCGGCCACTGGTTCCAAAGGCGTGATGGTGGTGCGCTACACCGTGATGGACAAGACTGAGGACGTTTCCCGGCAGACCGACGGCCGGATCCGCATCACCGTCCGCGACCGGCCCGACGCCCCCTCCGCGCCTACGGCAACGGACGTCCGGAGCCGGACGGCCGTGCTCAAGTGGACACCGCCGTCGGACAACGGCGCGGCCATCACCAAGTACACGGTGCGCTCCGGCAACGGCTTCATCCAGGACTGCCCCACCACCACCTGCACGCTGACCGGCCTGACCAACGACGTGAAGTACGTCTTCACCGTCACGGCCACCAACGAAGTCCGGGAATCCGATCCTTCGCCGGTGTCCAACGAGATCCGGCCGGATGAAAAACCGTCCCCGCCGGACGCCCCCACGGTCAAGGCCGGCGACAAGAACATGGAGATCAACTGGGCCCCGGCCAAAACCGAGGGCTCCGCGGTAAAGGCCTACAACCTGGAAATCTCTCCGCCGCCGGCCAACGGGATCGCCGTCAAGAACGGCGTCACGGGACTCAGCTATAACTGGCCCGGCCTGACCAACGGTGTGCGCTACAAGGTCCGCGCCCAGGCCGTCAACGAGCTCGGCCCGTCCGACTGGGGCCAGTACTCCGCTGAGGACAATCCGGCGGGCGTCCCCGCCGCTCCGGCGGCGCCCACATCCTCCGTGGCATCCTCGGTAGGTACGTCCAACCAGCTCAAGGTTGACTGGAGCGAGCCGAACACCAACGGCGACGCCATCAGGAACTACCACGTCACCATGAGCGGCGGCGGCGGCGCGGCCCAGACGCAGGCGGTTGCGGGCACTGTCCGGACCGCCAACTTCACCGCCAACAACTCCGAAGCCTCGTACACCTTTACCGTCCAGGCCGAGAACAAGGCCGGCAAGGGTGCAGTCAGCGCCGCATCGGCTCCGCGCCGGGCCACCGGCAAGCTCGCCCAGGTGACCGGCGTGTCCGCTACCGAAGCCAACACAGGTGGTGCCGGCCGATCCGTCACCATCAACTTCCGGGAGCTCACCGCCGCGGAACGCAACGGCTCAACCTACGCCGAGGTCAGTTACACCTACCGGGCCAGCACCGGCCAGGCCGGGCCCATCAAGCCCGGCCAAACCGTGGGCGGCTTCACCAACGGCACCAGCACCGCCATCACGGTGATCGCCAATTCCGCCGTCGCGCCGAGCTCCGATGCCAGCGCCCCGGCAACCGCGAACCCCTACGGCTGGCCGGGCACACCGTCGGCCTCCGGAACGGACGGCGCCGAAAACCAGAAGAACCTGACGTTGAGCTGGGCCTCGCCCCCCGCCGGAAGCTGGGACATCGCCTATACCCAGATCAGGATCGACGGCGGCAGCTGGGAACGGGTGGCGGCCTCGGGCAGCCGCACGATCAACACCGGCGGCTTCAGCGAGCGGCACTCCATCGAGGTCCAAGGCGTCAACTCGCGCGGCACCGGCGGGCCGCTGGCCTCGGCGTCGGCACAATCAGGTGCGCAGAAGACCCGCTGGACCACACGGCTCAATTCCGGCATGTCCCGCAGTTGCACCGACCTGCCTGGGGCCACCTCCTACGACAACAGCCAGCCGGGAAATTTCACGTGCGACGGACAGGGCGGCACCAACCGCCCCTGGATGGGTGCTGCAGACGTCTTCGACATCATGTGCTGGAAGCCGCACGGCACCTACTACAGCGGGGACGGCCAGTGGTACTACATCATGCGGGGCTCACCCAACCAGACGCGCTGGATCGATTCGAGGCACACCACCATCGGCCCGCCCGCGCAGAGCGGCGTCCCGTTGTGCACCTTCCCGGTAGGAGCGACGCCATAGCCGGGCCGGGCCGGGCAAGGACCCGGCAACGGGGAGGGCTCCCCATCGCGGGGCCGGTAAGGGTTGGGTAGGCTTGCGCCGGGGAAAAGAGAGTCTCATGCCAGTACGCGGACGCGCTGCCGTACGGCCACACAAACTGAGGGAAACGTAACGCTGTGACAAGTCTGCTGGGGAAGCTTGGGCTCAAAACGCGCCATAAGAAGCTCGTGAGTGGTACTGCGTTTGGTGCTGCTGTTGTTGTGGTAGTGACCGGTGCTGTGTTGTATCCGGGGTTTAAGACCACTGAGGTGGATTTGAACGACGGCGGCGTGTGGGTGGTCTCGAAGTCCAAGAATGCTGTGGGCCGGTTGAATTATCCGTCCCGTGTTTTGGATGGTGCTGTGACGCCGGCGTCGACGACGTTTGACATTTTGCAGGATGCGGGGGAGGTGTTTGTTGATGATGAGTCTGGTTCGACGTTGAATCAGGTGTCGCCGGCGAACATGCGTCTGGGCGGGGATAAGCAGTTGCCGGGTGCTGCTGATGTGAGTTTCGGTTCGGACGTGATTTCGGTGACGGATGCTGCGTCGGGCAAGGTGTGGGCGGTGTCGCCGTCGACGGTGAATGGTTTTGATGAGGAGGCCACCGAGCCGGTGCTGGTGGGTTCGGAGGGTACGGTGTCGGCGGTGGGGGCCGATGACCGGGTTTATTCGGCGGATCCGAAGTCCGGTGTGGTGACGGTGACTGGTGTTGATGCCAACGGTGAAGTCACGTCCTCGGATGTTGAAACCTGGGGGGAGTTGAAGGGCGCCGGGGATCTGCAGATCACTGTGGTGGGGGATCAGCCGGTGGTCCTGGATGCGGCGGCGGGGAAGCTGTTGTTGCCTGGTGGTAAGCGGTTGCAGTTGGAGAACGCGCGGGATGCGAAGTTGCAGCAGACCGGTCCTGGCAGTGATTTTGTTGCCATCTCCACGCCGAAGGCGTTGCTGAAGCAGCCCCTGGACGGTGGTACGGCGAAGACGGTGTCGTTCGGTGGTGAGGGTGTTCCGGCCAGCCCGGTGCAGTTGGGCGGGTGTGTTCACGCGGCGTGGTCGGGGGCGAACAAGTACGTCCGTGACTGCGTGAATGATGCTGATGATAAGAACGTGGACGTGCCGAAGGCGAGTGCGTCGCCGTCGTATGTTTTCCGGGTGAACCGGGACCTGGTGGTCCTGAACGATGTGAACTCCGGCAATGTGTGGCTGGTCAACCAGAACATGCAGCTGGTCAACAACTGGGACGACGTTGTTCCACCCAAAAACGAATCCGACGAACAGGACCAGGAATCGGCGGACAACAACACCATCAACGTCCTGCCGGACCGCACCAAACCCAACCGTCCGCCCGAAACCAAGCCCGACGCCGTCGGCGTCCGCCCGGGCCGGACCACCATCCTCAGCGTCCTGGACAATGACTCGGACCCCGACGGCGACGTCCTCACTGCAGCCGTGACTGACTCCGGCCCCAAGGCCGGCACCTTGGAGAAGATCTACGGCGGCACCGCGTTCCAGGTCTCCGTCCCGGCCGACGCGAAACCCGGGACGGAGACGTTCAGCTACAACGCCTCTGACGGCCGCGGCCTCTCCGCCGCAGGGCAGGTGACTCTCAGCGTGGTGGGTCCGGAGGAGAACAAGCCGCCGCAGTTCAAGCGCGGCGATTCCACCACCATGCTGGTGGAACAAGGCAAAACCGTCAGCCAAAACATCCTCACCGACTGGATCGACCCCGACGGCGACGACCTGGTCCTCCTCGACGCCAAGGCAGACAACGAACAGGACCAGGTCAAGGTCCGCCGCGACGGCCTGCTCACATTCCAGGACTCCGGCGCCACCGCCGGGAAAAAGAACGTCGAAGTCACCATCTGGGACGGCCGCGCCACAGTCAGCGGGAAAGTAGTGGTCAACGTCCAGCCCCCGGGAGCCCTGGCGCCGGTGGTCAACGCCGACCACGTCACCGCAGTGGTAGGCCAGGACCTGGTCATCTCGCCGCTGAAGAACGACGTCGACCCCAACGGGGGCGCCCTCCGCCTGGCCCAGGTGGAAGCCAACGGCCCGGCCGAGCTGGGCCCCGTCACCGACGGTGGCACGTTTACCTTCCGCAGCACCACCCCCGGGCCCGTCTACCTCACCTACATCGCCAGTAACGGGCCGCAAAGCAGCCAGGGCCTCATCCGGGTGGACGTGGAATCCGGCGACGACACCGGCAACCCCGTGGCCGTCCACGACGTCGCGCTGATGCCCACGGGCGGAAGCGTGCTGCTGGACCCTCTCGCCAACGACTCCGATCCGTCCGGCGGCGTCCTGGTACTGCAGTCGGTGAAGCTCCCGGAGAATTCCACTGCGTCGGTCAGCGTGATCAACCACAGCGTCCTGCGCATCACGGACATCCTGGGAACCAAGGACCCCATCCTCTTCGAATACACCATGTCCAACGGGAAGAAGCCGGCCACCGGCAGCGTCTCGGTGGTTCCGGTCCCGGCGCCCGCCGTCGTGGAAGCACCCCAGCCCAAGCCGGACGAACTGAATGTCCGGGTCAACGACGTCGTGACCATCCCCGTACTGGATAACGACACCCACCCGCAGGGCCAGGAACTCACGGTCGATCCGGTCCTGCCGCAGGGTGTGGACCCGGCGGACGGGAAAAGCTTCGTCTCGGAGAACACCCTCCGCTTTATCGCCGGCAGCCAGCCCAAGACGGTCCGGGCCATCTACAACGCCGTGGACCCGCAGGGCCAAAAGAGCGCCGCGGCCGTGACCATCCATATCCTGCCGCTGGAAGGCGCCGAGAATTCGCGTCCGCAGCCGCGGAACCTGACGGCACGGGTGGTTGCTGGCGGCACCGTACGGATTCCTGTCCCGCTGGACGGAATCGATCCCGACGGCGACTCGGTCCAGTTGACCGGCATCGACAGCACCCCGGCCATGGGTACCGCCACGGTGGGCAGCAACTTCATCGACTTCACGGCGGCCGGCGACGGCGCCGGTACGGACACGTTCCGCTACAAGGTGGTGGACCGGCAGGGCGCGGTCAACACCGGCACGGTGACTGTCGGGATGGCCCCGCGCGGCGAGGTCAACCAGAAACCCACGCCCGTGGACGACGAAGTCCGGGTCCGGCCAGGCCGGCAGATCGCCGTCGACGCCACCGGAAATGACACCGACCCGGACGGCGACCTCATCCGCATCCTGACCGACGGCATCGAAGCTGATCCGGCACTGCAGGCTACGGTGAGCAAGGCCAGCGGCAGGATCATCCTGCTGGCGCCGGGCGAAGCCGGAACGGTCAACGTACGCTACACCATCGCCGATGACAGGGACGCCTCGGCGCAGGCTGCCATCCGCGTGGTGGTGGACAACGAGGTGCCCCTCAAGGCGCCGATCGCCCGGGACGACAGGGTGACGTCCGCCCAGACCCTGGGAAAGACCGCTGTTGATGTCCCCGTCCTGAAAAACGACGAGGACCCCGACGGCGTGGGCGAAAACCTCAAGATCAGCACCGAGGCCACCACGGCCCGGCCCGGCGCCGAGGGCAACATGGTGGTGGACCTGACCGAGCAGCCGCAACTGATCCCATACACCGTGGAGGACGTGGACGGCCAGCAGTCGACGGCGGTCATCTGGGTCCCGGGCCTGGGACAGCAGGTGCCCACCCTGGCCAAGGACGAAGTCATCGAGGTGATCGCGGGCCAGTCCGTGGACGTTGACCTGGACGAGTGGGTGAAAGTCCGCGAGGGCCGTTCCCCACGGCTGACCCAGGCGGACCGGATCAAACTGATCGGCGCCGACGGCGGCGATCCCGTCACCGGGGACGGCACCGGCCTCAAGTACACGGCAGGCGCCGACTACGTTGGCCCGGGCTCGCTGACCTTCGAAGTGACGGACGGTACCGGCCCGGATGATCCGGCCGGCCTGAAGTCCACGCTCAGTATCCGCACCAAGGTGCTCCCCGATCCCAACAAGAACAACCCGCCAGAGCTCCTGGGCGCCACTGTGGAGGTCCCGAAGGGCGACTCCGCCAGCACCGACCTGGCGAAGCTGACATCGGATCCGGACCGGGACGACGTTGAGAAGATGAAGTACGAACTGGTGGGCGGATCACCAGCGGGTTTCAACGCCAGCATCGACGGCAAGGCCCTGAAAGTCTCCGCGGCGGATTCCAGCGGCACGGGAACCACTGCCGCCGTCCAGGTCAAGGCCCGGGACCCGCGCGGTCTCGAAGCCACGGCCACCTACCAGCTCGCCGTCACCGCCTCGAACCGGCCCAAACCGGTGGCGAACGACGACCTGGAACCCAACGCCGCGGCCGGAAAACCGGTGACTGTCAACGTCCTGGCCAACGACGCCAATCCCTTCCCGGAAACGGCCCTGAAAATTATTGCGGCCGCGACGGAAACCGGTAGCGGCAACGTGGAGGTCAGCGGTGATTCGGTGACCGTGACGCCCGCACCGGGCTTCACCGGAACCATGGTGGTGTCCTACACGGTGGCCGACAAGACGGGGGATTCTTCCCGCCAGGCGACAGCCCGCATCCGGCTCACCGTCAAGGACAAACCGCAGGCGCCCACCACCCCGCAGGCTCAGAGCGTGGGGGACCGGACGGCACTGCTGAACTGGACGGCGCCGGCGGACCGGGGCTCACCCATCACCAAGTACACCGTTTACGGCGAGGGCGGGTTCCTGCAGGACTGCCCCGCCAACACCTGCACCCTCAACGGGCTGGTCAACAACACCAAGTACCACTTCCAGGTGACGGCCACCAACGAGTTCGGCGAGTCTGACCGGTCGCCCGCCTCCGCAGAGGTGCGTCCGGACGTCAAACCCGATACACCGCTGGCGCCGTCGCTGAAGTTCGGCGACAAGGAGCTGTCCATCAACTGGACCGCCCCGGCCAGCAAGGGGTCGCCGGTGAAGTCCTACGACCTGGAAATCTCGCCGGCGCCGCCCGGGCAGAACGCCCAGATCCAGAACCTGACCGCTGTCAGCTACGTCTGGAAAGGCTTGCAGAACGGGGTGTCCTACAAGGTCCGGGTCCTGGCGCGCAATGATGCCAAGGAGCCGTCGGAGTGGAGCCCGTACTCGGCTGCGGAAGTTCCTGCCGGGGTCCCGGCAACTCCTACCGCGCCTACCGCTGCCCAGGCGGGTTCACTGGGTTCGCAGAGCCAGTTGAAGGTCAGTTGGGCTGCGCCCAACAACAACGGTGACGCCGTTTCGGCCTACACCCTGACCACCCTCCGCGGCGGGGCTGTGGTGTCCAGCCAGCAGGTTGCCGGCACCACCCAGAACGTGACGGTGGATAACTCGGAAACCAACTACACGTTTACGGTTTCCGCCACCAACAAGGCGGGAACCAGCGGTACCAGCCCCCAGTCGGCTGCCATCCGGGCAGCAGGCAAGCCCGGCCAGGTCAGCAGCGGAACAGTGGCGGCCACCGGCACCAGCGGCCAGCTGAAGGTAACCTTCACGCCGCTGACCGAAGCCCAGCGGAACGGCTCCACGGCCAGTGAGATCGCCTACAGCTACAACGCCGACGGCAAGAGTGGCGCCATCACCGCAGGCGGGGGAGTGATCGGCGGCATGACCAATGGCCGTGACATCACCGTCACCATCATCGCCACGTCCACCAAGAACAACGTGTCCGGCGATGCCAGCGCTATCGGCACCGGCAACCCCTACGGGCCGCCCAACGCCCCCAACGTTGACGGAAGCACGTCCGCGAAGGGCGATGGCGACGTCCACTGGACCTGGAACAACCCGGCAATGAACGGCCGGCCCCTGAGCCACTTTGAAGTGAGCTACGAGGGCGGCGGCTGGATCAACGTGGGGACAGCCAACCGCTATGACCGGGCAGCGGGCGGATGGGACCAGGTACGGACCCTCCGGGTGCGGGCGGTGACGGTTGACCCCGGTCCTCCTGGCTCAGCGAATTCACGATCCGGTGCCGATCCGACGCCTCCGCCGCCCACCTCCTGGAGCATCACAGCGAGCCCGGTCCGTAGCTGCACCGAACCCCGCAAGGGAACGGACAGCTATGTTGCCGGAAACCCGTCGCAGTGCAACGGCGAGGGCAAGTGGCTCGACGCCGGCGCCGGCGCACAGACGGACCGCTACCAGGTCTGGTACAAGACCTCGAACAACCCCAGCGGCATCTGGTACCACCTGACCTCCGGCATGGCGACCGGCAACTGGATCCGCTGCGATACCAGCAGCCTCGGCTGCAACCCGCCGCCAAACATGCCCAACCGCTAGGCCGGCACCACCGGCGCACCAGCGGGACCGGTACTCCCGGTCCCGCACCACAACCTGACCATCACAGAAGGAAGAGCAAACCCCATGACCATGACCACCGAGCAGGCCGCCTGGTTTGCTGAAACCTTCGAAAAGCTCGTCGCCAACGTGGGGAAGGCCGTCCTGGGCAAGGAGCACGTCATCCGGCTGACCTTCACCGCCATGCTGGCGGAGGGGCACGTCCTGTTTGAGGACGCGCCCGGCACCGGCAAGACGTCCCTGGCCCGGGCTTTGGCGGCCACGGTGCAGGGATCCAACAACCGCATCCAGTTCACCCCGGACCTGCTGCCCTCGGACGTCACCGGCGTGACCATCTATGACCAGAAGACGCAGAAGTTCGAGTTCCACAAGGGCCCGATCTTCAACAACATCGTCCTGGCTGACGAAATCAACCGCGCCTCGCCCAAGACCCAGTCGGCCCTGCTGGAAGTCATGGAAGAATCGCGCGTCACGGTGGACGGGGTCACCTACGCTGCGGGGCGCCCCTTTATGGTGATGGCTACGCAGAACCCCATCGAACAGGCGGGCACCTACCGGCTGCCCGAGGCACAGCTTGACCGCTTCCTGATCAAGACGTCCATTGGCTACCCGGACCACGCCTCCACGGTCCGGCTCCTGGGCGGCTCGAACCTGAAGGACCGTTCCCTGGAACTCACCGCCGTCATCACCACCCAGGCTGTGGCGGACATGGCCGACCTCGCCGCCACCACCCACGTGGACACCGCGGTCCTGGAATACATCTCCCGGCTCTGCGAGGAGACCCGCAGCGTACCGGAAACCCGGCTGGGAGTCTCCGTCCGCGGCGCCCTGGCCATGGTGCGTGCCGCGAAGGTCTGGGCAGCGGCCCAGGGCCGGAACTTCGTCCTCCCCGATGACATCAAGGAACTCGCCCCCGTGGTGTGGACCCACCGCTTTGTGATGGACCCGGAAGCCGAGTTCTCCGGCGCCACCGCCGAAGCCGTCCTGACCCGCATCCTGGCGGACGTGGCCGCGCCGCAGCAGCGCACCAACGCCTGACCGCCGCACCCGGCTAACAGTCCATCCCCAGCAGCACAACGAAGGTTCACATATGTCCACCGGCACCCCGTTGACCCGGATCGCCGAGCGCCTCAGGCAACCCTTCCACCGGAACGGCCAGCCAACGCGCCTGCACCCGTCCGCCGTCTGGGCTGAGGCCAGCAGCACTGCCGGACTTGCCCTGGCACCCGCCTGGCGAACCGTCAAAGAAGCATGGCTCAAGCACGCTTGGCCCGTCCTCTCCGTGATCAGCGTGCTGGGCTGGTCCGTGCTGGCCGCCGCCATCCTCCTTTGGGCCGCAGGGCAGGCCTACGGCTGGCAGGAAGCAAAGGCCGCCGCCGTGGCAGCCTTTGTGATGTTTGTAATCGCCGTTGGCTTCATCCTCGGGCGCTCCACCTATGGCGTGGTCCTGGACCTGGCCCGCACCCGCGTTGCCGTGGGGGACAGCGCCGTGGGCAGCATCGCCGTCACCAACACCTCCAACCGGCCCCTGCTGCCCGCCGCCGTCGAACTGCCCGTGGGAGGTGTCACCGCGGTGTTCCACCTGCCCCGGATGAAACCGCAGCAGGTCCACGAGGACCTCTTCACCATCCCCACGGCCCGGCGTGCCGTGATCGTCGTCGGTCCGGTGCGCTCGGTCCGCGCCGACCCCCTGCACCTGTTGCGCCGCCAGGTCCTGTGGACCGAGCCCGAGGACCTTTTCGTCCATCCCCGCACGGTGGCCCTGGCCGGATCGGCTGCCGGCTTTATCCGCGACCTCGAAGGCATGCCCACCACCGATCTGTCGAGCGCCGACGTTTCCTTCCACGCCCTGCGGGACTACGTCCCGGGCGATGACCGGCGGCACATCCACTGGAAAACAACGGCGCGGACCAACAAGCTCATGGTCCGCCAGTTCGAAGAGACCCGCCGCGCCCACCTCGCCGTTTCCTTGTCCATCAACACGGACGAATACGCCTCGGAAGAGGAATTCGAGATGGCGATTTCCGCCGCAGCCTCCATCGGCCGGCAGGCCATCCGCGAGCAGCGCGAACTGGACGTCCTCACCCAGAAGGGGCCGCTGAGGTGCGAAACCGGCCGCAACATGCTCGATGACATGACCCGGATCGTGGGCGCCCCCATGCGCCGCACCGCCGTCGACCTCGCCAGGACGCTGGCCGACACCGTCCCCAACGCCTCCGTGGTGTTCTTTGTGGTGGGCAGCAACGTCACCGCCACCCAGCTCCGGTCCGCCGCCGCCTCCGTGCCGCCCGGGGTGCGCAGCCTCGCCGTCCGCGTGGAAGCGGGCGCCGCGTCCAGCAGGGCGAACATCGCCGACCTGACAGTACTCACCCTTGGCGACCTCGCCGACCTCGGCATCGTCCTCCGGAAGGCGGCAGCATGACCTCCGCACCAGGGCTGCGTCCGCGCACCACATCCGCCCGGCAGCAGACCCGCAGCGGCCTGCAGTCCGGCTTCGCCGACGGCCAGCCGCTCTGGCATTTCCTGCTCGACGCCGGCGCCCTGACCATCCTCCTGGGGCTGGGCCTGCTCGGCTTCGGCCTCAGTTTCGGCGGCGATCCCTACTATCTGGTGTCCGGCTTCGGCGGGATCATCCTGGGCCTGGCCATCGGCGTGGTCAACGCCCACCTGCGCCTTGGGCTGCTCATCACCTCGGCCCTGGCGCTCGGGGCCTACCTCGTCTTCGGGACCCTGCTGGCAGTGCCCGACTCGGCCATCGCCGGCTTTGTGCCCACCCTGGACTCGCTCCGGATCCTCCTCCTGGGCATTGTGTTCGCCTGGAAGGACATGCTCACCGTCGGGGTCCCGGTGGGAACTGCCGGCGGCGTGCTCATTGTCCCGTTCCTCAGCTCCATGATCACTGCACTGGTGGCAGGGATCCTCACCTGGCGGGCCAGGAGCCCGTACCTGCCGCTCATTCCGGTACTGGTCCTCTTCATTACGGGCATCGCTTTCAGCACCAACGCCGCCTTCCTTACCCTCGAACGCGGCATCGGCCTGACGGTGCTGGGCATCGCCTGGGCGACATTCCGCCGGGACGCCCTGCGGCGCAGCAGCAGCCGCAAGGTGGCCGTCAACAACCCGCAAACCGACTCCGCCACAGCCCAGCGGGCCAAGCTGCGCAGGTTGGGCATGGCCGCCGGCGTGATCGCCGCCAGCGTGGCTGTCACCGCTGTGTCCGCCCCGCTTGTGACCGCCGGGGGAGACCGGAAGGTCCTCCGCAACGTTGTGGTCCCTCCGTTCGATCCCAAGGACTACATCACCCCGCTGGCAAGTTTCCGCACGTTCGTCAAGGACAAAAAGGACGACACCCTCTTTGTCGTCAAGGGCCTCCCGCGGGACGGCCGCGTCCGGCTCGGTGCCCTGGACGCGTTCAACGGCACCAACTACAACATGGATCCCAACGGCTCGGGCAACTTCAGCAAAGTAGGCGACACCGAGTCCATCAACACCCTGGCCGACACTTCTGGAGTGGTCCCCACCAACGATTACTCCATCGGCATCACCATCGAGGACTACCAGGGCTTCTTTGTCCCAGGAGGCCGCAAGACCACCGGCATCAGCTTCGACCAGGGCGCCTCCGCCGCCGCTTCGGGCCTCTACTTCAACTCGGGCACTGATACCGCAGTGACCACCAACGGGCTGTCCAAAGGCGATTCCTACAGCGTCCAGGTGTCCGATCCGGTCAAGCTGGAACACGGGCAGCTGACGCAGTACGACTTCGCCCAGGTGTCACTGCCGGCCCCTGCCGAGGTGCCACCGGTGGTGGGATCCCAGGCCAACGACCTCTCTGCCGACGCACCTACGGCCATCGACAGGGTGCGCCAGATTGAAGCGCACTTCCAGAAGACCGGCGCCTTCAGCAACGGCCTGGTCAGCGAAGGGCAGCTGCCCAGCGTCTCGGGCCACGGGTCCGCCCGCATCAGGAACCTGCTGACGGCCAAGCAGATGCTGGGGGACGACGAGCAGTACGCAGTGGCGATGTCCCTGATGCTCCGGCACCTGGGCATCCCGTCCCGCGTGGTGATGGGCTTCTACCCCGAGCCGACCAGCCCCGAAAACGGGGCAGGGGAAGTAAAGATCACCGGCAAGGACGTGCACGCCTGGGTGGAGGTCGCGTTCGAGCGGGTGGGCTGGGTCAGCTTCGACCCCACCCCGCCCAAGGACAACGTGCCCATCCCGCCGGATCCCGAGAACAAGTCCAAGCCCAAACCGCAGGTGCTGCAGCCGCCGCCCCCGCCGCAGGAACCAGCGGACCTGCCGCCGGATTCCTCGCCGGACGCGCTGGACGCGGACCAGAAGAAGAACAACCCCTGGCTTTTCTGGGGTGCGCTGCTGGGCGCCCTGGGCGTGGCGCTGATCCCGCTGTCCATCCTCGCGTTGCCGCTGCTGCTGGTTGCGTTGCTGAAATCACGACGCCGGAAGTCCCGTTTCCGGGACGGTGACCCCGCGCAGCGGGTCGGCGGAGGCTGGAGTGAGGTGGTGAGCCTTGCCACGGACATGGGCGCCGCCGTCGACACCCGCTCCACGCGCCGCGAAAGCGCCGCCGTGCTCGCCGAGGCGTTCCCCGCCAGCGGCGGCACCACCACCATGCTGGCCAGGCGGGCTGACGCATCGATCTTCGGTGCCGGCCAGCCCAGCGAGGACGAGGTCCGGGAGTACTGGACCATCGTTGACGGGTCCTTGAAGGAGATGACCTCCACGGTGGGGTTCTGGCGCCGGCAGCAGGCACGGTTCTCGCCACGTTCCCTGCTCGCGGACGCCCGCACCCTCCTGGGCCGCCGCGGCGCAGGGCTGGCACTGCCTGTTCTGCCGTCCCTCAAGGGGAGCGGCCGCCGTCGTCCTGCCGGGCCGGAAGCGCCAGCGGGGCCCGCCGGACCCGACGCAGCGGCCGCACCCGCCGCAGCAGCTTCTGACGCAACAACCCCCGAGACCCCAACGCAAGGATCCGGAACCCAGTGATAGACGACGCAGGACGTTGCCCGCACTGCCGGCAACCCATCCGCGTCGGGGCTGCTTTTTGCAACGCCTGCGGCGCGCCCTTGCCCAACCGGTCGGCCCGCAGCCTTCGCCAGCCCCACCTGGTGGCTGAGCAGCACGCCGGTACCCCCGCCGCGCACCCGCCCCGGATTCCCGGTACTATCCCGGTAGTAGAAAGGCCGCAGGCATTTCCGGCGGCGGGCATCAACGCGGGCACAGGCCGGGGGAGCGCCGGCGGGTCCACCGTGCAGGTGGGGGCCGGTCCAGGGGGAGGAACGGGAATGGCAGTGAATCTTCAGCTTGTTCCAGCCACGGCGGGCAAGCGCCTTGGCGCTGCCGTGATTGACTGGCTCCCGCCCCTGGCTGTCCTCGTGGTGACATTTGCCCTCGGTTTCGCAGGCATCACCCGGACCCGCAGCGGCGGCTTCATCATCTACGACACCGCCTCATTGGTGCTGTTCGGCGGGATCGGGCTGGGACTGACCCTCGTGTACCTCTTTGTGGTGCTGGGGTGGGAAGCCCGGACCGGCAAGACCCTGGGGAACCTGTTGATGGGGATCCGCAGTGCGGACAATGACGGCTACGCGCCGGGCGCCGGTCCTGTTTTCCTGCGCGGCCTGGTCACCGGGGCGGGCATCCTGCTGGCGCTGCTGGCGGCCATCCTTGTGGTGGTCTTCCAGTGGTTCGCGGTTGCCTTTTTTGTGCTCGGACCGCTGATGCTGGCGGGAACGGTCTGGGCTGTGCTGGTGGTGGTCTCCAACAGCTGGGACAAAAATGGCCGGCTCCGGGGCTGGCATGATACTGCCGCGAAAACCCTCGCCTTCGACGTCAAGGCGGGCCGCAACCCCATCGCCACCGGCGGAATCCAGGGGCCGTACAGCTTTGCCCCGCTGGACCTGCCGCCGGTGCAGCAGGTGTTGTCGCCGGTGGCAGGCGCCAACGCGCCAAAGGTCATCGACGTCCGGCAGCCAGGCGCAAATTCCCTCCCGCACGTCCCCGGCCCCGCTGGTCCTGCCGCGGCTTCCGGAGCCGCTCCTGCCGCAGCGGCTCCGGCCCGGACGGTCCCCGCTGCGGTGCCTGTCCAGACAGTTCCGGAACCGCGCATCCAGCAATGGCACCCGGACGACGACGTGGACCGCACCCAGGTGCGCCCCGGCTCCGCAGCACCTGCACCGGTGGCGGTCCTGCGGATCAGGCTCGACGACGGCCGCGACTTCCAGCTGGACCGCAGCGTGCTGGTGGGCAGGAACCCTGTGGGCCAGGCAGGCGAACAGCAGGCCCAACTGCTCGCCGTCGATGACCCCGGCCGGTCCATTTCCAAGACCCATCTCCACCTGCTGACGGACGGGGCGGGCGTCTGGGTGACGGACCGGAACTCCACCAACGGCAGCGCCGTCACCACCCCCGACGGCCACCGCACGCCCCTTCAGCCGGGAGTGCCCGCATTTGTTACCCCGGGATCCAGTGTCCATTTTGGAGACCGTACCTTTTACCTAGGACAGGCATGAACCAACAGCCCGCAAGCGTTCCCTCCAGCACTAAACCGGGGGCAGGGCTCAGCCTGAGCGTCGGCCACGGGACGGACCGGGGACTCCGCCGGGAGTTGAATGAGGATTCGTACATTGCCTCCGATCCTGTCTTCGCCGTGGCGGACGGGATGGGCGGACACGAAGCTGGTGAGGTTGCCAGCGGAATGTGCGTCCGCGCACTGGCGTCGATACCCCAGCTCACTACGGGGGAGCGGAGCGTCACGGCTGCGGTCCTCCAGCAGTATCTGGTGAAGGCGGACGACTCCATTCGCGAGGCCACCGGCGCACGCGCCGGCACCACCCTCACAGGTGCCGTCATCGTGGAACAGATGGGCATGCCGTACTGGCTGGTGATGAACATTGGCGACTCGCGGACCTACCGCCTGAGCCAGGGCAGGTTCGAGCAGATCAGCGTGGACCACTCCGAAGTCCAGGAACTCGTTGACGCCGGGGAGATCACCGCAGAGCAGGCCACCATTCACCCGCGCCGGCACGTGGTCACGCGGGCGCTGGGGACCGGAGACGAAACCGAGGCTGACTACTGGCTGCTGCCCGTGGAGGAAGGCGACCGCATCCTCATCTGTTCCGATGGGCTTACCGGCGAGCTGACGGATGACCACATCTACCGGATCCTCAGCACGGTGGGCCACCCCCAGGACGCGGCGGACGCCCTGATCCAGGCTGCGCTTCGCAGCGGCGGCAGGGACAACGTCACGGTCATTGTGGTGGACGTCCGGAACGTCCTTAACGATGCCGGTGCAGCAACCACTGCGCCGCGCCCGGAGACGGCCGAAGACGAAACAACACTGCCCCGTACGGGCGCTGTAGATCGCACGGGCACCGTCGATTCAAGCACTGGGGAACCAGAGGCTGCGGAACCGGGAACTGTTGAAGCGGGCACGGTTGACGCGGGCGGTATTGAAGCGGGCACTGTTGACGCCGGCGGGGTGGAGCCGGAAGCCGTGGAATCGGGCCAAGCCGACGAGAGTGGGGAACCGGGCGATGACCGCCGTTAGTTACATCCCCGGGACCTGGCTGGGTATCGTCCGCTCCCACACGGCTGTCCTCCTGGAGCCGGACACCAAGCCGGCCCTCATTGCCGCACTCTGGGGCCTGCTCGAAAGCCGGCCGGAAGTGCACGAAGTCCTTCATGCGGTGACCAGCAGTTCCGGGGGATCGCTGGCCAACATCCCGTCCTTCGGCATCCTCGACTTCCAGGGACCACTGCGCGTCTTCCTGCGCGGGGACCTGGACGTCACTGTCCAGTCGGCCGACGGCCCGGTGGAGCTGAACGGCCGGGACGTGACCACCTGGACCGAGCGGCGGCTCGATCAGTCCGGGCTGTGCCGGCTGGTGATTCCCGCGGCGGGCCGGAGCCTGCACCCCGAGCCAGCGTCCCTGCACGCCGACCTGCCGGACCTGCCACTGGCGGAGGGCGTGGTGCTGCTGCAGTCCCTGGTCCTCACCCTCGGGGCCAGGGCCAGCGGCGCCGCCAGGCCTGCTCCCGCAGCAGTTGAGCCCGCTGTTGCTGCCGGAACCGCTGCTGCGGCGCCCTCTGCAGCCGACCCGGACGCGCCGGTTTTTGTAGCACCTCCGCTAGCGGAGCCCACCTCCGCGGTCCCGGGCCCCGTGATTGAAGCGTCCGAAGAGGCTGACCTTCCGGAGATCACTGTTGCTCCCGAGCATGGGGCGTCGGCGGAGACCGTTTATGCGGTCATTGATGAGGACTTCGAGGACGACGGCCTGGCCGAAACCGACGCTGCCCCGGAGTCAGGCGCTGACCCAGATTCAGGCGTTGACCCGGACCCGGAAGCTGCCCGGGAGGATGACGGCGGCGTCGGGACTGATGCTGCCCCTGGAACTGGTGCTGCTCCCGCGACTGAAGCTGGCCTCAGTGCGGCGCGGGAGGACACTACGTCCAGTGCTTCCGAACAGCCAGTGGCCAGCGAGATGACCAGCTCGTATGACCACCTGTGGGAACGGACCGTGGTCCGCAGGATCGAAGATGCCGCCGTCCGGGAAGAGCCGGAGCCAGCAGACCAGCCGGAACCTCAGGCGCAGGACCCCGAAGCCGCTGAACTGCGGGCCGTTGAAGATCAGGCCGTTGAACAGCAGGTGTCCGGGGAGTCATCGGAATCTGGCCCGGCCGATACCCCTGCCCGCCCGGAAGTATCCCCTGCGACGGCAGGCGCTCCGCCCGCCGTCGTTCCGGAAGCACCCTCCGCCGGTTCACCCAACTCCGCACCCACGGCCCCAACCAGCGGGCTGATCAACTCCGTGCCATGGCGGACGGCGGCCGGGGGCAGCAGCGAACCGGCGCCGCCGCCTGCAGTTCCCGCCCCCATGTTGCCGGCGGCACCCTCCACAGCCTCGGTGGCCCGAAGTGCAGCCGCCCCTGTTGTATCGGTTCCTGTTGCGCCCGCGGCGGAAGCAAACCATCCGGAATACGACGCCGACCACGACGGCCAGACAGTGATGAAGGGCAGCCTGAAAGGGATGGCCGCCCGGCCCGTCCGCACGGTGACAGACTCCTCTGAGGCGGCCGGGCCGCTGGTGCTTGCACGGCTCTGCCCTCAGGACCACCCCAATCCGCCCACCAGTGCCACTTGTGCGGCGTGCGGCGCGGGGCTTCTGCCCGACGCAGTCCAGGTGGCCCGTCCGCGCCTGGGACGGATGCGCATCTCCACCGGAGAACTCGTGGACCTCGACCAGTCGCTGGTGATCGGCCGGCAACCCTCGGTGTCCCGGGTCCAGGGCGGAGTGATGCCCCGGCTGGTCCAGGTGGCAAGCCCGGGAGGGGATATCTCCCGCTCGCACGTCGAAGTCCGGCTGGAGGGCTGGCACGTGATGCTCTGCGACCTCAAAGCCACCAACGGCACCGTCCTGGTGCGCGAAGGCCAGCCCCCGCGCCGCCTGGCCCAGAACGAGATGGCCATCCTTCTGGACGGGGACATCGCTGAACTTGGCGACAACATCTCTCTGCGTTTTGAGGAGATTCCTTGAGTTCCAAACGGCCGCCTGCGCCGCCGCCCCGTATCGCGGGGTTCACCTACATCAGCCTGCTGGGATCCGGCGGGTTCTCCGACGTCTACCTTTACGAACAAGACCGGCCCCGCCGAAGGGTGGCCGTCAAGGTGCTGCTCTCGGACCTGAAAACCGAAGGTGCGCGCCGCCGGTTCGAGTCCGAGGCCAACCTCATGGCCCAGCTGTCCTCCCACCCGTACATCGTCACCATCTTCGAGGCGGAGGTCACCGACGACGGGCACTCCTACCTGGCCATGGAGTACTGCTCGCGGCCCAGCCTGGACGTGCGGTACCGGCGGCAGCGGTTCAGCGTTGATGAGGTGCTGGCCGTCGGCATCCAGGTGGCGTCCGCCGTCGAGACCGCCCACCGCGCGGGCATCGCGCACCGCGACATCAAACCCGCCAACATCCTGGTGACGGACTACAACCGCCCTGCCCTGACCGACTTCGGCATTTCCGGGACCCTGGCCGGCGACGCCGACGAGGACTCCGGCATGTCCATCCCGTGGTCCCCGCCGGAACAGTTCACCGACGGCACCGTGGACGGCGTGATGGTGGACGTGTGGGCGCTTGGCGCGACGCTGTACACGCTGCTGGCCGGGCGGTCGCCCTTCGTGATGCCCGGCGCCGACAACTCCCAGCGCGAGCTGATCAGCAGAATCAGCAACATGCCCGTGCCCCGGCTGGGCCGCGCCGACGTCCCCGAATCCCTGGAACTGGCACTGTCCACGGCCATGGCCAAGTCACCCCAGTCCCGGTACTCCTCGGCCCACGCCTTCGCCCTTGCCCTGCAGCGCATCCAGGCTGAACTGAACCTTTCGGTCACGCCCTTCGAAGTTCTCGAAGAGCCGCACCAGGAGGACAGCCACCCGGACGACGGCGCCGAGGAAACGCGGGTTCGGAGCATCGCGGCCATCGACCCGGAGCGGACCGGCAGTGCGCCCACTTTCCCGGCCCGCACCCGGCCGCAGGTCCCCGCACAGGAGGCGCCGCCGTCGCGCTTTACCCCGCCGGCAGCCCTGGCGCCGCCAACGCCTGCTGCCCAGCCCCAGGACTGGACCCCGGCCACGGTCCTCCGTGGCGCTGCCGGCAGTGCGCCGGTTACCCCCGGACTTTCCCCGGACGGCAGGATTCAGGCCGGCGGGCCCCAGGACGGCAGGCTTCCCGACGGCGGAGACGTTGCCGATACGACGCTCCACCGGCCCGCAAAGGTGGACGAACCGGCCGAAGCCGCCGCTTCCGGCACTGACCACGGGAAACGCAACCTCTGGCTTGCCATCTCCGGCGGTACCCTGCTGGTCCTCGCCGCGGTGGTCGGCATCGTGATCGCCAACGCCGCACCGCAGGCGCCCAAGGCTACGCAGAGCCAGGAAGCCAGCAAGCCGCCGCCCGATGCGCTGGACAACGGCACCGTGCCCGACGTCGAAGGGCTCACCGGAACCCTGACCCCCGGCGGCGCCTCGTTCACCTGGAACAATCCGCAGCCCAAGCCCGGAGACACCTACAAATGGCGTGTCTACACCATCGGGGGCGGCGGCGAATACCAGTCCATCGCCCAGCCCCCCATCCAGGTGACGCCGAACCCGTCCGGGCAGACCTGCGTCCAGGTGATGATCGTCCGCTCGGACGGCGCCTTCTCACCGATGGAAGAAGCCTCCATCGCCTGCACCGGCCCATGACGGCGCCCCGATCCAGACACTTACACCAGCACGATTTACAGCGCTTTGCCCAATGAGGAGGCACAGAAAATGGGGGATCTAGCAATAGATTTCTGTGGTGAATGGTACGAACCCTCGGACGAGGATGTCTTCAACATCGGCCGCGAAGGCGACCTTGAAGTGGACGACAACCCGTACCTGCACCGGCAGTTCCTGCAAGTGGCCCGCTATGACGGGATCTGGTGGCTCAGCAACGTTGGCAGCATGCTTTCCGCCACCGTGGCCGACGCCTCCGGCGGCATGCAGGCCTGGCTCTCGCCCGGCGCCCGGATCCCGCTGGTGTTCAGCCACACAAACATCATTTTCACCGCCGGACCCACCACGTACGAATTCGCGGTCCACCTGAAGACGCCATCCTTCCGGCAGCAGGCGCGGGAGGAGGACAGCAACGGGGACACCACCATCGGCCCCGTGGTGTTCACGGATTCCCAGAAGGCACTGATCGTGGCGCTCGCCGAGCCGATGCTGCGGCGCGAAGGGACCGGCTTCAGTGCCATCCCGTCCTCCGCTGCCGCCGCCAAAACGCTGGGCTGGGCCCTGACCCGCTTCAACCGGAAACTGGACAACGTGTGCGACAAACTGGACCGTGTGGGCGTTGTTGGCCTTCGAGGCGGCGGCGGCAAACTCGCCACCAACCGGCGGGCCCGGCTGGTGGAGCACGCAGTCACGTCGCACCTGGTCACGGCCGATGACCTGTACCTGCTGGAAAAGATGAGGGGTGTGGACGAAGGATGAGGATCCGGCTGACACTCCGCCGGGACCCTGCCGACGCCAAGGACCTCGCCGTCACCGTGGACGGCCTCGCCACGGTGGCCGACGTTGCTGCAATCCTCTGGGCCGCCGACCCTGCCCGCAAGGGCACGCCCGTCCCGGACAACCTTTCGCTGAAGATCGATGAGGCCTTTGTGGGCGGCGGCATGCGCGGCAACGTCCTCGCCCGCGAGGACAACCTCCTCGAATCCGGCCTCCGGCCAGGCTCCGTGGTGTCCCTGGCGCAGGTCAGCGCGCAGTTCGGTGACTCCGGTGCCCCCCGCGGCCCCGCGGCCGCCACACTGCGCGTGCTGTCAGGGCCCGACATCGGCCGCGAATTTTCGCTGCCATCCGGCACCAGCTACATCGGCCGGGACCGGGACGTGGACATCCGGCTCTCCGATCCGCTGACCTCCAAACGCCATGCCCGCATCACGGTGGGCGAAGGCGTGGAAGTCGTTGATACGAACTCCGCCAACGGGCTCCTGATGGATGGCCTGCCGGTCACCCGGGCCACGTTGAACTCCTCGGACACCGTCACTCTGGGCGACACCACCATCACCGTGGTGCCGCTGGGACACAACCAGGCCGCCGCGCCCACCTCGCCTTTGGTGGACTTCAACCGTTCACCCCGGGTGGTTCCCCGCTTTGAGGAACCGAAGCGCGTCCTGCCCGCCGGACCCAAACGCCCCGAAGACCATCCTTTCCCCTTCATCATGCTGCTCATCCCGCTGTTGATGGGTGCGGTGATTTTTTCGGTCAGCAACAACCCGCTCTCGGCGGTGTTTATGCTGATGATGCCGCTGTTCGTGGTGGGCCATTTCGTGGACCAGAAGATGAGGACCAAGCGCCAGCAGAAGGACCAGCTCAAGCATTTCCGCGCCTCCATGGCCGCCTTCCGCGAGGACATCACCGAACTGCAGCACGTGGAGCGTGCCGTCCGGCTGCAGGAGGCACCCTCCGTCAGCGACACCGTTAATGCCATCTACAAACTGGGTCCGCTGCTGTGGACCCACCGCCCGGAACACAGCGGCTTCCTGGGCCTGCGGTTCGGCCTGGGCACCGTGCCGTCGCGGGTCCTCCTGGAGGAGCCGGCGAACAACGACACCGAGGTGGAGTACGCCCGCGAAATCCAGGACTGCATCAAGCAGTTCCGGGACATCGAAGGCGTGCCGGTGGTATCCCAGTTCCGGACAGCCGGGTCCCTGGGCATCGCCGGCGCCCGCGGGCTGGTGGACGATATTGCCCGCGGCATGGTGCTCCAGCTCGCAGGGCTGCACTCACCGGCCGAGGTGGTCCTCACAGCCATCACCTCCGCCCAGTCCAGGGACCGGTGGAACTGGCTCCAGTGGCTGCCGCACGTCGGCTCCGGCCACAGCCCCCTGTCCGGCGACCACCTGGCCGCCGGTTCGGCAGGCGGCGCATCCCTGGTGGCCCGCCTCGAAGACCTGGTGGAAGCCAGGGAAGCCGCCGCCAAACGCTCCGGCCCCGCCCTTCGCCCCGCCCTGGATCCAGCCAAGGACGAGGTGGAGGCACCGGTGGTGCCTGCCGTGCTGGTGGTTGTGGAGGACGATGCCCCCGTGGACCGGGGGCGTCTTACCCGGCTCGCCGAACGCGGCCCGGATGCCGGCGTGCACGTGTTGTGGGTGGCCACCGATGTGCAGGCCCTGCCCGCTGCCTGCCGCGACTTCATGGTGGTGGACGGCGACCACGGCACCACCACCGGACAGGTCCGGCTGGGCCGCCACACCTACCCCGTCAGCTGCGAGAGCGTTGACGCCGAACTTGCCGGGCAGCTGGCCAGGATGCTGACCCCGGTGGTGGACGTCGGCAAACCTGTCACCGATGATTCCGACCTCCCGCGGGCCGTCTCCTATGCCACCCTGATCGGAAAGGACTTCCTGGACAACCCCCAGGCCGTCGCCGAACGCTGGACGGAAAACAACTCCGTTCACAGCAGCGCCGTAGCAAACCGCAAGGACAACGGCACGCTCCGCGCACTGGTGGGCTCCAAAGGCGTGGAACCGCTGTACCTGGACCTGAAGAACGAGGGCCCGCACGCCCTGGTGGGCGGAACCACCGGTGCCGGCAAGTCCGAATTCCTGCAGTCCTGGGTGATGGGCATGGCGGCGGCGTACAGCCCGGACCGGGTCAGTTTCCTGTTTGTGGACTACAAGGGCGGGGCCGCTTTCGCTGACTGCATCAACCTGCCGCACACGGTGGGACTGGTAACGGACCTTTCGCCGCACCTGGTCAGGCGAGCGCTGACCTCGCTGCGCGCCGAACTGCACTACCGGGAGCACCTGCTGAACCGGAAAAAGGCCAAGGACCTGCTGGCGCTCCAGCGCGAAGCCGATCCGGAAGCGCCACCCTACCTGATCATCATCGTGGACGAATTCGCCGCGCTCGCCAGCGAGGTCCCCGAGTTCGTGGACGGCGTGGTGGACGTTGCCGCGCGCGGCCGGTCCCTGGGCCTGCACCTCATCCTGGCAACCCAGCGCCCGGCCGGGGTGATCAAGGACAGCCTGCGCGCCAACACAAACCTTCGGGTGGCGCTGCGGATGGCCGACGAAGACGACGCCACGGACATCCTGGGCGTCCCGAACGCCGCCTACTTCGACCCCGCCATCCCGGGACGGGGCGCGGCCAAGACCGGTCCCGGCCGGATCCAGGGCTTCCAGACCGGCTACGCCGGCGGCTGGACCACGGACAAACCCCAACGGCCGCAGATCGACATTGTGGAGATGGCGTTCGGCTCCGGCCCCAACTGGGAGGCTCCCGCCCCGGAAAAGCCCATGCTCGAGGCGCCGGCAGGCCCCAACGACATCGCACGGATGACTGCCACCATTGTCCGCGCGGCCGGCTCGCTTGCGATCGAGCCCCCGCGCAAACCGTGGCTGGATGAACTGGCCAAAACCTACGATTTCTCCAGGCTGCCCAATCCCCGTACGGACGAACAGTTGCTCCTCGGGGTGGCTGACGATCCTGCCAGGCAGGCCCAGCCCACCGTGTTCTACCAGCCGGACAAAGACGGCAACATGGCCATCTACGGCACGGGCGGATCAGGAAAATCTGCGGCTTTGCGCGGCATCGCGATCGCCGCTGCAGTCACACCCCGCGGCGGGCCAGTCCACGTCTACGGAATCGACTGCGGATCCTCCGGGCTGCGGATGCTGGAGGAGCTTCCGCACGTGGGCGGGATCATCAATGGCGACGACGTGGAACGGGTGGGCCGCCTGCTGCGCCTGCTGCGGGACATCGCTGAGCAGCGGTCTGCTGCTTTCGCCGAGGTACGTGCCTCCACCATCGTGGAGTACCGAAAGCTCGCCAACCGGCCCCATGAGAAGCGGATCTTTGTCCTGGTGGACGGTATGTCGGCCTTCCGCGAGGCGTATGAACACAGCAGGCTGTCCGGTCTGTGGGACATTTTCCTGCAGTTGGCCACCGACGGCCGTACCCTCGGCATCCACCTGATGGTCACCGGGGACAGGCCCAACTCGGTCCCGGCCTCATTGCTCGCTTCCATCCAGCGGCGCCTGGTCCTCCGGCTCTCCTCTGAGGACGACTACATGTCCATGGATGTTCCGCGGGACGTGCTCGGCGCCGGCTCCCCGCCCGGCCGGGGGCTGCTGGACGGGCTCGAAGTGCAGCTTGCCGTGCTGGGCGGGAACTCCAACCTTGCCCTGCAGGCCCGTGAAGTGCATAAGCTCAGCGAAGCCATGCTGCGCCAGGGCCTGGAGTCCGCCCCCGGCATCGAGAGGCTGCCGGAGCAGGTGGATCTGGACGTCCTTCCCGCCGGCGGCCCGGACCTGCCCGTGATCGGCGTCGACAACGAAACGCTCCGCCCGGCTGAGGTCATGGCACGGGGACCGCTCCTCCTCGCCGGCCCGCCGGGCGCCGGGCGGACCGTCGCGCTCGTGACCCTGGCCTACGCCCTCCGACGGTCCAACCCCGGCACGGAGCTCATCTACATCGGGGCCCGCCGGTCCGCCGTCGCCTCCCTGCCCATCTGGAACCGCTCCGTGGTGGGACCGGACGACGTAGCCGAGGTAGTGGAAGACCTGGTGGAGCACTCCTCGGGTAACCCGGGGGCTCTGGCCATCTTCATCGAGGGGCTGACGGAATTCACCGACACCATGGCAGAGTCCGGCGTGGGCCGGCTGGTGACAGCGTCCATTAAGGCGGACCAGTGGGTCATCGGTGAATCCGAAACCTCCACCTGGTCCTCGGCCTGGTCCCTGGCCCAGCCCTTCAAATCCGGCCGGCGGGGCCTGCTGCTGAACCCCGGCGACATCGAAGGCGACAGCCTGCTGAACACATCGCTGGGCCGGACCGGCACCGACTTCATCCCCGGCCGCGGGTACGTGGTGGGGCGCGGAAAGGCGCGCAAAATCCAGGTTGCGCTGCCGCCCGAAAACAGGGACTGACACGCCTAAAACAGCAGGGCCGCGGATCCGGTGGATTTGCGGCCCTGCTGCGCGGTGTAGAAGACTACCGGGGACACCAGAAAGCCGCGGTGGGGGACTGCGCGCATCGAAAGGTAGCAAATGACCCCGTCCTCACCGGTTCTCCGCGTTGCTTCGACGACGGCATCAGCAGCAGTCCTGGCCATCACCCTTGGCCTCTTTCCCGCCGGCCCGGCTTCCGCCCAAACTACGGAACCCACGCCCGCATCCACAACATCTCCGGACCAGTGTTTCCTGGTGTTCTGTGGGGCAGAGCCCGCCGGCGATCCCAAGCCCGCGGAGCCCACCCGGACCCGGAAACCGAGGGAACCGCAGAGCCCGCCGGCTCCGCCCGCGGATCCTGTGACGGCGGCTCCCGAGCAGCCGGCTCCGTCGGTGGCTCCTCCGGACCACACTGTTCCCGTGCCTGTTGCCCCGGCGGCGGAACCGGAAGAATCCACCAGCCCGTCCGCCGTCACCGCCACCGGATCTTCTGTTTCTCCGCCGCCCACCGGCGCATCCAGCGGCCAGGACTGGAATACGCCCGTCACCCGTTCTGCGCGGGCCAGCCGGGTGGCTGCTGTCACCCCTGGCCGTGATCCCGGTTCCGGTGATCCTGCCGTCCTGCCGACCATCGCCGGCGTCCTGTTGCTGGGCGCCGCCGGTTCCTCCTTCCTGTGGTGGGGCAGGAACCGGTCCCGCCTCCGGGCCCACTAGGTAAAGGGTCATGGGTTCGAAACCCCGCTGACGTGCCTTGATGGCAAGATAGGTCTGTGAGTACAGGACCAGGCCCCGCAGAACAGACCGCCACCCGCACCACCGAACCCGTGGAACCGGAAGAAACCCCCACCGACTCAATCCGCGAGGAATACGAGAACCTCGTGGACCTGGTCCGGAAATACCGGTTCGCGTACTACCAGGAAGACGAACCCCTGGTCTCCGACGCCGAATTCGATGACCTGTTCCGGCGGCTGGAGGAAATCGAGGCGCTGCATCCGGAACTGGTGTCCAACGACTCGCCCACCCAGGAAGTGGGAGGGGAAGTCTCCGCCGCCTTCGCTGCCGTGGAGCACCTGCAGCGGATGTACAGCCTCGAGGATGTTTTTTCCCTCGATGAACTTGAGGCCTGGCTCACCAAAGCGTCGGCCAGTATCGGGAAACTCGGTGACGGATCGCAGCAACCGGCCTGGCTGACCGAATTGAAGATTGACGGGCTCGCGGTCAACCTGCTGTATCGGGATGGCAAACTGGTCCGCGCCGCTACCCGCGGCGATGGCACCACGGGGGAGGACATTACCCACAACGTCCTCACCATCAAGGAGATCCCGCAGGAGTTGAGCGGGGAAGGGTTTCCGGCGGAGATGGAAATCCGGGGCGAGGTGTTTATTCCGTCCCAGGCCTTCGCCGAGTTCAACGAAGCGCTGATCGAAGCAGGCAAAGCGCCCCTCGCCAACCCGCGCAACGCCGCAGCGGGTTCATTGCGCCAGAAGGACCCGGCCGAAACAGCCAAACGGCCCCTGAAGATGTTTGTCCACGGCATCGGCGCCCGCGAAGGGCTCCAGGCGCGCAGCCAGTCCGAAACGTACGCCGCACTGAAGGCCTGGGGCCTGCCGGTGAGCCCGTACTCCGAAGTGCTGGGGAGCCTTGACGAGGTCCTTGACTTCATCAAGCGGTATGGGGACAAGCGCCACAAACTGCTCCATGAGATCGACGGCATCGTGGTCAAGGTGGATGACTTCGCGACCCAGCGGGCCCTCGGCTACACCACTCGGGTGCCGCGGTGGGCCGTCGCCTACAAGTACCCGCCGGAGGAAGTGCACACCAAGCTGCTGGACATCCAGGTGAACGTGGGCCGCACCGGCCGCGTCACGCCCTTCGGCATGATGGAGCCGGTCAAGGTGGCCGGGTCCACCGTGGAAATGGCCACCCTCCACAACCAGGACGTGGTCAAGGCCAAGGGCGTGAAGATCGGCGATATCGTGGTGCTCCGCAAGGCCGGCGACGTCATCCCCGAAATCGTGGGCCCGGTCCTTGCCCTGCGCGATCAGCAGGATCCTCCGGTCCGCGACTTCGTGATGCCCACCGAGTGCCCCTCCTGCGGCACGCCCCTGGCTCCGGCCAAGGAAGGCGATGTGGACATCAGGTGCCCCAACTCAAAATCCTGCCCGTCGCAGCTGCGGGAGCGGGTGTTCCACCTTGCCGGCCGTGGCGCCTTCGACATTGAGGCCCTCGGCTGGGAAGCTGCCATCGCCCTCACCCAGCCGGCCGAGCCCGAGGTTCCGCCGCTCACCACCGAAGCTGCGCTGTTCAGCCTCACCCCGGAGCTTCTGGCTGACGTCCGCATCAGGCGTGAGAAGCGCAGCAAGGGGGTGCCCACCGGGGAGTTCGAACTGGTGCCCTACTTCTACAGCAAGGGCACGGCGAAGTCTCCGTCCAAGCCCACCGCCACCACCGAAAAGCTGTTCAAGGAGCTGGAAAAGGCCAAGACCCAGCCGCTGTGGCGGGTCCTGGTGGCCCTGTCCATCCGGCACGTCGGCCCCCGGGCATCGCGGGCGCTTGCGCAGGCCTTCGGCAGCATGGACGCCATCCGTGCTGCTTCGGAGGAAGACCTGGCACATGTTGACGGTGTGGGCCCTACCATTGCAGCCGCCCTGAAGGAGTGGTTTGCCGAGGACTGGCACGTTGACATCGTGGACCGCTGGGCTGCAGCCGGTGTCCGCATGGAGGACGAGCGGGATGAGTCCATGCCGCGGACCCTGGAGGGTCTCACCGTGGTGGTGACTGGCTCCCTGCCGAGCTTCAGCCGGGACGAGGCGAAGGAGGCCATCCTGCTGCGCGGAGGCAAAGCCGCAGGTTCCGTCTCCAAAAACACCAGCTATGTGGTGGCCGGCGAAAACGCCGGAACCAAGCTGGACAAGGCTGAACAGCTGGGCGTCCGCGTGCTGGATGAGGACGGCTTCCGGCAGCTGCTGGCCGGGGGTCCCGCTGCGCTGGGGGATGGCACTGGTGCCGCGGCGGAACCGGCAGAGGCGGAGGCAGCCTCATGAGCGGCGCCGGGGCAGCACTGATATCGCCGGCCGAACTGTTGGAGGTGGCCAGGGAAGCCGCGGCGGCGGGCGCCCAAGTCCTTGCCGGCCGGAACGGTGACGCGCTCCAGGTCAGCAACAAGGGCGATGCCGGCGATTGGGTGACCGCATTCGACGTCGCCGCTGAAAACGCCGTCCGCGACGTCATCGCGGCTGCGCGGCCGGGGGACAGCATCACCGGTGAGGAACACGGGACCACCAGGCCGGCGGAGGCCAGCGGCTACCGCTGGTCCATCGATCCGCTGGATGGCACCACCAACTTCATCCGCAACATCGTCTACTACGGCACCTCCGTTGCGGTGGCGGATGCCGACGGCGCCTGGCTGGCCGGCGTCGTCAACGCCCCTGCACTCGGCCGCATCTACTACGCTGCCCGCGGCCAGGGTGCGTGGCTCGAAGAAGCCGGAACCCGGACGCGGCTGGAAGGCCCCGTACCTGGGCGCAAGGGGCAGATCCTTGCCACCGGCTTCAACTATGATCCGCTGGTCCGCTCCGAGCAGGCCGCCCAGTTTGCCGGACTGCTGGAGGGGTTCGCCGACGTCCGCCGGCTGGGATCCGCCGCGCTGGACCTGTGCATGGTGGCGGACGGCACGCATGACGCCTTCGGCGAACGGGGGCTGAACGAGCATGACTTCTCGGCCGGCGCACTGATCGCGGAGGAAGCAGGGTGCTGGGTCCGCCGCCCCCGGCTGACCAGCCCACTGGATGGCGGGCCCACGGACGAGGAACGGCTTGACGCCTGGACCTGCGCGGCCAGCCTGGAGCTGTCCGGCAAATTTCCGCTCTGACTGCCGGTGCCCGCCAGGACTGCCGGTCCGCCCTGAATGATAGTTCAGTCACGGAAAGCCGGGTTTAGCAGGGTGGTACTGGTCAGTACCACTACCATTGATGGGTGCCTTCGCAGATAACCGTCCGTCCTGCCGTCGAATCCGATTTCGACGCCGTTGCCCGCATCACCAGGGATTCCTACCTGGCTGCCGGGTACTTTGACGACGCCGGGCACCCGTATATGCGCAAGGTCCAGGACGTCGCAGAGCGCGCCGGCCAGGCCACGGTCTGGGTGGCTGAGCGGGGCGGAGACGTGGTGGGGTCGGTGACCGTGGCGTTGGCGGGCGAGCCGTACGCGGACATCGCCCTGCACGACGAGTTGGAGTTCCGCATGCTCGTGGTGGATCCGGCTGTGCAGCGCAGCGGCGCGGGAAAGGCCATGATGGCTGCCATCGTGGACCACGCCAAGGCGCTGGACGGCATCAACGCCGTCTCGCTGACCACCGGAAGCACCTGGGAAAGTGCCCGCGGCCTGTACAACAAGACCGGCTTCGCCCGGGTGCCGGACCGTGACTGGTTCGTCCCCGGAACTGACATAAAACTGCTGGTTTACCGGCTGGACCTGTAGCCGCCCTAAAGTGGTGCCGACTCATTCCAGCTTTGAAAGGCCCACCATGCGCAAAACCTTCGGCACCGGCTCCGTCTGGGAACAGACCCTCGGCTACTCTCGCGCCGTCCAGGTGGACAACACCCTGTACATTTCCGCCACCGCAGCCAGCGGCGAGGACGGCATCGTGGGGAACGATTTCTACACGCAGACCCAGTTCATCCTGCAGAAGCTCGGCAAGGTCCTCGCGGATGCCGGCTTCAGCTTCGAGGACGTGGTGCAGTCCAAGCTGTACCTGACGGACATCAGCAAGTGGGAAGAAGCCGGCCGCGCGCACGGTGAAGTGTTTGGCGACATCCGGCCCACCCTGTCCCTGGTCCACGTCCTGCCCTTCCTGGACCCCGAAATGCTCGTCGAAATCGAACTCGTAGCCCAGAAGAGCGCGAACTAATTTAGCCCGCCGGCAGGCCGTAGCGGTGCTCCGGCCTGCCGGTGGTCCCGTAGCGCAGCTGGATGTCCACGGCGCCGTCGTCGGCCAGCGAGGACAGGTACCGCTGGGCCGTCGCCCGGGAAACACCCACCCGGCCTGCCACCTCCGCCGCGGAGTACTGCTCACCGGGAACCAGGGACTCAAGCACCGCCGCCTCCGTGGCGGATCTGGGCCTTGACGACGGCGAAACGTCACCGGGGATGAGCGAGCGCTTGGCCCGCTCCACCGCATCCTGGTCCAGCGCTCCCGGCTGGGACAGCAAGCGCCGGTACCGCGCATAGGACCGCAGCTGCTGGGACAGGGACTCCGAGGTAAACGGCTTCAGCAGGTAGCCCAGGGCACCTCGGCGGAAGGCCACGCGGATGGAGGCTGCGTCCGAAGCGGCGCTGAGGATCACGGTGTCCACATCCAGCTGCTGCAGCAGGTCCAGCCCGGAGGCGTCGGGCAGGTAAACGTCCAGCAGCACCAGGTCCGGCCGCAGGCTGTGTATAGCCTGCAACGCCAGCGACGCCGTTCCCACCGGCGCCAGCGCCAGGAACCCCGCCACCGAATCCACATAGGCGGCGTGCAGCTTGGCCACGTGGAAGTCGTCATCCACGATCAGCACCCGAAAATCATCAGCCATGGTGGTCCTTTCCTGCGGCATCCCGGGACGCCGCATCATTGAGCCGGGAATCCTTGGTCCCCGCTGTAGTCCCCGCGGTGGTGCCGGGGAGGGTTGCCATAAAGACTGCTCCGGGGCCGCCCCGCCGTCCGCGTTCGAGCAACTTCACGTCCCCGCCGCGGCGCCGGGCCAGCTGGCGGGCGAGGGCAAGCCCGAAGCCCTGGCCCCCGCCGGCACGTACAGGGCCGGAAGCGGTGGTGAAACCTTCGGCGAAGACCGCTTCGGCGTCCGTTTCCTCCGCCAGCCCGTCGCCCGAGTCGGCGACCACCACGTGGAGGGTACCGCCGTCGTCGCCCGGCTCATCCAGCACCTCCAGCTCCACCCAGCGGTCCTCCGCAGAGCCGGCCACGGCGGCATTCACGGCATTGTCGATCAGGTTGCCCAGCACTGTGGTCACGTCCTGGGCGTCGGTGACCTGCCCGCGGACCAGGGTCTCGGGCCCGATCCGCAGGGCCACCCCGCGCTCGTCGGCCTCCACGCCTTTGGCTCCGACGAAGGCCTGCAGGTACGGGTCCTGGAGCAGTTCGGCCTGGTCCACTGGGAATTTCAGCGGCCCGGTGGCGGCCAACCGGGCAAGGTACTCGCGGGCCTGCTGGTGCTGGCCAATGCTCATGAACCCCGCGATGGTGTGCAGCTGGTTGGCGAACTCGTGCCGCTGCGCCCGCAATGCGGTGGACATGGTGCCCACGGCGTCCAGTTGCCGGGTGAGCTGCTGCAGCTCCGTGCGGTCGCGGAGCATCACCACCCAGCCCAGGTCCTCCCGCCGGTGCAGGGCTTTGCGTGCGTTGGCCACCAGCACCCGGCCGCCCGCCACGAGTTCAACGGCGGAAGTATCGCCGGAGCCAGGCCGGGTCAGGGACTTCAGCAGGTCCGGTACGGGGGCGTCCGCCCAAGGGGTTCCGGCGAGGCCGCCGAGCCCCAGCAGGCGCTGGGCGGCGGCGTTGAAAACGGTGATCCTGCCGTCGGCGGAAACACCGATTACGCCGTCGTCCACACCCTGGAGGACCGCCACCTGGTCATGGACCAGGGTGCTGATCTCTTCCGGCTCCAGGCCCAGGGTGAGGCGCTGCAGGCGGCGGCGCAGCAGGAAGGATCCCAGGACGCCGGCGAGCAGGGCGCCGGTAGCAGTCAGCGCAACCGGGCCGATGTCCCGTTCCACGCTCTGGCCCACGGTTTCCATGGAATACCCCACGCTGACCTCGCCCACTACGGTGCTGCTGCCGGGGGCGTAGACGGGAACCTTCGCGCCGGCGGACGGGCCAAGTGTTCCGGTGTTCCGGGTGGTCACTTCCTGGCCGGAAAGTGCCTCGGACGGATCGGTGCTCACCCTTTCGCCGAGCCGCTGCGGATCCGGATGGGCAAGCCGTAGACCTGTTTCGTCGGTGATCACCACAAACAGTGCACCGGTCCGGGTGCGTACCGCTTCGGCGGATGCCATCAGCGGTCCGGCGGCGAGTTCGGAGGGCGGGGGAGTGCCGGGCTGTTCACTGATGGCCAGTACGTCGGCCCGGACGGACGGATCCGAGGCTACGGTCCGGGCCAGCGTCAGTGCCTGGTTCTCCGCTTCGCGGCCCACCCGGTCATAGGTCAGCCAGGCATGGACCGCGGCGCTGAGCAGAACCACCAAAAGCACCACCGCCAGCTGCAGCAGCAGCGTCTGCGTGGAGAACCGCAGCGGCGCGCGGGGACTGGAACGCGGCATGATCCTCCTCGATCGGGGTGGGTGATTCGGGCCCGCAAAGCCCGTGAGCACAATGAGCTAAATGCTCGCAATAAGCAGTATGCCAATCAATTGAGCCAAAGGCACTGCCGTGACGGCGGCCACCCTAAAGTCTGTAGCACGCGTCACACCGCTGTGCCGCTGTTCACAAAGAAGGAGCCCAGCCGTGCTGGTATTACTTGGATTCGCCATGATCGCGGTATTCATGGTGCTGATCATGACGAAGAAGTTGACGCCAGTGCTGGCGTTGATCATCGTCCCCACAGTTTTTGGCCTTTTCGCCGGCGCCGGCCTGGGCATTGGCGACATGGTGATGGACTCGATGAAGTCCATGACTTCCACAGCAGCCCTGCTGATGTTCGCCATCATCTACTTCGGCCTGATGATCGACGTCGGGCTGTTTGATCCGCTGGTCCGTTTCATCCTGCGCAAGCTGGGCAACGACCCCGCCAAGGTGGTCCTGGGCACCGCCCTGCTGGCAGCTGCGGTATCCCTGGACGGCGACGGATCAACCACCTTTATCCTCACCACCGCCGCCATGCTGCCGATCTACCTGCGGCTGAAGATGAGCCCCGTGGTCCTTACCTGCGTTGCGGGCCTGGCCAACGGCACCATGAACATCGTGCCTTGGGGCGGCCCCACCGCCCGTGCCGCCAGCGCCCTGAAGATCGACGTCAATGAGGTCTTCGTCCCCATGATCCCGTCCCTGGCCGCCGGCCTGGCCGTTGTCCTGGTCTTCGCCTGGGTCCTGGGCCTCCAGGAACGCAACCGTCTCCGCGCCACCCAGCCCGAAATCTGGGGAGTGCCTGACACCGCTGAAGCGTTCGACGGCGGCACGCCCGCCCCCGGCACTGGCACCTTCAGCGGCGGCGCAGGACGCAAGGGGAACAACCCCGGCGGAGCAGTTCCCGCCGTCGACGGTTCCGCCGGCTCCTCCGTTGCAGTCCTGGAACGCACCGAAACACTCGTGGACGAAGACAACACCGCCATGGCAGGCACTGCCCTGGATCCGAACCGCACCACCCTGCGCCCCAAGCTGCAGTGGTTCAACCTGGCCCTCACGGTGGCCGTGATGGGCATGCTCATCGCGGACCTCGTGCCCCTGCCGTACGTCTTTATGGTCGGTTCGGCCATCGCCCTGCTGGTCAACTTCCCCAAGGTCAAGGACCAGGGCGCCCAGCTGATTGCACACGCACCGTCCATCGTTGCCGTGGTCAGCATGGTCATGGCCGCCGCTGTCCTCACCGGTGTCCTCAAGGGCACGGGCATGGTGGAAGCGATGTCCGCCTGGCTGGTCCAGATCATCCCGTCCTGCATGGGCCCGTTCATGGCCGTTATCACCGGCCTTCTGAGCATCCCCATGACGTTCTTCATGAGCAACGACGCCTTCTACTTCGGTGTGCTTCCCGTCCTGAGCGAGACTGCTGCGCACTACGGCATCAGCGGCGCCGAGATGGCCCGCGCTTCCATCACGGGCCAGCCGTTCCACATGCAGAGCCCGCTGGTTCCCGCCATCCTGCTCCTGGTATCGCTGGCCAAGGTTGACCTGGGCGACCACCACAAGAAAGTCCTGTGGCGCGCGGCAGTTGTTTCGCTGGTCATGCTGGGAATTGGAGTGCTGACTGGAGCCATTGGTATCGGCTAGTCTGTACCTGCCGCGTGTTGCCCCTTGTGGGCAGTACCCCGGCATGAAGGTGCCCGTCTGACGCCCGCTGGGGGTCGTCAGACGGGCATCTTCGTTTCCCCACTAGAATGGATCGGAAATCAATTCGAACTTTGCAGGGGAGATCCATGGCTGCGATCAACCGTGACGATGTTGCGCATCTCGCGCGGCTCGCTCACATTGAGATGAGTGCTCAAGAGCTGGACAGGATGGCCGGAGAACTCGCCGTCATCGTTGATTCGGTCAAATCCGTCAGTGAAGCCGCCGGTGACGACGTACCGGCCACATCCCACCCCATCCCGCTCAGCAATGTCTTCCGCGAGGACGTTGTGGGGCACACCTTCACAGCGGAACAGGCACTTTCCGGTGCACCGGACTCGCTCGAGTTCCGCTTCAAGGTTCCGGCAATCCTGGATGAGGCATAAACCATGACTGACAACAACGAACTCATCCGCCTCTCAGCCGCTGACCTGGCTGAAAAGCTGGCTGCCGGCGAGGTTACCTCGGTGGAGGTCACCCAGGCATACCTGGACCGGATCGCCGCGGTTGACGGCGGAGAACGCGGCGTCAATGCCTTCCTGCACGTCAACGCCGAAGAGGCGCTCGCCGTCGCCGCCGAGGTGGACGCCACCCGCGCCGCCGGCGGAGCGGAAGCCGAAGCACTGCATGTGCTGGCCGGTGTGCCTGTCGCCGTTAAGGACCTCATCGTCACGGTGGGCCAACCGACCACCGCGGGGTCGAAGATCCTCGAGGGCTGGCACAGCCCCTACGATGCCACCGTGGTGGAGCGCCTGCGCGCCGCGAAGATGCCCATCCTGGGCAAAACCAACCTGGACGAGTTCGCCATGGGCTCCTCCACGGAGCACTCGGCCTACGGCCCCACGCGCAACCCGTGGGACCTGGACCGGATTCCGGGCGGCTCCGGCGGTGGCTCTGCTGCGGCGGTTGCTGCCTTCGAAGCACCCCTGGCACTCGGTACGGACACCGGCGGGTCCATCCGCCAGCCCGGCGCCGTCACCGGCACCGTGGGCGTGAAGCCCACGTACGGCAGCGTGTCCCGCTACGGCGCCATCGCGATGGCCTCCTCGCTGGACCAGATCGGCCCCGTTTCGCGGACCGTCCTGGACTCGGCACTCCTGCACCAGGTCATCGGCGGGCACGATCCCCACGACTCCACTTCGCTGCCGGACCCGCTGGCGGACCTCGTCGCCGCAGCGAAGACCGGCAACGTTGAGGGCCTGCGGATCGGCATCATCAAGGAACTCCATGGCGAGGGCTACCAGGCCGGCGTAGAAAACCGCTTCAACGATGCCCTGGAGCTCCTCAAGGAGGCAGGCGCGCAGATCGTTGAGGTTTCCTGCCCCAACTTCCAGTACGCCCTGGGCGCCTACTACCTGATCATGCCCTCCGAGGCGTCCTCCAACCTCGCCAAGTTCGACGGCGTCCGCTACGGCCTGCGCGTCCTGCCCGAGGACGGGCCCATGACCATCGAACGTGTCATGGGTGCCACCCGCGCCGCCGGCTTCGGCGACGAGGTCAAGCGCCGCATCATCCTGGGCACCTACGCCCTGTCCGCCGGCTACTACGACGCCTACTACGGCTCCGCACAGAAGGTCCGCACCCTGGTCCAGCGTGACTTCGAGGCGGCCTTCACCGTGGCGGACGTCCTGATTTCGCCCACGGCCCCCACCACCGCTTTCCGCCTCGGCGAGAAGCTGGACGATCCGCTGGCCATGTACCTGAACGACGTCGCCACCATCCCCGCAAACCTCGCCGGCGTTCCGGGCCTGTCCCTGCCGGGCGGCCTTGCGGACGAGGACGGCCTCCCCGTGGGCATCCAGCTGCTGGCCCCGGCCCGCGAGGACGCCCGCCTGTACCGGGTTGGCGCCGTGCTGGAAGCACTGCTTGAAGCGAAGTGGGGCGGCCCGCTGCTGGCCCAGGCACCGGACCTGATTGCTGGCGTGGCCGGATCCGCCTCGTCGGTGGTTGAGCCTGTCGAAACCCTCGAAGCCCAGGAGGCAAAATAATGAACACCGACGCAATCCTGAGCTTCGAAGAGGCTATGGAGAAGTATGATCCCGTCCTGGGGTTCGAGGTCCACGTGGAGCTCAACACCAAGACCAAGATGTTCTCCTCCGCCCCGAACGTTTTCGGCGACGAGCCCAACACCAACGTCAACGAAGTGGACCTCGGCATGCCCGGCGTCCTGCCCGTGGTGAACAAGGCCGCGATCGAGTCCTCGATCAAGATCGGCCTGGCCCTGAACTGCAAGATCGCCGAATCCTGCCGCTTCGCCCGGAAGAACTACTTCTACCCGGACACCCCCAAGAACTTCCAGACCTCCCAGTACGACGAACCCATCGCGTACGACGGATACCTGGACATCGAACTCTCTGACGGCACGGTGTTCCGGGTGGAGATCGAGCGCGCCCACATGGAGGAGGACGCCGGCAAGCTGACCCACATGGGCGGCGCCACCGGACGTATCCAGGGAGCAGACTTCTCGCTGGTGGACTACAACCGCGCCGGCGTGCCCTTGGTGGAAATCGTCACCAAGCCCATCGAGGGTGCCGGCTCCCGCGCGCCTGAGCTGGCCAAGGCGTATGTGGCCGCGGTGCGCGAGATCGTAAAGAACCTCGGTGTGTCCGACGCGAAGATGGAGCGCGGGAACGTCCGCTGCGACGCCAACGTCTCGCTCCGCCCGCATGGCCGCGAACGGTTCGGCATCCGGTCCGAGACCAAAAACGTGAACTCACTGCGCGCCGTCGAACACGCTGTCCGTTACGAGATCCAGCGGCACGCCGCCGTGCTGGACTCCGGCGAGCCCGTCATCCAGGAGACCCGCCACTGGCACGAGGACACCCGCACCACCACGTCCGGCCGGGCCAAGTCCGACGCCGACGACTACCGCTACTTCCCGGAACCGGACCTGGTTCCCGTGGTTCCGTCCCGCGAATGGGTGGAGGAGCTGCGGGCCACGCTGCCCGAGCCGCCGGCCGCCCGCCGCAAGCGTCTCCAGGCGGACTGGGGCTACTCCGACCTGGAATTCCGCGATGTAGTGAACGCCGGCGTGATGGACGAGATCGAGGAAACCATCGCCGCCGGTGCTTCCGCCTCCGTCGCCCGCAAGTGGTGGATGGGCGAGATCGTGGGCCGCGCCAAGAACGCCGACGTGGACCCCGGCCAACTCGGTGTCCAGCCCGCCACCATCGTGGAGCTCGCCCGCATGGTGGAGGAAGGCAAAATTAACAACAAGATGGCCTCTGAGGTGCTGGACGGCGTGCTCGCCGGCGAAGGCACCCCCGCGGACATCGTGGAGAAGCGCGGCCTGGCCGTGGTCTCCGATGACGGGCCCCTACTCGAAGCCATCGACGCCGCCCTGGCCGCGCAGCCCGACGTCGCGGACAAGATCCGCGGCGGCAAGGTGCAGGCCATCGGTGCCATCGTGGGCGGGGTGATGAAGGCCACCCGCGGCCAGGCTGATGCCGCCCGGGTCCGCGAGCTGATCCTGGAGAAGCTGGGCGTGACCGTCTAGCCCGCCAACCCCAACTGGGTAGCGCCAAGTGTCGTTTTGAGTGTTCATAACGACACTTGGCGCTACCCAGTTTTGTTTTAAGTAGTACTCAGGTCACCGTCGGCCGCTGACTACTCGTGTGCAGCGGCATGCGGCGGTCCTACACTGAAGCTCCAGGGCGCCGGTTCCAGGGAGGCCGGCCCTGCCGCCGTTATGGGAGGTATGTTCAATGTCTGTCCGGGGACCGTTCAAATACCGCAAAGCCGTGCTCGCGGGGGTCGTGGCGCTGGGTCTGACCGGGACGGGGGCGGCCTTTGTGTGGGCAGCGAGTGACCCCGCGCCGCCGTCGCCCTCGCAGTCACAGTCCGAGCGGGGCAAGTCCGATGATGCTCCGGGGCAAAAAAAGCCGGACAAACCGCAGCGCCCGCAGCATCTCCACAGCGAAGGCGTGGTCAAGAAGGCAGACGGAACTTTCCAGACCATCCTTGAACAGCGCGGCACGGTGGAGGCCGTCAGCGACACCTCGATTACCGTCAAGAGCGAGGACGGCTACTCCCAGGAGTACACGGTCAACGCCGACACAAAGGTCACCAAGGCTCCGGCCGCTGAGCCGGACAACTCCCAGGGAACGGACGACGGCGGCAAGCGGCTTAAGCGGACCGAGGGAACCATTGCGGACATCGCCACCGGGGACACCGTCCGGATTTCCGGAGTCAAGGACGGCGACCAGGCCACGGCGGAGCGGATCGCGGAGGGTGCCGGCGACGGACCCGGGTTCGGGATGGGCCGCGGGCACGGCCACGCCAAGGGCCACTCAAAGTAGGTAGCACTAAGTGTCGTTTTGGACGCTCACAACGACACTTAGTGCTACCCAGTTGGGTCAGCCCTGTTCCACCAGCCCGGCCATGATGCCCTGCAGCGCTTCCGAGACGATCATGACCGACCGGCGCTTCAGGTTTTCCGGCCGGGCGAGCAGGTCGATCCGGCGCCGCGTGCTGATGCCCTCAAGTGGGCGCAGCACAATGTCCGGGTTGAGTACCGGGCCCGCCGTGTACCGCGGCAGCAGCCCCACCACCCCGCCGGCAGCCACCAGCGCGGCCACGGTGGAGTAGTCGTTGATCCGGTGGACAATGTTCAGCTCGCTGCTGGAGACGGCCGCGACGGCGGACAGGACATCGGCGGGGGAGTAGCCGGCGTGGCTGGTCACCCAGGCTTCGCCGCCGACGTCGTCCGCCGTGACGGCAGGCTTCCCTGCCAAAGGATGGCCAGCCGGCAGGGCAACATCCAGCGGCTCGTGCGCGAGCGGTATCACCGTGACCCGTTCCGCAGGCCAGCGGGGGCTGTGGTCCATCCGGTGCGCCAGGACCAGGTCGTAGCGCGCCGTCAGGGCGGGGAAATCCTGCTGCGCCACGTCCTCGTCGGACAGTTCGATCCGCGGCTGGCCCGGGGCATCGAGGATCCTCGCCAGCGGTGCAAAGACGGCCTGCCCCACACTGTGGAAACCGGACAGGGTGACCCTGCCGGCCGCCTCGCCGTGATAATTCCCGATGGCACCGCGGGCGTCCGCCATGGCACTGACGACGGCGGCACCGGCGTCCGCCAGCACCTGGCCTGCCTCGGTGAGCACCAGGTTACGGCCCTCTTTGCGCGTCAGCGGGACGTCCACAGTGCGCTGCAGCAGCGCCAGTTGCTGGGATACCGCCGAGGGAGTGACCATCAGTGTGTCTGCTACCGCCTTGACGCTTCCCAGGGCGCCGAGTTCGCGCAGGATTTCGAGCTGGTGTATCTCCATGCTTTCAGTCTATGCGTTAGCTTTTGCTACATCGTTGATTGAGAAATTAGCGGTTGTGCTAAAGCTTCTTCCTCGCTGTAATGAGGAGGTCAGCACCCGCCGACGACGCAGAGAACGTGACGCAGACAAAGAGTAAGGAAGCCGATGAAGGCTTTGTACAAGGCCGGCCCACAGGCCGGTTTCGAGTTCGTGGACCGCCCCGAACCGGTGGCAGGCCCCGCCGACGTGAAGATCCGCGTGATGACTACCGGCATCTGCGGTACCGACCTCCACATCCAGTCCTGGGACTCCTGGGCGCAGGGGATCATCGAAGCTCCCCTCATCCCCGGTCACGAGTTCTACGGTGAAGTGGTGGAGGTGGGTGAGGATGTCCGCGACGTCAAGGTGGGGGACCGGGTGTCCGGCGAAGGCCACGTGGTCTGCGGAATCTGCCGGAACTGCCGGGCGGGCCGTCGGCAGATGTGCATCCACACGGTCAGTGTGGGCGTGCAGCGGGACGGCGCGTTTGCCGAATACGTGGTGATCCCCGAAACCAACGTCTGGGTCCATCACGATCCCTCCGTGACTCCTGAACTCGGCGCCATCTTCGACCCCTTCGGCAACGCCGTGCACACGGCCCTGAGCTTTCCGCTGGTGGGCGAGGATGTGCTCATCACCGGAGCCGGGCCCATCGGTTTGATGGCCATCGCCGTCGCCCGCCACGCCGGTGCCCGCAAGATCGCCATCACCGACGTGTCCCCGCACCGGCTCGAACTGGCCCGCCGACTGGGCGCAGACCTCGCCATCAACGTCGCCACCACCAGGGTCCGCGATGCCCAGCGTGAGCTGGGCATGCGGGAAGGATTCGATATCGGCATGGAGATGTCCGGCCACCCCACCGCCCTGCCGGAGATGATCGACAATATGAACCACGGCGGCCGGATCGCGATGCTGGGGCTGCCCAGCCAGGACATCACGATTGACTGGGGCAAGGTGGTGACCCACATGCTGACGCTCAAGGGCATCTACGGCCGCGAAATGTACGAGACCTGGTACGCCATGAGCGCCATGCTCTCGTCCAACCCCGTGCTGCACGCCGGCATCTCCGCCGTCGTTACTGATACGCTCCCTGCCACCGACTGGGAAAAGGGTTTTGACCTGGCCCGCAGCGGCGCCGGCGGAAAAGTTGTCCTCGACTGGACCCGACTCTAAGGAACACCATGTATACCTCGATCAAGGACCAGCTGGGCGCCGAGCTGGAGGAGATCCGCACCGCGGGGCTCTTCAAGACCGAACGCAGCATCAACTCGCCGCAGTCAAGCCACATCAACGCCGGCGTGCTTGGCCAGCCGGGCGCGGATGTATTGAACTTCTGTGCGAACAACTACCTGGGGCTGGCTGACCACCCGGACATCATCAATGCAGCCAAGGAAGCCATGGACGAGCGCGGCTTCGGCATGGCCAGCGTGCGCTTCATCTGCGGCACCCAGGACCTGCACCTGGAACTCGAAGCCCGCGTCTCCAGGTTCCTCGGAACCGAGGACACCATCCTGTTCTCCAGCTGCTTCGACGCCAACGGCGGGGTCTTCGAATCCCTCTTCGGCCCGGAGGATGCCATCATCTCCGATGCCCTGAACCATGCCTCCATCATCGACGGCATCCGCCTCTGCAAAGCACAGCGGTACCGGTACGCCAACCAGGACATGGCGGACCTGGAGGCCAAGCTGGTGGAAGCAAAAGATGCCCGCCGCAAGATCATCGTCACCGACGGCGTTTTCTCCATGGACGGGTACCTGGCGCCACTGGAAGCGATCTGCGACCTCGCCGAGAAGCATGATGCCCTGGTGATGGTGGACGACTCGCACGCGGTCGGCTTCATGGGGGCAACCGGGGCAGGCACTCCCGAACACGCCGGCGTTTCGCACCGGGTGGACATCTACACCGGCACATTCGGTAAGGCACTGGGCGGCGCCTCGGGCGGATACGTCTCCGGCCGCAGTGAAGTGGTGGCCATGCTCCGGCAGAAGGCCCGCCCCTACCTGTTTTCCAACTCGCTGGCCCCGGCCATCGTGGCCGCCACCATCAAAGCCCTGGACCTGGTGGAGAACTCGGCGGATCTCCGTCGCCAGCTCTTTGAGAATGCCGCACTGTTCCGGCGCCGCATGACGGAGGAAGGCTTTGACCTGCTGCCCGGCGAACACGCCATCGTCCCGGTGATGTTCGGCGACGCCGTCCTGGCCGCGAAGGTGGCGGACCGGATGCTGAAGCACGGCGTCTTCGTCACCGCCTTCAGCTTCCCGGTGGTTCCGCGCGGGGCGGCAAGGATCCGCGTGCAGCTTTCGGCCGCGCATTCAGCGGACGACGTCGAGGCATGCGTGGGTGCCTTCGTCGCCAGCCGTGCCGAGGTGGCAGGCTGAGGACGCAGCCTAAGGACGCGGCCTGAGGATGCAGCCTGCGGGCGGTCACAGCCCGGCATAACTCTGCAAGGATGAAGGCATGGCAGCACACTACGACGTCCTGATTGTTGGCGGCGGCATCGCCGGGTTGTCCCTTGCCTCTGCCCTGGCAGGGAATTGCACTGTTGCGCTGGTGGAGGCGGAGCAGGAGTTGGCGTACCACACGTCCTCCCGCTCCGCCCGCCAACTCATCCCCAGCTACGGCCCGGCAGTGGTCCAGGAACTGACAGTCCGGACCCTGGAACTGATCGCAGCGCGCGATGCCGAACTGCCCGAGCCGGTGCTCTCGCCGCGCAGCTTTATGCTGATTGGTACGGAGGACGCGGTGGCGGCCGAAGCGAGCGGGCACATGCGGTCCATCACCCCGGCCGAAGCGCTGGAGCTTTGCCCCGCGCTCATCCCGGGAACATTCCGCGCCGCCGGACTTGATACCGGCTCCTTCGGCTGCAACGCACCCCTGCTGCTGGCGGACCACCGCCAACGGGCGCTCGCCGCCGGCGTGGACATCATCACCGGAGCCCGGGTCCACTCCGCCCAGCGCGTGGGCTCCGGCTGGCAGGTGGGCGCTGGCATGGAAGCCTTCGAAGCCGGTGTCCTGGTGAACGCTGCCGGCGCGTGGGCGGACGAACTGGCCGTCATCAGCGGGGTGGAAAAGCTCGGGCTGCAGCCGTACCGGCGCACTGCGGCGATTGCCGCCGTCGAACGCCCCCTGCCTGAACGCAGCCCCATGGTGGCGGCAGCGGACAACTCGTTCTACTTCCGCCGCGACGGCGCGGACGTCCTGATTTCGCCCTCCGAGACCGTGCCCAGCGGGCCCGAAGACGCCAAGCCCCGGCCCGGGGACATGGAGCGCCTGGTGGCCCGGCTGAACCAGGTGACCACCCTGGGCATCACCGAGGTCCGCAGGGCGTGGACGGGGCTGCGGACGGAGGCGGCCGACGGCGTGCCGGTGGCCGGTTTCGACGCAGAAGCGCCGGGATTCTACTGGCTCGCCGGCCAAGGGGGTTACGGCTTCCAGACTTCAGCGGCAATGGCGGAACTGGCCGCCGCCCAGATCCTTGCGGGCCAGAGTACAACGGAAACAGCGGCGACGGGTCCGGCATCCCGGACAGCGCAGGCGCTGGCGGCCACCCGCTGGTCCGTCCGGCGCTGAAGAATGGTCCTATGAGCACCCTGATCACCAATATCGCCGAGCTGATGACCCAGGACCTGGACCACCGGGTCTTGAAAGATGCCGCTGTGGTGATTGAAGGCGAGCGCATTTCGTGGGTTGGTGCCGCAGCCGACGCTCCCGCTGCGGATGACGCCGTCGACGCCGGCGGACGTGCCGTGCTCCCCGGGTGGGTGGACTCGCACACCCACCTGCTGTTCGCCGGCGACCGGACGGCCGAATTCGAGGCGCGGATGGCGGGTGAGTCCTACTCCGCCGGTGGCATCGGGGTGACCATGAACGCCACCAGGGCAACGTCCGACTTCGACCTCACCCGGCTGGCGCTGGGCCGTGTGGCCGAAGCTGTCTCGCAGGGAACCACCTACCTTGAGACCAAGACCGGGTACGGCCTGGACGTTGAGCATGAAGCCCGGAGCGCGCGCATCGCCTCCACGATTGCGGACCAGGTGACATACCTTGGCGCGCACCTTGTCCCCGCCGGGCAAGATCCGGACGACTACCTGGATCTTGTGTGCGGACCGATGCTCGCCGCCGTGCGTCCATATGCGCAGTGGGCCGACGTGTTCTGTGAGACGGGGGCGTTCGACGCCGAGCAGTCCCGCCGGGTCCTGCTGGCCTGCCGTGACGCCGGCCTGGGACTGCGCGTCCACGGCAACCAGCTCGGCGAGGGGCCCGGTGTCCAGCTCGCGGTTGAGTTCGAAGCCGCCAGTGTGGACCACGTGAATTACTTGGCCGACAAGGACGTGGATGCCCTGGCCGGGACCTGGGCGGGGTGGGATGCCGCCACCGGAACCGGTACCCGCGGCACGGTGGCAACATGCCTGCCTGCCTGCGACCTCTCAACCCGCCAGCCCCTTGCCCCGGCACGGGAACTCCTCGACTCCGGTGTCCAGGTGGCGCTCGCCTCGAACTGCAACCCGGGCACGTCCTACACGAGCTCCATGGCCTTTTGTGTGACGACCGCGGTGCTGCAGATGCATCTGAGTGTCCACGAAGCCGTCCGGGCTGCAACCTACGGCGGGGCTCTTGCGCTCGGGAAGGACAAGGGGAACGACGCCGATGGCGAACGGGCGGTGGGTTCCATCGCCGTCGGACACCGTGCTGACCTCCACCTGCTGAACGCGCCGTCCGCGACGCACCTTGCGTACCGCCCCGGCATGCCGCTGACGTACGCTGTATGGCGGGCCGGAGCCCGGGCTCGCTGAAACCATCCCTCAAATTGACGTTAGATGATCATTTGGGTTCTGTTATGATCAGAAAACGTCATCGATGCTGGTGGCGGGAGTATCTGGAGGCACTTGCATGACCCGCACCGACCGTCTGACGGCAATCCTTGACCTCCTCGCCAAGACCGGCCAAGTGGAGGTCGATGAGATCGTCAGCACCCTCCACGTCTCGCCTGCCACGGCCCGGCGCGACCTGGACAGCCTGGCCAAACGCCGGCTGCTCACCCGGACCCGGGGTGGCGCCACAACGGGTGCCCTTGCGTACGACCTGCCCGGCCGGTACAACCGGGATGATCACGCCGAGGCCAAGCAGCAGATCGCCCAGGCCGCGTCCCGCCTCATAGCTCCCGGCGCCGTCATCGGCCTCTGCGGTGGCACCACTAGCACCGTGCTGGCACAGATCCTGGCTACCCGCGAGGACCTCAACGCGCCCTCCAACCAGCCCACCCTGACGGTGGTGACCAACGCCATCAACATCGCAGGGCAATTGGCCGTGCGGCCCAACATCAAGGTCATGGTCACCGGCGGAATCCTGAACCCGAGGTCCTACGAACTGGTGGGCCCCTACACTGACATCATCATGCAGAAGGTGGTGCTGGACATCGCCTTCATCGGTGTCAACGGCATCGATCCCGAGGTAGGGCCAACCAATACGGGGGAGGGCGAAGCCTCGGTCAACGCCCTGCTGGCCAGCCGCGCGCGCGTTTCCTACGTGCTGGCCGACTCCTCCAAGGTTGGCGTGCGTGCCTTCGCCACCATGGACGGGTATAACTTCACCCGCCTGATCACGGACTCGGGCATCTCGGCGCGGGACAAGGCGGCATTCGAGGCCAACGGCACGGAAGTGATCGTCGCCGGCAGCTGAAGCTTTGAGCTGGAACCATACTTAGGCGCTGATCCCGCGCCGCCACGTGTGACCGCCGGCCAATCAGCCTGGATCCAGAAACTGCAGGCAAGATGGGTACATGCTGGTTCCCTCCCGCCGTCGTCTGCGGATCGAAGTCTGGATTGTCTTAGGCCTGTCCTTGGGGCAGTCTGCCGTGTACTCAGTGGTGCAGCTCCTGGACAAGATGACCCGGGCGCCGCTGGCGGAAGGTACCTCCACTCTCAACCGTTCGCAGAGCACGCGGGAGTATTTCGACCTCACCTACCAGCTGCTGGACATCATTTTCGCGCTGGTGCCGGTGCTGCTGGTGATCTACTTCCTCACCGACCAGCGGCACGCGGCGGCAGGTGACGGCGGCAACCCCGGTTCCGCATTCCGCAAGCTGGGCTTCAACTTTGCACGCCCGGGCCGGGACATGTTCCAGGGGCTGGGACTGGCGGCGCTGATCGGCATCCCGTCCCTTGGCCTGTACGCCGCGGGCAGGGCGCTGGGAATCACCACCGCGATCATTCCGAGCGCACTGGGCGCCTACTGGTGGACGGTCCCGGTGCTGATCCTGTCCGCGATCCGCCACGCAGTGGTGGAGGAAGTCATTGTGGTGGGGTACCTGCTGGACCGGTTTGGGAAGTTCGGCTGGAGCGTACCACTGTCCATTATGGTGAGCTCGCTGCTGCGCGGCAGCTACCACCTGTACCAGGGCTTCGGACCATTCATCGGCAATTTTGTGATGGGGGTGGTCTTTGCGTGGCTGTATACCCGGACGCGGCGGGTGATGCCGCTGGTGATCGCCCACGCACTCCTGGACATCGTGGCGTTCGTGGGATTCAGCCTCTTCGGCAGGGCCGTCGGACTGGGTTAGGGCAGGCAAGCTGACGCAGCAAGGTTGAAGCGCCCAGGCTGACGCGGCCCAGTTGACGCGGCCCAGCTCACACGGTTAGGCCTGACGCGGCCCGGTTGACAGGGCTAGGCCTGATGCGGCCCGGTTGACAGGGTTAGGCCTGAAGCGGCCCAGTTGACACGGTTAAGCCTGAAGCGGCCCAGCTGACACGGTTAGGCCTGAAGCGGCCCAGCTGACAAAGCAAGGTTCGGTCGACCACTGTTGAGCCTTGTCGGAGTGCTTCACCCGCCCAGCCCCGTATGCCGGCATGCGTGATCTGCAGGTCGTCGGGCGGCCCTCTTAGATTCCGGGTTCGCTAAGAGCGGCCGTGGAGGAACCGCTCGAGTTCTTCTTCTCCTGGGGAGGGGCAGTAGACAAAGTCCGGGGGCAGGCAAGTTGGATTGAGGCGGACAGGCAGCAGTTGCTCTGGCTGCTGTTGTCCTGGCTTCGATTGTTGTGGCCAGTGGGGTGGTTCCCAGTCCTGGTGTTCGCTTTTGTAGTGCCGGCCTGTGGGTGAGGTCCAGCCGGGTGGTTCGGTTTTCGTGGCCGGGGTGGGTTTCCAGCCGCTGGTGTGGCGGAGTTTGTGATGCTTCGGGCAGGGTTGTCCCAGGTTCGATACCCCGGTGCTGCCGCCGTTGGCCCAGGCGAGAATATGGTCAGCCTCGTTGTCCAGGGATGGGTTGTTGCAGCCGGGGAACGGGCATTTGCCGTCCCGCAGCCTCAGCCATTGGCGCATCGCCTTGCTCACCCGGTAGCTGGTCCGGCCAATCTCCAACGGTGCGCCGTCCCGCGGATCTACCAGCACACGGTAGAACGAGGCGGCACCATCAGCGATGAGCCTGCGCGCCATCGAGGGTGGAATAGGCCCATACCCGTCCAGCATTGCCGGCTCATCAGTCTGGCCCATCAGGGCGAGGGCCGGCACGGTGACCAGCACCTGCGCCCGGATCCCCGACAACGGGCCCGGCGCCGCATCGGCGCTGGTTCCGGCATCGGCACCGATGCCGTTGCCGTTGCCGGGCAGAGCATGGGTTCCGTCGGCACCGCCTGCATGGGCACGCCCGGAGTGGTTGCCGCTGCCAAGAATCGCTTCGGTAAAGTTGTCGGCCGTTAACTGGGTGAGGGTGCGGGACTCGTCGGGTCCTTGCATCCCGCGGGCGAGGGCGGTGAGCCGGTTCCAGCCCGCCATCGCCTGGTCCGCGGGCAGGCAGGCGGACAGCCAGGCCATCCCGTCCCGATCCGGCCGGTATTCCACCCGCCGGTCCGCCACACCCTTGGCATGGCGTTTCTCGATGGATTCGGGGTGGTGGCGTTCCCGCCAGTTCCTGGCCTTGGCACGGAACCGGTACGCGGGCAGCTCCCCGATCGGGGCAGCCGCGGCCGGCCGGGGCACGTCCGGGTCCAGGAAGTGGGCCTCAAATGCGGCGGCACCGGCGGGGTCAAGGCCGGCTGTTTCCTCCACCACGACCAGGGCATGCGGCCAGGTGATCGTCCCGGACTGCAACGCCGAGAACGCCAGCGGCAACTCCTTGGACACAGTATGGGACGCGGCCAGGAACGCACCGGCTGCCCGGGGACCGAGGGCCAGGAGGGCTCCGATTTCCGCGGCGACAGCCATTTCCACTCCCTGCACCGGGGCGTCCGGCCCCGCAATGGCGTGGGCAGTGTCCGCATACGTCACGGCAGCCCGGGCCTTCACAGCGGCGATCCCGGCCTCAGCGGTCCGCGCCCCGGCGAGGATGTCCAGGCACCCATCCGCCAGCCCGGCTAGCGGATCAGCATCCGAGAACGGCTCCGACCCACACCCATCCACCTCGGAATTGAGCACAGCAAGGGCGGCCTTGATGTCCTCAAATGCCTTCACCACTGCCGCTTTCCCCATAAACCAATCATCGTGAGGGGGTCTGACAAAACAGGGTCTTCAGAAGCTGTCCCAGGAAATTTCTTCAAACGTTTTTTGACGCTTTCCATGGAAGCCCAGGACACCAGGTGGTGGCGCGTTGCGGGGAAAGCTGCGGGAGGTGGTGGCGCGTTGCGGGGAAAGCTGCGGGGGGTGATGGCGCGTTGCGGGGAAAGCTGCGGGGGGTGATGGTGGGTTTCTCTTCAACCCGGAAATCGGGATCCTTCAGACGATCGGGGAATATGGCTGCCGGCCCAGACTCAATCCCGGACGGGTTCGGGACATGGATTCGGCCGCCATCAACTGGTGACGCCGTTGTCACCGGCTGATGGCGGCCGAAGTTTGGAAGGACAGGGTGCCCAGGCGATAACCGGGGCGCACCACTACGATGCCCGGGCGGGGCGGCCCGGGCATCGGACGGAGGGTCAGATGGTGACGGCTCCGCTGGCGGTTTCGAAAGTGACGGACAGGATGCCGGGCGTACCGTGCGGCGCCACCCAGTCAACGGCCACGTCTTCGAGGGGCTTTTCCACCGGCTCGCCCAGCCACTCGGTGACCCGTGCAGCCGACCCGGCAATGGTGAGGCAGCTCATCTTGACGTTGCTCTCGTAGGCGTTGGACGGGTGCAGGGACGGATCGCCCTCCCACTTGAGCATGTAGGGAACCTGGGGGTCGGCGATCAGGCCGAGGATCCCGATCTGCTTCCAGACCAGTTCGCGGCCGTCAGGAAACTTGCGGTTGCCGTTGACGGCCGAGCGTCCAAGCCGCTCTTCAAACGGGGCGAGGTCGTCCACTTCGACGCACCAGCCCATCCAGCCGCCGCCCGCAGCAGACCGGGCACGCACTGCCTGTCCAAACGGCGCCTTGTCCGAAGCAGGGTGGTCCAGGACCTCCACGACTTCGAGGTATTTGTGCCCGGCGAGGGGGATGATCATGTTTCGGGTGCCGAACCGGGGGTGTACCCCGCCCTTCACTGCCTCGACGCCGAGGGCAGAAGAAATACGTTCGGTGGTGGCCGCCAGGCCATCGTGTTCACAGGCGTAAGAGACGTGATCCATGCGCATGCCATCATCTTGGCACTTTGTGATCGGGCTCTCAGCTAAGGGTACCCTTACTGGGATTTTCGCTGGTCAGGCCCCACAAATTCGCACCAGGGCACGTAAAGATGTCCAGGACCATGTTCGTCACAATGCTGTCGGGCGTACTCTGCGTGTTCCTACACTGGGTTCAGGTCATGAGTGCCAGCGTCAAGCCCCGGCTCGCTGGCCGGCAACCCTCCACCCGCGGTGGGGTGCCCCGGGTGAGGACCTGGCTGTCCGGCAAGAGGCCGGATTGCAAGCGCGGCCCGCAGTGCTTCGAGCATGCCGGGCCCATGTCAAAGGAGCCTTGAAATGTCCAACGGATGGTCCTTCGAAACCCGCCAGATCCACGTCGGCCAGGAGCCGGACAGCGCTACCGGCGCCCGCGCCCTCCCGATCTACCAGACCACGTCCTTTGTGTTCCCCAGCGCGGAAAGTGCCGCCAACCGCTTCGCCCTGGCCGAACTGGCTCCCATCTATACCAGGATCGGCAATCCGACCCAGGAGGCTGTGGAACAGCGGATCGCCAGCCTTGAAGGCGGCCTGGGGGCCCTGCTGCTCAGCTCCGGACAGGCCGCAGAAACATTCGCCATCCTGAATATCGCCGAGGCCGGAGACCACATCGTGGCGAGCCCAAGTCTGTACGGCGGTACTTACAACCTCTTCGCCCACACTTTGAAGAAGTTCGGCATCTCGGTCACCTTCGTTGCGGACCCGGACAACCTGGACCAGTGGCGCGACGCCGTCCAGCCCAACACCAAACTCTTCTTCGGCGAAGTAGTTTCCAATCCCCGCCAGGACGTCCTGGATATTGAGGGGATCTCCGAGGTGGCCCACCGGGCAGGCGTGCCGCTGATCGTGGACAACACCCTATCCACCCCGTACCTGATCCGCCCGCTCGAATGGGGCGCGGACATCGTGGTGCACTCGGCCACCAAGTACCTGGGCGGGCATGGTTCTGCCATCGCCGGCGTCATTGTGGACTCCGGGAAGTTCGATTTTGGCAAAGACCCGGAGAAGTTCCCGGGTTTCAACACTCCGGACCCCACCTACAACGGGCTGGTCTACGCCCGCGACCTTGGCGCCGATGGAGCATTGGGCGCCAACCTCTCCTACATCCTCAAGGCACGGGTCCAGCTCCTGCGAGACCTGGGCTCGGCGGTATCGCCCTTCAACGCCTTCCTCATCGCCCAGGGCTTAGAGACATTGAGCCTGCGGGTGGAACGTCACGTGGCCAATGCCACCGAAGTTGCGCGCTGGCTGGAAGGAAGGGACGACGTCGAATCCGTCGCCTACGCGGGCCTGCCCTCCAGCCCCTGGTACGAACGGGGCCGGAAGTACGGACCCAAGGGGACCGGTGCCATCGTCTCGTTCAACCTGGCCGGCGGGGCCGAGGCGGGCAAGCGCTTCGTGGACGCGCTGGAACTGCACTCCCATGTTGCCAACATCGGCGACGTCCGCTCCCTGGTGATCCATCCGGCGTCGACCACCCACAGCCAGCTCTCGCCGGAACAGCAGGCAGTTGCGGGCGTCACCCCCGGCCTGGTGCGCCTTTCCGTGGGAATCGAGCACATCGATGACATCCTGGCTGACCTCGAAGCCGGCTTCCGCGCGGCCAAGGAGGCCAGCGGCGCCTGACCACCGGCACCAGCGGCGCCCGACGATGGCCACAGCGGCGGCAAGCCGGCAAGTCACAACCAGTCACACTCTTGGCGGCAGGCGGGGGCTGTTTCGTACACTCAATGCAGGTCATGAGTGCCAGTGACAGCCCCGGCTTGCTGGCCGGCAACCCTCCTTCCGCGGTGGGGTGCCCCGGGTGAAGACCTGGCCTGCCGGTCAGACGACGGCAGGCAAGCGCGTAGAAGAGGTCTTGCCATGACGGTTACCGTCACCCGTACAACTGTCCCCGAACATGGGATTGTCCGCTATGCCTCCATTGGGGATTTGAAGCTGGAGGGCGGCGGCTACCTGCCGGATGTCACCCTGGCCTACGAAACCTGGGGCACGCTCAACGCGGACGGCAGCAACGCTGTCCTGATCGAGCACGCGCTCACCGGCAGCACGCACGTGACCCGCGGCGACACCACCGAAGAAGGCTGGTGGGAGCAGCTCGCAGGCCCCGGCGCTCCAGTGGATACCGACCGGTTCTTCGTTGTCTCCATCAACATTGTGGGCGGCTGTTACGGGTCCACCGGGCCGTCCTCGCCGGCACCCGACGGCAAGCCGTGGGGCTCCCGTTTTCCGCTGGTAACCCTCCGGGACAGCACCGTTGCGGAGGCCCGGCTGGCGGACCAACTGGGTATCAGCAGCTGGTTCGCGGTGCTGGGCGGATCCATGGGCGGCGCACGGGCCCTGGAATGGGCCGTGACGTATCCGGAACGCGTGCAGCGCTGCGCCGTGATTTCCGTGGGGGCCGCGAGCACCGCTGAGCAGATCGCCTTCGCCCAGGCGCAGACGCTCGCCATCCGCCAGGACGCCAACTTCAATGGCGGCGACTACTACGGCGGCCCACTCCCGGAGGCGGGCCTGGCCCTGGCCCGGCGCATAGCCCACATCACGTACCGCTCACCGGGGGAGCTGGACGGCCGCTTCGGCCGGACACCCCAGGCCCCGGAATCGCCGCTCCAGGGCGAGCAGATCGCGGCCCGCGGCCGGTACCAGGTGGAGAGCTACCTGGACCATCAGGGCAGCAAACTCGTCCAGCGGTTCGACGCCAACAGCTACATCGCCATTACCGAAGCGCTGATGAGCCACGACGTCTGCCGCGGCCGCGGGCCGCTTGAGCAGACCCTGTCCCGTGCCGGTGCGCGCTTCTTCGTGGCTGCCGTGGATTCGGACCGGCTCTACTTCCCGTCCCAGTCCCTCGAACTGGCCCGCGCGCTCCCAGGGGACGTGGAGGTCCACTTCATCGAGGCACCCATCGGGCATGACGGATTCCTCACTGAAATCGGCCAACTGGGCAACCAGCTCCGGGTGCACCTCTCGGCATAACCGGCCTGCCATCCACAGGATGTGCATAAATGCAGATAGGCTCTGCAGGATTCGCCGTTGAGCTCTACGGATTGGCGGACGATACTCATTTGGACCCGGCGGCGCGTGGCCAAAATCACACGTACCCGCCTTAGCCTGTCCCAGTGGCGTCGAAGAGGACGCCGAAGGAGTTCATGAATGAGTACGGAAAAGTCCGCCGCACAACGGTCCGGGGAAACCGATGTCAAGGCGTCAGGCCTGCGAAAAGTTGTAGCAGCCTCCATGGCCGGAACGGTGGTGGAGTGGTATGAGTTCTTCCTGTACGCCTCAGCAGCCACTTTGGTGTTCGGGAAGATGTTCTTCCCCAATTCCGGAACCGAGCTGGACGGCATCATCGCGGCATTCGTCACGTACGCCGTCGGCTTCGTTGCCCGGCCTGTAGGCGGCATTGTCTTCGGCCACTTCGGAGACAAGTTCGGCCGGAAGCAGCTCCTGCAGCTGAGCATCATCCTGGTAGGCGTGGCCACCTTCCTGATGGGCTGCCTGCCTGGTTTTGCCCAGATCGGTTACTGGGCTCCGGCGGCACTGGTGTTCCTGCGCTTCGTCCAAGGATTCGCCGTAGGTGGCGAATGGGGCGGGGCTGTTCTGCTCGTCGCCGAGCACAGCCCCAACAAGTCGCGCGGTTTCTGGTCCAGCTGGCCGCAATCCGCCGTCCCGATGGGCAACCTGCTAGCCACCGGCGTGCTGTTCATCCTGTCCTCCACCCTTTCGCAGGAGGCGTTCCTCGGCTGGGGCTGGCGCGTGGCCTTCTGGCTCTCGGCAGTGATCGTCGTTATCGGCTACTACATCCGCACCAAAGTCCAGGATGCCCCCATCTTCCTGGAGGCCCGCAGGGAGGTCACGGAAGAGAAAAAGGGTTACGGCGTGGCCGAGGTCTTCCGCCGTTACCCGAGGGGTGTCTTCACCGCCATGGGCCTGCGTTTTGCCGAGAACATCCTCTACTACCTCGTGGTGACTTTCTCAATCACCTACCTGAAGGTCGTTGTCCAGACCGACACCTCCCGCATCCTGCTGCTGCTGCTCGTGGCCCACTTCATTCACTTCTGTGCGGTCCCGCTTGTTGGCAAAATGTCTGATGCCTTCGGCCGCCGCCCGGTCTACATGGCGGGAGCTGTCCTGGGCGGAACGTGGGGCTTCTTCGCGTTCCCCATGATGGACACCGCCAACGACCTCGTCATCCTGGCCGCGATCACCATCGGCCTGCTGTTCCACGCACTCATGTACGCCGGGCAGCCGTCCATTATGGCTGAAATGTTCCCCACCAGGATGCGGTATTCGGGCGTTTCGCTGGGCTACCAGGTGACCTCTATCGTGGCCGGTTCGCTGGCACCGATCATCGCCAGCTCGCTGCTGGGCAGCTTCAAGTCCTCCACACCGGTGGCGCTGTACCTGCTGGGTGCCTGCATCGTCACAGCGGTCTCTGTCCTCTTCCTCAGGGAAACCCGCGGAATCTCGCTGCGGGATGTCGACGCCGCGGACGCCCAGGGCACGGCTGACCTTCTGGCAGCCACCAAGAAGTAGTCCTCGCGGAACAGCAAGACGGAAATGGCAGCTGCCCGGACCGCACGTCCCCGCCGGTCCGGGCAGCTGCCTGCCCCCAATTTCAAGGTAAGGAACCTCATGCGAGCAGCCGTCCTTTATTCCACCGTTCCCGCCGGCACCAGCTATGGCAAAGCGCAGCCGCTGGTGGTCCAGGAGCTCAGCCGGCCCGAACCCCGCGCCGGCGAAGTGGGCGTAACCATCGCCTACTCCAGCCTGTGCCACTCGGACCTTTCGGTAGTGGACGGTTCCCGCGTCAGGCCGCTTCCCATGGCGCTGGGCCACGAGGCCGTGGGACGGGTCGCCTCTGTAGGCGAAGGCGTCACGGACGTGTCCGTGGGGGACCACGTGGTCCTCGTGTTCGTCCCGAGCTGCGGTTCCTGCCGTGCTTGCCGTGCGGGGCGGCCCGCCCTGTGCCACCGCGCAGCCGAGGTCAACGGTTCCGGCGACCTTTTGCATGGCGAGGCCCTGCTGCGCACGCCCGAAGGGGAGCGGATCAACCATCATCTGGGGGTTTCGGCGTTCGCGGATTATGCCGTGGTGGCCCGTGAATCGGTGGTGGTGATCGACGACGACGTCCCCGACACCATCGCGGCGATGTTTGGTTGCGCCGTGCTCACCGGGATGGGAGCCGTCCTCAACACCGCGGCGGTTCAACCAGGTCAGTCCGTAGCCGTTTTCGGCCTCGGGGCCGTGGGGCTTTCGGCAGTCATGGCTGCGGCGCTCGCAGGCGCCTCAGCGGTGATCGCCATCGACCCCAACACCAGCAAGCACGGGCTCGCCTTGAAGTGCGGGGCAACAGCGGTGGGAACTCCCGACGACGCTGCCCGGCTGATCGCGGAAGCTGCAGGTGATGGTGTGGATACGGCCATAGAAGCTGTGGGCTCAGCCCGGGTCATCGCATCATGCCTCGAGCACGTGACGCGTGGGGGCGCCGTGGTCTCGGTAGGGCTGCCGCATCCGACGGCGGAACTGACGGTGCCTGCGCTCCAGTTTGCCGGAGCGGGCAAGCGGCTGCTGGGCTCGTACATGGGCGACGCCGTACCGAACCGGGATATCCCTCTCTACCTGGGGTACTGGCGTGAAGGCCGGCTTCCCGTTGAGCTGCTGCACACCGACACGAGGCCCCTTGCCGAGATCAACGAAGGCCTCGACGCGCTCGCCGCAGGGCAGGTGGTGAGGCGCCTTTTCCAGGCCTGACAATGTGCTGCGGGTGACAGGGCTAAGCTGCCAGAAGATCCTGCCGTTCCGCCACTTCCTCCTTCAGCGCAGCAATCACGGCTTGAACCCGGGCGGACCGCAGCGATTCCGGCCGTGCCACGGCCCAGACGGGAATCTGGCGCTGGAATGCGTCCGGGAGCACCGGAACGAATTCCGGACTCTGCGCCACCATAAAGTTCGGGAGCAGTCCGATCCCGCCGCCGCGGCGTACCGCCTCCACCTGGGCAAAGATGCTGGTCGCCTGGAAGCTGGATTTCGGCACCGGAAGCTGCGAGGACCGGTGGCCCAGTTCGGCAACCTGGAGTGCCGACTCAACGTAAGAGACGAAGCCGTGCTGCCCCACGCCGTCGGGCGTTTCCGGCAAACCCCGCTCCTTGGCGTAGGCGGGGCTTGCGTAAAGCCGCAGGAAGTAGTTGGTCAGGAAGATGGCCTGGGCATTGCTCACGTCCGTGCGGCCCACCACCACTTCCAGGTCCACGCCGGAGCGGTTCTGGCTGACCTTGCGTGTGGCGCTGAGCATCTCCACATTCAGCAACGGGTGCCGCTGCTGGAGACGGACCAGCGCAGGAGTCACGAACTCGGCGCCGAAACCGTCAGAGGTGCTGATGCGCACCATGCCGGACACGGCGTCCCGGTCCTGGCCCACAACGGCGGCCAAAGAACCGAGCGTTTCCTCGATCGTTTCCGCCGCGGCCACCGCCGACGCGCCCAGCTCCGTCAGCTCCCACCCGTGCGGACTGCGCTCCAGCGTGCGGCCGCCCAGTTGCTTGTCGAGGGCAAGGATCCGCCGCGAGATGGTGGTATGAGTGGTGCCCATCGTTTCGGCGACGGCGTTGAAGCGGCCCAGCCGGGCCACCGTGAGCAAGATCAGCAAGTCGTCCGGACTTGGAAGCCGCGCCACCCGGTATCCCTTCTTTCGTGTGCATCAGTGCACATACCGTCTGTGAATTTTCCCCTTGATTGCACTGTAGCAGGGTGTGATGGTGGACACAGACCTTCCGGCTGCTCCCGGCCGGAGGCACAGCAAAGGAGCTTGGGCGATGGCAGTAATCGGTTGGATCGGTTTGGGAAACATGGGCGGATCCATGTCGGCGAACCTCGCAAAAGCGGGGCATGACGTCCGCGGATTCGACCTCAACCCGGCCGCCCTCGCCGCTGCGGAGGCCGAAGGGGTAAAGCCGGCGGGGAGCATCGCGGAGGCAGTCACCGGCGCGGACGCCGTGTTCACCATGCTTCCCAAAGGTGAGCACGCAAAGGCCGTCTACCTGGGAGTGGACGGCGTGCTGGCACACGCCGATGCGCGCACACTCCTGGTGGATTCCTCCACCATTGACATTGCGGCAGCAAAGGAACTGCACGACGCCGCCGCTGCCGCCGGCTTCCGCTTCGTGGACGCCCCTGTCTCAGGCGGGATGAGCGGCGCCAAGGCAGGGACACTGACGTTCATGGTGGGCGGTGAACCGGACGCCGTGGCTGAGGCCACCACGTACATCGGGCCGATGGCCGCCAACATCATTCCCACCGGCGGAGCCACCACCGGCCAGGCGGCCAAGATCTGCAACAACCTGATGCTCCTGATCAACCTGGCTTCCACGGCCGAGGGTGCAGTGCTGGCGGACCGGCTGGGCCTGGACAAGAAGGTGTTCTGGGACATCGCCTCCGTGTCGTCCGGGGACAGCTGGGCCCTGCGCACCTGGTACCCCGTTCCCGGCGTGGTCCCCACCGCCGCATCCAACAACGACTTTGCTCCCACGTTTACTGCCGAGCTGGCGAACAAGGACATTGGCCTGGCCATCAGCGCTGCGGAGGACACCGGCACGCCGCTCGAAATCGGCAGGCACGTTCAGCAGCTCTACCAGCGCCTTATCGACGCGGGCGAGTCCGGCAAGGACTGCTCCATGATCATCAAGCTCGCCGACGGTTCCCTGGATTCAGCAAAGTAGAAGAGAGACTTCCATGCAAACCATTCCGCATTACATCAACGGCAGCCGGGTTGCCGACGCCGAGCGCTTCGGCCCCGTCTTCAACCCCGCCACCGGGGAGCAGGAGAAGCAGGTGGCCCTGGCTTCCGCGGCCCGCGTAGAGGAAGCCATCGCCGCGGCCAAGGCGGCGCTGCCGGCGTGGCGGGCAACGAGCCTGGCCAAGCGGACCAATATCTTTTTCCGGGTCCGGGAAATCCTGACCCAGCGCAAGGCCGAACTGGCCGCCATCCTGACCAGCGAACATGGCAAGGTACTTTCCGACGCCGAAGGCGAGATCTCCCGCGGCCTCGAGAACATCGAGTTCGCCACCGGACTGTCCCATATGCTCAAGGGCGAACGCTCGGAACAGGTCTCCAGCGGCGTGGACGTCCACAGCGTCCGGCAGCCGGTGGGCGTGGTCGCCTGCATCACCCCGTTCAACTTTCCGGCCATGGTGCCACTGTGGATGATCGGCAGCGCCTTGGCCTGCGGCAATACCGTGCTCCTGAAGCCCAGCGAAAAGGATCCGTCCTCAGCGGTGTTCATCGCGGAAGTCTTCGCGGAGGCAGGCCTGCCTGCCGGCGTACTGAACGTGGTCCAGGGCGACAAGGAGGCGGTGGACGTCCTGCTCGAACACCGCGACGTCAAAGCCGTCAGCTTCGTGGGCTCGACGCCCATTGCGCAGTCGATCTACAAGCGGGCCGCGGACCACGGCAAGCGGGTCCAGGCCCTGGGCGGGGCCAAGAACCACATGGTGGTGCTGCCTGACGCGGACCTGGACATGGCCGCGGACGCCGCCATCTCAGCCGCCTATGGCTCGGCGGGGGAGCGCTGCATGGCGGTCAGTGTGCTCGTCGCCGTCGGGAGCATCGCCGACGACCTCGTGGCCGCCATCAAGGGCCGGATGGCCACCCTGAAGATCGGCCCGGGCACCGACCCGGCGTCGCAGATGGGCCCGCTGATTACTGCCGAACACCGCGACAAAGTGGGCTCCTATGTGGCAGGTGCTGAAAACGAAGGCGCCATTGTGGTGGTGGACGGCCGCGAACAGCGGTTTAATTCAAACGGGTTCTTCATCGGAGTCAGCCTGGTGGACCACGTGAAGCCGGGCATGAGGGTGTACGACGACGAAATCTTCGGCCCGGTCCTGTCCGTGGTGCGGGTGGATACCTACAGCGACGCCGTCAGCCTGGTCAATGACAACGAGTTTGGCAATGGGGTTGCCATCTTCACCCGCGACGGCGGTGCCGCACGCCAGTTCGAGTTCGACGTCGAAGCAGGCATGGTCGGCGTCAACGTGCCCATTCCGGTTCCCGTGGGCACCTTCTCGTTCGGCGGCTGGAAGAACTCGCTGTTCGGCGACACCCATATGTACGGGCCGGACAGTATCCGGTTTTACACCCGTGGCAAAGTGGTCACCACGCGGTGGCCGGACCCGGCAACGTCCGTCATCGACCTGGGCTTCCCCCAAGTGGATTAGTTCCGTTTTCAAAGGGCAACGCGGGGTCACTTCCGGCCCGAAAATCCGGAGTTATCGGGCATCTAGTGACCCCGCGTTGCTCTGAAAAGAGGGCCTAGCCGTTCATGATGTCGCTGCGGCGGCTCATGTACTCCTCCATGGAGAGCTCACCGTTGCTGTACTGCTGATCCAGTTCGGCGAGCTTGCGCGCGCGGTAGCCTTGCGGGGCCGACGGCGGCGGGGGAGTCGCGGGGGCAGCGGGCTGCTGCGGGGCTTCTTCGCGCTGACCGTAGCCGGGTTGTCCAGGCGTCGGCAGCGGCTGGCCGTAAGGCGGGAACTGCTGGCCCATGGGCGGGACCGGCGGGAGCGGCTGGACCGGCGGCAGCGGCTCGCCCGGGAGCGGCTGCGGCCGGTCAAGCTGCCGGAATCCGCCGCCGAAGTAGTCCTGCTGGGTGAACCCGTCCCGGGGTTGATTGCTCTGCGGGCCATTGGAGCCGGGATACATCCCGCCGCCGGGAAACTGGTCCGGGTAGCGTCCGGAGAAGCTTTGTTCGTGGTTCCTGCGGGCGACGGACTTCCGGTACATCCGCATGGCCATCGGGATCAGAAATGACAAAATGATGATCCAGAAAAACAAGTTGCTCACGGTGCCGTGCCTCTCATTGGTGTCCTTCCAGCTTAAGCCCCGGACTCCAGGCGGATGGTGGGAAGCCCTATAAAGGCGCTGTACCTCTCCACGGCGTCCTGCACCGCCGCGGCCAGGGCAGACCCGGGAGTTTCAGCCCGGGAGAGCCGGATATCGAGCTCGCAGCGGCCAGGGAACAGCGTGTGCCGCCACGAGCCGGCCATCCGCCCGTCCAGCAGCACCACATGCATCGGCTCGCCCTGGAAGGGGAAGGCCGGCGCACCGCCGCCCATATAGTGCCGCGTGGCGGAATAGCCCATCACGTACTCGTCGTAGCACTGGATCAGGTCGATCCGGGGGCGGGGTTCCGAGGTACTTTCGGCTTCCCCGTCGCTGCCACCGGGACGTCCGGCGGCGTAATAGTGCACGACGCCGTCAATTGCTGTTTCAGCCAGGGCTTCCGGATATGCCTCGCTAGCAAGTTGCAGGCCCTTCCGGACGTCCGTCATGGTCAGCCCGGACCAGTCGGCGCAGTCCTTGACAGTCGCCGGGCCGCGGCTGGTGAAGTAGCGGCGGGCAAGTTCCGCCGAAGCTTCCGGCCGGGTCACCCCGGGGCTGGCGGGCACCCGTTCGTCAAAGAGCGCGTACGTCTGTTTCAGTGCCCCGCCCGGGCTGCGCACCGGCGTGCCGCTGGCCAGGACGCCGCTGATTTCGGCGTGCATGATCAGGTAGGCGAGCTCCAGGCCCTTAGCCGGGAACCCGGCGTCGTGGAGCCTTGCTGCCAGTCCGTCCCGGGTCAGATGGTTACCGCCTGACACCGCGCTGCCCAGGACTTCCGCGCTACGGGCGGCCGCGGCCGCGTCAATACCCGTACGGCGATAGGTTGCTGCGTTGATTTGTTCCAGCCGTGGCTCGGAGAGTGCACGGAGCCAGCGGAGATCGTCCCGGTGGACAAAATGCCAGGTGGGCCGCAGGATGTGGGTCCGCAGGATCCGGCCGTCCGCAACCGCCTGCTCGAGGTCCGCCGCGCCGGCGCGGACGGCTCCGGCATCCCCGGCCGCGGCCCCCACGCGCTGGACCAGACTCCACCTGGCGTAGGGAAACTCCTGCGCCTGCACCGCCAGCAATGACTGCAGGGCGGCTTCCGGCGAGGCAGCACCGGGCCCGTGAAGCATCTGGGACCGCAGCCGCAGCCGCACCACATCGCGCGGTTCCATGTCCACCACGCTATTTCAACTGCCCGCCCCGCCGGCCGCCATCACTACGCTAGCGCCGGGCCGCCTCGGTGGTTCCCAGCGGACCCTCGCCCGAACCCAACGGAACACCCGGGCCGAACACAGGTCCCGGCGTCGGCCGTTTTGGCATGATGCCGTCCCCGGAGGACTGGTGCCGCAGGCGGCGCAGAACCCAGGGCACAAAGTACTCGCGGGCCCACACCAGGTCACCGGACCGGGCCTCGCGCCAGGTCCGCGACGGCAGCGGTTTGGGCACCAGCGGTTCCAGGGTGTGGTCAACGTTCAGGGAATCCAGGACCATGGCCGCGATGGTGTGGTGGCCCAGCGGCGAGAAGTGCAGCCGGTCCACATCCCACATCTGGGGGTCGCTGAGCTGGCGCAGGGACCACATGTCGGCAATGATGGCGTCGTGCAGGGCCGCCACCGTCCGCAGGTTCTCGTTGTAAATGGCCACCTTGCTGCGGATCCTGCCCAGCACCGAGGACCCCGTGTCCGGGCCGTTGAAGAGAACCACGGTGGCACCGTCCATGGCCAGCAACTGGACCACTGAATCGAGCTTCTCGGCCAGCGCATCGGGGTCGCCGCCCGGGCGCAGCAGGTCGTTGCCGCCCGCGGACAGTGTCACCAGGTCCGGCTTCAGCGCCAGGCACGGTGCGAGTTGCTGGTCCACGATCTGCTGCAGCAACCGGCCGCGCACTGCCAGGTTCGCGTAGGCGAAGTCGGGCTTGGTGCGGCCCAGTTCCTCCGCCACCCGGTCCGCCCAGCCGCGGTAGCCGCCGGGGCTGGAGGGCTCGGGGTCGCCAATGCCCTCGGTAAAGGAATCGCCCATGGCCACATACCGGGTCCAGGGGTGGGATCCGGCCGGGGCAGTGGACGTTGGGATGCTGGTTGTATCAGTCACGGTCCTATCCTGCCTTCCGTTTCGCGGGCTACGCGAACGTAGGTTGTTACCTTTGGGTAACTGTAAGAATGGAAACCATGACTGAAGCCGAAGTATTTCCTGCCCCTGTTGTTCTGTGGTCCCATCCTGAGGACCAGCGCGACGGAAAGCCGCTGCTGGTGCTCCTGCACGGTTACGGCGCCAACGAACAGGACCTGCTCAGCCTGGCCGACCTGCTCCCGGGTGACTTCACCGTCGCATCGGTCCGGGCCCCGATCGCCATGGGCCCCGGCTTCACCTGGTTCCCGCTCACCGCATCCATCGACTACTCGCTGGACCGGGTCAAGGCCGCTTCGTCCTATGTGCTCGACTGGATCGACGCCATCCGGGTGGGCCACCCGTCGGTGACCCTGCTCGGCTTCTCGATGGGCATGGCCATGGCCACCACGCTCCTGCGGCAGCGGCCCACTGACTTCGCGGCCGTCGTCGGACTCTCAGGCTTCGTGGTGGACGCCGGGGACGATCCTTCGTTCAAGGACGACGAACTGGACGGCACCATCCCCCTGTTCTGGGGACGGGACCAGCAGGACCCTGTGATTACCCCCGACAAGATCGAATACACCATGGGCTGGGTCCGCAAGCACGTCAAGCTCACCAAAGTGCTGTACACGGGCATGTGGCACGGGATCAACCAGCAGGAGATCGGGCACGTGTCCGAGTTCCTCACGCACGAGGTACTCAAGAAGTAGGAGTACGACGGCGGGCGGCGGCTTGAGGCAGCCAGGCCCGCCGGGTGCCGAGTCGGTGCGTCAGGCCTCCGGCGCGACGACCTTCACCGTCTGGTTGTTCACGGTGACAGTGTCCCCGTGGTGCAGCTGGCGGCCGCGGCGGTCATCGATCTCACCGTTGACCTTGACGAGCCCGTTCTTGATCAGGTCCGCCGCCTCCACACCGTCCTCCACGAGGTTGGCGAGCTTGAGGAGCTGGCCAAGGCGGATCATGCTGTCGCGGATGGGTACCTCTTCAACGTTGCTCATGAAGCAATAATGCCTGACGTAATGTGGATTCAATGACCTCCACCCACCGCCTGCCACTGCTCGCAGGCCTGCCGCTGGCGGTGGGCTCGGGCCTTGCCATTCCCGTCCAGGGCCGTATCAACGGTGCGCTGGGAGCCCGGTTGGACGACGGCATCGCCGCGTCCGTGGTGAGTTTCAGCACAGGCCTCCTGCTGATGATCCTGATTTCGCTGGTCCTGCCGCGCGGCCGCGCCGGGCTGGCCAGCATCCTCCCCGCCGTCCGGAGCAGGGCCTTTCCCCGCGTCTACGTCCTGGCCGGCGGCATCGGCGCGCTGTTCGTTTTCGCCCAGTCCTTCACGGTGGGCATCCTCGGCGTTGCCCTCTTCACCGTGGCCACCGTCACGGGCCAGACCGTCAGCGGACTGCTGGTTGACCGGCTGGGCATCGGGCCGGCGGGCAAGAAATCGGTCACGGGGATCCGGATCATCGGCTGTGTGCTGACCATCGCCGCCGTCGCCTGGGCCGTTTCGCCGCGGTTCACAGGGGCCGCGGCGGCAGGCGGCACGGGAGCAGGTGCACCCGACGCCGGTCCGTCGGCCCTGCTGCTTCCCCTCCTCCTGCCCGTGCTGGCAGGGTTCCTGATGAGCTTCCAGCAGGCCATGAACGGAACGGCCACCATCCATTACGGCACTCCCATTGCCGCCACGCTGGTCAACTTCGTTGCCGGCGGCCTGGTGCTGTGGACGGCCTACGGCATCAAGCTGGCCGTGGCCGGGCCGGGCAACCCGCTGCCGGGGGAGTGGTGGTACTACGTGGGTGGGCCCATGGGTTGCGTGTTCATTGGCCTGGGTGCACTGCTGGTCCGCAGCCTGGGCGTGCTGGTCACTGGCCTTGGCATGATCGCCGGCCAGCTGCTGGGCTCGCTGGCGCTGGACGTGATCCTCCCGGCGCCGGGAACCGTGGTGGCGCCGGCCACCGTGCTGGGCACCATCCTCACCCTGGCCGCCATCGTCCTGGCAACCCTGCCCTGGCCGCGGGGAGCGCTCCACAGGTAGGCACCGGTAGGCTAGGACACGCAGCTTTTCACGCATCTTTCCTTCATCCGCCCCTCCCGGCAGCCACTGGTGCACACCTGTGGCGCACCGGGGCCTGAAAACCGCGGACCGCACCCAGCGGCCCTGTAGAAATTGGAGTTACCCCCATGGCAGCAAAATCCGTTCTCGACCAGGTCATTTCCCTCTCCAAGCGGAGGGGCTTTGTGTTCCAGGCCGGTGAGATCTACGGAGGTTCGCGTTCTGCCTGGGACTACGGGCCCCTCGGCGCCGAACTGAAGGAAAACATCAAGCGCCAGTGGTGGCAGTCCATGGTCCGCGGCCGCGAGGACGTGGTGGGCCTGGACTCCTCGGTCATCCTGCCGCGCCAGGTCTGGGAAGCCTCCGGCCACGTGGAGGTCTTCTCCGACCCCCTGGTGGAGTGCCTGTCCTGCCACAAGCGCTACCGCGCGGACCACCTCGAGGAAGAGTACGAAGAGAAGAAGGGCCGCGCCCCCGAGAACGGCCTGAAGGACATCGTCTGCGCCAACTGCGGCACCCGGGGCCAGTGGACCGAACCCCAGGAATTCTCCGGCTTGCTCAAGACATTCCTGGGCCCGGTGGCCAGCGAAGAAGGCATGCACTACCTGCGCCCGGAAACGGCCCAGGGCATCTTCGTGAACTTCAACAACGTCCTCACCACTTCCCGCAAGAAGCCGCCGTTCGGCATCGGCCAGATCGGCAAGTCCTTCCGCAACGAGATCACGCCCGGCAACTTTATCTTCCGCACCCGGGAGTTCGAGCAGATGGAAATGGAGTTCTTCGTCGAGCCCGGCACCGATGAGGAATGGCACCAGTACTGGATGAAGGAGCGCATGTCCTGGTACACCGGCCTGGGCATCCGCGAGGAAAACCTGCGCTTCTTCGAACACCCGCAGGAAAAGCTGAGCCACTACTCCAAGGGCACCACGGACATCGAGTACCGCTTCGGCTTCCAGGGCTCGGAGTGGGGCGAGCTGGAAGGCATCGCCAACCGCACCGACTTTGACCTCTCCACCCACGCCAAGGCCTCCGGCACGGACCTGAGCTACTTCAACCAGGCCACCAACGAGCGCTACACCCCGTACGTCATCGAGCCCGCCGCCGGCCTGACCCGGTCCTTTATGGCGTTCCTGGTGGATGCCTACACCGAGGACGAGGCCCCCAACGCCAAGGGCGGCGTGGACGTCCGCACCGTGCTGAAGCTGGATCCGCGCCTGGCCCCGGTCAAGGCCGCCGTGCTCCCGCTGAGCCGCAACGAGGACCTGTCGCCGAAGGCCAAGGACCTGGGAGCGCAGCTGCGGAAGAACTGGAACATCGACTTCGACGACGCCGGCGCCATCGGCCGCCGCTACCGCCGGCAGGACGAAATCGGCACCCCGTTCTGCATCACCGTGGACTTCGATACCCTCGAGGACCAGGCCGTGACCATCCGCGAGCGGGACACCATGAGCCAGGAACGCGTCTCCCTGGACAAGGTGGAAGGCTACCTGGCCGCACGCCTGATCGGCGCCTGAGCATGGCCATCGAATACCGCGAATGGCGCGAGGGGGACGACCTCTCCCTCCTGGAGATCTGGGGCGGTCCGGAGACCCATCAGGCAGGTCAGTTCCGCGGCGCCCTGACCATATCCTCCGACGGGTCCGGCATGCCGTGGCGGCGCTGCATCGTGGCTGAGGACGTCATCGACGGCGTGGGCATTCCCGTCGCAGCAGGCGTGGTCTATGAGGCGTCGCTGCACCCCGAGCGGCTCTGGACCTACATCGAAGTGGCGCGGGACCACCGCCGCAGCGGCATCGGTGCCACGCTCCTGACCATGCTGCGCCGTGAAGCCGAACAGTCGCCGTCGGGCGTTTCGAAGCTCCGCGCCAAGGTGGAGCCGGGCACCCCAGGTGCCGCCTTCGCCGAACACTTCGGCCTGACTCCGATCCAGCGTTCGCGGCTGGTGGTGGTGGAACCGGGCGCCCTGCGGCTTCCGGTGTTCCCGGCCAAGGACGACGGCGGACCGGCCAACGACGAAAACGCCGGTTCTGACGTGGTGATGGACCTGGCCACCGGCTCTGTGGAATTGACGGACGTTGTGGGCCGGTACTACACAGCCATCCACGACTGGGATTCCCCGGGAGTGCTGTCCGTGGGCCAGGTGCAGAAACTGTTCCTGGACGACCTCACGGGAGCCCACGGCGCCATCGTGCTGCGCGCACAGCCGGAATCTGCCTTCGGTGCCGGGGTTGCGCCCAGTAAGAAGGGCCGGATCCGGGCCTTTGCCGTGAGCTACGCCGCGCCGTCCGATCCGGACGCCGCACCAGGTGCGGAGAGCGCCGGGCAGGGATCGCCCACGGACGTGTTCGTTGGCCATGAGCCGGCGCTTGCCCGGGAAGATGCCGCCGAGGCTGTCCGCGACATGCTGTCCCTGATCGCGTACCAGCACCCGGTGATGCTGGAACTGGACGACTCCATGACGGCCTTGCGTGCCGCCGTCGAGCCCCTGCTGGAAAGCGGCAAGGCCCGCCTCGCCGGCCCGGAGACCTGGGTGGTCTCGGACTAAGCCGCCCTGCCCACCCAACTGAGTAGCGCCAAGTGTCGTTTTGATCCCTCAAAACGACACTTGGCGCTACCTACTTGGGCTACTTTCTGCGGGAAGTACGACGGCGGCGCGTCAGCACGTCTTCGGCGTCGAGCAGCTGCCGCTCGGCTTCGGTCGGGGCGCCGCCGCCCAGGTCGGCAGGCGTCCACCATGCGCCCGGCGGGACGGGCAGGGGAAAGTCCGCGATGCACATATCGATCCGCGCCTGCAGCCGGGCGCGCAGTTCAGCCGTTGCCGTTTCGGCGTCAACGTCCGGACCCACCTCCAGCGGTGCACCCACATGGACCCGGACCGGTGCATGCCAGGCTGAGTGCAGTGACAACCCATGACCCCTCGTCAGCAGGCGGTGGGCGCCCCACACGGAGACCGGAATAACAGGGACGCCAGCCTCCGCGGCCATCCTGACAGCGCCGGTTTTGCACTCCCGGACTTTGAAGCTCCGGCTCACGCCGGCCTCCGGGAACACGGCCAGGTATTCGCCGCTCCGCAGCTTGGCGACCGCCTCGTCAAGGGCGCCGCCGCGTTCCGTGTACCCCACCACCACGCTGCTGGTGGCACTGATGGCCGGGCCGGCGAGCCAGTGGTCGGCCGCGCCCTGATGGATCATAAACCGCAGCCGGGCACGCGCATGCTTCCACAGGATGAGTTCCACCGGGGCGAAGTCCAGGTAGCCGAAGTGGGTGATGGCAAAGACCGCACCGCTGCCGGGCGTCAGGGCCCGGGCGGTTCCCTGGCGCGGCCCGGGTGCCGGAAGATGCTCCCTGCCCGTGGCAATGATCCTGATCCGGAAAGCCCACCGCAGGAACAGGCCAAGGCAGATCAGCAACCGGTAGAAACGGTCACTCGGCCGGGGGCGCCAGGGCATGGAGTTCCTTTCGTTCGTGACGCCGGTGCAGGCAGGGCGGACAGGGTGCTTACAGGGTCACCTGCACGGACGATTCCGGCAGCAGCTGGTTGAATCCGCGCGGCAGGGCCACATCCGTCCCCGCCGCTTCGTTGAAGGCCTTCAGCACAAACCCGGTGGAGAGCGTGTGCCACAGCCTGATCTTGCGGAGCATAAAGTGCCCGGCACCCTTCAGTGCCACGTACTGCATCGAGGCGGCACCGGCCGCCGCGCGCCGTGCAAAAGCGAGCGACGCCGACGGGCTGGTCCAACGGTCGAAGGTCCCATGGACGATCAGCACCTTCTTGGCCGCCACCCCGGAGACCGGCGTACCGGGGCTGAGCCACGGGGCCAGGGCCACCACGGCTGCAACCTGCGGGTGGTCCGCGGCGCAGACGGCCGTCAGCCCGCCCATCGAATGGCCCACCAGGAACACGGGGACGTCCGGGTGCTCGCTGCTGATCTGCTTGAGGGCCCAGCGGGCGTCCTGCAGGGGAGTCATATCCTCCCCGTTCCAGCCCCGCACACTGTTTCGAAGGGACCACACCGCAAGCCCGTGCTGTCGGCCCGCGCGGTGGAGATGCCGGGCGAAAGGCACCATCCGCGCGGGACTCAGGTGCCGGGCCTCCACCGGCTCGCGGCTGTGGGACTTTCCGCCGTGCAGCACCAGGGCAATGCCCAGGGTGGGACCCGACGACGGAAGCACGCTGAGCACGGGCTGGTGCAGCATTCCCGCGGCTGCTCCAGCCGGGTTCAGGCCGTCATTTTCCTCAGTCCTGCGGTTGGCCATGCCCGGTACCTCCCAGTTCTGCCGATCCATTTATCAACCCTACGGTGCCGGACGTAGAGTTCAACGTATGAGGTTCTACTGCTGATGGGGTCCGGACACTCCCACGCTTCTACAGACCATTCGGAGCCGACACCAGAGGCGATTGCCGCCAGGCGGCGGGCAAACCGGATCCTGGCCGCAGTGTTGATCCCACTGACCCTGCTGACGCTTGCCGGGATGGCGATGCTGTGGCCCTCGGGAAGCAAGGAAGGCGTTTCCCTGGCTAATCCTTATTCGGCGGCCCCGGGCGTCACCTTCGACACGGGAACCATCCAGAGCGTGGCGGTCGAGAACTGCATGCAGGGCGTCAGCCAGCAGAACCAGGCCCAAAGCCAGCAGGGACAGGCCCAGCAAGGACAGGGGTCCGACTGCACGTTTGCCTTCACCGAACCGGACAAGGGCGGCAGCCCGGTGAAGGTGGTCATCAACCCGGACGTAGCCAAGTCCCACGGCGTCAAGCCCGGAGACCAGATCCGCTACCTGAACCTGTCCAGCGCACAAGGTGCCTCCGCCTCACAGGGTTCGCCCGCCTATATCTTCGTGGACTTCGTCCGGACCCTCCCGATCGTCCTGCTCGCGCTGCTGTACGCGGCGGTGGTGATTGCCGTCGCGCGCTGGCGCGGCCTGCGTGCCCTGATCGGACTGGTCGGCGCCTACTTCGTGCTGGCCAGCTTTATGCTGCCGGGACTGGTGGAAGGTAAGCCGCCGCTGCTGCTGGCACTGGTGGGATCCACCGTGATTATGATCGGGGTCCTGTACTTCGCCCACGGATTCTCCGCTCGCACCTCCACTGCACTCCTGGGCACCATCTTCGGCCTGGCCATCACAGCTCTGCTGGCCGCGTGGGCCACGGGTGCTGCCAACCTCGCGGGCGTTGGCAACCATGACGCCACCACCCTGATGAACACCTCGGCCAATATCTCCATCTCGGGCGTGATCCTGTGTGGACTCATCATCTCCGGCCTGGGTGTCCTCAACGACGTGACCATCACACAGTCCTCGGCCGTCTGGGAACTCTACGAACTTGCGCCGCAGAGCAGCGCCCGGAAACTGTTCACCTCGGCCATGAGGATCGGCCGCGACCACATCGCTTCCACCGTGTACACCATCGCGTTCGCCTACGCCGGCGCCGCCCTGCCGATCCTCATCATCGTGATGCTCTACGACCGCCCGCTCGCGGACACGCTCACCAGCGCCGAACTCTCCGAAGAGGTCATCCGCACCCTGGTGGGTTCCATCGGCCTGGTCCTGGCCATCCCGGTCACCACGTTGATTGCGGTGCTGGTGGTGAAGGCTACAGGTTCACAGGCCGTGGAGCTGCAGGTGTCCGGCACACATACAGCAGACGACGGCGGACGGGCGCCGGCCGGGGAACGGGCAGCCACGCATGCGATGACCCCGCCCGCCGTCAACCCTGACGACCTCCCCGATACCGGTACGCTCGCAGCCGCAGCTTTCCAGACCCGCCGGGGCCGCAGGGCCGCCGAGCGGGACTGACAGAGGGCCCGAAGTACCACCGACAATCCACGATTTGCCCGGCTTTGCAACAATGGACAGGTGACTGTTGCAGCAACTCCTCCCGCCCCCAAGCTGGAACTCCCGCCCCTGAAGCTGGGCCCCATCACCGTGGACACCCCGGTGATCCTGGCGCCGATGGCCGGCATCACCAACTCGGCGTTCCGCCGTTTGTGCCGCGAGTACGGCGGCGGTATGTACGTAGCGGAGATGGTTACGTCCCGTGCCCTCGTGGAGCGGACCCCCGAATCCCTGCGCATCATCTCCCATGACGACGACGAAAAGGTCCGCTCCGTCCAGCTCTACGGTGTGGACCCCGGCACTGTCGGCGCCGCCGTACGAATGCTCGTTGAGGAGAACCGCGCGGACCACATCGACCTGAACTTCGGCTGCCCCGTCCCCAAGGTGACCCGGCGCGGCGGCGGCTCCGCCCTGCCCTGGAAGATCGACCTGTTCACCTCCATCGTGCAGACTGCCGTCAAGGAAGCGTCCAAGGGCAACGTCCCGCTGACCATCAAGATGCGCAAGGGCATCGACGACGACCACCTCACGTACCTCGACGCCGGCCGCATCGCCCGCGATTCAGGTGTGGCCGCCGTCGCCCTTCACGGCCGGACCGCCGCCCAGTTCTACTCGGGACAGGCCGACTGGTCGGCCATCGCCCGCCTGCGCGAGGCCCTGCCCGACATTCCGGTGCTGGGCAACGGCGACATCTGGTCCGCCGAGGACGCGGTCCGCATGGTCCGCGAAACGGGAGTTGACGGCGTGGTGGTGGGCCGCGGCTGCCAGGGCCGGCCCTGGTTGTTCGGCGACCTCCAGGCCGCCTTCGAAGGCAGCGACACCCGCTTCCGGCCCAACCTGCGCCAGGTGGCCGAGGGCGTCTACCGGCACGCGGAACTGATGGTGGAGACCTTCGGTGACGAGGGCAAGGCGCTGCGCGAGATCCGCAAGCACATCGCCTGGTACTTCAAGGGCTACGTGGTGGGCGGTGAACTGCGTACCCGCCTGGCGCTGGTGACCAGCCTCCAGGTCCTGCGCGACACCCTGGCCGAACTGGACCTCGAGTCGCCGTATCCCGGCGTTGACGCCGAGGGTCCGCGCGGCCGTGCAGGGTCCCCCAAGAGGCCGGCCCTGCCCAAGGACTGGCTGGAGTCCCGTGCACTGAACGCGGCGCAGTCCGCCGATATCTCCGCAGCGGAACTGGACGTTTCCGGTGGCTGAGACGCGCACCGCCGCACCCGTGCTGCCGGGCTATGACAGCAACGATTCCGCCCGCTGGGTGGAGGAGCCCACCAAGAACGTCTACCGTTCCGACTTCGAGCGGGACCGCGCCCGGGTGCTGCATTCCTCCGCGCTGCGCAGGCTCGGCGCCAAGACCCAGGTGGTAGCCCCGGACACTGACGACTTTGTCCGGACCCGGCTCACACACAGCCTCGAGGTGGCCCAGGTGGGCCGCGAGCTGGGCCGGGCCCTGGGCTGCGACCCGGATGTTGTGGACACCGCCTGCCTCAGCCACGACCTCGGCCATCCGCCGTTCGGGCACAACGGGGAATCGGCGCTGAACGAGGTGGCGCACGCCATCGGTGGTTTCGAGGGCAATGCCCAGACCCTGCGCCTCCTGACCCGGCTCGAGCCCAAGGTCCTCGCCCCCGACGGCCAGCCCGCCGGACTCAACCTGACGAGGGCAAGCCTGGACGCGGCGTCGAAGTACCCGTGGTCGGCGCTGGAAGCGCCCGTGATCCATGGCCAGCGGACCAGCAAGTTCGGCGCCTATGAGGACGACCTGCCCATCTTCAACTGGATCCGGGAGGGCGCCCCCGAGCGCCGGTCCTGCCTGGAAGCCCAGGTGATGGACCTGGCCGATGACATCTCCTATTCCGTGCACGACGTTGAGGACGCCATCGTGGCCGGCCACTTCCAGCTGCGCTGGATGGACAACCCGGACCACCGCGCCCGGGTGGTGGGCTACGCCAAGCAGTGGTACCTGCCGCACAACGATCCCGCCGCGATCGACGCCGCCCTGGCCCGGCTGGAGGCCACGGACGTGTGGGTGCGGGAAGCGGACGGCAGCCGCAAGTCCATGGCCGCCCTGAAAAACATGACCAGCCAGCTGATCGGCCGGTTCTGCCAGAGCGCCTTGGAAACCACCCGAGCGGTATACGGTCCGGAGAACCTGACCCGATACAACGCCCAGCTCATGGTTCCGGACGAGACGGTGATGGAGATCGCCGTGATGAAGGGCCTGGCCACCACCTTCGTGATGACCACCGAGCACCGCCAGCCCATCTACGAGCGCCAGCGCGAGGTGCTCCACGCCCTGGTGACGGCCCTGAGCGCCACCGGGGACCGGCATCTCGAGCCGATGTTCGCCGCTGACTGGCGGGACGCGCCCGACGACGGAGCTCGCCTTCGCGTGGTCATCGACCAGGTGGCGTCACTCACCGACGGCTCGGCACTGGCCATGTACGAACGCCTGGTGGGGAGCCTGCCGTCGCTGTGGTGAGGGTCGCCACAGGGTTCCGGCCGCCGTCGTACCCCGGGGCTAGGATTGCTCTGTGGCTGGGCTGATCAAACGTGAAGATATCGACGAAGTACGCCAGCGCACGGACATCAAGGAAGTGGTTGACGGCTACGTCACGCTCAAGGGCGCCGGGCTGGGAACCTTCAAGGGGCTGTGCCCCTTCCATGACGAGCGCTCGCCGTCCTTCACCGTCCGCCCGCAGGTAGGCCGCTACCACTGCTTCGGCTGTGGCGAGGATGGCGACGTCATCGCCTTTGTGCAGAAGCAGGACCACAGCTCCTTCCAGGAAGCAGTGGAGAAGCTCGCTGCCAGGATCGGCTACGAGCTGCGCTATGAGGACGGCGGCACCGGCCCCAACCGCGAGGAAGTGGGGCGCCGGCAGCGGCTGCTGGACGCCCACAAGATCGCGGACGAATTCTTCCGGGCGCAGCTGCTTACCCCTGGCGCCGCAGAGGCCCGCACCTTCCTGCACGGGCGCGGGTTCGATCGTGCCGCCGCCGAGCAGTTCGGCGTGGGCTACGCTCCACAGGGCTGGGATGCGCTGCTCAAGCACCTCCGCGGCCGCGGTTTCACGGACGCCGAGCTGAAGCTCACCGGGATGTTTTCCGAAGGAAACCGGGGTATTTACGACCGTTTCCGCGGACGCCTGATCTGGCCCATCCGGGATATCGCGGGGGACACCATCGGCTTCGGCGCCCGCAAGCTCTACGAGGACGACCAGGGCCCTAAGTACCTCAACACCCCCGAGACCACCCTGTACAAAAAATCGCAGGTGCTCTACGGGATCGATCTCGCCAAACGGAACATCGCCAAGGACCGGCAGCTGGTGGTGGTAGAGGGCTACACCGACGTCATGGCGTGCCACCTGGCGGGAATTACGACGGCGGTGGCAACCTGCGGCACGGCGTTCGGCACCGAGCACATCAAGATCGCCCGCCGGCTGCTTTCGGACGACGGCACCGGGGGAGAGGTCATCTTCACCTTCGACGGCGACGCCGCCGGCCAGAAGGCGGCCCTGCGCGCCTTCGAGGAGGACCAGCGGTTCACCGCCCAGACGTACGTGGCCGTGGAGCCCACAGGGGCGGATCCCTGCGACCTGCGCCAAAGCAAAGGTGACGAGGCAGTCCATGCCCTGGTGCAGTCCCGCCGGCCGCTGTTTGAGTTCGCCATCCGCACCACGCTCAAGCAGTTCAACCTGGACACCGTGGAAGGCCGTGTGCAGGGCTTGAAAGCCTCCGTGCCCGTGGTTGCGGCCATCCGCGACGCGTCCACCCGTACCGGCTATTGCCAGGCCCTGACCGGGTGGCTGGGCATGCCGGACCCCAACGAGGTGCTTCGCCTGGTTACTGCCGCGGTGAAGCGGGGCGACCAGGGCGGCCCTGCCGCTTCCGGCCCCGGGGCTGCCTCCCGCCCCGCCCAACCGGGCGGACCCGGCGTAGCTGCAGGGCCGCCGTCGGGCGCTGTGCCCTCCTTCCACCGGCCGGACCCGCGGGACCCCGTGGCCTCCATGGAGCGCCAGGCGCTGGAAGTGGCCCTCCAGGAACCCGCCCTGCTGGCCGGCGGAGTGTGGGAGCGCTTCGCCGCCGCCCGTTTCGCCACCCCTGCCTTCCAGGCCGTCCACGATGCCATGCGTGCCACCGGTCCGGGCCTCACCGTTGATCCGGTGCGCTGGGTGGAGCACGTGATGGAGGAAGTTCCGGAACCGCTGCGGCCCCTGGTCTCCGAGCTGGCGGTGGTGCCGCTGCCGGCAAATACTGAGGAGGCGGTGCAGAAGTACTGCCGGGACATCCTGTCACGGCTGTTCGAGCTGCAGATCACCAGGGTCAAGGCGGACAAGATGGGGCAGCTGCAGCGGCTGGACCCGGCGGCCGACCCTGAAACCTACCAGCGGCTCAACCGGGAGCTGATGATGCTCGAAATGGAACGCCGTGCGCTGCGCGCTGACGCGTAGGAAGGCTCCCATACCCGTAGGGGCCTGCCTCGATTTCGTTTCCACGGCGGGTGTTTGCTAGGCTAATACCCGCTTCATTCCTCCTTAGCTCAATTGGCAGAGCATTCGACTGTTAATCGAAGGGTTGCTGGTTCAAGTCCAGCAGGAGGAGCGCGCAATCCCCGCTCCGGGCTTCCCGGAGCGGGGATTTTTTATGCCCGCATGCGGCTGGTGGGCCCGCAAAACCGTCGATTTCACATTGGTGCCGATCCTTTGCTAATGTCATACCTGCTTCATTCCTCCTTAGCTCAATTGGCAGAGCATTCGACTGTTAATCGAAGGGTTGCTGGTTCAAGTCCAGCAGGAGGAGCAACCCAAAAAATCCCCGTTCCTTCCCTTGGAAGGAGCGGGGGTTTTTCTTTCAGACAAAGTCCATCTCCACCTGCAGGAAGCGCTCTGCCTCCGCGATCGCGGCCAGGAACGCCTCCTTTTCGGTGGGGGACTTGCGCGGCTGGCGCGGGTTCCATTCGTGGGGTGCGGAATGGACACGCACGAATCCTGTTTCCGGCGGCGCATAGAAGATGCCGAACCTCTGAACGGGCCATTCCGGAGAGGTTTCGGGGGCCACCAGGAGCGCTGCATTGAAAGCCGGGTTGTACCACTGGGCGATCGGCCGACGGCGGTCTTCGGTGAACAGTCCCGCCGCATAGAGGGCGGCCGACTGCTCGCCGCTCTGGGCACACAACCGCTCCCACCACAGTGGCAGTATCCCGGTATCGCACCGTTGCCACGTGGCCGGGAGCTGCGGTTGATCCTGCCAGCTTGGCACAAACAACATTTTATCGCGGGAGGGGCGTTCAGCGGCAGACGGCGCGGTACCGGCACGCAGACGCGAAAGAAGGCCTAGGGGCGGTTCCAGGGGCCCGGATTGACCCGGTACAGCAACGCGGAGCCAACCAGCATGCCCAGCACAATGCCCATGGCGGGATTGCCCAGGGCGCGCCCCGCGAAATAGCCCACGACGGCGCCCAGCACCGCCCCGAGGAAGAGTCCCCGGCGGTTCCGGTGCGGCTTGCGCCTGGCAGGTTTCTTTGGCATCAGGAGGGCATCGGCAGTCAGTGGATGGATGGGACGGTCCGCGGCCGGACCACGAGCCACAAAGCCGCGATGGCCAGCAGGATGCAGGCGGCCTGGACGGCGCCCATCGGGGTGGCGCTGGTGATGCCCAGCCAGCCGACCACCGGCGAGATGAGGCCGGCGGTCAGGAAGGTCGCGGCACCCAGCAGCGAGGCGGCAGTGCCGGCCTGGCCCGCATGGCCGGCCAGGGCGAGGACCTGGACGCAGGGGAACATAAAGCCGGTGCCCATGATGTAGAACCACAGGGGGACCATAACGCCCCACAGTCCCAGCCCAAGCTGGTCGAACACCACGATCAGCAGTGCCATGAGGAAGGTCCAGGCGGTGGCTCCGGCAAGGATCCACTGCGGCGGCACCCGCCGGATGAGGCGGGAGCTGGTCTGGATGCCGGCCACGATGCCCAGTGAATTGATGCCGAAAAGCAGGCCGTACTCCTGTGCTGAGAAGCCAAACACGTCCTGGAACAGGAAGGGGGAAGCCGAGAGGTAAGTGAACAGCCCGCCGAAGTTCAGGCCGGCCACCATCAGCAGGCCAACAAAGATCCTGTCACTGAACAGGATGCCGTAGCGCTGGCGCATTGTCATGCCGCTCTGCCGGCGCTTTTCCGGGGGCAGCGTCTCGCGGACCAGGAACAGGGCGGCGACAATGACCAGGGTGCCGTATGAGGCAAGGAACACAAAGATCCCCGGCCAGGCCATCACCAGGAGCAGCTGTGAACCGATCACGGGAGCCAGGATCGGTGCCAGCCCATTGACCAGGGACATACGCGAAAACATCTTGACCATGGCGTAACCGGAGAAGAGGTCCCGCACCATCGCCATGGCCACCACGCCTCCGCCGGCTGCCCCCACACCCATCAAGACGCGGAAGATACCCAGGGTAGTGATGTCGGTGGACAGCGCGGCGCCAAGCGACGCCGCAATATGCAGTGCCGTCGCCAGGATCAGCGGCATCCGCCGGCCCACCTTGTCGCTGAATGGCCCCACCACGAGCTGGCCGAAGGCAAAACCCACCGTGGTCCCGGCCAGTGTCAGCTGGACCTGGGCTTCGGTGACGCCCAGGCTCGCCTCGAGGGCGGGAAAGGCTGGAAGATAAAGGTCGATCGTGAACGGACCCAGGGCAGTCAGGGCGCCGAGCAGGAGGATATACAGGAGTTTGCGGCGGCGGCTCAACAGATCGCCCGGATTGCTGGGAATGGTCACGATGATCAATCCTAGGCCCGGGATAACAGATTTTTGCAGCGTTGTAGGCCGCGCCGTCCGGCAAGCCCCGGAGTCCGCCATTGAACTGAATGATACTTTTGGGGGCGGGGACGGTGCAGCTGCACTCTCCCGCAGCACATGGAAGCCGAATCCACCATGAAACAGTAAGGCGGGACCGATGAGCGGACGTCACAGCGGGCGGACCAGCCAGGGAGTGCGCATCGCCGCGCTGCCCGGGACGCTTAAACTCCTTTTCCGGTTGGCGCCCCGCCAGCTCAACGACGAGATCGCCTTCGCAAAGATTGAGCTGAAGCGTAAAGGTGTCCAGGTTGGAGTTGCTTCCGCTTTCCTCGCTGTTGCCCTGGTCTTTGTCCTCTTCCTCGTGGTGGCACTGATCGTTGCCGCCATCATGGGACTGGCCACCATCATGCCCGCCTGGCTGGCTGCACTGCTGGTTTCCGCGGCGTTCCTGCTGATTGCACTCATCGGCGGACTGATCGGCGTCAGCAGGTTCAAGAAGGCCATGCCGCTGCTGCCGGAGGAGACCATCCGCGGCATCAAGCACGATATTGGCGTTGCCAGGGAGGGATCTGCCTTCAACCCTGCGGTCCTGGACCCCCAGAGTCCCGAGGCAAAAGCTGCCAAGGCAGCCAAGGCGGAAGCCGCTGCGAAGGCCAAGGCTGAAAAGGAAGCCAAGGCCGCAGAGCATAACAAGGAATTCCCGCAGGCCTCCGAGCCGGAAATCGCCCGCCGCCTGGGCCAGCGCCGCCACCACCTCGCCGAAGTCCGCGACGAACTCGGCGATGAACTCGATGTCAAAACCCAGGCCCGGTTCCTTTTGGCTGCTGCGCAGGTCAAGATGCGTGAGGGCCAGGTTCTGGCCGTCCGGGGCAAAGACCTCGCCGCGAGCCGGCTGGCCGGTCTCTCGGAATCCACAGGAGGCCTGGGCGCGCGGTGGAAACCTCTGGCTGCCCTTGCGGCCGCCGGGACCGTGTTGGTTGTGCTGGTCCGCAAGCTCCTCCGGACGTACTAGCCCCGGCCACACTGAGGCTGCTCCGGCAGCCCGGCAAGACAAAGTCAGCGGCAGTGAACAGGGACACGAATCGTTAGTACGCGCCGCGGGCAGCAGGAAGGAAAGGGGACGGGATGAAGTTCATCGGTGCCGGCTCCCGTCCCGGCCGCCCCCAGGTCGACCACGACCGCGTCTTCACCATCCCCAACCTGCTCACCGTTGTGCGGTTTATGGGCGTGCCGCTGTTCATTTGGCTGGTCTTGGCACAAAAGCAATACGCCGCAGGCGTGGTGGTTTTGGCGGTTATGGCCGGAACGGACTGGATCGACGGGTACGTTGCCCGCCGCTTCGACCAGGCCTCGAAGCTCGGACGGGTCCTGGATCCCATCGCCGACCGCCTGGCTCTGATCGCCGTCGCCGTCACGCTGGTGATTGCCGGCGTCGTCCACTGGCTCTACCTTGCCGCGCTGGTGGTCCCGGACGCCATCCTGCTGGCCCTGACGCTGTCCTTCTTCCGCGGCCACCCGGATCTTCCGGTCAGCATTGTGGGAAAGGTCCGCACCGGCCTGCTGCTTCTGGGCACTCCGCTGCTGGTCCTCTCCCGACTGGATACGAAATTCTCTGATGAGCTGTTCGTGGCAGCGTGGATTGTGCTGGGCCTGGGCCTGATCGGCCACTGGATAGCCGCCTACAACTATTTCTGGGCCATCCTGCGCAAGGGCAGAAGGCTGCATCACGACGGCGGGACCGCCTGATGGTCTGGCTCGCCGTGGTACTCGCGGTGCTGGGTGCGTTCTGCCTGGCTTTGGGTGCGCAGCGCCAGGGCAGTGCGGTCAAGGCCGACACCGGGGGATTGGCCCTGAGCTCGAACGGGTTCCTCCGCCTGTTGAGGAATCCGCGCTGGGTGTTCGGCCTCCTCCTGCTGGGCGCCGGAATGGCGATGAACGCTGTTGCCCTTGTCTCCGCCCCGCTGACCGTCGTCCAGCCCATCGGGGCCATCGCGCTCGTCATCACCACCATCATCAATGCCAAAGACCAGGACCTGACGATCAACCGGGCAACGGTGGTTGCCATCTCAGCCTGTGTGACAGGCTCGGCACTCTTTGTCATCCTCGCGGTCAACGTCACCCAGGAAAACCACCACGTAAGCTTCGCCGACGAACTGACGATCGTCCTGCTGCTGGCCCTCGCCGTCGGACTCTTCGGCACTTTGGCAGTCATGTTCAAGCACCGGATCAACGCCTTCGTCTACATCCTGGGGGCCGGGGTGCTCTTTGGATTCGTAGCCGTACTCACCCGGATCATCGGCAAGCACCTGCTCGATCCCAACGGGCTCTTCCTGCTGAACGTGCAGTGGTACTCAGTGGTGGCCCTCATCGCCGCAGGTGGACTGGGGTCATGGTTTGTCCAAAACGCCTACTCCTCAGGGCCGCCGGACCTGGTCATCGCAGGACTCACCGTGATTGATCCCTTAGTGGGAATCGCCATCGGGATTGTCATCCTCGGCGAACTCCGTCCGGATGTGCACGCCGTAATGGCCATTGCCATGGGAACTGCCGCATCCCTTGCTATCGTGGGGGTAATCGCCCTTTCCAGGCACCACCCCGAGGTCACCAAGCGCAAGAAGGACGCGCCGCGGGCCGCGGGCAAGCCAACCCTGTAGTCCTGTCCGCCCTTCCTGTCCATCCAGTCCCTTCCAGCCAGCAAATACACGAGGCCCCGGCGCCAGCCGCGGCCGGCCGTGCTGTCAGTACACGCTGTCCGCACCGTGACCATCAGGAGCCCTCCACGTGACCACGCCCGCAGACCAGCGACCCCTGACCATCCTGATAGCTGCCGACACCTACCCGCCGCACATCAACGGCGCAGCCCAGTTCGGCTACCGCCTGGCGAAGGGAATGTCCGGCCGCGGCCACAACGTGCACGTGCTGGCCTGCCGTGCGGACAACGGCAAGAGCTTCACCGAGTTCCGCTTGGAGGCAACCGTCCACCGGCTCCGCTCGCACGGGGTCCCCACGCACGAGTACTTCCGGATCTGCTTCCCCTGGGAAATCAAGAAGGAAATCAGCCTCCTCTTCGACCGCGTCCAGCCCGATGTGGTGCACATCCAGAGCCACTACATGATCGGCGAGCACGTCCTCTATGAAGCTGTCCGGCGCGGCATCCGCGTCGTTGCCACCAACCACTTCATGCCGGAAAACCTCAACCCGTTCCTTCCCTTTCCCCAGTGGTTCAAGAACATTATCGGGCGCATCTCCTGGAAGGACATGGGCAAGGTCATGGGCCAGGCCGATGTGGTGACCACCCCCACCCCGCTGGCGGCCAAAGCCATGCACCAGCATGCCTTCCTGCGCAAAGTCCTTCCGCTGTCCAACGGCATCGACTCCGCCGCCTACGAACTGCAGCCCGGCGAACAGATCGAACCGCACGCCCACCCCACCGTGTTGTTCGTGGGCCGCCTGGCGGAGGAAAAGCATGTGGATGTGCTGATCGAGGCCATCGGCAAGACGCCCGCAGAGCTGAAGGTTCACTTGGAGATCGTGGGCGGCGGCGAAGTGAGGTCCAACCTCGAAAACCTCGTCCAGCGGCTCGGGCTGGGGGACCGGGTAAAGTTCCTGGGCCTGGCCAGCGACGAGGAGCTGCGGAAGGCTTACATCCGGGCTGACCTGTTCTGCATGCCCGGCACCGCGGAGCTTCAGTCGCTGGTCACCCTGGAGGCGATGTCGGCGTCCACCCCGGTGGTATTGGCCAACGCCATGGCCCTGCCGCACCTGGTCCGCGATGGCGAAAACGGATACCTGTTCGCTCCCGGTGACAGCGATGACCTGGCCAAAAAGATCACCCTGATCCTGGAACTTCCCGCGGACCAGCGCGCAGCCATGGGCCAGGTCAGCCGGCAGATGGTGGAACCGCACAGCATGCAGGGAACCCTGCAGACCTTCGAGGACCTCTACCGGGGCGCCGGATTCGAAGACAAGGTGGTCTAAACGCCTTCCGGGGTTTGCTAGAGTGTTTTTGCCCTGCTGCCGACCACTGTTGGTGGAAGGTTCGGGGCATCAAGGGGCTATAGCTCAGCTGGTTAGAGCGCGGGACTCATAATCCTAAGGTCCTCGGTTCAAGTCCGAGTAGCCCTACTTTCAACACCCCGGAAACCGCGGCCGGTGCACATCGCCGGCCGCGGTTTTTCTTTCTTGCGGCCAAAACAGGGACGCCCCATCACGTCCCGCAACATTCCGGCGAACGCCCCATCACCTCCCGCACTGTTCCTGGCAACGCCCCATCACCCCCCGCAACATTCCGGCCAACGCCCCATCACCCCCCGCAACATTCCGGCCAACGCCCCATCAGTGTTTGGAGCTTCCCTCGGTGGGGCCGAACGCGTGCCTGGCGAGGCCGCCGTCGAGCCCATCCTCCAAGTGATAGAGCCATGCTCCAAAACCTGCAGGAGGTGATGGGGCGTTGGGGTGGATGCTGCAGGAGGTGATGGGGCGTTTGGGGGAGGAGGCATGTCCTTATACCGGCCTTTCATAAGAGCCCCAGATGCGGTATGTTACTGACCAGTAACATACCGTGCTCATTCCGCGAGCCCCGGTCACCGCTGATCACTTGCGAGGTAACCATGTCCACGTCCGATTCCAACCTCAGCCTGCCCTACGCCGACGGCGACTTCTATGCCTTCGAACAGATGCTGAGCGCAAAAGAGCAGGACCGGCTGGCGGAGGTCAGGGACTTCCTGGCCCGCGAGGTCAAGCCCATCGCCGTGGACTGCTGGAACCGTGGCGAATTCCCCATGGAGCTGATTCCGAAGCTCGCCGACATCGACCTGGTCAGCCCGGTCCGGCGGCAAGGCCACTCCAACCTCTTCGCCGGCCTGATGCACGCCGAGGTGACCCGTGCCGACGCTTCCATCTCCACCTTTATGGGTGTGCACGACGGACTCTTTACCGGTTCCATCGAAGCCCTGGCCTCCCAGGAGCAAAAGGACGCCTGGCTTCCCGACATCTATTCACTTCGGAAAATCGGGGCTTTCGGCCTGACCGAACCGCTGGGGGGATCGGATGTGGCCGGCGGGACCCGCACCACTGCCAAGCGCGAGGGGGACTCCTGGATCCTCAACGGCGCCAAGCGCTGGATTGGTAACGCCACCTTCTCCGACTGGGTGGTCATTTATGCACGCGACTTGGACGACAACCAGGTTAAAGGGTTCCTGGTGGACACCACGCTGGAGGGCTTCAGCGCGGCGAAGATCGAGAACAAGATCGCCCTCCGGACGGTTCAGAACGCCGACATCACCCTGGAAAACGTGGTGGTCCCGGACTTTTACAAGCTGGCGCACGCCAACAGCTTCCGTGACGTCAACAAAGTCCTCAAGGTCACCCGCCTTGGGGTCGCCTGGCAGGCCGTGGGCCAGCAGCTGGCAGCCTTCGACGTGGCGCGCCGGTACGCGGTGGAGCGCCACCAGTTCGGCCGGCCCCTTGCATCTTTCCAGCTGGTCCAGAGCCAGCTCGTGCAGATCCTGGGCAATGCCGTCAGCTCCATGGGCATGATGGTCCGGCTCTCCCAGCTTGAGGATGCCGGCGAGGCGAAGGACGAGCAGTCCGCCTTGGCGAAGGCCTTCACCACGGCCAGGATGCGTGAAAGCGTGGCCATCGGCAGGAACATCCTGGGCGGCAACGGGATCGTGACTGACTTTGAGATGGCAAAGATCTTCGCGGACGCCGAAGCCATCTACTCGTACGAGGGAACCCACGAGATCAACACCCTGGTGACAGGCCGGGCGATCACGGGAATTTCCGCCATCGTCTGATCAGGCGTGTGGCCCGGCTTCTGGCCTCCGGCTGGTGTTTGCTTGCTGCCTGCTAGCCCAGCGGCAGCAGGATGGACGGCCGCAGGTCCATCACGAACTGCAGAGGATTGACGTAGTCGTCGCCGCGCCGGACGCCCCAGTGCACACAGAACGCGGCGGCGCAGTGGCCTGGCACAAGCGTCCCGAGCACCTGCCCGGCGGCTACCACGCTGCCGGCGGTCAAGGTACTCTCCACGGGTTCGAAGCTGCTGCGTAATCCGTTGCCGTGGTCTACGGTGATCACCGGCCGGTCCACCACCACGCCCACGAAGCTGACGGTGCCCGCCGCCGGCGAGGTGACCTCTACGCCGTCGGACACTGCCCCCAGGTCTACACCGCGGTGACCGCTGAGCCAGGGCTTGGGCGGCGGATCAAAATCCCGCAGCACGTTGGGGCGCGGGGCGAGCGGCCACCTCCAGGAAGGCGCTGCGACAGGGGCGGAAACTTCCGTCTGTGGCGCTGCAGTGGAGGGTGCCGGGTCGAACGCCAGTACCTCCCCGGCCGGGGCCAAGGAGGCGGGCAGCAGGAGCAGGGCCGCAAGCAGTGCCGATGGTTTCATGAATCCAGCGTGCGCGGGTTGAAAAGCTGCCGGCAGGGCCAGGTTCCCGTATGTGGAAAAAGCACGTCGACGCCGTCGTCCGAACCTTTCTGCATGTCCTCCGCGTGCGGGGGCCTGTAGTACACTTGATGGAGCAGTTTGCTGCGCCCTCAACGCTTTCCGTCCAGCGTCTATCCCAAAGGTTCTTCCTACGGTATATGCCCCTGTCCGGCCTGCGTCGGCACATCTCATTCAGGAGTGTGGGGGAGCGGCGGCTGACTACGCGCGTCCAGCCCTCTTTGGAGGATCGGACTTCCTGCGGTCAGGACCACGGTCCTGATGGGAAGCACGATGGACGCCAGGAGCACGGCCCGCCCGGGCCACGCTAATCAACCGTCAACTATGGCAGGGTAAGAAGCCCCAGGGGTTTCTCATGAATGACCTGCCGGAAGGAGCGTCGGCATGCCCGTCGTAACTATGCGCCAGCTGCTTGACAGCGGCGTCCACTTTGGACACCAGACCCGCCGTTGGAACCCGAAGATGAAGCGCTTCATCTTCACCGAGCGCAACGGCATCTACATCATTGACCTGCAGCAGTCGCTGTCCTACATCGACCGCGCCTACGAGTTCGTGAAGGCCACCGTTGCACACGGCGGCACCGTGCTCTTCGTCGGTACCAAGAAGCAGGCCCAGGAAGCAATTGCCGAGCAGGCAACCCGCGTGGGCCAGCCGTACGTGAACCAGCGTTGGCTCGGCGGTATGCTGACCAACTTCCAGACCGTCGCCAAGCGCATCCAGCGCATGAAGGAACTCGAAGAGATCGACTTCGACGACGTCGCCGGCTCCGCTTACACCAAGAAGGAGCTCCTGCTCCTCAAGCGTGAACTCACCAAGCTCGAGTCCAACCTCGGCGGTATCCGCAACCTGACCAAGGCACCCTCCGTGCTCTGGATCGTGGACACCAAGAAGGAACACCTCGCCGTTGATGAGGCCAAGAAGCTGAACATCCCGGTTGTGGCCATCCTGGACACCAACTGCGATCCGGACGAGGTCGACTTCCCGATCCCGGGCAACGACGACGCCATCCGCTCCGTGAACCTCCTGACCCGCGTTGTTGCCGACGCCGTTGCCGAAGGCCTCATCGCCCGCAACAACCGCGGCACCGGCGCCACGGAAGCTCCGGAAGAGCCCCTGGCCGAGTGGGAGCGCGAACTCCTCGAGGGCAGCAAGGCTGAAGAGGCCGCCGCTCCCGCTGCCGAGGAAGCCCCGGCTGCTGCCGAGGCTCCCGCCGCAGAAGCAGCTCCGGTTGCCGAAGCTCCGGCTGAAGACGCCAAGTAACACAAGTACATCCGGATTTCCCGGTGCCGCGTGCGGCGCCGGAGCAGCTGACAGGATGGCGGCCCATTTTCGTGGGCTGCCGTCCTGTCGGTCCGTACACCACAACACATTTCTAGACAGAGGGGTTCACATGGCGAACTACACTGCCGCGGACATCAAGGCCCTGCGCGAGCGCACCGGCGCCGGCATGATGGACGTCAAGAAGGCTCTTGACGAAGCCAACGGTGACGCCGAGAAGGCCATCGAAATCATCCGCATCAAGGGCCTCAAGGGCGCTACCAAGCGCGAAGGCCGCTCCACTGCTGAAGGCCTGGTGGCCGCAAAGGTCAGCAACGGCGTCGGCGTGATGATCGAAGTCAACTGCGAGACCGACTTCGTGGCCAAGGCCGACAAGTTCATCCAGCTGGCCGACAAGGTCCTGGCCGTTGCCGTCGAGTCCGGCGCAGCCGATCTCGAGACCCTGCTGGCCACCGAAGTTGACGGCAAGCCGCTCTCCGAGGTCGTCGTCGAAGAAGGCGCCGTCCTGGGCGAAAAGGTTGTTGTCCGCCGCATCTCCCGCGTTGAGGGTGCAACGGTTGACGCCTACCTGCACAAGACCTCCAAGGACCTCCCGGCCCAGGTTGGCGTGCTGTTCGCCGTCGACGGTGAAGGCGAAGCTGCTGCCACCGCCGCCCACGACGTTGCAGTCCACATCGCTGCCATGGCCCCGAACTACCTGACCCGCGAGGACGTTCCGTCCGACCTGGTTGAGTCCGAGCGCCGCATCGCCGAAGAGACCGCAAAGGCCGAGGGCAAGCCCGAAGCCGCACTCACCAAGATTGTGGAAGGCCGCGTGACCGGCTTCTACAAGGGTGAGGTGCTGGTTGACCAGGCATTCGCCAAGGACGCCAAGAAGTCCGTGGCACAGGTCCTCGAAGAGGCCGGTGTCAAGGGAACTGCGTTCACGCGTTTCCGCGTCGGCTCCTAGCCGGTACTGCAAGGGGGTGGCCACTTCGGTGGCCGCCCCTTTTGCATGCAACGGGCCAGTTCCGAGCATCGGCCCAAGCAGGATAATCTTTTTTCAGACCCCCAACCGGAAGGCATCATGGAAGCCGTCAACACTGTATTGCAGCCAGAGAAAAGTCGACGCCGGGTCCTCCTGAAGCTCTCCGGCGAGGTTTTCGGCGGCGGGAAGCTGGGCGTTGACCCGGAGACCGTCCGCGACGTCGCCAAGCAGATCGCCGCCGCAGTTCCCGAGGTGGAAGTGGCCATCGTGGTGGGCGGCGGCAACTTCTTCCGCGGCGCCGAGCTGTCCCAAAGCGGCATGGACCGTTCCCGGGCCGACTACATGGGCATGCTCGGAACCGTGATGAACTGCCTGGCACTGCAGGACTTCCTGGAGCAGGCCGGCGTCGAAACCCGGGTCCAGAGCGCCATCACCATGGGCCAGGTGGCTGAAGCGTACATTCCCCGCCGCGCCATCCGGCACATGGAAAAAGGCCGTGTGGTCATCTTCGGTGCAGGCGCCGGGCTCCCGTACTTCTCCACCGATACTGTTGCCGCCCAGCGCGCCCTCGAAGTCCATGCCGACGTCGTCCTGATGGCCAAGAGCGGCGTGGACGCCGTGTACACGGCCGATCCCAAGAAGGACCCCTCAGCAGAGCGGCTCGAAACGCTCAGCTACGACGACGCCCTGCGCCGCGACATCCGTGTGATGGACCAGACCGCCATGACCATGTGCAAGGACAACAACCTCTCCATGGTGGTCTTTGGCATGGAGGGTGAGGGCAATGTCACCCGCGCCATCCTGGGTGAAAAGCTCGGCACGCTGGTCACCGCCTAGCTACGGCTAGGATGTTTTCAGGACAGTTCCGCCCCCGTCTTACGGGACCGGGGGCGGAAAACAGCAACCGAGAACCACGTGCACGGAGCAGGCGCCCCGGACTGCACCAGAACCGTCAGGAGAGACCGTGATAGAAGAAACCTTGCTCGAAGCCGAAGACAAGATGGACAAGGCCGTTGAGGTAGCCAAGGAAGACTTCGCTTCCATCCGCACCGGCCGGGCCAACCCGGGGCTCTACAACAAGGTCCTGGTGGACTACTACGGTTCCCCCACACCGCTGCAGCAGCTCGCATCCTTTGCTATCCCGGATGCACGCACCATCCTCATCACCCCGTTCGATAAGACGGCACTGCGCGACATCGAACGCGCGCTGAGCGACTCCGAGGTGGGCGCCAACCCGTCCAACGACGGCAACGTCATCCGGATCACCATTCCGGAACTGACCAAGGAACGCCGCAAGGAATACGTCAAGATCGTCAAGACCAAGGGCGAGGACGCCAAGATCTCCATCCGCAACATCCGCCGCAAGGCGAAAGAAACCCTGGACCGCCTGGTCAAGGACGGGGAAGCCGGCGAGGACGAGGGCACCCGCGCCGAAAAGGAACTGGACGGCATCACCAAGGCCCACGTGGACGGCATCGACGAGCTGCTCAAGCGCAAGGAAGCAGAGCTGCTCGAAGTCTGATGGGCCAGGCAGAACAGGCCCCGGCACAACGGGCGCGCACACGGGGGAAGCAGCCCAGGAGCAATCCAACACCAAAGGCCGGGCGTAACCTGCCGGCCGCGGTGGTGGTGGGCCTGGCCATGCTGTTCGCGGTGCTGGGCGGCCTGCTTTTCCTTCCGCTTGGGTTTGTGGCGGTGACCACCACGTTTGCCGTCTTCGGTGTCTGGGAAATCTACCGGGCATTGGAATCGAACGGCACCCGGATGCCGATCGTTCCAGTGATGACGGGCACAGTGGCCATGCCGTTCTGCGCCTACCTCGGCGGCATTGAGAGCCTGCTCTTCGCCATGCTGCTCAGCTCGGTGGCCGTCCTGCTGTGGCGGTCGGTGGAAAGCGCTGCGGGCTCCGCCAACAGCATCTTCGCCGGTGTGTTCACCCTGGGCTGGGTGCCGTTTTTTATCAGTTTCGCCGCCCTTCCGCTGCATGCCGCAGGAGGCGCCACCCCGCTGGGTCTCTGGCCGGGCGGGACCATTCCCGACGGCGCGTGGCAGGTGGCGGTGATGCTGCTGCTGGTGGTATCCAACGACACCTTCGGCTACCTGGTGGGAGCCTCCCTGGGAAAGCATCCCATGGCCCCGAAGATCAGCCCGAAGAAGTCCTGGGAAGGATTCGCCGGTTCCATCGCCGGTGCCATGCTGATCGGCGTCCTCGCCTGCCTCTTCGTGCTGGATAAACCCTGGTGGGTGGGCATCATCCTGGCGGTAGGAACTGTGGCGGCTTCCACCGCCGGCGACCTCGCCGAATCCATGGTCAAGCGCGAACTCGGCGTCAAGGACATGAGCAGCATCCTGCCCGGACACGGCGGCGTGATGGACCGGCTCGACTCCATCGTCTTCGCCTCCCCGGTGGTGTTTATCCTGTACGGGCTCGTCGCCGGAGCCTGACGCGGACTTAGCCTGACACAAACCCTTGCCGGATCCGGCCGCCCCTAGACTGGGCGGAAGCGATACGGCGGAAGAGCATTGAAGGAATCACAGTGGCATTGGACATTCATCGGCAGATCCCTGCGTCCTTTGAGCGCGTGCAGCGCAGCGAATATGGCTACAACGCCAAGCAGGTGGACCAGTTCCTGCAGCGGGCGCGGGTTTCCCTCGAAACCCCGGAGGCCGCGGCGCACCCCGTCAACAGCTCGGATGTCCGGGCGGTCTCCTTTGATCCGGTGAAGGGCGGTTATTCCGCTGCGGTTGTGGACGCGGCCCTGGACCGCCTCGAGGACGCCTTTGCCCGCCGCGAACGCGACGAGCTGATTGCGGCGCAGGGCGAGGAGGCGTGGCTGCGCGAAATCGGAAACCTGTCCGGCATCCTTCGCGGCCGCCTGCACCGCCCTGACGGTGAGCGGTTCCGCCGGCCCGCCAAGAAGAAGGCCCGCAGCTACAACACCACCGACGTGGACAGGCTGTGCCATGAGCTCATCGCGTACCTTGAACAGGACAAGCCGCTGAGCGTGGACAACGTCCGCCGGGCAGTTTTCCGTCCCGCGTCAGGCAAGGACGGCTACGAGGAAACCCAGGTGGACGCCTTCCTGGACCGGGTGGTTGAACTGATGGCAGCCATCGACTGAGGCGTTCAGCCCTTATCCGGGGGCGTGGGGGAGAGCGGCGTGAAGCGGCGCCATAGACTGCGGTAGCGTCGGCCCCCGCGCAGGACGGACACGGCGAGGAAACCCGCTCCGCACACGGCGCCTGTCACCGTGGCCACTGCCGTACCGGCGCCTGCCAGCGTCACCAGCAGTCCCGCCAGGATGGCAATCAAGGTAGCGTTCGCCGTCGTCATGAAGATCATGCTGCTGCCAGCCACTTGGCTGAAGCTTCCCCTGGCGCCGAAGAAGTAGTAGGTCTGCCTGGAACCGGCCTCGTCGTCGTGGTGCGCCGCCATGAGGTACGGTGCCACCCCGGGATCCAGGTCCACGTAGGCCGCGCGCAGCCTGTTCATGGCGGTGACGTACATCAGGTCCTCGTAGGCGACGTTCATTACCCGGAGCTGGGTCAGGAGCCCAATCGCCGAGTCGATGAACAGGACAACCACGGCCAGCAGGACAAAGGCATCGGAAAAACCCGTGGCCTGCCCTACCAGCGCAACACTCACCACACTCGCCGACGTAAAGGTGAGGAACATGCTGATCCGGGTCAGCACCTCGCTCTGGGTGGTGCTGCGGGAGGCAAGCAGGCCCCAATGCTCAGTGGCCAGCAGCTGCGCCCGCACGGACGGGGGGACTTCGGCCGGTGCGCCGGACGGGCTTTCGCCCTCGATGGACATGGCGCAATTCTCTCCCATCACTGGCATCAGCGCGAGGAAAAAGGAGCCTTGGGAATTGTAAGGGCGGCCGACGGCGGAATCAGCGTTCCGTGGCCAGCGGCCTTTCCGGGGTGTGCAGCCGCGTCATGACCCGGGCCATTGTTGCAGGGATTCTGTGCGCAGTGGCCCGCGAGACGACCACCATCACGGCGAAGGCCGTGGGCACGGTCCACGCCGCCGGCTGCGCCAGCCAGGGCGCGAGGTTCGCAGCTCCCGCCAGGGCACCGGCAATCATCGCCCCGCCGCACAGAAGCCCGCCCGTCACCATCCCGGCGATCGCGCCGGCGTCGGTAAGCCCCCGCCACCAGATCCCCAGCAGGAGCACCGGGCACACCGTGGAGGCGGTGAACGCAAAAACCAGGCCCACGCTGCCGGCCAGGGCCATCGAATCGGTCATAAAGGCGAAGCCCAGCGGCACGACGGCGGAGACTACCGCCGCGAGCCGGAAGCCGCCCACTTCGCCGCCCAGGACGTCCTGGCTGATGACGCCGGCCAGCGAGACCACCAGGCCGGAGGTAGTGGACAGGAAGGCGGCAAAAGCGCCGGCCACCACCAGGGCCGAGAGCAGGTCTCCGGCGGTGCCGCCCACCAGTTCGCCTGGCAGGAGCAGGACCAGGGCGTCCGCCTGGTTGGTGCGGGCCAGGCCGGGGGCAAACATCCGGGCCACCAGCCCGTACGCGGTGGGAAACAGGTAGAACACGGACAACAGGCCAAGGACGATCACCGTGGTGCGCCGGGCCGACTGCCCGTCCGGGTTCGTGTAGAAGCGGACCAGGACGTGCGGCAAACCCAGGGTGCCGAAGAGCAGGGCCACCAGCAGCGACACGTTCTGGTACGCCCCCGAAGAGGCCAGCCCGGTGGGGTTCACGGCAGGAGCGGACAGTGCCGGTGTTCCCGTACCGGCCAGCACAAAAATAATGAACAGGATAGGGACGGCCAGGGCCGTGAGCTTGAGCCAGTACTGGAAAGCCTGCACGAAGGTGATGGAACGCATGCCGCCTGCCACGACCGTCAGGCAGACCACAATCACCACCGCCACCGATCCCACCCAGGAGGGCAGGCCGGTGGTGATGCGGATGGTCAGGGCGGCGCCGTGGAGCTGCGGCACAATGTAGAGCCAGCCCACGACGACCACCACGAGGCTGGTGACCTTCCGGACAACCCGTGAGTCCAGCCTGGCTTCGGTGAAGTCCGGAATGGTGTACGCCCCCGACCGGCGCAGCGGGGCAGCAACAAACAGCAGCAGCATCAGGTATCCGGCGGTGTAGCCCACGGGAAACCACAATGCGTCCGTGCCGGAGAGCAGGATGAGCCCGGCAACTCCCAGGAAGCTTGCGGCGGAGAGGTATTCGCCGCCGATCGCCGAGGCATTCCACCAGGGCCGGACGGTCCGGGAAGCGACGTAGAAATCACCTGTGGTGCGGGAGATCCGCAGCCCGTAGAAGCCGATCACCGCCGTGGCCACGGAGACCACTGCGAGCGCGGCGATGGCGACGCCTGGATTCATGCTGCCGTCACTGGTCCCGGCTCGATGGTGCCCTGCCCGGGTTCACTGCGGATTGCCGGGTTCCCCGTTCACTGGTCACCGGCCAGGTCCCGGTAGCGTGCTTCGTTGCGGGCTGCGGTCCGGACGTAGAACCAGGCACTCAGCCCGATCAGCGGATAGATGCCCGCCCCGAGGAGAAGCCAATTAAAGGGGATCCCCACGATGCGGGTCTCCGACAAGCCCGGTACGACGGCGAGCAGCAGCGGGAAGGCGGCGAGGATCAGCAGGAACCCGCCGGCCACCACCAGGGCAAGCCGCAGCTGGGAGCGGATCAGGGACCTGACGAACACCTGCCCCACCTCGGAGGCCTGAGCCGCTTCCCGGCTTTCCACCGCAGGGAGTGCCGCTGAGCGCGGAGCTGTCACACGAACCCTGGTCATGCGTGCGGCCTGATCCGGGTGGCGCCCAGCTTCTCCCGGACGGTTGGCAGGTGGCGGCGGCTGATGGGCAGTCCGGCCCCGGCGACGGTGACGCTGGGCCCGTCCGCTGCCAGCTTCATGGAGGTGACATGCTTCAGGGCGACGAGATAGGAGCGGTGGGTCCGGATGAACCCGGCGTCCGCCCACTGCTGTTCAAGATCGGCCAGCGGAACCCTGATCAGGTAGCTCGCGTCAGCGGTGTGAAGCCGCGCATAATCACCCTGCGCCTGGACGTACGTGACATCATCACGGCGGATCATCCGGGTGGTCCCGCCCTGGTCCACCGTGATCATCTCCGGTGCGCTACCGCCGTCGCGCAGTTCACTGATGCGGCCCACTGACCGTGCCAGCCGTTCGGCACGGACCGGCTTGAGGAGGTAGTCCACGGCGGCGAGTTCGAAGGCCTTCAGCGCGTGGTCCTCGTCCGCGGTGACAAACACCACCGCCGGGGGATTCCTGCTTCCGCTGATGGCGCGGGCAATATCCAGGCCGGACACGGCCGGCATGTGGATGTCCAGGAAAACAGCGTCAATCTGGCCCGTGGCCAGCGCCCGGAGGGCCTCGCTGCCGGAGGTGGCCCGCTGGACGGTGCCGATACGGTCGTCACGGCCCAGCAGGAACGCCAGTTCCTCGACGGCGGGCAGCTCATCATCGACGACGAGGACGTTAATCATCTTCCTAGATTAGCTTTCCGCGGCCCCACCGGTTGATTCAGGCATCGTGGCCGGGCTGGGACTTGGGCACGCGCATGGTGATCATCGTTCCCTCCCCGGGCGCCGTCTCGATGACCAGCCCGTGGTCGTTGCCGTAGACCTGGCGGAGGCGGGCATCCACGTTCCGCAGCCCCACATGGACACCATCGGTATGGCCGGCCAGGGTGGACTGCAGCTGGGCAGGATCCATGCCCACGCCGTCGTCCTCGATGGTCACTTCGGCGTACGCTCCGGCGTCGTTGGCGGTGATGCTGATATGCCCCGGACCCTCTTTGGCCTCCAGCCCGTGCCGCACCGCGTTCTCCACGAGCGGCTGCAGGCTGAGGAAGGGGATGACCGTGCTCAGGACTTCGGGCGCCACCCGCAGGCTGACCTGCACACGCTCGCCGAACCGGGCACGCTCCAGGAGCAGGTACCGGTCAATGCAGCGGAGTTCCTCAGCGAGGGTGGTGAAGTCGCCGTGGCGCCGGAAGGAGTAGCGGGTGAAATCGGCGAACTCCACCACCAGTTCCCGGGCGCGGGCGGGGTCGGTGTTGATGAAGGATGCGATGGCGTTCAATGAGTTGTAGATGAAGTGGGGACTGATCTGCGCACGCAGGGCCCGGACCTCGGCCTCCATGAGCAGGGTGCGGGATGCGTCCAGCTCGGCCAGCTCCACCTGGACGGCCACCCAGTCCGCCACCTCGCTGGTGGCCCGGACCAGTCCAGCACCCGCCGACGGCGCAAAAGCCGCCACCGCCCCCACCACGCCAGTTCCCGCACGCACCGGCGCAATCACCGCAGCAAGTGGCCCACCCGTCCCCTCAGTCGGTGCGCCGTCCGCCGACGTCGGGCTCCCGGCGGGCAACACCACTGTCCGGCCGCCGGCAAGCACCCCTTCCGCGAGGCGCATCACGTGCGGCTTCAGTTCCTCCGCTGCGCCGTCCCATGCCAGGACCCCGGTGGTGTCAGTGATGGCCAGGGCCTCGCAGCCCAGCAGCGTCCGCAGGTGCCGGCTGGCTTTGGCCGCGCCGGCCGGGTTCAGGCCGCGGCGCAGGTGCTGCCCCGCCTGGGAGGCCGCATGCAGGGTGTGGTAGGTGGCGCGCTCCGCGTCGGTGCCCAGGTCCCGGAAGGAGCGGAGCACCTTGAGCCCCACGCCGACGACGACGGCCACGGCCATGGCGATGACCGCCACCGCGGCGGCGGTCAGGAGGGGGGAGTCCAGCATGGTGCCCAGCGTAGCGGCGGGTGCCGTTTGGCGCAGCATCCCGACCGTTGAGCGACGCCGGCGGGCCCAGGTATGGAATCTGGGGCATCCCGGAAAGCAAAGTGATTGCAGTCACACTTGTGGTTTCCCTGTCCGGGATGGGGTGTGTCAAGGCAAGTCTCAATGAGGAGGAACGATGGGTAACGAGGCCCACACTCCGGACGCAGCGGCGTCCGTGGACTTTGAACAGGTCCAGTCGACCGGGCAGTTCCAGGAACTGCGCAAGCGTCACCGCAGCTTTGTCTTCCCCATGGCAGTGGCATTCCTGCTGTGGTACTTCGCCTACGTCCTGCTGGCGGACTACGCCGTGGGCTTTATGTCCACCAAGGTCTGGGGCAACATCAACATCGGCCTGATCCTCGGCCTACTCCAGTTCGTCTCCACGTTTGCCATCACCGGCTGGTATGTCCACTACTCCAACAAGCGGCTAGACCCCATCGCCAAGGAGATCCGGGACGAGATCGAGGGCCACGAATTTGATAAGCACGGCAAGCGAGTGGGCGGAGCCAACAAATGATCAACGTACTTGCAGCGGTTGATGTCGCCGCACTGAAGGACACCACCCTGCTGAACATGGGCATTTTCGGCCTGTTCGTCGCCGTGACCATGGTGATTGTGTTCCGCGCGAGCCGCAACAACAAGACGGCCGCCGACTACTACGCGGCCGGCCGCTCCTTCACCGGCTCCCAGAACGGAACCGCCATCGCGGGCGACTACCTCTCGGCCGCCTCGTTCCTGGGCATCACCGGCGCCATCGCCATCAACGGCTACGACGGTTTTATGTACTCCATCGGCTTCCTGGTGGCCTGGCTGGTGGCGCTGCTGCTGGTTGCCGAACTCCTGCGAAACACGGGCAAGTTCACTATGGCGGACGTCCTGTCCTTCCGGCTCAGGCAGCGGCCGGTCCGCATCGCCGCCGCCATCTCCACCCTCGCCGTCTGCTTCTTCTACCTGCTGGCCCAGATGGCCGGCGCCGGAAGCCTGATCTCCCTGCTCCTGGGTATCAGCGACTGGGGCGGACAGGCATTGGTGATCATCGTCGTCGGCGCCCTGATGATTATGTACGTGCTCATCGGCGGCATGAAGGGCACCACGTGGGTGCAGATCATCAAAGCCATCCTGCTGATCGCGGGGGCCGCGGTGATGACCTTCTGGGTCCTGGCCATCTATGGCTTCAACCTCTCCGCCCTGCTGGGTGGTGCGGTGGAGACGGCCAACAACCCGGCCGTCCTGAATCCCGGGCTGCAGTACGGCAAGACCGAGACGTCCAAGCTGGACTTTATGTCCCTGGGCCTGGCGCTGGTCCTGGGCACTGCTGCCCTGCCGCACGTGCTGATGCGCTTCTACACGGTCCCCACCGCCAAGGAAGCCCGCAAGTCCGTCGTGTGGTCCATCTGGCTGATCGGGCTCTTCTACCTCTTCACCCTGGTGCTCGGTTACGGTGCGGCCGCGCTGGTGGGTGCGGACACCATCAAGACCGCGCCGGGCGGCGTGAACGCTGCGGCACCCCTGCTGGCCTTCCACCTGGGCGGCCCGTTGCTGCTGGGCTTCATTTCGGCGGTGGCCTTCGCCACCATCCTCGCCGTTGTGGCCGGCCTGACCATCACCGCCGCGGCGTCCTTCGCGCATGACATCTACGCCAACGTCATCGCCAAGGGCAAGGCCGACGCCGACACTGAAGTCCGGGTGGCCCGGCGCACCGTGGTGGTCATCGGCATCCTTGCTATCCTGGGCGGCATCCTCGCCAACGGGCAGAATGTGGCGTTCCTGGTGGCCCTGGCGTTCGCCGTTGCTGCCTCGGCCAACCTGCCCACCATCATCTACTCACTGTTCTGGCGGAGGTTCACCACCCAGGGTGCGGTGTGGAGCATGTATGGCGGGCTGGGTGCGGCGATTGTGCTGATCATCTTCTCGCCGGTGGTTTCCGGCGGGGCGACGTCCATGATCAAGGACGCCCACTTCGCGCTGTTCCCGCTGAGCAACCCGGGCATTGTGTCCATCCCGCTGGCATTCCTGCTCGGCTGGCTCGGAACCGTCCTGGACAAGAAGCGCGAAGACACTGCCAAGCAGGCCGAGATGGAGGTCCGGTCACTCACCGGTGTGGGTGCCGAGAAGGCGGTCAACCACTGATCCCGCGACGCTCCGGTCTCCGGACCTGACCCCTCCTCACGGGCAGCAAAAGAGCCTCCGCGCCATGGTGAACTGCTCCCCAGAAGTTGGACTGAGAAATTCAGTTACAACTTGTGGGGAGCAGTTTTGCGTGCAAATAGTTCGTTAACCGAGGATCAACGCCTGGCCGCTGTAGCGTGGTTTGAGAAAGGCCTTGCGGATGCGGCGACAGCCAATTTGCTGGGTGTGTCCCGCTGGCCTGTCAAGAGGCTTCATCGGCGGTGGAAGATCCATGGTGAAGGAGCGCTGGTGACCAGACCGACGAAACGGTCGTATTCGTTCGACTTCAAGCTCGCGTTGGTGGAACGGTTCATCGCGGGTGGGAGCGCCACGGATCTGGCAGTGGAGGTTGGTTTGTCCTCGCCGGTGCTCCTGAGGACGTGGGCGCAGGCTTATCGTCGTGAAGGCGCGGAAGCCTTGCGCCCGAAGCCTAAAGGTAGACCTCGGAAACCTGACGCCCCACCTCCGGCGGAGATATCCGAGCTGGAGCGCTTGCGGCGGGAGAACGAGCGGTTGCGGGCGGAAGTGGCGTATTTGGGAAAATTGCGGGCCTTGAGGGCTCAAAAACAACTGTGAGTCTTGCAGTGGTTGGTCTGGGACTAGCTGGCAGTGTTGATGCCGGTCGTTCTGCCTGGTACGTGACTCGAAAAACAACTTGCCCTTGAGGGTGCGTTTCCCCCGACTTGTCCGCACTGGGTGGAGCGGCCGGCGTTGGCCTGTCCCACGTCGGTGGCTTGATTAGAAGCTTGCCCGGCCTTTGCAGGTTGTGGCTCATCACAGCTTTGCCTCGAAGTGACTCTTCCCAGGTTCAATACCGGCCGTCCTGCGGCCGTTCTTGCCCGTTCGAAAGGAAGGAGGGGCGAGCAATTCCCGACCACCCCGGCAGGGATTCCCGCCCACTTGCCTGGGTGGGCCGAAGGACAGACGGCGATCTGGCCTGTCTATGGGCAATTGAGGGTGTCGGCTCTTATGGGGCACGTCTGGCCAGGGCAGTAACGGGCGCTGGCTACGATGTGGCCGAAGCTCCACGGATGAACGCCCGGGGTCGCCGGGGGATCGGCAAATCCGACCCGCTGGACGCCGCGGCCATTGGAACCGCTGTTTTGGGCCTGGAGGAGTCCCGGCTCTCGAGCTCCGCGCCGGGATGAAGGAACCCGTGCCGGACTCAGGATCCTGAGCGCAGCACGGGATCAACTGGCCCGGGACCGAACATTGAATGCGAATGCACTCCTTGCCTTGCTCCGGGCACATGATCTTGGGATCGACGCTCGTAAACCGCCGGTTCCCGCCCAGATTGCCACGATCAGCAGATGGCGGGAACGACAGGAACCGATCGAACTATCGATCGCCCGGGAGGAGGCAGTCCGATTGGCGCGCCGCGTTCTCGAACTGACCACTCAGCTGGCCGCGACCTGAAGCGCATGACAGCGCTGATCCAGCAAAGCCCAGCTGCGCCACTGTTGGAGATGGTGGGCGCCGGAGCTGTCACCGTCGCTACTGTCCTAACAGCTTGGGCGCATCCCGGCAGGGTTCGCAGCGAAGCTGCCTTCGCCTCACTGGCAGGGGTCAATCCCTTGCCTGCCTCAAGCGGCAACACTGTCCGGCACAGGCTAAACCGGGGCGGTGATAGACGCCTAAACCGGGCCCTGCACACCATCACCATGACCCGGATGGTCCAGGACCCCGGAAAGCGGGACTACGTCGCCAAACGAACCCAAGAAGGCTAGGTACCGGGAAATCCGCAGATCCCTCAAGCGCTACATCGCCCGAACCCTCTACCGCCAACTCAACTCCCTTTACGCCGTCGCGGAACCGGCCCCACTCACCTTGCCGGGGCAGAGCCTGGCCGGGAATAGGAGCGTACGAAGGTGCAGTTGAGCAGCCGGGCTTCGGTTGAGTCCCCGCTGCGGAATTCCTGTCCGTACCAGGGGCCCCGCTTCATGCGCGAAGCCCGACACCTGGACTGCAAATGATCGGCGTCGGCAAGCCGTTGGGTTTGTTGCGGCTTATCGCGACGCACGGTAGCAGTCAGAGCTGAATCAGGCCTGTCGAAAACCCTGCCGGCAGTACACGCCATGTAGCCCAGTCGGCGATGTGGGTTGTGGGGCGGCCGGGGAGGTAGCCTTGTCCGGCATTGAAGCCGAGGCTTCGGTTTCTATTCCTTCGGCCACAATCGTGGCGCTTATTTCCGGGGCGAATTTGACCATCGCGGCGCCGAGTGCGCGCTGTCCTGGGTTGGCGTGGATGCCGGTGATAACGGAGCGGTCAAGTTTGATGATGTCGGGGCGGAGTTCGAGGATGTGGCGCATGGAGGAGAAGCCTGAGCCCGCGTCATCGACCGCTACCCGCAGTCCAAGTTCCCTTAGGGGCATCAGGGCGCTGACGAGGGAGTCGTAGTCGTTCACGCGCTGCCGTTCGGTTAGTTCGAGGACGATTCGATCAGGAGCCACGCAGGCCTCTTCCACGAGGCCGGGCAGGCGCGGGTCGAGGCAGGTTGCCGGGGCTACCGATGTGGGGGGGCCTGCAACGGGCTCCTTCCCCGGGTCTGGTGCAGGAGTCTGGGCGAGCACTCTTACTGGCCGTCGACACTGCGTGCTCTCCCTGGAGCTCGCGGACGGCTGCGTCCGTGGGCATGCCGGACGTCGCACCGAGGGACTGAGTGGAGAGCGACGCCACGCAGACGGCCCAGCTTGCTGCTTCGATGAGGTGCATTCACCACATCCGGTTCGTAGCGTCGGACAGCGAATTCGCGGAGCCGGGTGCAGCGGGGAAAGTGCACGATACGCATCGTGCGGATTGGCGTTGGAACAATCGGTGCGTCCTTCGGTTTCGTCGACTCTGACGGGGATACTTTTTCAACATGATGATCCGCCCCTAGACGATAGCTTGCGTTAAACATCGGATCAACCATAAAGTTGGTTGATCCGGCATGGACGACGATCTGACCGACTCCGTGCGCAAAGAGCCATGTGCCACACGATTGCAGGAGAGCAAAAATTGAGTGATGAGATGATGTGGGACCGGACCGCACTGCCGATTGTCCCGGGCGAGCAGGAGCCGGGTCGGGCGATCGATATTCGTGACCAGGACCCGCCTTTCGAGTACCAGCCCTCCGTGGGAGCACCGGAAGGCGCGCCGAACGTCCTCATCATCCTGTTAGACGATATGGGCTTCGCTGCGTCCTCCGCCTTCGGCGGTCCGTGCGAGATGCCGAATGCTGACCGGCTAGCGGCTGGTGGCTTGCGTTACAACCGATTCCATACAACAGCCGTGTGCTCGGCGACACGTGCATCGCTCCTGACTGGTCGCAACCACCATGCAGTCAACGTAGGGACCATCGTCGACCACAAGACGCCGGTGCCAGGCTACCTAGGAAGAATCCCGAGAAGCGCCGCGACCGTTGCTCGCGTGCTCAAGGAAAACGGGTACGCAACGGGGTATTTCGGAAAAGCGCATGAGACACCCAAGGAAGACATCACGCCGGTTGGCCCGTTCGATCTCTGGCCCACGGGAATGGGGTTCGAAAAGTTCTATGGGTTTCTCGAGGGAGAGATCAATCAGTTTCGTCCGACCCTGTGGGACGGGACGACGGCTATCGATCCTCCGGCAACGCCAGAAGAGGGCTACCATGTCTCGGAAGATCTCGTGGACCAGGCGATTTCGTGGATCCGGGACACACGCTCGGTGGGCCGCGGAAAGCCATTCCTGACCTACCTGTCGTTCGGGGCGACGCACTCACCGCTCCAGGTCCCTCCGGGCTGGGCCGACCGTTACCGCGGTAGGTTCGAAGAGGGCTGGGACAAGTTTCGTGAGCAGATTCTCGAACGACAGAAAGCTCTCGGAGTCGTTCCGTCGGACGCTTCTCTGGCGCCGTGGCCGCACACTGTGCCGCACTGGGACGAGCTTGACGACGATGAGCGCAAGGCAGCGTGCATGCTCATGGAACTGTATGCCGGATTTGCCGAGCACACCGATGCGCAGGTCGGTCGGCTTCTGGATGCCCTTGATGAAATGGGGGCATTGGAAGACACTCTGGTGTTCTATATTCTCGGCGACAACGGCGCTTCTGCGGAGGGAGGGACGCTCGGAACTCCCAGCGAGTTCCTGCACAGATCAGGTCTCCCCGTGAGCGCGCAGGACACGCTAGCGCAGGCGGACAAGCTGGGTGGGCCGGATACCTGGCCGCACTATCCAGCTGGATGGGCGCAAGCCTTGAATACTCCGTATCCCTGGATGAAGCAGATTTCATCCCATTTCGGCGGCACTCGCAACGGCATGATCGTTCACTGGCCGCGCGGCATCGCTGAGGGCAACGGCGTGAGGAATCAGTTCCACCACGTCAACGACATCATGCCCACCATCCTCGAAGCGGCAGGGGTGCCGGCTCCGCGCGTGGTCGACGGCGTCCCTCAGCAACGGATCGATGGTGTATCGATGACGTACAGCTTCGATGATGCCGCCGCAGCGGATCGACACACCACGCAGTATTTCGAGATGTTCGCGTCTCAGGGCATCTACCACGAGGGTTGGTTGGCCGGGACGCATCACGGAAATACCACACCTTGGGACTCCCAGAAGAGGGAATCGGCCGAGTTCAACCAAGATGAATGGGAATTGTATGACCTCCGTTCGGACTGGAGCCAAGCGGTAAACATCGCGTCGGAGCACCCCGAGCGATTGCGGAAACTCAGAGAGTTGTTCTTGATGGAGGCGGCCAGGAACAACGTGTTGCCTCTTGATGCTCGACCTCGGTCAGAGAAAATCATGACCGCGCGGCGTGCGTTCCCTGCCACAACCTTCCATGCGAAGTCGCGCCGTATCGGGCAGAACGCAATGCCGAACCTCATAGGCGGATCGCACACGATAGACGTGCGTCTCTCGGTGCCCGATGGCGGCGGCGAGGGCGTCCTCTGCTCCCAAGGCGGCAAGTTCAGCGGTTGGTCCCTCTATCTCAAAGACGGCCGACTCACCTATTGCTATAATCTCGCTGGAGTCGACGTCCACCACATTCGGGCGGATGACGCTCTGTCAGCCGGAGACCATAAGGTGCAGCTCAATTTTGACTACGACGGCGGAGGGTTCGGTAAGGGTGCAAAGGTCACCCTTACCGTCGACGGAGCTACCGTTGCCAAAGATCGCCTCGAGCGGACAGTCAAATACATGTGGACCACAGGTGAGTACTTCAACGTCGGGCTCGACCCGCTCACGCAGGTGAGCCCTGAATACAAGGATGACAATCCCTTCAACGGGTCGATCGACTCCGTCCGGGTAGAGCGCCTTGACTAGTCATCTCACGCAGCCACCTTGCTCATGCGACGTGGGCGAAGGGAACTGACCGCCATCGGGCATTGAAGAAGCTGCGGAGCCCGCCGGCGTCGCTGGACAGAACGGGTTGAGCGAGATGCTTGCCGATATAGCCGGAATGGCGACGGTGCGGCTCGTGTTCAGACTCGTCGCCGGCGCGACTCCGCAGAACTCTCACCGATCCTCGCGTGCGTATTGCTGCGCCCCGTATCGCGTTCGATAAAATGACACAAGCGGCAAACACTGACGGACTCAACGAACGCGATTTTGTCTCGGTTGTTGCATTGTGCCCTACTGATTGGAGGCTTAGGCTATGGCCGAGCTCGTGCATATCCAGGGTGGAACGTTCCGTATGGGATCGAATGATTTCTACCCAGACGAACGTCCGGAGCACGAACGCAGCGTGGAGTCCTTCTTCCTGGAACAAGCCCCGGTGACTAACGCTGAGTTTGCGGACTTCGTGGGTGATACGGGTTACGTCACGGTTGCGGAGCGCTCGCTCGACCTCGCGGAATTCCCCGGCGCGGACCCCGCCGATCTCGTACCAGGCGCAATGGTGTTCACCCCACCCTCGAGGCCAGTAGACCTAGGGGACTGGCGCAACTGGTGGCGCTGGCAGCCGGGAGCGATGTGGCGACATCCGTCCGGTCCCGACTCGACCATCGACGACAGGCTTGATCATCCGGTCGTGCACGTAGCGTTCGAGGATGCGTGCGCCTACGCCAACTGGCTTGGCCTTCGGCTGCCCACCGAGGCGGAGTTCGAGTTTGCGGCGCGCGGTGGCCTCGATGGTGCGCCATACGCATGGGGCGACGAGCCCTACCCGGACGGAAAGGTGCTCGCCAACGTCTGGATCGGCAGCTTTCCCCACGAAAACCGTGGCTGGGGTGGCACCTCGCCCATCGGGGCATACCCGCCGAACCCTTACGACTTGGTCGATCTCATCGGCAACGTCTGGGAGTGGACGAGCGATTACTACATTCCGCGCCATATCCAGGTATCAGACAAACCGGCCGACCGGGGTGAGCGACAAAACCTGCTCGCCGCAGCAAGCGCAGAACCCATACAGCCGCGGATGCCGCGGCGCGTTCTGAAAGGCGGATCCCAACTGTGCTCTCCCGACTACTGCTTGCGATTCCGCCCGGCTGCCCGCTCGCCTCAGGCGGAGGACACCGCCATGTCGCACGTCGGGTTCCGCTGTGCGAGGGACGCGTGAGCGCCGCCGGAAGCACCCCGGGATAGACTTCGATGGTGATGACCTCAGAAACGCGCCCGGATCGAGAGACAAAGCTTAGTGCAACGCCTTCGCGCATTCTCGATTCGGCTAGCTTGGAGTTCGCGGATTATGGGCTCGCTGGCGCTCGTATAGCTCGGATCGCCGCGTCGGCCGGATGCAACAAGCAGATGATCTATCACTACTTCGGAGACAAGGACGGCCTGTACGACGCCGTGCAACGGCGCATGGCCAGCCGTGCAAGGGCGAGCATCGAGCAGGAGCGCGCCAAAGGCCTCCCCTTCTTGGATTCTAACCTGTTCGAGGGGCCAGAGTTCGGCACTCGCAGCGAGTGGATGCAACTTCAGCTATGGGATGGCCTGACCGGCATCGAGGGCCACGCTCATCTGAATTCGATACGCTCAGAAAACTTCGAGCTATTGCGCGACTGGATTCGGGCAGATCAGGACGCCGGGTTGATCACCTCCGAGTTGGCTGTCGACCAGGTGCTGGCGCTTGTCTTCTTGGCGCGCCTGGTTCCCATCGCAATGCCCACCATGTTCCGTAACATGATTGGTCGAGAGGGAACCCTCGAGGGCCGGGAGTCGTTGCGCGTGTTGGTGCGAAAGATCGTGGAATCTGCGCCTGCTGTCAGCAACTGATTTTTTCATCTCTGCTCTTGCGTGACCATCTGAGCGCTTCGGGAAAGCATCCTCGGAGGATCGCGCCGCGAGGAACGAAGCGGGCATGACGAGTCCGACTAGGACTGGTCGATCTTTCCGCACGCCTGCGCGAGCGTCGTCAAGTTCCCATCTGGGGGAGGGAGTGCGCCTGCCCTGAGGCTCCTCAGCGGGCTGATCCGGTCAGCCGGTCGAAACTTCGCCCGTCGCGTTGTTGAGGGGGCGACAGGCTTGCAACACGCTAAAAGGAATGCGATGATCGGCGTCAACCATAAAGTTGGTTGATCATGGGCATAAGGCAGCCCGATTTCCGCGTCTAGGCATTCGGGGTGTGTTCGAATCCAGCGAGTAAAGGAAAATCTGTGAGAAAACCAAGGAGCGCAATGATGCGTGGATCCTTAGTTGTGGCATGTGCGTTGCTTGCGTTGACGGGTTGCGCGTCCGGTGGAGCCGGTTCAGCTACTGGCGGCTCAGATGCGAACCCAAGCGCCGCGGCGAACAAGGTTATGGATGAGGCCGAGTGGTCGAAGATCGTGGACGCCGCGAACAAGGAAGGCGAGGTGACCATTTACGGAGCTTGGAACACGACGGTCGTCGATGTGCTGCCGTCCGCGTTCCAAAAGGATTATCCGAACATCAAACTGACGTATGCGCGTCTGAGCCCCGCGGATATCGGAGCCCGACTAAATGCGGAGATCGCATCCGGCAATGCTGGTGCTGATGTCGTGGGCAATCTGGATATTCCGACGTTTGACGCCTATGCGAGCAAGGGTGCTTTGATGCCGCTGACTTTCCCGGCGCTGAGCGATCCCGCATTCGACCGGGCCAAGTATCAGCGCACACCGTATGTGGAGACCTTCGGAAACCAACCGTATGTGTGGGCCTGGAACACCAAGCTGCTGCCTAAGGGCATAAGCAACTGGCAGGACTTCTTGAACATGGACCCGTCCATGGTGGGAGTAACGGACCCCTCAATTGGCCCGATCGTTGCTTCGCTATACCAAGAGATCGAAAAGCCCGATGTGGCGGGCTCCGGATTCCTCGAGAAGCTGACCGCCAAGGGCAAGCCAGGAATCTATGCTGGCTCGAACCCGCAGATTACGGCGTTGTCCGCAGGGGAAGTGGCTGCATCGATGCCCGTACCTGTTGCGGTGGCCGCGACCATCAAAGCGACCGGCGCGCCCATCGATTACCGGCTCCCCCCGACTGCCTCGAGTGTTTCCGGCGAGATTGCAGTCGTCAAGTCGGCCAAGCACCCGAACGCGGGTCAGGTCTTCGCGAACTGGTTGCTGGGCAAGTCGGGTCAGGCGCTGATGTCCAAAGGTGGATTCATTCCGGTGCTCAAGGGCACACCTTCGGACATCAAGGCCGACGGGTCCACCCTTGTCGAGATTCCGGCCATTACATCCGACCAGTTCAAGGCGTTCGTACAACGCTGGAACCAACTGCTGGCGAAGTAATTCATCGCTGACGCTCCGGAGCCAGCCCGCGTGCTGGCTCCGGAGCGTCAATGCTAACGCGACGTAGGTGAGAGGTCGGCAAACTGGTCGGACGGTAGAGTCATCTCGCCGGACCGGACGCGATGCGCTTCTCAGGCGCCCCCAGCGAGTGTGCCGACCTTCGCACTCGAGCCCGATTCGCACGTCGAGGAGCGGCCACCGCGCGTCGAACATCGCGGGCAGGGCGGTCTCCTCCGTCAGTGCACACCCTCCTCGCCGAGGCCCGGCAGAATATCGGCGACATCTGATCATCGTGGACGAAGTCGACTACATCCCGTTCGAGCAGGACGCCGCGAACCTGTTCTCCCAACTGGTCTCATCGCGCTACGAGCACGCCTCGCTGATCCTGACAGCGAACCTGCCCTTCGCCCCCTGCGGCGACGTCTTCGGCGATCAGGTCGTCGCATCGGCCATGATCGATCGCATCGTCCACCACGCCGAAGTCATCACCCTCAAAGGTTCCAGCTACCGCCTCAAACACCCAGGTCGACTCGCTGCCCTCGACAAGGCCGGAAAATACGGCAGAATAACCAGCGAAAAAGTGGCTCACTTTTCAGCCCGCGAAACGGCTCACTTTTCGACCATCGCTGACATTTGGGCCAAATACTTCGATTCGGCCATGGTGTCCAAAATTTCGCCGGAGAGTTGTTCCCTTCTGAATTGGGCGTTGAAGGATTCGATGAAGCCGTTCTGCCAGGGTGATCCGGGCCCCTTGGGTGCGATGCCGGCCTCCCCCGCGTGCGCACTGAGGAGAATGGGCAATGGCAGGGGAGCCGGTCTTGACCTACCCGCTGCGTGACGATTGATGTGAATGTTGTGTGATCTGTCTAGGAGGAGATTTGTCAGCCCGGCTCTCCAGCTACCCACTTTTGGCCCCGCACCAGCGCGTCGCAATTCGCAAGGGGCGCGGACTGGCCAAGATAAGACCGTGGCAGGGGAGGGGTTCCTGACTTGCCGGCTACGTGACGATTCGCAGCAACGCGCGGATGCTGTCTATGCGGAGATCTGTCGGCTCAACTTCCCTGCCACTCACCTAGGGCGACCGGGCGGGACGGAGTCGTGACTTGATAGGAACGTGCAGCTTAGCTTTTCAGTGCTTTGTCCGCCCGGCCCGGTCAATCGTGCTCGCCACTCTCAACCCCGACAGGAATGAGCAGGCATGACACTCACAACGACACACCCGATCAGGGCCGTAACTATCGGTGTGGACACTCACCAGCTGGTCCACCACGCGGCGCAGTGGACCAGGACGGGCGGATGCTCGGAGACCGAGAATTCCCCGCGGACCGGAACGGCTACCAAGAACTACTGGACTGGGCCGCAAGCTTCGGCATCATTAATGCCTTCGGCGTCGAATGCACCGGCTCCTACGGCGCCGGACTGACCAGGCACCTGATAGCCGCAGGAATAGATGTAGTCGAGGTCAACAAGGGCCACTCACAGGTCCGCCACCGCGGCGGAAAGAGTGACGCCGTGGATGCCGAGGCCGCTGCCCGTAAGGTTCTCACGAGCTCACGGCCGAAATCAATGAGGTAGACAAGCACCTGAACCAGCTGGTCTCCGCCGTGGCACCCAATACACTGGCGCTGCCCCAAGTCGGCCCTGTCAGCGTCGCGCAGCTACTCATCACTGCCGGCGAGAACTTTGAGCGCTTCCGCAATGAAGCTGCCTTCGCCCGGCTCTGCGGCGTCGCCCCGGTCCCCGTCTCCTCTGGTAAGTCTCACCGCATGCGCTTGCACCGTGGGGGCAACCGCCAAGCCAACCGTGTCATCTACCTCATCGCCATCTGCCGCCTGCGCTACGACCCAAGGTCACAGGCCTACCGAGACCGGAAACGGGCCCAGGGACACTCATCCGCCGATGCCATCTGCTGCCTCAAACGTTTCATTGCAAGAGAGATCTACTACAGCCTCAAGAGAGACCTTTGCGGAGCCTACGTAAAGAGGAGCCTAAGTAAAGATACGTAGGCCCTGTCCGCGACCGCCAATAGAGCAGACCGGCGATCCTCTAGAAGACGGTGAGTCCGCCTCCTGGTGACGAAACCACTAGCAAGCCCTTTGAACCAGCGGCTTCCCACGCTTCGTACTGTTCGGATATGGGCACGAGGAGAAGTTCGCCTGTGGAGAAGTTCAGTTCTAGGCGTCCATCCTCAAAAGCCGCCCCCTGAACAACAGTCGATCGTGTTAGCGCGAGTACAGGTGCCATCTTTTCGGGATCAGATCCAGGATCGAGAGCATGCTGTCCATCAGCGGTTATGAGGATGAAGCTGCCCCCAATCCTTATCAAGACCCCGTCTTCAAGGAGGATGGAAAATGCATAGTCGAACCGCAATTGCGTGACAAGCTGCCCGGCCACTGGAAGGTCCCACCGGTCGCCTACCTTAGTGATCTCCATATCCACCCCCTAAGGGAACCGGTCCCTTTCGCTTGCGAGGACGCCACCTCTCGGGGATCCAGGTGTGTGAGGCAAAGAAGGCAAAAGTGGACCAGCTGCTTGCAAGGAGGGACCAGTCAGGCACCCACACTGCATAGACCGAACCGTCGATCTCACCCGAATCATAGCTTCCGGCAAAATAGGAGACCGCGATAAGGCCCACGCCTAGGATGACCCCAACTGCACCGATTTCCGCATGGGCAATCCACCAACCTCTGAGCTTCGGAACAAGGCGGATGACGAGCCCGGGCAGAGCCACAGCCCCTAAAGTGAGGGCGGGGACCACTATAGCGATTACCACCGCTATCGGGGCTGCTATGAATGACGTGACACCGTCATAGTTCCCTGTGTTCTGGCTCTGCTGGATGAAGACCCCGATGACGAACAATGCAGCGTAGGCAGTCCACATTTGGATGACTGCGCTGCTCGGCGGAACGGGTTGCTTTCGGGGCGGCTCTGGTACCGCTTCGCCCCAAGAGGACCTTTGGCGGCTCCATTCCTTAGGCGTCGTGGGATGGCGCGGCGGTCCCGCATGCTCTCCGTCCACGTCCATCCCCCTTAGCCTGATTCTTCGGGAAGTCTAAGGCACCTACTGCCACCCTTCCGTCATAGTCAGCTCAACTTGGTGGTGTTTCCGCCGGCGGCTGTTAGCGGCCATCGTGCCATGGTCAAAAATCAGCAGGGGGGACTTGTCTATAGGAACATCACTGAGGCCGCCGATCACGCTGACGCGGGCGCAGCACCCCCAACAGAACCCACTGCCTGCCGCCGGGCTACAGTGAGAGTGGAACGACACCACTTCAAGCCAGGGGGCAGCACTTGAGTCACGACTTCATCCTCACGGACGACGACGCCGCACCCGCCGGCGCCACCCACGCCCAAGACGTGCTGGAACTGTCCATGCTGACCATCCAGCAGCAGGCCCCCTCCGCCGTGGACATCTCCTGGGAAAAATCCCCCCTGGACCACTAACTTCCGCAGCAATGACGCTGCACGACAGGTTTCCTAATTCTGAGGGAAAAACTGAGGCCGGCCCGAAGGGGCCGGCCTCACCTCGTTAAGCACCTGCCAAAGTGCCGGCCAAGGCCGGCCCTCGTCATGTCCGCTCAGTTTCAGAGCTTGTGCGCCACAACCAAACGGTCGCCAGGCTGTTGAGAAAGGCGATAAACAGATCGCCGGCAGCTGGCCGACCAACGATCAGGTCCACGGCCACCAGCACCACCGATCCAATTGCGGCAACAGTGAAGACCACAGCCAGGACCCGGCGGACCAGTGGTGACTGCCGCGCACTACCGTGCCGAGCCTCACTGCCGACCAGGGTGTGGAGCTGGATCACTCATGCCCCCACCCTACGCAAGGACAAGTGCATGCTCGCGGGCTCGCACTGGTTTTCGCTGGTGTCCGGGAGCGTCCGGAATATACGCAAGCATCTTGATCATGTTCCTTGTACAGTCGATGGATGACGCACGGATCAATGACGGACCAGCTGATGACGCGCTCCTTCTTCGACGCACTGCGCCCCCTGCTGCGCCGGCTTAATGCCGAACGGACGCTTTCCACGGGCAAATTGGGGGTGCTCAGCCACTTGGCCGAACAGGGGCGGGCTACGAGCTCGGAACTCGCTGCCGCCATGCATGTCAGTCCCCAGGCCATTTCGCTCTCCGCAGGTGAGCTGGAACGGTTGGGGTTCGTGTTGCGGGTGCCCGACGCCCGGGACCGGCGCCGGTGCTGGATCGAGCTCACCGATGCGGGACGGCAGAAGCTGGCCCAGGAGCTGGCGACCGGTCATGCCTGGGTGGACCGGGCAGTAGCCGAGCGGCTGATGCCGGAGGAGCGGAAGACACTCGAGGCGGTCATCCCCATCCTCCGGAAGCTCGGCTCGGAGGCCTCCGTTGACTGAGCCGGCGGCACGTTCAAGCCTGGTCCCGGCGCTGATCTACGCGGCACTGTCCACGGCGATCGTGAGCTCGCTGGGCATGTTGCTGGTGCCGACTATCTCCCGCGAGATGCACGTTTCGGTCGGTACGGCGCAGTGGATGCTCACCGTCAACCTCCTGGTCGGCGCGCTGGCGACTCCGGTGATGGGCCGGCTCAGCGACGGACCGCACAAGAAGCGTCTCCTGCTGTCGGCACTGTGGCTCATCCTGGCCGGGTCCGTCATCGCCGCGGCGGCACCAAACTTCACGGTGTTCCTTGCCGGACGGGCACTGCAGGGCCTGACCTACGGGATTGTTCCGGTGACGATCGCCCTCGCGCGCCGGTATGTCGCTGCCGGCAAGGTGCGGTTCTCTATCTCCAGCCTGTCGGTGACCGTGGCAACCGGAGTGGGCGTCGGTTACCCTCTGACCGGCATCATCGCGGGATTCTTCGACTTCCGGTTCGCGTTCTGGTTTGCCGCGTTGTTCGTGGTCACAGCCATCATTGTGGTCTTCCGCGTGGTGCCGGCAGGGCCTGATGAGCAGGCGCCACGGGTACCGTTCGACTACACCGGCGCGGGCCTGCTCGGCCTCGGCCTTGGCGCCCTGCTCCTGGGCGTCAGCGAGGGGCCGAACTGGGGGTGGAGCTCGCCCTGGACGATCGGCGCCTTCCTCGTCGCCGCAGCCGTCTTCACGGCCTGGGTCCGGGCTGAACTGCGGACGCGGTATCCGCTGGTCAACCTCCGGGTGCTCCGGAACGGGGATGTGCTGCTGGCCAACAGCACGGCCATCGGGCTGGGCGCCGCGATGTACATCTGCCTGTCGATTTCCAGCCTCGTTGCCCAGGCCCCGGCCGCCACCGGCTACGGCATCGCGCTGCCGGTGTTCTGGGCCGGTTTCGTGATGTTCCCGCTGTCGGTGGGAAGCTTCAGCGCGAACCGTCTCGTGCGCCGCCTGTCGCACCGGATCCCCCTGGCCACGCTGCTGCCGATCGGCGCCGGCATGATGGCGGCCGCCGGCATGCTGCTCTGGCTGGCCCACACCCAGCTCTGGGAGATCCTGACCGGGATGCTGGTGTTCGGCTTGGGCATGGGGGCCAGCTATGCGGCCATGCCGGCGCTGATCGCCCGCAGCGTGGCCGCCGAAGAGCTGGGCAGTTCGGTGAGCTTCAACCAGGTCCTGCGCACCGTGGGAAGCTCCTTCGGCACTGCGGTCGCCGGCGCGGTGCTCGCCGCGGACATGGCACCGGACCTGCACCCCACCGGTGCCGGAATCAGCACCACGCTCGCAATCGGAGCACTCCTCTGCGCGGCGGTGTTCATCGCCCTGCTCATCCACACCCTCACGGCACGTTCCCGCCGGACAACCGGCGGGCGACCTGGCGCTCTGGTGGGGTAAACGCGGCAGCTGGCCGCTGACGAGGAATGCTCCGGGCCACCGGGGCTGGCTTGGCAGACCCCTGCCTCGGGGCCGATATGGGCCTCGCTGCGCTCGGACAGCACAAGCCTGTTTCTTTCTTTTTGCTGCTGTCCGTTGGATCGTACGTGCCCGCTCCACCGGCTCAACCGTCCTGCGGACGGCCGCGCAGCGGATGCCTTGTGTCGGCGCTGCGCTTATCTCCTCCCACAACCCATCGGCTGCTTGCCCTTCGGGTTGCCCCGGCTCCGTCGGGCACAGCTACGCGCGGGGGTGTCAGCAGCCAAAAAGGGGGTGTCAGATTGTTTGTGTAGGAGGGATGTAGCCAGCGGGGTGATTGGAGAATCATTGTGGGTAGGACTGAGCGCCGTGAAGTGCTTCCGGATGAGTGGGCATTCAGAGCCGTGGCGACCGGAAGCATGGATGCGTTGAAGGCCTCCGGTGCAGGAATCCGTTGACAACATCATTGAGATTCCTTCGGATTGTACGTGTCCGCTCCCGCCGGTCTAGCCCCTCCTCCGTCGAGGCCTGCGTGACAGGAAATGGACCAGCGGCGCTCCTAATTCATCGCTGATTTCCTCTGGGAATTTCCCGGCCCTTGCCCAAGGGCAGACAGGCCTCCGTCGGCAACAGCTCCGCAAGCTTCGCCAGCAGCCAAAACAACGGAGGGGAGAGGGGAAGCTGGCGGGTCACCAAAGCCGCCCTCAGCAACAACTTGGTCCGCGCCCGCACCCGTTTCACCCGCTTGCCAGACATAGAAGCGTCGGTGAAGATTCAGGCTCTCATCGCCCTCAAGGCTGATTTCCCTCTTTCTGTTCCGCTTCAGGTGTCGGGTCTTGCCCGCTCCACGTTCTTCTATCACCAGGCCCGGCTTGAGGCCCCTGATCCGCAAGAAGAACTCAAGTCCTCCGTCCTGGATATCTTCAAGAAGAGTCATGGCCGGTACGGGCACCGCCGCGTGCACAGCGAACTGCTCAAGAAGGGGTGGAAGGTTGCTAAGAAAACCGTGCTGAAGCTGATGGGTGTCCTTGAGCTGTTCTGTAAGGCCAGGTCAGGCGGAAGAAGCGCTACAACTCCTACAAAGGAGACCAGGGCAGAATTGCCCCGAACGTGCTGGACCGTGAGTTCGCCGCCACCGCCCCAAACCGTAAGTCGATCACTGACGTGACGGAATTCAGCGTCGGTGAGCGAAAGCTCTACCTCTCACCGGTCATGGACCTCGTCGACCGGCAAATCATCGCCTACTCCGTCGGCATATCGCCAAACCTGGAACTGACCAACAGTTCGCTCCGTGCTGCGCTGGCATTGCTCGACGGCAGCCAAAAACCGCTCGTGCATTCAGACCAGGATTCCAGTATCAGCACGTCTCGTGGCGCAATCTCCTAAAGGATGCAGGCGCGGTCCAGTCGATGTCCCGCAAGGGCAACTGCTACGACAACGCCGTGATGGAGAACTTCTTCGGGCACCTCAAGGAAGAACTCTTCTACCGCGTCCGGTTCCTCAATGTTGAAGCACTGGAAGCGGCGCTGCACGAGTACATCCGCTGGTACAACTGCGAAAGGGTCTCAACAAAGCTTGAGGGCCTGAGCCCGGTGCAATACCGTGCCCAGGCCCTCGCGGCTTAGGATTTAGTTAGCCAGTCCAACTTCTGGGGACCAGTTCATGGGCGCGAAGGCTCTTTTGTGTTCCTGGTCCTGGCGGGGGCTAGGCCTTGGGCCGGAGTTTGATGTTGGTCATCTTCAGCTGGTCCGTGCCTTCGAACCGGTAGGCAAGATCCACTTCCTTGCCGTCGCAGGTGATGACGCCGGCCACGTCCGCGGCCTTGATACCGTTCTCGGTGCTGACCTTGAGGTCGTTGTAGGACGGCTTGCAGGAGCCGTCCATGTCCAGGCTTTCGACGCCGGTGATGAAGGCTTCCTTGGACAGCTGTTCCTGCAGGGCGGGGTCGAGGTAGTCGTCATAGGCTTTGGAGTTTTCGCCTTCGATGACGAGTTTGGTGAAACCGTCGGCCAGGCCCCGTGCGTGGTTGGTGGCGCTGCCCACCACATTCACCAGGATGACGATCCCAAGGATCACGAGCAGCAGGACGCCACCGATGCTGGCGAGGATGATCCAGAGCCTCCGCCTGCCCTTGGCCGGAGGCAGCTGGCCCGGCAGGCCGAACGGAGTGGCTTCAGGGTATCCGGCGGCGGAATTGCGGTAAGCACCGGCGGGGGCCCCGTCAGCACTGGCGGGGGCCCCGTAGGCCTGTCCGCTGCGCACCGGCGACTGCTGTGCGGGTACAGGCTGCTGCTGCGGCGCGAACCCGGGTTCTCCCGGCTGGTACGGTTCCTGAGGATTGCCCAAGATAAGGCCTTTCCGGCGGGGTGCAAAACATCGCCTGGTCGCGGGGCCACTTAACGGCACCCGTGGATAACTCGCAACAGCCTATAGCGGGCGGGCGTGGCGTCGTACTTTATGGCGGGGCATCCCTAGCCGACGTGAGTGCGTGCCGGACGCCCGTCCCTGCCCATCCCTGGCGGCAGGAGCCTGCTTCGGCAACAGCGGGTGGGCTGCTAAGCGCCCTGCGAACCCCGCTCGAGCAGGGGCTGGACCCGGAACGGGATGAGTTCCCCCATGGCCAGGGCCGTGTCCGTGCGGTCCACGCCGTCGCAGGCGAGGATCTTTCCGTTAATCCTGAAAAGGTCCTCCGCGTCCAGGGCCACCACACGAAGCAGCAGGTCGGCGGAGCCTGTGAGTCCGTAGCCTTCCAGGATTTCCGGCACGTCGGCCAGGTCCTTCGCCAGCTGCGCCAGCTTTTGCTGCTGGACGTGGACGGAAATGAACGCCATCAGCGGGTAGCCCAGGGACGCGGGGTTGATACGGCGTTCGAAGGAGAGGAACACGTGCTTTTTCTCCAGCTGGGCCATCCGGGCCTGCACCGTGTTCCTGGACAGTCCCAGTTTTTGGGCAAGGGCCACAACCGTCCGTCGCGGGTCCTGGGCCAGGGCCGAGAGCAGGCGGGTATCAGTGCCATCCAAAGCTTGCATAATGCGCAACGTTAGCACCGTCCCTAGCGTCCAGACAGAGCATTCTGCTCAGCGACGCCCGCGGTGGTTGTACCCAATGAGCATTGTGAGTAGGGTCACAGTTATCCGGGGCAACGGCGCCCGGAAGGCCGGCGGCGGCGGGACCACAAGTCCATCGAATCCGCAGGTCAACGACGTGAGAGGTTGCGGCTATCGTGTCTACAGACGGAATGGGCCAACGCAGCGCAAGTGCCCCCATCGCTGCTGATTTCACCGGCGCGGGCGGTCCCGCTGAAGCCTCCGGGCGGGCAGGCGGACTCGTCCAGCTGATCACCCCTTCCGGGGAACGGGTCAGCCACCCGGAATTCGATCCCTGGTTGCAGGACATCACCGACGACCACTTGTGCTCGCTATTCGAGGACATGAGCGTCATCCGTCGCATCGACGTCGAAGCCACAGCCCTGCAGCGGCAGGGTGAGCTTGCCTTGTGGCCCCCGCTGCTGGGCCAGGAAGCCGCTCAGATCGGCTCCGGACGGGCCCTTCGTGAGGACGATTTTGTGTTCTCCAGCTACCGTGAAAACGGCGTTGCCTACTGCCGTGGCGTAGACCTCACTGACATCGTGAGGGTGTGGCGCGGAAACGCCTCCTCCGGCTGGGATCCGTACTCCATCAACATGGCCACGCCGCAGATCATCATCGGTGCCCAGACCCTCCACGCCACCGGCTATGCCATGGGAATCCAGAACGATGGCGCGGATTCAGCCGCCGTCACCTACTTCGGCGACGGTGCCACCAGTGAAGGCGACGTCAACGAGGCGATGGTTTTTGCCGCGAGCTTCCAGGTGCCGGTGGTGTTTTTCTGCACGAACAATCACTGGGCCATTTCCGAACCGGTCCGGCTACAGTCGCACATCCAGCTGGCGGACAGGGCCGCAGGCTTCGGCATCCCCAGCCTCCGGGTGGACGGCAACGACGTCCTGGCCGTGATGGCCGCTACCAGGGTTGCGCTGGACCGCGCCCGGCGCGGCGGCGGTCCCACCTTCATCGAGGCAGTCAGCTACCGGATGGGTCCGCACACCACAGCGGACGACCCCACCCGCTACCGCGATGCGAACGAACTGGAGGATTGGGCGGCAAAGGATCCGATCAGCCGGGTTGCGGCGCTCCTGGACCGCAAAGGCCTGCTCACGGCAGAACTGCAGCAGCAGGTCCGGGACAAGGCCGACGCCGTGGCCCGGGAAATGCGCACGGGCTGCACCACCATGCCGGACCCGCAGCCGCTGGACGTTTTCAAGCACGTGTACAGCACGCCCAACTCCTGGCTGGACCGGCAGCAGGACCATTACGCCCGTTACCTGGCTTCTTTCGGTGATCCCGCTGAAGCCGTGTCAGAAGAAGGTGCACGCTGATGACCCAGATGACCTTTGCCCGCGCCATTAACGCCGGCCTGCGCAAGTCTTTGGAAAACGATCCCAAAGTGGTCCTCCTCGGCGAGGACATCGGCGCACTGGGCGGTGTGTTCAGGGTCACCGACGGGCTGCAGAAGGATTTCGGCACGCACCGTGTTGTGGACACCCCCCTGGCTGAATCGGCCATTGTGGGGACGGCCGTGGGGCTGGCCTACCGCGGCTACCGTCCCGTAGTGGAGATCCAGTTCGATGGCTTTATCTACCCTGCGTTTGACCAGATCGTCAGCCAGGTGGCCAAGCTGCACTACCGCACCCGGGGCGCCGTCAAGATGCCCATCACCATCAGGGTTCCGTTCGGCGGCGGCATCGGCTCCCCGGAGCACCACTCCGAGTCGCCGGAAGCGTACTTCACCCACACGTCCGGGCTGCGAGTGGTGACCGTGTCCAACCCGCAGGACGCCCACACAGTGATCCAGCAGGCCATCTCCTGCGACGACCCCGTGCTGTACTTCGAGCCCAAGCGCCGCTACCACGATAAGGGTGAGGTGGACGAGGCCCTTGATCCGCGGGCAGCCGTGCCGATGGACCAGGCCCGGGTTGTCACCGACGGCACCGACGTTACCTTGGTGGCCTACGGCCCGCTGGTCAAGACCGCCCGTGACGCCGCTGTGGCCGCTGCCGATGAAGGGATTTCCATCGAGGTCATCGACCTGCGCTCGCTGGCCCCGGTGGACTACGGCACCGTTGTTGCCTCGGTCCGCAAGACCGGCCGCCTGGTGGTGACGCATGAAGCCGGCCAGTCGGGCGGCCTCGGTGCGGAGGTGGCAGCCAGCATCACCGAACGCTGCTTCTACTACCTGGAAGCGGCGCCGGTGCGGGTCACCGGCTTCGACATCCCGTACCCGTACTCCAAGCTGGAAATGCACCACCTGCCGGGCCTGGACCGGATCCTCGATGGGGTGGACCGTGCCCTGGGCCGGCCGAATTCCCTCAGCGGGCTGGAAGGATGAGCGGCATCATGATCAAGGAATTCCGGCTCCCGGACCTGGGCGAGGGACTTACCGAATCGGAAATCCTCAGCTGGAAAGTCGGCGTGGGGGATACCGTGAGCCTGAATCAGGTCATCGCCGAGGTGGAAACTGCCAAGGCCGTGGTGGAGCTTCCGTCCCCTTTTGCCGGCGTCATCAAGGAACTGCACGAGCAGCCCGGCACCATCGTGGAGGTGGGCAAGCCCATCGTGTCGTTTGAAGTGGCGGACGACGCCGGGACCTCCTCCTCAGCGCCCGTCACCCCCGCATCGTCCCCCGCGTTGTCCCCTGCAGGGCAGAAGCCGGATCCGGAGCAGGAGCCGGCAACGGCCAAAAGGGAACCGAACCTGGTGGGGTACGGGGCCGTCGTCGAAAGCTCCGGCCGGCCGGTACGTCGGCCGCGCAACCTGGCCCAGGTAGTCGAGCCTGCAGGAACCAAGTCTCCGGTTGTTGAGCCTGTCAAAACTGGGCTTGCAAAAACCGAGTCTTCGGTGGCTGAGCCTGCTGAAAGCAAGTCTTCGATGGTTGAGCCTGTCGAAACCGGGCCTATCGAAACCGGGCATGCCGATACCCGGCCGCGTTCCACACCGCCGGTGCGGAAGTTGGCCCGCGACCTTGGTGTGGACCTGCAAGTTGTTCCCGGAACGGGACCACAGGGGCTCATCACCCGCGAGGACGTGCAGCATTTTACGGAGGAGCAATCGGCAAACGCCGGCTCCCGCGAACCGGTGCGGGCTGCCCCGGAAGCCGCCGTGTCCCACGGGGAGCGGGAAACGCGGACACCCATTAAGGGGGTACGGAAGTTCACGGCAGCCGCTATGGTGCAGAGCGCTTTCACGGCGCCGCATGTCACGGAGTTCCTGACCGTGGACGTCACTCCCGCCATGGAGTTGCTGGCCAGGCTCAAGGGCAGCCGCGAGTTCACCGGCCACAAACTGACGCCGCTCACCCTCGCAGCGAAGGCCGTTCTCATAGCCCTGCGGCGAAACCCGGCGCTCAATGCGCGGTGGGACGAGGCGAACCAGGAGATCGTGACCTTCAACTACGTGAACCTCGGCATCGCAGCCGCCACGCCGCGGGGACTGACCGTTCCCAACATCAAGGACGCGCATTCGCTGTCACTCCTTCAGTTGGCGGACGCGCTCAACGAACTGACGGAAACCGCGCGGGCCGGTAAAACCACACCGGCGGACCTGTCCGGCGGAACCATCTCCATCACCAACATCGGCGTTTTCGGGATCGACGCCGGCACACCCATCCTGAACCCGGGGGAGGCAGCCATCCTCGCCCTCGGAGCCGTGCGGAACACGCCATGGGAGTACCAGGGGCAAGTGGCCCTGCGCCAGGTCCTCACGCTGAGCCTGTCCTTCGACCACCGCCTGGTGGACGGGGAGCAGGGCTCGCGCTTCCTGGCCGATGTCGGTGCCATCCTGGCCGACCCGGGAATGGTCCTCACCCTGGTGTAGGGGGCTTACAGACGGAATCGCGGCCCTGGGCCGCATAAGCGTTGCCGGCCAGCAACGTTTGAGCGGTCCAGGGCCGTCCCCGTGTAAAGGTGAATGCGATTCCCCAACGGGTCAATCCCACGCGCGGGTGTCCTAGTCCTGCGGGGCGTCCACCAGCAGCGCGGCCAGCGCCATGCTTTCCAGCAGGGGCCGGGCGGAACGGGCGGCCATTTTGCGGCCGTGGCTGCGCACTGAGTGTGGCGTGGAGTTGATCAGTCCAAACGTGGCATGCGCCCGCATCCGGAGTTCGGCGATATCCGTGTCCGGGTGCAGCTTGGCGAGGACGTCCACCCAGACCTCGACATAACTCAGTTGGAGCGCCCGCACTGCCGCCTGGTCCTGTTCGGATAGGTTGCTGAAATCCCTGTCCTGGACACGGATGACGTCCGGCTTGCCCAGGGCGAAGTCCACCTGGAATTCCACCAGGCAGCGCAGGGCGGAGGCAGGGTCCGCGTTGCGGGCCACGACCTGGCGGCCGCCGTCCAGCAGTTCCTGGCTGACGGTGACCAGAAGGTCCGCGAGGACCGCCTGTTTGCCGGGGAAATGCCGGTACACGGCAGGCCCGCTGACCCCGGCGGCCGCCCCCAGGTCCTCCAGGGAAACGCGGTTGAACCCGTTCACCGCAAACAGTGACGCCGCAGCCGAGAGCAGCGCCTGCCTGCGGCTCTCCTTCGCCTGCCCGCGCTGTGTTGATCGGGCCGGTGTTGATGGGGCGGGTGTTGGCGGGCCCTGTGCTGATGAACCCTGTATAGATGAACCCTGCAGTGACGGGCGGGTCCGGGCAGCGCCGGTCTGCGTGGCGTCGGTACTGCGCACATTTCCTCCTCGGATCCCGCAGATTCTAGCAAGAGCGGCTGTGTGGTGGACTTCACAGTTAATCCAGACTAACCTGAATTTCAGTTATTGAGCACTAACCGAGTTGCCCAAGCAGTACTCGGATCGGAACAGGAACGGACCGTCAATGGAGACCCTTGCCACCCGGCTCGATGAGGCTGCAGAGGCGTTTGCGGCCAACCGTGCCGCCCAGCGTGAGCTTGCCGAAGAGTTGCGGAAGAAACTCGCCGACGCCGCCCTGGGCGGACCGGAGAAATCCCGGCAGCGCCATGTGGCCCGGGGGAAGCTGTTGCCGCGTGAGCGCATCGACCAGCTGCTGGATGACGGCAGCCCGTTCCTCGAAATTGCCCCGCTCGCAGCCAACGGGATGTACAACAACGAGGCTCCCGGCGCAGGAGTGATCGCCGGGATAGGACTGGTCCACGGCCGCCATGTGCTGGTCATCTCCAACGACGCCACGGTCAAGGGCGGAACCTACTACCCGATGACCGTCAAGAAGCACCTCCGGGCCCAGGAGATCGCGCTGGAAAACCGGTTGCCGTGCATCTACCTGGTGGACTCCGGCGGCGCCTTCCTGCCCAAACAGGATGAGGTTTTCCCGGACCGGGACCACTTCGGCCGGATCTTCTACAACCAGGCCCGGCTCTCGGCGGCCAAGATTCCGCAGATCGCCTCTGTGATGGGCTCGTGCACGGCCGGCGGCGCCTACGTTCCCGCGATGAGCGATGAAACCGTGATCGTCCGTAACCAGGGCACCATCTTCCTGGGCGGACCGCCGCTGGTGAAGGCGGCGATCGGTGAAATCGTCAGCCCCGAGGAGCTCGGTGGCGGGGACGTCCACTCCAGGATCTCCGGCGTGACGGACCATCTTGCAGAGAACGATGAACACGCCCTGCAGATCATCCGCGACATCGTTGCCACCCTGCCTCCTATCGCACCGCCGGCGTGGGACGTGAGTGCCGCCGTCGAACCCGTCACAGAACCTGAAGGGCTTTATGGTGCCGTGCCCACGGACGTCAACGCCGCCTACGACGTCCATGAGGTCATTGCCCGGCTGGTGGACGGCAGCAGGTTCCACGAATTCAAAAAGGAGTACGGCACCACCCTGGTGACGGGTTTCGCCCGCCTGCACGGGCATCCGGTGGGCATCGTGGCCAACAACGGTGTGCTGTTCAGCGAGTCCTCGCTCAAGGGCGCGCACTTCATCGAACTGTGCGACCAGCGCGGGATCCCGCTGCTGTTCCTGCAGAATATCTCCGGTTTTATGGTGGGCAGGGACGCCGAGCAAGGCGGCATCGCCAAAAACGGCGCCAAGATGGTGACGGCCGTCGCCACCGCCCGGGTGCCTAAGCTGACAGTGGTCATCGGCGGCTCGTTCGGCGCAGGAAACTACTCCATGTGCGGCCGCGCGTACTCGCCGCGGTTCCTCTGGATGTGGCCCGCGGCGCGCATTTCCGTGATGGGCGGCAACCAGGCGTCCAGCGTCCTGGCCACCGTCAAGCGTGAGCAGTACGAGGCAGCCGGCCAGGAGTGGTCCGCCGAGGACGAGGAAGCCTTCAAGGCGCCCATCCGCCGGCAATACGAGGACCAGGGCAGCCCGTACTACTCCACCGCCCGGTTATGGGATGACGGCGTGATTGATCCCGCCGACACCCGCATGGTCCTGGGCCTGGCGCTCGACGTGGTGTCCCGAACCCCGCTGCCGGAAACCTCCTTCGGCCTCTTCAGGATGTGAACCCCATGACCACGCCTTCCCTTGCCACCACGCCCATAGCCCGGAAACCTCTCTTCGGCACAGTCCTGGTGGCCAACCGCGGCGAGATCGCCTGCCGGGTCATCCGTACCCTGCGCGCCCTCGGCATCCGTTCGGTCGCCGTATACAGCGATGCCGACGCCGGCGCCCGGCACGTCCGCGAAGCTGACACCGCCGTTCGGATCGGCCCCGCCGCGGCAGCAGAGAGCTACCTGAACATCGACGCCATCCTTGAAGCCTGTCGTAAGACCGGGGCCGAAGCGGTGCACCCGGGCTACGGCTTCCTGAGCGAAAACGCCGACTTTGCCCGCGCCTTGGACCAGGCCGGCATCACGTTCATCGGCCCCGGCATCGGGGCGCTGAACATGATGGGGGACAAGATCCGCTCCAAAAACCACGTTGCCGGCTACGGTGTCCCCGTGGTTCCGGGGATAGCGAAGCCCGGCATGGCCGATGAGCAGTTGATCCAGGCCGCCGGCGCTGTCGGGTTTCCGCTCCTGATTAAGCCCTCCGCGGGCGGAGGCGGCAAGGGCATGCACGTGGTGGAACGCCCCGAGGACCTCCCGGCCACCCTGGCCACCGCCCGGCGCGTGGCAGCCAGCGCTTTCGGCGATGACACCCTTTTCCTCGAGCGCCTGGTATCCACGCCGCGGCACATCGAAGTGCAGGTGCTCGCTGACAACCATGGCAACGTCATCCAGCTGGGCGAGCGTGAATGCTCCCTGCAGCGGCGGCACCAAAAAGTCATCGAGGAGGCCCCTTCGCCGTTGCTGGAAGCCCTGCCCGACGGCGGCGCCATCCGCGCCCGCATTGGCGAGGCCGCCTGCAACGCTGCGCGCAGCGTCAATTACAGTGGCGCCGGAACCGTCGAGTTCCTGGTCTCGGACGAGGCGCCGGATGAGTTCTACTTCATGGAGATGAACACCCGCCTGCAGGTGGAGCACCCGGTTACCGAGATGGTCACCGGCGTGGACCTGGTGGAGTGGCAGGTGCGGATCGCCGCCGGCGAGGAACTCACCGTCCGGCAGGCCGACGTCGAACTCAATGGACATGCGGTGGAAGCGCGCGTTTACGCCGAAGTCCCCGAGAAGAACTTCCTGCCGTGCACCGGGACGGTTCTCCTGCTGGACGAACTGCCCACTCCCGGACAGCGGCATGGAAGCACCCCCGGCGTGGAGGCGGCTGCCGGGAAGGGCCGGATCAGGGTGGACTCCTCCCTGGTGGAGGGGCTGAAGCTGTCCTCCAGCTACGACCCCATGATGTCCAAGGTCATCGCCTGGGGCGAAGACCGCACCACAGCCCTGGAAACGCTGGACACTGCGCTCGCCGGCTACACGGCCCTGGGCCTGGACACCAACGTCGAATACCTGCGGCTGCTGATCAACGATCCCGACGTCCGCGCCGGCCGACTGGACACCGGCCTGATCGAGCGCAAACTGCCGGATCTGGCCTTCCGCCGCGTGGGTGACGCGGAACTGGTGGCCGCGGCGCTCTTCGCAATTGCGGCGGAGGAAACAGAGGGCGGGGAGTTACCGGCCGGCCCGTGGCACGCCCGCAACGGCTGGCGGCTCGGAGCGGCGGCACCCCGCCGGATCAGCCTGGGAACGCCCGACGGCGGTGTCGCAACAGTGCAGGTGCTTGAATCCCCACGGCAGGGGACTGCCACCGTTGGCGTGGATGGTGGCGCCGGGCGTGAAGCCACACTGAGTTTCCCCGGTGCCGGCCACGCTGAAATCACCCTTGACGGTGAGTCCGCAACGTACTCGCTGGCCAGGGTGCAGCCCGGACCGCATCCACCCGGCTTTGACAACCTTCTGCCTGCGGAAATTTTCCTCGGCAACGGGGGCTGGTCCTGCCGGCTGGAAGTCCTGACCCGGGAGTCGCGGCTTGAACGGGTGCTTGCGGCCATCCAGCGGGAGGAGGGCGCCGCCGATCCGGGCGTGCGTTCGCCCATGCCGGGAACGGTGGTGTCCGTTCCGGTCAGTGACGGTGACGCCGTCACCAATGGGCAGGTACTCGTTTCGGTGGAGGCCATGAAGATGGAGCACCAGCTGCTGGCTCCGCTGGACGGAACAGTGCACCTCACCACCCGTCCCGGCGACCTCGTGAAGGCGGACCAGGTGCTGGCCACCATTCATCCGCACCCCGCTGCTGAGAGCACCAACCCCACAGACACAACAGCAAACAGAGATGCAGCCCCAGACATAGACGCAACAGGCAAAGGAGCCTAGCCATGGCAGGTTTTGAACTCAGCGAGGAATACCAGGACCTCAGCAACACCGTCCGCGAATTCGCCGACGAAGTAGTGGCCCCGGTATCGGCCAAGCACGACGAGGAGCACAGCTTCCCGTACGAGGTGGTCAAGCAGATGGCGGAGATGGGCCTGTTCGGGCTGCCCTTCCCGGAGGAATTCGGCGGAATGGGCGGGGACTATTTCGCCCTGGCCCTCGCGCTGGAGCAGCTGGGCCGGGTGGACCAGTCTGTGGCAATCACGCTCGAAGCCGGGGTGTCCCTGGGAGCCATGCCCGTCTATCGTTTCGGCACCGAGGAGCAGAAGCAGGAGTGGCTGCCCATGCTCGCGTCCGGCCAGGCGCTCGCCGGCTTTGGCCTGACCGAGCCGGAAGCAGGATCGGATGCCGGCGGCACCAAGACCCACGCCCGGCGGGAGGGCGGCGAGTGGGTGATCAACGGCAACAAGGAGTTCATCACCAACTCCGGCACGGACATCACCCGCCTGGTCACCGTCACCGCGGTCACCGGGCAGAAGGAACGCGCGGACGGCTCGATCCAGAAGGAAATCTCCACCATCCTGGTTCCCACTGACACGCCCGGCTTCAAAGCCGAGAAGCCCTACAACAAGGTGGGCTGGAACGCCTCGGACACCCACCCGCTGACCCTGAAGGACGTCCGCGTTCCGGAAGAAAACCTGCTGGGTGAGGAAGGCCGCGGATACGCCAACTTCTTGTCCATCCTGGACGAGGGCCGCATCGCCATTGCAGCCCTGGCCACGGGTGCGGCCCAGGGCTGCGTGGACCTCTCGGTTAAGTACGCCAAGGAACGCAGCGCCTTTGGACACCAGATCGGCAAGTACCAGGCCATCTCGTTCAAGATCGCACGCATGGAGGCAAGGGCCCACACCGCCCGCCTGGCCTACTACGATGCGGCCTCCCGCATGCTTGCCGGGAAGCCGTTCAAGACCCAGGCGGCCATCGCTAAGATGGTCGCAGGCGAGGCGGCCATGGACAATGCGCGGGATGCCACCCAGGTGTTCGGCGGCTATGGCTTCATCAACGAGTTCACCGTGGCGCGCCACTACCGCGACTCCAAGATCCTTGAGGTGGGGGAGGGCACCACGGAGGTCCAGCTGATGCTGATCGCCCGCGAACTTGGTTTCTAGCCACCGGGTTTGTATGGACAGGGACTGTAGCCGGCCTGAAAGGATCACCGATGATTAACAAGGTTGTTGCCTCCGCTGAGGAAGCCGTGGCGGACATCCCGGACGGCGCTTCCCTGGCCGTGGGCGGTTTCGGTTTGTGCGGAATCCCGGTCACCCTCATTGACGCGCTGCACAAGGCCGGAACCTCGGAACTGGAAACGGTGAGCAACAACTGCGGCGTGGACGACTGGGGCCTGGGCATCCTGCTGCGCGACGGCCGGATCCGCCGCACCATCAGCTCCTATGTGGGCGAGAACAAGGAGTTCGCCCGGCAATACCTCGCCGGCGAACTCGAAGTGGTTCTGACGCCGCAGGGAACGCTGGCCGAAAAACTCCGCGCCGGCGGCGCCGGCATCCCGGCTTTCTACACCAAAGCCGGGGTGGGCACCCAGGTGTCCGAGGGCGGCCTGCCGCAAAAGTACGACGCCGAAGGCCGGGTAGCGATCGCATCCGCACCAAAGGAGGTGCGCTCCTTCGCCGGGGTGGACTACGTGCTGGAAGAGGCGCTGGCGCCGGACTTCGGGCTGGTCCATGCATGGAAGGGCGACCGGCACGGAAACCTGGTGTTCCATGCCACGGCCATGAACTTCAACCCGCTCTGTGCGATGGCCGGCCGCATCACCATTGCCGAGGTGGAGGAACTCGTGGAGCCGGGCGAGCTGGATCCCGAACACATCCACACCCCCGGAATCTTCGTCCAGCGGGTAGTCCTGGCCGCGAACGCCGAGAAGCGCATCGAGAAACGGACAGTTGCCCTGGCTCCGGCGGCCGGGAACGGCAGCCACGCCCACGCGTCCAACCAAAACAGCAGCAACCCGCAGGCAGGAGCGTAGCCATGGACCCGAACAGCCCCTATGCACCGCGGCCGGAAGGCGTCCGCCCCGAGTACCGCCGGGCCGCCCAGCAGCATGAGATGGCAGCAGACGGGAGCGGCGCCAATGGCTGGACCAGGAATGAACTGGCCGCCCGGGTGGCCCGCGAACTGAGCAACGGCCAGTACGTCAATCTGGGCATTGGCATGCCCACGCTGATCCCCAACTACATCCCTGACGGCGTTGAAGTGGTGCTGCACTCCGAAAACGGAATCCTCGGCGTCGGCCCCTATCCCGCGGAGGATGCTGTTGACCCGGACCTGATCAACGCGGGCAAGGAAACTGTCACGGTCAACAAGGGGGCCGCGTTCTTCGATTCCGCCACATCCTTTGGCATGATCCGCGGCGGCCACGTGGATGTGGCCGTCCTGGGCGCCATGGAAGTGGCCCAGAACGGCGACCTCGCCAACTGGATGATTCCGGGAAAGATGGTCAAGGGAATGGGTGGGGCCATGGACCTGGTGTTCGGCGCCAAGAAGGTCATTGTGATGATGGAACACGTTGACCGGAACGGGAACCCCAAAATCGTCAAGCAGTGCTCGCTGCCCGTGACCGGCAAGGGCTGTGTGGACCGGATCATCACAGACCTGGCAGTCATCGATGTTGTAGCGGATGATTCAGGCTCGCGGCTGGTGCTGAGGGAACTGGCGCCCAACGTTTCGGTGGAGGAAGTGGCCGCAGCCACCGGCGCGGAGCTTTTCGAAGAGGACCGGGAACTGACCGTATGACGGATGCGAAAGAGCCAGCGGGCTCCGGTTCCAGCGCGGGGGAGCAGCGCGTCATCGAGCAGCGCGGCCTGTACTTTGAGGAGCTGGAAGAAGGGGTGCTGTACGCCCACCGGCCCGGCCGGACCGTTACCGAAGCGGACAACGTCCTGTTCACCACCCTAACCATGAACACCCAGGCCCTGCACTTGGACGCGGCCTGGAGCGCCGGGCAGCCGTTCGGCCAACGGTTGGTCAACTCCATGTTCACGCTGGCCACGGTGGTGGGCCAGTCCGTGTCGCAGCTGACCCAGGGGACCATCATCGCCCAGCTTGGCCTTGCCGACGTCTCCTTCCCGCATCCGCTGTACCACGGCGACACCCTCTATACCGAGACAGTCATCAGCGGAAAGCGGCTCTCCGCATCGCGGCCGGGCCAGGGCATCGTCACCATGGAACACACCGGCCGCAACCAGGACGGCACCGTGGTGGCCCTGGCCACGCGCAGCTGCCTGATGTGGACCCGGGACGCGCACCGGCAGCAGCTTGGCGGCGAAGGGGGCACAATACCGGTATGACCTTTGTGATGGGCCCCGCCCTGCTTTTTTGCCCCGCTGACCGGCCCGAGCGCTACCAGAAAGCCGCCACCCGCGCGGACGCTGTGATCCTCGACCTCGAGGATGCCGTGGCTCCGGCGGACAAGCAACGTGCACGTGGTGCCATCCTGGCCCAGCTCGGAGCCGCCGGTGACGCGCCCGAGCTGGATCCCAGCCGGACCATTATCCGGGTCAACCCTGCAGGCACCGAGGAGTTCGAGAAGGACCTGCACTGCCTGGCCCACACGCCGTACCGCACAGTGATGCTCGCCAAGGCTGAGAGCGCCGTGCAGCTGGAAGCCCTGGCCGGGTACCAGGTCATCGCCCTGTGCGAAACGGCGGCCGGCGTCCTGAACGCTCTCGCCATCGCAGCCGCCCCGAACGTGGTGGCACTGATGTGGGGCGCCGAGGACCTGCTGGCGTCTTTGGGCGGGACCTCCAGCAGGACGGACGACGGCGGCTACCGGGCTGTTGCGCTGCACGCCCGTTCCACAGTCCTCATCGCCGCCAGGGCGTTTGGCAAGGAGGCAGTGGACGCCGTCTACACCAACATTCCGGACCTTGCCGGACTGGCTGCTGAAGCCGCCGACGCCGTCGCCTCCGGATTCAGCTCCAAGGCCTGCATCCACCCCAGCCAGGCCGCCGGGGTCCGGGAAGCGTACGCACCATCCGAAGCCGAAGTCTCCGCTGCAACAGAATTGCTGCAGGCCGCGGAAGCTGCGGGACAAGGCGTCTTCCAATACAAGGGCCAGATGGTCGACGGGCCTATCCTCAAGCACGCCGAATCCATCCTTCGGCGTAAAGGCGAGCGCGTCTAGCGCCTCCGCCCGCTGGACCCCCGCAGCGATACGGGCGGGATCGGTTCGTGGACCAGCGTCCGGACCCAACGGTTCCCCGTTTCGCGGAACTCCTTCCGGGTGGAGAACCGGTAGTGGTAGCTGCGCACGCGCACCAGGTGCGGGGCCTCGCCGTCGAACGGGTCGTCCCGGAGCAGCCGCAGCGTCTGCCGGTCCGCCTCCAGCAGCTTGCCCAGGAAGGCGTAAAACCACTCCTCGTGGACTGTCCGCAACGGAAGGAACCACATTAGCCAGTCCAGCCGCAGGTGGTAGGGCGCCCACTGCCGGGGCACCCGCCTAAGGTCCCCGGGTTTGCCCTTGAAGCCGTACTCGCGCCAGTCCGAGGAGTCGTCCGGAGCGTTGTCCAGCGTGCCCTCCACCACGATCTCGATGCGCTGCTTCGTCACTGATCCGAACGCACCGTAGGTGTTGACCAGCTGCCACCGGTTGAAACTGGCGTTCATCAACTGGCGCTTCGAGAACAGGTTGCGCAGCGGCCAGTAGCTGAGGACCAGCAGCAGCAAGGTGGCGGCCAGCGTGATGACCAGCCACCACAGCGGGGTCTCCCGGTCCGCGGCACCGTGCCAGTCGAGCGGGATCACCGGGAACACTGCGTGGGCCACGGGATCGCTCACCGCGGCGAAGGCCAGCACAATGGCAATCCAGTTCAGCCACGCGAAATTCCCGGTAGCCACCAGCCACAGCTGGGTGAGGATGACGACCGCTGCTGCCACGCCGGCTACGGGCTGGGGCGCGAACAGGAAGAAGGGCACCATCAGCTGGGCGAAATGGTTGCCCAGGACTTCCACCTTGTGGAGGGGCTTGGGCAGCAGGTGCGCCTGCCGGCTCAGGGGGCCGGGCATGGGTTGTGTCTCGTGGTGGTAGTAGAGCGCGGTAAGGTCCCGCCATTCCCTGCCGCCGCGGATCTTGATCATGCCCGCGCCAAATTCGAGCCGGAACACGAGCCACACGATCAGGATCAGGATGGTGCGCGGCGGGTCGGTCTGGTCCGAACCCAGGAACGCCACCGTGAATCCCGCCTCCAGCAGGAGCATCTCCCAGCCGAAGCCGTAGAACGTCTGGCCCACATTCACGATGGACATGTAGAGCAGCCACAGCGCCAGGAAAGCAATCAACGGGACCCACGGCGGCCCCACCTGCGGGATGCCGGCCACCAGCAGGGCCGATATTGCAAGACCTGCCGCGCATACCCAGCGCAGCAGCCGGTCCGAGTAACGCCAGCGGAAAAGGGTGGGCCGGCGCAGGCGGCTGAAACCTGCCAGGTACTCCGGTACCGGCAGAAGCCCCCGCTCACCCAGCAAGGCCGGGAACTGGTTCAGGGAGGACAGGAACGCAACAAAATACAGTGCTGCCACCCCGCGCTGCAGCACTTGCCGGGCGAACTCGTATTCCGGGGCGTCAAACCAGGAGAGCCAGTCCACGCAATCCACGTTACGCCGGGCCCTCCTGTGGTCAAGGAGCATTGGGCCACGGAGCGCGGGGTCAACGAGCATGGGGTAAGGGGCGGCGGGCCAGGTTCGGTGCGCGATACTTAACGGATGCAGCCACGCAAGATCGCCCTCCTCGGATCCACCGGCTCCATCGGCACCCAGGCGATTGACGTCGTCGACGGCGCCCCGCACCTTTTCGAGGTGGTGGCGCTCAGCGCCGGGGGAGGCAACCTCGAGCTCCTGGCCCGCCAGGCTGTGCATACCGGTGCTGCGGCTGTTGGGATTGCGTCCGGTGATCCCCGCCGGTTGGCTGCCTTGATCGATGATGCGGCCGCCGCAGCGGGGAAGCATGGCTACCGGCCGGAGATCATTGCCGGGCCGGACGCGTCCACCAGGATCGCGGAGATGGAAGCCGACGTTGTGCTCAACGGCATCACGGGATCAATCGGACTCGCGCCCACGCTCGCGGCGCTGAAATCCGGCGCCACACTCGCCCTGGCCAACAAGGAATCCCTGATCGTCGGCGGGGAACTGGTCAAGGCAGCGGCCCGCGAAGGCCAGATCGTCCCGGTGGACTCCGAGCATTCGGCCATAGCCCAATGCCTGCGTTCCGGCTCGGCAGCTGAGGTGGACAAACTGATCCTGACAGCGTCCGGCGGCCCGTTCCGCGGCCGGAACCGGGACGAACTCCACGACGTCACCCCGCAGGAGGCGCTGGCCCACCCCACGTGGGACATGGGCGTCATGGTCACCACCAACTCCGCCACCCTCGTCAACAAAGGGCTGGAAGTCATCGAGGCCCACCTGCTGTTCGACGTTCCGCTGGACCGCATCGACGTGGTGGTCCATCCCCAGTCCGTGGTGCATTCCATGGTGCAGTTCGTCGATGGATCCATCATTGCCCAGGCCTCGCCGCCGGACATGCGCCTTCCCATAGCCCTGGGCCTGGGCTGGCCGGACAGGGTTCCCAAAGCGGCCGCCGCCTGCGACTGGACCCAGGCAGCCACCTGGACCTTCGAGCCGCTGGATGTTGCGGCCTTCCCTGCGGTGGACCTTGCCAAGGACGCCGCGAAACAGGGCAGCACGTTCCCGGCGGTCTTCAACGCCGCCAACGAGGAAGCCGTCACGGCGTTCCACGCCGGCCGCATCCGGTTCACGGACATCGTGGACACCATCGCAACCGTTCTCAGCGAACACCCAGGATCCTCCGGGCTGACAGTGGAATCCGTACTGGATGCTGAGAGCTGGGCACGTGCGCGCGCCAATGAACGTTTAGCAGTCAGCAGTCTCTAGGAAGCAGTAAGCACCTCCATGACCCCCGTTCTCCTCTTTGTCCTCGGTGTCGGTTTTGTAGCCATCGGCATCGCGGCCTCCATCGCGCTCCACGAAGTGGGCCACCTCCTGCCCGCCAAGTTGTTCAAAGTCCGGGTCACCAAGTACATGATCGGCTTTGGCCCCACCCTTTGGTCACGGCGGAAAGGGGAAACCGAGTACGGCTGGAAGGCCATCCCGCTGGGCGGCTACGTGTCCATGATCGGCATGTACCCGCCCAACAAAGAGGACGGGACGGTCCGTCCTTCCAGCACCGGAATGTTCCAGACCCTGGCCACGGAAGCCCGCTCCATGGCGCACGAGGAAGTTGGCCCGGGCGACGGGAACCGGGTTTTCTACCGGCTCCCGGTGTGGAAAAAGATCATCGTGATGCTGGGCGGTCCCGCCATGAACATCGTCCTCGGCGTCATCCTGACAGCCGTACTGCTGATGGGATTCGGCTTCGCCACGGCCACCACCACCATCTCCGATGTCTCCAAGTGCCAGGTGGCAGCCGGTGAAACAGTGGACCCGGATTCGGCCGACTGCCAGCTCACCCCGGCCGCCGCTGCCGGCCTGAAACCGAACGATGCCGTCACCTCCTTCGACGGCAAGACCGTCACCAGTTGGGACCAGTTGACCGAATGGATTCGTGCCTCGGCAGGCCGCGAAGTGGCCATCACCGTCGAACGGGACGGCTCGCCGGTGTCCACCACCGTGACCCCCGTGCTGTCCGCCCGACCCATCATCGGAGTGGACGGCCGGCAGGCAACGGACGACGCCGGCAACCTCCTGTACCAGGACGTCGGCTTCCTGGGCATTGGCGCGCAGACCGAACTGGTGCCCCAGCCGGCGTCGTCCGTGCTGCCCATGGCGGGGGAGAACATCAAGCAGGTGGCAGGCGTGATCTTCAACCTCCCCGCGCGGGTGGTGGGCGTCGCGAAGGCTGCGTTCAGCGAGGAACCGCGGGACCCCAACGGCCCCATCAGCGTGGTGGGCGTCGGCAGGGTGGCGGGTGAAGTGGCCGCCATGGAGGAGGTCCCCGTCCAGTCGCGCGTGGCCACGCTGATCGGACTGCTGGCCGGGCTCAACTTTGCGCTGGCGGTCTTCAACCTGGTTCCGCTGTTGCCTCTCGACGGCGGCCATGTGGCCGGGGCGCTGTACGAAGGTGCCCGGCGCCGGGTGGCCAAACTGTTCGGCAAGCCTGACCCCGGAGCCTTTGATATCGCCAAGCTCCTTCCGGTGACTTATGTGGTGGCAGCGCTGCTGATGGGCATGAGCGCACTCCTCATCTATGCGGACATCGTGAAGCCGGTAAACCTCTTCGGCTGATTTTCGTGGCAACGAGAGGTAAACGCCGCACGACTGACTTCTGCATATCAGCCAATATTGGCTGATATCAAATAATCAGCTATTTATGATTGATTATTGCGGATCAGCTGCATACGGTTAGGACATGTACGTCCTGACCATTGACCAGCGGGGGAGCACTTCGGACGTCGATCGCGTACCGGAGCTGATAGCCGAGCTGCGGGAGCTCACCTACGCACGGTTTGAGCGTTCCGTAGGCGACGAACTCCAAGGCGTGGTGGACCGGCCCGATGAGGTGGTGGATGTGGCCCTGCATGCCCTCCGGACCGGGTACTGGTACGTGGGGATTGGCATCGGTACGGTGCAGGTGGCTCCGGGAGGCAGTCCCCGCGAAGGGTCCGGAAGCGGATTTGTGGCCGCACGAAAAGCCGTGGAACTGGCGAAGACAGCTGCAGGCCAGGTGCCGCTGTCAGTGGTGGCAGGGATGATGGGCCGTGGCAAGGAAATCCCGGACCACACCAAGGAAGGTGCCATGGCAGGTGCCAACGCCCAGGCAGTACTCCGGTTGATCGGACGCCTCGTGCAGGAACGTACGGGGGCCCAGTGGCGCGTCGTGGACCGCCTCCGCGCCGTGCAGGCCGGCGATGGCAAGCACGGCAGTCAGAAACAGGTGGCCAAGGAGCTGGGAATAACGGAGCAATCGGTGAGCCGTGCCGTCCTCCGCTCCGGCTGGCAGGAAGAATGGGCAGCCAGGCCGGCAGCAGCCATGCTCCTGGAGTACGCGCGGAGCCGGATTGCCGATGCCACGGCTGCGCCGCCTGAAACTGCACTGCCTGAAACAACCCCGCCTGAAACAGCTCGGCCCGAAACTGCATTGCCTGAAACTGCATCGCCTTAAACAACCCCGCCTGAAACAACCCCGTCCCGGAACGAAGGAGACACGTGACCCCCGTCTGGATAACCGCTGCGCTGCTGGTGGCAGGCTTCGCCGGCTGGCCTGTGACGGCCCTGGTGTTCAGGCTCGCCCGGACGATTGATGACAAGGCGGATGCCGCCAAAGCGGCAGAGGAAGCCCGGAGGGCAGCGGAGGATCCTGCTGCAGACGTCACTGTTGATCCCGGCCACGCCGAAAACCAAAGTGTGGACGGTGAGCTGACGGCGCCACCGGACGTCCCGCCGTCGGCCGGCACTGTTTCCGGGCCGCAGGTGCCAACCCAGCGCATCCTGCGCGGCGGCGCGATCATCGGAATCCTGGAAAGGCTTGGGGTTTGCCTGGCAATCCTGACCGGGCAGCCGGTGGCCATCGCCTACATTGTGGCCATCAAGGGCCTGGGCAGGTTTGCGGAGCTCAAGGAAACGCCGGTTGCGGCAGAGCGCTTCATCATCGGGACACTGGCCTCCATGCTCTGGGCAGCGGGAACGGCAGCTGCCGTCAAAGTCCTGTTCCTGTCCTAGGATCTCGGCGCCCGGGACACGTGTCCTGGGCAGACATCTCCTGGGGACACTTGTCTTGTTGATCCAGGCTGGTGCGGATGTGGGACGGCAACCATCCGGCTGTCCGGATACGTGCAACGGCAGGCAGGGCGATAGGGTAGCCGTATGACAGTTTTTGCCGTTGAGTACGTTTACGCCGCCGATTCCACCGAAGCCCGCAGTGAAGCCCGTCCGGCGCACCGCGAATGGACCGCCGGCCTGGCGCAGGACGGTGCCATCCTGGCAAGCGGGCCTTACGGTGACGGGGCGGGAGCGCTGTTGATCTTCAAGGCCGCCGACGAGGCCGCCCTGAACTCGATCCTCAAGCAGGACCCCTTTGCGGCCGCCGGAGTTATCGCCGGAACGCGCATTACCGAGTGGTCTCCCATCACCGGCATGCTGGCCGGCCTCACCGCCTAGCCGCCCACTCTTCAAACTTTTAGGAGTCCACGTGACCTCGGTCAGCCTGGGAATGCCTGCGGCACCGCCGCCCGTCCTTGCCCCCCGCCGGAAGACCCGCCAGATCAAGGTCGGTTCTGTGGGGGTGGGTTCTGATTTCCCCATCAGCGTGCAGTCCATGACCACCACGCCCACCACCGACATCAACGCCACCCTGCAGCAGATCGCGGAACTCACCGCCTCCGGTTGCGACATCGTGCGCGTCGCCTGCCCCTCAGCCGATGACGCCGAAGCGCTGCCCATCATCGCCAAGAAGTCCCAGATCCCGGTGATCGCGGACATCCACTTCCAGCCGAAATACGTCTTCGCTGCCATTGAAGCGGGCTGCGCCGCGGTACGTGTGAACCCCGGAAACATCCGTAAGTTTGATGACCAGGTCAAGGAGATCGCGGCGGCCGCCCGCGATCACGGCACCTCCATCCGTATCGGGGTGAACGCAGGCTCGCTGGAGCCCGGCATCCTCAAGAAATACGGCAAGGCCACCCCTGAAGCGCTCGTGGAGTCCGCCGTGTGGGAAGCATCGCTGTTCGAAGAGCACGGCTTCCATGACTTCAAGATCTCCGTCAAGCACAACGACCCCGTGATCATGGTGGCCGCCTACGAGATGCTGGCGGAGAAGGGCGACTGGCCGCTTCACCTCGGCGTGACCGAGGCGGGGCCCGCGTTCCAGGGAACCATCAAGTCGGCCACGGCCTTCGGGGCACTCCTGTCCCGCGGCATCGGCGACACCATCCGGGTTTCGCTCTCCGCCCCGCCAGTGGAGGAAATCAAGGTGGGGAACCAGATTCTCCAGTCCCTCAACCTGCGCCCCCGGAAACTGGAGATTGTCTCCTGTCCGTCCTGCGGCCGCGCGCAGGTGGACGTGTACACGCTTGCAGAGCAGGTGACTGCTGGCCTGGAAGGCATGGAAATCCCGCTGCGCGTGGCCGTGATGGGCTGCGTGGTAAACGGTCCCGGTGAAGCCCGCGAGGCAGATCTTGGCGTTGCTTCCGGCAACGGCAAGGGCCAGATCTTTGTGAAGGGTGAAGTCATCAAGACTGTGCCCGAGAGTCAAATTGTTGAGACACTGATCGAAGAGGCCATGCGTATCGCGGAAGAGATGGGGGAGGCCGATGGCGAAGATGCTGTCAAGGGTAGCCCCGTGGTTAGCGTCTCGTAAGGACGTCCCCGACCCCCCGGGACTTTCCGTCCGCACCTTGGACGGCACGGATACTGCTGCGCTTCGGATGCTGGCGCAGCAGGATCCGGTCACTAACGTCTTTATCCTCGCGCATTTGCGTGCCGCCGGTACTGCCGCACCCACCAGCGGCGGCGCGGGCGTGATCGGTGTTTTCGACGACGGCATCCTCGTGGGTGCGTGCTGGGCAGGGGCAAACCTTGTTCCGGTCCAGCTGGACCCCGAGTTGGCAGGGGTGGTCGCGGAAGTGGCCAACACATCCGGCCGCCGCTATGCCTCGGCCTTTGGCCCGGCCGAGGCGGTCCTGGCGCTGCACTCGGAACTCCTGGCACGCGGCCACCGGGCCCACGAAGTCCGCGCGGAACAGCCCCTCATGACCATCGAGGGCCCGCCGGCGATCAAGCCAAACCTCGGCCTTGAACCGGGAAACCTTGCGGACTTTGACCGCATCCTGCCTGCCTGCGCCGCAATGTTCGAGGAAGAAGTGGGATATTCGCCCTTCCTGGGCGGCCGGGAGTTCTATAGCCGGCGGGTGGAAGGGCTCATCCGCCAAGGGCATTCCCTGGTCCACCTGAACCACGCCCGCGAGGTGGTGTTCAAGGCCGAACTGGGGGCCGTCACGGCCGAGGTCACCCAGATCCAAGGTGTCTGGATGAACCCGCTGTACCGCGGCCAGGGCTTGAGCGCCGGGTACATGGCCGCCGTCGTGGAGCACGCCCGGAGAGTCGCGCCCATTACCAGCCTCTACGTCAATGGCTTCAACCTGCGGGCACGAGCCACCTACGAGCGGGTCGGCTTCCGCCAGGTGGGCACTTTCGCTACTGTTCTTTTCTAGCGGGCGGTTGCTTGCAGATAAGTCATTGGGGGAACACATGAAGACATCCGTGCTGCGCGCGCTTGGGGCTGCCATCATTCTCGGCACGGCAATGTCAGCCTGCGCCAGCCCTGCCGAACCCCAAGCCAGCACACCGCCGTCCAGTGCACCGCCCGCATCGGAAAGCCTGAAAACCGGCAGCACACCACCTGCCACGACGCCTGCACCCACGCCTACTCCCGAAGCCAAGGCCTACACGTCCACGGAGCTCGCCGGAATCCTCCAGCAGCTCGAGGACTCCGAAGGCCGGAAACTTTCAGTCCTGGCGGGCAACGACCTTACCGACATCCTGGACCAGACCAGGGCTTTGATCGCCGCCATCGAGGTTTCCCCGGCCGAATGCAAGGAGTTGGCCCTTTCCAGCACTGTGCCCCCGGTGGGAAATCCCGCGATGGCGCTGGGTCAAAGCACGGATCCGGCCACCGGCGCGGCTACGGCGGTGTCTCTTGCCTCAGGCCTGGACGAGGCCGCACTGGCAGGGGTAGCCAATCAACCGCTTCAGCTGGGACAGTGCGCCAACATGACCATGAAGTCGTCAGGGGTGGACGTCGCGGTTTCCATCACGCCCTTGGATGGGGTGGGAGGAATGTCTAACACCGTCGCCTACAGAACGGATACCCAGCTTCCCGATGGCCGCGTGCAGTCCGTGATCACCGCCCAGGCTGTTGAGCGCGGAGTACTGCTTAGCGCCGTCGCGTCAGGCGGTGAAAGCGAGGCCGATGCTGCGTGGCGTGCGGGCGCTCTGCTTGATACCGCTGCCGCACTTGTCAAATAGGCCTGCCAAAGTAAGTTGGCCCCTTAACTGAGTTCGCCCGTCAGGTACCGCTGCACGTTGGGGGCGACGAGCCTGACAAGGTCCTCCGGTGCGGCCGATGCGAGGGGTTCCAGCCGCACCACGTAGCGCACCATCATGAGTCCCACCATCTGTGTGGCCACCAGATCTCCGCGCAAGGCAACTTCCTGGGGCGGTCCCGGCACACCCGCTATGATCCGGCCAAGGACAGTCCGCGTCACCAGCTCCCGGAGGAGCGCCGTCCGGGCTTTCGAGCCGATTGTGCCACGTACGAAGGCCACAAGGCTCGGCTGCGCCGGACTTTCCCAGAGGCGAAGGACGGCGCGGACGATCATCTCGGCCCGCTGCTCCGGACGGGCGGACGAAACTCCGGCCAGTACCTCTTCCGGATCGGCCGGGAGTTCCACACTCAGGGCGAACAGCTCATCCTTGCCGGTGAAGAAATGGTGCACCATGGCAGGGTCCACACCCGCCGCGCGGGCCACCTGCCGCAGGCTGGTGCCTTCGAAACCGTGTTCTGCGAACAGCCGACGGGCGCTGTCCAGGATCCGTTCCCTGGACGCCGTTGATCCGCCGCGCCGCCCCCGCCTTGCCGGCGGGCGATCACCGGGAGTGCCTTGCCGCACGGAATGACCGTCCGGCCGGGCGTTCCCCCCGGACAAGGCGTTCCCCTCAGCTTGGGCGTTCCCCTCGGGCAGGGTCATGCAGTCCGCCTCCGCAGCGTCAGGGAGGCCAGCACCAGCACTCCCAGCACGATGGCTCCCATGATGGCTGCGTCCCGCCACATCTGTTCGGTGGCCTCGGCATTGGCAGCAATCTCCTGCAGGGCGTCCACGGAGAACGTGAGGGGAAGAACATTCGAGATCGACTCGAGGGCATCATTCATGCGGTCCCGCGCCACGAACAGTCCGCACAGGAGGATTTGCGGTACCACCACCACCGGCATGAACTGGACGGCCTGGAACTCGGTCCGGGCAAACGCCGAACACAGCAGGCCAAGGGCCACGCCCAGGACAGCGTTGATCACGGCGATCAGGACCACGAAGCCGGGCGGGCCCTCGATATCGAGATCGAATACCCAGTACGCCACCGCAGTAGCCACCAATGACTGCAGGGCGGCCATGATGGAAAACGCCAGGCCGTAGCCAAAGAGCAGGTCCGCCTTATGGACAGGAGTGGTGAGCAGCCGCTCCAGCGTTCCCGAGGTCCGCTCACGCAGCATGGTGATGGAGGTGACCAGGAACATCACCACAAACGGGAAAATGGCGAGCATCATCAGCCCCACGCGGTCGAACGTGCGCGGCGCCCCGGACGGCAGGGCCTCATTCTCGAAGAGGAAGTAAACGGCCGTGAGCAGCAATGCCGGGACCACCAGGATCAGGGCGATGCTGCGGCGGTCATGCCGCAGCTGCTCCAGCACCCGGCGGGTAGTTGCGAGCATCATCAGGATGTCCATTACCGTACGCTCCCGTCCTGGGCTGCCCGGTCCTCGGCAGCGGGACCGCGTTCTTCGCCTGCTTCCTGGATGATGTGCAGGAACGCCTTTTCAAGGTCAGCGCTGTGTCCGCGCCGGCTCAGTTCCGCCGGCGTCAGCTGGGCAAGGAGCCGGCCTTCCCGGAGGAGGAGCAGGGACTCGCAGTGGCTGGCTTCCTCCATGACATGGCTTGATACAAGCAAGGTGGTCCCTTGGGCGGCCATGGCGCGGAACCGGCCCCAGAGGTCCGCGCGGAGCACTGGGTCCAGTCCAACGGTCGGCTCGTCCAGCACCAGAAGGCGCGGACGGGCCACCAGTGCGCAGGCGAGGGATACCCGGCTGAGCTGGCCGCCGGACAGGTCCGCGGTTTTCTGCCGCGCCTGGGGTTCAAGTCCGACGGCGGCAATCGCCTCCGCTGCCTCGGCCGCCCCTTGGCGGTGCATGGCGCCGAAGTAGCGTACGTTGCCTTCCACGGTGAGGTCAGGGTAGACGCTGGGGGACTGGGTCACGTATCCCACCTGGTGCCGCAGGGCACTGCTGCCGGCCGGCAGCCCCAGGACCCGCACCGAGCCGGAGGTGACGCGCTGCACCCCGACGATGGCGCGCATCAGCGTGGTTTTTCCGCTTCCCGAGGGACCCAGCAGGCCGGTGATTTGTCCGGCCGGAATGGCGAAGTCCAGTTCGCGAAGGACGGGAACCCTTCGCCGCACAACCGTCAGTCCGCGGGCCGCCACCGCCCCGCCGTCGTGCGTTCTTCCTGTAATTTCCGCTGCCGAACGTGACATGTCCGCCTCCGCTGAAGGGCAGTTGCCGGGCCGGAAGGCCAATAATTCATCACCTGATGAATTAAAACTAGGCCCGGTTCTGCAAGTAATCAACAGCTTTGAATGGAAAAGCACTTGATAAATGTGGGCAGCATCACTTAGGTTCGAACTAGCTGCGCTGGAGTGGCGTGGGCGGTCTCACCAGTCCTCACCAGTACTTAGGCGATAACGGCGTTGAGCCACGCCCGGATACGATGACCAGCCTCGAGGGGGGCCAGGGGCTTTGTATTTCCGGGCGTGGCTCTACTGTCTCCGCCGTGGCCGGGTCTTCGGCCAGGGCCCAGGATCTGCCGGGGGGAGTCGGGGCCAGGTGTCCGGTGCCGGTAGATTAGTACCCAGACGAATTTGCCCCGCCCTGCTGATCCAGCACTTCCCCAGAAACGGATATCCACCCGTGGTTACAAGACTGTCCCAGCTTTTCCTGCGCACGCTGCGTGAAGATCCCGTCGATGCCGAGGTGGCCAGCCACCGGCTCCTGGTCCGTGCGGGCTACATCCGCCGTGCCGCTCCCGGGATCTACACCTGGCTCCCGCTTGGGCTCAGCGTCCTGCGCAAAGTCGAGGCCATCATCCGGGAGGAAATGGCGAACATCGGCGCCCAGGAAGTCCACTTCCCTGCGCTCCTGCCGCGTGAACCCTATGAAGCCACCAACCGCTGGACCGAGTACGGTGAAGGACTGTTCCGCCTGCAGGACCGCAAGGGCGCGGACTACCTGCTGGCCCCCACGCACGAGGAAATGTTCACGCTGCTGGTCAAGGACCTCTACTCCTCGTACAAGGACCTCCCGCTGAGCCTGTACCAGATCCAGAACAAGTACCGCGATGAGGCGCGTCCCCGGGCAGGCCTGTTGCGCGGCCGCGAATTCATCATGAAGGACTCCTACTCCTTCGATGTGGACGACGCCGGCCTGGACGCCAGCTACGCCGCCCACCGCGGCGCCTACCTGCGGATCTTCGAGCGCCTCGGCCTGGAAGTCATCCCGGTCACGGCCACTGCCGGTGCCATGGGGGGGTCCAAGAGCGAAGAGTTCCTGCACCCCACGGATATCGGCGAGGACACCTTCGTCCGGTCCGCCGGCGGCTACGCTGCCAACGTTGAGGCAGTGACCACCGTGGTCCCGGCGGACATCGACTACACCGGCGCCCCCGCTGCCGAGGTGCTGGACACCCCTGACACTCCCACCATCGAAACCTTGGTAGCCGCCGCCAACCAGATAGCCCCCCGATCGGAGGCAGACGGCGGCGCCTGGACCGGTGCGGACACGCTCAAGAATGTTGTCCTCGCCGTGACCCTGCCCACCGGGGAACGCCAGCTTGTGGTGATCGGCCTGCCCGGCGACCGCGGGGTGGACCTGAAGCGCGTCGAAGCGAACATCGGATCCTTCCTGCCCATCGCCGGCGAGATCGGACTGGAGGCCGCGAACGACGATGACCTCAAGAAGCAGCCGCTGATCGTCAAGGGCTACCTTGGGCCCGGGCTGACGCTGGACGAACCGCTGCTGGGCACCGAAAGCGCCACGAAGCTGCTCTACCTGGTGGATCCCCGCGTCGTCAGCGGCACCGCCTGGATTACCGGCGCCAATGAAGCCGGCAAACACGTGTTCGGGCTCGTTGCCGGCCGGGACTTCGCCTGGGACGGCGTCATCGAATGCACCGACGTCCGTGAAGGCGATCCCGCCCCGGACGGTTCCGGGCCGCTGGAAACGGCCCGCGGCATCGAAATGGGCCATATCTTCCAGCTGGGCCGGAAGTACGCCGAAGCCCTGGAACTGAAGGTCCTGGACCAGAACGGCAAGCAGGTCACCGTGACCATGGGTTCCTACGGTGTGGGCGTCACCCGCGCCGTGGCGGCTTTGGCCGAATCCAACCATGACGCCAAAGGCCTGGTCTGGCCACGGGCCGTGGCACCCGCTGACGTCCACGTGGTGGCCGTGGGCAAGGGCGAGGACATCTTCGCCACCGCAGAGCAGCTGGCAGCGGACCTGGAAGCCGCAGGCCTCGATGTCCTGTTCGATGACCGGCCCAAGGTCTCGCCGGGCGTCAAGTTCGGCGACGCCGAACTTGTGGGCGTCCCCACCATCCTCGCCGTCGGCCGGGGCCTGGTGGACGGCGTGGTGGAGATCAAGGACCGCCGCAGCGGCGAAGCCGAGAACATAGCCGTGGACAAGGCCGTTGACTACGTGGTCAACGCCGTCCGCGCCTCCTGATCCCCGGGCGTGCTCCCCGGGATTGAATCCATCGAGCTGACAACGCTGGTCCTGATCGTGGTGGCCGGTTTCGCTGCCGGCTGGGTGGATGCCGTGGTGGGCGGGGGCGGGCTGATCCAGCTCCCAGCCCTGCTGCTGGTGCCGGGCATTACGCCCGTCCAGGCGCTGGCAACAAACAAGATGGGGTCCATCTTTGGTACTGCCACCAGCGCCGTTACGTACTATCGGCGGGTGGGGCCAGACCTCCGGACAGCCTTGCCGATGGCCGTTATTGCCCTGGCGGGAAGCTTCGGCGGCGCAGTGCTGGCCGCCAACCTGCCGTCCAGCGTGTTCAAACCCATCATCGTTGCCGCGCTCGTGGCGGTGGCACTCTTCACGGCGTTGAAACCGGATGCAGGCCACATCACGGCGCTGCGGCACGACGGCCACAAACACTATGTGGTGGCCTGCCTGATCGGTGCCGTGATCGGCTTCTACGACGGCCTGATTGGTCCGGGTACCGGATCCTTCCTGGTTATTGCCCTGGTGTCCGCGATGGGGTACGCGTTCCTGGAAGCCAGCGCCAAGGCCAAGATCGTGAACATGGCAACCAACGCGGGGGCGCTGCTGTTCTTCCTGCCGCACGGCTCCATCCTGTGGGCCCTGGGCCTGCTCCTGGGTGCTGCCAATATGGCCGGCGGATATCTCGGTGCACGGACGGCGGTGGCGCAGGGCAGCAAATTTGTCCGCGTGGTCTTCCTGGTGGTGGTGGCTGCGCTGATCGTTAAGCTCGGCTACGACGTCTGGCAGGAAAACTTCGCCGGACAAGGGTAGGACAAGGCTCTCGTGGGTATCGGGAGCCGGGCGTAGCATGCAGATATGCCCCGTGGTGACGATGAGTACTCCAGTGCTTTATCCGCAGCGGCGGGCCATGCCGCGGCATGGCTTCGAAGCCTTCCAGACCGTCACGTCGGCCCCCTCCTACCGGCCCACGACCTCACCGGGGCGTTCGGCGGACCGTTGCCAGCCTCGGGCATGCCCGCAGCGGACGTCGTGGACCTCCTTGCGCGGACAGCCGAACCCGGGCTCATGGCCATGCCCTCAGGCCGCTTCTTCGGCTGGGTCATCGGCGGAACCCTGCCCTCTGCGCTTGCTGCAGACTGGCTGGTCAGCGCCTGGGACCAGAATGCCGGCCTCCGTTACGCCACCCCCGCGATGGCAGCCATTGAGGAAAGTGCCGGCGCCTGGCTGCTGGAGCTGCTGGGGCTTCCGGCAGGGTCCGACGTCGGATTTGTCACCGGTGCGACGATGGCCAACTTCACCGGGATGGCAGCGGGGCGGTGGCGGCTCCTCGCTGATGCCGGCTGGGACCTGGACCGTGACGGGCTCAGCGGTGCACCCCGGATCCGGTGTTTCGTTGGCAGGGAGCGGCACGACACCGTGGACCTCGGCCTCCGGTACCTGGGGCTCGGCAGGCCGGTGGTGGTGGACGCAGACTCCCAGGGACGATTGATCCCAGCAGCACTGGAAGCTGCGCTGTCTGAAGGGACCGGGCCGGCTCTCGTGTGCCTGCAGGCAGGGAACCTCCATTCCGGCGCTTTTGACCCCTTCCCCGAAGCCATCCGCATTGCCAGGCAGCACGGGGCCTGGGTCCACGTCGACGGCGCTTTCGGTCTCTGGGCGGCGGCAGCGCCGGAGCTTCGCCATCTGACCCGCGGGTACGAGGACGCCGATTCGTGGGGGACTGATGCGCACAAGACCCTCAACGTGCCGTACGACTGCGGCATTGCCGTCGTCCGGGACGCGTCAGCCCTCCGGTCCGCGATGGGCCTGCACACGAGCTACCTGATCCATGACGCTGAAGGGCCCGGAGACCCGTTCGAGAAAGTCCCGGAGTTGTCCCGCCGCGCCCGCGGCGTGCCTGTGTGGGCGGCACTGAAGAGCCTGGGCCGCGACGGCGTGGCAGCCCAGGTGCAGGGGCTGGCGGCTGCGGCGTCGGAGATCGCGGCGGGGCTGGGAGCCCTGGACGGCGTGGAGGTGCTGAACGACGTCGAATACACCCAGGTGAGCGTGGCGTTCGGCGATGATGCCACCACCCGGGCGGTGACGGCGCGCATTATCGAGGACGGAAAGGTGTGGATGTCCGGCTCCCGCTGGCGGGACAGGGACATCCTGCGTGTTTCCGTGAGCAACTGGCAGACGGCGGAAGAAGAGGTGGCCACTGCCGTTGCTGCCGTGGGCTCGGCCCTTGAAGCAGTCCGCGGGGGCTGATCAACGGCACGCTTGCACACGGTACTTCTCTAGGGCGCGCCCGCCGCTTCTTTACCGGGTGCCTACCGCTTCCCCGGGCTCGGGCAGACGGTGGGCTGCCGGCAGCCCGTCCAGGGTCCTGCCGGCAAGCGTGCTCGCGACCCAAAGGGAACGTGCCAGGTCGCCGCGATGGTCCGGTTTGCTGGCATACCCCAGGGCGTTGGCCACCTCCCGGGCGATTCCCCACAGCCGGGCCACCTCGGGATCCAGGCCGGCCGCGGAGCTGAAGTCGGCGCAGCGCCGTCGCAGTCCATCTGCAGGGTTGTCCAACGGCAAATCGGACAGCCGGTTCCACAACAGCGGCGCCACGGCGAACTCCGGTTCCCCGATCAGTGGCTGGGGATCGATGGCGGCGTAACCGGCCGCCGTCGGAAGCCCATGCCCGGCAGGATCAGCCGTGCGCGCCAGGACGTTGAGGTAATGCAGGTCCGTATGGACCAGGGCATCACGGGAAGAACGCCGTCCCACCGCTCCGCGGGTCTGGCATACCTCCAGGGCGGACTCGAGGAGCCACCGGGGGAAGGGCCGGCCCAGCTGTTCCCAGTCCGCGGGCAAGTCATCGCTCCATTGCTCCGCCCGGGCGGCAATGTGCTCGAACTCGAACCACTCCGGCCGGTCGTCGGGAGCGACGCTCAGCTGCCGGATCAGGCCCGCCCAGACCATCACGGCGTCTTCCATGGGCACAGTCATGAGCGAGCGTTCGCCGTCGAGCCGTTCCAGGAGCATGGCGCAGGTGCCCGCGTGGGAGGCAAGCAGCGTTACCGCGCCGTGGCCCTGCCAGAGGGCCAGGGCGTGCCGCTCAACCCGTGCTTCGTCATGCGGAAAGGCGATTTTGAGGGCGGCCGGGGTGCCGTCCTGCTGCCGCACCGGGATCACGATGCCGCCGTGGCCGTTCCAGGGCAGGGCGCCGGGCAGCAGGTCCGGTGTCAGCTGCCAGTTTTGCAGGCGGCCCTGGATGAGGTCCGGCAGGGAAGCGAGCCAGGCGCGTCCGGCACTGCTGCCGGTGTAGCGGGCAGTGAGGTCCGGAGGGATGGGAATTACCGCGGGCTGGCTCATCAGTTCCAGCCTAAGTCCACTGGTGCGGCACGTACCGCAGATACCCTTCAGACCACGCCGGTGGCCCCCAGCAGGTTCCCGATGGTGAAGGTGGCGGCGAGGGCGAGTGCGCCCCCGGCCACTACCCGCACTGCGGCGCGGAACCTGGAGCCGCCGCCGATCCAAGCCCCGAGTGCGCCCGTCAGTGCCAATGCCAGGAGCACGGCAAGGAACGTGACCGGAACCCGGACGTCCTGGGGCGGAAGCAGGATCGCCAGCATGGGCAGGGCCGCCCCGATCACGAAGGACACCGCCGAGGCAAAAGCGGCATGCCAGGGGCTGACAATGTCGTCCTCGTCAATGTTGAGCTCCGCGGACAGGTGCGCGGCGAGGGCATCGTGCGCTGTCAATTCCGCCGCCACCCGTCCTGCCGTCTCCTCGCTCAGGCCCTTGGCCTGGTAGATCGCCGTGAGTTCTGCGAGCTCCACTTCCGGTTCATCGGCCAGCTCGCGGCGTTCCTTCTCGATCAGGGCCTTTTGGCTGTCGCTTTGGCTGCTCACGGAGACGTATTCTCCCAGCGCCATGGATACGGCGCCGCCCACCAGGCCGGCTGCGCCTGCGGCAAGAATCGGGCCGGAGGCAGCGGTTGCTCCGGCGACTCCCACCACGATCGCTGCCACGGAGACAATCCCGTCATTGGCGCCCAGGACGCCGGCGCGCAGCCAGTTCAGGCGCTGGGCCAGGTCGTTGCTGTGCGGTTCATTGTCATGGAAGGAGTATGCGTCCGCTGTGTCCATCCCTACAGCAAACCATCCGGCGCCCCGGCCTGCCAGCACGGCAGCAGAAAGCGTCTTGATCACTCGGGCAGCGGCGGAAGCTGCCCTTCATCCAGCACCAGGCCCGGCAAAGGGCTTGTGTCCGCACCCCAGTGCTGCGCCCTCCGCGCGGCAGCCTGCAGGGCTGCCAGTGCCCAGGCGCGTGTTGCGCCGTCGGCCAGCGCCACGACGTCGCCATACATCGGCAGGGTGTCCGCTTCCAAGCCGGCCAGTCCGGCCGCCGGAGCGTCAAGGAACCCTTGGTCCAGGACATATCCCGGCGGCTGCGGGGGCAGTGTCGCGCAAAGCGTTTGCCCGTATTCCTGGGCATGGACGGCAAGGTCCTGGTGCTGCGCCAGGACCTTCGACGCCGGGCGGACGGCTTCAGGGGGAAGGCGCGTGAGGGCTGCCTGATAGCCGTACGCCGTCTCCAGTTCGGCGGCGGCGGCCGCGACGAGGGCGGTTGCCAGGCTGGCTCCGGTGGGAGGGGAGGTGGAGGCGGAGCCAGCGGCGGAGGGCGTGGCAGGGCAGGCAGGGGCCGGCACCGTGGCGTCGTGAGGTTCGGTCCCTTGCGTTTCTGCCTCGAGGGAGCCTGCCGCGCCGAGCCGTTCGGCGGCGAGGAGTTGCGCTGTGCCGGCGCCGGCGAGCAAACGTGCCATGCCGCCGTCGGCCGTTTCGGCATCCTTGAGACGTTGCCGGCCACTGGCGGCGAGGCGGGCTGCAAACTCCGCAACGGTCACCACTGGAGGACTGGAGGGTGGGGGAGCGGCGGTTGGCGGGACCCCTGCCGCTGACGCAGAGGTTGGCCCGGGTGCCTCCGCGGAAGCTTGGCTTCCAGGCAGCAGCAGTGCCCGGGCCTGGATGGTCAGCAACGTCACAACCTGGGTCATCGGCTCCTCCGCCGGAGCGCCGGCATTGCTGCCGGCGTCTGCAGCGCCCAGCTCCAACGCTGCGGACCGCAGCTCGAGCGCCTCGTCCATGGCGGCTTCGCGGGCCTGCTCCGAGAAAGGCGGTTCCGCAGGAGCGGGCGGTTCAGCGGGGGAAAAAGCGAAGCCCAGGCTGACCACCAGAAGGGCTGCGAGGGAAAAAACGGCGTACCGGAAATAGCGCATCCGCGGGCGGTTTTCCTGGTTGTCGTCTTTCACAACAGACCATGGTGCCACGTCGAGGGGGAATCCCCGTGCTCCAATGAACCGGTAAAATAGCTACGCTAGTACACACAACATCATCTATAGGGAGGCGGCCGGCATCGTGAGCAATGCAGAAGCCACAGCTTCATCAGACCATACCGGAACGGGTAAGGCTGAGGCCGCGCACAATCCGGAAGCTGCACGGCTCAGGGCGCTCCTTGAACCCTCCGTCCAGGCCAACCGCCTGTACTTGGAGGACGTGGCTATCATCCCCGGATCCCACCGCGTGGTCCACGTAGTGGTGGATCTGCCGCAGGAGGAGACCGGCGGAGTCAGCCTTGATGTCATCGCCGACATTTCCAAGGTGCTCTCCGATGTTTTGGACAACGATCCCGCAGATGACGGCCGCCCCTACGACCTCGAAGTCTCCTCGCCCGGCGTCGGGCGCCCCCTGACGGAGCCGCGCCACTGGCACCGCGCCAAGGGTCGCATGGCGAAAGTCAACGTCCTCCAGGGCGACAACGTCACGGGCCGCATCCAGGCGGTGGACGCGTCAGGCGTGACCATCGTCCCCGAGATCGCGGTCAAAAAGGGAATGAAGCCCAGGCAGGGCGATCCCATCAAGCTTCCTTTCGACAGGATCCGCAACGGAAAAGTCGAGATCGAATTCAGCCACCTCCACGAGGACGGTCTGGAACCTGAACACAATGGACCTTCTGAGGAGGCCTGATGGATATTGACATGAGCGCACTGAGACTTCTGGAGCGTGAGCGTGAAATCCCGCTGGACCTCCTGATCCCCACCATCGAGCAGGCGCTCCTGGTGGCCTACCACAAGTCGCCCGGCGCCTTCGAGAAGGCCCGCGCGGAGCTTGACCGCAAGAGCGGCCACGTGACCATCTGGGCCGTGGAGATTGACGACGACGGCGCCCCTATCGGCGAGTTCGAGCACACCCCGGAGGGCTTCGGCCGTATCGCCGCCAGCACCGCCCGCCAGATTATCCTGCAGCGTCTGCGCGACGTTGAGGACGACAACGTCCTGGGTGAGTTCAAGGGCCGTGAGGGCGAACTTGTGGCCGGCACTATCCAGCAGGGCCACAACCCGCACATGGTCCAGGTCAACCTGGGCACGGTGGAAGCGCTCCTGCCGCCGCCCGAGCAGGTGCCGGGGGAGAAGTACCTCCACGGGAACAGGCTGCGTGCCCTGGTGATCGATGTGCACCGCGGCTCCAAGGGCCCGTCCGTCACGCTGTCCCGGTCCCACCCCGGCCTCGTCCGGAAGCTCTTCGAACTGGAAGTTCCCGAGATCGCCGACCGCTCCGTGGAGATCGTTGCGCTGGCCAGGGAAGCCGGCCACCGCACCAAGATCGCGGTTAAGGCCAACACCCTCGGCATCAACGCCAAGGGTGCCTGCATCGGTGAAATGGGCTCCCGCGTGCGGGCTGTGATGACGGAACTGAACGACGAGAAGATCGACATCGTTGACTTCAGCGAGAACCCGGCCACCTTCATTGCCAGCGCATTGTCGCCGTCGCGGGTGAATTCGGTCACCATCACCGACGAGGCTACGCGTTCCGCCCGCGTGGTGGTTCCCGATTACCAGCTTTCCCTGGCCATCGGCAAGGAGGGCCAGAACGCCCGCCTGGCGGCCAAGCTGACCGGCTGGCGCATCGATATCGTGTCCGACGCAGCGGCTCCGCGCGAAAACTGAACCAACCCTCTCCGGGGTGGCCACGCCGGGACTGCTCTGCGGTTTCGGGCAGAACGGCCCGGAGGGGCTAGAATAGAAAAGGCCGCGCCCAACGGCCGGCAGCCGTGTGCCTCGAGCATGCCCCTTCCGCTGACTCAGCGGAAGGCCAGGCATTCCCGGGGCCAGCAGATATACATGTCAGGAAGATGACCGTGGCAGAGCTTTCCACCGGGAATCAACCCGAACGTACCTGCATCGGATGCCGGAAGAAGGGCCTGCGGTCTGAATTGCTCCGGCTCGTCGCCGAAGGCAACGGCTCTGCCGCTGTCCTGGTGGATGAACGACGCCGGCTGGCTGGCCGGGGTGCTTGGCTGCACCCCAGCGAATCGTGCCTGGCTCTGGCGATCAAACGGCGGGCTTTCGGACGTGCCCTTGCGGGCGCAACGGAAACTGCCGCCGTCGAACACTGGATCAAGCCGGAAACGAACGTTGCAGGCACCACGGCAACTGCAACACCAACCGTCCAACCTGAAAGCGGGTCAGAAATCTGATGGAAACCCGATGAGTTCCCAGCGATGAGTGCGTAACGATGACAACAACTTTGTTGCGCTCTGCAATGGGCCCTTCCGTAGTAATCGCGGCTGGGGTCCGCAGTAAGAAGTAGACGGTTCGTGCCTGGCTCGGTGCGGACCGAGACAGGAGAAATGTGGCCAAGGTCCGCGTACATGAGCTCGCCAAAGAGCTCGGTATTACTTCCAAAGATGCAGTGACAAAACTGCAGGAACTGGGCGAATTTGTTCGCTCCGCCTCTTCCACCATTGAGGCCCCCGTTGTGCGTAAACTGCGCAACGCCTTCCCCGACGCTGCGGCCAAGGCCTCAGCACCGGCGGCCGCGCCCAAGGCGGCCGCCCCGGCGGCAGAAGCACGTCCTTCAACTCCGGCTCCCGGCCCGGCAGCTCCCAAGGCTCCGGCTCCCGCGGCGCAGGCACCTGCCCCCGCCGCTCCGGCAGCACCGGCCCAGCCTGCTGCTTCGGCTCCGGCGGCACCTGCTGCCAGCCGGCCTGCAGCTCCGGCGGCCCCCGCCGCCCCCACCAGCACTGCTCCGTCCACCGGCGCAAAGCCCGGTGCGCGTCCGGCCCCCAAGGCCGAAACTCCCGCTGCCCCCACCCGCTCCGGCGGACAGGGCGGTTCGGCAGGCAGCTCTGCTCCCCGTCCCGGCGGTCCCCGCCCGGGCAACAACCCGTTCGCTACCTCGCAGGGCATGCCCCGTGGCCGTGGCGGCGACGGAGAGCGTGCTCCCCGTCCGGGCAACAACCCGTTCGCTACCTCGCAGGGCATGCCCCGCCCGGGTGGAGGCCGTACCGACGGCGACCGTCCCGGCGGGCCTCGTCCCGCAGCAGGTGCCGGTGGCCCCCGTCCCGGTGGTCCCCGTCCCGCGGCCGGCGCTGGCGGGCCTCGTCCCGCAGCAGGTGCCGGCGGCCCCCGCCCCGGTGCACCGCGCCCCGGTGGTGCCGGTGGAAACCGTCCCACCCCGGGCATGATGCCCAACCGCACTGAACGCCCGGCTCCGGCCGGTGCAGGACGTCCCGGTGCCGGCGGCCGTGGTCCCGGACGCCCGGGCGGCGCTCCCGGAACCGGTGGTCCCGGTGGCGGCGGCGGAGCTCCCGCCGGTGGCGGCTTTGGCAAGGGCGGCCGCGGACGCGGCGGCACCCAGGGTGCCTTCGGCAAGGGCGGCGCCGGACGTGGCAAGCAGCGCAAGTCGAAGCGTGCAAAGCGCCAGGAACTTGAGCAGATGAGCGCACCGTCGCTGGGTGGCGTGAGCGTACCCCGCGGCGACGGCAACACCGTCATCCGCTTGCGCCGCGGCTCGTCCATCACGGACTTCGCGGACAAGATCGAGGCGAACCCCGCCGCACTGGTGACCGTGCTGTTCCACCTCGGTGAAATGGCAACGGCCACGCAGTCACTGGACGAGGAAACCTTCGCGCTGTTGGGTGAAGAGCTCGGCTACAAGCTCCAGGTTGTGTCACCGGAAGACGAGGAGCGCGAGCTGCTCTCCGGCTTCGACATCGACTTCGAAGCCGAACTCGAAGCCGAAGGCGATGAAGACCTCGAGGCACGTCCTCCGGTAGTCACCGTTATGGGCCACGTGGACCACGGTAAGACCCGCCTGCTCGATGCCATCCGCAAGTCCGACGTTATGGCGGGCGAGCACGGCGGCATCACGCAGCACATCGGTGCCTACCAGGTCACGCACACCCACGAAGGCGACGACCGGAAGATCACCTTCATCGATACCCCGGGCCACGAGGCGTTCACCGCCATGCGTGCCCGTGGTGCGAAGGTCACCGACATCGCCATCCTCGTGGTCGCAGCGGACGACGGCGTAATGCCCCAGACCGTTGAGGCCCTCAACCACGCCCAGGCAGCCAACGTGCCCATCGTGGTGGCCGTGAACAAGATCGACAAGGAAGGCGCCAACCCGGACAAGGTCCGCGGCCAGCTGACCGAGTACGGCCTGGTTCCCGAAGAATACGGTGGCGACACCATGTTCGTGGAGGTCTCTGCCCGGCAGAACCTCAACATCGACGAGCTGCTCGAGGCAGTCCTGCTCACCGCGGACGCTGCCCTGGACATGCGCGCCAACCCGAACAAGGACGCCCGCGGTATCGCCATCGAAGCGAACCTGGACAAGGGCCGCGGTTCCGTGGCCACCGTCCTGGTGCAGTCCGGCACCCTGCGCGTCGGCGACACCATCGTGGCAGGCACGGCCCACGGCCGCGTCCGTGCGATGTTCGACGACGACGGCAGCGCCCTGACCGAGGCCGGCCCGTCCCGCCCCGTCCAGGTGCTGGGTCTGTCCAACGTCCCGCGTGCAGGTGACACCTTCTTCGTGACCGCTGACGAGCGCACCGCCCGCCAGATCGCCGAGAAGCGTGAAGCTGCCGACCGCAACGCTGCACTGGCCAAGCGCCGCAAGCGCATCAGCCTCGAAGACTTCGACCAGGCCGTGGCCGAAGGCAAGATCGACACCCTCAACCTCATCCTCAAGGGTGACGTGTCCGGTGCCGTGGAAGCCCTCGAAGACGCCCTGCTCAAGATCGACGTTGGCGAAGGCGTGCAGCTGCGCGTCATCCACCGCGGTGTTGGTGCCATCACGCAGAACGACGTCAACCTGGCAACAGTGGACAGCGCCGTCATCATCGGCTTCAACGTCAAGCCCGCCGAGCGGGTTGCCGAACTGGCAGACCGCGAAGGCGTGGACATGCGCTTCTACTCCGTCATCTACTCCGCAATCGATGACATCGAGATGGCGCTCAAGGGCATGCTCAAGCCGGAATACGAAGAATTCCAGCTGGGCACCGCCGAGGTCCGCGAAGTCTTCCGCTCCTCCAAGTTCGGAAACATCGCCGGCTCGATCGTCCGCTCGGGCATCATCCGCCGCAACACCAAGGCGCGCATCAGCCGCGACGGCAAGATCATCGGTGACAACCTCACCGTTGAGACGCTCAAGCGCTTCAAGGACGACGCCACCGAGGTCCGCACGGACTTCGAGTGTGGTATCGGTCTTGGGTCTTACAACGACATCACCGAAGGTGACATCATCGAGACCTTCGAGATGCGTGAGAAGCCGCGCGTCTAAGGCTGACTTTGGCGGGGCTGCCTCCGAGTTTTGGGGGCGCCCCGCCCCTACGCTGGGCGGCAAAGGATCTTGCGATCCTCTGCCGCCCAGCTCCGGTAGGCCCGATGCCACTCCCGGGCGCCCCCAAAACTCTCCGGCATCGTCGTTGGCCCGCCTTTAGTGCGTGGCACATAACTGAAACGTCCGACGCAGCTCTTGTGCCGCCGTCGTATGTCCCCAATTTTTTCTTCTTATAGGAGTTGTTCATGGCTGATCCGGCACGTGCTGCCAAGTTGGCGCAGCGGATTAAGGTTGTTGTTGCTGAGGCCTTGGGCCGGAAGGTTAAGGATCCCCGGCTGGAGGGCATTACTGTTACTGATGCCCGGGTGACCAATGATTTGCAGCACGCCACTGTGTACTACACCGTTCTGGGTGACCAGGCTGTCCAGGTTGACGCTGCAAAGGGCCTGGAGAAGGCCAAGGGTGTGCTGCGCCAGGAGGTGGGGCGCAACCTCAGCATCCGGCTGACTCCCACCCTTGAGTTCATCTCGGACGAGATTCCCGTTATCGCTTCGAACCTCGAGGAGCTGCTCCGGGAGGCCAAGAAGCGCGACGCCGAAGTGGCCGCCCTCGCGGCGCAGGCCAGGCATGCCGGTGACCCTGATCCCTACAAGACCGACGCGTCCGGCGATGTGGACATCGACGAAGACGACTTCGACGAAGAGGACCTCGACCTCACCGATGCCGAGGAACTCGACGAAGACGGCCACAAGTAAGTTGGACGTCCCGCAGGCATGAATCAGGACCCGGATTGCGCATCCGGGTCCTGATTCATTTAACGCAGCTAATGATCAGCTAATCGACTTCGATGAGCCTGCCAGCAGGCTCGGCCGGGGGAGCGTCCGGTACTGACGGGTCTGGCAGCCCCATCAGTGCGTCCACCGTGGCGAAGACGTCACCGTCCCGATACTCAACGTCGGCGGGCTGGTTCACCTTCAGGAACTGGGACCGCTCTGCATCGGAGTTGAACTTCAGGATCTCACCGCCGAACAGGGACGCCGCATACACGTCGCCGTTGTCGGCCACAGCCAGGCCAGTCGGGCTCAGGATGTGGTCTGCCCAAACGCTGGTGTCACCGTTCCACGGGTTGATCTTGAAGATCGCGCCGCGTGCGCCGAGTTCGGGCCCCTCTGGACCGCCCGGGAGGGACGAGACGTACAGCCAGCCGTCAGGACCTATCTCCACGTCCGTAGGGACCGGTTCGAATGCGTATTGGAACCCTGCGCAGGCAGGCACATGCATAGACTCAGCAGCATCTTTGGAGATCTTTGCCGGGCGCGGTGGAAGGACCGTCAGGGTTGATACTTTGCCGGACTCCAGATCCACCTCGAGGATCGCGTTCATCCCGGCATCGGCGACATAGGCTGTATCTGCCCAGACCGCCAAGGCGTACGGATGGGAGTCCACTGTCCCGGTGTACTGCGCCGGAGGCGCATCCGGAAGTAAAGCGAACTCAGCAAGGCATTCCTCGCTGGTGCCCGGGGCGAAGCCGTAGTGCTGGTCCCCGTCGGGGTTGTGCTTCCGTTCGAAGTCGGCGAAGCTGGCGAGTTTGTGGACATCGTTCTCCGGATCCAGCAGTTTCAGGTAGCCCTCAAGTTCATCGGGCTTACCTTGGCCCGCACCAATACTTTCGAGGAAATAGGTGCCGGCGCTGCGGATTTCCACACCGGCCACTTCCCAGCCCGGTTTTGCGGTGTACACATCCTTCCTGGAACCATCGGACTCCACCCGGGTGAGTATGCCGGCGAAGTCCTGGCTGACCCGGACGGATTCGCCCCGGCCGACTGCCAGATGGAGGGGCGCGGCGAGACCCGTGGCCATGACTTCGATGTCGGGGTCCTGGCTGGACGCGTAGGCCGGAGCGGCTGGGAGCATCGCGGCTAAGCAGGCAATAAACGCGAGTTTTCGTTTCATCATTGGGTACTCCGTGATTTTTGGCCTTGGGAGCCGGGGAATGGAGTGGATGGGAGGACGGGCAGGGAGCTCCCGGCCTAAGACTAGGCCTGTACCCACGGGTAGTTGCCGGGGAGCTGCCCCCTAATCCGCCCCCTACTTCGTCCCCTAATACCAACCCCTTTGGCTAGGATCGAGCTATGAACAAAGCGGACCAGGGCGCTGCGAACCATTACCTCGAACGGGCCGTGGCACTTGCCACCCGAAACGTTGCCGACGGGGGCGGTCCCTTCGGGGCCCTGGTGGTAACCAAAGACGGTCAAGTACACGAGGGCGTCAACCGGGTCACCCGCGACAACGATCCCACCGCCCACGCCGAAGTGGTGGCCATCCGCACGGCAGCTGCCGCCATTCGGAACTTTGACCTGCGCGGGGCAGTCCTCTACACCAGCTGCGAGCCGTGCCCGCTGTGCCTGGCGTCGGCTCTCTGGGCACGGATCGACCGTGTCTACTTTGCGGCGGACCGCTACGGCGCCGCGTCCGCAGGCTTTGACGATGCCATCTTCTACGACTACTTCTCTGGCACCCGTCCCGAGCTGCTGCCGGTCAGCAGAGGCGATGTGCCGGCGTCGGACGCCCCGTTCCTTGCCTGGGGCGCGCATAAAAGCCGGAAGGACTACTAGGCATGGATGCTTCCCTCATCAGGTGTCCCCACTGCGGGAAAACCAACCGGGTCCCGGCCAATGCCGCCGGGCGGCCACGCTGCGGCAATTGCCACGGCGGGCTGCCCTGGATCGTGGACGCCGGCGACGCCGATTTCAGCATGGTGGCCGAGAAATCGCCCGTTCCCGTGCTGGTGGATTTCTGGGCTGCCTGGTGCGGGCCGTGCCGTATGGTGAGCCCGGTCCTGGACAAGCTGGCCCGCGAGCGCGAGGGGGCCGTCAAACTGGTCAAGGTTGACGTGGACAAGAATCCCGGCCTGTCCCGGCGGTTCGATGTGCAGGCCATCCCTACGCTGATGGTGATCGTTGACGGAAAGGTGACTGCCCGGCAGGCGGGAGCGGCACCGGCGGAAGTGCTCCGCACCTGGCTGGATGGTGCGCTGGCTTGAACGCCGCGCTAACGACGAAAGCCGCTCAGAGGCGCTGCATCCTTCGTCACACCCGTTCGGGAAGCCTGGACAGTCCCTCGAGCAGTTCCTCCCGCTTGCCGCATAGCGCAATCCGCACCCAGCCCTCGCCAATGGAACCAAACGCCGTCCCCGGTGCGAGGGCAACACCTGAGTCGGCGAGGAAGCGCCGGACCCAGGCCCGGACGTCGCCGCCGCTGACATGGGACACATCCGCCCAAAGGTAGAACGCGCCGTCGGCCTTCAAATACGGAATACCCTTTGAACCGAGCACCGCGGACGCCGCGTCCCGGTTGGCCCGGTAGTGTTCGTGCGCGTGCCGGACGTAATCCTGGGGTCCGGTAAGAGCTGCGATAGCGGCGTACTGTGACGGCGATGCCACGCACGAGACAATCGACTCCATCACATTGTTCATTTTCTGCTCCAGGCCTGGCGGGCACACCAAGGCGCCGATCCGGAGCCCCGTGAGGCCGTACGTCTTCGACAGTGTCAGGGAGGTGAAGACACGCGCCTCGCCCGGCAGTTCGCCGTCGAACCTCGCCGGACTCACGTGCGGCACATCGTAGGTGAACGCCTCGTAGCACTCGTCCGAGATCACCCACAGATCGTGGCGCCGTGCCAGCTCCACGAGTTCCCGCGTCAGCTCTTCCGCGAGGACCGCGCCCAGCGGATTGGACGGGGAATTCAGGACCAGCACCCGGGTCCGGTCCGTGATGAGCGCCTCGATATCTTCGGTCCTGGGCTGGAAACCGTGGTCCGGGTAGAGCGGGTAGCCCACCGGGACGGCGTTCAGGAGCCGGCTGGTCATGGCAAAAGTGGGGTAGCCCGGGTTGGGAATCAGGATCTCGTCGCCGGGGGAGAGCAGCAGGCTCATGGCAAGGTGCAGGCCCTGCTGCGCGCCGGCCACCACGTACACCCGTTCAGCACCAATTCTGTTGTTGTGGCCGACGCCTGCGCGTTCCCGGAAGCGCGCCGCGAACGCCTCGCGCAGCGCCGGGACGCCCGCATTGGGGGTGTAGTTGGTTTCGTCCCTGTCCAGGCAGGCGATGCCTGCGTCGAGGACGTGGCGCGGGAGCGGGAACCCGGGCTCGCCGATGCTGAGGACCAGCGCGCCGGGGGTGCGCCACGCGGCCTCGGTGATCTCACGGATCTGGTTGACGGGCACGTCGCGGACATGGGCGGCAAGCTCAGGCATGCCTGCCATCCTAACCGGCTCTTTGCTGCACAAGCCGCTGCAGGTGTCGGCCGCCAGCCGGGGCCGGAAGGGTGTGGGCCGGGGCCGGGACCAGCGCCGATATACTGGGAAGCGTGCTTTCTGGACTGGTGATAGTGGACAAACCGCAGGGATGGACCAGCCATGATGTGGTTGGCCGGATGCGGCGCATCGCCGGTACCCGGAAAGTGGGGCATGCCGGCACCCTCGATCCGATGGCCACGGGCGTCCTGGTGGTGGGCATCAACAAAGCAACCCGCCTGCTCACCTACATTGTTGGCACGTCCAAGACGTACACCGCCACCATCCGCCTTGGACAGTCCACCGTGACGGACGACGCCGAAGGTGAAGTGACTGCCACGGCTTCCACTGCGGAGGTGGCTGAGCAGGCAATTCACGACGGCGTCGCCGCCCTTACCGGTCAGATCCAGCAGGTGCCCAGCAGCGTCAGCGCCATCAAGGTCAACGGTGAACGTGCCTATGCCCGCGTCCGCTCGGGGGAAGAGGTCACGCTCGCGTCGCGCCCGGTCACCATCCACCGGTTCGAGGTGCACAGCATCAACAGGGACGCCGCGGCGGACGTGGTGGACCTGGACGTCACCGTGGAATGCTCGTCGGGGACCTATATCCGTGCGCTGGCCCGCGACCTCGGCCATGCGCTGGGAGTCGGGGGACACCTCACAGCCCTGCGGCGCACGCACGTTGGACCGTATTCGCTGGAGCAGGCGCGCACTCTTGAACAGCTTGCCGAAGAGCTCAACGTCCTCGACATGGCCGATGCCGCAAGGGCGCTGATGCCCAACCGCGAACTCAGCCCGGAGGAAACCACGGAGATCTCTTTCGGCCGGCGGATCGCTGCCGGCGCCGCCCCCGGAAGTTCCGCCGCAGCCACTGCCGAGCATCCTGCCGCTGCCTTCGCCCCGGACGGAAGCCTGGTGGCACTGCTGGCCGACGCCGGCAGCTTCGCCAAACCCGTGCTGGTGTTCGCACCCGGGACCGGCGGACCCTCAAAGGTGCCGGGCAGCACCGACGGGCCTGGCAACTCCGACGGGCCGGGCACCACCGACAGGCCGGGCACCGGCACTTCCGGGGCGGCCTGAGCGTGGACGCGTATTTCTACATCATCCTGGTGGTTGGTCTGATCTCCACCGGGACCTGCCTGCTGGCGGGCATCCTCAAGAAAGCCCCGAACGACGTCACCATCCTCTCGGTGGCGGCCGTCGAGGTGGCACTGCTGGTGTACCTGGTGGGATCCATCGTGCGGGTCATCGCCGGCGAACCCATCGCCGGGGAGGCCTGGGAGTTCTGGGGTTACCTCGCCACCGCCATGCTCCTGCCGCCGGCCGCCGTCTACTGGTCCATCCTGGAACGGACCCGGTGGAGCAACTTTGTCCTTGCCGCTGTTGGCGTCACCGCACTGGTGATGGCCGCCCGAATGAACCAGATCTGGTACTGAAGTGGAAGAAGAAGCACCAAACGTGAAAAACCAGAACTCCGAAGCCCCGGCCAAGGGCGCAGCCGCCAGCGCTACCGGTGCCAAGAACACCCGCAACACCGGGCCGGGGCGACTGCTGATCGCGGTCTACGCGGTCTTCGCCATTTCAGCCACTGCCCGCGCCGGGTACCAGATCCTCACCAAGTTTTCCGAGGCGCCGCTGGCCTACCTGCTGTCCGCCTTCGCCGCGCTGGTGTACGTGGTGGCCACAGTGTCCCTGGCCAAGCCCGGCAGCACATGGTTCAAGGTCTCTGTCGCCGCGGTCCTGGTGGAACTGGTGGGCGTGCTGGTGGTGGGCGCCCTGAGCGTGTTTGACTCCGTCCAGTTCCCGCACGAGACCGTCTGGTCGCTGTTTGGCCGTGGCTACGGATTCATCCCGTTGCTGCTGCCCATCCTGGGCCTGGTGTGGCTGTACCGCCGCCGGCCCTCATTGAAGGCATGACTGCCAAGGGGCCGGGTTCCCGCAGCCGGCCCTTGGCAAAGCCGCACCTCTGAGTGCGGGTAATCTTTAGAGAGTTCCGTGGCCGGTACGGTCCTGAACGTTGATACTTGCACGCAGTTAAAGGCGAGGGTGATGGTCTACATCTGGAACGATCCGTCCGAAGTCCCGGCGGACTTCGGCCCATCTGTTGTCACCTTCGGCAACTTCGACGGCGTCCACCGCGGCCACCAGCAGGTGCTGTCCGAGCTGATCCGCACCGCCCGGCTCACCAGGTCCAGGTCCGTGGCAGTCACCTTTGATCCCCACCCGGCCCTGATCCACCGCCCTGAGTCGGCACCTGAACTGATCATGGGGCTTGAGGACAAGCTTGAGGCGCTGGGCGAACTGGGTTTGGACGCCATCCTGGTGATGAAGTACTCCCTGGACCTCGCCAGCCTCACCGCGGAAGAGTTCGTGGAGCAGTTCGTGGTGGACTGCTTGCACGCGAGCCACGTGGTGATCGGCCACGACGCCCGCTTCGGCCGCGGCAATTCCGGCGACCTGGACACCATGAAGGCCCTGGGCGGGAAGTTCGGCTTCGACGTCCAGGTGATCAGCGAGTTCGGCTCGGAGGGCTACCCCCTGCATAGCGACGACGGCACGGACCGCCGCTGCTCCTCCACCTGGGTCCGCGAAGCCCTCCAGGAAGGGGACGTGGCCACCGCGGCCGCAGTGCTGGGCCGTTCCCACCGGATCCGCGGCGAAGTGGTCCACGGCGCTGCCCGCGGCCGCGCCCTCGGATTCCCCACCGCCAATCTCTCCTCCAACGCCAGCGGACTCATCCCCGCCGACGGCATCTACGCCGGCTGGCTCGTGGACCAGGCTGGGACACGGTGGCCCGCGGCCATCTCAGTGGGATCCAATCCCACGTTCGACGGCGTGAGCCGGCAGGTGGAAGCGCACGTGATCGACCGCCCGCAAGAAGCGGTGGAAGACTTCGATCTGTACGGCCAGACAGTAGTTGTTGAATTTGTGGCCCGGCTCCGGGGCATGGTGGCCTATCGTGGGCCTGAGGCGCTGGTGGACCAGATGCGCCTGGACGTGGTCCAGGCCCACAACCTCCTGGCCAGGCGCTGACGGTCCGAACGTCGGCGCCACAGGCAGGAAGCGCAGGCAGGAATTCCAGCCAAGCCGCAGGCGACAAGCGCAGGAGCGAAAGGCAGTACCGTGTCCGTTGAGAAGAACACCAGGAAACTGGACGAAGGTATTGTCCGCGATTTCAGCTCGAGGATGAGCTACGCCTCCTACCTGCAACTGCCAACCCTGCTCAGCGCGCAACACCCCGTCAGCCGGCCGGAACACCATGACGAGATGCTGTTCATCATCCAGCACCAGACCACCGAGCTGTGGCTGAAGCTGGTACTGCATGAGCTGCGCAGCACCGCGGCGTGGCTGCGGGACGACGACCTTGGTTCGGCGCTCAAGGGCATCGCCCGGGTCAAGCACATCCAGAAAACCCTCACCGAACAGTGGTCCGTGCTGGCCACACTGACGCCAACCGAGTACTCGCAGTTCCGCGGGTTCCTGGGCCATGCCTCGGGATTCCAGTCCAGCCAGTACCGCGCCGTGGAGTTCATCCTCGGCAACAAAAACGGCAAGATGCTCTCGGTCTTCGAGTCCGATCCCGAAGCCCACGCCATGCTGGAGCAATTGCTCAACGCGCCCAGCATCTACGACGAATTCCTGGCCTACCTGGCGCGGCAGGGCTTTGAGGTTCCAGAGTCCGTGCTCAAGCGGGACGTTGCCCTGGCCCATGAATTCAGTCCGGAACTCGTTCCGCTGTTCAAGCACATCTACGAAAATGCTGCCGACAACTGGGCCGCCTACGAGGCCTGCGAGGAACTGGTGGACCTGGAGGACAACTTCCAGCTGTGGCGGTTCCGGCACCTGCGCACTGTGCAGCGGACCATCGGCATGAAGTCGGGGACCGGCGGGTCCAGCGGTGCCGCATTCCTGCAGAAGGCACTGGAACTGACGTTTTTCCCGGAACTATTCGCCGTCAGGACGGAGATCGGCCAATGAGCATCCAGCAGCAGCCCGTGGCAGGAAACGCGGCGGCAGGAAACGCAGAAAGCGCGGAAGCATCCCTGAAGCAGCGCGCTGCCGTGCTGGACCGGCAGGACCCGCTGGCGCACTACAGGAACCTCTTCATCGGCACTGACAAGCCGCTGTCCTACCTGGACGGCAACTCGCTGGGCCGGCCGCTGAAGCGGACCGTGGAGGACACCGGCGCTTTTATCCGGGACGGCTGGGGCGGCCGCCTAATCCGCGGCTGGGACGAGGAATGGCTCGAGCTGCCCCAGGCCATCGGCGACCAGCTGGGACGGGCCGTGCTCGGCGCGGCTCCGGGGCAGACCATCATCGCCGATTCCACCACGGTGGTCCTGTACAAACTTATCCGCGCAGCCCTCGCGGCCGTTTCCGACCCGGACCGGAACGAGCTGGTACTGGACACCGAAAACTTCCCCACGGACCGCTACCTTGTCGAGGGCATCGCCCTCGAGGAAGGCCTGACCCTCCGCTGGATCGAAACAGATCCCGCGGCCGGGGTGACCGTTGACCAGGTCCGCCAGGTGACAGGGCCGCGCACCGCCGTCGTACTTTTGAGCCACATCGCCTACCGTTCCGGCCATTTGGCTGACCTGCCGGCCATCACCCAAGCGGTGCACGACGCCGGTGCGCTGGTGGTGTGGGATCTTTGCCATTCCGCGGGGTCTGTGGAGCTGGACCTGGACGGTGCGGGCGTGGACTTTGCTGCCGGCTGCACGTACAAGTACCTCAACGGGGGGCCGGGGTCGCCCGCGTTCGCGTACGTCAACCACCGGCACGTCGGCACACTCAACCAGCCCATTTGGGGGTGGATGGGACGCAAGGATGCGTTCGAAATGGCGGCCGGGTATGAGCCTGCTCCCGGCATCCGCGGATTCCTCAGCGGGACGCCGGCAATTTTTGGGATGCTCGCCATGCGCGGCACGCTGGACCTCATCGAAGAGGCAAGCATGGCTGCCATCCGGGAGAAGTCAGTGCAGCTGACCACCTTCGCCATCGAGGTCTTCGATGCCTTGCTGGCCCCGTTGGGCGTGGAGCTTGCCACGCCGCGGGGACCGGGGGAGCGGGGCAGCCACATCACCCTGGACCATCCCGCCTTCAGCAAGGAGACGGTGGCGGCGCTGTGGGATGACGACGTGATCCCCGACTTCCGCGCCCCGCACGGCATCCGCGTAGGGCTGTCGCCGCTGAGCACCAGCTTCGAGGAAGTCCTGCACGGGATGTCGGCGATCCGGGACCGGCTGCTGCGCTAGCTGGGTGCCTGCCTCGACTGATTGCCTCCTTGGCGGGCCCTGTTTCGACAAGATTGGGACGGGGCCGGTAAACTGGACGATGGATCCGGCTGCAGTCCGTGGCGGCTGGTTCCTGCCGCGCGCGGCGCTGGCCAGGATGTCCTGGTCCGGCTGCAAGCGGCAGACCCGGCAGTGAGTTTCTGACCTGGGCCCTCACGGCACATCCCTAGGAGTTATTGTGGCACTTGACGCCGCTGTAAAGCAGTCCATCATCAAGGAATACGCAACCGGAGAAGGCGACACCGGTTCACCGGAGGTCCAGGTTGCGGTCCTGACCCAGCGGATCAAGGATCTGACTGAGCACATGAAGGAGCACAAGCACGATTACCACACCCAGCGCGGTCTGCTGGCCATGGTTGGTCGTCGCAAGCGCATGCTGAGCTACCTCAAGAAGACCGACATCGCCCGCTACCGTTCGCTCATCGAGCGCCTCGGCCTGCGCCGCTAGTCGGACTTAGGGGCGGCCCTTTCCATCGCGGAACGGGCCGCCTTCTTCAAATGAAAATTTAAACAGGAGGATCAACCGCATCACGCATTCGCGGTCCTCGGTAGTGATCCCCGGGAACGGCTTCGTTGATTGAAGCCGGCGGCCCGTGGGTCTCGATCGATGACCGGGTGCAGGGCCAGTAGACAGATGCTGGCCGGGTTGATGCGGCTGGACTTCCGTCAAACAGAAACGGAGGTGACTCTCTTGGAGGGTCCCGAAATCCAGTTCTCGGAAGCAGTCATTGACAATGGCCGTTTTGGCAAGCGCGTAATCCGCTTCGAAACCGGCCGCCTTGCCAAGCAGGCAGCCGGCGCAGCCATGGTGTACATCGACGATGACACCGCACTGCTGTCCGCCACCACTGCCGGCAAGCACCCGCGTGAAGGCTTTGACTTCTTCCCGCTGACGGTCGACGTCGAAGAGCGCATGTACGCCGCCGGCCGCATCCCGGGCTCGTTCTTCCGCCGTGAAGGCCGCCCGTCCACCGAAGCCATCCTGGCCTGCCGCCTGATGGACCGCCCGCTGCGCCCCGCCTTCATCAAGGGCCTGCGCAACGAGGTCCAGATCGTCGTGACCGTCCTGGCGATCAACCCTGACGAGCTCTACGACGTGGTGGCCATCAACGCCTCCTCCATGTCCACGCAGCTTTCCGGCCTGCCGTTCTCCGGCCCCATCGGCGGCGTCCGCGTTGCCCTGGTCGCCGACGAAAACGGATCACAGTGGGTTGCTTTCCCCAAGCACTCCCAGCTGGAAAACTCCGTCTTCAACATGGTGGTTGCTGGCCGCGTTGCCGGTGACGACGTCGCCATCATGATGGTTGAAGCCGAAGCAACCGACAACTCCTGGAACCTCATCAAGGAACAGGGCGCCACCGCCCCCACCGAAGAGGTTGTCTCCGAGGGCCTCGAGGCTGCCAAGCCGTTCATCAAGGCACTCTGCGACGCCCAGGCGGACCTGGCTGCCCGCGCAGCCAAGCCCACCGTTGAATTCCCGGTCTTCCTGGACTACGAAGACGACGTTTACGCCGCTGTTGAAGCCGCTGCCGCCGAGAAGCTGGCTGCCGTCTTCCAGATCGCCGACAAGCAGGAGCGCGACAACGCTTCGGACGCCCTGAAGGACGAGGTCACCTCTTCCCTGGCTGGCCAGTTCGAAGGCCGCGAGAAGGAGCTGTCCGCAGCATTCCGCTCGGTCACCAAGCACGTGGTGCGCCAGCGCATCCTCAAGGACCAGATCCGCATCGACGGCCGCGGCCTGACGGACATCCGCCAGCTCACCGCCGAAGTTGAGGTCCTGCCGCGCGTTCACGGTTCGGCCATCTTCGAACGCGGCGAGACCCAGATCATGGGTGTCACCACGCTGAACATGCTGAAGATGGAACAGCAGATCGACTCGCTGTCGCCGGTGAAGACCAAGCGCTACATGCACAACTACAACTTCCCGCCGTACTCCACCGGTGAAACCGGCCGCGTGGGCTCGCCCAAGCGCCGCGAAATCGGCCACGGTGCCCTGGCCGAGCGCGCGCTCGTGCCGGTCCTGCCGTCCCGCGAAGAATTCCCCTACGCCATCCGTCAGGTATCCGAGGCCCTCGGATCCAACGGTTCGACGTCGATGGGTTCCGTCTGCGCCTCCACCCTGTCCATGCTGAACGCCGGTGTGCCCCTGAAGGCCGCCGTCGCCGGTATCGCCATGGGCCTGGTCTCCGACCAGGTGGACGGTCAGACCCGCTACGCGGCACTGACCGACATCCTCGGCGCTGAAGATGCCTTCGGCGACATGGACTTCAAGGTTGCCGGTACCTCCGAGTTCGTCACGGCCATCCAGCTGGACACCAAGCTCGACGGTATCCCCGCCTCAGTGCTGGCAGCAGCCCTGAAGCAGGCCCGCGAAGCACGCCTGCACATCCTCGAGGTCATCAACTCGGCCATCGACACCCCGGACGAGCTCTCCGAGTTCGCACCGCGCGTCATCGCCGTGAAGATCCCCGTGGACAAGATCGGCGAGGTCATCGGCCCCAAGGGCAAGATGATCAACCAGATCCAGGAAGACACCGGCGCCGACATCTCCATTGAGGACGACGGCACGGTCTACATTGGCGCCACCAACGGTCCGTCTGCAGAAGCAGCACGCTCCGCCATCAACGCCATTGCCAACCCGCAGGTCCCGGAAATCGGCGAGCGTTACCTGGGTACGGTCGTCAAGACCACCACCTTCGGTGCCTTCGTGTCGCTGACCCCGGGCAAGGACGGCCTCCTGCACATCTCCGAGCTGCGCAAGCTGGCCAACGGCAAGCGCGTGGACAACGTCGACGACGTTGTCTCGGTGGGCCAGAAGGTCCAGGTGGAGATCACCAAGATCGACGACCGCGGAAAGCTCTCGCTCGCCCCGGTGGTTGCCGAGGAAGAAGGCGCCGAGGTAGAGACCGAGCGCGCCCACACCACCGAACCTGCTGAAGGCGCTGACGTCTAACAGCTCCGGCTTGCGGGCCAAGCCCGCAGCACTTGTATGAATCGGCGGGGCCGGTGGATGATCCACCGGCCCCGCCGCTGTTACGATGGCAGCCAGATCCCGGCTGCCCCTTTTGAAAGGCCTCAATGACTGTTGTACCCCTGCCGCTTGAGCAGAACCACCGCGGCGACACCCTGGTCCACGGTTCCGACGGCGGCTCCGAGGTCCGGCGTTCCGTGCTGCCCGGGGGAGTGCGGGTGCTGACGGAGGCAATGCCGGGGCAGCGGTCTGCGACCATCGGTTTTTGGGTGGGAGTGGGTTCCCGGGACGAGGCTCCCGGACAGCACGGATCCACCCACTTCCTGGAGCATCTCCTGTTCAAGGGGACAAAGCGCCGAACCGCCCTTGAAATCGCTTCCGCCTTTGACGAGGTAGGCGGTGAGTCAAATGCAGCCACTGCGAAGGAAAGCACCTGCTACTTCGCCCGCGTCCTGGACTCGGACCTGCCCATGGCCATCGATGTCATTGCGGACATGATCACCGGAGCGGTGCTGGACCCGGCGGAGATGGAGCAGGAACGCGACGTCATCCTCGAGGAAATCGCGATGGACAGCGACGACCCCACCGACGTCGCACACGAACACTTTGTCTCCGCTGTACTCGGCAACCATCCCCTGGGCCGGCCCATCGGCGGCACGCCCGATGCCATTAAGGCCGTTGCCCGCGACTCCGTGTGGGAACACTATCAGCGGTATTACCGGCCCGATGAACTGGTGATCACCGCTGCCGGGGGCCTGGAGCACGACGTCGTTTGCAACCTTGTGGTGGACGCCCTCGAGTCTGCGGGCTGGTCGCTGAAGGCTGACGCCGCGCCCGTCGAGCGCCGTTCCACGGACCGGGCCCTGATCACCGGGACCGCAGGCCTGCACGTGGTCAAGCGGGCGGTGGAGCAGGCGAACATCATCATGGGCTGCCCCACCATCGTCGCCACCGACGAACGCCGCTATGTCATGAGCGTCCTGAACGCGGTTCTGGGCGGAGGCATGTCCTCGCGCCTGTTCCAGGAGATCCGTGAGAAGCGCGGCCTCGTTTACTCCACGTATTCCTTCGCGTCCTCCTACGCCGATGCCGGGTACTTCGGCATGTACGCCGGCTGCACCCCATCCAAGGTGCGCCAGGTCCTGGACCTGCTGTCCATTGAGTTGGAGAAGCTTGCCGAGCATGGAATTTCCGACGACGAGCTCCGCAAGGCCGTAGGCCAGCTCTGTGGCGGCATCGTGCTGGCCCTTGAGGACACGGGCTCGCGGATGTCCCGGCTGGGCCGGGCCGAACTCGTCTCCGGTGAGTACCAGGACATCGATGAAACCCTGCGGCTCATCAAGGCTGTGACGGCCGAGCAGGTCCAGGACCTTGCGGCGGAGCTGGCTGCGGCACCCAGGACCGTGACTGTTGTGGGACCCTTTGAGGAGACCGAGACTTTCGGGCTCTAACCGGGCAAACCGCGGACCTGGCCGGAACAGCTGGATTTGGCACGAACGGCTTGATTCAGCAGGAACGGCTTGATTCAACACGAACGGCTTGATTCAGCAGGAACGGCAGGACCTGGCCGGTGACCGGGCAAGGCTTCAGTTCTGGAGGTGAGGGATGTGGAACGGATCCCTCCCGGCCGCGCCCCGCGGGCCCTGGCAGGATTCCTGGGCCACTGGCGCGGGAGTACCCGGTTCGCTGCTGGTGCCTGGGGCCCCGAGCGAACTGTCGATGCCGAGGTGACGTACACCCCGGTAGCGGGCGGGTCCGCGGTGGTGCAGAGCTATAGTCACCGCGAACCGGACGGGACGCATTTCGAAGGCCATGGCATCTTCACGGTCGATCCGGATCATCAGGACGTTTTCTGGTACTACGTGGACAATGCAGGCCCGGCACCGGCGGCTGCGGTCCGGTGCACATGGCACAACGGAGCCCTGCGCGTGGAGCGCCGCGGCGGTGCCGGGTGGACCCGCCATACGCTGCGCGTGGATGGCGACGTGCTGACGCATGTGACGGAGCTTCGTACCCGTGGCGACAAGGCCACGGGGGACGGCGGGATGCATGAGGAAGCGGGAGTGGCCGACGGGACTGGCTCTGCCTACGTCCCGTTCATGAGCTCGTCGTTCCAGCGGAGCTGACGTTTTCAGAGCAGCTTCGGACTTCAAAACAGAATCGGACTTCAGGCGACTCCAGATTGCCGGCGGCTTCAGGAGTTAATCATGTCCCGCTCCCACTTCCGCTGCCACTCTTTGAGCGGGTCTTTGGGCAGTTTCGGCGGATGGGCGTAGAAGTCGTCCCAGATGGGATCGTCGCGCGAGAAGTCGTAGGGATCGTCAAGGTCGTCATCGACTGGCTCTGCAAAGGGCGGGTTGAAGCCCTGGAAGTCCATGGATCCACTTGATTCCGTTGCGGGTGGATCTTGAGCAGGCGTCAGGAATCCAGTCATGTCGATTGCACGGGTCAGAAGTCCTGTTGTGTCGATTGCACGGGTCAGGAATCCTGGTGGTTCCGTTCCCGGTGCATCCTTTGCACGTGTCAGGAGCCCGGTTGTATCCGTTGCACCCTTCAAGAGCCTGGGTGTTTCCGGCGCACGCGTCGGGAGCCGGGCTGTATCAGTTGCGCGGGTTAGGTGTCCGGGTGGCCATTGGGGTGGTTCGTGGTCGGGTTGTTCGGCTTTGTAGTGGCGGCCGGTGGGTGAGGTCCAGCCGGGTTGTTCGGTTCCAGTGGCTGGGGCGGGTTCCCAGCCACTGTTGTGTTTGAGGCGGTGGTGTTTTGGGCAGAGTTGGGCCAGGTTGCTGATCCCGGTATGTCCGCCGTGCTGCCAAGCGGTGAGGTGGTCTGCCTCGTTGTCGAGGGATGGGTTGTTGCAGCCGGGGAAGGTGCATTTGCCGTCCCGGAGCTGCAGTGCTTTTTTCATGGCTTTGGTGAGCCGGTAGCTGGTGCGGCCGATTTCCAGCGGTGCGCCGTCCCGTGGGTCGACGAGGACCCGGTAGAACGAGGTGGCACCGTTGGCGACGAGTTTTTTGGCCATCGATGCGGGGATGGGGCCGTAGCCGTCCAGGTTCGCCGGTTCGTCCGTGATGTCGAAGAGGGCGAGTACCGGGACGGTGACCAGGACGTCCGCCTTGGGGACCGGGACGTTGCCGAGGTCCGCGTACCCGTTGCCGCCGTTGTACTCGTCCTCTGCGGCGCCGGGGGACTCACGGTCGGCGGCGCTCTCGTACTCGGTGGTGCCGGTGGTGGTACCGGTGTCGGTGTCGTTGATGTCGGCCGGCGTAAGCGAGGCCAGCCCGATCGTGTCCTGGTCGCCGTCTCCGGTGGCTACCGGGTTGCCTTGTCCCTCGTTTCCTTCGCCTGTGGTGTTTTGTGCTGTGCTGGTTCCGTTGGTGTTGGGTGTGTTGGTGTGGGTGAGGGCGGGGCCGGCGCGGAGGAGGAGGTTGGCGGCGATGTCGGGGCGGAGTTGGGTGATGGTGCGGGGTTCGTTGGGGCCTTGGAGGCCGCGGGCGATGGCGGTGGTGCGGTTCCAGATGGCGGAGCCCTGATCCGCGGGGACGTAGAGGGAAACCCAGGCCATGCCGTCGCGGTCCGGGGTGTATTCCATCCTCCGGTCCGCGGCGCACTTGGTGTGGCGCTTCTCCAGGGATTCGGGGTGGTGGCGTTCGCGCCAGTTCCGGACCCTGGTGCGGAACCGCGACGGGACGAGTTCGCCCGCGGCGGCTCCTCGGGCCGGGTGAGGGTTCAAGACATGCTCGACGAGGGCGGCCGCGCCAGTGGGGTCGAGGCTGTTGGTTTCGTCGGCGATGATTTTGGCGTGCTGCCAGGAGATGGCCCCGGCGGTGAGGGCGTCCATGGCCGGCGGCAGGGCGGTCAGCTGCCGGGATTGGGTGATGAGTGCCCCGGCGGCGGGGGAGCTGATGGTCAGGACCCCGGCGATTTCCTCGACCGCGGACATCTCCGCGTAGGTCCGTTCGTGCACGGGCGCTTCCGGCGGGATCATCGCATGCTGGATCTCAATAGCTTCGGCGGCGTCCCGGGCCTTCACCGCGGCGATCTGGGCTTCGAGCTGCTTCGTCACCGCCATCCGCTCGAGCCGGATCTCATACCGGCGCTGCAGCACATCCAGAACAGCTCCGCCACCGGTAGCGGCCCCGGCACCGGCGCCGGCATCGGCATCGGCTTCCAGCCGCTGATCTTCGAGGAACAGGGCATCGAGCCTCGCGGTGGAGGCATGAATGCCTTCCATCGCTGCCGCCGTGCCCGCGCCGTTTCCCATACCAACATCATCTATCGAGGCACTGACATTCCGAGGGGCAACGGCTGACGGACAGACCGCTGGAGTCGGCGCGGCGGGAAGCGGCGCGCCGGCGTTGATCTCCGTGCGTCCGGTGCCGTTTTCCATACCAACATCATCCATCGAGGCACTGACATTCCGACGGGCATTGACGGACAGGCAGACCGCCACGTCAGGCGCAGGTGCTTGGGCAGGGAACAGCGTTGCCGCGCCGATTTCCTCGCCTCCTGCGCCTATGTTCATACCGACAGCATCCATCGAGGCACTGACATTCCCTGCCCGGGAGAAGCCTCCGCGGGGAAAGTACTCCTAGCCGCCGGCGAACGGAGGCAGCACGTCCACCACGTCGTCGGCCTTCAGCACAACAGCATGGTTCCGCACGGCCACTTCATTCAGCAGGAAGCTGCTCCGCGACAGGATGCGGGGCAGCGGCGGGGTTCCGGCAGGAGGCGCAGGCCGCTGGACGGAAAGCACAGCGTCCAGCAGGTCGGCAACAGTGGCGCCTGGCGCCAGCTCGAAGCGCTCTTCCTCCACGCCTGCCGCAGCGCGTGCGGCAGCGAAGTATCGTACGTTCAAATGTCTCAGCCCCCGATGGCGCTCATGCTGCGGTCCGGCTGGACGAAGTCCGGAGCGTCAAGTCCCACGTGGTCCATTCCGTGAGCTTTGGGCTTGAGCCACATGGCGTCCTGCCAGCGCTGGGCGAGCGCGTCGTCGCTTGCGCCCGAGCGCAGCAGGCCCAGCAGGTCGAATTCCTCACGCGAGAACAGGCAGCTCATGATCTTGCCTTCGGCCGTGATCCTCGTCCTCCGGCAGTCCGAACAGAACGGTTCAGTCACAGAGGCAATGATGCCAACGGTCCCCAGCAGCGGGCCGGAGTCAGACCCCGCCGCCCGCCGTCGTACTTCAAAGCGTTCCGCAGGGGCACCATCGCGGGCGCGGGGATCTGGGCTGAGGACAAAGTCGCCGGACAGCAGCGAGCGGATCTCCGCAGCAGTGATCATGTTCCGCCGCGTCCAGCCATGGTCAGCATCAAGCGGCATCTGCTCGATGAACCGCAGCTCGTAGCCGCGGTCCAGGGCCCATGCCAGCAGTGATGGCGCCTCGGCGTCGTTGATGCCGCGCATGAGGACTGCGTTGAGCTTGACCGGGCCCAGGCCTGCAGCCCAGGCCGCGTCCACGCCGGCCAGCACCTGGTCCAGGAACGGCCGCCGGGTCAGCTTGGTGAAAGTCTCCTCGTGCAGGGAGTCCAGGGACACATTGATCCGGGTCAGGCCGGCCGCCTTCAACGCGGCCGCCTTCTTTGCCAGGCCCACGCCGTTGGTGGTCATGGAGATAGGCAGCTCAGGATGATTGCTGCAGAGCGAGGCGATGATGTCCACGAGGTCGTGCCGCACCAGCGGTTCACCACCGGTCAGCCGCAGTTCACGCACGCCCAGCTGCTCAACGCCGATCCGCACAATCCGCACGATCTCCTCCGCCGACATCACTGCCTGCTTCGCGAGCCACTCAAGGCCCTCAGCGGGCATGCAGTAGGTGCAGCGAAGGTTGCATTTGTCCGTCAGGGAAATCCTCATGTCCGTGGCGCGGCGGCCGTAACGGTCGGCCAGCCCGGCCGGAGCATCGGCGGGGCGCGCACCGGGTACGGAGGGCAGCGCTGCCCCCGCATCTTCCCGTGGCTGGGGCATGCCTAGCTGGACACTCATGAATTCAGGCTACGCCACAATGGGCTCCGCATCACACCGTGACCGTACGGGCGGCGGCAGCAGAATCCGCGGCCCACGACCGGCGCCGCGGGCAGCCAGCGAACCTAAGCTGTAGGTGTGAACAGCTCCCAGCCACAGCATGCAGCGAACGACGGCGTGACACGGCTTCCGGAGCGCCCGGTGCCTTCGGTGCCCCCCGGGCCGGTCCCGCGGCACCGCGTGTGGCCCGCCGCCGCCGCCGCGGGCGCCGTTGCGGTGGGCAGCGCGGTGGTGCTTGGAGAAGTTCTGGCCGGTATTTTCAGCCCGGCGCTGTCACCCATGACAGCGGTTGGCGGCGCAGTCATCGATGCCGTTCCACCCGGTGTGAAGGACTGGGCGGTGGCGCTGTTCGGAACGGCCGACAAGCTGGCACTCCTGGCTGGCATGGCCCTGGTCATTGCCGCGCTGGCCGCGATGGCGGGAATAGTTGAAGACCGGCGCCGATTTGCCGGCATCGCCGTCGTTGGCCTCTTCGGGCTGGTGGGGCTGGCAGCCGTCCTCACCCGGGCCCAAGCCAGCTTCAATGCGATGGCCTTGCCGGTAGTCACTGCCGTCATTGCCGGTGCGCTGCTCAGGTTCCTGATTCGGCGGCTGCAGGAGTGGACGGGCAGTGAGCGTACCTCCGATACGGATGCCGCGCCTGCCCGCCGTCGTTTCCTCCAGGCCCTGGCAGGCGGGGCTGCCTTCACGGTGATCGGCGGGGCGCTGGCATCGCTCTGGCGCGGCGCCGCAGCGGCCGCCAGCGAAGCAAGGAGCCGCGTGGCGCTGCCGGCACCCGCCTCAGCAGCACCGCCCATCCCGTCCGGAGCCGAGACCGGCCTGGATGGAATGCAGCCCCTGGTCACGCCCAACCCTGACTTCTACCGCATCGACACCGCACTCACCGTTCCTGCCCTCGATCCGGATACCTGGGTCCTCAAAGTCACCGGAATGGTGGACAGGGAAGTTGAGCTGTCCTTCGCCGATCTCGTGGCGAAACCCCTGATCGAGCGCCACGTGACTATCGCGTGCGTGTCCAATGAAGTGGGCGGAGACCTGATCGGCAATGCGCGCTGGCTGGGCTGGCCCATCCGCGAACTGCTGGCACTCGCCGGGCCACAATCCGGCGCGGATATGGTGCTCTCAAGGAGCACGGACGGCTGGACCGCCGGCACCCCGCTCGAGGTCCTCACCGACAACCGGGATGCGCTGCTTGCCGTCGGTATGAACGGCGAGCCCTTGCCTCTGGAGCACGGATTTCCCGTCCGGCTGGTGGTGCCTGGTCTCTATGGCTACGTGTCCGCCACCAAATGGGTTACCGAGCTGAAGGTCACCAGGTTCGCGGACGACGCCGGTTACTGGACTCCCCGCGGCTGGTCTGAGCGCGGACCCATCAAAACGTCGTCCAGGATCGATGTCCCGCGCGATGGCCGTGGGGTGAAGGCCGGAATTGTGATGTTCGGTGGCGTCGCCTGGGCGCAGCACTCCGGCATTGGGAAGGTGGAGCTCCGCGTGAACCGGGGCGCGTGGCAGCAGGCGGAGCTGGGCGAAGGCATCTCGGTGGACACCTGGTACCAATGGAAGGTGGGCCTGGAGCTGGCAGCAGGCCAGTACGAAGTCCAGGTCCGCGCAACTGATCTCACGGGCCGGGCCCAGGACGAACAACGCAGGCCGCCAGCCCCGGACGGAGCCACCGGGTTCCACACCATTAGAGTGGACGTGCAACCCTGATGGCTACCGAAGGCGGAACCATGACCAGCCTGCAACCGCATGGAACGTCGCTGTCCGGGACGTCCCAACCCCCAACCTCCCACCCGGCGCGGCACCAGGAAAAGCACCACCGGCACCAGGCGCGATCCGTGGCTGAGCACGCGGCCGCCGTCGCCGAACTGCTGCAGCCGCTGCGGTCACCGGGCCGCACCGAAGTGCTTCCGCTGGGCGAGGCACTTGGCCGGGGCCTGGTCAAAGACGTCACCGCCCCCATCAGCCTGCCGCCCTTCGCCAATTCCCAGATGGACGGGTACGCCATCCGTTCCGCTGACCTGCCCGACGACGGCGGCGAGCTGCGCGTGATGCGTCCCGTTCCCGCCGGCGCCAGTCCGGACGCCCTCCAGCGCGGCACAGCCGCCCCGATCATGACCGGAGCCATGCTGCCTGAGGGGGCCGACGCCGTCGTCCCCATTGAGCGGGCCGTTCCGGACCGTTTCCTGCCGCCCACCAAACAGTCCACGGCGCAAGCAACGGTGAAGCTGCCTGCGGCAGCCCCCGGCACGTACGTGCGGGAAGCCGGCAGCGATGTGCAGGCCGGCCAGACCGCCCTGGGGGCGGGCACCTTCCTGGGCCCGGCCCAGCTGGGACTGCTGGCCGCGTTGGGCATCCCGGAAGTGACTGTCTACCGGGCCGTGACGGTCCTGCTGGTCACCACCGGTGATGAAGTGGTGGAACCGGGCCAGGACCTTCCCGCCGGCAAGATCTATGACTCCAATGGCACGCTCCTGGAAACTGCGATGCGGCAGGCGGGCCTCGAGGTCCGCCGGGCGGGCATTGTCACGGACAACCCGGGAAAGCTGCGCGAGCTGCTTCGCGCCGAGGGAGCGGCGGTGGACCTCATCGTCACCACCGGCGGGGTCAGCAAGGGTGCCTACGAGGTGGTCCGGCAGGCCATGGAAGACCAGCCGGTGGAGTTCCTGCACGTGGCCATGCAGCCGGGCGGCCCGCAGGGAATCGGCACCTTCGACGGGCAGCCGTTCCTGGGATTCCCCGGCAACCCGGTCAGCTGCCTCGTCTCCTTTGAAATGTTCCTGCGCCCTGTGCTGGGCCGCCTGCTCGGCGCTCCCGCACCGCGCCTGCCGATTCGCGCCCGCCTCGGACAGCCGCTCACGTCTCCCGAAAACAAGCACCAGGTCCGCCGAGGTACATTGCAGCCTGACGGCACGGTTGAGTTGCAGGGCGGGGAAAGTTCACATCTGATGCATGCGCTCGCCGGTTCGAACGTGCTGCTTCACGTTCCGCAGGGAGTGGCCGAACTCGGGGCAGGAGCGGAGGTGGAAGTATGGATGCTGTGAATGCAGAAAAATCGCCGGCCGCGCTGACGCACCTGCGCCAGGACGGCAGCGCCCAGATGGTGGACGTCTCCGCCAAAGCCGAAACCACCCGCGAGGCCACCGCCACCGCCACGGTTCGCACCACCGCAGAAGTCATGGGCCTGCTCGGTTCCGGTGGACTGCCCAAGGGCGATGCCCTCGCCGTGGCGCGGGTGGCCGGAATCATGGCCGCCAAAAAGACCCCCGAACTAATTCCGCTCTGCCATCCGCTTCCGCTGTCCAAAGTCACCGTGGACTTTGACCTTGCCGCGGAATCCGTGTCGATCCTCGCCACGGTCAAGACCAGGGGAGTCACAGGCGTGGAGATGGAGGCCCTCACCGCAGTGTCAGTCGCTGCGCTGAGCGTCTACGACATGATCAAGGCGGTGGACAAGCACGCCGTCCTGGACGACATCAAGGTCCTGGCCAAGAGTGGCGGCAAAAGCAGGGACTGGACACTGTGAGCACCTCGAGCACGCTTAACGCCCCCGAGCCGCACCGCCACGGCGACGTACTGGGCCGGAAGGCCGGCGTCGTGATCGCCTCCACGCGCGCCGCTGCCGGAATTTACGACGACGAAACCGGCCCCGTGATCAGCGATTGGCTGACCGAACACGGCTTCGACGTCTTCCCGGCCATGGTGGTGCCCGACGGCGAGCCCGTGGGCGCCGCGATCCGCGCACTCCTCACCCAGCGGCCCGCCGTCGTGATCACCAGCGGCGGAACTGGCCTCAACCCGGACGACCGTACGCCGGACGTCACCCTGCCGCTCCTGGACCGCGAGATTCCCGGCATCATGGAAGCGATCCGCCGGGCCGGGGCAGCCAAGACTCCACTGGCCGCGCTGAGCCGTGGCTACGCGGGCGCGGCGGGCCATACTTTCATCATCAACCTGCCCGGATCACCTAAGGGCGTCATGGACGGACTGACCGTCCTGGACCCGGTCATCGGGCACCTCTGCGACCAGTTGGAAGGCGGACATGGGCACTGAAACATCATTCGAGGTGGTCAACGCGGTCCTCAGCGCGGAGCCCATCTCCGTTGACCAGGCCATCGCGGCGGTTGAAAGCGACACCGCGGGCGCGGTGGTCAGCTTCAGCGGGGTGGTGCGCAACCACGACGGCGGCAAACCGGTTGAGCGCCTCAGCTACAGTGCGCACCCCACGGCACACCAGGTGATGGCCGACGTCGTTGCGCAGCTGGTCGCTGAACAATCGACAGCCGGCAGCTCCGGCGGGGAAAGCGGCGGGTCCGTGCAGTCCGTCCGGATCTGGGCGGCGCACCGGATCGGCATGCTTGAAATCGGCGACCCGGCGCTGGTGTGTGCCGTGTCCGCCGCCCACCGGGGGCAGGCATTTGCCGTCTGCTCCGAGCTGGTGGACCGGATCAAGGAGCAGGTTCCCATCTGGAAGGAACAGTTCTTTACCGACGGAACCGTCGAATGGGTCGGCGCAGGCAACTGACCCTGTTCCCTCCAGGTTCTGTCCAGTCCGCAACGGCTCATGCGAGGTAACGCACACTCCCCGGTTCCCGCGCGGCTGGAGCCCGCCGGTAGGCTTAACGGCATGACCGAACAACTCTCCGCGCCCTTGCCCGTTGCCGTGCTGGGTGCGAACGGGCGCATGGGCGCCGAAGCCGTAAAAGCCATCGAAGCCGCGCCGGATATGAAACTGGTCGCAGCCCTGGGCCGCGGAGATTCACTGGACCAGATCACGGCAGCAGGTGCCCGCTTTATGGTTGACCTGACGGTGCCGGAGAGCACCGAGGCCAACGTCCGCTTCGCCGTTGAACACGACATCCACGCTGTCGTGGGCACCACCGGCTGGGACGCTGCAAAGCTGTCAGCGCTTGAGGACCTGCTGGCCGGCCACCCGGAGACCGGCGTGCTGATCGCCGCCAACTTTGCCCTTGGCTCAGTCCTCGCCTCGGCTTTCGCTGCGAAGGCATCCAAGTACTTTGAGTCGGTGGAGATCATCGAACTACACCACCCGGACAAAGTGGATGCGCCCTCCGGTACCGCCGTCCGCACCGCGGAGCTCATCGCCGCAGAACGCGCCGCTGCCAACGTTGCGCCGAGCCCCGATGCCACCACCAGCGAACTCGCCGGTGCCCGCGGCTGCGAGGTGGACGGTGTCCGTGTCCACAGCGTGCGGCTCCGCGGCCTCGTGGCCCACCAGGAGGTCCTGCTCGGCAGCGCCGGCGAGCAACTGACCCTGCGTCACGATTCTTTTGACCGCGCTTCCTTTATGCCCGGCGTGCTCCTTGGCCTGCGTAAGGTGGCCTCGCACCCCGGACTTACGGTGGGCCTGGACGGCTACCTGGACCTGGGGCTGTAGCCGTGGCCGGGCTCATGGCTGGCTTCCGGAAGAGCCGCACCAAGATCTGGGTGGGTGCCGTCACGCTGCTCCTGGTCTTTTACCTGGTGGTGTCCTTCCAGCGTTCGGTCCTGCTGCTGACGGACAGCAATCCTGCAGCCGTAGCCATCGGCGCAGCCTACCTCGTGCTGCCCGTGATCGGCGCCTGGGCGCTGATCCGCGAGCTGATGTTCGGCGCCCGCACCGAACAGATGGCCAAAGTCCTCGAGGCTGAAGGCGGGCTTCCCGTGGACGAACTGCCCCGGACGCCTGCCGGCCGGATCGTCCGGTCCGCAGCCGACGCCGAATTCGAGAAATACCGGATCGAGGCCGAGGCGGCCCCCGAGGACTGGCGTTCCTGGTTCCGGCTGAGCTGCGCGTACGATGCCGCCGGTGACCGGAAGCGCGCCCGCGCTTCCATGCGGGATGCCGTAAAACTCTTCCGGGGCAACGTCCCGGCTTAGCGGACGGCTTTTACCCCGCCGCGGCCCAACTGGTTCGCCGCATGCCCCAGCCATTCCAGCGGCCCACGCCATTTGAGCAGCACAAACACCATGCCAATGATCACCGCCGAGGCGGCGTGGGCGAAATACATGGCGTCTTCGTTCCAGCCCTCCGGCATAGGCTTGAGATAGAACGCCGAAACCACCCACACGTGGACTGAATACAGGGTCAGGGTCATGGCGCCCGCGCCCCGGAGGGGCAGCAGCAGGTCCAGGGCAACCCAATCGGCCAGCCTGCCCAACAGCAGGAACGCCCCGATGACGGCTGTGGCCACCGCGGACGTGTGCAGCAGGTCCAGGCTGGTTGCCGAGTGGGGTGCCGCGGATGCCAGCCACCACCACGAACCCTCCTGCGGGATGCCGGTCAGGTTGACCTGCAGAACGCTGCCCAGCGGATAGCCGGGGGAATTCAATACCTTCTCCAGCGCCGCACGGCCGCCCCAGTCTTCCATCGCCGCAGTGCCTACTGATTTGGCCAGGACGGCAATGATGGTTCCGCCCACCAGCAGCACCCAGGGCACCAGCGCTTTATGCAGCATCAGGCGGCCGACGACGAGCCCCACCAGGAGGTAGGAGAGCCACTGGAAGACGGGGTAATAGCCTGTCAGGAAGACGTCTGCCAGAAGACTTCCCGGTGTAGAGAGGTCCTCCCAGGACGGGTTGTGGCCCAGCTTGAGCGGCGGGTTCGCGGCGAGCAGCCACGGACGCAGCAGGTACGCCAGCACGGGGGAGACCAGAATCCAGCCGGCCGCCCAGGCGCAAAGCGCCTTCAGCTGCAGGCCCAGGAACGGCAGTACGCACAGGAACAGGACTGCGTAATGGACCAGGATGATGGCCAGGTTTACTTCCAGGCCACCGAGGGAGAGTCCGACGGCGGCAATCACCAGGGCGCGCAGGGCCACGCCGCGCCGGGCGCCGGACAGCTCGGGACCCTGCAGCGGCTTGTGCTTTCCCGTGGATAAGGCAAGGCCCACTCCAGCCAGAACCGCGAACAGGGCGGCCGCCCGGCCCGAAAAGGTCAGGCCGATCCAGGTGGGCGTAAGGTTGGCGTTCGACTCGAAGGTGGGAAGCAGGTGGGTGGCCATCATTCCCAGCAGTGCAAGCCCGCGGGCGGCGTCTATGCCGTGCAGCCGTGCCGGGGCGGACCGCCCGGGAGACGTCCTGGTGGAAGCGGCGGCATTGCGGGAGGTCATGTCCAGATCGTCTCACATCCGCCTGTGGCGGGCCTGTCAAAGAGCTCTTGAATTCGAATATATGTTCGAATACTATGAATCGCATGCAAACGCCATCATCCGGAGCCCCGTCCTCCGGAGTCCCATTATTCGGTGCTCCAGCACCCGGAGCCCAGGCTTCAGGATCACGCCACGACGGGCCGCTGAAGGCCATGAGCCCCGGCGTGGTCGATTACCTCTTCCGCCAGATGGTGACCGGAAAGACGTCCGAGGATATCCAGTGGGAGCAGGAGGGCCTCAGCCTTTCCGCACAGCCGGAGGGCGCTGAACTGGCCCGCCGATTAGCCGAGACGGACATCGACGCCCTGACGCCCGTGGAACTGTTCCACTACGTACGCGCCGCCCAGCGCCTGGCCACATGGGCGGAAGGGCTCCGCCAGGCAGCCGTGGGCAAGTATTGCCACCCCGGGCCTGTGTAGTCCCGGCATGCCTAGGATGGAGGCGTGACTGACACCCTTCCTGTCTCCGTCATTCAGTACCGTCCGCTGGATGGAGGCATCCCGGCCAACGCTGAGGAGCACGTGCGCCTTATTGAGGACGCTGATGACCATGGCGCCCGGCTGGTGGTCTTCCCGGAGCTTTCCCTGACTGGCTATCGGCTGGATCTCCTCGGCCGCCCTGACTCGTGGGTAATGCCGGGTGACAACAGGCTCGCGGATGTCCGCGAGATCTGCCGCAGGACGGGGATTACCGCCATCATAGGGGCGGCCCTTCGGGAGGCCGATGGCACCCCGCGGCTGGCATCGCTTGCCGTCCACCCTGATGGGAGTACGGAGGCGGCCTTCAAGACCCACCTCCACGGGGATGAACTCGAACTCTTCACGCCCGGAGAGGGGGCCACGCATATAGAGGTGGACGGGTGGAAGACTGCGCTGGCGATCTGCCTGGATGCCTCCGTGCCATCGCATTCCGGTGATTCCGCGGCTGCCGGCGCCGACCTCTATTGTGTGTCCGCGCTCTACACCAAAAATGAGGAGCACCGCCTTGCCCTCCACCTTGGTGCCCGCGCCATGGACAACCGGATGTTCACGGCGCTTGCCAACCTTGGCGGCACCAGCCCGTTGGGCGAATCATGCGGCCTCAGCGGCTTTTGGGGACCGGACGGGCTTTCCCTGAAGCAGGCCTCGGGCACCGGTACCGAGATCGTTTCAACCGTCCTGCAGCGCAGCCGCCTCAAAAAGTTCCGGCAGTGAACGCCAGAGCACGGATCCCGGGCATCCCGGTAACCCCTATTTGACGTGCATCACGCCCGCCCTATTGTCCTAACCAGCGGTGGACAGGGTAACGTTTTTTCCATGGCTGACACTTCCGCGCACATCCCTGCCCTCGGTACCCTCCTGACCGCAATGGTTACGCCGTTCGCCAAGGACGGTTCAGTTGATTACCAGCAGGCAGCGGAACTGGCCACCAAGCTCGTGGACGACGGCTGCGACGGCCTTGTGGTCACCGGAACCACGGGTGAAACCTCCACCCTCACCGACGAAGAGAACCTGGGCATGTTCCGCGCCGTCAAGGAGGCCGTGGGCGGCCGTGCCGCGATCATCGCAGGTACCGGCACCAACGACACCGCGCACTCGGTGCACCTTTCCCAGCAGGCCGCGGCGCTCGGCGTCGACGGCATCCTGCTGGTGACCCCTTACTACAACAAGCCCAGCCAGTCGGGCCTCCGCGCGCACTTCGAGACCATCGCCTCGGCCGCCGACGTGCCCGTGATGCTCTATGACATTCCCGGCCGGTCCTCCATCGCCATCGAACCCGACACCATGATCCGGCTGGCGCAGCACCCCAACATCGTCGCGGTGAAGGACGCCAAGGCGGACTTCGTGGCCGCCACCCGCGTCATGAGCGAGACGGACCTGGTCTTCTACTCCGGTGATGACGGACTGACGCTGCCCTGGATGGCGCTGGGCGCCGTCGGCCTGGTGGGCGTGACCACCCACGTGGCCACCCGCCGCTTCCGCGAACTCATTGACGCTGTGAATGCGAACGACCTCGGCACCGCCCGGAAGATCAATTTCGAACTCCAGCCGGTAGTGCGCGCAACCATGACCCGTGTCCAGGGTGCCGTGGCGGCCAAACAGATTCTTAAATGGCAGGGAGTCCTGCCCAACTCGATTGTCCGTTTGCCCCTCGTGGAGCCGGACGAAGCCGAGATCGAAACCATCCGCGGGGATTTGGCGGAAGCGGGGCTGGTCTTTTCCTGAAAGCTAAGACCGGCACGCCCTTCCGCCTGGAAAGTAGTGCAATATGACCCAAATCGCCCTGACCGGCCTTGTCACCCCGCCCCGCCTGCCCAACGGCACGTTGCGGATCGTCCCGCTCGGCGGGCTGGGGGAGATCGGCCGGAACATGGCCGTGTTCGAAATCGACGGCAAACTGCTGATCGTTGACTGCGGCGTCCTCTTCCCGGAGGAAACCCAGCCCGGCGTCGATCTGATCCTCCCGGACTTCTCCTACATCGAGAACCGGCTGGATGACATCGTCGCCGTCGTCCTGACCCACGGCCACGAGGACCACATCGGCGCTGTCCCGTACCTGCTGCGGCTCCGCAACGACATCCCGCTGGTGGGCTCGCAGCTGACCCTTGCCCTGATCGAGGCGAAGCTGCAGGAACACCGCATCCGGCCCTACACACTCACCGTGGAAGAGGGCCAGGTGGAGAAGTTCGGCCCCTTCGAGTGCGAGTTCGTAGCCGTTAACCACTCCATCCCTGACGCTCTGGCCGTCTTCATCCGCACCGCAGGCGGTACCGTGCTGCACACGGGCGACTTCAAGATGGACCAGCTTCCGCTCGATGGCCGCATCACCGACCTCCGGCACTTCGCCAAGCTCGGCGAAGAGGGCGTTGACCTCTTTATGTCGGACTCCACCAACGCGGACGTCCCGGGTTTCACCACCGCGGAAAAGGAAATCGGCCCCACCCTGGAGCGGCTCTTCGGCCAGGCCACCAAGCGCATCATCGTGGCCTCCTTCTCCTCGCACGTCCACCGGGTCCAGCAGGTCCTGGACGCGGCCGGGAAGCACAACCGCAAGGTGGCGTTTGTTGGCCGCTCCATGGTCCGGAACATGGCGATCGCCGAGAAGCTCGGATACCTGGATGTTCCGCCGGGCCTGATCGTGGACATCAAGAACATCGACAACCTGCCGGATAACCGCGTGGTGCTCATGTCCACCGGCTCCCAGGGTGAACCGATGGCTGCGCTGTCCAGGATGGCCAACGGCGACCACCGTGTGGTGGTGGGCGACGGCGACACCGTCATCCTGGCCTCCAGCCTCATCCCCGGCAACGAAAACGCCGTCTTCCGCATCATCAACGGCCTGCTGAAACTGGGCGCTGATGTCATCCACAAGGGCAACGCCAAGGTCCACGTCTCCGGCCACGCCGCGGCCGGCGAACTCCTGTACTGCTACAACATTCTTGAGCCGCTGAACGCCATGCCCGTGCACGGCGAAACCCGGCACCTGATTGCCAACGGCAAGATCGCCATCGAATCCGGCGTCCCGGAAGCCAGCGTGATCCTGGCAGACAACGGCACCGTAATCGACCTGAAGGACCACCGCGCCGATGTGGTGGGACAGGTGGAAGTGGGCTTCGTCTACGTGGATGGATCCAGCGTGGGCGAAATTACCGACGCCGACCTCAAGGACCGCCGCATCCTCGGCGATGAGGGCTTCATCTCGATCATCACCGTCGTCAACCGGACCACCGGCAAGGTGGTCTCCGGACCGGAAATCCACGCCCGCGGCGTGGCCGAGGACGATTCGGTGTTCGATGACATCATCCCCAAGATCAACGCAGCGCTGGAAGAAGCCGTCCTGAACCACGCGGACCACACCAGCCACCAGCTCCAGCAGGTGGTCCGCCGGGTGGTGGGCACGTGGGTCAACCGCAAGCTGCGCCGCCGCCCCATGATCATCCCCGTGGTCCTCGAGGCTTAAGAGCGTCCCGCACCGGCTCCGGCCCGTACTCCGCCACACCGGGAGTGCGGGCCGCAGGTGTTTAACCCATCCTGCGCCACTCGCGGTGAGCAGGGGGGATTCATGGGGCTCCAAATCCCCGGGAATACGGCGTGGTTCCGGTAGCGTGGCTACCATGGCCACTCGTACTACTTCCGCGCCCAATGGATCCAGCAAGGCCAGTTCCGGCAGCAAATCCGGCGGCCGCGGTTCCGGCTCCACGGCAGCGAAATCTCCGGCCAGGTCCGGACGGGCCGGGAGTTCCGGTACGGCCAGGACACGCCAGCTTCCCGCCGTCGAACAGCACCAGCCCTGGCTGCTGCGTGTCGTAGGCGGAGCATGGCTGGGGATCGGCCATCTCGTGGGCGGGGGAGTGCGGCGCATCGGCCATGACGTCAGCGACCTCCCGGCCGACGAACGCCGCGACGGCGCAGCCCTCTTCAACCTTGCCCTGGGCATCTTCATCGCCACCTTCGCCTGGTGGGGCCTCACCGGCTGGTTCCCGGACGCGGTCTACAGTGTGGTGAACGGGACGTTCGGCTGGATGTCGCTGCTGCTTCCGCTGATGCTTTTTGTGTGCTCTTTCCGGCTCTTCCGCCAGCCCTCAGACGGGCGGGGCAACAACCGGGTGGGCATCGGCTTCCTCATCATGACGTTTGCCGGCTGCGCCCTGGCCCACGTCCTGGGCGGACAGCCCACTGTCGCCCAAGGCTTTGACGGCCTGCGCCAGGCCGGCGGGATGCTGGGCTTCCTGGGCGCCTCTCCGCTGGCCGCTATCCACCCGGCCGTGCCGCTGGTGCTCTACGGGCTGCTGGCGTTTGTGTCGCTGCTCATCGTCACCGCCACCCCGTTCGGTGCCATCCCCCGGCGGCTGCGCGGCGCCTATGAGCACCTGATGGGCATCGACCTCCAGGAGCAGGACGGGAACGGCCACGACCGCAGCTACCTTGAGCGGACTGCGCCTGCAGCGCCCAAAAAGAAGAAGCGCCGCTTCTTCGGCAAGGATGACGAGTCCGACGCCGGCCTGGAGGGTTACGTCGGGGACGAGGCCTTTGAGCATGCCGTCATCGACGACGACGAGCCCGAGCCGCCGCGCCCGGCACCCGGTGTGCGCCGGCCCACCCAGGCGGAGATCGCCGTCGAAAAGATCAAGGCCGCACAGGGCCTCGGCAGCGCCGCCGCCGGCCAGGACAACGCCACCGAAGCCATCCCCATGGTCACCCCCGGCATGGCAGCCGCCGGCAGCAAGCCGGCCGCCGCACCTACGGTGCCGTCCAACCCGGTGGCTCCTGCACCCCCGCCCGTCCCCATCCCGCAGCGCACCGAGCAGTTGTCCCTCGCCGGCGACGTAACGTACACGCTCCCGGCGTCGGACTACCTGACGCCCGGCTCCATCCCGAAGGAGCGCACGGAAGCCAATGACGCCGTCGTCGCCGCCCTGACGGACACCCTGCAGCAGTTCAACGTTGATGCCACCGTCACGGGCTTCAGCCGCGGGCCCACGGTCACCCGGTACGAGATCGAACTGGCCCCGGGAACCAAGGTGGAGCGGGTCACCGCGCTGTCCAAGAACATTTCCTACGCCGTCGCGTCCAGCGACGTGCGGATCCTCAGCCCCATACCGGGCAAGTCCGCGATCGGTATCGAGATCCCCAACACGGACCGCGAGACCGTCTCCCTGGGTGACGTGCTCCGCAGCCAGAACGCCCGGCGCACCGACCACCCGATGGTGATGGGTGTGGGCAAGGATGTTGAGGGCGGCTACGTGGTGGCCAACCTGGCCAAGATGCCCCACCTGCTGGTGGCCGGCGCCACCGGTGCCGGTAAGTCCTCCTTCGTGAACTCCATGATCACGTCCATCCTGATGCGCGCCACCCCGGACGAGGTGCGGATGGTCATGGTGGACCCGAAGCGCGTGGAACTTACCGCCTATGAAGGCGTCCCGCACCTCATCACCCCCATCATCACCAACCCCAAGAAAGCCGCCGAAGCCCTCCAGTGGGTGGTCCGCGAGATGGACGCCCGCTACGACGACCTCGCCAATTACGGCTTCAAGCACATCGACGACTTCAACAAGGCCGTCCGCGCGGGCAAGGTCCAGCCGCCGGTGGATTCCAAGCGGGTCATCCGTCCCTACCCCTACCTGCTGGTGATCGTGGACGAACTCGCCGACCTCATGATGGTGGCGCCCCGCGACGTGGAAGACTCGATCGTCCGCATCACCCAGCTGGCACGTGCCGCCGGCATCCACCTCGTCCTGGCCACCCAGCGGCCGTCGGTGGACGTGGTGACCGGCCTGATCAAGGCCAACGTTCCCTCCAGGATGGCGTTCGCCACCTCCTCCGTCACGGACTCCCGCGTGGTCCTTGACCAGCCCGGTGCCGAAAAACTCATCGGCCAGGGCGACGCCCTCTTCCTGCCCATGGGTGCCTCGAAGGCCATGCGTGTCCAAGGCGCGTGGGTCACGGAGTCCGAAATCCACAAGGTGGTGGAGCACGTCAAGGGACAGCTCCAGGCCAGCTACCGCGACGACGTCGCGGCGGAGGCGCCCAAGAAGCAGATCGACGACGACATTGGGGACGACCTCGAGGTGCTGCTGCAGGCCACCGAACTGGTCGTCACTACGCAGTTCGGCTCCACCTCCATGCTGCAGCGCAAGCTGCGCGTGGGCTTCGCCAAGGCCGGCCGCCTCATGGACCTGCTCGAATCCCGCGGCGTGGTGGGCCCCTCGGAAGGCTCAAAGGCCCGCGACGTGCTGGTGAAACCGGACGATCTCGCCCCCGTCCTGGCCGCCATGAAGGGACAGGAGGCGCCGGCCGCACCGGATGCGCAGACTGCCGCGCTCAGCGACAACGCCAACGCGAACATCGCCCAGGGCGGGTACGCCGAAGACCTGGTGGCCGCGGACCTGGACCAGCGGAAGCAGAACGTGGAATATTACGACGGCTCCGACTCCCCGCCGGGCGGGTACGACGACGAGGACGGCTCCGAGGACGCCTGGTCCCTCACGGGCCGCTAGGCCGGAGACGGTAGCCTAGAAAGGTGACTAGCACAGATGCCACCGCCGCCGGCTCCAGCCGTGCCGGGGTCTGGAACCTTCCCAATATCCTGACCATGCTCCGCATCGCGCTGGTGCCGTTCTTCGTCTGGTTCCTGATCGCCGACGCGCCCGGACTCCACAGCCAGTCCGGGCCCTGGCGCTGGGCCGCGGCGGCCGCGTTCGCCGTCGCGATTTACACTGACAAGCTCGACGGCGACATCGCCAGGAGCCGGAACCTCGTGACCGACTTCGGCAAGATCGCCGACCCCATCGCGGACAAGCTGCTCATTGGTTCCGCCCTGGTGATGCTGTCCGTGCTCGGCGAACTGCCCTGGTGGGCCACCCTGGTGATCCTCGTGCGTGAATGGGGCATAACCGCCCTGCGCTTCTTCGTCATCCGCTACGGCGTCATCCCCGCCTCTCGCGGAGGCAAACTCAAAACCGTGGTCCAGACGGCCGCCATCTTCCTGTACCTGCTCCCGCTGGGTGCCATCGCACCGTGGCTCACGTGGGTGGCGTTCGCCGTGATGATGGTGGCCGTTGCCATCACCGTCTGGACCGGCGTCGAATATGTCGTTGAGGCGATGCGCCTGCGCGCCAAGGGGAAAGTGCAAGGAACAACGAGCGGACAGGATCCGGCATGACCAACCAGCAGCATCTCTCGCTTCACCATCTGGCTGAGCAGGCAGTCCGGCAAGCCATGGAGCTCAAACTTACGGTGGCAACAGCGGAATCGCTGACTGCCGGCATGGTGTCCGCGGTCCTGGCCGACACACCCGGCGCCTCCGGAATGCTGCAGGGCGGTGTGGTGGCCTACCAGAACTCCGTCAAGGCGGACGTGCTGAAGGTGTCCGCGGAACTGCTGGCCAACGCCGGATCCGTTGATCATGACGTTGCTGCTGCCATGGCTGAAGGGGCACGCTCGGCCCTTGGCGCGGATATTGGCGTCTCCACCACCGGCGTTGCCGGGCCGGAAGCACATGATGGAAAACCCGTGGGAACGGTGTATATCGGCGTTGCGACGGCAGCGGGAACAAATGCCTTCGAGTACGTGTTTTCAGGAAGCCGGGCAGAGATCCGGGGGCAGGCTTGCGGCGCTGCGCTGGAACAGTTGATCCAGGCTCTGGCGTCCTGAAGTTACCCGGCTGTAAAGTTGGCGGGAACAAAAGCCGGTACCGATTAGTTATTACATTGTGTCGCTTCCGGAGAGCGGAGGCGCCTAGGATGAAAACACCAACGGTTCGCTTCACGGCGGACCGGACTGAACGAGGAGCAAGGCGATACAGATGGTAAAGCAGCCCGTATCCGTAAACGGCGTTGTCCGCTGGAAGGATGTGGGCCTCGCCGATCAGGCTAAGAGCGAACAGAAGGAGCGCAAGATGGTGGTACTTCGTCACGAAATCGGTGATGTCCTGCGCGATGTTCGCCAGCGTCAGGGGCGTACGCTCCGTGAGGTTTCGCACAGCGCACGAGTCTCCCTGGGTTACCTCAGCGAGGTGGAGCGCGGTCAGAAGGAAGCGTCTTCCGAGCTTCTGTCCTCAATCTGCTCGGCCCTGGATGTCCCGTTGTCCAGCATGCTCCGGGAGGTCAGTGACCGCGTGGCAGTAGCCGAAGGCGTAGCTGTCCCGGACACCGTACCGCAAGAGTTCTCCCAGCGTTACGGACGCGACCTTGAGCGCGATCTCAACAACGAACTCAACGATGAACTTTCAACCGGCCTCCTTTCCGGCGCCCGGTAAGGACTGATCCACCACACGGTGGCATCCTGCACGGAAAGCCCCCGGCATCCGCCGGGGGCTTTTTCGTGTTTCCGGGCACTTTTCCAGGTGCCGGCGCCAGCCTTTGCCCGCCCGCGTGTTCGTCGTTCGGACCTAGATGTCGTGCGGGAAACCGTCACGCTCGTAGGTGGCGTTGAGCTTGGCCATAAACCGGGCAAGCTCCTGCAAGTCCTCCACAGGCCATTCACCCAGCCGCTCCCGAAAGACCTCCCGGCGCGCGTCCTGGACCTGGTGCATCTTTTCCTCGCCCTTGGGAGTGAGCCGGATGGCCTGGGCGCGTCCATCCAGCGGGTCCGCTTCCTTGGAGACCAGCCCGATGCTTTCGAGGAACGCAATCTGCCGGCTGACGCTGGGCTTGCCCACGCCAATGTTCATTGCCAGATCGGTGAGCCGGATGGGGCCTTCCCTGCGGATCACTGTCAGCAAACCATAGGCAGCCGGCTCCATGTCCGGATGGACCTGGCGGGAGAGCTGGTTGGAGATGGCCCGTGCGCGCCGCCAGAAGAGGCTGATCTGGTGTTCGACGTTCTGCAGTGCGGCATCCACCAGGTAATCGTCGTCGCGGCCAGCGGGGGTCGGGGCGGCAGGGGAGTTGCTCATGGCAACAATTCTAGGGTCCGGGATCATGAGAGACTCAACAGGTGCGAATCAGCGATTATTGGCGACTTATGGATGATGAATTTGGCGCCGGCTACTCGCGGGTCCTCAGCAGCACCCTTGTCCTCGCCGGGGTGGGCGGCCGCACCGCGGACCAGGCGCTGGCTGCCGGTGTGGAGCCCCGCAAGGTCTGGCTGGCGGTCTGTGATGTCCAGGACGTTCCCGCCGAGCGGCGGCTGGGCCGGGACGTCAAGCCCCGCGTCGAATAGGCCCAATCCTTCGGGACACGCCGGACTATTGTTCGAATACCTGTTCGGGTAAAGCTATGCTTTTCCTAGCGGGTTATCCACATAGCCGCCGTCCTCAGGCCGGAATGTCAGTGGGTCCCATTAGCGTCAGAGATGACCAATAAACGGCCGCTGAGGCCACTCCAAAGCGAGAAAGCATTAGAGGTGTGAACCATGGCGGCAGCCCCGGATCGTGCAAAAGCGCTCGAAGCAGCGCTGGCCCAGATCGACAAGCAGTTCGGTAAAGGCTCAGTCATGCGGCTCGGCGACGAAGTCCGGGCCCCCATCGAGGTCATCCCCACCGGTTCCATTGCCCTGGACGTGGCACTGGGAATTGGCGGCCTTCCCCGCGGCCGCGTGGTGGAGATCTACGGTCCGGAATCCTCCGGTAAAACCACCGTGGCACTGCACGCCGTGGCCAACGCCCAGCGCCTGGGCGGCATCGCCGCCTTCATCGACGCCGAGCACGCCCTGGACCCCGAGTACGCCGCCAAGCTCGGCGTGGACACGGACGCGCTCCTGGTCTCACAGCCGGACACGGGCGAGCAGGCGCTGGAGATCATGGACATGCTGGTCGGTTCAGGCTCCCTGGATGTCATCGTCATCGACTCCGTTGCCGCGCTGGTGCCCCGAGCCGAAATCGAGGGCGACATGGGTGACAGCCACGTGGGCCTCCAGGCCCGGCTGATGAGCCAGGCCCTGCGTAAGATCACCGGCCGCCTGAGCCAGACCAAAACCACGGCGATCTTCATCAACCAGCTCCGCGAAAAGATCGGCGTCTTCTTCGGTTCCCCCGAAACCACCACCGGTGGTAAGGCCCTGAAGTTCTATGCCTCCATCCGTATCGACGTCCGCCGCATCCAGACCCTCAAGGAGGGCGCGGATTCGGTCGGTAACCGTACCAAGGCCAAGATCGTCAAGAACAAGATGGCCCCGCCCTTCAAGGTGGCCGAGTTCGACATCATCTACGGCCAGGGCATCTCCCGCGAGGGCGGCATCATTGACATGGGTGTCGAGCACGGAATCATCAAGAAGTCCGGCTCCTGGTTCACCTACGACGGCGACCAGCTGGGTCAGGGTATGGAGAACTCGCGCCGGTTCCTCCGCGACAACCCGGAACTGGCCGCCGAGCTGGAGCGCCTGATCAAGGAAAAGCTCGGCGTTGGGGTGAAGCCGGCAGAGGCTGAGTCGAAGGATTCCCCGAAGCTGAAAGCCGTAGACGGGTTCTAACCGTTGAGCGGTACTGACAGTGCGCGTCCCCGCCGGTCCCGGACCGGCGGGCGGCGCGCCGCCTTTACTGATGCTTTCCAGGACGGGCCCGACGCCGGCTCTCCCGTCGCGGAGGACGCTGAGCCTGACCCCTTTTCCGTTGCCAGGAATATCGTTTACCGGCAGCTGACAGCCTCGGCGAAAAGCAGGCTTCAATTGGCCCGCAAGCTTGCCGAGCGGAACATCCCGGAGCACGTTGCCGAGGAAGTCCTGGATAAGTTCGAGGAAGCACGCCTCATCAACGACGCCGATTTCGCCGAGATGTGGGTACGGAACCGGTCGCAGACCCGCAAACTGGCAAAGGGCGCCCTCCGGCGGGAGCTGTCGGAAAAGGGCGTGGACCAGGAAACGGCGGCGGCGGCCCTGGAACAGATCTCCGACGCCGATGAAGAGGCTGCCGCGCGGAGCCTGGTGGAGCGGAAGCTCCGGCCTGGCACCGATCTGGCAGACCCGGCAGAACGTGACAAAACCACGCGCCGGCTGGCGTCCATGCTGGCGCGGAAGGGTTACCAGCCATCGCAGGCCTTCCGGATTGTCTCCGAGGTTCTTGACCAAGCGGCTGCTTCCGACGCCTGAGCTTTCACCCGTTACCCTTAACAGGTGAGTTTGACCATTCCTTCCCCCCTTTCCGGCACCAACGCCCCTTCGGATCCCAGTGCTGCGGCGCACCCTGACGCGGCCCCGGAAACCGGCGGCCAGAAGCCACGCACCTACGAGGTCCGTACCTTCGGCTGCCAGATGAACGTGCACGATTCCGAGCGTATGGCCGGAATGCTGGAAGCCGCAGGGTACGTTCCCGTGGACGGCGGGCAGGCCGACGTCGTGGTCTTCAACACGTGCGCCGTGCGGGAAAACGCAGACAACAAGCTCTACGGAAACCTCGGCATCCTCGCCCCCGTGAAAGCCGCCAACCCGGGAATGCAGATCGCGGTGGGCGGCTGCCTGGCGCAGAAGGACCGGGAAACCATCCTGAAGAAGGCGCCCTGGGTGGACGCCGTGTTTGGCACCCACAACGTCGGTGCCCTGCCTGCCCTGCTGGAGCGGGCCCGGCACAACCACGAAGCCCAGCTGGAAATCCTTGAGTCCCTGGACGTTTTCCCGTCCACGCTTCCCACCAAGCGCGACTCCGTGTACTCGGGCTGGGTCTCCATTTCAGTGGGCTGCAACAACACCTGCACGTTCTGCATCGTTCCAGCCCTGCGCGGCAAGGAGAAGGACCGCCGCCCCGGCGACATCCTCGCGGAGATCCAGGCCCTGGTTGACGACGGCGCCATCGAAGTCACCCTCCTGGGCCAGAACGTGAATTCCTACGGCGTGGAGTTCGGCGACAGGCAGGCCTTCTCCAAACTCCTGCGCGCCTGTGGCGACATTGAGGGACTCGAACGGGTGCGTTTCACCAGCCCGCACCCAGCCGCCTTCACGGATGATGTCATCGACGCCATGGCCGAGACGCCGAACGTTATGCCGCAGCTGCACATGCCCCTGCAGTCGGGCTCCGACAAAGTCCTGCGCGACATGAAACGCTCCTACCGGTCCACCAAGTTCCTCGGCATTCTGGACAAGGTCCGGGAAAAGATACCCCACGCCGCCATCTCCACCGACATCATCGTTGGCTTCCCCGGTGAAACTGAAGAGGACTTCCAGGCAACCCTGGACGTAGTGGAAAAATCCCGCTTCGCCACGGCCTTCACCTTCCAGTACTCCAAGCGACCCGGAACCCCTGCCGCCGATTTGCCGGACCAGTTGCCCAAAGCAGTGGTGCAGGAACGGTTCGAACGGCTCACTGCCCTGCAGGACCGCATCGCCGCGGAGGAAAACCGGAAGCAGCTCGGCCGCAGGGTGGAGGTCATGGTCACAGCACAGTCGGGCCGAAAGGCAGGTGAAACCCACCGCCTCTCGGGCCGGTCCCGGGATCAGCGCCTGGTGCACTTCTCCGTACCCGAGGGAGCGCCGGCACCGCGTCCGGGTGATCTCGTCACGGTCACCATCACCGAGGCTGCCGCCTTCCACCTCGTGGCCGATCCCACCCCTGAGGACTACAGCCTCCGCCGCTCCCGCGCCGGCGACGCCTGGGACAGGTCCCAGGCTGACTCCTGCGGCGTTCCCGCCGCGGGCAGCGGCAACGGCAATGGCCGGACCGGCGTTTCCCTGGGCATGCCCTCGTTGCCTGTGCGCACCCGCTGACGGTGGGCGCCCAGCCCGTTATCGCCGTCGTCGGTCCCACCGGCTCAGGCAAGTCAGACCTTGCCGTCAACCTGGCGCTCGAACTCGATGGCGAAGTCATCAACGCCGATGCCATGCAGTTCTACCGGGGCATGGACATCGGGACGGCGAAAATCAGTCTGGCCGAACGCAGGGGAGTACCGCACCACCTCCTGGACATCCTGGACGTGACCCAGGAGGCCAGCGTCTCCCAGTTCCAGGAGCAGGCGCGGGCAGCCATCACGGACATCCACTCACGCGGGAAACGCGCCATTCTGGTTGGCGGTTCCGGACTTTATGTGCGCGCTGCGCTGGACGTCCTGGAATTCCCAGGAACCGACCCTGCGTTGCGGCAGCGGCTCGAGGATGACCTGGCGGCCCAAGGGGCCGGGGCGCTGCTCGCCCGGCTCCAGGCCGTGGATCCTGTGTCCGCCGGCCGGCTCTCCGACAGCAGGCGTATCATCCGCGCGCTTGAGGTTCACGAGCTCACAGGCCGCCCGTTCAGTTCCTTTATGCCCCAGCGGGAGTACTTCCAGCCTGCCGTGCAGATCGGGCTCAGCGTTGACCGCGAACAGTTGCGCGAGCGGCTGGCCCTTCGTGTGCACCGGATGGTGGACAACGGCCTGCTCGCCGAGGTGGAGCAGCTGGAGGCCCAAGGCCTGCGGCGGGGTAAAACAGCACCCCAGGCCCTGGGCTATGCGCAGTTCCTGCAGGTGCTCGACGGCGCAGCAACAGTCCCCGAGGCCGCCGAAGAAACCATCGTGGCCACCCGGCAGTTCGCCCGGCGCCAGCTCACCTGGTTCCGCGCCGATCCGCGCATCAACTGGCTGGACTGGCAGGATCCCGCGCTGACGTCCCGCGCGGCCGTGCTCTGCGGCTAAGGGACTCTGCTCGCAGCTAGCCCAGGTTTCGGGCCAGCCCCACCCGGCCGGTACCCTTGACAGCATGAACGCAACCCTTGCTGAGACAACAGAGCACGCCTTCCGCACACTGGGCGGGCTGCGCTTCTCCAAGGGCCACGGCACCGGCAATGATTTTGTCCTCGTTGCCGATCCCGAGGGCGCACACACCATCGCCCCTGAGCAGGTGGCGGCCCTGTGCGACCGCCACCGCGGAATCGGCGGCGACGGCCTGATCCGGGCAGTCCCGTCCCGTTTCCTTCCCGAAGGCAGGGAGTTGCTGGCTGCCGCCCCTGACGCCGAATGGTTTATGGATTACCGCAACGGGGACGGGTCGCTGTCCGAAATGTGCGGCAACGGTGTCCGCGTTTTTGTGCACTTTCTGCGCGCGGAGGGCCTGGTTGATCTGCCCGACGGCGGTGCGCTCACCATCGGCACTCGTGCCGGTATAAAAACCGTGATGCGCACAGGCGAGGATTACGCCGTCGACATGGGTCCATGGGAGTTCATTTTCCCCGGCGAGGCCACCGCCAAGGCGATGGATTCGCTCGTCACCGCCGACGGGCTGGAAGTTCCGCGGCCCGCGCTGTCCGTGAGCATGGGCAACCCGCACACCGTTGTTGCCCTGGCCGAGCTTTCGGAACTGGCAGGGACCCGGCTGTACACCGCCCCCGTGGTGGACCCGGTGCCCGCCAACGGCACCAACGTGGAGTTCGTTGTTCCCGCGGAACCCCTGGTGCACGACGGCGTCGGCTCCATCACCATGCGCGTCCACGAACGCGGTGTGGGGGAGACCCAGTCCTGTGGCACGGGAGCCTGCGCGGCTGCTGTGGCCATCCGGCACTGGGCAGGAGCGGAAGCGCCGGACACTTGGCGCGTTCACGTCCCCGGGGGCGTAGTGGGCGTGAAGTTCTTCGCCGGCCCCGGCGGCCAGGAACACGTGGAGCTCAGCGGGCCCGCCGTTATTGTGGCATCAGGGACGCTTTCCTGACTTTCAGGATCCTGAACGACTTGGAGGTGGACTCCCGGCTTACGGCAAAGGAAGCATCCAGTTCCGCCGCCAGCCAGCGCTGCAGCGAGTCCGAGCCCAGGTTCTTTTGCACCACCAGCCACGCCGTTCCACCCGGAGCCAGACGGGGCAGCCACAGCGTCAGCAGGGAGTGCAGCTCATCCTTGCCGATCCGGATGGGCGGATTGGACCAGATGGTGTTGAACCGCACCTCAGGATCCACAGCCTCGGGCGTGCTGGCCACCACATTGGACAGCCCCAGTGCCGCCGCGTTCTCGCTGGTCAGGGCGATGCAGCGTTCGTTGACGTCCACCGCATAAACGGTCGAATGCGGGGCGCGCAGGGCCATGGTCAGCGCGATCGGGCCCCAGCCGCAGCCGATATCCAGCAGGTTGCCGGTAGGCGAAGGGGCAGGAACCTCGGCGAGGAGCACCGCCGTGCCCTTGTCGATGCCGTCCGGGCTGAAGATGCCGCTTGAAGTCTGCAGCCTGCGTGTTTCCCCTGCCAGTTCCACCGTGAGCGGCTTGCGGGTAAACGGGCCGGCGGGGGATGGGCTGAAATAGTGAGCGGACTCCATAACTGGCCAGAGTAGTTCCCCTTGCAGCGTAATGGGAAACCGCCCATGGGACGGCTCTGTTAGGGTAGAAGGCATGTTCCTGATCTTCGAGTAGCCGGCACGGGCCACGCCCGTCCCGAAGAAACTGTCCCACAGCGATGCAGGCGTTTCCGCCTTCCGCACATGTGCACCGGACCACGCCCATGCGTTCGCTCCGGCCGCCGGACAATACTCGAAAGTCAGCCACCTGCTGTCCCTTTCGCCGCTGCTCCGGCCCCTTCCCCTTCGCCGCCTCACGTGAGGCGGCCCACCCGCCGGGCTGCACGCCGCCCGGTGAGACAAACCAGGAGAACTGCATGACCGCAGGCCGTCAGCCCAGCGCGAATACTTCCCCAATCACCAGCAATCGGCACTATTCTGGAAATGCCGAACCTTCAAAGGAGACCATGACCAGCCAGCCCAACACCGGATCCGATCCAGCCGCCCAGGACATGAGCCCTGAGGAAATCCAGGCCGTGATCGACCGGATTCTCTCCAAGGACGTACCGGCCAAGACCCTCAGCACGCCAGGCGCAACGCCGCGCGGCGACGGGAAAGCGGTACTGGGCAAAGCCCAGGCGATTTCCCGCCTGGATGAAGAACATACACGCTACGACGGCGACCAGCAGGATCTCGAGGAACGCCGGGCACTGCGCCGCACGGCAGGCCTGTCCACCGAACTCGAAGACGTCACCGAAGTCGAATACCGGCAGCTGCGGCTCGAACGCGTGGTCCTGGCAGGGCTGTGGTCCGAAGGCACCCTCGCCGACGCGGAAAACTCGCTGCGCGAGCTCGCTGCCCTGGCCGAAACCGCCGGCTCAGAGGTTCTCGACGGCCTGGTGCAGCGCCGCGACAAGCCGGACCCGGGAACGTTCCTGGGCTCGGGAAAGGCGCTGGAGCTGAAGGACATCGTGTTGTCCACCGGCGCCGATACCGTGGTGGTGGACGCCGAACTGGCCCCGTCCCAGCGGCGTGGCCTTGAGGACATCGTCAAGGTCAAGGTCATCGACCGGACGGCGCTCATCCTGGACATTTTCGCCCAGCACGCCAAGAGCCGGGAAGGCAAGGCCCAGGTGGAGCTGGCGCAGCTCGAGTACCTGCTGCCGCGCCTGCGCGGCTGGGGCGAGTCGATGTCCCGCCAGGCCGGTGGCCAGGTGGGCGGTGCTGCAGCCGGTATGGGTTCGCGCGGCCCCGGTGAAACCAAGATCGAGCTGGACCGCCGGAGGATCCGCACGCGGATGGCCAAACTGCGGCGGGAGATCGCCGCGATGAAGCCGGCCCGTGAGACCAAACGCGCCAACCGCCGTCGTAATGAGGTGCCTTCAGTGGCCATTGCCGGGTACACCAACGCCGGCAAGTCCTCGCTGCTGAACCGCCTGACGGACGCCGGGGTGCTGGTGGAGAACGCGTTGTTCGCCACGCTGGATCCCACGGTCCGGAAGGCCGAAACTGCTGACGGCCTCGGCTACACGCTGGCCGATACGGTCGGTTTTGTCCGGTCGCTGCCCACGCAGCTGGTGGAGGCCTTCCGCTCCACACTGGAAGAAGTGGCTGACTCTGACCTGATCCTCCACGTGGTGGACGTTTCACACCCGGACCCCGAGGGCCAGATCGCGGCAGTCCGCAAGGTCTTCAGCGAAGTGGACGCCCGAAAGGTGCCCGAAATCATCGTGCTGAACAAAGCTGACGCCGCGGATCCATTTGTGGTGGAACGGCTGAAGCAGCGCGAACCGCGGCACGTGGTGGTTTCGGCCCGCACGGGGGAAGGCATTCCCGAGCTGCTGCAGGCCATCAGCGAGGCCATTCCGCGGCCGTCCGTCAAGCTTGACTTGCTGATCCCGTACGACCGGGGAGACCTCGTCAGCAAGCTGCACGAATCGGACGCCGAGATCATCAGCGTCGACCACGATGAAGCCGGTACCCGGGCAGTAGTCAAAGTCCGGGAAGGCCTGGCGGCTGAACTGGAATCCTTCGTCACCCATGACTGAGGCCGTGGCTGACGAAGCCACAACCACGCCCGGCGAGCAGTTCGTGATCGAGCTGCTCGACCGGGCAGTTGCGGGCATGGGCGGGCAAAGCCGCAGCGGCCAGCACGAGATGGCCAGGCAGGTTGCACGGGCCATCGAAACAGGCGACCACCTCCTCGTCCAGGCAGGCACCGGCACGGGAAAGTCGCTGGCATACCTGATACCGCTGATCGCGCATGCCCTGGAAAGCGACAAGCCCGCCCTGGTGTCCACTGCAACGCTTGCCCTGCAGACCCAGATCGTTGGCAGGGACCTGCCCAGGCTCCTGAAAACCATCACCCCCGCCCTGGACCGGCCCGTCAAAGTGGCGCTGGTCAAAGGCAGGTCCAACTACGTGTGCCTGCACAAACTCGAAGGGGGTTTTCCCTCCGAGGAGCCCGCCGAGGGCCAGTTGTTCTCTCTGGGGGAGGACACCAGCGTCCCGCACTTTGCGGCTGCCGTAGGCGGTCCTTCCTCCCAGCTGGGCAAGGAAGTGGTCCGGCTGCGGGAGTGGGCGGAGAAAACCACCACCGGCGACCGGGATGAGCTCCTGCCCGGCGTCACCGACCGCGCCTGGCGGCAGGTCTCCGTCACGTCCATGGAATGCCTGGGAGCGCAGAAATGCCCGATGGCGGCGGAATGCTTCAGCGAACTGGCCCGCCAGAATGCCGCCGAAGCCGACGTCGTGGTCACCAACCATGCCATGCTCGCGGTCAGCGCCTTCGAAGGACTGGCCGTGCTGCCTGAGTACGACGTGGTTGTTGTTGACGAGGCCCATGAACTCCAGGACAGGGTGACGGGCGCTGTCTCCGGGCAGCTTTCGGTGGCCATGGTCCACGCCGCTGCCGCCGGCGCCCGCAAGCACACCGCCATTACCGTGGACGCCCTCAATGCCGCCGCCGCCAACCTGGAGGTGGCTCTGGCTGGCGTCCCCAACGGGCTGCTGCCGAACGGTCTGAACGACGAGCAGCTGGATTGCGTTGACCAGCTGCGTGAGGCCTGCCGGGCCGCGCTGTCTGATTCCAAGGGGGACAGCAGGACAACGGCCGACGGCGGGCGGCAGCTTGCGCGCTCCCGGCTGATGCTCATCCTGGAACTTTGTGAACGCCTCCTGGCGGCCCGGGAGAACAGGGAAGTGGTGTGGTTCTCCCGCGCCAGCTCCTTTGATCCGCAACAGGGATATTCGCAGCCGGATGAAACGGCTCCTGCGCTGATCAACGTTGCTCCGTTGTCCGTAGCCGGGCGGCTGCGTGAGGGCCTGTTCGAAGGGCACACGGTGGTGCTGACGTCTGCAACGCTCGCCATCGGCTCGGCCTTTGAGCCCGCAGCGGGCGGCTTGGGCCTTGTGGGTGAGGGCGCACCCAGCTGGACCGGCGTTGATGTGGGATCGCCCTTCGACTACCCCAAACAGGGCATCCTCTACGTCGCGGGCCACCTTCCCAAGCCAGGCCGCGGAGTCTCCCCGGAGGCACTGGCCGAACTCGAAGCACTCATCCGGGCGTCCAACGGCGGTGCGCTCTGCCTGTTTTCGTCCCGGCGCGCGGCGGAGGAAGCAGCCGACGCGCTGCGGCCGAAGCTGGGGATGACCATCCTCTGCCAGGGCGACTCCACCATGACGGCGCTGGTGAAGCAGTTCGCGGACGAACCCGATACCTGCCTGTTCGGCACCATGTCGCTGTGGCAGGGCGTGGATGTTCCTGGCGGGGCCTGCCGGCTGGTGGTCATCGACCGGATTCCGTTCCCGAGGCCGGACGACCCCCTAATGACTGCGCGGTCCCGTGCTGTGGCGCAGGCCGGCGGCAACGGCTTTATGTCTGTCTCGGCCACGCACGCTGCGATCCGACTGGCACAGGGAGCCGGGCGCCTGATCCGCTCCACCGGGGACAAAGGCGTGGTGGCAGTGCTGGATTCCAGGCTTGCCACTGAACGGTACGCGGGATTCCTTCGCGGGGCCCTGCCGCCCTTCTGGCCAACCACGGACCGGAAGACGGCGATTGCGGCCCTGGAACGGCTGGCAGGGGAGAACGCCTGACGGCAGCACCTTCACTTTGCCGGCAGCGCCTTCGCGCTGCCGGCAAAGGGCTGATATCGCTGTTTAGCTGATGCCGCTGCCTAGAGCGAGCGGAGTACTGAGACGACCTTGCCCATGATGGTGGCGTGGTCGCCCAGGATGGGTTCGTACTGGGTGTTCTGCGGCAGCAGCCACGTGTGGCCATCACGCTGGCGGAAGGTCTTGACGGTGGCTTCGTCGTCCAGCAATGCCGCGACGATATCGCCATTCGCGGCGTCCGCCTGGCGGCGCACCACTACCCAGTCGCCGTCGCAGATTGCGGCGTCCACCATCGAATCGCCAGCCACCTTGAGCATAAACAGTTCCCCCTGGCCCACCAGCTGCCGGGGGAGCGCCAAGACATCCTCCACCACCTGGTCGGCAAGTATAGGACCGCCGGCGGCGATCCGGCCCACGAGGGGAACCATGGCAGTGTCCATGGCGGTGGGAAGTTGGGTCACTGTGGCGCTGGTGCCCGGCAAGAGGGCGGACGGCTCCGATGCCGGCTTGGGGGCACCCCCGTCAAGCGTCAGGGGCATCAGCACCTCCATGGCGCGGGGCCTTTTCGGGTCGCGGCGGAGGTAGCCGAGTTTTTCCAGCTGCGACAGCTGGTGGGTGACGCTGGAGAGGCTGGCCAGGCCCACGGTATCGCCGATTTCCCGCATGGACGGCGGATAGCCGTTGTCATTAACCGAGCGCTGGATGGTTTCGAGGATTTTCTTCTGCCGCGGCGTCAGGCCCTTGGCGGTCTTCTTCGGTTGGGAGGTTGCCCTGCCCCCGGCGGCTGCTGCTGCCATATTCGCCAATGCCTTTCAGTTTGCCCCGGCATTTCGGCCCGGACCCGGAGTAGCCGCCGTAATTGTCAGACCCTGCTGATCAACTTCAGAGGTGGTTGTTCTTGTCTTCAAAGCTAGGCCAGCCACATGGCATTTTCAAACATTTGTTCTAGCGAGTCTCGACATTATTCGTTGATAAGTGCTAAAACAGAGAAAGCAAAGTTCGAACGTTTGTTCTACTCCGCTTGGAGTCATTCGAAGATCCGGATCAGTTCCGGCCGCATCGGGGGCAGCTGGGAAGGACATCGGGCAGCACGGTCAGGTCCAGGAGGGCTCAGTTCATGTCAGCTACATCTGCTTCACAGGGTTCACGTCCGCAGCTTCTTTCGGTGCATCAACTGATGTCGCAGCCGGTCCGCCGGCAGCCGGATCGTCCCGCGACCCAGCCGCCGCTGCGGCTCACCCGCCGCGGGAAGGTGGTTCTGATCGGCATCCCCCTGGTGCTGCTGGCGGCTCTGCTGCTCTCCCTGGCAGGCTTCTTCAACTCGCCGGCCAAGGCCTCGGATTCCGCCGCAGACCTTTCCATTACCCCCACGGTCACCGTCACCGTGCAGCCGGGCCAGTCGCTGTGGGCTATTGCCGGAACCGTTGACCCGGAGCGGGATGCGCGGGATGTGGTGGCGGACATCGTGCAGCTCAACAACCTGAGCGCCGGAGCGGTGCACCCCGGGCAGCAGCTCTACGTGCCCACGCGCTAGCTGCACGCTGAGCGCGAACAGGGCACCGTCACATTTTCCGGTCTCCTGCACGGGCACTAAACTGTTCAGGTGAATGACCAGCTAGAGCGCCTGAACCGGCTTCCCCTCCGCAACAACCTTCGTGGGTTGACCCCTTACGGTGCGCCCCAGCTGGATGTCCCCATCCTCCTCAATGTCAACGAGAACACCCATGGCGTTCCCGCGGACGTCCGCGCAGCCATCAGCGCCGCAGTAACGGAAGCTGCCGCAGGCCTGAACCGCTACCCGGACCGGGAATTTACCGAGCTGCGCAAGGCCCTGGCGGAGTACTTGGGACACGGGCTGGATGAGTCGAACGTCTGGGCGGCCAACGGCTCCAACGAGGTTCTCCAGCAGATCCTCCAGGCTTTCGGTGGACCCGGCCGCACGGCACTGGGCTTCCCGCCCACGTACTCCATGTACCCGCTGCTGGCCAGCGGCACGGACACCGAATACATCGTGGGTGACCGGGCGGAGGGCTACGGCCTCAGCGCGGAATCGGCCGCCCTGCAGGTCAAGGAACTGCAACCCAATATTGTTTTCCTTTGCTCTCCAAACAACCCCACTGGAACCGGCCTTGGGCTCGACGTGGTGGAGGCGGTGTACGAGGCCGGCGAAGCCAGCCAGACGATTGTCATTGTGGACGAGGCGTACCATGAGTTCGCCCATGACGGAACGCCCAGCGCTCTCACCCTCCTGCCAGGCCGCGAACGGCTGATTGTCTCGCGCACCATGAGCAAGGCATTTGCCCTTGCCGGGGCGCGCCTCGGCTACATGGCCGCGGCCCCCGAAGTCACCGATGCCCTGCGCCTGGTCCGGCTGCCGTACCACCTGTCCGCCATCACCCAGGCCACCGCGCTGGCAGCCCTTCAGCACCGCGAGGCCCTGATGGCGGACGTTGAGGACATCAAAGAACAGCGCGACAGGATCGTGGTGGAGCTGACCAGGATGGGCCTGAAGCCCGCCGCCTCGGACTCCAACTACGTTTTCTTTGGCGGGCTCGAGAACCCGCACCAGGTCTGGCAGGAATTGCTCGAGGCAGGCGTGCTGATCCGCGACGTAGGGATCCCGGGCCACCTTCGCGTCACCGCGGGCACGAAGGCCGAAACCACAGCCTTCCTTACGTCGCTGGAAAGCATCCTTGCCGGCCAGTCGAAGCTTCCCGCCTAGACTGGAAGTATTGGCGCTGGGCGCCCTGAACCACTCCTTCTTCCCAAAGGACACTTGACCATGAGTTCCATCGGATCCACTGCGGCCAGGACGGCGCGCATGGAGCGTGCCACCAGCGAGTCCTCCGTGCTCGTGGAGATCAACCTCGACGGTACCGGCATCTCGGACATCGACACCTCGGTGCCGTTCTACGACCACATGCTCACCGCGCTCTGCAAGCACTCGCTCATCGACCTCACGGTCAAGGCCACCGGCGACACCCACATCGACGTCCACCACACCGTGGAGGACGTTGCCATCACCTTTGGTGAAGTACTGCGCACCGCCCTGGGCAACAAAGCGGGAATCCGCCGCTTCGGTGAAGCCACCGTGCCCCTGGATGAAGCGCTGGCCCACGCCGTCGTCGATGTCTCCGGCCGCCCGTACCTGGTGCACGGAGGCGAACCCGCAGGCCAGGAATACCACCTGATCGGCGGGCACTTCACCGGCTCGCTGACACGCCACGTCTTTGAAGCCATCACCCTGCACGCCGGGATCTGCCTCCACATGAACGTGATCGCCGGCAGGGATCCGCACCACATCGTCGAAGCCCAGTTCAAGGCCTTCGCCCGCGCCCTCCGCGCTGCCGTTGAATCCGATCCCCGCGTCGAAGGCATTCCCTCCACCAAGGGTGCGCTGTGAGCGGCCAGGTCCTGCGCGACGGCGCCATCATCGATCCGGCAGCTTCACAGAAGCTGCCGTCCCCCGAGGGGAAGCCCACCGTCACGGTGCTGGACTACGGTTCGGGAAACGTTCGCTCTGCAGTCCGTGCCCTGGAGCGCGCGGGCGCCGAGGTAATCCTCAGCTCCAAGCCCGAGGATGTCCTGAACGCTGACGGGCTGGTGGTTCCCGGCGTCGGCGCTTTTGAAACCGTGATGCGTGAGCTCAAGGCTGTGGACGGCATCCGCCTCATCGGCCGCCGCGTCGCCGGAGGCCGCCCGGTCCTGGGCATCTGCGTAGGCCTCCAGGTGCTGTTCGAAGCCGGTGTGGAACACGGCACCGAAGCCGAAGGCATCGGCGAATGGCCCGGCAAAGTGGAACTCCTTCCCGCAGATGTTGTACCCCACATGGGCTGGAACACAGTCAAGGTGCCGGAGGGCTCAAAGCTCTTTGCCGGCGTCGAAAACGAGCGGTTCTACTTCGTGCACTCCTATGGGGTGCAGGAATGGAACTTCGATATCATCCAGCCGCGGATGGCCCCGCCCCTGGTCACCTGGTCCGAGCATGGCGCCCCGTTCATCGCCGCCGTCGAGAATGGCCCGCTCTGCGCCACCCAGTTCCACCCGGAAAAGTCCGGCGACGCCGGTGCGCAGCTCCTGCGCAACTGGGTGGACGCCCTGCGCCGGCCGGCTGAGGCAGGCAAGGCAGGCGCAAGCAGCACGGACGCAACCGCCGCGGACTCAGGCGACCCGGCGCCGGATGCCGAAGAGACCGCCGGCGGCGGCGCCTAGTGTGGTCTGTCCTGCTGATGGGCCTCGCCGGCCTGCTCATTGGCGGCGGCATCTCGTTCCGGCAGCAGCACAAACCGCTCTGGACCCAGGTTTCCTTCTACGTCCTGGCGGGCATGGCACTGCTGGCCGCCTATCTGCTGACGCTGCCGGCCAGCTAGCCAGACCCTGACCCGTTCCCCCAACTTTCGAGGATTTTTGATGAACACCGCTACCGACCTGCCGGTCCTTGAACTGCTGCCCGCCGTCGACGTCGTCAACGGCCAGGCCGTCCGGCTGGTCCAGGGCGAAGCCGGCAGTGAAACAAGCTACGGAACCCCGCTGGAAGCGGCACTGAACTGGCAACAGCAGGGCGCGGAGTGGGTCCATCTGGTGGACCTGGACGCCGCCTTCGGCCGCGGCTCCAACGCGGAGCTGCTGCGCGAAGTAGTGGGCAGGCTGGACATCAAGGTGGAACTCTCCGGCGGCCTCCGCGATGACGCATCACTCGAAGCCGCCCTTGACCTGGGCGTGGCGCGCGTCAACCTTGGTACAGCAGCACTGGAAAACCCTGAATGGACCCAGCGGGCCATCGAACGCTTCGGTGACAAGATCGCCGTCGGCCTCGATGTCCGCGGAACCACCTTGGCCGGCCGCGGCTGGACGAAGGAAGGCGGGGACCTCTGGGACGTGCTCGGCCGGCTTGAGGAGGCTGGGTGCTCGCGCTACGTGGTCACCGACGTGACCAAGGACGGGACCCTGCAGGGACCCAACGTGGAACTGCTCCGCCAAATGGTCGAAAGGACCGGCAAGCCTGTGGTGGCCTCCGGCGGTATTTCCAGCCTGGACGATCTTAAGGTCCTGCGTTCCCTGGTGCCGCTGGGGGTTGAAGGAGCGATTGTGGGCAAGGCCTTGTACGCCGGTGCCTTCACCCTGCCCGAAGCCCTCGACGTCGCCGGCCGCCGCTAGCCTGCCGGAAGCAACGAGCAGCCACGCCATGTCCAGCACCGAACCCGGATCCGGCACCCCTGCACAGCGCCACCTCCCGGGCCACATCGCCGCGGCTCTGGCCGGCGCCGGAGGTGCCACCGACTCGGCCGGCCAGCCCTGGGCGGGCCGGAGCCTGGCCGGGGACGATGCCAAAATCCACAATTTTGAGGACGACGACGGACTGGCCGACACCGGCTACGTGGCCGCACTTGCGGCCCTGCAGGCGGGACAGGGGGACGAGGCAGCTGTCGTTGCCTCCCTCGCAACCGCCCGGGTTTTTATCCCGATCGTTGCCCAGCTTGCCGAAGAAGCCGAAGGCCAGGACGGCCTGCACGCCGACAAACAGGCGGACATGGCCCTGGTGACCCTCAAAGCCGCCGACGGCCGGACCGCCATGCCGGCGTTCACATCCGCCGAGGCACTCAGCGCGTGGCACCCGGAGGCGCGGCCGGTAGCGGTCTACGCCGCCCGCGCGGCCCTTTCGGCCGTGGCGGAAGGTGCCGAACTGCTGGTCCTTGACCCGGGCTCGACCGTCACCTTTGTGGTCCGGCGCCCGGCCCTGTGGGCCTTGGCCCAGCAGCAGGACTGGATCCCTTCCTACACAGATCAGGTCCTTGCACGCCAGATGCGGGAGGCTGCGGCCGGCTTCCCCGCCGTGCGGAGCCTGGAGCTCCTGCCGGGCAGGGGAGTAGCTTCGCGTACAGCCGACGGGTCCGTCCTTTCCGGCGGAGGCGCCGGTCCCGAGCTGCAGGTGGTCCTGTACCTGGAGGACGGCCTGGACGCCGCGGCGGTGCAGGAACTGGTGGCAGGACTCCAGGCCCAGTGGTCCCGGAATGTATTGTTTGGTGAGCGGGTCGACTCAATCGAGGTAAAACTGCGGCGCGCTGAAAACTAGCTGCGGCGAGGAGGGGGATCCCCGGCCGGCTGCGGCAGACCGAAGGATTCTTTCGTGAATTTCGCTCTCTACCGGGAGTTGCTCGCCGTGCGGCCCATCCGGCGGCTGCTCCTCGTGGGCATGATCGCCCGCATTCCGCACTCGGCTGCCGGTGTGCTGCTGACCCTGCACATCGTCCTCACTCTGGGCCAGGGATACGCCGCCGCGGGTACGGCGGCCGCTGTGATGACCATCGGCATCGCCCTCGGTGCGCCCTGGCGGGGCCGCCGGGTGGATACGGTGGGCCTGCGCAAGGCACTCATCCCGTCGGTGGTGTCCGAGACCGTGATCTGGTCCGTCGTACCGCATGTGCCCTACGAGTGGCTCCTGCCGCTGGTCTTTGTGGGCGGACTGCTCACACTGCCCATTTTCAGCGTGGTACGGCAGTCCTTGGGCGTGCTGGCCGACGGCGACCAGCGACGTACTGCCTTCGCCCTCGATGCGATCACCACCGAAGTGGTGTTCATGATCGGTCCCGCCGCCGGAGCTATCGTCGCCACCAGCGGCTTCAGCATTGCTGGCCTGACAATCGTGGGCGTTTCCACGTCCCTGGCCGGCCTGTTCCTGATGTGGTTCAACCCGCCCACCCGCAGCGCTTCGACCGCGGGCGACTGCGAGGCGGACCAGCAGCGCGCGGCGGAGGCCGCCGTCGTCTCCACCGCTCCCGCCCACCTGCAGGAAGCCGCCGCGGACCTTGCCCCGGCCGCTGCCCACACTGCCCGCAGCGCGGGCCTCAGGGCGAAGGTGGCAGGCAACTTCACGTGGTTCACCGCCACTGTTGCAGCGCTCTTCGCCGTTGCCGCCGGAGCGGGTATGGTCCTTAGCGGCACCGACGTGGGAATCGTTGCAGCGCTCGAAACCGGCGGACACCAGGCCGAAATCGGCATCGTTTTCCTGTTCTGGTGCGCGGCCTCAGTAGTGGGCGGACTTATCTACGGCGCCATGCACCGGCCTGTCCCGCCTATCGTCCTGCTCCTGGGGATGGCGGCCCTGACCATCCCGATGGGCTTCGCCCACGACACCTGGACCCTCGCCCTCGTTTCGATCCTGCCGGGGCTCCTCTGCGCACCGGTACTCTCCTCCGCATCCGAGAAGGTGGCGGACCTCGTGGACGAGGAGCGGCGGGGCGAGGCCATGGGCTGGTACGGCTCCGCCCTCACAGCTGGTGTGGCGCTGGGCGCGCCGTTGGCGGGGGTCTTCATCGACCAGGTGGGCCCGTCCGGAGGTTTCGTCTCGGTGGGCGCCGCGGGCGTCGCGCTGTGCCTCGTGGGACTGGCCCTCCAGCGGCGCCGTAGAAGCAAAATCACGGCATGGGGAGGGGCAGGAAGAGTTAAAGCGCGACGGCGGGCCTTCCCCGTGAGGTCGGCCCGCCGTCGTCAGTGTTGGCTGGTGCGGCGTTAGTTGACTGCGCCGGTGTATTTCTCGCCCGGGCCCTTGCCCGGGGCGTCGGGGATCAGCGACTCTTCGCGGAAGGCCAGCTGGAGGGACCGCAGGCCGTCACGCAACGGTCCGGCGTGCTGGGAACCAATCTCAGGGGCTGCGGCGGTGACCAGGCCGGCCAGCGCGGTGATCAGTTTGCGGGCCTCGTCCAGGTCCTTGAGCTCCTGTGCGTTCTCTTCGGCGGCCAGGCCAAGCTTGACGGCGGCGGCGCTCATCAGGTGGACGGCGGCGGTGGTGATGACCTCAATGGCCGGCACTTCGGAAATATCGCGGATCTGCTGCGAAACGTCGGCGGCGGCACCGGCCCCATCCGCGGCAGGCTCGAAAACGTATGAATTACTGTCTGGGGTGCTCATACTGGTAAGCTTGACACAGACCGACTGGATGTCGTTATTTCAGGGATCGTTCGCGAAACGATCAAAGGTTCCCAGCAGCGCCAGCGTTGCAGGGAATTTTTTTCTGTAGAATGGCATGCAGTTTGCAAGCGGAGTTCTCTCCCACCCGCGTTAGCCGCTGTTCCGCAAGTTTGATGGAATGCAAGGTTGCCGGGTACCTGGTTGGTTTGGTTCCGGCGCACGTCGGCATCGAACAAGGCGTGCCATATGGGACGCGCAACCAGTCCTCGAGGCCTTCGATTGCTCCGGCAATTGGGGGCCTTCTCTATTTGCCGGGATCCCACAACAACACAGGAGCTTTAACATTAGCGAGCCAAGAATCAATGAGCGTATCCGCGTCCCCGAGGTGCGGCTGGTCGGCCCTGCAGGTGAACAGGTAGGAATCGTCCGTATTGAGGATGCCCTGCGTCTGGCCGCCGAGTCCGACCTTGATCTCGTTGAAGTTGCACCTCAGGCGAAGCCTCCGGTGTGCAAGCTGATGGACTTCGGCAAGTACAAGTACGAGGCCGCGGTCAAGGCACGTGAAGCACGGAAGAACCAGACGAACACTGTTCTGAAGGAGATCCGTTTCCGCCTGAAGATCGACACCCACGACTACGAGACCAAGCGCGGGCACGCACTGCGCTTCCTCGGCGCCGGGGACAAGGTCAAGGCCATGATCCAGTTCCGCGGCCGCGAACAGCAGCGTCCGGAAATGGGCATCCGCCTGCTCCAGCGTTTCGCCGATGACGTTGCTGAGGTTGGTGTGGTGGAATCCAGCCCCCGCATCGACGGCCGCAACATGGTTATGGTGGTCGGCCCGCTGAAGAACAAGGCAGAAGCCAAGGCCGAAGCACGCCGTGCAACGCAGCGGGCTGAAGCAAAAGCACAGAACGAAGCCAAGGCCTCCGGCCGTGTCGACGTTTCCGGCGACGACCAGGCCCCCCTGACGCAGTCCCTCGCGGACCTGCTGCCCGAGGGTTTCACCGTCTCGACGGAACCGGAAGCAGCCCCGGAAGCTCCGGCACAGGAAGCAGCTCCCGCCGTCGAGCCTGTTGCTGAAGAAGCCCCGGCCAAGGCAGCCGAAGCTCCCAAGGCTGAGGCTCCCAAGGCCGAAGCTCCGAAGCAGGAGGCCCCCAGGGCCGCTGCTCCGAAGCAGGAGGCTCCCAAGGCCGCAGCGCCGAAGCAGGAAGCTCCCAAGCAGGAGGCTCCCAAGCAGGAGGCTCCCAAGGCAGCTGCACCGGCGCCCCAGCCTGCTGCGGAGAAGCCCGAAGCTGCCAAGCCGGCAGCGGCGGCGCCGAAGCCCGCAGCCGTTCCTGCTCCGCCGAAGCCGGTGGCCAGGCCCGCTGCACCCAAGCCCGCTGCCCGCCCTGCCCCCAAGGCAGTGCCGAAGCCGGCTGGTAAGAAGACCACTTAGTTCACAGCTGCCGGGGGTCGCCCTTCGGTAGTCAGCAACCAGCACGCCGCCCCCTGGGGCAGCTGCGCGATAGAACTGCAGGCCTCGCCTGCGGACACGTAAGGAGATCGGTTCCCATGCCGAAGATGAAGACCCACAGTGGTGCTAAGAAGCGCTTCAAGCTGACCGGCAGCGGCAAGCTGCGCCGCCAGCAGGCCAACCGCCGCCACTACCTCGAGCACAAGTCCTCCAGGCTGACCCGCCGCCTCGCCGGCGACAAGATCGTCTTCAAGGGCGACGCCAAGGTCATCCGGAAGATGCTCGGCATCTAATTTCCAAGTTCTTGACTGACCACCACCTGGTGTAAGTCACCTGCCAAAAAGCCTTCTCAGGCCGCCGGACATCCGGCAGTAGATGCTTGGGATCAGAATTTCGAAGGAGTACGCACGTGGCACGTGTGAAGAGGGCGGTCAACGCCCACAAGAAGCGCCGGGTTATCCTTGAACGCGCAAAGGGCTACCGTGGACAGCGTTCACGCCTGTACCGCAAGGCCAAAGAGCAGCTGCTGCACTCGTTTGTGTACAGCTACGGCGACCGCAAGAAGAAGAAGGGCGACTTCCGCCGCCTGTGGATCCAGCGCATCAACGCTGCATCCCGCGCCAACGGCCTCACCTACAACCGCCTGATCCAGGGCCTGAAGGCCGCTGAGGTCGAGGTTGACCGCCGCATGCTGGCCGAACTGGCTGTCTCCGACGCCAACGCGTTCGCCGCACTGGTCCAGGTTGCCAAGGACTCGCTGCCCGCCGACACCTCCGCCAGGAAGGTAGTTGCCTAGCAACGCTGCACCCGCAACGGGACAGTTCAGGAACTGGTGGCCCTAGCCACTAAAGTTTTCTGTATGAACGACACCGGGCGCCCGCAGGATTTACCACTCTCCAACCCCCGAGCAGATCGAGTGCGGGATGTGGCAAAACTTGCAGGGCGCCCGGCCCGTTTAAAGCGCGGACAGTTCCTGGCGGAAGGCCCGCAGGCGGTCCGCGAAGCGTTGAAGCTGCACCAGCAGCGCCTCACTGACGGGGCCCCGGGCGTTGTCACCGAGGTTTTTGCCAGTGCCGCCTGCCTGGACCGGTTTCCTGAATTCGAGGAACTTGCCGAGGGCACCAATGCCCGGTTGGCTACCGACGACGTCCTGGCCGCCATGGCGGACACAGTCAACCCCCAGGGCATCATTGCCGTCTGCCGGTTCGTCGACGTTGCGCTTGAGGAAGTGCTCGACGCCGGCCCGCGGCTTATTGCCGTTCTTTGCCAGGTCCGCGATCCGGGGAATGCCGGAACGGTTCTGCGGGCGGCTGACTCAGCGGGAGCAGATGCAGTAATCCTCACCGGCTCCAGCGTGGACATCTACAACCCCAAGGCGGTCCGGTCCACCGCCGGTTCCCTGTTCCACCTGCCCGTGGTGCTGAGTGCCGATGTAGCTGAACTGGCCGAGGCGTGCCGGGCCCGGGGGATCGGCATCCTGGCTGCGGACGGCTATGGTTCCCTCAATCTTGACGCGCTGCAGGACGAAAACGCCCGGCGCCGGCTGACGGGGGACAGTACCCGGTCAGCCTATGACCTGGAAAAACCCACGGCCTGGCTGTTCGGCAACGAGGCGCAAGGGCTGTCCCAGGCCGAACTCGACCTGGCCGACCACCGTGTGGCTGTGCCTGTGTACGGGGCGGCGGAAAGCCTCAACCTCGGCACGGCCGCCACAGTCTGCCTCTATGCCAGTGCCCGCTCCCAGCACCTCCCGGCAGCATTGCCGGGGTAACTAAAGTGCGGCCTTAACGGCAGCGTGGGCCCCGGATTACCGGAGCCCACGCTTGGGTGGAGAATGAAGATTTACTGGGAACTCAGGGCGCGCGTGTTGCCTTGCCGCGTCCGGTAATGGCACCGTAGATGCCGGCGACCACCAGGCCGCCTACGATGGCGAGAATCCAAGTGCCGAGATCGAAGAAGGCCAGATCGCCCTTATTGAAGAGCAGGCTGCCGATCCAGCCGCCTACTATTGCGCCTACCACGCCCAGAACCAGGCTGGTGACCCAACCGCCGCCTACCCTGCCGGGCATTACGGCTTTAACGATGGCCCCCACGATGAGGCCGAGAATAATCCAAGCAAGAAAACCCATGTCTCCTCCTTATTGTGACCGGGATAAACCCTCCCGATGAGCTTCAAGCTAACATAGGGTCCCGTGCTTGTCAGCAGGCTTAGGGCCTGTCGCGGGTGCATGCCGGCTGTTGGGGCGGGTACGGTAACTATGGGCGGAGCCGGGGTCCGGGTCCGCAAATTCCGTAGTGTTCCAAAAACCGTAAAAGAGGTGAAGCCCCTTGGCTGCAAGTGGCGGTACAAAGGCGATTATTGCGGCTCTGGCTGCCAACCTGACCATCGCCCTCCTGAAGTTTGTTGCGTACTTCCTGACGCGCTCGTCCTCGATGCTCGCCGAAGCCATCCACTCCGTGGCGGACTCCGGCAACCAGATCCTCCTGCTGGTGGGAGGCAAGAAGGCACAACGGGCGGCCAGCCCGGAACACCCGTTCGGTTATGGCCGGGAGCGGTATATCTACGCCTTCATCGTTTCCATTGTGCTGTTCAGCGTGGGCGGCCTCTTTGCCCTGTATGAGGCGTGGGAGAAGTTTCAGCACCCGCACGCCATCGAGGGCGACTTCTGGTGGGTTCCCCTGGCGGTGCTGGTGGGGGCGATCATTGCCGAATCGTTCTCGTTCCGGACTGCCATCAAGGAATCGAACCATCTACGCGGACAGCAGTCCTGGGCCAAGTTTGTGCGCAGTGCCAAACAGCCTGAGCTGCCAGTCATCCTGCTTGAGGACCTGGGTGCGCTCCTGGGCCTGGTGTTCGCGCTTATCGGCGTCAGCATGACTCTTGTTACCGGCAACGGACTCTGGGACGCCGCAGGCACGGCCATGATTGGCCTGCTGCTCGTTGCGATTGCCGTGATTCTGGCGTTGGAGACGAAGTCCCTGCTCCTGGGCGAATCGGCTTCCCGGGATGACTTGGAGCGGATTGCACAGGCCATCGAGGCCGACGGCAGCCGGATCATCCACCTCAAGACGCTGCACCTGGGACCGGAGGAACTGCTGGTGGCGGCCAAAATCGCCATTAACCGCAACGCGACCGGCGAGGAGATCGCCAAGGAAATCGACAGCGCAGAGTCACGCATCCGGACAGCAGTGCCTATCGCACGGGTGATCTACCTGGAGCCTGACCTGCACCGTTCAGATGCCCCAGGTGCCGGCCATCAGCCTGCCGCCGCGGCACCAAGGCCCTGACAACTGCCCGTCAGAAACATCACGATGCTAGCCGGCCGCTGGCCGCCTTTTCAGGAGGCGGCCAGCGGTTTTTTGCGTTCCAGCATGCCACTGGCAACGGCAACGCCGAGGCCCAATACGGCCAGGCACGCTCCCACCAGTGCGGGGGCAACATAGCCCCAACCCCAGGCGATGACCAGGCCGCCCAGGAACGCTCCGAGCGCGTTCGCGACGTTCAGGGCTGCGTGGTTCAGGGACGAAGCCAGCGACGGGGCGTCCGGGGAGGCGTCCAGGAGCCGGGTCTGCAGCGCCGGTATCAGCATGGACCCGGCAGCGCCCACCACAAACACCATCACCAGGGCTGACCAAGGCCAATGGGCGGCGATGGCATACACCACCAGGGCCACGGCGATGGCCGGCAGCACACTGTAGAGAGTTCCCATCACGGATTTGTCCGCAATCCTGCCGCCCACCACGTTGCCTGCCACCATGCCCAGCCCGTACAAGGCAACCACCAGTGGAATCATCGACGAGGGGAGGCCGGCTACGTTGGTCATGGTGTGGGAAATGTATGTGTAAGTGGCGAAGAAGCCGCCAAAGCCCACGATGCCGATCAGGATGGCGAGCCAGACCTGGAGCCGCTTCAGCGCCCCGAGTTCACGGCGGATGCTGGCGTCCGGATGAGCCTTTTGGAAGGGAACAAACCGCCAGATCAGCACCAGGGTGAGCATTCCCAGCGCACCTACCAGGATGAAGAGCAGGCGCCAGCCGTAGGTTTGTCCCACCCAGGTTGCCGCCGGGACGCCGATAACGTTGGAAATGCTCAGCCCCGCCATCACCATGGAAATCGCCCATCCACGCCGGGTGGGCGGCACCAGCGAAGCGGCGATGACCGCGGCAACACCAAAGAATGCACCGTGCGGCAGCCCGGCCGCGAAGCGTGAAACCAGCATGGAGCCGTAATCGGGGGCCAGGAAAGAGGCCAGGTTGGCGACGGTGAAGAACAGCATCAGGCCGAGGGCCAGGTTTTTGCGCGGAAGCTTAGCGCCGACGGCGGCCAGCAGCGGTGCGCCCACCACCACACCCAGCGCATAAGCGGAGATGAGGTGCCCGGCTTCGGGGGTGCTGATGGTGAGGCCCTGTTCCACTTCCTTCAGCAGGCCCATCATGGTGAACTCTGTGACCCCGATCCCCACCCCGCCCATGGCCAGCGCAATGATGGCCATGGCGATATTGGGGGAGGCGGTGCTGGTTGCCGTGGGCGACTGAATGACGCTGCTCATGTGCCTGCTTTTCGAGGTGCTGGGATACAAGGGGGCTTCAGCCACGGCAGTGGGGCTGGGTAGGGCCTGGACCACCGGGACAACCCCCGGCAAGGTGCAGGTATTCCCGGGAAAGCGGAGTGAGTGCCCGGGCCTTCCCATTGTCCCTCATAGAATGGGGCGGTGACTGGACTGATACAGGTGGTCGGCGGAGCTGTAGTGGACCGCCTCGCGAAACCTTCCCTGCTGCTCGTGGCCCGCCGCAGTGCTCCTGAGAAGCTGGCCGGCCTGTGGGAGTTCCCCGGAGGCAAAGTTGAGCCGGGTGAAGAGCCTGAGTCGGCGCTCCGCCGGGAGCTGGTCGAAGAGCTGGGGATCGGGGTGCGCCTCGGCCCTGAGCTTGCCGCGGACTCTCCCACCGGCTGGCCGCTGAATGAGCGGGCCAGCATGCGTGTCTGGTTCGCAGAGATCCTGGCAGGCGAGCCGCAGCCCCTTCAGGACCACGACGAACTTCGATGGGTGTCCTTGGCCGACCAGGATGAAGTCCTTGGCCTGCCCTGGATTCCGGCTGATTTCCCAATTGTCAGGGAGCTGCTGGCAGCACTCCAAGTGCCGGCAGCGGGCACGCGCTGACAGCAGCCCGGAGCGCTAAAACAGGGTGGCCTGCGTCGCGGGTGTCGGGGATGCCGGTGCCGTTGTGGGTTTTGGGGCCGGGATGATGCCTGCCGGGTACTCCGCTTCTTCGTTGCGGGGATCGTCCAGGTCCCGGTGGCTGAAGCCGGAAGAATCGGAGAAACCGTGACGGGCCTTGAAATAGCGGATCCTGCCGCCAAGCCAGGCCCGGTATTCCTTGGAGGCGTAGGAGCCTGCGCCATAGAGCCGGCCATAGCGGCCTGCCAGTCCGGGATGATGGGCTGCAATCCACTTCATGAACCACTCCCTGGTGCCGCCCGGCTTCAAATAGAGGGCGCCGGCAGTCACGCCGGTGGCCCCCGCGGCGGCCAGGGAGGAAAACAGGGAATCCAGGGCTTCGTCACTGTCTGTGAGCCAGGGCAGGATGGGCATGGCCATGACTCCGCAGGGGAGACCGGCCTCGCGCAGCCGGGAGACCAGCTTGAGCCGCGCCCGGGGACCGGGGGTGCCCGGCTCGATGGCTTCCTGCAATGCTTCGTTGGTCATGGCGAGTGAGATGCCCAGGCCCACTGGCACCTGGATGGCGGCGCTCTTCAGCAGCGGAATGTCCCTGGCCAGCAAGGTTCCTTTGGTCAGGATGGACAGCGGAGTGCCGGATTCGGCCAGGGCGGTAATGATCCCGGGCATCAGCTGGTATCGCCCCTCGGCACGCTGATACGGATCGGTGTTGGTGCCCAGTGCTACCTGATGGCGGCCCCAGGACGGCCGGGCCAGTTCCTTCCGGAGGACCTCCGCCGCGTTGACTTTCACCACCACCTGGCTGTCGAAGTCACGCCCGGCGTCGAAATCCAAGTAGGTGTGCGTTTTCCTGGCAAAGCAGTACACGCAGGCGTGGCTGCACCCCCGGTAAGGGTTGATAGTCCATTCGAACGGCATGCGCGAGCCTGCCGGAACCTTGTTGAGCACCGATTTGGCGGTGACCTCATGGAAAGTGATACCGGCGAACTCCGGCGTGGTGACCGACCGCACCAGCCCGGCCAGGGGAAGAAGGGCAGGAGCGGCACTACCCGCGGCTGCTTGTGCCGGCGGCGGCATCAGTGCTTGGGCATCCCATCTCATGACCTCTATTCGAATGTATGTTCGAACTTAAGTCAAGCACCCCGGCCGCCCGGAAAGCCCGCGGAACTAGTAGTCGAGCTCCCAGACGACTCTGATGGCAACGCTAACCGCGGTTTCGCCGGCTTCCACGCCAAGTGCTTCCACCGAGGCGGCGCGCTGCATCCGGGGGAGGGGCGCTGGAGGTTGCGGTCCCACCGTGTCCGTGATGGAAAGAACCGGGCCAAGCCGGGCAGAGGCGAGGCGGGCAAACTGCCCGGCGGAACGGAGCGCGTCCTCCCAGGCGGCATCCCGGGCACGTGCCCGGACCTCGGCGTCGTCCGCAAACGTCAGGTCAAGGCCGTTGAGCCGGACGTCGTTCCCGCCGGCCTCCACGGCCTCGGAAATCGCTGCCGAGGCGGACGCGGGAGTGCGCAACCTGACAGTGAGGCTGCTGGCGGCGACATATCCGGTGACAGACTGGCCTTCGCCTTCCCGCCACACGAGGTCTGCCCGGACGTTGAGCCCAGTGGTCCTGATGTCCGCACCGGCAACGCCATGGCGGCGGAACGTTGACGCCACGGCGTCGGAACTGCTGCCTGCCCGCTGCCACGCCGCGGCCACGGAATCGGCACGGCATTCCACTCCGATGGAAACCACCATCAGGTCAGGGGCAGCTTCGGCCGAGCCCGTCCCGGTGACGCTGACAGTCCCGGCGGAAGCATCGCCGTCGGACTGATGACTGGCCTGCCCGACGGCGTTGCCCGCCACATCGCGGCTCGTCGCCCCGGTTGGATGTGCGGCTTCGCCCGGCATGGTTCACGCCTCCGTTCCGGAGGGGCGTGTCATCCCCGGCAGGCGGAAGCTTCGGGGCGGTGTCCCGTGGACGGGGTAACCGCCGGCAACAAGACCCGCATGCCGTTCGAAGAAGTTGCCCGTTCCGGGATTGCCGGTCCGCAGCACCGACCACCCGGCAGCCAGGAAATAGAGCGGGAGGAATGGGGCGCCAAGGCACCAGGCGTACTGGGAACAGTGCTTTTCTTCATGGGCGAGCAGCTCCGGGCGGGCCAGCAAATCACCGGCCGTGCATCGGCACAAAATAACGTTGCCCAGAGCAAATGCTCCGGCAAACGGCACGCGCCACCGGTAGCCGGCGCCGATAATGAGTCCGCGCGGGCCCCGGCTGACATCCGTCCGTGCCAACGCAGCCACGGCGAGCCCCAGGACGGTGCTGCCGTTGGCAGCGTTGGCGAGCAGCCGCAGCACCTGCGGCCCGGTCAGCGGCGCACGAAGCGCCAAAGGCTTCCGTGGTGTCATGAGGCCATGGTAGCTGGACGGTTCAATTAGACTGGAGGGCAGTGGCCGCCGGATTTTCCGGTATGCCCTGACCTGGTCATTGAATGAACCGATATTTGCACGTGAATTAGGGGTCATTCATCCATGACCTGCCAGCGGAAGCGCTGCCGGGAAACCGGAAATGCCCGCCGGCAGCCACGACTCGTAGCTAAGAACAGTAGATGACTGAAACTTTGCCGGGCGCCGCCATCCCGAACCCCACGGATGAAGCCGCCATTACTGCCGCTGTAGACCAGGCCACCGCCGCCATCGCCGGCGCGGCCACCCTTGATGAGCTGAAGGCGGTGAGGCTCGCGCACACCGGTGAGAAATCGCCGCTGAGCCTTGCCAACCGCGAAATCGGCAAGCTGCCCAAGGACCAGAAGGCCATCGCCGGAAAGCTCATGGGCGCTTCGCGCGGCCGGGTTAACAAGGCGCTCGCGGACCGCACGGCAGAGCTGGAAGCCGAAAACGACGCCCGGATCCTCCTCGAAGAGACCGTTGACGTCACTGCCGCGCCCCGCCGCCGTCGTGCTGGTGCCCGGCACCCCCTGTCCACCCTGCAGGACCGCGTCGCGGACATCTTCGTGGGCATGGGCTGGGAAATCGCTGAAGGACCGGAAGTCGAATCGGAGTGGTTCAACTTCGATGCCCTGAACTTCAAGCCGGACCACCCCGCCCGCGAAATGCAGGACACCTTCTTCGTGGAGCCGCCCGAGGCGCACCTGCTGATGCGCACCCACACCTCCCCGGTGCAGGTTCGCTCCATGCTGGAACGCGAGCTGCCCATCTATGTGCTGTGCCCGGGCAAGGTATTCCGTACGGACGAGCTGGATGCCACGCACACGCCGGTGTTCCACCAGTTCGAGGGCCTGGCCATCGACAAGAAGCTCAGCATGGCGGACCTGCGCGGCACCCTCGAGCACTTTGCACGGCAGATGTTCGGCGACGAAGCCCAGATCCGGCTGCGCCCGAACTACTTCCCGTTCACCGAGCCTTCCGCCGAGCTGGACATCTTCCACCCGGGGGCCAAGGGCGGACCGCGCTGGATCGAGTGGGGCGGCTGCGGCATGGTCAACCCCAACGTGCTCCGCGCCGCGGGCATCGACCCGGACGTTTATTCAGGTTTTGCCTTCGGCATGGGCATCGAGCGGACCCTGATGTTCCGCAACGAAGTCGGCGACATGCGCGACATGATCGAAGGCGATGTACGTTTCAGCGAGCACTTCGGGATGGAGATCTAACAGTGCGTATCCCAATTTCCTGGCTGCGTGAATTCGCGGAGGTACCGGCCGGAGCAACGGCCGAAGACGTGATGGCCGAACTGGTCAAGGTGGGCTTTGAGGAAGAAGACGTCCACCGTCCCACGGACACCCTGAAGGGTCCCATTGTGGTGGGCCAGGTCCTGAGCCTGGTCAAAGAACCGCAGACCAACGGCAAAACCATCAACTGGTGCCAGGTCCGCGTTGTCCCCGAGGGGCAGGAGCAGACGCTCACCGGCAAGGGCATCGACCCCTCCGGCGTGCAGGGCATCATCTGCGGCGCCCACAACTTCGTTGAGGGCGACAAAGTGGTGGTCACGCTGCCGGGCGCCGTGCTGCCGGGCGACTTCCACATCTCCGCGCGCAAAACTTACGGCCACCTCTCCGCCGGCATGATCGCCTCCGTCCGCGAACTGGGCATCGGCGAGGACCACGACGGCATCCTGGTGCTGTCCCGCATCGGGCTGGACCCCGAAATCGGCACCGACGCCATGGAACTGCTGGGCCTCTACGACGAAGCCGCCGAAATCAACGTCACCCCGGACCGCGGCTACGCCTTCTCCATCCGTGGCGTGGCACGCGAATACGCGCACGCCACCGGCACGACTTTCACCGATCCCGCGTCCCGCGTAACGGCTCCCGCGGCGCTCGCCGGCGGCTACGGCGTCAAGCTCAACGACGACGCGCCCATCTACGGCAAGCCGGGCTGCGACCGCTTCGTGGCCCGGACCGTCCGCGGCGTGGACGCCACCAGGCCCACCCCGCAGTGGATGGTGTCCCGGCTCCGGCTGGCCGGCATCCGCTCCATCTCCCTGCCGGTGGACATCTCCAACTACGTGATGCTCGAACTTGGCCAGCCCACGCACTGCTACGACCTGGACAAGCTGTCCGGAGACATCGTGGTGCGCCGTGCCGCGGCCGGCGAGAAGATCACTACCCTCGATGACAAGGTGCGCACCCTTGACCCCGAGGACCTGCTGATCACCGACGACTCCGGCGCCATCGGCATCGCCGGCGTCATGGGCGGTGCGGCCACCGAGGTGGGCGACACGACGTCGAACATCCTGGTGGAAGCTGCGCACTTCGACGAGGTGTCCATCTCCCGTTCCCGCCGCCGCCACAAGCTCCCGTCCGAAGCGTCCAAGCGCTTCGAACGCGGCGTTGACTGGCAGGTGGCCGGCATCGCCGCCCAGCGCGTGGTGGACCTGCTCGTGGAGCTCGCAGGCGGCACGGCAGACGAGGCAGGAACCGACGTCGGAACCGCCCCGGACACCGTGACCATCGATCTCCCCGCGGACTTTGCTGCCGCCCGGATCGGCATCGACTTCACGGAAGAGCAGATCGTCACCTCCCTCGAGGACCTCGGCGCGGCAGTCGTAAAGCACGACGGCGGCTGGAGCGTCACTGCCCCCAGCTGGCGGAACGACCTCGAGACCAAGGAGGACCTCTCCGAGGAGATCGCCCGCCTGGTGGGCTACGACAAGATTCCCGCGACGCTGCCCGTGGCACCTCCCGGGCGCGGACTGACCCGCGTGCAGCAGCAGCGCCGCCGCCTCATCCAGGCACTGGCCGATGCGGGCCTCACCGAGGTCCTGTCCTACCCGTTTGTGTCCAAGGCCGCGAACGACACCTTCGGCGTGGCGGAACAGGGTGCGGGCCGTACGGCTGTCAAGCTGGCCAACCCGATCAGCGAGGAACAGGGCTTCCTGCGGACCTCCATCCTGCCCGGGCTCATCGAGGTGGCCAAGCGGAACCACTCGCGCGGCTTCCGCGACCTGGCGCTCTACGAGTCCGGCCTGGTGTTCCTGCCCGCCGAGAAGATGGGTACCGAATCCATCCCGCCGCTGGGCGCGAAGCCTTCCGATGAGGTGCTGGATGCCCTGTACGACGGCGTCCCCGCCCAGCCGTTCCACCTCGCCGTGGTCCTCACCGGGCATGATTCGCCGGCCGCCGCCGCGCACGCCCCGCGTGTGTGGGACTGGGCTGATGCCCTGGACATCGCCCGGCTTGCCGGTGACGTCCTGGGCGTGGAGCTCGTCGTCAGCCAGGGCAGCCACCAGGCATTCCACCCCGGCCGGACGGCCAGGCTCTCCCTGCGCACCGGAGAACTGGTGGGCTACGCCGGCGAGCTGCACCCCAAGCTGCTGGCGGCATCGGACATGCCGGCCCGGTCCGTGGCCCTGGAGCTCAACGCCGACGCACTGTTCGACGCCGCGCCCGATGTGATTGTGGCCCGCCACATCTCTTCGTTCCCGGTGGCCACCCAGGACGTGGCGCTCGTGGTTCCTGCGGACATCCCGGCCGACGACGTGCTTGCCGCACTCCGGGAAGGCGCCGGCGAACTCCTGGAAGACGTTGCACTCTTTGACGTCTACGCCGGCAAGGGGATCGAGGAAGGCAAGAAATCACTGGCCTTCGGACTCCGGTTCCGTGCCGACGACCGCACCCTGACAGCGGACGAAGCATCGGCTGCACGGGAAAGCGCGGTGGCCCTCGCCGCTGAACGCTTCGGCGCGGTGCAGCGGTAGGCAGCGCAGCCTTAACACGCGGAAGGTCCCCGCTGCCCGGATGAGTTCATCCTGGCAGCGGGGACCTTTCTGTATGTCAGCTGATGCCTGCTACGGAACCAGGAGGACCTTTCCGGTGGTCTTCCGGCCCTCAAGGTCGCGGTGCGCCTGGGCCGCCTGGGACAGCGGGTAGCGTGCGCCGATCCGGACCTTCAAGCTTCCGTTGGCTGCTGCGGCGAAAATTTCGTCCGACCGCCAGAGGCGTTCTGCTGCGTCCTGCAGATAGTGGCCCATGGTGGGCCTGGTCAGGAACAGCGATCCGCCGGCATTGAGCCGCTGCGGATCCACGGGCGGGACAGGACCCGAAGCAGCGCCGAACAAAGCCAAAGTGCCGCGCACCCGCAATGAGCTGAGCGAACCGTCGAAGGTGTCCTTGCCCACGCCGTCGTAGGCAACGTCCACGCCGCGGCCGTCCGTGAGGTCCCGGACCCGATCAGCGAAGCCGTCGTAGCGCAGGACATGGTCCGCCCCGGCGTCGAGGGCGAGGGCTTCCTTTTCGTCGGTGGATACCGTGGTGATCACTCGGGCGCCCTTTGCCTTCAGGAGCTGGATCAACAGGAGCCCCACTCCGCCGGCGCCGGCGTGCAGCAGGACGTTATGGCCGGCCTCAACCTTGAAGGTGGAGTTGATCAGGTAGTGCGCCGTGAGGCCCTGCAGCGGGAGGGCGGCGGCCGTGAAATCATCAAGGCCGTCAGGCACGGGCAGAGCTTTGTCAGCCTCCACCAGGGCATAGCCCGCATAGCAGTCCTGGCCTTCGGCGGTGGCAATACGGTCGCCGGTAACAAAGGCTGTGACGCCCTCACCGACCTCCTCCACCGTTCCGGCCGCTTCGGAACCGGGGATGAAGGGATACGGCACCTTGTACACGCCGCTGCGCTTGTAGGTGTCAATGAAGTTCACTCCGGCCGCGGCCACCTTGACCAGCAGCTGCCCGGGGCCGGGAACAGGACGCTCAACCGGAACATAGGAGAGGACTTCGGGACCGCCGGCTTGCCCGGCGACAATTGCGTGCGTCATGGGTTTCCTTCCACGGGCGGGGATTTCCTGGCCCGGTTCACCCATCCTAGGCTCCACCTGCGACGCGGCGGGGCTGTTCAGTAGCGGCGCGTAACGGTTGCCATGGGGCACTCGAAGTGGCGTCCTGCCGCAAGCCCCACCTGGTTGAGGTAGCGGACGATGATGCCGTAGGACTGCAGCAAAGTGGTCTCGGTATAGGGAACCTGGTGCTTGCTGCAATACTCACGAACAATGACGGCCGCCCGGTCCAGCTGGGGCCGTGGCATGTCCGGGAAGAGGTGGTGTTCCGCCTGGCGGTTCAGCCCGCCCAGCAGGATGTCCATAAACCGGCCGCCGGAAATGTTCCGTGAGGTCAGGACCTGGCGGCTGAAGAAATCCACCCTGCTGTCCGCAGGCAGGACAGGCATGCCCTTGTGGTTGGGGGCAAAGGAGGCCCCCATGTAAAAACCGAAGACCGCCAGCTGGACGCCGATGAAAGCGGCAGCCATTCCAGGCGGCAGGAAGGTGAAAGCCAGGACCGGGAGCAGCGCCAGCCGGACGGCGAGGATGGGAATCTCCACCCAGCGGTGCGTCACCTTTGCCCTGCGCACAATAAAGCGCACGGAATCTATCTGCAGGCCCAGCCCAACGAGCAGGAGCAGCGGAAAGAAGAACCAGCCCTGTTTCCTGGTCAGGAAGGACAGCGGGCCCTGCCTGGTGGCCGCGCCCTCGGCGTGGAAGGCGATGGCGCCGGTGGCGATGTCCGGGTCCTTGGAGACCACATTGGGGTGGTTGTGGTGCGCGCCGTGCTTTTGTTCCCACCAGGAATAGCTGATTCCCGCCACGGACGTGGCCAGCAGGCGCGCAGACCAGTCGTTGGCGCGCCGGGAGGCAAAGATCTGCCGGTGGCCGGCCTCGTGGGCGAGAAAGCTGAGCTGCGTGCAGAGGACGCCGACGGCGGCCGCGATCAGGAGCTGGAACCAGCTGTCCCCGATCAGGGCGAAGCCGAACCACGCGGCTGCCATGAGGAGGACCAGGACCGAGAACAGTGTGGCGTAGAAACCCACGCGCCGTTCCAGCAGGCCCTCGGCTTTGACGGCTTTCAAGAGTTCGGAGTAGCTCAGGACTACGGCGTTCGGCTGCCGGACACGCGGGCCACGGCGGACGGAAGTGGGTAGGGTGGTGGTCAAAGACGCCTCGTGACTGTTGCGGGCAACATTGCAGCCGACATTCGGACTGCACGGTCAGGATCACCCTCTACTCAGGATACGGCAGGCCTTCGGCCGTTAAGTCTGAGGGAGGAACGCGGGCGTATGCATAAATATCGGGCCTAGTGAATACTTTTGCTGTAAGGTGGAACCATGACTATTTCTGTTGCAGTCTCAGGCGCCAGCGGCTACGCCGGGGGAGAGGTCCTCCGCCTCCTCGCGGGCCACCCGGATGTGACCATCGGGGCCATCACAGCGCACAGCAATGCAGGTTCGCGCCTCGGCGAGCTGCAGCCCCACCTGCACGGATTGTCCAGCCGCATCCTGGAGGACACCACCGTGGAGAACCTCTCCGGCCACGACGTGGTCTTCCTCGCACTGCCGCACGGCGCCTCCGCAGAGATTGCTGCCCAGCTTCCCGAAGGGACGGTGGTGATCGACGCCGGCGCCGACCACCGCCTGGAGGACCCGGCCGCCTGGGAGAAGTTCTACGGTTCAGCCCATGCCGGAACCTGGCCCTACGGCCTGCCGGAACTGCCGGGACAGCGTGAAGCCCTCAAAGGCGCCAGCCGCATCGCCGTTCCCGGCTGCTACCCGACGTCGGCCCTGCTGGCCCTCACACCGGGGTTCGCAGCGCACCTCCTTGAGCCCGACGACGTCGTCATCGTTTCCGCCTCCGGCACCTCCGGCGCGGGCAAGGCAGCAAAAGTGAACCTGATCGGCTCCGAGGTCATGGGCTCCATGAGCCCCTACGGTGTGGGCGGTGGACACCGGCACACGCCCGAAATCGAACAGGGCCTGTCCAATGCGGCGGGGGAGCAAGTGACTGTTTCCTTCACTCCCACACTTGCGCCCATGAGCCGCGGGATCCTCACCACCGCCACTGCCAGGGTTAAACCCGGCACTTCCGCCGAACAGCTGCGCCAGGCCTGGACCGACGCGTACGACGACGAACCGTTTGTGCACGTCCTATCCGAAGGCCAGTGGCCCGCCACTAAGGCCGTCCAGGGGTCCAACCACGCGGCCATGCAGCTTGCCTTTGACGCGCACACCGGCCGCGTGATTGTCACCTGTGTCATCGACAACCTCACCAAAGGGACCGCCGGCGGCGCCGTCCAGTCCATGAACATCGCACTCGGCCTGGCGGAAACCGCCGGCCTTGACCTGCAGGGAGTAGCCCCGTGACCGTTACCGCACCCCTTGGCTTCCGGGCCGCCGGCGTCACCGCCGGATTGAAAGCCTCCGGCAACCCGGACCTTGCCCTGGTGGTTAACGACGGCCCCGCAAAAGCTGCTGCCGCGGTGTTCACCAGCAACCGCGTGGCTGCGGCCCCGGTCCACTGGTCCCGCCAGGTGGTCTCCGACGGCCGGGTGGACGCCGTGATCCTGAACTCCGGCGGAGCCAACGCCTGCACCGGGCCCACAGGCTTCCAGAACACCCACAGCACGGCCGAAAAAGTGGCCGAAGTGCTGGGTATCTCGGCCACCGATGTGTTCGTCTGCTCCACCGGCTTGATTGGTGAGCAGTTGCCCATGGACAAGATCCTTCCCGGCGTTGAGGCAGCCGCCAAGGCCCTCAGCACCGACGGCGGACCGGACGCTGCCACCGCCATCATGACTACCGACTCGGTGCCCAAGGCGGCGCTGTTCATCGGCACCGACGCGGACGGCCAGGAATTCAGCATCGGCGGCATCGCCAAGGGTGCCGGCATGCTGGCGCCCGGCCTGGCCACCATGCTGGTGGTCCTCACCACGGATGCGGTAGTGGAGCAGGAAATGCTCGACGTCGTCCTGCGCGATGCCACGCGGGTCACCTTTGACCGCGCGGACTCCGACGGCTGCATGTCCACCAACGACACCGTGGTGCTCCTGTCCTCCGGCGCCTCCGGCGCCGTGCCGTCCGCCGAGGCTTTCGGCGCCGGCCTCACCCAGGTGTGCGCCGAGCTTGCCCGCAAGCTCATTGGTGATGCCGAGGGTGCCAGCCACGACATCGCCATCCGTACCTTCAACGCGGCAAGCGAGGCCGATGCCGAAACCGTCAGCCGGTCCGTAGCCCGGTCGAACCTTTTCAAGGCCGCCATCTTCGGCAAGGATCCGAACTGGGGGCGGGTGCTGTCCGCTGTGGGTACGACGGACGCCGCTTTCGAACCGGACCAGCTCAACGTCTCCATGAACGGAATCCAGATCTGCCGCAACGGCAGCATCGGCGATGACCGTGCCCTGGTGGACCTGGAGCCCCGCGAAGTGCTCGTGGAAATCGACCTGCAGGCAGGCGACGCCGAGGCCACCATCTGGACGAACGACCTCACCCACGACTACGTGCACGAGAACAGCGCCTACTCCAGCTAGGAGCCGCGCCCCCCCGGAATAACCGTTGCGGAAAGTGACAGCATGAACACCCAGACGCGTGAAACCACCAGCATGTCCGATGCCCAGGACAAGGCCGCCACCCTGATCGAAGCGCTGCCCTGGATCCAGCGGTTCGCCGGTTCCATCATGGTGGTCAAATACGGCGGCAACGCCATGGTCAACGACGAGCTGCGCCGCGCCTTCGCCGAGGACATCGTGTTCCTCCACCACGTGGGCATCCACCCCGTGGTGGTCCACGGCGGCGGCCCGCAGATCAACTCCATGCTGGGCCGGCTGGGCATTGAATCCGAGTTCAAGGGCGGGCTGCGCGTCACCACCCCCGAGGCCATGGACGTGGTCCGGATGGTCCTCACCGGCCAGGTGGGACGCGAACTGGTGGGCCTGATCAACTCCCACGGCCCCTACGCGGTGGGCATGTCCGGGGAAGACGGCGGCCTGCTGCGCGCAGTCCGGACCGGGACCGTGGTGGACGGCGAAGAAGTGGACCTCGGGCTGGTGGGCGAGGTGGTCGGCGTCGATCCGGCAGGCATTGTGGACATCCTCGAGGCCGGCCGGATCCCGGTGATCTCCACCGTCGCCCCGGAGATCGTGGACGGCGGCGACGGCGTGGCCGGTACGGCACGCTTCCAGCCCACCGGCCAGGTCCTCAACGTTAACGCCGATACGGCTGCTGCGGCCGTGGCCTCGGCGCTGGGCGCCTCCAAGCTGGTCATCCTGACGGACGTTGAAGGCCTGTATGCCAACTGGCCCGACAAGTCCTCGCTGATTTCCTCGCTGACGGCCTCGGAGCTGCGGGACATGCTTCCCAAACTCGAATCGGGCATGATCCCCAAGATGGCCGCCTGCCTCAAGGCCATCGACGAGGGAGTGGAACGTGCGCACATCGTGGACGGACGCCTGCCCCACTCCATGCTTCTGGAAACATTCACGACGGCGGGAATTGGCACCCAGGTCGTCCCCGACGAGGAGATGAACGCATGAACGAAACTTTTGAGGTGAGTCCGGCCGGCGATGGGGGCCCCGCCCGCTTCGCGGTGCCCGACCACTCCCGGGCCCCCATCGCCGGTCCGGCCTCCAAAGCTTCCGTTATGACTGGAACGAGAAGCGGATCGGAGTGGCTGGCCCGCTATTCCACCTCCTTGATGGGCGTGTTCGGCACCCCGCAGCGCGTCCTGGTCCGCGGTGCCGGCTGCCTCGTGTGGGACGCCGACGGCAAGGAATACCTGGACCTGCTGGGCGGGATCGCGGTCAACGCGTTGGGCCATGCCAACCCGTTCGTCACCTCGGTTATTTCCAGCCAGCTGGCCACGCTGGGCCACGTGTCCAACTTCTTCACCAGCCCCACCCAGATCGCGCTGGCCGAAAAGCTCCTGGCCCTCAGCAACGCGCCGGCCGGATCCAAGGTGTTCTTCACCAACTCCGGAACCGAGGCCAACGAGGCCGCCTTCAAGCTGGCGCGCCGCAACTCGGGCGGCGGGGAGACCAAACGGACCAAAATCATCGCGCTCGAAGGTGCCTTCCACGGCCGGACCATGGGCGCCCTGGCGCTGACGGCAAAAGAGGCCTACCGCGCGCCGTTCGAGCCCCTGCCCGGCGGCGTGGTGCACATCCCGTTCGGCGACACCGAAGCCCTGAAGGCAGCCGTTGACGAAACCGTGGCCGCAGTGTTCCTCGAACCGATCCAGGGCGAGGCCGGGGTCCGTCCCCTGCCGCCCGGATACCTGAAGGCTGCACGGGAACTGACCGCCCGCACCGGCGCCCTGCTCATCCTCGATGAGGTGCAGACCGGCATCGGCCGGACCGGCAAATGGCTGGCCAGCGAGGACGCCGGGATCATGCCGGACGCCGTCACCCTGGCCAAGGGCCTGGGCGGTGGATTCCCGATCGGCGCGCTGGTCACCTTTGGTGAGGGGACGTCGTCGTTGTTGAGTGCAGGCCAGCACGGCACCACCTTCGGCGGCAACCCCGTGGCCACTGCGGCAGCACTCGCCACCCTGCATGCCATCGAAAGCCAGGATGTCCTGGCGAACGTCGCCTCGGTGGGGGAGCACCTGCGTTCAGCGCTGGCCGCCATCCCGGGCGTCATCGACGTCCGGGGCGAAGGCCTCCTGATCGGCTTCGATTTGGATGCGGACGTGGCACCGGCCGTGGTGCAGGCTGGCCTTGACGCCGGCTTCATCGTCAACAGCCCCGGTCCGCGCACCATCCGCCTGGCGCCGCCGCTGGTTCTCACCAGTGCACAGGCGGACACCTTCCTCGCCGCATTCCCGGCCATCCTCCAAGCAGCTAAGGACGCCCAGTGACAACAGCCACCGGCACCACCCGGCACTTCCTCAAGGACACAGACCTCAGCCCCGCCGAGCAGGCGGAGGTCCTGGCCCTTGCGGTCCGCATGAAGGCCGATCCGTACAGCGTCCAGCCGTTCGCCGCAACGGGAAGCGGCCGCAAGACCGTTGCCGTGATCTTCGACAAGACCTCCACCCGGACCCGGGTCTCGTTTGCCACCGGCATCGCGGACATGGGCGGCAACGCCCTGATCATCAATCCCGGCGAAGCCCAGATCGGCCACAAGGAATCCGTGGAGGACACCGCCAAAGTCCTGGAGCGCATGGTCTCCACCATCGTCTGGCGGACCGGTCCGCACGCCGGCCTGGTGGCGATGGCGGAAAACTCAACGGTGCCGGTGATCAACGCCCTGTGCGATGACTACCATCCCTGCCAGCTGCTCGCGGACCTGCTGGCCGTGAAGGAACACAAGGGCGAACTCAAGGGCCTCACCATGAGCTACCTCGGGGACGCCGCCAACAACATGGCCAACTCCTACCTCCTGGCCGGCGTCACGGCCGGCATGCACGTCCGGATCGCCGGGCCCGAAGGCTACCTCCCTGCCGATGACGTGGTGGCCGAAGCGCAGGAACGCGCGGCAGAGACCGGCGGCTCGGTACTGATCACCACGGATGCCGCGGCGGCCCTCAAGGGGGCCGACGTCGTCGCAACAGACACATGGGTGTCCATGGGCCAGGAAGCCGAGAAGGAAGCCCGGCTGCAGCTGTTCCGCGAGTACTCCGTCGATGAGGAGGCCATGGCACACGCCGCGGAAGACGCCGTCGTGCTTCACTGCCTGCCCGCCTACCGCGGCTACGAAATTTCGGCGGGAGTCATCGACGGCCCGCAATCCATCGTCTGGGACGAAGCCGAAAACCGGCTCCACGCCCAGAAGGCCCTGATGGCCTGGCTCATGCACCGGTCCGGCCTGGCCTTCGTGGACGGCCTTGCTCCCGTTGAAGGCACCGGAGAGAGCACGTTCTAGTGTCAGCCCAACCGGCGGTGCCGGGCTCCAGCCCGGCCACCAAAACTGCCCGCCAGGCACGCATCACGGCCATCCTCACGGGTGAATCCGTGCGGTCCCAGGCGGAGCTGGCGGCCCTGCTCGCGGACGACGGCGTGCAGGTCACCCAGGCCACGCTGTCCCGCGACCTCGTGGAACTCGGCGCGGTCCGGGTCCGCGGCAAGGAAGGCGTGCTGGTGTACGCCGTCCCCGGCGAGGGCGGCGAACGGGCCGCCAAGAGCGGGGTGAGCCAGGAAATCCTGGACGCCCGGCTGGCGCGGCTCTGCAGCGAACTCCTGGTCACCGCGGAGGCCTCGGCCAACATCGCCGTGCTCCGCACCCCGCCCGGAGCCGCCAATTTCCTGGCCCTGGCCATCGACCACTCGGTGATGCCGTCCATCCTGGGAACCATCGCCGGGGACGACACCGTGCTGCTGGTCTCCCGGGACCCGAACGGCGGCCAGGACCTCGCCGCCAGGTTCCTGCAACTGGCCGAAGAGGCCGGGCAATAAGCTTGAAGACAATATCTGCAATCCCCAACCACAAGGAGCATTTGAAGTGACTGAACGCATCGTGCTGGCCTACTCCGGCGGCCTGGACACCTCAGTAGCCATCGGCTGGATCGGTGAAGCCACCGGAGCCGAGGTCATCGCCGTGGCCGTTGACGTTGGACAGGGCGGCGAGTCCCTCGAGACCATCCGCCAGCGTGCCCTGGGCTGCGGCGCCGTCGAAGCCTACGTGGCCGACGCCTCCGACGAATTCGCCAACGAATACGCCATGCCCACCCTGAAGGCCAACGCCCTCTACCAGGGCCACTATCCGCTGGTGTCCGCCATCTCGCGCCCGGTCATCGTCAAGCACCTGGTGAAGGCCGCCCGCGAATTCGGCGCCACCACCGTTGCCCACGGCTGCACCGGCAAGGGCAACGACCAGGTCCGCTTCGAAGTGGGCATCCAGACCCTCGGCCCGGACCTGAAGTGCATCGCACCGGTCCGCGACCTCGCCCTCACCCGCGACAAGGCCATCGCCTTCGCCGAGGAAAAGGGCCTGCCCATCGAGACCACCAAGAAGAACCCTTACTCCATCGACCAGAACGTCTGGGGCCGCGCCGTGGAGACCGGCTACCTCGAGGACATCTGGAACGCCCCCACCAAGGACATCTACGACTACACCGCCACCCCGGAGTTCCCGCCGGCACCGGATGAGGTCACCATCTCCTTCGAGGCCGGCATCCCGGTAGCGATCGACGGCGTGAAGGTCACCCCGCTGCAGGCCATCAAGGAACTCAACCGCCGCGCCGGCGCCCAGGGCGTGGGCCGGATCGACGTCGTCGAAGACCGTCTCGTGGGCATCAAGTCCCGCGAAATCTACGAGGCGCCGGGTGCCATGGCGCTGATCACCGCGCACAAGCACCTCGAGGACATCACCATCGAGCGCGAGCAGGCCCGCTTCAAGGCCACCGTTGGCCAGCGCTGGGCCGAGCTCGTCTACGACGGCCAGTGGTTCTCGCCGCTCAAGCGTTCCCTGGACGCCTTCATTGACGACACCCAGAAGTATGTCTCCGGCGACATCCGCATGGTGCTCCACGGCGGTCAGGCCATCGTCAACGGCCGCCGCTCCGACACCTCGCTGTACGACTTCTCCCTGGCCACCTACGACACCGGCGACACCTTCGACCAGTCCATGGCCCGTGGGTTCATCGAGCTGTGGGGCATGTCCGCCAAGGTTGCCTCCGGCCGCGACATCCGGGTCGCAGGTCAGTGACCAGCACTACGAACACCGGCGCGCTGTGGGGCGGCCGGTTCGCCGGCGGCCCCGCCGATGCCCTGGCGGCGCTGAGCAAGTCCACGCACTTTGACTGGAGGCTCGCGCGCTATGACATCGCAGGTTCCAAGGCGCACGCCAGGGTGCTGCACAAGGCCGGTCTGCTGGATGACGCCGAGCTGGAAGGCATGCTCGCGGCCCTCAACCGGCTGGATGAGGATGTAGCCTCGGGCGCCTATGTGCCGGCGGAGTCCGATGAGGATGTGCACGGCTCGCTGGAGCGTGGCCTGATCGAGCGTGCCGGGACCCAGCTGGGCGGCAAGCTCCGCGCCGGCCGGTCACGGAACGACCAGGTGGCCACGCTTGGCCGGATGTTCCTGCGTGACCACGCCCGGATCATCGCCCGCGGTGTCCTGGCCACGGTGGACGCGCTGGTGGAGCAGGCGAAGGCCCACCACGGCGTGGCCATGCCGGGCCGGACCCACCTGCAGCACGCCCAGCCGGTCCTGCTCAGCCACCATTTGCTGGCCCACGCCTGGGCACTGCTGCGCGATGTGCAGCGGCTCCAGGACTGGGACAAGCGCGCCGGCGTCTCGCCGTACGGTTCAGGGGCCCTGGCGGGCTCCTCCCTGGGGCTTGATCCCGAGGCGGTTGCGGCGGATCTTGGTTTCTTCTCCGCGGCCCACAACTCGATCGACGGCACCGCTTCCCGCGATGTTTTCGCCGAGTTCGCCTGGGTGTGCTCCATGATCGGCGTGGACCTGTCCCGGATCTCGGAGGAAGTCATTCTCTGGGCCACCAAGGAGTTCTCCTTTGTGACGCTGCACGATTCCTACTCCACGGGATCGTCCATCATGCCGCAGAAGAAGAACCCGGACGTGGCGGAGCTGGCCCGCGGCAAGGCAGGGCGCCTGATCGGAAACCTGACCGGGCTCCTGGCCACGCTCAAGGGCCTGCCGCTGGCGTACAACCGCGACCTGCAGGAGGACAAGGAGCCGGTGTTCGACGCCGCCGACACCCTGGAGCTCCTGCTCCCGGCCGTGTCCGGCATGATTGCCACCCTGACGTTCAACACCGAACGGATGGAATCGCTGGCACCGCAGGGCTTCGCACTGGCCACGGACATCGCCGAATGGCTGGTCCGCCAGGGCGTCCCGTTCCGCGAGGCGCACGAGCTCTCCGGCGCGGCCGTCAAGCAGGCGGAATCCCGCGGCGTGGAGCTGTGGGACCTGACCGACGAGGAGTACGCCGCCATCTCGGAGCACCTCACGCCGGAGGTCCGCACCGTCCTGTCCACCGAGGGTTCGCTAAACAGCCGCAACTCCCAGGGCGGAACGGCACCGGCCGCCGTCGAACGCCAGCTGGCCGCGCTGGAGGCCGAGCTCGACGGCGTGCGCGGGTACGCAGGGTAACCACCAAACGCTCTCTCAATTAATGTCGCCTTTGGGCCATCGCTCTCTCACTTTCGCTAAGAAAGTGAGAGAGCGTAGCCGAAATTCGCGCATTAACTGAGAGAGCGTTGCGCGTTAATGGGCCGCGGACCCGCCGTTAGGGTGGAGCCATGAGCGAAACGTTCCGCAAGTTCCTTCGCACGCTTCCCGACTTCCCGGCCGAGCTTCCCGGCTTCGATCCGGACAAGGCGCCGCAGGACCCCACCGAACTGTTCAAACAATGGCTGGACGAGGCCCTGGCCGCGGGGGAGCAGCAGCCGCACGCGTTCAGCCTCGCCACGATTGGGCCTGGTGCCGGCGGCGGGCAGCAGCCGTCGTCAAGGATGCTGATCCTGAAGAACATCGACGACGACGGCTGGCACTTCGCCACGTCCCGCACGTCCAGGAAGGGCCGGGAGCTCGCAGCGGAACCCAGCGCCGCCATGAACTTCTACTGGGCCTCGCAGGGCCGGCAGGTCCGGGTGGCAGGGTCCGTGGCAGAACTGTCTGCAGAGGCATCGGCCCGGGACTGGGCGGAGCGGCCGCGGGCCGACGGCAGTGAAAACCCCAACTGGCAGCTCTACGCCCTCCGGCCCGCCGAAATTGAGTTTTGGCAGGCCAGCAATGACGGCCAGCACGTCCGGCACCATCTTGGCCCGGACGGCGCCCTTCCCGGCTAGGATGAGCGCCATGACAGCTCCCGAACCCGAACTCCTGCTCGCCGCACTCCACCAGGCTGCCGATAATGTCGCCGTCGATGTTGCCAAACTTCGTGACGGGGACGTCGAGGCGCCCTCCGCGCTTCCCGGCTGGACGAGGGGCCACGTCCTGGCCCATCTGGCCGGGATCTCCAACGCGATGGCCCGGCAGCTTGAGTACGCCGCGCGCGGCGAAACCATTGAGCTGTACGACGGCGGCATGGCAGGCCGGAACAAGGCGATTGACATGGCTGCGGGCCACGATGCCGCCACCCACCGTGCAGACCTGACTGCCGCCTTGGATCGGGTGCTGCGGGCATTTGATGTACTGCCCGGCGTCAAGGACTCATCCGCTCACCAGACGGGCTGGTGGGCACCCATCTCCTACCGCGGGGGAGTGGTCCTGGACGGCGGCCTCGCGCTGTGGCGCGAACTTGTCATCCACAACGCGGACCTGCAGACGGGCAGGGGACCGGAAACCTGGAGCAGGCCTTTCTGCGAGCACCTGTTCGATTTCCTCGCGGCCCGCGTCCCGGCAGAGGACAAGCTGGTGCTGCAGCCGCTCGGACTGCCTCCTGTGGCCATCGGCAGCGGGAACCGGTCCACCGTGGTCAGCGGCATGATCACGGACATCGCCGCCTGGCTGGCCGGCCGCGAACCTACCCTGGGGAGCCTGCGCGCCTCCGCGGCGGCTGACGGCGTCGACCTGCCCGAACTCCTGCCATGGCCTGCAGGAACCCCAAGCACGAAGTAGCGGCTCCGATTCTGGTTGCGCTATCAGTTTTGGTCCCTAAAACCCTGTTTTGGGGACCAAAACTGATAGCGCAAGGGGGACTCGAGCGGCGATAAGACTCGCGTCAGGCGGCCTCGCGCTTCAGCAGGCTCTCCTTGATGGGCAGTCCCCACCGGAATCCGCCCAGCGAACCGTCTGTCCGAATAACGCGGTGGCAGGGGACAAACAATGCTGCGGCGTTGAACGCGCAGGCACTGGCGGCCGCCCGGACGGCTTTGGGATTGCCCGCCAGTTCGGCGTACTCGGTGTACGTCACCGGAGATCCCGGCCGCACCAGGCGCAGCACGTCCCAGGCGTGGGCACGGAACGGCCCCGACTTCTGCACCACGGGCACACGCATCGCGGGCCCTGGATCGCCCGCATAGAACGCCTCGACGGCTGCCGAGATGTCGCCGAGGCCGGTAACCAGTTCAACGGTGGCCGGCCGCAGCGACGGATGGATCTGCCCGGTCAAGTCGCCGGGTTTGTCGGTCCACCCGCTCGAAAGGACCGCCCCGTCCTGGGCCAGGATGGTGAACGGGCCGTCTGGCGTGGCCATCTGGAGCAATTGGGCTTTCATCGTGTCGCTTTCTCTGCGGTTCCGGTACCTGCACCGGCAGACTGTGTGGTGCCGCCCCGTCGGGGGACGGCTGCGGCGTGGGCCGCTGCCCGCCACAAGTGCATGGTGGCGTACGAGCGCCAGGGACTGACCTCGCGGAAGTCTGGGCTGACGGCGCCGGGGCCGCCGACTGATGCATCCCCTTGGTCCAGCGCCTTGACCCCGTTCCGCACCGCCGCGTCGTTGGCCAGGAAGATATCCGGGGCGCCGAGGACCCGCATCGCAAGGTACCCCACCGTCCATGGTCCCACCCCGGGCAGGGGCAGCAGCTTCGCACCCAGGCTGGCTACGTCGTCGCCGTAGCCGAAATCCAGGGTGCCATCAGCGAGGGCGGTGGCGGCCGTCCGGAGGGAGTCCGCGCGTTTCCTGGGTCCCCGCAGGAGTGCGTGGCCGTCCGCTGCGATTTCGGCGGGAGTGGGAAACATCCGCTCGAGGTCGTCGCCGGGGCTTTGGCTGGAACGTCCGACGGCGGCCAGTTGGGTAAGTGCCGTCCGTGCTGCCGCGACGGTGATTTGCTGGCCGATCATTGCACGGACGAGCATTTCGGCTGGGTCCAGGGCGCCGGGCATCCTGACTCCCGGCGCAGCAGCTACCGAGGGTGAGAGCCGGGTGTCTCCTGCCAAAGCACTGTCGATCGCTACCGGATCAGCGTCCAGGTCGAACAGCCGCCGGACCCGGCTGAGCAGTGCCGGCAGGTCGCGAAGGTCCACCGCGCCGATGGTGAGGGTCAGCGGCCGCCCAGGGGCGCCGGCGTCGTACTCAACTCGAAAGCGTGCGTCGCCCTGCGGCAGCCGCAGGGTCCGCGCATAGGAGGTAGCTGATCCTGCTTCGATTCCGGGGATGGCCCGTACAGCCAGGAACGTGAAAATGCCGGGGTCGAATGGCTCGCGGTAGGGAAGGCTGAGGGTCAGGGCGGTGGAGCCACCGTGGGCTTTGGCGTGCCGGGCGGCGCGGAGGGCGGTGGGGGTCATGTCGAAGACCTCCAGCATGGTTTCGTTGAACTGCCGGACGCTGCTGAAGCCGGCAGCGAAGGCGACGTCGGCGAACTTCATGGACGTGGAGACCAGGAGGGTGCGGGCCGTCTGCGCCCGCCCGGCCCGGGCGAGCGAGAGGGGACCGGCGCCGAATTCCTGGCTGAGGATGCGGTTCAGCTGCCGGGAAGAATAGCCAAGCCTGGTCGCCAGGCCATCTACACCGTCGCGGTTGACCACGCCGTCGTTAATCAGGCGCATGGCGCGGCCGGCAATGTCCTGGCGGACGTTCCACGCCGGGGTGCCGGGAACCGCCTCGGGGAGGCAGCGCTTGCAGGCCCGGTAGCCGGCGTCGTGGGCTGCGGCGGAGGTCTCGTAGAAGGTGACGTTCGCCGCCTTGGGCGTCCTGGCCGGACACGACGGGCGGCAATATATGCCCGTGGTCCGCACGGCAGTAAAGAACTGCCCGTCGAACCGGGTGTCCCGGGCATCAATTGCCCGGTAGCGCTGCCAGAAATCCATTCCTCCATCCTGCCAGCCCGGCGGAGCCGGAGCTAGCGGAAATCGGACATGGCCGTGGCGCTCCTTCTTTGCGTTGCGCCGCGTATCGCTGCTGATTTGGGTAGAGTCTGGCCATGAACACAAGCCCCTCGCCGGATCCGGAAGGGCTGCGGGAGTTCCTGTCCGGCGACGCCCGCGAATTGGCCCCGAGGCTGCTGGGTGCCGTCCTGACCCATGAGTCGAGGGATGGCAGGGTGTCCGTCCGCCTCACCGAGGTGGAGGCCTATCTTGGCCCGGAGGATTCACTGCATCCGGATCCCGGTTCGCACACCTACCGCGGCCCCACTCCCCGGAATGCCCCGATGTTCGGCCCGGCCGGGCACCTGTACGTCTACTTCACGTATGGGATGCACCACTGCACGAACATCGTGTGCGGCCCGGAGGGGGTGGCCTCCGCACTGCTGCTGCGCGCCGGGGAGATTGTGGAAGGGGTTGAGCTCGCGCGGCACCGCCGGACCACCTCAAAAAGTCCCGCCGACCTCGCCAGTGGGCCGGCGCGGCTGGCCAAGGCCCTGGGCCTGACCACGGCATACACCGGCAGGGACGCCCTGGAGCCGCCGTTCGGGCTGGTGCTCCCGGAGCGCCCGGTTGAGCATGTGAGCTCCGGGCCCCGGGTGGGGGTGTCCGGTGCCGGCGGATCGGAGGACTACGCCTGGCGGTTCTGGATCACCGGCGACCCCACGGTTTCCCAGTACAAGGCAGCGAAGCCCAGGCAGGCCAGGCAACACCTGCGTTAACGGAAATGGTTGTAGAATGGACGGTCTGTCTTTTGCGATAGGGGAACGTTAAATGCTCGACGCCGATTTGGCCCACGAACGGGACTATGTTGCCGGGCTGTATGCCCGGCTGGAGGAGCTCCGCGAGGAAAAGCGCAAGCAGTTGGCGCAGGTCCGGCGGGCCGGGGCTGTGGGCACTATGCAGAACGTTTCCGAACGTGACGCCTTCGCGGCTTTGTATGAGGACCGCCTGGCGCAGCTGGATGCGGTGGATGACCGGCTGGTGTTCGGCCGCCTGGACCTGGACTCCGGGGAGGCGCAGTACATCGGCCGCATCGGACTCACCACCGAGGACCTGCAGCGGCTCATGGTGGACTGGCGCGCGCCCGAAGCCGGGCACTTCTACCAGGCCACGGCCTTCGACCGGCAGGGCGTCCGCCGTCGCCGGCATCTGATCCTGCAGGGCCGCGAAGTCAAAGCCATCGAAGATGACGTCCTTGACGCCGACATGCTGTCCGACGACGAGTCCCTGCAGGGTGAAGGTGCGCTGCTCGCGGCCCTGAACTCCAAGCGCACGGGCCGCATGTCGGACATCGTGAGCACCATCCAGTCCGAACAGGACCGCATCATCCGGTCCTCCATTTCGGGCGCCGTGGTGGTCCAGGGCGGGCCCGGCACGGGCAAGACCGCTGTGGCGCTGCACCGTGCCGCCTATCTGCTGTACACCCACCGGGACCGCCTGAAGTCCGCCGGCGTGCTGCTGGTGGGCCCGTCGTCGTCGTTCATGAAGTACATCGAAAGGGTGCTGCCCTCCCTCGGCGAGACCGGCGTGGTGATGGCCAGCCTCGGGCGCCTGATGCCCGGCATCCACGCTGTCCCGGAACCCGACGCCGACGTCGCTGCCATCAAGGGCCGCCTGGACATGGCCACGGTGGTGGCCAACGCCGTCGCCAACCGCCAGCGCATCCCCGCGGAAAACCGGATTCTGGAGGTGGACGGCCGCAAGCTGGTGCTGACCCCGCGCCAAGTCCGCCGTGCCCGCGAACGTGCCCGTTCCACCGGCAAGCCGCACAACGAGGCCCGCGTGACGTTCGTCAAGATCCTGCTGCGTGAACTGACAGAACAGATGACCGACCTGGTGGAAGCCGGCAACATCGGCAACAACGCCGACCGCTCATACCTGGCCGAGGACGTCCGCACCGCACGCGACGTGCGCATTGCCCTCAACCTCTGCTGGATGCCTATGACGCCCGAAAAGCTGATTTCAGAGCTCTTCAGCAAGCCCGCGATCCTTGAGTTCTGCACTCCGGACATGAGCCCCGCTGAGCGCGCCCTGCTGCTGCGCCCGGCCGATGCACCCTGGACCGAGTCCGATGTCCCGCTGCTTGATGAAGCCGCAGAGCTCCTGGGTGAGCTGGACCCGGCAGCCGGCCGTGGCCTGGCGCAGCAGGAGCACGACCGTGCCCGCGACCTCGCCAACGCCAAGCAGACGCTGGTCAACATGGAGGCCGCGGGAGTGGACCCGCTGATGTCCGCGGAGGAGCTGGCCGAGCAGAACCAGGAACAGGAAGCGCGCCTCACGGCTGCCGAGCGCGCCACCAGCGACCGCACCTGGGCTTTTGGCCACATCGTGGTGGACGAGGCGCAGGAGCTCTCGCCCATGCAGTGGCGCCTGCTGGTCCGCCGCTGCCCGTTGAAGTCCTTCACCATTGTGGGGGATATCGCGCAGACCAGTTCCGTGGCCGGAGCCAACTCATGGCAGGGCGCCCTTGCCCCGATGTTCGGGGACCGCTGGCAGCTGGAAGAGCTGACGGTCAACTACCGCACCCCCTCCCAGATTGCCGAGGCGGCGGTCCGCATGGCCAACGCCGCGGGGCTTGTGGTGTCCGCGCCCAAGGCCGTGCGGGAAGGGCGCTGGTCGCCCGTCATCGATGAGGTGGAGCCCGGCCAGGTGGTCAGCCGCCTGGTGGAGGTCCTGCCCGAGGAGCTGGAAGCGCTCGACGGCGGCCTGCTGGCGGTCATCGCCGACGGTCACCTTCTGCCGGAGGCCACTGCGGCTCTGCGTGCCGTATATGGGCGCCGCATCGGCACCGGTGCCGGCAGCTACGAGCAGGACATTGTGGTGATCAGTCCCCGTGAAGCCAAGGGCCTGGAGTTCGATGGCGTGGTGGTGCTTGAGCCTGCCACGATGCTGAACCACGAGCATGGCAAAGTGGGGGACCTGTACGTGGCCATGACCCGCGCCACGCAGCGGCTGCGGCTGATTGCTGCCGAGCCTGTCCCGGCCGGCATCAAGCGCTGACCCTTCGTTTGTTGTCCCGTCGCTTTTGTCTCGTGGCTTTTTGTCCCGCACGGCGGGCCAGGCGCCGGTGCCTCTGTTCAGGCGCCGGGGCCCGGTAATACTGCTAACTTAGAAGGCGTGCCAGAAATCAGCAGCCTCGAATCGCAACAGAACGACCCCACTTTTGCCAATGTTTGGCAGGAACTGAAGTGGCGTGGCCTGGTCCACGTCTCCACTGACGAAGCAGAGCTGGAAAAGCTCCTCGCCGGTGCCCCGGTCACGTACTATTGCGGCTTCGATCCCACGGCGCCGAGCCTTCACCTGGGCAACCTGGTGCAGCTGCTGGTGATGCGGCGGCTTCAGCTGGCCGGCCACAAACCCCTCGGGCTCGTGGGCGGTTCCACCGGCCTGATCGGCGACCCCCGCCCCACGGCCGAGCGCACGCTGAACACCAAGGACACGGTGGCCGAATGGGTGGGCTACCTTCAGGCACAGGTAAGCCGGTTCCTCAGCTTTGATGGGGACAATGCGGTCCGCATGGTCAATAACCTGGATTGGACCGCGCCGCTGAGCGCCATTGACTTCCTGCGGGAGGTGGGCAAGCACTTCCGGGTGGGGACCATGCTGCGCAAGGACGCCGTGGCCTCGCGGCTGAATTCAGACGAGGGCATCAGCTACACGGAGTTCAGCTACCAGATCCTGCAGGGCATGGACTACCTCCAGCTCTTCCGGGACTACGGATGCATGCTGCAGACCGGCGGTTCGGACCAGTGGGGCAACCTGACCAGCGGCACCGAGTTGATCCGCAAGGTGGAGGGCAAGAGCGTCCACGCCCTGGGCACGCCTTTGATCACCAACTCGGACGGCACCAAGTTCGGAAAGAGTGAGGGTAACGCCATCTGGCTCGACGCCGGCATGTGCAGCCCGTACGCCTTCTACCAGTTCTGGCTCAACACCGCAGATGCTGATGTTGTGGACCGGCTTAAGGTGTTCACGTTCCTGACCCGGGCCGAGATCGAAGATATTGCGGCGGCTGTGGCTGAACGTCCCTTTGCGCGTGAGGGCCAGCGGAAGCTTGCCTTCGAAGTCACGGCCCTGGTCCATGGGGTGGAGGCTACCGAAAAGGTCATCGCCGCATCGGCTGCGCTGTTTGGGAATGGTGACCTGTCCGCACTGGACAAGCAGACGCTCCAGGCAGCTACTTCGGAACTCCCTTTCACCACTGTGCAGGTGGATGCCCTGGGAATCGTTGACCTGCTGGTTGCCTCCGGGCTCTCGGACAGCAAATCTGCTGCCCGCCGCACCGTTGGCGAAGGCGGGGCCTACGTGAACAACGAGAAGGTGCTGGACCCCGAAGCCGTCATCTCCGAGTCCGAACTCCTGCACGGCCAGTACCTGCTCCTGCGCAGGGGCAAGAAGAACCTGGCCACCGTGGAAGTACTGGTTCCCTAGCCCATAGCTGCCCACATTGCACGCTCCTCTGCAGGCGATTTGCACGCCCGCGGAGGGGCGTGTATTGTTTTCTGAGTCGCCACCGCCGAGTGGCGGCAAACCCCCAACAAATAAGAAGCAATTCTTGGCCGCGCTAAGCGCGGATTGGAGAAATTGCTTCGTTTTTTGCTGGGCGGATTCATTCCACCGAGTGAATTCCGGGAAAACAACCGGATTTGCAAAGTGAAAATGAATGAAATAAGATTGAAACATCGCAGCGAAGAAATACGAAACAATTCATTGAATGAATTGTTTCGGGGAATATTCGAATGTGTCTGTTGTTTGAGAACTCAATAGTGTGCCAAGTTTGTTGATACCAATTGTTTTATGAATTGGTTGAATTGACTGGATCGGTCCGCCCCTGTGGATGGGTCTGGTTTTTACAGCTGGTTTCAAATTTTGCAGTCGGGTTTCCGCGTTTTCCCGTGGTGCCTGGTTGTGTTCGTTTTTGTTTTACTTCAACGG
>FOEZ01000053.1 GCA_900110595.1 Arthrobacter sp. OV608 | reverse complement strand
AGCTGATCGGGCGGCCTCCCCAGACTGTCGGTGTCCACTGCTTTTCGTTCTGCGGTATCGCGTAGTACTCCGCGGCCGGTGTCTGCTTGACGTTGGAGTTCATCGCGGCGCGGCAGCGCGTTGTGTTCGACCAGTAGGCCACGGACGCATTCGCGGGTGAGCGATGCGTATTTCCCCGGCATACGACTGACGATGCCGTGCCGGCATGCAGCCGGGCGTTCACATGGACCCGACGACTTGGTCGACACCGAGTTCGCCTAGGGTTCAACGCGCTGGCTGCCGGAGCTGAGGGACTCGACGGCGTTCAAGGTCGCCTATGCCTACGGGCTGCATCGGCGTGAACTGGTGATGCTTGAGTACGTCGATTTCGGCCTCAACCCGCACGTTGAATGACCCTCAGCGTTGACAGCCAGACCCTTCTCCGAGCTGCGCCGGTCCGCCAGGAATTCGTCCACGTGATGCGCCGACCAGGTCGACGGATACTCGTTGGCGTGCTCCAGGAACAGCTGGACCGTCCTGCACGAGCCCTTGATGTACGACGTCGACAGTCCCCAGTCGCGGCCCCTCCGCATGGTTTACGAGCCAGGGCTTAGGCTTCCTGGAAGCACCAAATTCCTCCTAGGCGTGAACATTGCAGGCACTATTCCCATCTCGTGTATACCGGCCCATGCCAGCTCGTCTCGGCGGTCATTAGCCGAAGAAGCGCGCATCTGTTGCGGGTTCCGGTCGGCTTCCAGCCGTGTATGGAGCAGGCACATGGTATGCAGTGCGTGGAGCGCCCAAGTCGGAGAAAGTTCTGATGATAAGACTTGGTGTAGTGTTTTCAGGCAGCGAAGTACATTAATCAGCCGGTCGTGGCTGCTCGGCGCTGGCGACCGCCTTGATCCAGTCCACTACCTCGTCAGGAGGTTGGCTGCCGGCCACTGAATCAACAGCCGGCCAGGAAGCGGCGCCGGTAACCGCCCTGCTGTCCGCGATGACCGGTGGCGTCGGCGTCTCGCCATTGTGCTCCATAAGCCAGGCGCGCGTTTGCGTACTGACCCGTGGCCACTACTCGGAGACGTCCATCAACAAAGTGTTCCACTGAAGGACCCCTGTGCACACCGCTTCTCGACCCGTTGCCGCCGCGATGCAGTTAAAGGCAGGCATCCATGTCTTGACCGGCGGCAGCAGGCGGAGTGTCAGAAAGAGGCCTGCGCAAGAAGTGTACTGCTGAGGACAAATGATCCGTGCAGGCGGCGCCTGGGTGAAGATCCAGGAGCAGGACCAGGCACACTGGGACCATTCAGACGAAAGTGACGGAATATCCATTATCGCTCTTTAGGGGACGGGGGATACGCCGAAAAGGGATTCTTTTAGCTGCCGATGCGGGGTTCTCTCCGCTCCTGCTCCTTGGCCTTCGTTGACCCCTGCGGGCAGCAGAGGGAGGTTGACATGGTCAAAGCGCAGTCCTATCCTCGCTGAATACGCATTCACACCTTTTTCTGACTGCGTTCCGTTTTAGCCAAAGTCCGATGTGAATGCGCATTCCCAGCATCCTGGATTCCCTAGCGAAGGAGCTTGTGTGAACACGCCTTCCCCAACTGCTGTAACAGTTTCCCCCGAGGTTCAACTTCGCCGTGCACGTGTGCCTCCGCAGCGGCACTAATCTGTGGAACTCCGGCATTCGGGTAGAACCTCGGCCTCACGAATCAAAGTCGGATACAGGGGTGTATGTCATCTAAAGATTGCGCAGCTGGCTGCCACTGCATACCAACTCTGCAGCTGTGTCATCTTTCAACGGTTCCTAGTTTGTGGGCTGCATCACATAGCTAGATACTTAGCCGCTATTTCAATTCCAACAATAACTTCATTCATTGATGATCGAATCGCCGTCTCCTAATTCCCCACTGTAAGGTCTTCCGTGTACTTCTCCCCGCGCCGGGCTCTCCCGGTTGCTGCCTTGTTGGCCGCTGTCCTCACCCCGCACGCCCTGATCGCTCCGGCGGCACATGCCGTCGTCACGCCCACTACCGCCGCGGTCCAAGGCATCCAGGCCTCTGGCACACAGTCCCCTTCACTGGGGCGGAAGTCACCAGCATCTCTGGCCGGTGGACCGTCAACTGGACCACTCATTCCGGTATCCCGGTGAACGTCTCCCTTTCCACGGATGGCGGCACTACCTGGTCCTCTGTAGCCCACAGCGTCTCTATCGGCTCCTTCAGCAACCCTGCCCAGAATGGCGTCCGCCCTTGGTTCCGCCTGAGCGCCCGTGGTGGTGCACCGTTGGACGTCACCCCCCGGGCGCTCGGCCTGGCAAGCGTTTCAAACCTCCGGGATGTCGGAGGCTACCGCACTCGAAGCGGCCAGTGGGTCCGCATGGGAGTCATGTACCGCAGTAACGCCCTTGCCACCTCGGAGTCCCCCAGCGACCGAGCGGTCGTCGCATCCCTTGGGCTGGGCCAGGTGTACGACCTTCGCCAACCGTTCGAAATCAAGAACGTCCCGGATGTGGTCCCCGAAGGAGTTCAGTACCAAAACCTCAAGGTTGCCGATTCCTTCACTTTTCCGGAGGCCCCCACTACTCCTACCGAGGCACGGATGTATATGGAGGACTTAGAGCGACAGATGGTTAACAGCGCTTCCGGCAAGGCCTCCTTTGCGGCCCTCCTCAACGGCCTGGCGACCAGCGAGGGCGCTCAGCTCTGGCACTGCACTGCCGGGAAGGACCGCACCGGCTGGGGCGCCGCTGTTGTCCTCACCCTGCTCGGTGTGGACCCTGACACCGTCATGAAGGACTATCTGCTCTCCAACGATTACTACTACAACAGCCCAGAAGTCCAAGCCCTGCTCGCCAGTTTCCCGGCAACTGAGCGCGAGGTAACCGCCCAGATCCATCTGGTGCACCCCTCATACCTCCAGGCCGGTCTCGACGAAGTAAAGGCCAAATACGGCACTATGGAGAACTACGTCATTGATGGCCTCGGCATCAGCCCGAATACCGTGAAAGCCCTCAAGCAACGCATGCTCACGAAGGGCGTCAACTGATCCTGCCTTCTCGAGGGCCCCGTCCTGAACTTCGCTAGGCCCTGCAAGAATTCCAGATCAAATGGCGGATATCGAAGGATTCGGGTCGCTGATGGAAAACCCTGAATGAAAACGGCCTAAAAATTTGCCGGGATACGCTCTAAGGCCGCATAGACAATGAACGGAACAGTCTGCAACTGCCGTGAACGTCATAACGCCGGGGGCTAGGTGTACTAAGTCAGGACGTTGGTTACATCGTGAATAGGTGAAGACCTCTTAGGTTGGTGGTTACCACACACAGCCAACGACTAAGAGGTCTTCATG
>FOEZ01000045.1 GCA_900110595.1 Arthrobacter sp. OV608 | reverse complement strand
ACCTGTTCGACTACGTTACCGACCTTGAGCTTTTCCGCACTGACACGATCCCCGCCTTCGAAGCAGAACTCGCAAAGCACGGCAAAACATACCGCAAGCCCTCTGTTCCCGAAATCATCACCGAGTCAACGGCAGTCTAAACCGTGATCCCCTAATGGTAGGCGCCGATCGCATCAACAACCGATGACCGGTGAACCGACATTACCCAGGTGCAGGACGACGACATCCTCATCCGCGGTAACCCGTCGACGAGTATGTGTCCTCGTATAAGGTGCCGCGTCTGAGCATTGAGTAGATGACGTCGCAGCACCGGCGGGCCAGGCGGATGATTGCGGCTTATGCTTCTTCCCCTGTGCCCGTTTCTTTTGGTAGTAGGCATTCGACGCTGGGTGCCGGCACCTGGCGATCAGGGTATCTGAACAGGGCGTTCTTGAGTTGTTTGTTCCCTGATTGTGCGGAGAATTCACCGCGTATCGAGGTGCCGGAGCGTCGTGTGACAGGGGCGATGCCTGCGTAGGCGGCGAGGTGCCCGGGAGAGGTGAAGGTGCCGGCATCGCCGATGGTCAGGAGTATCGCCGCTGCGGCTTCGGTGCCGATCACGGTGATCGTCTGCTCAACCAGTGCCGTGAAGATGGCGTCAACCAGGTTCACCGGGTCCTTGCGGTTGTGGTTCCTGGCCCAGCGCAACACGTTGGATCGCCCCGCGGCCCGCAGGCCGGTCGGTCCGGCGTATTTGATGAACAGCTCCGGGACCAGGGACCGTGTCAGCACTTTCCCCGGGAAGACTCGCTCCAGGGCGGGGAAAATCTGCAGCAACAGCGACCGCAGCCGGTTGATCGACCTGGTGCACTCATGGGTCAGGTCCGCGTCGAATCCGGAGAGCACCTTTAGTGCCGCGAGCACCTCGCTGTCCCGGTCGACGGCCCCCAGCGTGTGCGGCTCCGCACGTGCAGTCTCGGCGATGATGAACGCATCCCGCGCGTCCGTCTTGGACTTTCCCGGATACAGGTCAGCGGCTTTACGCATCGCCAGGCTGGGCAGGTAGGCAACAGTGCAGCCGCAGTCCCTGGCCACGGCTATCGGAAGAGCGCCGTTGGTGTTGGGCTGGTCGACGATCACGAGTACGCGGCCGTGCTGTTCCAGCCCGGTGAACAGCTCGCGCAGCCGCGCCTCATCCTGAGGCAGGGGCCTGCCGAAGACTCTTCCGCCGCCTGCGTTCAATGTCGCGTTTTGGTGCTCGGATTTGCCGACATCAAGTCTGCAGAAAACCTCCTATCGTTCGTCTATCCGGCGCTCCTTTGCACCACTCATGGCCGCAGTCACGACGCCCGATGCTGGCACCCACGTTACAAAAGTGACCCGGCCCCATAGGAAGGAGCCGGCCGTGTCCCTATCAGCAGTCAAAGCGTGCCTTCGAATCCGGCGGCAACACCCCGGATCATCAAAGACAGGGCAAGAAAGTCATACCGCGGTGATGCACCGGTCAGCGCACGACCTACGCACGCATTGAGCGTACTGTGCCCGGGTTACCGAGCGTACGCGACCGAGGCGTCAAGGACCATCAATGCACCAGTCTTTGTGCCGGAGTATCGCCTCGCTCGGGAGACCCACGTCCCGTGGCCCTCGACGACGGATGCAATGTCTTTTGTGACAACGGCAATCCAATAGGTGGACCGCGATCGTATTTCGCAATCGGGGATTCAGCCGGAGGGGGTCTGGTGCTCAGCTCTCTAGGAGCTGTATCGGACCACGAAGAGCCGTTGCCGCGAAGTTCAACGATCGGTCCCTGCGGATAGGCACTCAGGGGGTGCGCCAAAATGCGTCGTCCTCAATGGAACGCGCTCCCGCTCACCTACCTCGAAGCGACCTGCGCATTAGATCGCCGTATCCATGTTGCTGCTTGGCTGCTGTTGGCCGGGTTGGCACCCGGTTTTCATGCGGTCAATCGATTTCAGGGACGGCGTTGTAGAGAGCTTGGGTGTAAGGGTGTTGGGCTTTTTCGAAGATCGTTGCCGTGTTGCCCTGTTCAATGATGTGTCCGTCTTTCATGACAACTGCGCGGTTGGCAAGGCTGCGCACGACTCCGAGGTTGTGGGTGATGAACAGGAGCGAGACGCCGCTCTGGCGCAGGTCGTCGAGGAGGTTGACGATGGTGGCTTGCACGAAGACGTCGAGTGCTGAGGTGACCTCGTCGCAGATGATGATGCTGGGGCGGGCGGCGAGGGCCCGTGCGATTGCGACGCGCTGTTTTTCTCCACCGGAGAGTTCGCTGGGGTATTTTCCGAGCACGCGGGCCGAGAGCTGCACCCGCTCCAGTAGTTCGGTGAGTTCGCCGGTTGTGGCCCGTGTTCCGCCGAGCATTTCCAGGGGGCGTCCGACGATGGATCGGATGGTGTGTGAGGGGTTGAGTGAGAGGTCGGGGTTCTGGAAGACGATCTGCACTTGCTGGAGTTGTTCACGGGTGCGGTCTCTCGCCTGCTTCGGTAGCGGCGCCCCGCGGAAGATTATCTCCCCATTTGAGGGCAGGTGTAGACCTGCGATGCATCGGCCTGTGGTGGATTTTCCGCTGCCTGATTCCCCGACGATCGCGACGCATTCGGCTTTGCCGATGCTGAAACTGATGTCGTCGACCGCGACGATCTCGCGGGTTCCGCGGCCGTAGGTCGCGATGAGGTTGCGGACCTCGAGTTCGGGCACATCGATGTCGGGATTGACCATCTCCTCCCGGTTTCTCACTTCTACCCGTACGGAGTGGGGGTGGAAGCATCGGATGTATCCGTCGCCGTGGGCGGGGGCCCCATCCCTGGCGAATCGCAGCAGCTCCGAGAGTTGCGCGGCCTGGTTGTGTCCCGACCCGAGACTTTGTCCGTGAAGACCCGGTCCAGAACTCGACCTCTCTACGAAAGGTTGAACAATTGACCGATCGTGCAGTCTGGATCGAGGCGTTCAATGCGATCCACCAGATCCCGTGCCGCTGGCATGCCAATTACGGGACTTGAGAGCGAAATGAATTTGCTCTCCAGGGCCTTCCACTCAGCAGGCAGTCCTGCACTGGGTGTGGGCTCAAAAACATCAACTTCGGCCTCTAGGACATCCCCGTTCAGAAGGGTGATCTGGACTCGGGTCGGGGCGGTCATCGGCCTATCAGCCTCCGGACATACGGTGACTAGCTCGCGCAGGGCGACCAATCGCGCGTCGTGCACGCTTTCGTCTGAAAATCCAGCCGGACCGGTGTCCAGACCCGCGAGTGCAACACTAGCGGCATGCCGCACACTGAACTTGCCCTCTAATCCCGATACAGGATCGCTGATGCAGCAGATATCAGTCACCTTCTCCGGTACGAACAACCGAACCCCGGCAATTTCGGCCTCGGCAAACTCATGTTGTGCGCGCAGCTTCACAACCCCATTGATGGACGAGTGAGTACCGTGACAGCTGGCGTGCCGCTTGAAGAGGATTGACTCGATGGCCAAACGGTTTCCCATGGTCTGCTGTGGGCGAGCCGGGTCGAAGGTGGTGCTGTGGGTCCAGATGAACCCTTGACGTCCCTCAATTCCGTCCGTTGGTGCGGTGAATCCCTTCGATGCCAGCTGCGCAGCGAGCATGCCGTTTGACGCTGCTTTCGCGGCATTCAGATGTTTCCCCATGGTCCCAAAGGTGCGCCTAAGGCCGGCTGCTTGAGTGGCCGCGAGAGTATAGGCCTGCTCAAAACCATGAAGACCGAGATCTAGGAGATGAGAGCAGGCGCCCGCAGCGCCAAACGTGCCGTAGATCCCCGTGCCGTGAAAGCCGCCTTCATAAGCGGATGGGCCGGTTGCAAGAGCGATGCGGGCCTGTCCTTGCAAGCCCGCGACGATTGCTGCCACGACCTGTCCGGTTGATGATTGCAGTGTCTCGCCCAGTGCGACCGCTGCCGAGACCACCGCCGCTGACGGGTGGCCGTCAGTCCAAAGGCTCGAGTCATCAAAGTCCAGCGCATGTGCAGCGATCGCATTGGCCATCGCCGCCTCGCGTGGTGAGCTGCGCAGGTTCGTTCCAATAATGCTCGCGACCGGGCGCGAGTCGGTTTCAGACGCAATCGCTTGCGCTATACGCCCGGCCGGTTCAACGGAGCCTGCTATTACGGCTCCCAACCAATCGAGTAATACATGGCGCGCTCTCGTGATGGCGTGCGGTGGTAGGTCTGAGTAGCGGATTGCGGCAACTTCACTGGCTACCTCTGTTGTGAAGCCCTTAGCGGTTGTCTCATCTGTTCGCATAACGGAATTCGATCAAACATGGGTGACATAGTCAAGCATTTGTGGCATCGTATTCACACCCCGCGGCTCGGGCCTCTCAAGCTTCCACTGAGTCTTCCGAGCGTTGCTCCACAGCGGGCGCGGTGAAGTCCAGGGTGACCGATCGGTTGTCCACCGCGAGCTTTTGCGCCATCGCCTGCTCCGTCTCCGGTTGGAGCATGGTCAAGAGGTAGCGGCCCGCGGGCGGAAGCGGAAAGGCGTACCTGCCGTCTTCGTCAGTCTGGCTGGTGGCCACATAGCCACCGCCGGCCTCAAGCAGGGTCACGACCGCTCCGGCGATCTCGTGACCGCCCGCGCTGGCCGTGCCGCTGATCATCAGCCGGTTCCGGAGCTGGAAGTTGTGCTCCGGGGTGCGTCCGTCGAATTCGAATACCTCGGCCATCGGCGTCCAACCGGCCGTGTTGGCAACCATGAGGTATTTTCCAGGGCCAGGTAGGGCCACGGAATAGTTTCCCTCTGCATCCACGCGGCTCCAGTCCACCGGCTCCCCGCCAGGGTGGAGAACCGTAACTACGGCTGGGGTAAGGGGCGTCCTGTCGGGGGCCAGGACACGTCCTCGGGCAACGAGCTCGCCAGCAGCACCAACAGGGACGGAAGCCCCCTGGGTGGCAGCAGCGTGTGGGATGAAGACCGCCGCCAGCATAGAGGCTGCGGAGGCAAGGGCTGCCATCCAAAACATGTCCTTGAACGCATCGAAAGCGGGGAAGCGTTCAGCTCCAATCGACATGGTCACAGAGGTGAGAACGGCGGCCAATGTAGCGCTGGACGTCGAGGTACCGACAGATCGGACCAGGCTGTTCAACCCGTTCGCGGAGGCAGTTTCTGTGATGGGCACGGCAGCCATGATCAGAGTTGGCATGGAAGCAAAGGCGATAGCCGTGCCCACACCCACCACCGTTGAACCGATGATCACCCAGGCTATGGAATCGTACAAAAAGACGCGGCCAACATAGCCCACAATCATGACGACTGCCCCGGACATCAGCGCAGTCTTCCCGCCGAAGACCCGAATGATCCGCCCCGAAACAGGTGCGAACAACACCATTGCAATCCCCGACGGGACCATGCACAAGCCGGCGCTGACTACGCTCAACTCGAAACCGTAGCCGGTGGAGGCTGGCAGCTGCAGCTGCTGCGCGGTGAGAAGCATGTTGGCGAACATGGCGAATGCGATGAGCAAAGACGCCACGTTGGTCATCAGCACCGGGCGGCGAAGCGACGTCCGCAGGTCCACCATTGGCTTGCTGACCTTGAGTTCACACGGAATCCAAACGGAAAAAAGTATTGCGGCAGCGGCGAATAGCAGGAGAACCGGCTCCGAGCCCCAGCCCCAGGAGCCGCCCTTTGATATAGCCAACAACAAGGCGGTCAACGCCGCGGACAGTACCAAGGCGCCAGCAAAGTCAAATCGGCCCGGGGTGCGGACCTTGGACTCAGGGACCATCAGGACCACGCCAAAGAACAGCAAGGTGCCGGCGCCGGCTGTCACCCAGAATATGGACGCCCAACCGAGACTCTCATACAGGACCCCAGCTAGGGGCAGACCCAGGGCGCTGCCGATTCCCATTGTTGCGCTCATCAAAGCGACTGCGGTACCCATTTTCTCCTTAGGCAGCTCATCGCGCATGATGCTTATGCCTACAGGAATTAGGGCCGTGGCGAAGCCTTGGAGAGTCCGCCCGATGATCAGCCACACAAATGAACCGTCGACGGCGGCCAACACTGAACCTAACACCATGATGGCCAGGCATATCCCCATCATCTTGCGTTTGCCGTACATATCCGCGGCACGCCCGACAATCGGAGTTGCTACGGCGCTGGCCAGCAGGGTGGATGTCACCAGCCAGGAAGCGTCGTCTGCAGTGATGCCCAGGGCTCCGGTGAAGTCCGGAAGGAGTGGAATCACCAAAGTTTGCATCAGCGCAACTACGATGCCACTGAGGGCGAGGACTGTCGTGATGCCTGAGGAGGATGGGTGTCTGGGTGTCAATGCGCTAGGGTGCGGCATCTGTCGCTTTCGACTGTGGCAGGTTCTACCGTCGGCGATGAACGTGCGTTCACTTTCATCAGAGGATCATGGTTCATCAGCAAGAATCAAGGTCCCTTGCTGTTCGTTTTGTCACGGCTTCTGACCAGCCTGCTCGGGTCGACGGGCAACCTGCGAGGCTACTCAGCTGGCGTAACGACAAATGCCGCGACAATCGATTTGATCAAACTCACTTCCTGGTATCGCATCCAACACGTACGATGGTATCGTATTCAAGAACGTCCCGCAGCGGCTATCGTCAGGAAGGGCCGCGCGGTTTCGTTCGACCAGGTGGCGACGATGGGGCGGTCTTCATGGAGGGGGGCAATGCGGTGGCTCGGCTGCTCGATCTCCGCGGTCCAGGAAGCGGTGGTCACCGGATGGTGCAGACCGGAAGAAGTGAGGGGTGTTGTGAGGAGAAGAATGAGCACGATTAACCGATCCTTTGGCG